>CAWBFG010000020.1:0-299019 GCA_963787955.1 uncultured Alphaproteobacteria bacterium | reverse complement strand
TTTTGATGTGGTGGACGGCGCCCGCTCCCAGCAACGAGCTGCTCTAGGGTGATCGTTGCGACCGAATTACATCAGGGAGCTCTCGACATGCAAATCACCACGATCGGATTGGATATTGCCAAGAACGTGTTTCATGTTCACGGCATCGACGCGGCCGAGAAGGTCGTCGTCAGAAAGCAACTTCGCCGCGGCCAGGTGATTGCGTTCTTCAAATCACTGGCGCCATGTCTTATCGGCATGGAAGCTTGCGCCACGGCGCATTATTGGGCGCGCGAGTTGACGAAGCTCGGACATCAGGTCCGGCTGATGCCGGCGAAGGATGTGAAGGCCTACGTTAAGCGCAACAAGAACGATGCCGCCGATGCTGAGGCGATCTGCGAAGCGGTGCGGCGCCCAACCATGCGGTTTGTACCGGTCAAGTCGGCCGAGCAGCAGGCTCGATTGATGCAGCATCGAGTGCGCGATCTGCTGATGCGCCAACGGACCCAATTGATCAATGCCCTGCGGGCCCATTTGGCCGAGCTCGGCATTGCAGCTGCACAGGGGCGCGAAGGGATCAAAGAGTTGTTGGCGATCGTTGCCCAGCATGAGGATACGCGCTTACCGGTCGATGCTCACGCCAGCCTGATCGTTTTAGCGGCGCAGCTTCAGGCTGTGCAGACGACGATCGGATCGATCGAGAAACGGATTGTTTTGCAGCATCGTTCGAGCGAGGAGAGCAAGCGGCTCAAGACGATCCCCGGCATCGGAATTATCGGGGCCACCACGATCGCAGCGGTCGTCCCGGATCCGAAGGTTTTTCGATCGGGCCGTGACTTCGCGGCGTGGATCGGGATCGTGCCGCGGCAGGATTTGACCGGCGGCAAGCAGAAGCTCGGGCCAATCTCGAAACAGGGCGATCGCTACTTGCGCCGCATCCTGGTCGTTGGAGCCTGCGCCGTCTTGCGGCGTGCGCGCCAGCAGCCGGAGAAGTATCCCGGCTGACACAGCTCCTCGCCCGGCGACCGTTCAAGGTCGTCGCGGTCGCGCTTGCCAACAAGATGGCGCGGATCGCCTGGGCGCTGCTGGCCAAGGGTGGGACATACCGGGCGCCTCAACTCGCGGCAGCGTGAGAACGGGCCCGGCAATGGGATAATGAGGTTGCGTCCGTGCGTTCAAGAACTGCAGGGGTGATGACGACATTGATGCGAAACGGTCGAGACCGTCGATCGGGAGAACCCGTGATGGGTCACGCGACACTTGAGCGCGTGCTTTTGATTGGGACCCGATTAGCGGATTACATCAGGGCCAGCGGCCATAACGGCTGCATCAACAGGCCGAATACATGGCTGCACCCGAACGCTTCGCTGAAATGCCCGATTTTTTCCCTTGCACCGCGGGCGCCGTCCATACATGACCCTATGCGACATCGCATCCAACGGACCTGCGGTCGAAGCCGAGTTCAGCCCCTCCCACGGCAAATGTTCCAGGAGATTTTGCGGCTGATCGCGAAACTACGGCCGCAGCCGCCCACCAGCGTCGAACGGTGGTCGAGGGTCTGATCTTGTCATTTTTTCTGGCATTTGGACCCACTTCTCCCATCGGTTGCTCTTGAACGCATGACCATCGAACGTCTCACGCTGGCGTACCCCGCGTCTGACTTGCAGCAAGGCCGGAAAGGCGCGAACATTCCCGCCTGCTCGGGAGTATCTGGAGATCTCGTTCAATTGAATCGGATCGTGGTTAGCGTGGGAGGCAAACGTGCTGAATCGCAGAAGGTTTGCCAAGCTCCTTGGTGCGACGGCGATGAGCGGCATGGCCGCGCCGGCCCTGATCTCGCCCGCCTTCGCGCAAGGCGCGGCGCCGGCGGTGGCGCGCGGCAACTATCTGATCAGGAACGGCGCCGTAATCACCGTCGACCAGGCTCGGCCGGTGCTGCCGCGCGCCGATGTGCACGTGCGCAACGGCCAAATCGAAGCGATCGGACCCGATCTCGCGGCGGCCGGTGCCGAAACCATCGACGCCACCGACATGATAGTCATGCCGGGCTTCGCCGACACCCACTACCACATGTGGAGTGCGCTCGGCCGCAACTTCGTCGGCGACGGCTTCGGCTATTTCCCAGCGAAGAACGCTACCTCCAAGCTGTTCACGGCGGAGGACTTCCACGCGAGCGTGCTGCTCGGCTTGGTGGAACTGGCCAATGCCGGAATCACCACGGTGCACAACTGGTCGCACAACACCCGCACGCCCGCGCATGCCGACGCTGAGCTGCGCGCGCACCGCGAATCCATGCTGCGCGCCCGTTACGCCTACGGCCATGTCGACCAGATGCCGCGCAACGAGCCCATCACCTTCACGGATGTCGACCGCGTGAAGGGGGAGTATTTCGGCTCCGGCACGGCGTTCGAAGGGCTCGTGCATCTCGGCTTGAACCTACGCGGGCTGTCGCAGAGCGATGCCCCGATCTTCCTGACCGACATGGCCGGCGCGCTGGAACGAAAGCTGCCGATTGCGTTGCACGCCAGCCAAGCGCCGCCCCCCTCCGTGGACGCTGAAGATTTCGAAAAGCGGGGCTGGCTCGGCCCCAATCTGCTGCTCTGCCATTTCGTGACGGCGCGCGACATCGACGCGGAACTGATGGCGAAGACCAAGACCCCGTTGAGCTGGGCGACCCATTCCGAGTTCCGGCTCGGCCGCGCCGGCGATCCGCGCGTCGCGCTGCTGCGCATGCGCAAGGCCGGCGTCACAGTGTCGCTGTCGTTCGATGCAAGCTCGATCGCGCCGCCAAACATGTTCGAGACCATGCGCTTCACCTGGAACATGGGCATCCCCTGGCGCGGCACGCCGTCGGAAGCTCTGCCCGAGGTCACGTTCCGCGAGGTGATCGAGATGGCGACGCTTAACGGCGCCAAGGCGCTTGGCATCGGCGACGTCACCGGCTCGATTACGGTCGGCAAGCGCGCGGATATCATTTTGATCCGGGGCAACGACATCAACATCGCGCCGGTCGCCGACGTCGAGGCGAGCGTGGTGCAGTCGGCGACGCCGGCCAATGTCGACACCGTGCTGGTGGACGGCCGCATCGTCAAACGCGGCGGCAAGCTCGTCGCCTACGACGTCGACAAGATCGTGCGCGACGCCAAGGCATCAGCGCTGCGCATCCGAACCGCCGCCGGCGGCCGGCTGACGCCGCCGGCAAGCCGCTAAAGCATACGAACGGTCGGAGCGTGCCCTCGGCGGTGTTCGCGTTCATTGAGGCCGGCAGCATCGGGCGCACGACGGATTAGCCGTCAAAATTGGAATGTCCGTTCCTGATGCTGTGGACGGCTCCTCCACCCGGCACGCTGCCGGCCAAGTAGTCATCCGCCGCCAGTTGAAGCGTCGCACTGTTCTGGCGTTCTTTCACTATGTCTGGTCGGCATCCAGGCTTGTGCTTCATCGCATCATTGGTCGCGCGAGCTACAGGCGCTCGGTCATACAGTGCGATTGATGCCGCCGGCCTGGCCGGTTCCCGTTGCCGCAACCGCTCGGGGAACCGGCGTAAAGGTCATGGGTCGATCAAGATGCCGGGATTGAGCAGGCCCTGCGGGTCGAGCGCCTTCTTCGCGGCGCGCAGGGCTTCGGCGAACAGTGGCGGACGCTGGCGATCATACCAAGGACGATGATCGCGCCCGACCGCGTGGTGGTGCGTGACGGTGCCGCCATTCTCGATCACCGCGTCAAGCGCCGCGCTCTTGATCGCGAGCCACTGCGCACCGAGCTTCCCCGGTTCGCCCAAGGCGTGGAATGTGAAATAGGGCGCGGGCCCGTCCGGATAGACATGGGTGAAGCGGCAGGTCACTTCACCATTGCGGCCGGTTGCCTCTTTGATCGCATTCTCCGTGGCGTTCTTGATCACGTCATGGAATTTTTCGAAACGCTCCCAGGTGATGGCCGTCTCAAACGTGTCGTTGATGACGCTGCGCAGGATTAGCCGCTCCATCGCGTAGGGCATACGGATGAAGGCGTTGCGCCACACGCCGGCCGCGCCCTCGCGATGCGCCTGCGCCCCGCTCGCCTCCGGCGTGCCGCCGTGATCCGCGCAGCATTCGCACGCGCGCTTCATCCATGGTTCGACGTCGTGGTCCGCAGACTCGAACGCCAGCACCATGATGGCGACCGAACCGTCAGCCGCGCCGGTGTTGTAGGCCTCGGTCGGATCGAGGATGCGGCAGTTCGACGGATAAAGTCCCGCCTGCGCGATCGCGCGTACGGCGCGCGCGGCGGTGAGGAAGTCCATGAAACGCACCGCGCCGCCCGCCCGCTGTGTCGGGCGATCCTGCAGCCGCATCCAGGCCTGCGTGATAACGCCGAGAATTCCCTCCGAGCCGATCATCATGCGATCCGGGCTCGGCCCCGCGCCGGAGCCGGGCAGGCGGCGGCTCTCGATCACGCCCTTCGGCGTAACAGTGCGCAGCGATTCCACGAAATCGTCGATGTGGGTGTAGAGCGTGGCGAAGTGCCCGCCGCCGCGCGTCGCGATCCAGCCGCCGAGCGTGGAATATTCAAAGCTCTGCGGGAAGTGGCGGAGCGTGAGCTGATGTGGGCGCAATTGCGCTTCGAGCGCGGGTCCGTAAGTGCCGGCTTCGATCAGCGCAGCGCGCGAGGTCTTGTCGACCTCCTTGACCTTGCCCATCTCGCGCAAGTCGATCGTGACCGCACCCTTGTGGCCGTAGCGTCTTGGCTCGACGCCGCCGGCGACGCTCGATCCTCCGCCGAACGGCGTCACGGTGGCGTCGACCGACCCGGCCCAGTCGAGCACGGCAGCAACTTCGTCTTCATCGCGCGGATAGGCGACAACGTCCGGCGCGCTCGCATAGTCGCGCGCCAGGCCGCGCGCGAGCTCGGGATACGACTTGCCGTAGGTATGCGCTGCGCGGTCGTAGTGCCCGCCGGTGCAGAACGGCAACGACGCGGGCGCGGCGATGTGCGGAGGCGCGAGTGCAATCTCGTCAAGCCGTGGCGCGCTTGCGCTCTCCGTCAGCGCCATCCCGAATCGCGCTTCCGCGCGGGCGAGAACGAAAGCCTCCTCGTCCGCGTTCAGGCCCTCGCCCTCGCGGCCCCAGCCGAAGTGTTTCAGGCGCACTGCGCTTGCGGACATTTGTGTTCTCCCGGCGCCTGAGATGGAACAATAGGTCGGGCGACCGGGCTCGTCACCCGGCAGAATGCCATGACACGGTCACGCGCCTAAAGATGGGGTAATCGGCCGGCAGCTTGTGGATAGCTGAAGATTTTGGGTGCTGCGCTTCAGGCTGATGGTGAAACGAGGTCCGCGTGTGACGGCCTCAAGCATCAGAAGGAGAAGCGCAGCATGGAGCATTTTGCGGGACTGGACGTTTCGGTCAAGGAGACCAGCGTCTGCATTGTGGATGACACGGGCAGGATCGTTCGGGAAGTGAAGGTGGCGAGCGAACCTGAAGCTTTGCTGGCGGTGCTGAAGAACCCCGCCTACCACTTCAAGCGGATTGGATTGGAAGCCGGACCGCTGTCGCAATGGCTGTTCAGCGCTCTCGCCGAAGCAGGCTTACCGGTGATCTGTGTCGAGACGCGGCACATGCGGGCGGTGCTGAAGGCGCAGATCAACAAGACAGACCGCAACGATGCGCGCGGCATCGCCCAGATGATGCGGGTGGGGCTTTATCGTCCGGTGCATGTGAAGACGCTGCGCAGTCAGAAACTGCGGATGCTGCTGACCCATCGCAAGCTGCTGCAGTCGAAGGCGATCGCCATCGAGAACGACCTGCGCGGCACCTTGCGCAACTTCGGCCTCAAGGTCGGCATGGTCGGGAACGGTGAAGTTCGAGGCGCGCATCAAGGAGCTTGTCGAAAACCTCCCCGACTTGGCCGTGCTGGTCGAACCGCTGCTCATTGTCCGGCGGGCGCTTCGCGAACAGATCGTGCATCCTGCATCGCCGCTTGCTGGCCATCGTGCGGGACGATGAGGTGTGCCGGCGCCTGATGACGGTCCCCGGTGTCGGCCCCGTGGTGGCGCTGACCTATCGCGCCACCGTCGACGTGCCCGCACGCTTCCGAAACTCCAAGTCGGTCGGGGCGGTGTTTGGACTGACACGCGCCAAGTATCAATCGGGCGAGATCGATCGGAGCGGCAGAATATCGCGCTGCGGAGACGAGATGATGCGGGCGATGCTCTACGAAGCGGCCCAGATCATGATGCGTTCCAAGAAATGGTCCTGGCTCAAGGCCTGGGCGATGCAGATCGCCAGGCGCCGCGGCATGAAAAAGGCGATCGTGGCGCTGGCACGCCGGCTGGCCGTGATCATGCACCGCATCTGGGTTGACGGCACCGAGTTCCGCTGGACCCGGGAACAAGCCGCGGCAGCAGCATGACGACTGTGCAGGATCAAATCCGATAGGAGGACACTCGAGCTCCACCCAGCGGTGGAAAGATGTCCCTCGCGGGACGATGGATGAGGTGAGTTCGCATGTCCGCTTGGACCTGCCGTTTGTCTGACGGCAAGGCCGACCCAAAGATTGTTCCACCTCGTCCTCGGATCCCATGATGGAAGATGCTATGGGGCGGCGGCGAGGATATTGCATTCCATCGTCGCTGATGTGAACCGATGGAGCGCCCCATGCAGAAGTTGAACGACCTGAGCCGATCCCTCACTGCCCTTGAACCGAAGAGCACGCTGATCGCAGTCATTGAGATGAGCCTGTCGAGCTGGCTCGTTGCCGGTATCGTGCCTGGCGTCGAGCGCCAGCCGTTGAAAAAGCTCGCTGTTGACGAGAGCGCATTGCTGAAGCTGCTGCATCGATGGCGAGAGGAAGCGGAGAAAGCAGGACGCAGGATCGAGCGTATTGCAGTCGCCTTCGAGGCTGGCCGTGACGGCTTCTGGCTGGCGCGCTGGCTCAAGGCGCGCGGCATCGAGGCCTACGTCATTCACGCATCGAGTGTGGCGGTGTCTCGCGAGCATCGGCGTGCCAAGACTGACCGTCTCGACACCGAGCTGCTCAAACGCTCCTTTCTTGGCTGGCTGCGCGGCGAGCGTGATCACTGCAAGATGGTCGAGATCCCGACGATGCAGGACGAGGATGCCAAGCGGCCCAACCGCGAGCATGACAGCCTCATCGGAGAGCGAAGTCGGATCGTCAACCGAATGAAGGCAGCGTTGGTTCGGCTCGGCATCCGCGGCTTCAATCCTAAGCTGAAAAGGGCCACCACGCGCCTTGACGGCTTGCGCACGCCTGAGGGCGAGCCAATTCCGCCCAACGCGCTGGCTGAGTTACGTCGCGACATGGAGCGCCGACGGCTCGTCAATAATCAAATCCGGCAGATTGAGGAGGAGCGCCTGGAGCGTATTGAACAAGCGCCCTGTGATGGACCGCACGTTATGGTGCGCCTGTTAGCGCGCGTGATGGGGGTCGGCATAGAGACAGCGGACCTGCTGGTGCACGAGGTGTTGTCGCGAAACATGCGCGACCGACGGGCCGTAGCGCGTTATGCCGGCCTCACTGGTTCACCCGACGAGAGCGGAAGGAAACGCCGAGAGAGAGGGCTGGCCCGCTCGGGCAATGCCCGGGTCCGACGCGGCATGATTCAATTGGCGTGGCGGTTCCTTCTACACCAGAAGAACAGCGCCTTGACGAAGTGGTTTCGATCCCGCACCGAGAACGCTCGCGGTACTCGAAAGCCCATGATCGTGGCCTTGGCGCGCAAGCTACTGATCGCCCTGTGGCGGCTCGTGCGGGAGGGCGTTGTCCCGGATGGCGTTGTTTTGCGTCCAGCACAATGAACGGAGGACGCTGAAGGCACCACGACAGTTTCGGCCTTGTCCGTACGCTTGTGACGGGACGCCGATGACGGTTCGAGGTGGCGGAAACCCGAGACGCCCCTTGGCTTTCACGCCGACTGGAAGAATGGGTCCGCCGCTTCGGAGCTTCGCTGCCGATGCGCATGACTGCATCATGGTTCGGGTCCTTGGACCTACCGGATACAAGGTTGTGGCGCGATTGAACCGCGCCCGAAAGCGGGCTCCCCTCTGATCGTCATCGCGACCACATTGAGCGTGCTGTCGTGCTCGAAGCCGTCAAGGCTTGGCAAGGGCGAAGCATGCCGCAAGGTTGGTGCGACGCCAACCTTGACAGCTTCTGCGCGCATCGTCGTCAGCGATGCGCGGGTCGAGACGAAGAAACGGACTTTGAGATCAAATCAAGAAACCGACGAAGGAAACGATGCGCGGCCCTGGCGAATTCCTTGACAAAGAAAGCCCCATACAAGGGCCTTGGTGCCGATTCCGAAGAGAAGCGCGAGCCCGCGAGCGACATCGACACTGCAGTGGTGGATAGTCTGAAAGCGCTTGACCCCAAACGGCCGATTAGAGAAGCGGACATCCAGGGCGGTCTGACCCATGTCCGCAATTGGGGGGTGGTCTCAACCGGTCGACGCAACACCTATCTTGAACAGAAGAGATAGAGAGTATGTGCTGATGAGCGAAAATGTCGTCAAGGGCTAACTGCGGCCGAGAAACCGGAGCTTTGGCATCGCTAGCAGCCGGGAATCTTGAAAAGCGATTAGCCGAGAGTTTGGTAAGCGTTACGCGGGTGTTGCGTCGACCGGTTGAGCCGGCAGGGGAAGAGCGGACATCGCCAAAACAGCCCGCCATGTCGCAGATTGACCCCAAAGCGGACACGCCGAGATGGCGCGGCGCACCGTGGTGATTGCCGAAGCAATCGAGCTCGCCGGAAAATCATGATAGACCGCCGCGGGATTGCGGGGGCTCTGAGGATGCAATGGCTGACAAAGGCCTGACGCGAACAAGGATCGTCATCGTCGGAGCCGGCTTCGGCGGGATCGGGCTGGGCATCAGGCTCAAGGCGGCCGGCTTCAACGAATTCCTCATCCTGGAAAAATCGGATTCCGTGGGCGGCGTGTGGCGCGAAAACCGATACCCAGGCTCCGCCTGCGACGCGCCATCGCATCTCTATTCGTTTTCGTTCGAACCGCGAGCCGACTGGCCGCACAGGTTTGCGAAGCAACCGGATATTTTGGACTACCTCGAGCACTGCGCGCGGAAATACGCCTTGGCGCCGCATATGCGCTTTCGCGGTGAGGTGATCGAAGCGGTCTGGGACGAAACGCGGAGCCTTTGGAGGGTGCAGACCGGCGATGGCCAGACTTTCGAAGCCCAGTCGCTCGTCACTGCCACCGGGCAGCTAAGCCGTCCGTTCCGGCCGCAACTGCCGGGTCTCGCGAGCTTTGCCGGCACGTCCTTTCATTCGGCGGAATGGCCGCAGGATTGTGACCTTCGCGACAAGTCCGTCGCCGTCATCGGCACGGGTGCCAGCGCCATTCAGTTCGTGCCGGAGGTCGCGCCGCTGGTGCGCAAGCTCTACGTGTTCCAGCGCTCCGCCCCCTATGTGTTGCGCAAGCGGGACCGGACTTATTCGGACTGGCAGAAGCAGGCATTCCAGCGCCACCCCATCGCGCTCAAGCTGTGCCGGGCGTGGACCTACGTCAGTCACGAAATCCGTGCGTTCGCGTTTGTGACGTGGCGCGCCGCGATGAGGACGAAGCGCATTAATTTCTTCCGGCACCTGCGGCGCGGCATCAAGGATCCGGCGCTGCGTGAACGGTTGACCCCGGACTATCGCATGGGCTGCAAGCGCATCCTGCTCTCCAACGATTTCTATCCGGCGCTGGAACGCGCCAACGTCGAGCTCATCACGCAGCCGATTGCGGAAATTCGCTCCGACGCCGTCATCACCGCGGATGCAGCAGAGCGGAAGGTAGACTGCATCATTTTCGGGACAGGATTTGAGGCGACGAACTTTCTGGCGCCCATCAGGATCGTTGGCCGTCATGGACAGGACTTGCACCAATCCTGGAGCGGCGGTGCACATGCGCACCTCGGCATGACTGTCGCGGGATTCCCGAATTTCTTCATGCTCTATGGGCCGAACACCAATCTGTCCCACAATTCCATTGTGTACATGATCGAAAGTCAGATTCGCTTTGTGGTGGCCTGTCTGGCCCGGCTTTGCAGCGACGACATCCGCATGTTGGAGACCAAGAAGGACGTGCAAGACCGCTTCAATGCGAAGATCCAGCGCCGCCTCGAGAACGCGATGTGGTCGAAGGGCTGTGCAAGCTGGTATCTCACGGCCGAAGGGAAAAACACGACGAACTGGCCGGGCTATTCGTTCATGTTCAGGCTGAAAACGCGCGCGCTCAACTGGGACGATTATGCAGTCCAGTAATTCTATATCCTGCGCGGCGACAAGCCGAGCGACCTGCCAATCATGCAGGCCACCCGGTTCCCGCTGGTCGGCGCGAATTCATCGCGGGGCTCGGCGGTGCGGCGGCGATGCCGTTCGCAGCGGGAGCGCAGCAATCGGTGATGCCGGTGATCGGGGCGTTGAAAGGCGTCGACGTCGCCTTCGAGCACGTCGGACCGGACACGTTCAACGGCTCGCTGCTGTGCCTCAAGCGCGGCGGGCGGCTCGTCACCTGCGGCTCGACCTCCGGCCAGTCGACCCAGCTCAACCTGTTCCAGCTCTATCTGCAGCAATACCGCATCATCGGCTCGTTCGCCTGCTCGATGCGCAATGTGCGCGAGAGCCTCGACAAGATGGCTGGCGGCCTGACGCCGGTGATCGACACCAGGTCGCGCTCGCCGATTTCGAGGGCGCACTCACGCGGCTCGAAAGCCGAAAAGTGTTCGGCAAGATCATCGTGACGTTTTGAGCCGCATGGCACGCCCTGCCCGACGCTTGAAGTCATGGACCGATGCGGCGATCGGCGCCATCACGGTCGCGGCCTTGAAGCTCCTGCGGCGCATGAACCGCCGGCGCATGGCGAATTGCTTCGGTCGTCTGATGCGCATCGTCGGGCCCTGGCTGCCCGAGCACGAGGTCGGGCGCGCCAACCTGGCGGCGGCGTTTCCCGACAAGTCGCCGCAGGAGATCGAGACGATCCTCGGCGGCGTGTGGGAGAATCTCGGCCGTGTCGGCGCCGAGTTCGCGCACCTCGACCGCATGACCTTCCTCGACCTTGAGCGTGGCGGGGACGCCGACATCACCTATGAAACGGCCCAGCTGGAGCGGTTCTATGCGATCCGCGATGGCGCCAGGCCGACGCTCTTCTTCGCCGCGCATCTCGCCAATTGGGAAATTCCCGCGATCGGTCCACCTCACTACAATATCAAGTCCAGTCTGCTGTTCCGCCGGCCCAATATCAGCGCGATCAGCGACGCTGTGATCGCGATGCGTGCCGGCTGCATGGGCAACCTCATTCCGACCGGACTCGACGCGCCGGTGCGCATGGCCAATGCACTCGAGCGCGGCGAGATCGTCGGCATGCTGGTCGACCAGCACTTCGCCAAAGGTGTCGACGTGGTGTTTTTCGGCCGATGGGCGAAAGCCAATCCCCTGATCGCCCAGCTTGCGCGCCACACCGAATGCCCGATCCGCGGCGTCCGGATCGTGCGCATGCCGGACGGGAACACCTTCCGCGGCGAGTTGACCGACGAGATTGACGTCGTGCGCGACGTCGACGGCAAGATCGACGTCAAGGCCACGACGCAGGTGATCACCGGCATCGTGGAAGTCTGGGTGCGCGAGCATCCGGAACAATGGCTCTGGCTGCACCGGCGATGGCGGTGAAGTGCCGCCACAAGAGCATGGACTGCCGCGGATCGCTGCCCTAGGGTAACAATCTGAGCCGAGGAGGATCGATGGCTTCGCCGGACGCGCGCGCGCCGAATGTACTGCTGGTCTATCCGCGCTTTGCGGCGGCGACATTCTGGAATTTTGCCGCGACCTGCGAAATGATGGGCGCGCGCTATCCCGCGGCACCGCTCGGCCTGATCACCTTGGCGGCGCTGCTGCCGCCCTCCTGGAACCTGCGTCTCGTCGATCGCAACGCCGAGGAGCTGCGCGAGGCCGATCTCGACTGGGCTGACCTGGTCATGACCGGCGGCATGCTGTTGCAGCACAATGACCTCGCCGAAGTGATCCGCATCGCACAGCAGCATGGCCGGCCGGTCGCCGTCGGCGGACCCGGTCCCACCTCGGTTGCGGAGGGTTATCGTCACGCCGACTTCCAGGTGATCGGCGAAGCCGAAGGGATCATCGACAAGTTCGTCGCGGCGTGGGAGCGCGGCGAGCGCAAGGGCGTGTTCGAGGCGGAGAAATTCACCGCCGACGTCACCAAGTCCCCGATCCCGCGTTTCGATCTCCTGAACTTCGACAACTATCTCTACATCGGCGTGCAGTTCTCGCGCGGCTGTCCGTTCACCTGCGAGTTCTGCGACATCATCGAGCTTTACGGCCGCGTACCGCGCACCAAGACCACGCCGCAGATGCTGGCCGAGCTCGATCGGCTCTACGTGCTCGGCTATCGAGGCCATGTCGACTTCGTCGACGACAACCTGATCGGCAACAAGAAGGCCGTGAAGGCCTTCCTTCCCGAGCTGGCGCACTGGCTCGATGCGCATGGCTGCCCGTTCGAGTTCACCACCGAGGCGTCGCTCAACCTCGCCGACGACACCGAGCTGTTGCGGCTGATGAACGAGGCCAACTTCGTCGGGTTGTTCACCGGGATCGAAAGCCCGGATCCCGAGACGTTGATCCTGATGCGCAAGAAGCAGAACACGCGCCGCAACATCGCCGAGAGCATCCACCGCATCTACGCCGCCGGCATGTTCGTCACCGCGGGGTTCATCGTCGGCTTCGACAACGAGAAAGGCTCGATCGCGGACGCGATGGTCGAGCTGATCGAGGAAGCCGCGATCCCGGTCGCGATGGTCGGCCTGCTCTGCGCACTGCCGAATACACAGCTCGCGCGCCGGCTCACGCACGAAGGACGGCTGCACAAGCTGCCCGAGCTCATTCCGACCAACTACGGCGACCAGTGCACGCTCGGGCTCAACTTCGACACGCTGCGCCCGCGGCGCGAGATCCTCAGAGACTATGAACGCATCCTGCGCCGGATCTACGAACCCGAGGCTTTCGCCGGCCGGCTGCGGCGGCTTGCCGGCCTGCTCGACAATTCCAACCGCAAGCGCCAGACGCGCGCGGCCGATGCGCGGCGCAAGCTCGGCGGCGGCGCGATGCTGCAACGCCTCGTCGCCGGCGTGCCGGAGCCGCGCGAGGTGTTCCGCCAGGCGCTGTCACACTGCCTGTCGGTCAATCCGAGGTCGGCGCGCTCGCTGACGTCGCAGATGGCGCTCTATCTGCATCTCGGACCGTTCTCGCACCACGTGATCCGCGAGATCGAGCTCAAGATCGAGCGGCTCGATGCGGAACCGGGCCTCGCGCCCGCGCGAGAAGCCGCCGCGCTGGCGTCGTATGCGCAGATTCCTGCGATGACCGCGAATTTAGGAATTCGGTGGCGCTGACGCGATTCACTGCGGAGGCGCGCGATGATGGGGCGGCTCGATATGCGAGAAATACGCAATTTATAAGGATGAGTCCGCCTAAGACTTCCCAGGTCCAGCAAGCACTTAGGTCTGGGGGACTGGGGGTCCCGAGTTCAAATCTCGGCGCTCCGACCAACAATCAACGTGACTTCAGATATCCGCGTTGCGCTGGCCTTGAGAAAATCACAGAGCGCGCGAGCACCGCTGCACGTTTCGGCAAAAACCAATCGTCTTTTGGACGTCATCAACGCTCCGTAACGTTGGATCATTACCCCAATTCCGGATTGTGACTTGGACCCAAGCTCCAGCTTGGGTCTTTTTTGGGACCGTGCTCGGTGTGCTCGTGAAGCCAGTTGGCGCTACGCCGCCTGATCGCGCAGCGCTTCGTCGATCAGCCGGCGGCATTCGCCCAGCTCGTGCAGAGCAGCTTGCAATCGTCCTGCATCCTCGCGAGAGAGCACGGGCTCCGCTGGCACGGCAACGGAGGCTGCTGCAGGAGCAACGGATTCCTGGGTGGGTTCACGCTCAGGGGATTTCAACAGGCCGAACAGCGTGCGCGCCGCCTCGTCAGGTGCAAGCTGCTGCGGCTCGCTCGCGTCATCATCGGGCGATGACACAGGCTGCGCCGCGCCGGGTTGCCACACCGTCTGCACGAACTTCGGCCCTTGTTCGCGGAGAATGCGTTGCACGCCGCGGATCGTGTAACCCTCGCCGTACAGCAAATGGCGGATACCGCGCAGTAGATCGACGTCGTCGGGACGATAATAGCGCCGCCCGCCGGCCCGCTTCATCGGCCGGATTTGTGGAAACCGGCTTTCCCAGAAGCGCAGCACGTGCTGCGGAACATCAAGTTCTTCAGCCACTTCGCTGATGGTGCGGAATGCGTCGGGTGCCTTGTCCAAGGCCTTCGCTCCCAAATCGAACGTGTGAAAACGCGGAACTTGGACGCCCAGCAACTATTCTTTTTCGTCGGCGACCGTGATGCCGTTGATCCGCTGTTTCAGAATCGCGGAAGGCTTAAACACCATGACGCGGCGCGGCGAAATCGGCACTTCCTTGCCAGTCTTTGGATTGCGGCCGATACGCTGACCTTTCTTACGCACGACGAACGAACCAAACGAGGACAGCTTCACGGTTTCGCCGCGTTCAAGGCAGTCGGTGACCTCCTGGAGCACCAGTTCTACGAGTGCAGCCGACTCCGTTCGCGACAGGCCGACCTTTTGGTAGACCGCTTCGCATAGGTCTGCTCGTGTGATGGTCTTGCCCGCCATCGCCTGCCCCGGTCTCGGCGACCATATCCCGCTGAATTTACAACGATATTAGCTTGGTCCCCGTTGTCAACGGGGCTGTGATGCGATTACCAAGCTTTCACCGTGCATTCTTTTTGTGCCCTGCCGCTGCCGAGGGGCGCGATTTCGTAGGACTTATATCCTGTGGCAAAATCGCGGCTTGCGGATTTCTGCGGCGCGCGCACGGCCAACGCCTCACCAGCGGAGCAGCGCCGCTCCCCATGTGAAGCCGCCGCCCATCGCTTCAAGCAACACCAGATCGCCGCGCTTGATGCGGCGGTCGGCCACCGCGTCGGCCAGCGCCAGCGGGATCGACGCCGCCGAAGTGTTGCCGTGCCGGTCGACTGTCGCGACGATCTTCTCCGGCGCGATGCCGAGCTTGTGCGCCGAGGCATCGATGATGCGCCGGTTGGCCTGGTGCGGCACGAACCAGTCGATGTCAGCGGCGGAGTAGCCGGTGGCCTTGAAGGCGTCGACCACAACGTCGGTGATCATCGCGACGGCATGGCGGAACACCTCGCGGCCCTCCATGCGCAGATGTCCGACCGTCTGTGTGGAAGACGGACCGCCGTCGACGTAGAGCTTCGTCTTGTGGCGTCCGTCAGATCGCAAATGCGTCGTCAGAACGCCGCGGTCTTCCCGCGTGCCGGGCTGCTCCTGGGCGTCGAGCACCACAGCACCTGCGCCGTCGCCAAACAGCACGCAGGTGGTCCGGTCGTTCCAATCGAGGATGCGTGAGAACGTCTCTGAGCCGATCACCAGCGCTCGCTTGAACGAGCGCCCGCGCAGCAGACTATCCGCGGTGGCGAGACCGAACACGAAGCCCGAACAGACCGCCTGAAGGTCGAATGCAGCACCATGGTTGATGCCGAGCGCGGCTTGCACCGAAACAGCGCTGGCCGGAAACGTCTGGTCGGGCGTCGATGTCGCCAGCACGATCAAGTCGATCGAGGCGGCATCGACCTTGGCGACAGCGAGGGCGGCGCGGGCGGCGTGGGCCGCCATGTCCGACGTAAGCTCGCCAGTCGAGGCGATCCGGCGCTCATGAATGCCGGTGCGCTGTACGATCCATTCGTCGGACGTCTCGACCGCCTTGGCCAGCTCATGGTTGGTGACGACCCGCTCCGGCAGATAGCTCCCGCAGCCGAGCACGACCGAACGCAACATGCTCACGATGCGGCTCCGCCGAGGGCGTGCGCTCCGGGGCGAGCCTGCGCGAGTTCATGACGGACCAGCATCTGTTCGATCTTGCCGAGCAATTCGCGCCGCACCATCCCGTAGCCGACGTCGATCGCGGCGGCGAAGCCCTCGGGATCGGTGCCGCCGTGGCTCTTGATGACGACGCCGTTGAGGCCGAGGAAGACGCCGCCATTGGATTGCCGCGGGTCGACCTTCTCGCGCAGCGAGCGGAATGCGCCACTGGCCAGGACATAGCCGATCCGGGAGAGCAGCGACTGCGACATTGCGCTGCGCAGGTAGCTGGCGAACTGACGGGCGGTCCCCTCCGCGGTCTTGAGCGCGATGTTTCCGGAGAACCCTTCGGTAACGACCACGTCAACTGTGCCCTTGCCAATGTCGTCGCCTTCGACAAAGCCGGCATAGTCGAGGTGAGCGAACTGCTCTTCGCGCAATATCTTGGCGGCTTCGCGCACCGGCTCGAGGCCCTTCACCTCCTCGACTCCGATGTTGAGCAGACCGACGCGCGGCCGGTCGAGCTCAAACAACGCACGCGCCATGGCACTGCCCATCACCGCGAGCTGGACCAGTTGCTCCGCATCGGCGCCGATGGTGGCTCCGAGATCGAGCACGATGGAACGGCCGCGCAGTGTCGGCCAGATCGCCGCGATGGCCGGCCGGTCGATACCGGGCATGGTCTTGAGGTGGAATTTGGCCATCGCCATCAATGCGCCCGTGTTACCCGCCGAGATCGCGACGTCGGCGTCGCCCTTCTTGACTGCGTCGATGGCAAGCCACATCGAGGATTTCCAGCGGCCCTGGCGGAGCGCTTGGCTCGGCTTGTCGTCCATGCGCACCGCCACGTCGGTATGGACCAGCCGTGCGCCGGCAAGACCCGAATGTTGGGCGAGCAGCGGCTCGATCTTGCTCCGATCCCCGAACAGAATGAACTCGCAGTCAGCGTGACGGCCGAGCGCGATCCCTGCCCCTGGAACGATGACCGATGGCCCATGATCGCCGCCCATGGCGTCGAGCGCGATGCGGACCTTGTTGGGCATGGTCAACCTCGGGGCAGCGGCCGGTTCTGGCGCCGAACGTTCGGTCTTCGCAGGCGACCGGGGTGAGCGGCGACAATAACTGCCGCGGGCCGCGCACAAAAGGGGCAAAGCACAGCGCTCTCGCCGTGATTGGCTGCGGTCTTCCGCCTATTCCGGTTTCTTCAGCGAGGCCAAGGCTGAGAACGGGTGATGAGAGGGATCGCGTTGCGATTCCGGGGAGTGGAAGCTGGCACCCCGCTTGCGTGGATAGGGATCGATTCCCAAGAACAGAAACTCGCAGGCGATCGAACCAAGATCGACTATGCCATTCTGCAGGACCTCCGGCGGGTCGTCCCCGTTCTGGAGGGCCACCAGGTCGGCGGCCGGCGGCGCTGCATTCGCTGCAACGAATGTCAGCTCAATGGGTTCCTCGACTTCGCTGGTTACGGGGTCAAGCGTCACTACGCAGTTCTGCTCGACGGTAGCGGATACGACGCCGCTCACACGGATACCGTTCTCCGCAAGTGGCGCAAGATCGAACACTGCAGCCAGCCGCGGCAACGCTAGGACGCTGATTGCCTTGGCGACCGCGTCGCGTGTGGCCGCGTCAGCGGTGAGCTCAACACGTCGTCCGGCTTGTGGAACCTCTGCGACCGGAATCGGCACGCTCCAGGAGCCTTGGACCGGCGCACGCGACCGCGCGGGCCCCGTTGGGCGCGGGCGCTATTACCTGTTTATTGCGCGGTGCGCGTTCATTCATCGCTTTCAACTTTAACATTCAGCAACAATGACCTGACCTGGATCAGGAAATTGAATTACCCCTACAGCTGGATCCTGTGTTTCAAGTTGCCGTTGCGCTTCCTCCATATAGACGGCCAGACGCCGCGAGCCGAGATGCGGTTCGCCCAGTCCGAACACGTTGCGTGCAAGCGCGGACGCCAAGGCTGTCCGATCGTTCCCGGCCAGGGCCGCCTCGTAGGCGCCGGCCCGACCATAGAACGCCTCGGCCACCCGGCGCATCTCCTTGGGAACGGCGAGGTCGCCGACGCCCATTTCCCGGAAATTGTGGTCCATGTCGCGGCAAAACCAGTCAAAGATTTGTTGACCAAGCGGGCGCACATTGGCTGGCGGATGTCGCAGACGCCGCAGCACCAGGACGAGGTGCATCATGATCATGTCGATCCGGCCGCTGACCGTATCGGGTACGCCGTAATCGCGATAGAATGACGGGGATCGCGCCTGCGCCACGATCATGCCATAGACCGCCTCGATGGTCGGGTTCCGCGACGGGGGGCGAAATGGGAACGAAAACATCGGACACAGCGGGTGGGACGGCGCCGATCACGGCGTTGCGGGTGACCGCTATCGCCTACGCCGGCCGCATTGGCGGATGCAAGGGGAAATGACGGGAACGGACTGCACAGCCAGCGATCGTTCGCGCCGCAGCAACCCGCTGACGGCCTGGATTGTCATTGCCTGTCTCGCACTGGCCCTGGGCGGTTGCAGTGGGGCGAGCTTCAGCCAGGTCTACCAACGGGGCTACGTTCTGCCTGAGGGCGCGCTTGAACAGATACCGATGGGCGCCAGCCAGGAGCAGGTTCTGATCGTACTCGGCACGCCGTCCACAGTGGCCACCGTCAGCGGCGAGGTCTTCTATTACATCTCGCAGCGGGGCGTGCAGTCGGCCGCCTTCCTGCCGCAAAAGGTCACCGATCAGCGCGTGGTCGCGGTCTATTTCGACAAGAACCGGCGTGTCGAACGGCTCGCCAATTACGGCCTCAAAGACGGCAAGGTATTTGATTTCGTCAGCCGCACCACGCCGACCAGCGGGCAGGAACTGTCCTATATCGGCTATCTGCTCGGCAACGTTCTATCGTTCTAGAACCGCCGCTGCCGCAAACAACAGCGGCCGGCTTCCTTTCGGGAGACCGGCCGCGCGCGTTCCCAACAATCGTCAGTGCGCCAGCACCGCGAGCAGCAACAGCGCTACGATGTTGGTGATCTTGATCATCGGGTTCACGGCGGGGCCGGCGGTGTCCTTGTAGGGATCGCCGACCGTGTCGCCCGTCACCGCTGCTTTGTGGGCATCAGAGCCCTTGCCGCCGTAGTGCCCGTCCTCGATGTACTTCTTGGCGTTGTCCCAGGCACCGCCGCCGGACGTCATCGAAATCGCGACGAACAGCCCCGTGACGATCACGCCGAGCAACATGGCACCGACCGCGGAGAAGCCGGCCGACTTGCCCACCGCGCCGCCGCCCGCGACGAAATAGATGATGTAGTAGACCACGATCGGCGACAGCACCGGCAGCAGCGACGGGATGATCATTTCCTTGATCGCGGCCTTGGTGAGCATGTCGACGGCGCGGCCGTAGTCCGGCTTTTCCGTCCCCTTCATGATGCCCGGCTTCTCGCGGAACTGACGGCGCACCTCCTCGACGATTGCGCTCGCCGCACGGCCGACCGCGGTCATGCCCATCGCGCCAAACAAATACGGCAGCAAGCCGCCGAACAGCAGGCCCGCGACCACGTACGGATTGTTGAGCGAGAAATCGAGCGAGACGCCGGAAAAGTATTTGTGCGTCCCGGAGTTGGCGATGAAGAACTTGAGGTCTTCGTTGTAGGCGGCGAACAGCACCAGCGCGCCGAGGCCGGCGGAGCCGATCGCGTAGCCCTTGGTGACCGCCTTGGTGGTGTTGCCGACCGCGTCGAGCGCGTCGGTCGACTTGCGAACTTCTTTCGGCAGACCGGCCATTTCCGCGATGCCGCCGGCGTTGTCGGTGACAGGACCGAACGCGTCCAGCGCCACCACCATGCCGGCGAGCGCGAGCATGGTCGTCACCGCGATGGCGATGCCGAACAAGCCTGCCAACCCGTACGTGACCAGGATACCGGCGATGATCACGATCGCCGGCAAGGCCGTCGCCTCCATCGAAATCGCCAGACCCTGGATGACGTTGGTGCCATGACCCGTTACCGAGGCCTGCGCGATCGACTTGACCGGCCGATAGTCGGTGCCGGTGTAGTATTCCGTGATCCAGATGATTAACCCGGTCACGGCGAGGCCGACGATCCCGCACCAGAACAGCGTGGTGCTGGTGAAGGCCACACCGCCGGTGGTGCGCAACGGCACGCCAAAACCGAACAGCCAATGGATAACCGCGGCAATACCGATCAGCGAAAGGATCGCGGTCGCAATCAAGCCCTTGTAGAGCGCGCCCATGATCGATTGGTTCGCGCCGAGCTTGACGAAGAACGTGCCGATCACCGAGGTGATGATGCAGACGCCGCCGATGGCGAGCGGCAGCAGCATCATGTTGGTCAGGTACGGCGTGCCGACGAAGAAGATCGCGGCCAGAATCATGGTGGCGACCGTGGTCACCGCATAGGTCTCGAACAGATCGGCCGCCATGCCGGCGCAGTCACCGACGTTGTCGCCAACGTTGTCGGCGATGGTCGCCGGGTTGCGCGGATCGTCCTCCGGAATACCGGCCTCGACCTTGCCAACCAGGTCGCCGCCCACGTCGGCGCCCTTGGTGAAGATGCCGCCGCCGAGACGGGCGAAGATGGAGATCAGCGAGGCGCCAAAGCCAAGCGCAACCAGGGCATCGACCACGGTGCGGGAATTCGGCGCGAGCCCCATCGGGCCAGTAAGGATGCCGTAATAGGCGGTGACCCCGAGCAACGCGAGACCAGCCACAAACATTCCGGTGATGGCGCCGGCCTTGAACGCGAGTTCAAGACCGCCAGCCAGCGAGCTGATCGCAGCTTGTGCGGTGCGCACGTTGGCACGGACCGACACGTTCATGCCGATGAAGCCGGCGGCGCCCGACAGCACCGCGCCGATCAGGAATCCGAAAGCGACGAGCCAGCCCAAAAGCCAGCCAACGATCAGGAAGATCACCACGCCGACAATGCCGATTGTGGTGTATTGACGCTTGAGATAGGCCTGCGCGCCCTCGCGCACCGCGGCGGCAATTTCCTGCATCCTGGCGCTGCCCGCATCGGCTTGCATGACCGACCAGATCGCCCAGATGCCGTACACTATCGCGAGCAGGCCGCACGCGATGATCAATCCCAAAGCTGTCATAAGATCCTCGATGATAAGCGCCGGTTGGATGGCCCCCGGTCCGGCGATGAGCGTCGACGCTGGCGATGCCGCTTCGACCCGAAAGTGGCGCGGATATAGCCAAAAACAAGCCGCCGACGCAACGCCGATAGGCTGCCATATCGCTGGTTTTCCCGGCTTCAGCGGCGACCGGCGGCTTGCCTCTGGGTGCCGAACCGGGGACATTGCGCCAGCGCGCGAGGCATGCCCATGGTTCCACAATATCGATCGATCTTGGCCCTGGGCCTGCCGATCCTGCTAGCTGCAACACCAGCCAAAGCGACCGCAAGCCTGACCTGCAACGCCGCAGACCGCAACGTGAGCTTCGACCTGCTCGCAAACATGAGCAGCAGCGACGGCGGCTCGATTCAACTGATCGGGGGAACGATCAGGCTCAAGGCGGTCCGTGGCAAGTTCGAGGCAACCGAATTCAAGATCGAGTTCGGCTCATATCGCCGGGCAATGGAATTTCGGCAAGGAATTGCGACTCGGCATCGCCTCGGACGAGGTCCGCGACATCTCTGTCTATCTCGCAATTATCGCCGAGCTGACCAAGGGCGGAGGCGACATGGACCATTATCGCGGCGGCTACGTCCTCAAGGTCCGCGGGGCCAAGGGCGAGACCGAGCTCAAGGGCAAGATCAAAGGCTGCGACGCCGGCTAGGCCGTCTGCCGGCGCTCCCGCATCGCAAGCCAGAGCAGCAAGACCGCGGCTGCGGCAATCGGCGGAAACATCACGCCGTTGACCGCGACCCAGCCCGATGTCGCCAGCAGCATGCCGGAGACAAGCGAGCCGAACGCCATCGAACCGAAGATCAGGAAGTCGTTGAGCGACTGCACCTTGGTGCGTTCTTCAGGCCGGTGTGATTGCGCCACAATGGTGGTCGCGCCAATGAAGGCAAAATTCCAGCCGACGCCCAGCAGCGTCAGCGAGATCCAGAAGTGCGCCACGCTGAGACCCGCGATGCCGACGATCGCGGACACGAACAACAAGGCGAGACCAAGCGCGACGATGCGATTCACGCCGTATCGCACGATCAGGCTGCCGGTGATGAAGCTCGGCGCATACATGCCGAGCACGTGCCATTGAATGCCAAGCGTCGCGTCGGTGACCGAATGGCCGCAGCCGACCATAGCCAGCGGCGCCGAGGTCATCACCAGGTTCATCAACGTGTAGCTCGACACGCCGACGAACACGGCGACGACGAGTTTTGGATTACGGACAATCTCGCCCAGGGGACGCCCACGGCCGATTTGCTCGCGGGTCATCGGCGGCGGCAACTTGAGCTGCGTCAGTGCGATACCGGCCAGCGCAGCGACAACGGCCTGCGCAGCGAACGTCGCAGCAAACAGGTATGGTTGCCACAAATCCTTGGTGAAGATCACCAGCGAAGGGCCGATCACCCCAGCGACCACACCTCCCGCCAGGACGTATGAGATCGCAATCGGCTTGTAGGATTTGCTCGCGGTGTCCGCAGCAGCGAAGCGATACGTCATGTGCCCCGCCGCGTAGAAACCACAGCCGAACGTCCCAACCAGGAGCAGGGGAAACGAGTTTTGCAGCACTGCGACGCAGCAAATCAGTCCCGACAGCGCACCGACGGTCGTCCCAATCTGCATCGCGGTGCGCCGCCCGAATGTGCGTGACAACAGTCCGATCGGCAGCGTGCCGAACCACACGCCGAACATCATCACCGAGATCGGCAGCGTGGCGAGACTTTTATCGGGCGCGAGAACCAGGCCGATGATGCCGGTGGTGGCGACGACCACCGTGTTGTTCGCGCCGGCCAGCGCTTGTCCCACCGCCAGCACCACGGCGTTGCGCTTGGCGAGGCGGTCATCGATCAAAGCGGTGTGAGGTTCGGCAATCGCCGACATTGGCAGGGTTCCGGCAGGCATCCGGTTCTATCGGGACGCCTGGCCGCAAGCCACTGCCGCCCACGCAGATCAGGGATGATTTCGCCCGAAATCGTCCCACCCCCGTACAATATGTCGACTCCAAAGCCCCCGGAGAGGTAGTCGTCGCCGTCCATTCCGACCAGAAGGTCGTTGCCATGATCGCCATACAGCACGTCGTTGTTGGCGCCGCCGACGATAGTGTCGATCCCGTTCCCGCCGTAAAGGAAATCATTGCCCCATCTCCCCAGAGGGAGTCCTGGCCGTCGCTACCGTAGATCGCGTCATTGCCCGGACCGCCTTCTACGACGTCAGTCCCGTTTGAACCGGAGTAGTAGTCCACTCCGTCTCCGAGGTTCGCGTAGTTGTTGGTCTCGTCAATGCCGGCATACACAAGATCCGGACCGGCTCCGGCATAGATTATGTCAATGCCGTTGCCGCCATAGATAGTGTCGGTGCCCGGATCGAGCGGAAACCATAACTCCGAGATCACGTCATTGCCGTCGCCACCGTCCATGACGTCGTTACCTTGATCGCCGGTGATGACGTCGTCTGCTGTTCCTCCCGTAACGGTATCGTCGCCCGCGCCACCGCCGAGAACGCTATAGCCACCTTCACCGAGGACAGTGTCGTTTCCGGCACCGCCAAACACGGCCCCGTCCGGGATGAGGTCGAAGTCATAGCGGCCGAAACTGATGTCCCCCTGTCCTGCGGGTACCTCGAGAAAATAGATGCCGGTGCTTGCGGCCCATTGCGCGAGCGCGTTGCTCGCCATGTCCTGGTCATCGGAGCCGAACGGTTGGAAAGAATTGATTGCCGCCTGGCTGTAGCCGGCGTCGGCGAGGTAGGATCGGGCGCTCGTGTCGAATGAAAATGTAACGAAGACGGGCCGAACCCCAACGCTTGAGTTCCAGTTGTTGCCGGTGAGCAGCGCAGTGTAGTCGGAAACGATAGCCATGGGGTTCCCTGTGACGATCCTGTCATGTTCGCACGAGGGCCCCGCACGATAGGGTCGCTGGGTCGAACAGCGCGTCCGTCCTTACTCCGGCACACTACCTCTGGTTGGTGCCGGTCGGCAACACGCCTGCGTCTCGGAACCGAGCGCTCAGGGATAATTTCGACCAAAATCGTAGGCGCCAGGATGCCGGACCATGACGTTCCTGGCCTCGTCCGGCGACCGCGCGCCGACCTGGCCGAGCGCAGACTGCAATTCGTCGATCAGGAGATCAATCGCGTGTCCCGGTCCCTCGGCGCCCAGTGCGCCAACGCTCCACAGGAAAGTCTTGCCCGCGAGTGCAGCTTTTGCCCCGAGCGCAAGCGCGCGGGCGACGTCAGTGCCGCTGCGCACACCGGAGTCGAACAGCACCGTGGCTTTGCTGCCGACCGCCTTTACGACCGCGGGCACACAGTCGATCGGCGCCGGCAGCGCCTCGATCTGACGGCCACCGTGGTTCGACACCAGGATGCCGTCAACACCGAGCGATACGGCCTTTTCCGCGTCCGCCGGATGCAGGATGCCCTTGACGATCAGTGGCCGTTTCCACTTGTCGCGATAGCGGGCAACCTCCTCCCAGGAGAACGCGCCGCCCATCTCCTTGCGCGCGAATTTGATGGTGTCGTTGAGATCGGCGTTCGGTCCGGCGTAGGGCTGAATATTGGCGAAACGCGGCTGGCCGTTCTGCAGCATCGCGACGGCCCAGCCGGGGCATTTGACCATGCCGAGCATCATCCGCCAGTCCGCCTTGAATGCGCCACCGCCGCCGATGCCGACCTTCACCTCCCGCGCGCGGATGGTGCGCACCGGAACGTCAAGCGTCAGCATCAGCACATGCGCGCCGGCCGCATCGGCGCGCTTGACCAACTCGAAGCCGATGGCGTGATCGTTCTTCGCGAAGCGGTACAGCTGAAACCAGAACACGTCGGGCGCGATCTGCGCGATCTCCTCGATCGTGGCGCCGCCCGCGCAGCCCAGCGTGTACGGCACGCCAGCATGCTGGGCGGCCCGCGCAAACAGCTTGTCAGCGCCCGGCCAGACCACGATCGGGCTGCCCATCGGCGCAACGCCGAGTGGAGCAGTGTACTTGCGGCCGAACAATTCAACGCCAACACGCGGAAGCTCAGGCGTCGCGCCATAGCGGGGCACCATCTCGATCGCATCAAGCGCCGACCAGTTGTGCTTGATGCCGGTGTCATCGCCTGCCCCGCCGTCGCCGTACTCGAAAGCAAAATGAGGCAGCCGGCGCTGTGCGCCGCGGCGCAGATCGTAGACCGTCGGATACCAGCGCTGATTTTTCAGAAAATTCTGACTTCTCTTGTGACCCGAAATGGCGGCAACCCTGGACGCGATGTCGTGCATAAAATTCCCCTGCCTTGCGGCGCAAGTATAGCCCGGGCGTGGCGATCAAAAATGGCTGAATGAGGCTCGTGCGAAGGTCAGCCGCTTGCCGTCCGGTTTCAGGAACGTTGCACCGGACCCGCGGACGATCTGGCCGATATCCGTAACCGGCACACCGACCGCGCGCGCAGCGGCCTGGAAGGACGCCAGTCTCGCCGGCCGCACGGTGCAAACGATTTCATAATCGTCGCCGCCGGACAGCGCCGTCGCGAGCAAGCTGCGCTTGGCCTTCAGCACGGTCCGCGCCGCGGTCGAAAGCGGCACGCGCGCGACATCGATCACTGCTGCCACGCCGGACGCACGGCACAACTTGGCAAGATCGCCGGCGAGACCATCCGACACGTCCATCGCCGCGGTAGCGTATTTGCGAACAGCCGGGGCGAGTGCGTTACGCGGTTGCGGCAGCAGATAACGCATTTCCAAATGGCGTCGCGCCGCTACCGACAACCTCAGCCGCTGGACCGTCTTGCGGTCACGCAACCTCAATCCAAGCGCGGCGTCCCCAATAGTGCCGGTCACCATGACGTGGTCGCCCACCATGGCCCCACTACGGCGCACCATCGCGCCAGGCGGCACGGTGCCAAACGCGGAAACCGAAACCATCAGCGGACCGGGCGAACGCACGGTGTCGCCACCAAGCAGCGGACAGCCGTATTGACGCGCATCGCCACCGAGCCCGCGGGCAAACGACTTGAGCCAGGCGCTGTTGATCGCCTTTGGCAACGCCAGCGAAAGCAGAAAACCCGCCGGCTTGGCGCCCTTGGCGGCGAGGTCGGACAGGTTGACGCGCAGCGCCTTACGGGCGATCGCTTCGGCAGGGTCATCGGGGAAAAAATGTACGCCGCCGACGATGGCATCGGTGGTGACGACAAGCTCATGACCTGGCGGCGGGGCCAGAATTGCGGCGTCGTCGATCAATCGCAACGCGCCAGGATGGGTTGCAAACGGCCGAAAATATCGCGCGATCAGCAGGTCCTCGTTCGATTCCGATCGCAGCATCGTTTTGGCCACGGCGCTTACCCGGCCGCTCGATCGAACTCGGCGGCACGAAGCCGCCGGGCGAGCTGATCGAGCACGGCGTTGACCATGCCGGTCTCGTCTTTTTCCACGAAGGCGTGCGCGACATCGACGTACTCCGAGACGATGACGCGGGCGGGAATGTCGCTACGCTTGTCGAGTTCGTAGGCGCCGGCGCGCAGGATGGCGCGCAGCACCGTCTCGATACGCTTGAGCGGCCAGCTCTGCGCCAGTGCGGCGTCGATCAACGGATCAAGCTTGCGCTGTTCGGCGACGACGCCGCCGACCACGTCACGGAAGAACGCGGCCTCGGCCGGCAGGTACTGCTCGCCTTCAACCTCGCGGCCGATCCAATGCCTTTCAAACTCGGCCATGATTTCGTGCAACGGCGTCGCCGCCAGGTCCATCTGATAGAGCGCCTGAACCGCGGCAAGCCGCGCCGCACCGCGCCTGTTGGCGCGCGGCCCATCTTTCGATGCAGTGGGCCTGGTCATGCCCCTTACCGTTTGGCGCGCTGGCGTTTGAGCTCGACTAGCGCCAGCGCCGCCCGAACCGCGTCGCCGCCCTTGTCGCCTTCCGTCAGCCGCGCGCGCGCCCAAGCCTGCTCTTCCTTGTCGACGGTGAGGATGCCGTTGCCGACCGGGAAGTTGTGCGCGACCGAATAGTCGAGCAAAGCGCGCGCCGACTGCATTGCCACAATGTCGAAATGGAACGTCTCGCCCTGGATCACGCAACCGAGCGCAACCGCGCCATCGTAGGGCTTCTTGTTCCGCGCCGCTGCTTCGATCGCGATCGCGATCGCCGGCACGATTTCCAGGGCGCCCGGCACCACGATGCTGTCCCAACTCGCGTGCGCCTCATCAAGCGCCTTCGCCGCGCCGGCGAGCAACGCGTCCGAAATGGCATCATAGAAACGCGCCTCGACCAGTAGAATGCGTGCGCCCGACGACTTTGCTGGTTTGCTGGTTTTTCTTTTTGGTGCGGCCATGGTCCCTCTCTGTTGGCCGCGTCAGTAGCAAGCGCATTGCGCCGGAACAAGGGGCGCGAGCAAAGTGCTAGCGCGTCTCCATCAATCGCGCCGCATAGCGCGCCATCAGGTCGATTTCGATGTTCATCGCATTGCCTGCTTTGGCCGCGCCGAACGTCGTGACCTTGAGCGTGTGCGGAATGATCAGCACGGAGAACGTGTCCCGCCCAACTTCGTTGACGGTGAGCGAGACGCCGTCGAGAGCGACCGAGCCCTTCTGCGCCACGAAGCGCATCAGCGCCGCCGGCGCCCTAAACGTCAGCCGCGCCATGTCGGGAAGGTCTTCTCGCACCGCCAGTTCGGCGATGCCATCGGCATGGCCGGCTACGATGTGGCCGCCCAGTTCGTCGCCGACCTTGAGCGCGCGCTCGAGGTTGAGGCGGGTACCCGCTTCCCAGCGCCCGGCCGTCGTCATGCGGAGCGTTTCCGCAGCGGCATCGACGGCGAACCACGTCCGGCCTCCTTGCTCGCCGGTTTCCACGGCTGTCAGGCACACGCCCGAGCAGGCGATCGAGGCGCCGAGTGCGATCGAGGCGCGCTCGTAGGAGCAGGCAATCAGCAGGCGGCGCAGGCCCTCGGCCAGTTCCTGCACCTGGAGCACTTCGCCGATGTCGGTGGTGATGCCGGTAAACACGTCACGCCCGCTCGTAATGTTCGAGAGTGTCGACGCCAACCGCCTCCGTCGACACATGTTTGAGCCGGGGCGAGCGTGTCAGGGCGGTCAGGGGCATCTTGTCGAGCGCGTCGACGCCATCGGCGCCGATGGGATTGGGCGAGCGGAACAGCGCCGCTTCGTCCACCAGGTCTGCCATGATAAACGAGGCCGCGACGGTTGGCCCGCCTTCGACCATCAAACGGGTGATGCCGCGGTCGGCCAGCACCTTGAGCACCTGCACAAGGTCGAACCGGCCGTCCCTGGTCTCGACGCGGAATACCTCTGAGCCTTTGGCGCGCAGCACCTCCTCGGCCATGACCGAGGCTTTGGGATCGCCGAATACCCACGTCGGTGCATCGTGCGCAGTCGCGACCACTCCAGCCGAGATCGGAACGCGCAGGCGCGTGTCGAGCAAGATGCGAACCGGAGAGCGATTCATCATGCCGGCCAGCCGACAGGTGAGCGCGGGATCGTCGGACAGCACAGTCCCCATCCCCACCAGGATTGCATCGTTCATGGCACGCATCTGAAACACCCGCTCGCGAGCGGCCGGGCCGGTGATTGCGACCGGCTTGCGGCCCGCCGCGCCGGCCTTGTCGTCGCTCGATACCGCGAGCTTGAGCAGCACGTGCGGTCGCCCATCGACCATACGGCGGATATGGCCGGCGTGCGCGCGTCGGGCCGCTTCGGCGCCAAGTCCGCTCTCGACCGTGATACCGCGCTCGCGCAGTCGCGCGGGGCCCTGCCCCGCGACCTCCGGATTGGGATCATCCAGCGCCGACACCACGCGGGCGATTCCGGCCCGGATAATGGCGTCGGTGCAGGGTGGGGTTTTGCCGTGGTGCGAGCAAGGCTCGAGGGTGACGTAGAGTGTCGCGCCGCGCGCAGCGCGGCCCGCGCGCTTAAGCGCCTCAGTCTCGGCATGCGGCCGCCCCCCTGGCTGGGTCCAGCCACGCCCCAAGAGGATGCCATCCTTGACGACCACCGCACCGACCGAGGGATTGGGCCAGGTGTTACCGAGGCCACGGCGGCCGAGTGCCAAGGCAAGTTGCATAAAGCGCTGATCCGCAGCGGGATCGATCGGGGGCAATGCAGAGGCGCCGCGCGGGGCCGCCGTCTCGTCGGCGCTCATTTTCTCGCCGCCGCGGCGGCCTTTGGATCGTCGTCGCCGGTGAGTTCGGCGAGTGCGTTCTCAAAATCCTTGGGCTCGCGGAAATTGCGATAAACCGAGGCGAACCGAACGTAGGCCACGTCGTCCAGATTGCGCAGGTGCTCCATCACCGTCTCGCCGACGGTTTCGGACGACACTTCGCTCTCGCCCAAGCTTTCCAACTCACGGACGATCTTCGACACCATCTCCTCGACCCGCTCTGGCTCGACCGGCCGCTTGCGCAGCGCGATCGAAAGCGAGCGCATCAACTTGTCGCGGTCGAACGGCACGCGGCGACCGTTGCGCTTGATCACCACGAGCTCCCGCAGCTGCACGCGCTCGAAGGTGGTGAAACGGAAATTGCAGGTCAGGCAGACACGGCGGCGACGGATCGCGGCCGAGTCCTCGGTCGGCCGCGAATCCTTCACCTGGGTATCGAGCGAACCGCAGCTCGGACAGCGCATACGTCCCCCTGCGGCCAATTAGTCCGGGTAGATCGGGAACCTGGACACCAGCCGCTTCACCTTTTCACGCACCGCAGCTTCGACCGCCGCATCTTCGTCGGCGCCTTTCTGCGAGAGCGCATCCAGCACTTCGGCGATCAATTCGCCGACGTGACGAAACTCCGCGATGCCAAAGCCGCGCGACGTGCCAGCCGGCGTGCCGACCCGGATGCCGGATGTGACCGTCGGCTTCTCCGGATCAAACGGGATGCCGTTCTTGTTGACAGTGATGTGGGCACGGCCAAGCGCGGCGTCGGCGACCTTGCCGGTCAGCCGTTTCGGCCGCAAATCGACCAGCATCAGGTGCGTGTCGGTGCCGCCGGAAACGATGTCTAAGCCTTTGGCCTTAAGGACTTCAGCCAACGCCTTCGCATTTTCAGCGACATTCTTCGCGTAAAGCTTGAAGGACGGCCGCAGCGCCTCGCCGAACGCGACTGCCTTGGCGGCGACGACGTGCATCAGCGGCCCGCCCTGCATGCCGGGAAACACGGCCGAATTGATCTTCTTGGCCAGCTCCTCGTCGTTGGTGAGGACGAAGCCGCCGCGGGGGCCGCGCAAAGTTTTGTGGGTGGTGGAGGTGACCACATGGGCATGCGGAACCGGCGACGGATGCACTCCGCCCGCCACCAGGCCGGCGAAATGTGCCATATCCACCAACAGCTTAGCGCCGATGCTGTCGGCGATCTCGCGGAACGCGCGGAAATCGATGACGCGCGGATAGGCCGATCCTCCGGCGACGATGACCTTTGGTCGGTGCTGCTCGGCCAGTGCACGGACCTCATTCGGGTCTATTCGTTGATCGTCGGCACGTACTCCGTAGGGCACCACCTTGAACCACTTGCCGGACATGTTGACCGGCGAGCCGTGGGTCAGATGCCCGCCGGCGGCGAGATTCAACCCCATGAACGTGTCGCCCGGCTGCATCAGCGCCATGAAGGCCGCGGCGTTGGCCTGCGCGCCGGAGTGCGGCTGCACGTTGGCGAAGCCCGCGCCGAACAGCTTCTTGACCCGCTCGATCGCCAGCGTCTCGGCGACGTCGACGTGCTGGCAGCCGCCGTAGTAGCGCCGGCCGGACAGGCCCTCGGCGTATTTGTTGGTGAGCACCGAGCCCTGCGCCTCGAGCACGGCGCGGCTGACGATGTTCTCCGAGGCGATCAGCTCGATCTCGTCGCGCTGGCGGCCCAGTTCGCGCCGGACCACGTCGGCGATTTCCGGATCGGTTTCGGCGAGCGAAGCGGTGAACACAGTGTCCGCGCAGGCGTTCGCGGAGGATTCAGTCGCTGACATCGGCATCTCCAGGGATGGCTTGGCCTACCACAAATGGTGGAAAACCGCCAAGGCTGGCGTCGGTTTGACCACAGGCCGCAATATCTAGCGTTATCCGCGGCTTAACCGGATTGTTCGCGCGCCAGCCGGGCCTTGAGCTTGGCGAGCGCCAGCTGCTGCAAATCGGCGCGCGACGCGCTCGCGGGACCCATGGTTGCGACCTCGGTACCGGTCGCGCTGTCGATCGCCGTCACCTTCACAGTCTGGCCGATCACCGTGAACTCGAAATAGACCTCGCGGCCCTCGCCTGCCATCGCGCTAGCTTCTTCGTTTGCGCATGTCCTGTTCGGCGAACCGGCCTTCGAACCCCGGATCAAGTTCGGGGCAGGCTTTCGCCGGGACATGCACTAGGCTTCGATCACCACATACTCGTTCTCGACGCTGACGCGGAATGTCTCGGCGACGTACGGCCCCTCGATCAGCTTGGCGCCCTTCTCCACCGAGACGCCGAACCGCCGTGCCTTCACCTTCTCGGGATCGCACCAGGACTTGCCGGTGCGGATGTCGAACTCCCAGTTGTGCCAGGGGCAGCGGATGATCTCGCCGCGCCGGATGTATTTGTAGTCGCCGGGCTCCTCGGACAGGATCAGGCCGGTCAGGATTGCCTTGAACAGTTGCCGCCGCGATGCGGGCAGCGGTTCGATCAGCGCGAAGAATTCGCCGCTCGATGTTGAACACCACGATCGCGCGCCCGTCGGCAGACACGAGCTTGCGGCTGCCGGGCGGAATCTCGCTCACCGCGGCAACGACGTGCTTCTTGGCCATTCCAAACTCAGATCATCAGAGCCGATAGAGCTTGCCGCGCGTTGTCGGCGTAGATCATGCGCCGCTGCGCGTCCGTCAGGCTCGGCGGCAGGCGAGGTGAACGGATCGTCGAAGTCCCAGTGCGGATAGTCGCTGACGAGAACATGATGCGGTCGATGCCGATCCAGTTCATCACGTCGAGCAGGTGCTCGGGCGTCTCGGTCTCCTCCATCGGCTGGGTCGTGACCCAGAAGTGCTCGCGGATGTATTCCGACGGCGCCTTCCTGAGATGCGGCACCTCGTCCTTCAGCCGCTTCCAGTGCTTGTCGAGCCGCCAGCCCAATGCCGGCAGCCAGCCGAAGCCACATTCGATCAGCACGATCTTCAGGTCCGGCCAGCGTTCGAACACGCCTTCCATGATCAACGAGGTGACCATGGCTTGCGCGCCGGTGGCGTGCTCGGTCATCTCCTCGATGTAGAACGAGGGATAGCCCGAGTTGGTCAACGGCCAGCCGCCGTAGCCGAAGGCGTGGATGCCGACCGGAAGCCCGGCCTCGACCGCGGCCTCGTAAATCGGCCAATAGCGCTTACGGCCGGCCGCTTCGGCGATGCGGCTGAGCAGGAATGACCTGCTTGAATTGCCTGTTGCGGGCGCGTTTGCGGACCTCGGCGGCCGACGCGACGCCGTCCTCGTACGGCACGACGATCGAAGGCTTCAAGCGCGCTTCCTTGTCGATCCAGTTCGACGAGCTGGCAAGTCGTTCGCGGCCGACGCTAGTGCAATCGACAACTCGACATTCTGGTCGCCGTTGCCGGTGGACTGCGACAGCGGGGTCAGCATGGCGGCTTCGATTCCGTAGAAGTCGAGATGCTGCTCTCGGCAGAACTTGAGGTCGCTGCCAGGCGTGCCACCGTTCGGCGGCCAGGCGTCGCGGCGCGACGCCTGCGGCGCGATCTTCGGATAGCAATAGCCCTTGGCCTAGCCGTGACGCTGGCGGTTGCCGTAGGTCTCCAGATAGCTCCACCACTGATTGCTCAGGAACGGCCGCATTTCCTCCTGCGGGATCCTGGGATGGAAATCGCAATCGATGATCTGGAGCTTGGTCTGCTGCCTGCGGTCTTTCGCCCTGACCTCGATATTCATCGCGCGTCCTCCTTGAGCCTGGACTCGGCCGACGCCAGACCACATTATAGCACCGGAATGCGAGGGCTCCAGCGGCCTCCGGCGTGGGGTGGGAACAACGCGGGATGCCCGGACTATGAGAGCCTCGGCGCCGGCCCTCGCGCCGTCGACGACGACCCGCCGCTCACAGCTTTGCGGCCATCGCTGCGAGTTTAGCGACCGTGTTCATGTTGCGCGCCGTGCCTGCCTTGGCAGCCGGGATTCGCAGTTTTGATTTCCCTTGCCCGCTTGGGTAGTGCACGAAAATCTCGCGCTTTCCGAGCCGCATCTTTTCGTCGGTAGCGCCAACCGCATGATCCAGTGCGTCGGCTGGCGGCGGCTTGTCGAGGAAAATCGCAACGGTGGTGGTGGGTGCCAGCTTTGCAAACGGGTTGGCCTTGAGAACGGCCGCCATCTCGGCCGCGGTGCGCACCACAACGCCGATCGGCTTACCGGCATGGGCGAGAAGGCGCTTCTCAAGCTCGGACTTCACCTTTGCCGGCGACGCGCTGCTTTGAAACACAACGTTGCCGCTGGCGATGTAGGTCTGGACCTGAGCAAAGCCGGCTTCGCCGCACATAGCCCTCAGCTTGGCCATGGGAAGGTTGCCGGTTCCGCCAACGTTAACCGCGCGCAGCAGGGCAACGTACGTGGCCACCTACCGCGCGCCGTTCTTGAGCCGGCATAGGTCGCAAGCGGATTATCGATCGCAATCTTGCGGCTTCAGCGCCGGCGAAATCCCTTCTGGCATCACGGCATCGCCTTCGAATTGCCAATGCGGATAATCCGATGAATAAAGCAAAATGTCGTCGGAGCGCAGATGCTCGATGATCCGCGTCACCTCTTTTGCGGCGCATCCGGGGCGTCGAACGGCTGGATCGTCATGCTGGAAATGGTCGCGCACCATCTCCCAGGGCGCACGGTCGACCCAGGGCACTTCGGTGCGCAAGCCCGCGCCAGAACTTATCGAACCGCCACAGGAACGCCGGTAACCAAGTCACGCCGGATTCGATCAGCACCACCTTGAGCGCCGAGTGCTTGGCAAACACGCCCTCGGTGATCAGGCTCGCGACCTGGGACTGGAAGCCCTGCGACTGTGCCGCGTAATCCTCGATGTACCAGGTCGGCCAGCCCAGCGCGGTCACCGGATTGCGGTAGGCGGAGCCGGCATGGATGCCGAGCGGCAGGCCATGGCGCACGCAGGCCGCATAGATCGGCCAGAAATGCCGCCGCCCGAGCGGTACCTCCTGCATCGCCAGCACCATCACCTGGACGAAGCGCTTGTCCTTGGCGCAGCGCTCGATCTCGTCGACCGCGTATTCGATGTTCTGCATCGGCACCACGATCGAAGCGCGCAGCCGCGGATCGCGGTCGAGCCATTCCTTGACGATCCAGTCGTTGAGCGCGCTCGCAAACGCCCTCCCCATGTCCTCGCTGAACAGAAGGCTGCACCCCGTAGATGCAGTTCAGGATCGCGATGCTGGCCTGCCAGCGGTCGAACACCTGGGCTGCGAGCTGCTTGGCGTCGGTTGCGGCGAAGTGGTCCTTGGCTGCGCCATTCCGGCCGCGAGGTCAGCGGCGATTTGGTCGGATAGCTGATCGACTCCAGCGAATTGATGCCGCGCGAGACCACCGACTCCGCCCAGAACGGTTCGAGATACGGCAGCAGCGCCTTGTTGTCCGGCACCGTCGGATGAACGTCGCAGTCGATCGCGCCGGGCTCTGCGCTCATCGTCCCATCCTTCAGTCCGCCTTGAGGTTTGCGGCCTTCGCGACCTCCTGCCAGCGCGCGATCTCGCCGCGCATCCAGGCCGAAAGCTCGGTGGGCGTGTTGCCGTAAGCATTGATGCCGAGATGCTTGGTCTTTTCGCGGAATGCTTCCGAGCTGACCACCGCGCGGATGTCGGCGGAAAGCTTATCCAGGATTGGCGCCGGCACGCCGGCCGGCGCCACCAGGGCGTTGAACGCCATCACCTGGAAGCCCGGGTAGGCTTCCGCCATGGCAGCGACGTTGGGCGCGTCCGCAAAGCGTTCGTTGCTGGCGCTGGCGATCAGCTTGAGCTGGCCGGCATCGACGTAGCGCTTGGCCGAATGCCAGATGTCGAACATCAGCGGCACGCGGCCGGCGACAACGTCGGTCAGCGCCGGCGCGCTGCCGTTGTAGTTGATGTGCACCATGTCGATGCCGGCGCGCTGCTTGAGCATCTCGCCAGCCAGATGTCCGACGCCGCGCGGCCCGGGCGATGTGTAGTTGAGCGGCGCAGCGGCCTTCTTCGCTTCGGCGACCAGCTCCGGCACGGTGTTCGGCGCAAAGGCTTTGTTCGCGACCAGCGCCACCGGCTGCGTCGCCACCATGCTGACGGGCGCGAAGTCCTTCTGCGTGTCGTAGGGCAGCGAGTGATTGATCGCAGGATTGATCAGGAGCGAATTGGTCGAGACCAGCATGGTGTGGCCGTCGGCCGGCGATTTGGCGACGAGGGCCGTGGCGACAATGGTGCCGGCACCGGGCCGGTTCTCGATCACGACGGTCTTGCCGCCCCAGCGCGCCGACAGTTGCTCGGCCAGGATACGCGCCACCACGTCGGTCGGGCCGCCGGCCGCGAACGGAACGAACAGCCGCACCGGCGCGGTCGGAAAATCAGCCGCGGTCTGGGCCTGCGCCGTGGGGGCGGCGAGCGCCGTCAGCACGAGCGCGAACATCGCTTTGAGCTTCATGCCGGGATGTTACCGCACGATGCGATTTGGTTGGAACAGGTCTCTCGTCCGTTCTTCCCCACGGAAGGGGGGCCCAGGGCCACAATGAGGATAGCGCATTTGGCCTGCATACCGCTTGCGCGGGTATGAGCGGAGATCGCGTGGGTTAGCCGCGAGAACCGGCGATGGGACCCAGCCCATCGCGGTTGTAGATGTCGTCGCGGAACTGCACGACGCCGTCGGGCGTCGCCCACGCCGTGACATAGACCCAGTACAGCGGCACCGGCTTCGCAACCTTCGCGTCCTTGCGCTCGCCGCTCTTGATCACCTGGTCGATGTCGTTGCGCGACCAGCCCGGCGTCTCGACCAAGAGCCAGTTGACCAGTTCACGCACGTTCTGCACACGCACGCAGCCCGACGAGTGGAAGCGGAAATCCTCGCCGAACAGGTTCTTCGACGGCGTGTCGTGCATGTAGACGCCGTGTGCGCTCGGGAAGTTGATGCGGATCGTCCCCATCGAGTTGAGGTCGCCCGGATCCTGCTTGAAGCGATAGTTCACCGCCTCTTCCGAATACCAGTTGATCTGCGACGGGGTAAGCTCGTTCCCTTTCGGATCAAAGATGCGGATCAGGTTTTTTTCGAGATAGTCGGGCTCGGCCTGCATCTTCGGGATGAGGTCACGGCGCACGATCGAGACCGGCACAGTCCAGTATGGATTGAAATTGATCTCGACAATCCGGCTGTTGATGTCGGGAGAGGCGCGGTCCGGCTTGCCGACCACCGCAGTGTGACGCGACACTGCAACGCCGCCTTCGATCGCCTCGATGTGCGCGGCAGGGATGTTGCACATCACGAAGCGGTCGCCGAGCTTACCGCCCATGCTGCGCAGGCGCACCACGTTGGTCCGCAGCTGCGCGAGCCGCACCTGCGCGGGCACGTTGAGCGCCTTGTATGTGAGTTCGCGGATGTTGCCATCCACCGCGAGGCCGTGCCGCGCCTGGAAGCGGCGCACCGCGGCGTCGACGAATGAATCGTAGACGTCGGAAACCCCAGCGCTGGGATCGAGGTCGCCCACCGCGCTGAGCCGCTGGCGCAGCGCGACCACGTTCGGATTGCGCGCGCCGAGCCGCAGCCGGTCGATCTTCGGCACCTCGGGCCAGCCACCGCGTGCGACGATCGCTTCGTATTGGGCGATCGCCTGCCCGGTATGTTCCACGGTGGCAGGCGAGAGCGTCGGCAGCGTCGCCTTCGGCATGGCGATGGTCCGCGAAGCAGAATCGAAGCCCTGGCCGAAATCGCCGCGCTGGGTCTGATCGATCAATGCCTGCAGCAGCGCGTCCTGGCCGAACGCGACCCGGGCGCCGAGCGCGCTGCCGCCGGCTGCCGCCGCGGCCTTCAGAACCGCGCGCCGGCTGACGCCTCGCAAATGAGACCGCTTGGTCATCAAGTCCCCGAATCCCTTGCCGGCACCTAACAAAGGCCAACGCGCCGCACCGGACAAGGTCAAATCCCGTCAAATCAACGCGATGCGACATCGGGTACGGGTCGCACCGGGCGATTTTGTGACAAATGCCAAAAAAGCCCCCGGCTGGTGAGGACCGGGGGCTTGGATCGCGGCGAGTGTTGGCGTTGGAGGAAGCCGCGAGAGCTTACTTTGACCTGCCGCGCTGGCCGCTTGGGTCACACGGCGTGATGCCGCGCGATCTTGGCCAGAACGAATTATTGTTTTGTGCGTGATCCTTTCCGAAAACCGTTCCCACTTTTCGGGATCACGAACTAAAGCCGATACAGAATTCTGGTCGGTCCAGAAGCGCTCGAGCCGGTGCAGCGACTTGTTCAGCGTCGAGAACTCGTCGGCGCTGATGCCGCCGACCTGCTCCACGGTGCGCACGTGCTTCTGGTAGAGGCTCTCGACGATGTCGCGGATCTCGCGGCCGCTGTCGGTGAGCCGGATGCGGACCGAACGGCGATCGACGCGCGAGCGCTGATGATCCAGGAAGCCCATCTCGACCAGCTTCTTGAGATTGTAGGAGACGTTGGAGCCGAGGTAGTAGCCGCGGGTTCGCAGTTCGCCGGCGGTGAGCTCCTTGTCGCCGATGTTGTAGAGCAACAGCGCTTGCACCGAGTTGATGTCCGAGCGGCCGCGCCGGTCAAACTCGTCCTTGATAACATCCAACAAGCGCCGATGCAGCCGCTCAACCAGTGTCAAGGCATCGAGATAGAGCGGCCGGATGTGGTCGAACTTCGCCTGACGATCGGCGGGCTCGACCGTCTTTGCAACGGTCTTCATCATTGACGCCTTCCCGTGTTTTTTCGTTTACGGCGGGGCCCTGTTTCCCCGTCCATGACCGAGCACCATAGGGATGGCGATTGAAGATGGGATTAAATTGTACAATAAAGATTAGGTTTATTCGCGACAGTAAATTCGCGGTGTAGCTCGAAAGCAAAGTTTTACCTTTACCGCGGATTCACCCTGCACCTCATGTGTGCCGAATTGGATGTGCCGAATTGAAATTGCGGCGCCCTGCCCGCCCATTCAGCGATGAAAGTGTTCAGATGAACGGCCGCCGCGTGCGCTGCTGCGGCTGCTGGTAGCCGGCGAGCTCCGTCAACGCCTCGCGGTCGATCAACTCGAAATGCTTGTTCTTCCAGCGCACCGCCTTGGTGGCGGCAAGGCGCTTAAGCGTCTTGTTGGTGTGGACGAGCGACATGCCCAGCGTGTCGGCGACGTGCTGCTGGGTAAACGGAAACACGATGGTATTGCCCTTGGTCAGCCCAACCTCCTCGCCGCGCACGAACAGATGCAGCAGCAAGTACGCCGCGCGCTCAAGCGCGGTGCGGCGCCCGACGTTGAGCAGATTCTCGTCGAGCATCTGCTCCTCGCGCGCAGCGAGCCATGTCAGATCGAACGCCAGCGCTGGAAAGCCGCTATAGAGATCCCACAGCTTCTCCCGCGGGAATACGCACAGCACCATGTCGGTCAGCGCCTCGACCGAATGCTGCATCTCATCCGAAATCGAACCCTGCAGGCCGAGCAGATCGGCGGGCAACGCGTAATTGAGAATCTGTCGCCGTCCATCGGGCAGCGTTTTGTAGCGGAACGCCCATCCCGACAGCACCGTGTAGAGGTGCGCGCTGTTGGTGCCCTGCAACAAGATGTTTGTGCCGGCCTGTATGTTCAGCTCGCCGGATTTGAACTCCGCGACGAACGGCAACTCCTTGGCGGTAAAATCGCGCAGCACCTCCTTGCCGCGCAGCGGACATTTTTCGCAAGGGACCTTGCGTCCGGCTGGCAACGCGAGCAATGGTTGCAGGAAGAGCCACGCAATCCTCCAAACGAACAATCCAAATTTCGGGCCTACTAACGCCCGAGCGAGCGCATTGGTTCCCGTGGCCGATATTCGTTAGCTTTTTCGGATGAAGTGGATGACACCCGAAAAATCGCGTGCCGCTTCGCCGCTGGCGACGTGCCGGTCGTAAATTTTGGCGGCGTTGGCGCCGAGCGGCGTCGCAACGCCCGCCGCCTTGGCGGCGTCCTGTGCCAGCTTGAGGTCCTTGAGCATCATCGCCGCGGTAAATCCGGCCTGGTAGTCGCGATTGGCCGGCGAAGTCGGCACCAGGCCTGGTACCGGGCAATAGGTCGTCATCGACCAGCATTGGCCTGACGACTTCGAGGAAATATCGAACAGCTTCTGCGCGTCGAGGCCGAGCTTCTCGGCCAGCACGAACGCTTCCGACACCGCGATCATCGACACGCCGAGGATCATGTTGTTGCAGATCTTGGCGGCCTGCCCGTTGCCGGCGCCGCCGGCGTGAACGATGGTCTTGCCCATTGTCTCAAGAATGGGCTTGGCACACACGAACGCCGCGTCCGCGCCGCCCACCATGAAGGTGAGTGTGCCCGCCTGTGCGCCGCCGACACCGCCGGACACCGGCGCGTCGAGCATGGCGAGCCCCTTATTTACCGCCGCAGCAGCAACCGTCCGCGCCGTCTCCACATCGATGGTCGATGAATCGATCAGCAGCGTGCCGGGACTTGCGGACGCGAGCACGCCGTCGTTGCCGAGGTAGACCTCGCGCACCTGCGCACCGGCGGGCAGCATGGTGATGACGATGTCGACACCTGGAGGTCGCAGCCTTGACGCTATCCGCTGCCGTGCCGCCCGCGGCGAGCAGCTTGTCGACCTGCGCCTTGCTGACGTCGAGGCCGACGACAGAATGCCCTGCCTTGATGAGATTTTGCGCCATCGGCAGGCCCATGTTGCCGAGCCCAATGAAGCCGATCCGCGCCATGTGTCCCTCCCCGCTTTTCAGTCGATTAAGCCAGGGAGCCGACATCCTCACAAGCAACGCGGCGAAAAAAAGCCGCCCGGCGACGACCGGGCGGCCGCTAGGGTTCTGACCCAGCTACGCTGCGTCAGGCCCGTCGCTTAACCCTTTCGTTTGAGCATGATCTTTCGCCGAAAATTGGATTCCACTTTTTGGGATCGTGCTCCAAGACGAACTGTCCGATGCGTCACTTTTGCAGGCCGACACCCGCTGCTTTGGCAAGCTCGACCGCGATCGGCGTTTCCCGGGCGATCCGCGCATCGAATTCGGCGGTCGACTGGATCAGATGATCGACACCCATCTTGGAAAACCGTTCCTTGGTGATCGGATTTTCCAGCGCCTTGACGATCTCGGTATGCATCTTGGCGATCACAGGACGCGGTGTCGGCTTCGCGACCATCGAGCCGATCCAAAATTCGAAGTCGGAGTTGGGGAAGCCGGCTTCAACCGTGGTAGGCACGTCCGGCAGCGCGGAGGCGCGCTTGATGCTGCTGACCGCAAGCGGCACCAGCTTGCCCGACTGGATCAGCGGCAAGGCCGGCGTCAGCGGGCTGAAGTACATGTCGACGCGCCCGGCCATGATTTCGGTCAGGGCTTCGGGCGCGCCCTTGAACGGAACCAGCTGGCCGCTGAAGCCGGCAGCGTTGCGGAAGCGCTCCATGGTGAGGTGCGGCGGCGAGCCGATGCCGGCCGCCGCGTAGTTGAGCGCGCCCGGTTTCGACTTGGCGAGTTCGACAAGCGCTTTCAGCGTTTTGATGTTCTTGTCCGGCGAGATCACCAGCACGAGCGGAACGTTGCCGAGTGGTGTGATACCCGCGAAGTCGCTTGGCGGGTCCCAGGTCATCGCCTGGATCGCCGGCGTGGTGATGAGCGAGTTGGAATGGACCAGGATGGTGTGCCCGTCCGCCTCGGCCGACTTCACCGAGATGATGGCGGGCGTGCCGCCGCCGCCGGCGCGATTTTCGATGATGATGTTCTGTCCGACCTGCTTCGACACTTGATCGAACACCGCGCGGCCGACCAGGTCGACGGCGCTGCCGGGCGAGAACGGCACGATCACGCGAACCGTTTTGGTCGGCCAGTCCTGCGCCGAGGCCGCTGCGATGGTCGAAAGCGCGATCGCGGCAATGCCAAGAAACTCACGAAGTCGCATACCCCACCCTTCACCCACCAACCCGGGACGCTTTACTGCGGATGCTCCCGCGCCGACTGTATCGCAAGGAACAGATAGCCGAACAGCAGTGCCGCTTCGATCACCACCACGATAACCCGACCGCCGTAGACCTGCGGGAAGATCACCTCGACCGCGGCCATCGACACGCAGGCGGTAAGCCACACCACCGCGCCCCAGGCGGCCGCGAGCCAGAGGCCGACGGCCGCCACCAGATCGATGACGGCGAAAAACACGGTGGCGGTCTGCCATGGCAGCGGCTGCGCTTCGAAGCCGCCCTCGAGCCCGAACACACCGCACACCAGCGCCCAGTGATAGAGGCCCTTCACCATCGAAAGGCCGGCCATCACCCGCAAGAACATCACCAGACGCAGCGTCCAGCGGCCCTGCTTGGCCTCCTCCGCCGGCCCGGCCTGGACCGGATCGAGCGTTCGCGCCGGATCGGTGGCGTAGGGCTCGCTCATGACAACGTCAACTCCGCTGCCTCGCCCGGTTTGAGCGGCGCAAAGTGCCGCTCGATCTCGGCCTGCGACACGGCCTCGAGCGTCGCGGGCCGCCAGCGCGGCGCGTTGTCCTTGTCGGCGATCACCGCGCGCACTCCCTCATAGAAGTCCTCGCCATGAATGATCCGTGACACTATGCGGAATTCGGTCAGCATGCACGCATCGAATGCGAGATTGCGGCCGGCGCGGATCTGCGCCAGTGCAAGCTTCAGGCTGGTCGGCGATCTAGTGCGGATCGTGGCCGCGCTCGCAGCGGCGAATGCGGCGGCGTCGCTTGCGGACTGCGCTTCCCGATCAAGGGCCGCGATGATGGCTTCGACCTGATCGTAGCGAAACAGGCGATCGATGGCGGCGCGGCGGGATGCGAGCGGCCCCTCCCCCGCTTGCTCCGCAAACGCGGCCAGCACGGCATCGACCGCAACCGAACCGCAGAGTGCATCCGCAAGTTCGGCAAAGCGCGCCGACGATACGCGATGCGTGGCGAGCGAAGCGGCGACGCCGTCGACCGCGTTGAGCCGCTCGCCGGTGAGCGCACAATACGCGCCGAGCTCGCCCGGCAAGCGCGGCAGAAACCAGGTCGCGCCGACGTCAGGAAAAAATCCGATGCCGACCTCGGGCATCGCGAACAAATAGCGGTCGCCGGCAACACGATGCGAGCCATGCACCGACAGGCCGACGCCGCCGCCCATCACGATGCCGTCGATCAGCGCCACATAGGGCTTGGGGTAGCGTTTGATCATCGCGTTGAGCGCGTACTCCTCGCGCCAGAACGGCAGCATCTCGTCGTACCGGCCGGCGCGGCCCAGGTCGTACAGCGCGCGGATATCGCCGCCCGCGGAGAATGCCCGCCCGCCGGCGGCCGACACCACCACGCGGCTCACCGCCGGGTCGGCAGCCCATTGCGCCAGTTGATCCGTCAGCGCCCGCACCATGCCCAGCGTCACGGCATTGAGCGCCTGCGGCCGGTTGAGGGCGACGAGGCCCGCCGCGCCGCGGCGCTCGAACAGGATTTCCGGGTCGTTTGCGGTCATCGCAGCAGAGCTATCGGGGACCACAGCCCGTTGCAACGCCGGACCTGGCCAATGAACAAATTCCGCCAACAGGCGTTGTCCTGCGCTCCACGGCGAGATGACGAACCATGGCGGAAAAGCAGCCGGACCGGAACGTGCAGCGAGCGTTGGTCCGGCGCTTTGCCCGGGTGGCGCGCGGATTCTGGACCGGCGATCAGCGGCGCGTCGCTTGGATCATGACGATCAGCCTGATTGTGCTCGTCGTCCTGCAACTCATCGCCAGCTACCGGATCAACGTCTGGAACCGGGACATCTTCGACGCGCTGGAGAAGAAAGACGGCGCGGCGGTCGCCTATCAGGCGTGGCTGTTCATTCCGCTTGCTGTCTTCAGCATCACCGTTGCGATCCTGGTGGTGTGGGCGCGCATGCGCATCCAGCGGCGCTGGCGCGCCTGGATGACCGAGCATGTCGGCGATCGCTGGCTCAACGACGGCCGCTACTATCAGCTCAACTTGGTTGCCGGCGAGCACAAGAACCCGGAGCACCGCCTCACCGAGGACATGCGGATCGCGACCGAGGCGCCGGTCGATCTGGCAACCGGCATCCTTACCGCCTTCCTGACGTCGGCGACCTTCATCGGCGTGCTGTGGTTCGTCGGCGGCGATTTGACGATCGACTGGAACGGCGGCGAGATCACGATCCCCGGCTATCTCGTCATCTCGGTCGTGATCTATTGCCTGATCATCAGCTCCAGCATGCTGCTGATCGCCCGCAGCTTCGTGCCGACTGCCGAACGCAAGAACCAGGCCGAGGCGGAATTCCGCTACGCGCTGACCCGCTTGCGTGAGAACGGCGAGAGCATTGCGATCCTCGGCGGTGAGGAGGAAGAACGGGCCGGTCTTGCCAAACTGTTGTCCAACGTGGTGCGGGCCTACGGTAAGCTCGCCGGCCAGTACATGCGCACCATGTTCGTGTCGCACGGTAACTACATCATCGCCTCGGTGGTGCCAATCATCCTGTGCGCGCCGAAATATCTCGCCGGCACCATGACGCTCGGTCAGGTCATGCAGGCGACCGCGGCATTCATCCAGGTGCAGTATGCGTTCAACTGGATCGTCGACAACTATCCGCGGCTCGCCGAATTCACCGCATCGGCGCGTCGTGTCGCCAATCTGATCGTATCGCTCGACCACCTCGATCAATCCGACCTGACAGCGATCAAGCGCAACGAGATTTCCGAAGGCGCCGCGATCCGGCTCAAGGACGTCTCGGTTGAATTGACCGACGGCACAGTGGTGATCGATGACGCCGACGTGGTGGTGCAGCTAGGCGAAAAATTGTTGCTGGCAGGAGATTCCGGATCGGGCAAGAGTACGCTGGTCCGCGCCATCGCCGGCCTGTGGCCATGGGGCGAGGGCGAAATCTCGCTCAAGCCCGGCGCCAAGCTCTTCATGATGCCGCAACGGCCCTATGTGCCGCTCGGCACGCTGCGCCGCGCCGCCACCTATCCGCAGGCGGCCGACAGCATCGACGACGCAGAGCTGAAGAAGGCATTGGAGACCGTCGGCCTGGAGCATGTGATCGAGCGGCTCGACGAAGAGGAGGTCGCCTGGGACCAGGTGCTGTCTGGCGGCGAGAAGCAGCGCCTCGCGTTCGCGCGGCTGCTGTTGGAGAAGCCGGACATTGTGGTGATGGACGAAGCCACCTCGGCGCTCGACACCGCGAGCCAGGCCAAGCTGATGGAGATGATCGGCAAAGAGCTGCCGGAGATTGCCATTATCAGCGTCGGCCATCGCGCCGAGCTTGAGGCGTTCCATGACCGCAAACTCAACTTGGTGCGGCACAAAGGGGGTTCTCGGCTGGTCGCCGGCGACATCACCGCGCCGCCGATCGGCGTGGTCGGCCTGCTGATGAAGCGCTGGCGCGGACCGCGCGGCGAGACCGTTCCGGTCGATAGCGCTCGTCCCAAGCCTCGCCCAAAACCAGAGCGTGACGCGGCGTAGCTCACCCTCAGATCACGACGGCCCGACGAAGCACCGATGCGGGCACCACAATGCCCAGCGCATCCGCGGCTTTGCGATTGACGATCAGTTCGTACTCGGTCGGCGGCTCCGCCGGCAGACCGGCGGGCTTCTCCCCGCGCAGGATCCTGTCGACATAGACGGCGGCACGCCGGTAATTGTCGCGGATCGGCGAGCCATAGGACATCAGGCTGCCGGCCTCGGCGTACTCCTTGCGCACGGTGATCGACGGCAGACCGTGTTCGAGCGTCAGCGCCGCGAGTGCCGCGCGCCGGGCGAAGAACATCGCCCCAGGACCGATTGATACTGCATCAACGCTGTCGCTCTTCATTGCGGCAAGCACTTCGCCGAACTGACCGGGCCCTTTCACCCAGTAGTCTTTCAGTGCGATGCCGCACGCTCGCGCTGCATCGCTGCTCTCGCTCATGGCGCGCGGCGAACTTGAGTTGGCGTGGTCCAGCAGAACGGCCAGGCATGCCGCATGGGGCACCGCCTCGTGGAGCAGCTCGAGCCGCTCCGCGCTCAAGCCGGGCGGCAGGTCCACCACACCCGCAACGTTGGCGCGCGGTGTGTCCGGCGCTGTTCCGGTCGCCATCACAATCGGAACTTCGGAGGTCGTCCGGCTCGCCAGGTCAGCCGCCGGCGTTCCGGTCGTCACCAGCACGTCGACGTGGCTGCGGACCAACTCGCCCGCGAAAGCTGCCAGTCGATCCTCGTACCCGTCGGCCCAGCGAAAGTCGAAGCTGACGTCATGACCCTCGGCCCAACCGAGCTCGCGCAGCCGCTGTTTGAACACATCCCACAGCGAGACGCGCAGCGGGTCGGCGGTGGCCATTTCGAGAATGCCGATGCGCCTTGCAACCATCGTCAATTCCCGAGCATGTCGCGGCTGACAATCAGCCGCATCACCTCATTGGTGCCTTCGAGGATCTGGTGAACGCGCACGTCGCGCAGCACCCGCTCGATCGGATGGTCGCGCAGGTAGCCGTAGCCGCCGTGGAGTTGCAGGCAGCCGTTGACGACCTCGAAGCCGGAGTCCGTGGCGAGCCGCTTCGCCATCGCGGCAAGGCGGGTCGCGCCCGGCTCGCCGCCGCCGACCGCGACGGCGGCGCGGCGCACCATCAGCCGCGCGGCTTCGAGCTCGGTCGCATAGTCGGCGACGCGAAAGCGCAAGGCCTGGAAGTCGGAGAGCTTGGAGCCAAACTGCTTGCGCTCGCGCATGTATTCGATGGTACGGTCGAGGCAGAACTGCGCGCCGCCGATCGAGCACGCGGCGATGTTGAGCCGCCCGCCGTCGAGCCCGGCCATCGCGATCTTGAAGCCGTCGCCCTCCTTGCCGATCAGATTCGCAACCGGCACGCGGCAATTCTCGAACATCACCATCGCGGTCGGCTGCGACTTCCAGCCGAGCTTCTTCTCCTGCGCGCCAAACGACAAGCCGGGCGTACCCTTCTCGACTACGATGCAGGAGATGCCCTTCGGTCCCGCGAAGCCGGTGCGAACCATGCAGACGTAGATGTCCGACACCCCACCGCCCGAGATGAAAGCCTTGGCGCCGTTGAGAACGTAGTGGCCGCCGTCGCGCTTGGCGCTGGCCTTGAGGCTTGCGGCGTCGCTGCCGGAATCCGGCTCGGTCAGGCAGTACGATGCGAAATGCTCCATCGAGCAAAGCCTCGGCAGGAATTTCTTGCGCTGCGCCTCGCCGCCGAACGCATCGATCATCCAGGCGGACATGTTGTGGATCGAGATGTAGGCCGCGGTCGAGGTGCAGCCCTGCGCCAGCTCCTCGAAGATGATGGTGGCGTCGAGCCGCGTGAGCGCTGCGCCGCCGACGTCGTCCTTCACATAGATGCCGCCGAAGCCTAGCGCGGCGGCCTCCCGCAACGTGTCGACGGGGAAGGTTTCGTGCTCATCCCAGTCCTTCGCTTTGGACATCATTTCGCTGCGGGCAAAGGTTCGCGCGGTGGCTTGAAAAGCGCGCTGATCCTCGGTGAGTTCGAAGTCCATATCGGTGCCGTCACCGCCGGGCTTGACCCCGGCTGTCTTCCAAGAGGTCAAAACGGTATAAGATGGATTGCCGGGCTTCTACCATGAAGACGTCGCTTCGCGACTTTTGCCCGGCAATGACGAAGGGCGGAAGCCATGGCAATCAAATACGGCCGTCCGATCGAAAGCCGTGTACGCTTCACCCCGGTGGATGCGCCGGACAAGGTCCCCGCGCTCGATCTCACCACCCGCCCGCGGCGCAACCGCCGCAGCGAATGGGCGCGGCGCATGGTGCGCGAGAGTGTGCTTTCGACCGACGACCTGATCTGGCCGCTGTTCGTTGCCGAAGGCCGTCGCGCGCCGGTCGCCTCGATGCCCGGTGTCGAGCGGCTCACGGTCGACGATATTGTGCGAGTTGCGGAGCAGGCAGCGAAACTCACCATCCCGTGTGTCGCGATCTTTCCCTATACCGATCCGAACCTGCGCGACGAAACCGGCACCCAGGCTCTCAACCCGAACAATCTGGTCTGTCAGGCGATCCGAGCGATCAAGAAGGCGGTGCCGGACGTCGGCGTGCTGTGCGACGTGGCGCTCGATCCCTACACCAGCCACGGCCACGACGGCCTGATGCGCGACGGCATCATTGTCAATGACGAGACGGTCGCGGTACTGGTCAAGCAGGCGCTGGTCCAAGCCGAGGCTGGCTGCGACATCATCGCACCCTCCGACATGATGGATGGCCGGGTCGGCGCGATCCGCCAGGCGCTCGACAAAGCGAACTTCCTCGACGTGCAGATCATGTCGTACACCGCGAAGTATGCTTCGGCGTTCTACGGCCCGTTCCGCGACGCGGTCGGCTCCTCGGCGACGCTGATCGGCGACAAGCGCACCTATCAGATGGATCCCGGCAATTCCGACGAGGCGCTGCGCGAAGCAGAACTCGATATCGCGGAAGGTGCCGACATGATCATGGTGAAGCCGGGCCTGCCCTATCTCGATATTCTCACCCGCATCAAGGATGCGTTCGGCATGCCGACCTTTGCGTACCAGGTGTCGGGTGAGTACGCGATGATCCAGGCCGCGGCACAGAATGGCTGGATCGACGGTGACAAGGCGATGGTCGAAAGCCTCACCGCGTTCAAGCGGGCGGGCGCCGACGGTGTGCTGACCTATTTCGCCCCGAGGATCGCGGAAAAGCTCAGGGCCGGGTGACTTCCCGGCACCGGCCGGTATCATCCAATCTGAGCGATCCCAGGCTTGGCGAGGCCTTTCATAAGGCGCTAAGCTCAGCCCATCCGTTGGGGGACGGCGGTGGGTGTGAACGCAGACGACATGACCGGAGCCGAGCGGCCGCGCTCGCGGCGCCTCGTATCGGTCCTTGCGGTGCTGGTGCCGGTCGTCGTGCTGGCCGGCGGCGCCGCGTGGTTTGTGCGGTCTTACGTCATGCCGCCAACGGTTGCCATTTCTGCGCCGCTGACGAGGTCATCAGCCGCTGTCACGCGACCCGAAGCTCCGACACGATTGCCTGCCGAACCTGCGCCCGAAACCACGGGCCGCGTCGCGCCGGCTGCAGCCCCGGTTTGGCCGGAGCCTCCGCGTGCTGCAGCACCGTCGTCTGCCGCGACGCGGTCGGCGGCTTCGGTTTGGGATTCAGTGCCGCTGCCCGGGCCGCCAAGACAAGCGCTGACGCCGTCACCGCAGGTGCAGAGCTTCGCTCCCGATCCCGCGGCCGAAGCGACTACAGTCGCCGTCCCATTGCCGTTGCCACGACCGCGCTTGTCGGTCGCTCGTGCCGACGGCGCCGTGCCGCTGCCACGGCCACGGCCCACGCTCGCGGCAAACTAGGGTTGATTTATCGCCGCGCCCGTATCGATGCGCACTGGCGCAAAGCCCTCGCTGTTCAGCGCCCGCATGATCTCCTCGGCATGCGCGCCGTCGCGCGTCTCCACCGTGACGTCGAGCCGAGCGCCCTTGGCCGGCACATCGAGGAACAGCCGCTTGTGATCGACCTCGAGAATGTTAGCACCGAGCTGACCGAGCACCGTCGCGATCTGGCCCAGCACACCCGGCCGGTCTGGAATAGTTAGGCGGAACGAGACGATGCGATCCTCACGCTCAAGCTCTCGCACCATGATCGAGGCGAGAATGCGCGGGTCGATGTTGCCGCCGCACAAGACCAGCCCGACTTTCTTGCCGGCGAAGCGCTGTGGCTGCGCCAGCATAGCGGCGAGACCGGCGGCGCCGGCACCTTCCGCCATCGTCTTTTGCAGCGTCAGATAGGCGTTGACCGCGCGCTCGATGTGCTGCTCGTCGACCAGTACGATGTCCGAGACGAGGTCGCGCACGATCGGCAGCGTCAGCTTGCCGACGTTCTTGACCGCAATGCCCTCCGCCAGGGTCGAGCCGCCGAGTGGGAGGTCTTCGTTGCGGATGGCGTTCCAGAACGACGGATAAAGAGCGGCCTCGGCGCCGATGACCGTGATCGCCGGTTTGATCGCTTTTGCTCCGATTGCGATTCCTGAAATCAGACCGCCGCCGCCGATCGGGATGACGAGTGTATCGAGATCAGAGACCGCCTCCAGCATCTCCAGCGCGATCGTCCCCTGCCCTGCAATCACATGCGGATCGTCGTAGGGATGCACCCAGGTGAGATTGCGCTCCCGCGCCATGGTTTCGGCGCGCGCTTGCGCCTCCGCGATGCTCTCGCCGTGCAGCACGACCTCGGCACCGTAGGCCTTGGTCGCCGCCACCTTCACGAACGGCGTCGTGACCGGCATCACTACGCTCGCTGGAATGCCGAGGCTCGCGGCATGATAGGCCACCGCCTGCGCGTGATTGCCGGCCGACATGGTGATGATGCCGCGCCTGCGTTCGTCCGCGGTCAGCGAAACGAGCTTGGCCCTCGCGCCGCGCTCCTTGAACGAATTGGTGACCTGAAGGTTTTCGTATTTGACGTAGACATCCGCGCCGGTCAGCGCCGAAAGCTTGGGCGCCGGCAGCATCGGCGTGGGCAACACATGGCCGGTGATGGCGCGCCGCGCCGCCTCGATGTGGGCCAGCGTGACGCTCATGTTGGGCATGCGCCGGTCATCTCGCCGCTTCCATCCGCAAGGCGCCTGTGAAACATTTCAAGCTGAACATTATGCGTGCGGAGGCACCGGGTGAAGATCGGAAAACACAAAGACCCAACCAGTTCCATCTCGACCGCGAATTCCGAGATGATCGTCGTGCGCGGCTTCGACCTGTGCAAGGACTTGATCGGATCGGTCACGCTCACCGAGCATTTCTGGCTGCTGACGACGGGAAAGCGCCCGACGCCGGCGCAGTCCCGGGTGCTGGATTCCTGCCTGGTGGCGATCGCCGAGCACGGCATGGTACCAAGCGTGCAGGCCGCACGCATGACCTACGCCGCGGGGCCCGAGGCGATGCAGGGAGCGGTCGCCGCCGGTATCCTCGGCTGCGGCTCGGTGATCCTCGGCAGCGCTGAGAATGCCGGCAAGTTTCTCGTGAAAATCAACGAGCGGGCCGCGAACGGTAATCTCGCCGCCGCGGCGAAATCCATGGCGCAGGAATATCGGACGGCAAAAATTCCATTCCCCGGCTATGGCCATCCGTTGCACACCGACGAGGATCCACGCGCCGGACGGCTCCTTGCGGTGGCGAAGGAAGCCGGTCTGGCGGGCGCGCATGCTCAAGCGGCGCGCGCCGCCGAAGCCGCAATCCGCGAGATCATGGGGCGGCCGCTGGTGCTCAACGTCTCGGGCGCCATTCCAGCTGTGCTGCTCGACGCCGGCTTCCCGCTGGGCGGCCTCAAGGGCGTGCCGATCCTGGCGCGGACGACGAGCCTAGTCGCGCATCTCGTCGAAGAGCAGATGCGCCCGATCGGCTTTTTGCTTTCGGAGGCCGCCGAAAGCAGCATCGCCTACGACGGCACGACACCGGCCGGATTCAAGCCCGAGGCACATTAGATGGGCGGCCTGCTGGAGGGCGTTCGGGTCATCGAGCTGACCACCATGATCACCGGGCCGCTGGCGGGCATGCTGCTCGCCGACCTCGGCGCCTCGGTGATCAAGGTCGAGAACCCTGAAGGCGGCGACCCGTTCCGCTATTTCCGCGGCGGTCACTACAGCGGGCATTTCATCGCCTACAACCGCAACAAGCGCAGCCTCAGCCTCGATCTGCGCTCGCCGCGTGGCAAGGACATTCTGTGGGACCTGCTCAAGCAGGCCGATGTGCTGATCGACAACTTCCGCCACGGCGTACTCGACCGGCTGGGTTTTTCGGATGAAGCGCTCACAAGCGCCAACCCGCGGCTCATTCATGCTTCGATCACCGGCTTCGGCCGCGACGGTCCCTACGCCAACCGGCCGTCTTACGACGCGGTCGCGCAATCGCTGAGCGGCGTGCTCAGCCAGTTCGTCGATCCGCAGGCGCCGCAGGTCGGCGGCCCGACGCTGTCCGACAACATCACCGGCTTCTATTGCGCCTATGGCATTCTCGGCGCGCTGCACGAGCGCGAACGCACCGGCAAGGGCCGCCGCATCGAGACCAGCATGCTGGAGGCGACGATCGCGTTCGCGCCAGACTCATTCATCAACCACAAGCGGTATGGCGTTGCCGTCGGCCCGCTGACGCGGGTGAGCGCGTCGCAGTCGTATGCGTTCCGCTGCAAGGACGATCGCTTGGTCGCGATCCATCTGTCATCGCAGCCCAAGTTCTGGGAAGGGCTGCTGGCAGCGCTGGAGCGAAACGATCTTGCCACCCACCCGGATTTCAACACCCGCGAGAAGCGCATCGACAACTACACAACGCTGCGCGCCGAGCTCGGCAAGACATTCGCGACGCGCACGCGTGCGGAATGGACCCAACGCCTGGAGGCGCAGGACGTACCTTATGCGCCGGTGCACAACGTCAGCGAGGTGATGGACGACGACCAGGTGCGCCACCTCGGCACGTTCTATCAGGGGAAGCACCCCAGCGAGGGCGAAGTCTGGGGCATCAACCCGCCGCTGTTCGTTGATCGCGAGCGTCCCGGGCCGATGAGCCCGCCGCCCGTGCTCGGCGAACACAACGAACAAATTCTCGGCGAGCTCGGGCTTGATCGCAATGCAATCGCAGAACTCAAGACCGCCAAGGTCATATGATCGATGAAAGCAAGATGCCGCGCCAATCGGCAGCAACAGGAGGAAAGGCAAAAATGAGACGACATCTGACGGCAGCGCTGGCACTGGTCGGTATCCTCGCGGGTCCCGCGTTTGCGCAGGACAATTATCCGAACCGGCCGGTAAAGATCATCATCGCGTTCCCGGTTGGCGGGCTGCTCGACACCGTATCGCGCATCGTCGGCGAAAAGATGAGCGGTCTGCTCGGCCAGCAGTTCATCATCGAAGCGCGGCCCGGCGCCGGCGGCACGCTAGCGACCGCCGCGGTCTCTAAGGCCGAGCCCGATGGCTACACGGTGATGATGCTCAACGATAACCACGCGCTCAATCCGTGGGTCTTCAAGAACATTCCGTACGACAGCATCAAGGATTTCGCGCCGATCGGTTTCGTCGGCTACACGCCGCTGGTGTTCGCAGCGCATCCCAGCGTGCCCGCGAAGGACGTCAAAGGCCTGGTCGAGATCGCCAAGAAGGACCCTGGCGGCTTAACCTATGCCTCGGTTGGTCCGGGCAGTGCGAGCCATCTGGCTGGCGAGATGCTGGCGTCGGCCGGCAACGTGAAGCTGCAACATGTGCCTTACAAGGGCGGCGCGCCGGCGCTGGTCGATCTGCTGGCCGGCCACGTCAAAACAATGTTTCTGAGCCCCGTGATCGGGCTGCAGAACATCAAGGGCGGCAAGCTGACCGGAATGGCGCTCGCGGCCGACAAGCGTCTGGAAATCCTTCCCGACCTGCCGACCATGCAGGAAGCTGGATATCCGCTCGAGGCCTCCTACTGGTTCGGACTGGTCGCGCCGGCCGGAACGCCGCCGGCGATCCTGGCCAAGCTCGAAAAAGCGCTGGCCGACACCATGGCGATGCCGGACGTGCGCAAGCGGCTCACCGAGATGGGCGCAATCATCCAGCCGCTCAACGGCCAGCAGTTCGGCGACTACATCAAGTCCGAGCTGGTGAAATGGGAGGGCATCGTCAAGAAGGCCGGAATTCAACCCAACTAGAGCCATTCCGGTTCAATTGAACCGGGATTGGCTTTGTCCGTTTTGACGGTCTTCACCCCGGATCAAGTCCGGGGTGGCCTTTGCCGTGACATGCGCTAGCGTCACGGCTCGAATTTTCGGCGGCATTGCGCCGGCCGTACAGCGTGGCCGGCGCCTGTTTTTCTCGCTGGGCGACCGCGGGTCCTCTTGCAACCCAGGAGATTCTTCGCCATTTCGGTGCCGACGCAGGGGCGCGATCATGGCGGACGGCGAACCCAAACGCATCGGACTGTCGGTCGAGATCAGGCCGCATGCCTACGATCCGGCGGCAAACCCCGAATTGTTCGAGGGCGTGCTGGCGCGGCGGCTGATCGCCTTTGTCATCGACCTCATCATTCTGGCGGTGCCGGTCGTATTCCTGGCGATGTTCATCTTCGTCGTAGGCGTGGTGACGTTGGGGCTCGGCTTCGTGTTCTACGCGTTGCTGTCGCCGGCGATGGTACTGTGGGCGCTGTTCTACTATGGGGCGACCTTGGGCGGCCGGCATTCCGCCACCATTGGGATGCGCGCCATGGATATTGAAATGCGCACCTGGTACGGCTCGCCGGCCTATTTCGTGCTCGGTGCCGTCCACGCCATCGTGTTCTGGGTCACGGTCTCGGTGCTGACGCCACTGGTGCTGCTGGTCTGCCTGTTCAACGAACGGCGGCGCTGCCTGCATGACATGCTGGTCGGCACCATTGTGATCAACAACGAGTTGCGGTCCGGCGCGTTGCGGGCCGCCATGCGGCGGCCGGCCTGAAGAACGGCGCGGCGCTTTGGCCCTTTCACGGCCACAACTTTCAAGGCAACATGATGGTCGGGACTCGGCGCATGTCGCGCTGCGTCCGGTGGACGTTCGAGGCAAGGCGCAGTGACTCAGCATTCACGGGACACACCGCAGTTCTATCTGACCGCACCGTCGCCGTGCCCCTATTTGCCCGGCAAGGAAGAGCGCAAGGTCTTCACCCACCTGGTGGGCGATCGCGCGCCCGGGCTCAACAACCTGCTCACCCACGGCGGCTTCCGCCGCAGCCAGTCGATCGCGTATCGGCCGGCTTGCGAAGCCTGCCGGGCCTGCGTGTCGGTGCGGGTGATCGCCGATGAGTTCCGTCCGACCCGCAGCATGCGACGCGTCGCCGAATGCAACGCCGATATGGTTGGCGAAATGCGCGCGCTGGTTCCCACCTCCGAGCAATACGCGGTGTTCCGCGGCTACCTCGACAGCCGGCACCGCGACGGCGGCATGGCCGACATGACGGTGCTGGACTATGCGATGATGGTCGAGGACAGCCACGTCAAGACGCGGCTGGTGGAATACCGGCTGCGCGGGCCCGACAGCGCGATCAACGGCCGCGGGGCTGGTCCCCTGCTCGCTGTGGCGCTGACCGACGTGCTCAACGACGGGCTGTCGATGGTCTATTCGTTCTTCGATCCCGACGAGAGCGGGCGATCGCTCGGCACCTACATGATCCTCGACCACATCGAGCGCGCCAAGCGCATGGGCCTGCCCTACGTCTATCTCGGCTATTGGGTGCGCGGCTCGCGCAAGATGGATTACAAGAGCCGCTTCCTGCCGCAGGAGCGGCTCACGCCGGATGCCTGGGTGCGGGTCGACGAGTGACCGCTTGGCGCATTGTTTTGTGCGTGATCTTTTCCGGAAACCGGTTTCCGCTTTTTCGGGATCACGCACTAGCCGCCGCGGACGAAATCCACCAAAAGCTTCACATTCAGCGCGATAATGATGAGCGCGGTGAGCGCGGCAAGCGCCGTCACCCAGCGCGGCGCCACCAGTTCCCCCATCTTGCGGCGGTCGGCGGTGAACATCACCAGCGGCACGATCGCGAACGGCAATTGCAGGCTGAGGACCACCTGACTGAGGATCAGGAGCTGCGCGGTGCCCTTCTCGCCGTACCAGATCGTCACGATCGCCGCCGGCACGATGGCGATCGCGCGCGTCAGCAGGCGGCGCGCCCAGGGTGGCAGGCGGATGTCGATGAAGCCTTCCATCACGATCTGACCGGACAGCGTCGCCGTCACCGTCGAGTTCAGACCGCAGCAGAGCAGCGCGATGCCGAACAGCGTCGGCGCGATCGCCGATCCGAGCAGCGGCGCCAGGAAGGAATGCACCTGCTCCAGCTCGGCCACGTCGGTCTTGCCGGCCTTGTTGAAGGTTGCCGCCGCCAGGATCAGGATCGAGGCGTTGATCAAGAGCGCAAACATCAGCGCGATGGTGGAGTCGACCGTCGCCAATGTGATCGCCTCGCGCTTCTCCGCGACGCTCTCGCCAAATTGCCGTGTCTGCACCACGCCGGAATGCAGGTAGAGATTGTGCGGCATCACGGTCGCGCCCAGGATTCCGAGCGCGATATAGAGCATCTCCGGATTGGTCACGATCTCGGTGGTCGGCGCGAAGCCGCGGATCACCCCGCCCCAGTCCGGGTCGGCCATCGCGATCTGCACCGCGAAACAGACCGCGATGACGCCGAGCAGCGTGACGATGAACGCCTCGATCCAGCGAAAGCCGAGGTTCTGCAGCCACAGAATGACGAACACGTCGAGCGCGGTGATCAGCACGCCGATCTCGAGTGGAATCCCGAACAGCAGGTTGAGGCCGATCGCCGTGCCGATCACCTCGGCAAGGTCGGTGGCGCAGATCGCGATCTCGGCGAGCACCCAGAGCGGCCACGACACCGCCCGCGGGAAAGCGTCGCGGCAGGCCTGTGCCAGGTCGCGTTCGGCGCCGATCCCGAGTCGTGCGCACAGCGCCTGCAGCAGGATCGCCATCAGATTGGACAGCAGCGCGACGGTCAGCAGCGTGTAGCCGAACTTGGAACCGCCAGCGAGCGAGGTCGCCCAGTTGCCCGGGTCCATGTAGCCGACGGCGACCAGATAGCCGGGCCCGAGGAACGCGGTCAGCTTGCGCCAGAACGAACCGCTCGGGCGGGTCGCAATAGTGCCAAACACTTCCGCGAGCGACGGCCGCACCCGTGGATTGCGCCAGCCGCCGTTGGCGGTGCCTACTTTTGCTGGCGTGGAGGTCAACATCGAGTCCTGTCGCAACGGTTCCCCAGGCAACCAATGTAGCCTTGTTGCGAATAACTTGCAATTGCAGTTTTTCGGCTTGAAACTTAGCACGTGCCGCAATGACGCCGGTGGCTGGCTACCGCTGCTTCGATGCCCGCCGCGCTGAATTGAGCAAGGCGCGCTGCCATGAAGGCAGCACACCTGCGTATTCGGCGAATGGCATCACTTGCCTTCGGGGGTAGCCTTGCCGTTCTCGGCAGGCCGGCCGAATTTCAGGTTGGCGAGGAAGCGATCAGGCCGCACCCGCCCGGCGTCGCCGCGATTGCCGCGCCACGCGGCGAGTTCCTTGATCGACTGGATGGAGGTGCGCCCGCCTTCCCCGACCCAGCGCAGTCCTTCATCCGCCTTGAACGTCGTCACGTCGGACAGCCCACCATCCTTGTGGCGCTGCAGACGCACGCCGCGCCCGCGCGCCATTTCCGGCACCTGATCGAGCGGGAAAATGATCAGCTTGCGGTTCTCGCCCACCGCGGCTGCCAACTCGCCCTCGACCGGAGCCACCGCGGCGGCCTTGTCCGGCGGCTTGACGTTGAGCACCTGCTTGCCCTTGCGCGTGTTGGCGAGGCAATCGTCTTCCTTGACGACGAAGCCACGGCCGCTCGCGCTGCCGACCAGGAACTTGCGGCCGCCGACGTAGCGCATCGCCGCAACCAGATCGCCATCCTGCTCGATGTCGCAGAACAATCGCACCGGCTCGCCATGGCCTCGACCGCCCGGCAGTTTCGACGCCTCGAGGGTGTAGAAGCGGCCGTTGGTGGCAAACAGCAGAACCTTGGACGTGGTTTCGGCTGGAAACGAGAACTTCGGCCCGTCGTCGGATTTGAACGCCACCCCGGACAGATCGGTCTGGTGGCCGCGCAGCGCCCGGATCCAGCCCTTCTCGGAGACCACGACAGTGATCGGCTCACGGACCACCATCGCCTCTTCGATTGCCGCCTCGTCGTGCTCGGGCGCTTCGGCAAAGTCGGTGCGCCTCTCACCGAGCTTGGTCTTCTTGCTGAAGGCTTCGCGCACTTCCTTGATTTGGCCGGCGACAGTCTTCCACTGCTCCTTCTCGGAGCGGATCAGCTTTTCGACGTTGGCCTTCTCCTCGCGCAGCTCCTTGTTCTCGCGCTTGATCTCCATTTCCTCGAGCTTGCGCAGGTTGCGCAGCCGCATGTTGAGGATGGCGTCGGCCTGCACGTCGGAGAGCTTGAAGGTCTTGATCAGGACCGGCTTGGGCTCATCCTCGTTGCGGATGATCTTGATCACCTTGTCGAGGTTGAGATAGGCGACCAAGAAGCCGCCCAGCACCTCCAGCCGGTGCTCAATCTGCGCGAGCCGGTGCTTGGAGCGTCGCAGCAGCACCTCGCGGCGATGGTCGAGCCATTCCTTCAGGACCTCAGCGAGATCCATCACCTTGGGTACCTTGCCCCTGGAGAGCACATTCATGTTTAGCGGAATGCGACTCTCGAGCTCGGTCAGCTTGAACAGCGACTCCATCAGGATGCTTGGATCAACCGCGCGCGATTTCGGCTCGATCACGACGCGGACGTCTTCGGTGGATTCGTCACGAAATTCAGCAACCAGCGGCAGCTTCTTGTCGTTAAACAGCTCGGCCATCCGTTCAATCAGGCGGGTCTTCTGCACGAGCCAGGGAATTTGCGTGATGACGATCTGATAGGTACCGCGCCCGGTTTCCTCCTTGGACCATTTCGCGCGCACCCGGAACGAGCCGCGGCCGGTGGCGTACGCTTCGGCGATCATCTCCGGCGTATCGACGATGATGCCGCCGGTCGGAAAATCAGGACCTTTGACGTATTTCAGCAGCGTCTTCGCGCGCGCATTAGGATTGTCGATCAAGAACAGCGCGGCGTCGCAAAGCTCGTGCGCATTGTGCGGCGGGATCGCGGTCGCCATGCCGACCGCAATGCCCTGCGAACCGTTGGCGAGCAGATTCGGAAACGCGCCCGGCAAGACGACCGGCTCGGTCTCGCTGCCGTCGTAGGTCGGGCGGAAATCGACCGCATCTTCGTCGATGCCGTCGATCAACAGGCGGGCCACCTCGGTGAGGCGCGCCTCCGTGTAGCGCATCGCGGCCGGGTTATCGCCGTCGATGTTGCCGAAATTGCCCTGGCCGTCGATCAGCGGATAGCGTTGCGCGAAGTCCTGCGCGAGCCGCACCAGCGCGTCGTACACGGATTGGTCGCCGTGCGGATGGAATTTGCCGATGACGTCGCCGACCACCCGCGCGCTTTTCTTGAACGCGGCTCCAGGGTCGAGACGCAGCTGCCGCATCGCATACAGCACGCGGCGGTGGACAGGCTTGAGGCCATCGCGCGCATCTGGCAACGCGCGATGCATAATTGTCGAAAGCGCGTACGCGAGGTAGCGCTCTTCGAGCGCCTCGCGTAGAGCGATTTCCTGAATATCAGACGGTTCGGGAGGAATCAGACGCTTGCCCATGGCTGCCCGGTTAGCCCGCATTGTCCGCATGAACAAGGGATGAACGCAGCAACCACGCTGAATTCATGCGCCATGCCGTCAAATGTCGGAACTGGAGTCATCTCCAGATGTTGGATGGGGGCTAACAACAACAGTCAGTCGGCTCAAGCTGCAAACTCACTCAGGAGACGCCCTAAAATGCACAAGTCCTTGCTTACGCTGGCGGCCGCAACGGCCATCGCTTCGACCGCCGCATCGTTGCCCACACAAGCCAGCGCGATGGGTGTCGGCACCGCCGCCGCCATCGAGATGGCTGCCGCCGATTTGGACATGATGGACAGCGTGGCCTACGTCTGCCGTCACCGCGGCTACAGCCGTCGCGCCTGCTGGTGGGTGCCCGGTCGCCGCTACTACCGGCCGTACCGCTATCGGTATTATCGCCGTTGGTGAGCTGTTCTCGATAAGCCGTTGATTTTGATGGTGGTTCTACCCAACGGTAGAGCCACCTTTATCATGCTTGCCTAACAGGCTGCGATGCGGCAATTTGTGGTTAATGCGGCGTTTCGTGGTGCCCAGGAGGCAAGACTGGGCCCTTGGAGTGCGTACCGTGAGAAGCGTCGTCATGGCGGTTTTCGCGGCTGTCGGCCTCTCATTTGCCGCCATGCCGTCCGCTCTTGCTGGGGACCGCCCCACCACCAAGCCGTCCTACACGTACAGCGGCAATGCAAACTACAGCAGCAATACTCGCGCCAGTGCCGTTGGCCTGAGGCCGGCAACATGGAACGCAAATGCGTCATCATGTCGTGCGGTACCCCCTGGTGTTACACCGTGAAGCGTTAGTCTGGGACGTTAGCGCGCAAGGCTTCAGCTCGCGGATGCGCCGTTGCGCCGGCCGAGCACGGCGGTGACGAACCCTTCCCGCGCGTCGGCGAACGCAAGCCCACGCGGCTCCAACACGTGGCGCGCGAGGAAAAAGCCGGTGAGCGCAAAGCCGTCGGCAAGGTCGTCGTGCGATGGCGCCGCAGCGTCAGCCTGGGCTGCGTCCACAACAAATGCCGGCAACCGCAACAGGCGATCCTGCCACGGTGCTCCGGCGCCGCGCGACACTGCACGGCCGGACTTCGGCGACACGTACGCGAGGTCGCTGTCGTCGCCGGTCGCTGCGCAGCTCGACAGATCCAAACCAAAGCCAAGCTCGGCCAGCATCCGCAATTCGAACCTGACCATCTCGGCGCCCGCGGCCAGCGGATCGTCCAGCTTCTGCAGCGCGGCCGTCAGCCAATCGTGCACTTCGGGGTGCGGGTCGCGTTCCGGCAACAACCGGCACAGCGCGGCCAGATGCGTCACGCCATAGACCACATGGGACGCCGCCAGCAGCGAAGCGCCGTGGAGTTGCAGAGCTTCGACGGTGTAGTGCCCGAGATGCTCGTCGAGCCGGGCGCGCCAGACGGCGCGCACCACATTGCCCGGCTGCAGCACTGGCCGCAGTCGAGAGGATGATCCGCCGCGCACCAAGCCGAGATGCCGGCCATGCTGGCGTGTCATCACCTCCAGAATGGCGTTGGCCTCGCCATGACGCCGAGTGCCGAGGACTATGCCTTCGTCCGTCCATTCCATAATTGCTTCTAGCCCCGGCGGCGCAAGTCCTCAACGCCTCTGCAGCGCGCGCGGACGTGGCCACCGCTTTTGCGCCTCGTCGTTGTCAATGACGAAGCAGAGCGCACGCGCGGCCTTGACAACGTGTTTAGCGGTCATGCAGCGATGAAACACTGCAAGGTCGCCGATCGCGCGGTAGAGCATATAGGGATGGATCAGATAGCGGCCCGATCCGTCGAGAAAGTTGCCCAGCCGGTCGATTTTGCCCTTCACGGCTGGATCGCTCGCAACGATGGCTTCCCGCAGTTGCTCACCTTCGATGTGGTTCTCAGGCAATTGATCGAACGGCCCGTCGAGGTCCGTATTGAGTCGCGAATTCCGTTCATGAACGCCAATCAGGACCTTGCGCGCGCCGTCACGGTAGAACGCAAAGCCGGTGCGTCCGCCGAGCAGAACTGCACTGTCGGCTCCGGTTTCCACCCATTGATCGGGGGGTGCCCCCGTCTCGTCGAGCAGATAGTGAAAAATCTTCAGCCGTGTGTTGAACACCAGAAAGAATCGCACCGCCGACTCATCGAAGATCGGGCCGAGAAACGCCTCGTCCTGCCGCAGCAGTCCTGCCGGCAGCTGAACCTGGCTGAGATTATTGAGCACGAAGGTGACTGCCCTGCCCTGGTGGGTCACGCGATAGGCAAACGCATCGAGCTTGGCGACCTCGACGCCCTGCGAGGCCCCCAGCACCAGTTGCTTGATCGTCGGCTCCGGCTGCCAGTCGGTCGGCTGTTCGCCATATGCGAAATGCAGCTTGCCTTGATCGCGGTCGACCGCCGCGAGCCGGATGTTGCCGGCGTAGCGAACGCCTTTGTGAGCAAAGCGGAAGTAGTAATAGTTCTCGGTCGGATAAACCTGCGCGCGCTCCGGCAGATTGCCCAACACGAAAGCGAACACCGCCAGCGGGTCCTCGATCGCCAGTGCACTGGGCCGCAGCGTCTCGACGATCGCGCGTTCGTTGGTGTGTGCAGTCGGCGTGTGTTGCACGCGATCGGTTTGCGCCAGCGCCGCGCCATGAGCCGCAACAAGCGCAAGCAACACGGGCACAATTCGAGCCGCCACGCGTCTACTCCTGCGGATAGTCCAGTCCCATAGCGCGGTAGCGCTCGGGATCATCGCCCCAACGCTCGCGCACTTTCACGAACAGAAACAGGTGCACCGGCTTTTCCAGAATTTCGGCAAGCTCGCGCCGCGCCGCCGCGCCAATTGCGCGGATCGAGCGGCCTTCCTTGCCGAGCACGATCTTGCGCTGGCTTTCGCGCTCCACATAGATCGTCTGTTCGATGCGCACCGAACCGTCCTTGCGCTCCGTCCAGGTCTCGGTTTCGACGGTCGACTGGTACGGCAGTTCCTGGTGCAGCTTGAGGAAGAGCTTCTCGCGGGTGATCTCGGCCGCGAGAAGGCGCAGTGGCGCATCCGACACCTCGTCTTCGGGATAGTGCCACGGCCCCTCCGGGGCATGGGCCGCGAGCCAATCCCGCAGGTCCGCGACGCCGTCGCCGGTCATTGCGGAGACCATGAACGTCACGTCGAATTTTGCCTGCGCGTTGACGCGCTGCGCCAAGGTGAGGAGCCGCGGCTTGTCTGCGATGTCGACCTTATTGAGAACCAGCACCTTGGGTTGCCGGATGTCGCCGAGCTTCTCCACAATCGCAGCCGCCACGTCGTCGAGACCGGCGTTCGCGTCGATCAGCAGCGCAACCAAATCGGCATCGCGCGCACCGCTCCACGCCGTCGTCACCATGGCTCGATCAAGCCGGCGCTTAGGCGCAAAAATGCCGGGCGTATCAACGAAGATGAGTTGAGCGTCACCGGCAAGAGCGATACCGCGCACCAGCGCGCGTGTCGTCTGCACCTTGGGGGTGACGATTGCGACCTTGCTGCCGGTCAGCGCATTGGTCAGGGTCGATTTGCCGGCGTTGGGCGCACCGATCAGCGCGATGAACCCGCAGCGCTTGCCGGACGCCGCCGGTTCCTGCGCCTCAACCATCGAGGCGGTCCACCCGGACGCCCTCGCGCTGGAGCATGGCCGCGGCGGCGGCCTGCTCGGCCATGCGCTTGGAGCGGCCGCGTCCCTCCGCCGGCTCGCGCTCGGGCAGGGTCACGGCAATACGGAATTCCGGATTGTGGTGCGGGCCGATGCGTTCGACCTCCCGGTAGGCGGGGGTCGGCAGACCGCGGGCCTGCGCCCATTCCTGCAACATGGTTTTCGGATCGCGCAGCGGCCGCGTCGGCGCGCGCATGCGCTCGCCCCACAGCCGCTCGACCATCTCGGCCGCCTTGGCGTAGCCGCCGTCGAGGAACACAGCGCCGACCAGGGCCTCGCAGACATCGGCGAGAATGGCGGTACGCGCGCGCCCGCCGGAGTTGGACTCCGAGGTACCGAGCCGCAGCGCTTCGCCGAGTTGGATGGCGCGCGCCACGTCGGCGCACGTCTCGCGCCGCACGAGGTCGGCGAGACGCCGCGACAACTCCCCTTCGTCGCCCCTCGGAAAGGCGCGAAACAGCATTTCCGAAATGACCAGTCCGAGCACGTGGTCGCCAAGAAACTCGAGGCGCTGATAGCTGCCGGCGCGGCTACCGCCGGCGAGCGCCGAGATGTGGGTCAGCGCCCGCACCAGCAATTCGCCGTCCTTGAAGTGATATCCGATGGTCTGTTCGAGCGCGCTGGCGGCTGCCGCGCGGCGCCGGACCGACGTGCTGCGTCGGTTGACGGCTGGTTTCGCCGCTTGTGGTTCAACGGCAGCACCCGCGTCAGAACGCTGCGTCGCGGTGGAGGTGTTGCTGCGTTTGCGCGGCCGCCTCATCGCACGATTGAGAACAAGCGAGTCCAGCGCACGGTCCACGGCCAACGCCAGATTTCCCAGGCGCGCTCGCCCTCGCCCACTGAGAAGAAGATGATCTGCGCGCGGCCGATTAGATTCTGAAACGGGACGAAGCCGACCTGCGGGAAGCGGCTGTCGGTCGAATTGTGGCGGTTGTCGCCCATCATGAAATAGTTGTCGGGCGGCACGTGATAGACGTCGGTATTGTCGGATTGCAGGTTGTAGGGAAGCTCGAGCGTCTTGTAGCTCACGCCGTTCGGCAGCGTCTCACGCCATTGACGCACCCGCGTCGCGCGGCCGCTTTCCTCGATGTCGATGAACTCTTCGACCCGGTCCCGCTTCACCGGCGTGCCGTTGATGTGCAGCACACCCTGGATCATCTGGACGCGATCGCCGGGTAGACCGATCACGCGCTTGATGTAGTCGGTCGAGTCATCCTTGGGCAGGCGGAACACCACGATGTCGCCGCGCTCGGGTGGCGACCCCATGATGCGGCCGGAAAACAGCGGCGGCGACAGCGGCAGGGAGTAGTGGCTGTAGCCATAGGAGAACTTCGAGACGAACAGATAGTCGCCGACCAGCAGCGTTCCCTTCATCGAACCGGACGGAATGTTGAAAGGCTGAAACAGGAAAGTGCGGATGACAAGGGCGATCAACCCGGCGTAAATCAGCAGGCGGATAAATTCACCAATGCCGCCTTCCTTGCGCTTTGTGCTGCCGGCCACGCTCATTGACCTCTTGTCCCTAGAATTTAATTCCTGAAGGATGAATCGTTCGGCGTCTGCTGCGTCTTGGACATGATCGTTTCGGGAAAGCCGGTCCCAAGTTGCCGGACCACTGATCCAGACGCCCCGCGTCGTTGTAGCCGCTGGGGTGACTCCGCGCAATCAATGGCGCAGCCCCCGGGTACAACCAATTCCCACTGTTATTTCCGAAGGTTAGCCTGGGGAATGCAATTTCACCGTCCCGGGCCATTGCGATTGCCGGGCTCGGCCTCCGGCACGGTCGAGATGATGACATAGGCGAGCGCCATCGGACCTTCGTCGGAGATCGTGAGATCGATCCGCGCGTCATGGCCCGGCGGCGTGATGGCCTGCAGGCGGCGCAACGCGCCGCCGGTCAGCTGCATGGTCGGCTGGCCGCTCGGCCGGTTGACCACGCCCATGTCGCGCCACCACACGCCGGCACGCAGCCCGGTGCCGAGTGCCTTGGCGCAGGCCTCCTTGGCGGCAAAGCGCTTGGCGTAGGTTTCGATACGGTTCTTTTTGCGCTCCGCGCGGGCGCGTTCAATGGGGGTGAAAATGCGATCAAGAAAGCGGTCGCCGTGCCGTTCAATCACCTTGGCGATGCGGCGCACGTCGGTGATGTCGGAGCCGATGCCGAGGATCATGAACGCCTCAGCGTCCGCCGAAACCGGGGAATTCGCGCACGATGAAATTCGTCAAGGTGGCCGGTGCCGGCTTAGATGTGGTGTTGCGGCTGCGGTCCTCCAGAACGAACTTGGGCGGGGTGAGCTCATTTTGGTTGATGAGGAAGTTGTCGCGGTTTTTCGCAAAGTCGCAACCCAGGAAGTACTCACGCAGGAATGGACCGGACGGAACAAGATAAATGGCGTCCTCGCGGTACGGACCGAACACGGTTCGTGTCACCGATCCCTCAGGGACATCGCGCCCTTTGCTCCAAACCTTCTGCAGTTCGATCCTTCTGTCCCCCACCATTGTGTAAACCCTGCGAAGCGGCAGCTCGTCGGCCTGTTGGCTGACCGCCACAATGACCACGACGGCATGACGTCCGAGCGCGCGATATTCATCGTGATTTTCCGGCCATGCGACGTCGAAAAGGACAAAGCGGTTTGCGCCGCGCGGCGCCATCTTTTGAATTTCGGCGGCCCGGGCTTCCAGCCGCTTGTCGATGTCCTGCAATGAGGCAGGCCCTTGCTTTACAGGGGAAGTGCTCGAGATGTGCTGTGCTGGTGCTGAGAACGTCGCCCAAACGAGCGCGGCGAAAGCTACAAGTACCAAATGACATGCTTGCATCGGGTTTGCCTCGTTAGGACCTCGCCCGTGCCCGGCCGCGATCCATCGCAGCCCGCATCGTCCGGATGGCTTCATCAAGCCCGACGAACACCGCCTCACCAACGAGGAAATGGCCGATGTTGAGTTCCACGACTTCGGGCAATGCCGAAATGGTCTCGGCGCTGGCATAGTCGAGGCCGTGACCGGCGTGAACCTCCAGGCCGAGGCGCTGGGCCAGTTTTGCGCCATCACAGATCCGGCGCCATTCGGCGTCAGCGTGCGCCTGATCGCCGTCGGCAAGGGCATGGCACCACGCGCCGGTATGGATTTCGATCACCGGTGCGCCCAGTGCGGCCGCCTCGTTGATCTGCGCCGGGTCGGCGGCGATGAACAGCGACACCCGGATATTGGCAGCGCGCAAATCGCTGATCCGCGGCTTGAGTTCGAGACGCCCGCTGACCACGTCCAGCCCACCCTCCGTGGTGCGCTCGGCACGGCGCTCCGGTACCAGACAGGCGGCATGGGGCCGGGTCCGCAACGCGATCTCAACCATTTCCGAGGTTGCCGCCATTTCGAGATTGAGCGGCTTGGCGATCTCGGCCTTGAGCCGCGCGATGTCGTCATCGCTGATGTGGCGACGGTCTTCCCGCAAATGGGCGGTGACGCCGTCGGCGCCGGCTGCGATCGCAAGCATGGCGGCGCGAACCGGATCGGGATGCCTTCCGCCACGGGCGTTTCGGATGGTGGCGACGTGGTCGATATTGACCCCCAGTCGCAGATGAGGAACCGCCGGCACGTCGTTGTCCTGTCTCGATTTTTCGTGGCGCTAGGCTAGCTGTTAACCCGCTCGGCGGCCGCGACCACCTTCTTCGCCCGCAGCTGGGCAATGATGGCACTGAGATGCTTGAGGTCATAGACCTCAAGATCGATCACACAGTCAGTGAAATCGGGCGATCGCCGAGTCATCCGGATGTTGTCGATGTTGCCGTCATGCTCGGCGATCACCTGGGCGATCTGCGCGAGTGTGCCGGGCTCGTTCATGGACTGCACCGCAATGCGGGCCGGGAAACGCTGCGGCGAGCGCCCATCGGTATCCCAACGCACGTCCAGCCAGCGCTCCGGCGTGTCTTCGAAATCTTTCAAGGTCGGCGACTGGATCGGATAGATCGTAATGCCCTCGCCGGGGGTCACGATGCCGACGATGCGGTCGCCCGGCACCGCACCACCGTTCGGCGCAAAGCGCACCGGCAGGTCTGAATTGATGCCGCGGATCGGGATTGACGCGTCCTCCTGCTGCTCCGGAGCGGACGGCACCTTGAACATCAGCGCCTTGCCCATCTTCAGCCCAAACCAGCCCACGTCGGACTTCGGCGGCGGCACGGCGGCGATACGCTCCTCCTTGTAGTCCGGATACATCGCCCGGGCGACGTCGGACGGCCGCATCTCGCCGCGGCCGACCGCAGCGAACACTTCGTCGATCGAGCTGCGGGCGAGCCGATGCAGCGCGCCGCGCAGCTTTTCGTCCGAATACTCGCGCTTGGCGCGCTGGCAGAGCCGCTCGACGATCTGCCGGCCCAGCGCGGCGTATTGTACGCGCACCGCGCTACGCGTCGCCCGCCGGATTGCGAGGCGGGCCTTGCCGGTGAGCACGATCGATTCCCAGGCCGCAGGCGGCGCGGTTTGGGACTTGGAGGTCAGAATCTCCACCTCGTCGCCGTTGACGAGCTCGGACACCAGCGGCGAGATCTTGCCGTTGATCTTGCAGCCGACCGCGCGATTGCCGACGTCGGTGTGGACCGCGTAGGCGAAATCAATCGGCGTGGCCCGGCGCGGGAGAGCGATCAGCTTGCCCTTCGGGGTGAAGCAGAACACCTGGTCGTGGAACAGTTCGAGCTTGGTATGCTCGAGGAACTCTTCCGGGTTGGAGCCCTCGGACAATAGCTCGATGGTGCGGCGCAGCCAGGCGTAGGCATTGGATTCGCGCGACAGCATCTCGGTCGGCGAGCCGACACCATCTTTGTAGAGCGCATGCGCCGCGATGCCGTATTCGGCGATCTCGTGCATCTCCTCGGTGCGCAATTGCAGCTCGACGCGCTGCTTGCCCGGCCCAATCACGGTGGTGTGGATCGAACGGTAATCATTCTGCTTGGGGGTCGAGATGTAGTCCTTGAACCGTCCCGGCACCACCGGCCAGGTGGTATGCACCACGCCGAGCGCGCGGTAGACCTCCGGCAACGACTTCACGATCAAGCGGAAACCGAAGATGTCGGAGAGCTGCTCGAAGCCGACCGACTTGCGCTCCATCTTGCGCCAGATCGAATAGGCGCGCTTGCGCCGACCAACGACCTCGGCAGCGATGCCGGAATCCGCGAGCTTGCGCGCGAGCTGGTGTTCGATTTCCTCGATCAGGTCCTTGCTGCGATCGGCCAGCGCATTGAGCCGGCCGCTGACCACTTGATGGGCCTCCGGATAGATCTCCCGGAACGCCAGGTCCTCCAGTTCCTCGCGCACGCCGTGCATACCCATGCGGCCGGCGAGTGGCGCGTAGATGTCGAGCGTCTCCTCGGCGATGCGCCTGCGCCCTTCCGGCGGCATGTGGTGGAGCGTGCGCATGTTGTGCAGCCGGTCCGCAAGCTTGATCAGGAGGACGCGGACGTCGTCGGCAATCGCGAGCAGAAGCTTGCGGAGATTCTCGGCCTGCTTGGCTTCGCGTGACACCAGGTCGAGTTTCTTCAGCTTGGTCAGGCCTTCGACCAGGTGACCGATGTCGGGGCCGAAAATCTGATCGATCTCCGCGCGCGTGGTCGGCGTATCCTCGATGGTGTCGTGCAGCAGCGCCGCCGCGATAGTCGCGTCGTCGAGCTTGAGGTCGGTCAGAATTGCAGCGACTTCGAGCGGATGTGAGAAATATGGATCGCCCGACGCCCGCTTCTGCTCGCCGTGCGCCTTCATGGCATAGACGTACGCGCGGTTGAGCAGCGCCTCGTCGGTGTCCGGGTTGTAGCGGCGTACTCGCTCGATCAGCTCGTATTGCCGCATCATGGGCACTGGAGAGTCGGATTTCTCCGCTCTGCCCATGACTTGCGACACAATGCTTAAGCCGCGGTTGAGCGGTGCCCGGCTGCGGGCCGGGTTCTGCATCCGCGGCAGGTCGGACTTCGAACGAGCCATGTCCCCCAAGATATCACGGGGATTCGGCGTGGCCACAAGAGGCGGAGATTTGGTTCATAAAATGCGTACGGCCCGGAAATCCCGGGCCGTATTCGCATTCCGCTCGCCTGCTCCTGGCTATTCCTCGTCCGGCTCCGGCTGCTCCTCCGGCGGAGCAAGCCCTTCCAGACCCTTGAGCAGTTCTTCCTCGCTCATGTGGTCGACCGCGACCTCGGTGTCGTCGGCATCGACCGCGCCGCCCGAACCGGCGATCAGCGGAACCGACTCGGCCTCAGGCTCATCGACCTCGACGTACTTCTGCAGCGAGTGGATGAGGTCTTCCTTGAGATCCTCGGGCGAGACCGTCTGGTCGGCGATCTCGCGCAGCGCCACCACGGGGTTCTTGTCGTTGTCGCGGTCGATCGTGATCGGACCGCCGGACGAGATCATGCGCGCGCGGTGGCTTGCGAGCAGAACGAGATCGAAGCGGTTATCGACCTTATCGATGCAGTCTTCAACGGTGACACGGGCCATGGGCTCGGCGCTCCTACAACGCGACGTTGTCTTGAGATTTGCGGCTTAGGTAGCCCCGAACCGATCGCAGTGCAAGCCCGGAAAATTGACCCCTTGGCGGCGGTCCCCGGCTTTGTTAGGCAACCCAAGGAACAAACCTAGGTCATTGGGATTTATCAATTTTACACGTCGGATGGTCGTAGCGGCGTTGGCTTCCTTGTTTTCCTGCGGCGACGCCGTTCGGTCCCGATAGCAAGAATCCGACCGAACTTCGGGGTCTCGGCCTCGGAGGATGGCCGGCAGCCTTGGTTTGAGAGCATTCGCGATTACGTGAGAGCAGTTCAGTACGTGAGAGCAGTTCAGAGAGAAATCATGTCCGGACAGACTGAAAAGACCGCGTTGTTCATCGATGGCGCCAATCTTTATGCCACCGCCAAGTCTCTGGGGTTCGACATCGACTACAAGCGTCTGCTGCGCGAGTTCCAGTCGCGCAGCAACCTGTTGCGCGCGTTCTATTACACCGCCGTGATCGAGGACCAGGAGTACTCCTCGATTCGGCCGTTGATCGATTGGCTCGACTACAACGGCTACACGGTCGTGACCAAGGCCACCAAGGAATTCGTCGACCAGACCGGCCGCCGCAAGGTCAAGGGCAACATGGATATCGAGCTTGCGGTGGACGCCATGGAACTCGCCCCCAACATCGACCACATGGTGCTGTTCTCGGGCGATGGCGACTTCCGCTCGTTGGTTGAAGCGGTGCAGCGCCGCGGCGTGCGGGTGACCGTTGTTTCAACGATCACCACTCAGCCTCCCATGGTGGCGGACGAGCTGCGCCGGCAGGCCGATATCTTTCTCGACATCGCCGAGCTGCAGACCAAGATCGGCCGCGATCCGTCCGAACGTGCGCCGCGCGAACCGCGGCCCGAACGCCACCACACGCCGCAGTTTCTGCAGCGCGGCACGGCCCCGCAGCGCGCCGGCGCGGGTGGCGACGACTTCGAGGACTGACGACTTCGAGGACTAAAGTCTCCCGCGGTTCGCTGGCACAATCCCCCGCGACTTTGCCCGGCCCGAAAGCTCACATGCCCATTCAACCCGGCAAACCCGGGCGCGATTGTCCGCGCTGTCCGCGGCTGGTCGCGTTCCGGCAGCAATGGCGCGCCAAAGAACCGACCTGGTTCAATGCGCCAGTACCCTCGTTCGGCCCGTTGGATGCCCGGCTGCTAATTGTGGGCTTGGCGCCGGGCCTGCGCGGCGCCAATCGCACCGGGCGGCCATTCACCGGCGACTATGCCGGCGACCTGCTCTACACAACGCTCAAGGACTACGGCTTCGCTCGCGGCGAATTCGAAGCCAGGCCCGACGACGGCTTGGAACTGATCGATGCCCGCATCACCAACGGGGTGCGCTGCGTACCGCCTGAGAACAAGCCGACGCCTGCGGAGATCAACAGCTGCCGCGACTTTCTTAAGCCCACTATTGCCGAGATGCCCAATTTGCGGGCCGTTGTGACGCTCGGGCGCATATCGCACGAGACCACCGTTCGCTCGCTCGGCAGCAAGCTCAGCGCGGCAGCCTTCAGTCACGGCGGCAGAGCGCAGATCGGGCCACTTGCGCTGTTCTCAAGCTATCACTGCTCGCGCTACAACACCAACACCGGCGTACTGACGCCGGAGATGTTCCGCGCGGTGTTCGGGGCGGTGCGCACATATCTGGACGCGTAGCGCACGATTTTCTTGTCCCTCAGGCCCGGCCATGACGGTGTCAAATCACCCCCGCAGCCAATCCATCACCCGCCGCGCGCTCTGGTCCGGCGGAAACACTGGGTAGAACACGTGCGTCATCACGCCGTCGTCGATAACCCAGGCCATCCGCTTGAGCAGGGTCATGCCCGCGATGTCAAAGGTCGGCAGCGTCAGCGCACGCGTGAGCTTCAGCTCAGCATCGGACAAGATGGCGAATGGCAGGTGCAGCCGCTTCACCGCCTCACGCTGATACGCGCTGTCATTCGTCGACAAGCCAAAGATCTGATCGACACCAAGCCGCTTGAGCTCGGCGAAATGATCGCGGAAGCCGCAGGATTGCGGCGTACAGCCCCGTGCGCCGGGGATAGCGTCCCAGCCGTCGAGCGGCGCCTGGCCTGGCACGCCCGTGCGTGGATAGACATAGACGACCGTGCGGCCCTTCAACCGCGCCAGCGACACCGCAGTCCCGTCGGTGGCCGGGAGTTCGATATCCGGTAGCCGCGCGCCTTGCAGGTGCCGCGTGGCGCCATCGTCCTGGGGCACCGGGAGGTTGTCGGGCAGGATGGTTGGATCGTGCTGCGGTTGAGCCATCGTCGCTATTTCTGGCAGGCCTTCAGGAATTCGGCCACCCTGCGCTTCAGCCCCTGGGCTTCCCACGTCATCGGCTTGATGGGACCGGTGACGACGATCGGTTGACCGGTCGACAGCACGGCAAACAGCTTGTTGTCGCGCTTCACCTTGGTACGCAGCTCGATGCCGCCGGTCATCGGGGCGTTCTTGCTCTCCCGCGAGACGCCTGAAATTTTCACGTTCTGGCCACTGCTGGACACCGTCAGCGACACCGGCTCGCCTTTGCCCTTGCCGACATGGCTTTCCGCCCCCATGCCGACGTCGATCTCGCCGTCCGAACGGCAGCGCGCCCAGAGCTCATTGTCGACTTCGCTCTCGTCGACCATGCCCCGCAGATAAGTCCGGCCTTCGTGCTTGTAGACCGTCCACAATACCTTGGGCGCCGCCATCGCGGGCGACGCGAGCGTCAACAGGGCGACCAGCGAAAGGCGGAGCAGCGTGCCCATTTCAGAGGCCATAGGTGATAAACTCCATCAGCGAACCGTCGGGATCGCGGAAATAGACGCTGGTGCCGTTGCCCTTGGCGCCGAAGCGCTGCATCGGCCCCGCTTCGACCGCGACGTTGTGGCGCTTGAGATGCGCGATGGCCGCCTCGATCGGCCCCATCCACTCGAAGCACAGGTCGCTGTTGCCGGGCTGCACCGGCAGCCGTGCCACCTCGGCCGGACGCACGCCGACGCCATGCACGTTGAGCTGCTTGTCGCCGAACCGGTAGGCCCAGCCCGCTTCGCGCTTCACCAACTCCGCGCCCATCACGTCGCGATAGAACGCGTTGGAGCGCTCCCAGTCGGAGACGTGGATCACGCAGTGGTCGAGCTTGGTGGGAAGCGGCATGGAAAATCCTATTCGCTCTGCGACACGCCGAGCTTACGGCCGACTCGCGGCTAGCTTGAGGGCGTGTAACCCTTGGGGGCTTCTTGCATCAGTGCCAACGTGTGCCCGTCGGGATCCTTGAAGAATGCCATCCACAGATCGTGGTCGTCCATCTTGGCAATCAGGTGCGGCTTGCCGTCAAACGACAGGCGTCGGCCCGACAACTCGCGCACAGTCAGCGCGATGTCGGCGCAGCGGAAATAGATCACGCCCTGCGGCTTGACCTCGCCTTCACGCACCTTTTCCAGCAGCAGGCGGACGCCGGCGCAGTCGAAGAACGTGAGGTCACCGAACCGATAGAGCTTTCGAAGTCCGAGCACGCCGCCATAGAAGGCTTCCGCGCGCTCCACGTCGCTGACCGGAAGCGCGATCTGGCCAATCGGACCGAGGCTGACCGACATGCTCGCTATCCCTTCGCCCGCATCAGCCGGCCGCGCTCGCGCTGCCAGTCGCGTTTCTTCTCGGATTGGCGTTTGTCGTGCAGCTTCTTGCCCTTGGCGAGCGCGATCTCGACCTTGGCGTGGCCCTTGTCGTTGAAATAGATCTTGAGCGGCACGACCGTCATGCCCTCGCGCTCGACCGCACCGATCAGCTTGTTGATCTGGCGCCGGTGCAGGAGCAGCTTGCGCGGACGCTTGGGCGCATGATTGAAGCGGCCGGCCTGCTTGTATTCCGAGATGTTGGAATTGTAGAGCCACAACTCGCCGTCGCGCGTGCCGGCGTACGACTCGCCGATGTTGGCCCGCCCATTGCGCAGCGATTTCACCTCGCTGCCGGTGAGCGCGACGCCAGCCTCGAAGGTCTCGCCGATTGCGTAGTGAAACCGCGCCTTGCGGTTGTCGGCGACGACCTTGAATTTGGGTTCGGGTTTGGCAGCCATTCCGCAAATCTAGCGCGCTTCTGGTTCAGGTCGAAGGGTCGCGTTCCTCGGGTGGCTTGACGTGCCGGAATGAGAGCAGAAGCGCGATGTCATAGGCGATCTTCAGTACCCCGCAAAGGATCAGCGGCAACCCGGAGAACGGCGTCGCCAGCAGCGCGCCGGCGAGTGCCGGGCTGATCGAGGACGCAAGGCTGCGCGGCACGGCGGTAACGCTGGCGGCGGCGGTCCGCTCCGGGGGCGTGACCACCGCCATGATGTAGGAGGTGCGGGTCGGCACGTCCATTTGGGACAGCGCCGAGCGCACCAGCAATAGCCCCAGCGCGACATAGAGGTGGGGCGAGAACGCTGCCAGGATCAGGAAAATGCTGGACGGGATGTGGGTATACACCATTGTGTTGATGAGCCCGATCCGCCGAGACAGCCAGGCTGCGACGGGAAACGAGAACGCGGACAACACGCCCGACCAGAAAAAGAACAGGCTGGCTGCCGACAGCGACAGATCGAACCGCTCGAACAGCCACAATGCCAACAGCGATTGCACGACGAGGCCGCCGGCGAAGGAATCCACGCAAAACAGCGCGGCGAGCTTGTAGACCGTCCAGCGCGAAGGGCCGAGCGGCGCACTGGCCTGCCCTTCCGCGACTTGTAAATGCGGCAGGCGCGCGTACAGCGCCGCACCAACAAGCCCAAGTGCTCCGTACGCCAGAAACATGAGCTTGAACGCCGTCAGCGTTCCGACGCCGGCGGCGGTCATGAAATCCGGGCTTGCGGCGGCAAGCGCGCCAGCCGCGCCGGCCATGGCGCCAATCAGGCTGTAGCGGGCGAACGCACGGGTGCGGTCTTCGTCGGCGACACCTTGCGCCAGCATGGCATGCTCAAGCGGCACCAGGATGCCGCTGTCGCCAGTCGAAGGGTTGATCGTGCCGACAAACGCAACGAGACAAATGAAGGCAATGTGCTCGAAGGCCGGAAATGCCAGGCCGGTCGCCACCATCAGGCCGGCGCCGGCGAGCAGCAGGCTGCGCAGGTCGTGCCGTGGTGCCGCGAAGCCCACGAGCAGCGTCAATAGTGACGAGCCGAGCAACGCTGCGGTCGCCACGATGCCGACCTGGAACGGCGTGTAGCCGATCGCCGTGAGATAAGCGGGCAGGATGATGACCGCGAAACCGTCTCCGAAGCCTCGCACGCCGCGCGCGGTGTAGAGCACGGCCACGGTCGAACGCATCGTCATGAGTGAACTAGAAGAAGAAATCCCGTCCATGCGCAATCCCTCGAACGTCGAGTGTTGCACAGCGCTTGGACGGGAGACCGTCTGACGGGGAGCCTGCGTTTCCCCGTAGCTGGATATTAGTTGATCAGGCCGGCGTGCACCATGGCACTGCGCACAGCGGCCTGCGCCTTCTCGGAGGCGGGCACCATCGGTAGCCGCAGCGTGTTATTGCACTTGCCGATCAGCGACATGGCGTACTTGATCGGCGCCGGGCTGGTCTCGACGAAAAGGTTCTGGTGCAACGGCGCGAGCTTGTCCTGCAGCTTGAGCGCGGTGGCGTAGTCGCCCTTCAGGCATGCAGCCTGGAATTCCGAGCACAGCCGCGGCGCGACGTTCGACGTCACCGAGATGCAACCGTGGCCACCGTGGGCGTTGAAGCCGAGCGCGGTGATGTCCTCGCCGGACAGCTGGTTGAAGTCCGGCCCGCACGCTTCGCGCTGCGCCGAGACGCGCGCCATGTTGGCGGTCGCATCCTTCACGCCGGCAATGTTCTTGAGCTCATAGAGCCGCTTCATGGTGTCGACGTTGATGTCGACAATCGAGCGACCGGGGATGTTGTACATGATAATCGGAATGCCGATCGCATCGTTGATCGCCTTGAAGTGCTGGTAGAGCCCTTCCTGGGTCGGCTTGTTGTAGTACGGAGTGACGACGAGGACGGCGTCAGCGCCGGCCTTCTCGGCGTGCTTTGACAGACTGACCGCCTCGGCGGTCGAGTTGGAGCCCGCGCCCGCGATCACCGGCACGCGGCCCTTGGCCTGGTCGACACACCATTCGACGACCTCTTCATGTTCCTTGTGCGACAGCGTCGGGCTCTCGCCCGTGGTGCCGACCGGCACCAGGCCTTTGGTGCCTTCGGCGATCTGCCAATCGACCAGGTCGCGAAACGCCTTTTCGTCCACCGAACCGTTTTTGAACGGCGTGACGAGGGCGGTAAATGATCCCCGAAATCTCGTCTTGGCGGTCATGGCGTTTTCCCTGGCGCGTGATGGACGTTCAGCGAACGATTGGCTGGCAGAATAGCAGACAAATGTCCGCCCGGCGCTGCCGTTCTCAACCTGCGTTATGCCTAATTCAAATCAGCCGCATTTCTCTGGCTGATGCCGAAGTGTGGCCGCAATTTCCGGTGTATTTAGCTTTCATCAATCTTATCAACAGAATAGGTATTGGCTTCGAACCTTGATTCGAGCCGCCCGACCGAGGAGCGCAGCTTGGCAGCGTGGAACCGGCCAAAGTCGCTGTCGTCGCTCGCGTTAGCGGGACTGTTTGCCCTCGCTTATCCCGCGGCCACGGCGGCCCAAGAGGCCAAGCCGGCGGCGGCCAAGCCTGCAGCAAAAAAGCCGGAAGCAGCAAAGCCAGTCGCAGCCAAACCGGCCGATCCGAAGGCTGAGGCCAAGACCAAGCCCAGCAAGAAATCCGCTAAGGCGAAAACCGACAAATCCAAGTCATCCAAGGCCGCCAAACCCGCGCCGGCTAAGCCGGCGTCCGAGAAGCCTGCGGCGACTGCCGTCCCGATTCCCACCGCAGCCCCTGGCGCGGCTGCCGCCGCGGCGGCAGCGACGCCGGCGGCCGCCAAACCGAATGGCACTGCATCGACGGCTTTCACATCGACCCTGACCACGTCTGCGGTCGACGTTGCGCTGGTGAAACGCGCCATCGAACAAGTGCGCAATCGCAAGCGCTCGGACGCCAACGACACCAGGAACGCGATCACCGACCCGCTCGCCAAGAAACTGGTGGAATGGGCGATCCTGCGTAGCGACGACGGCGCCGATTTCCCGCGCTATGCGGCCTTCGTCGCGGCCAATCCGAACTGGCCAAGCCTCACGACGTTGCGGCGCAAGGCCGAGGCGACGTTGTTCCAAGATCGGGTCGATGCGGCCGCGATCCGCAATTTCTTTGCCAACTCGAAGCCGCTGACCGCGAAAGGCAAGTTCGCGCTGGCGCGCGCGCTCCTGGCGCAGGGCGACCGCAAGGGCGCCGAAGCCATCGTGCGCGACGCTTGGCGCAATGACGGCTTCTCGCAAGAGGTCGAATTGAAGATCCAGGAGCAATTTGGCGAGTTCCTCAAGCGCGACGACCACAAGGCGCGGATGGACCGCAGGCTCTACGAGAAGGACGACACCGAAGCCGGCCTGCGCGCCGCCAACCGGCTCGGCGGCAACGAGCCGGCGATCGCCAAGGCGCGCGCTGCGATGCTCGAAAAGGATGGCGACAAGAAACTGGTGGAGGCGGTGCCGGCAGCCGCTCACAACGACATTGGCTACAAGTTCGCCCGCATCCAGATGCTGCGCCGCTCCGACAAGGCCTCCGACGCAGCGGCCCTGATGGCCACCATCCCGCAGCTCGACGAGAGCCATGACCTCGATGAATGGTGGGTCGAGCGCCGGCTGCTGGTCCGCAAGCTGCTCGACGAGGGCGATCCCAAGAAGGCCTACGTCGTGGCGCGCGATGCCACGCCGCCCTCGCGGGACGTTTACCGCGCCGAACACCAATTCACCGCAGGCTGGGTCGCGCTGCGCTATCTCAACGATCCGGCCACCGGCTACGCGCACTTCAAGAAGGTCACCGACGGTGCCGAGAACCCGATCGCACTGGCCCGTGGCCAGTATTGGCAAGGCCGCGCCGCGGAGGCGATGAAGCGCAACCAGGAAGCGCGCCATCACTACCAGGAAGCCGCGCGCTACCCGACCGCTTACTACGGCCAGATTGCCCGCGCCAAGGCGGGGCTCGGGGAGATCGCGCTGAACGCGCCACCTGCCCTGTCGGCCGAGCAGCGCGCCAAATTGGGCAAACACGAGGTGGTACGCGCAGCAGAGCTGCTCTACGCCGTCGACGCGCGCGACCTGCTCAATGCCCTGATGGCAGACATGGGCGACAAGTCGGACGAGACCGGCGTGCTCGTCATGCTCTCCGAGCTCGCCGCCAAGTACGAAGACCCCCGCGGCTTGCTGCTGGTGGGCAAGCTGGCGCTCGCCCGCGGCCATCCGCTCGATCACGCCGCCTTCCCGACCGTCGGGCTGCCGAAATACACCGCGATCGGGCCTGAGGTGGAGCCGGCGCTGGTCTATTCGATCGCCCGGCAGGAGAGCTGGTTCAATCCCAAGACGGTGTCGAGCGCCAATGCGATGGGCTACATGCAGGTCACGCCGGCGGCCGGCAAGTACCTCGCCAAGAAATTCAACGTCACCTACGACCAGAAGCGCTTGCTCAACGACAACGTCTACAATCTGCAAATGGGCGCCGCCGAGCTCGGCGACGTCATCAAGGACTATCGCGGCTCCTACATCATGGCCTTCGCGGCCTACAATGCCGGCCGTGGCCGGGTGCGCGACTGGGTCAGCCGCTATGGCGATCCGCGCGACCCCAAGGTCGACCCGATCGACTGGGTGGAACGCATCCCGTTCTCCGAGACCCGCAACTACGTGCAGCGCGTCATGGAGAACGTGCAAGTCTATCGGGTCCGCTTCGGCGGCGGCACCCGCTTGCTGATCGAAGCCGACCTTCGGCGCGGCGCCGCCACCAACTAACTCTCGGTCGGCGCTCTTCACTCACTTTCCGCTGGCTCCGCGAGCACGAGCCACTAAGCTCGCCCTGGAATTTTTTGTGACAATCCGAGCGCAGAAATGACGTCCAGCCTGGAGAGTTCCGTCAGCGCATTCATCAGCGCCCCAGACGGGCTCAAGCTTCATGTGCGTTGCCATGGCCGGCGCAGCGCGCGCGCGCTGCCGGTGGTGTGCCTGCCGGGCCTCGCGCGCACCACGGCGGATTTCGACGAGCTGGCGGCTGCGCTCACGAGCGGCGATCAGGACCGGCGGGTGATCGCAATCGACTACCGCGGCCGCGGGCGCTCCGAATATGACCCCAACCCGGAAAACTACAACCTGGTGGTCGAGCTTGCCGACCTGCTCGCGGTGTTGACCGCCCTGGACATTGGCCGCGCGGTTTTCGTTGGCACCTCGCGGGGCGGCATCCTGACCATGCTGCTGGCGACCGCCCGCCCCGCCGCTATTGCCGGCGCCGTGCTCAACGACATCGGTCCGGTGATCGAGCCGAAGGGACTGATCCGAATCAAGAACTATGTCGGCAAGCTGCCGCCACCGAAAAACTTCGAGGAGGGCGCCGAAATCCTGCGCCGGCTGTTCGATGCGCAATTTCCGAAGCTCGACCGCAAGGCCTGGCGCGCCGCGGCACGACGAACCTGGCATGACCGCGACGGACAGCTCGTCCTCACCTATGACGCGCAGCTCGCCAAGACGCTCGAGGGCATCGATCTTGAGCGCCCCTTTCCGTCGCTCTGGAAGGAATTCGACGCGCTCGCCGGGATGCCGCTGCTGGTGATCCGAGGCGCCAATTCCGACCTTCTGTCAGAGACCACCGTTGCGGCGATGCGGGAGCGCCGCTCCGAGACACAGACGCTTGTCGTGCCCGACCAGGGCCATGCCCCGCTGCTGGTCGAGCCCGACGTGATCAAGCGCATTGCCGCCTTTATCGCTGAATGCTCGGACGCCCCGGCGCATTGATCGCGCCGCGTCATCGAGCCTTGTGTCGGCCTTGGTCCGCTGGCCCAAGAGAAAACCCCCGGCGGTGGTGCCGCCGGGGGTCATTAGCGTTAGAGCCAGAGGCTGCTTCTGCGATCAGGGGCAGGAAGTTGCGCTGCACGCGGAAGGCGCCGGACCACACGTTCAGATCGTCGACGAAGTATGTGCCGGCTGGCTTGCTTGTCCGACGTCGTGGCCGGATCACGTACTTCTCATTTCGAGGGGTCGTATACTCCTCGATGCGGCGCGAACGTTGGAGGCAAATGTGCTCGACATTGGACCCGCCACAAGAAACGCACGCTGGACTCAACAACGAACATGAAAACCTTCCCCCGTTTTGTGACGTGAAATCACCGCCGACCTCATGGGTAAGCCAGTTGCTTTTTCAATTCGCGACTTGAATGGGAAATGCTAGGCGAGCCCACCGCAAAGCTCGTGGGTGGCTCGCCGCGCTGGTGGCGCTCCCGCATCATGACGTAGGCCGCCTCAATGTCGCGCGCGCAGCGCGCGCTGTCGAACAGCGGTTCGGTTTTCACGTTTCTTTGCAGCTTTTCCTTGATGGCCGCGAGCAGTGCCCCGTCGCTCGCGAGCTTGCAGGCCAGGGCTTCGTATTCCTCAGCCGAGTGCGCGACCAGCTCCGGCAGGCCCAGTGCCAGCAGATCGCTGGCGGCGACGCGGCCGGCGAAGGTCGAACCCATGCGCGTGACCACCGGCAGGCCCATCAGCAGTGCGTCGCTGCAGGTCGTGTGTGCGTTGTAGGGCAGGGTATCGAGGAACAGATCAGCCAACCGGTGTCGCGCCAGGTGCTTCCCAAGACTGGCGCGGGGGGCGAACACAATGCGCCCTGGTGCAATGCCGCGCTTGCTTGCCTCGTTCCTGAGATTGGTCGGCGCGGACGAGGTTCCTTCGAGCAGCCAGAGCACGCTGCCGTCGATCTTGTCCAATAGTCTCATCCAGATGTCGAAGATGTCCGGCGTGATCTTAAAATTGTTGTTGAATGAGCAAAATACGAAGCTGTTGTCCGGCAAGCCCACGTCGCAGCGGTTGGCGTCGCCTTCCGGAATCCGTCCCAGCGCGTCGTTGGCCTGGTAGCTGTGGGGCAGGTACACAATCTTCTCGGAATAGTGTTGCTGCTCGTCCGCTGGGATCACGACCCGGTCGGCAATGATGTAGTCGACATATTCGGCTCCCATCGTCCCTGGATAGCCGAGGTAGTTGACCTGCAGCGGCGCGGGTCGCATCGACAGGATGCGCGGCCTGCCTCCACGCGTGTGGGCGTTGAGATCGACCAAGATGTCGATTTCGAGATCGCGGATGGCTTGCGCGATGTCGCGATCCGACTTGGCTCGAACGTCAAGCACGCGTTCGAACGCCCCGAGTGCACGCTTGCGCGTGACGCTCTGGTCGTCAACCGCCAGCGAGATGCCAATTGTTTCGAAACGCGTCCTATCGTGGTGCTCGAACACGCCGGTCACCAGGCGAGGAATGGCGTGCTCCTGGAAGTCGGCTGAGAAATAGGCAACGCGAATACGCTCGTGGGAATATCGCTCGCCGCGCCAGACCGGCTCCGTGCTCAGAGGTGATGTCTGGCCGACATGTTGCTTGGCGCAATCCAACTGTTCCGCCGGCGACGATGGAATGCCCAGCAGCACGAACGGGCCGCCAATCGGACGTTGCTCCCGCAATGCGGACCGGACCCGCGCGCAATCCTCGTCATAGCTCGCCCAGTCGCAATTGTGCATCTTGGCGTGCAGGCGATAGCCTTCGACATTTTCAGCTTGCGGCCTGAGAGCCAGCGCCTTGTCGTAAGACGCCACCGCGTCGTCGTATCGGCCGAGAGAATTGAGCGCGCTGCCGCGGCCGATCCACGCTTCAGCCAGCGTGGGCTTGAGAGCTGCCGCCTTGTCGTAGGCATCCAGCGCCTCTTTTTCACAGCTCATGCTTCGCAGCACGTTGCCGCACCCGACCCAGGCTTCGGCGAGTGCCGGGTTCATCGCCAGCGCCTTGTCGTAGGCGGTGATGGCCTCGTCATTGCCGTTGATGCCGCTCAGCACCGTCCCCTTGCCTAGCCAAGCCTCGGCGAGGTCGTTGCGCAATGCCAACGCGCGATCGAACGCAGCTAGGGCCTCGGCCGGACGATTGAGCTTGCCGAGCGAATTGCCCCGGCCGATGTGGCCGTCGGGAAATCCCGGATGGAGAGATGTGGCCCGTTCGTAGATACCGAGTGCTTCTTGGTAGCGCTCCAACTCGTGCAGCGTCGAGCCGAGGTTGCACAGCGTTTCCGGGTTGTTGGGATCGAGCGCGATCGCCTGGTTGAAACTCGTTACGGCCCGATCGTGTTGGCCAAGCTCCTTCAGGACCGCGCCAAGATTGTTGTGCGCCGGGGCAAAGCCCGGCTGCAGCGCCAGCGCTTTTTCGAAATGGGCCATCGCCTCCTCAAACCGGCGATGGTGCTGCAGAGCCGCTCCCAGGTTGTTCTGTGCGCCGGCGTTGTCCGGGTTCGCGGCGATGACCTTGCGATAATGCGCTTCCGCGTCCTGATGGTGCCCAAGGCCCTGCAGGGCGGTGCCGAGATTGAAGTGCGCGTCGATGTAGTCCGGTTGGACCGCCAGCGCCTTCTGAATGGACTCGATGCCGCGGTCGGACTTGCCCTGCTGCAGATAACTCAGGCCGAGGAAATGCAGCGCGACGGGATGCTTTGGGGCTGACTTAAGCAGCACCTTGTAGTGGTTCTGCGCCTCGCTCAGTCGTCCGGAGCCATGCGCGGCCATCGCCTTGTTGAGAAGCGCCTCCAGGGCACGCTCGTTCGCCATTCTTCGCGGCATAGCATTCCGCCAAACACCAGAATCAAAAACCCCCGGCGGTGGTGCCGCCGGGGGCTAGATTGCTTGAGCCAGGAACTCCTGCGATCAGGGCAGGAAGTTGCGCTGCACGCGGAAGGAGCCGGACCACACGTTCAGATCGTCGACGAAGTATGTGCCGGCCGGCTTGCCGCTGTTGGCGACAGCCGCCGTCGCAAACGAGCCAACAGCGTTCGGTGTCGCGGTATTGATCTGCTGATAGATCACGTCCACGCCGAAGGTGAGACCCTTGACCGGCTCCCACTCCGTCCGCGAGCCGACCGTCCAGGCGGTCCAGTCCGGGTTGCAGCCCAAGGCCACAGTCGCCATCGGGATCGAGGTCGAGGTGGCGTTGCCATTGCAGATCGCGATCGCCGCCGCGCCGCTGTGGCTGACGTCGATGTACGACCCGTACCACGAGGTCTTCAACGACGGCGTCCACAGATGCTCGAACCCAGCGTTGATGCTCCACGCCGTGGTCAGCTCGAAGCTGTTGAGCCCCGAGTTGCCAGAGTAGACCGCGTCCTCCCAGAAGCCGTACGCAACGGTGTTACCGGTGAAGTACATCGGGCTGGCACCGGTGCGGGTCGCAGCATGGTACTGCGTCGCGCCCTGCGAATACGCCACCTGCGCCGAGAACCGGTCGCCGGGGGTGATAAACGGCAGGTTCCAGATGAAGCCGGTGGTGACCGCCCAGCCGATCTTGTAGTCCGGGTGACCGAACGCCTCGTTGGCGCCAGTCGCCGACAGACCGTAGTAGCTGGCGGAAGCGTCATGCAACGCGCCGGCCACGATCCAGGTGCCCCACGACTGATCGAGCCGCAGGTTGCCAACCAGGTCCGGGTAGCTGCCCGGCACGCCGCCGAGGTTGTTCACGCCGGTCGGCAGAGCGCCGAGAACGTACGGGTTCAACGGAGCGCCCACTGCGTTGAGGGTGTACACCGTCGGCGTACCGCGCCGCTGATGCTCGATGCCGAGCGTGCCCGAGAAGCCGTTACCGAACTGCGCGGTGTAGCTCATCAGGATCACGCCGCCGTCGCCCGAGTCACCGGAGAAGTTGTTGCCGGCGTTGTAGGCGAACGACGCGTTCGGGTAGATGTCGAAGAACGACGTCGCCTTACCGAACGTGAACCCGGCGATCTGGATGAAGCCGCGGTTCATGTACACCGGCGGCGAGGTGGTGCCGAGCGCCGTGGTGTCCTGGTTGTAGCCGAGCAGCAAGTAGGTGCGCAGCGTGCCGTAGGCGGTCTGCTGACGGGTATCGACCGTGATCACGGCGCGGACGCGCTGGGTCACTTCCTGCTCGGACGCGCGGGTGTTGAAGCCGCCGGGCGCGCCCAGCTGCGGGCCACCGGACAGGTTGTTGCCGGCGTTGTAGTTCAGCTGGTAACGGACGAAGCCGCCCAACTTCAGACAGATGTCGGTGCCGGGCATGTAGTAATAGCCGGCGCCGTACAGGCTGCAGACCTTCACGTATTCGACCGGTTTGGCCTTAACGGGAAGATCGGCGGCCTGAGCCCCAGCGACCGCAATGATTCCAGCTGCGGAGCCGAGGAGAAGACTTTTCACCATCTTCATTTTTTGTTCCTCCTGTTGCACTGACTTGGGAGGGTCCGGTCTCCGTCGGGTGGTCTGCACCCACTGGAAGGTCCCCTAATCTCCCCGTCCATCTGGACCAATCAGGCCGACAATCCGCCGTCTCCATGCTAGAAGCGGTCGCTTTGTGACTGTCACGGATTGACTTCGAATGGCGAACGAGCGTGCCCTGGAGGCGCTCCTCAACAAGGCGATGGCCGCGCATGGCTCCGGGCGGCTGAGCGAGGCGCAGAACCATTACAAGGTGCTGCTCAAGTCAGCCCCAAAGCATCCCGTCGCGCTGCATTTCCTCGGCCTGAGTTATCTGCAGGAGGGCAAGTCCGACCGCGGCATCGAGTCCATTCAGAAGGCGCTGGCGGTCCAACCGGACTACATCGACGCGCACTTCAATCTCGGCATCGCCCTGCAAGGCCTTGGGCACCATCAGGACGCGGAAGCGCATTATCGCAAGGTCATCGCCGCGAACCCGGACAACGCCGGCGCACAGAACAACCTGGGAGCGGCCCTGCAGCACCATCGCCGGTTTGAGGAGGCGATGGCCCATTTCGAAAAGGCGCTGGCGCTGCAGCCGGGCTTTGCCCCGGCGCACAACAATCTTGGCGCGGTCCTGAAGGAGCTTGGCCAACACGATCGGGCCGTAACGAGTTTCAACCAGGCGATCGCGCTCGATCCCAACAACCCGGAAACGCTGTGCAACCTCGGCTCGGCGCTGCACGAGTTGGAGCGCTACCAAGAAGCACTCGGTATCTACGAACGGGCCACATCTCTCCATCCGGGATTTCCCGACGGCCACATCGGCCGGGGCAATTCGCTCGGCAAGCTCAATCGTCCGGCCGAGGCCCTAGCTGCGTTCGATCGCGCGTTGGCATTGCGCAACGACATCGCCGAGGCTTGGCTCGGCAAGGGAACGGTGCTGAGCGGCATCAACCGCAATGACGAGGCCATCACCGCCTACGACAAGGCGCTGGCGATGAACCCGGCACTCGCCGAAGCCTGGGTCGGGTGCGGCAACGTGCTGCGAAGCATGAGCTGTGAAAAAGAGGCGCTGGATGCCTACGACAAGGCGGCAGCTCTCAAGCCCACGCTGGCTGAAGCGTGGATCGGCCGCGGCAGCGCGCTCAATTCTCTCGGCCGATACGACGACGCGGTGGCGTCTTACGACAAGGCGCTGGCTCTCAGGCCGCAAGCTGAAAATGTCGAAGGCTATCGCCTGCACGCCAAGATGCACAATTGCGACTGGGCGAGCTATGACGAGGATTGCGCGCGTATCCGGTCGGCGGTGCGGGAGCAACGTCCGATTGGCGGCACCGTTCGTGTTGCTCGGCATTCCATCATCGCCCGCCGAGCAGTTGGCATTGCGCCGAGACCCACATGCGCCAGAATCCTCCGTCTGAAACTGGAGCCGCTCTGGCGGGGCGAGCGCCATTCGCACGGCCGCATTCGCATTGCCTATTTCTCAGTCCGATTTTCGGGACCATGCCATGCCGCGTCTGTTGAGCGGCTTGTTCGAAAATCACGACAGGACGCGTTTCGAGATCAATTGGCCGTCTCGTTCGCGATCGACGATCAAAGCGTCGACGCGCAAACGTGCACTTGGGGCGTTCGAGCGCGTTCTCGAGGCTCGCTCCAAATCGGATCGCGACGTAGCGCAGGCCATCCGCGAGTTCGAGATCGATATCGCCGTCGACCTCAACGGCCACACCCGTGGAGCCCGGCCCCGCGTCCTGGCGCTGCGCCCCGCACCGCTGCAGGTGAACTACCTCGGCTATACCGCCACGATGGGCGTGCGATCATATCGACTACATTGTTGCCGATCCGGTCGTCATCCCGGCGGACGAGCAGCAATACTATGTCGAGAAGATCGCATACCTGCCCCACTGCTACATGGCAAACGACGCCTTGGGGCGAGCATTCCAGACGGTGAGCCCAGTCGCCATGAGCATGGGACTTGCCGGACGGCGCCTTTGTATTCTGCTCGTTCAACAACAACTATAAGATCACACCGGATGTGTTCGGCGTCTGGATGCGGCTGCTGCAGCGGGTTGACGGCAGCGTGTTGTGGCTGTTGGGAGGAAGCTCGTCAGCGCCCGCCAATCTGCAGCAACGAAGCCAAAAAACGCGGCGTTGCACCGGATCGCATTGTGTTTGCGCCACGCGCCAACCTTGGCAAGCACCTGGCGCGACACCGGTTGGCTGATCTGTTCCTCGATACCCTGCCCTACAACGCACACACCACCTGCAGCGACGCACTGCTGATGGGCCTGCCGGTGGTCACGCGCATGGGTTCGACCTTCGCCGGCCGCGTCGCCGCCAGCAATCTGCTGGCACTGGGCCTGCCGGAGCTGGTCACGCACTCGGCTGAGGAATACGAAGCCCTGGCCTGCAAGCTCGCGAGCGACGGGGCACTGCTCGCGGCCATCAAGGAAAAGCTGCAAAGCAACGTGAAAACCGAACCGCTGTTCGACAGCGCGCGCAGCGCGCGCGACATTGAGGCGGCCTACGTCATGATGCGGGAGCGCCACCAGCGCGGCGAGCCGCCCGCGAGCTTTGCGGTGGGATGACTTTGTTCAAATTCCAGCCTTTTCCATCTAGGTCGCGCATAGGCGGTTCCAACGCGGCAAACTTTCGCGACACGCAGGGAAGCGCGGCTTCTGTACACTCGAGAATTTGAGATCGACCTAGATGGCCGCGCCGCTCTCTAGGTCCCGTCTAGGTTTGTCCCTGATCTCCCCGTACCAGAGCGGCCATTGAAAGGGCGTGGGAATGCTTTTCTTTCGTCAAACCATTGGTTTGCACATCGCCAACACCGACGCCGTGGCAAAATAGGTGCGGTCACCGCTGGGACGGCGGTCGAGATAGCGGCTGAGTTGGCAATCGGGCATCGCGCCGATCTCGTGGCCCGCTGCAATCTCGACCAGGCTTGGCTGCGGCGTGTCGAAGCGTTCGACCGGGTGTCTATACACGTCGTAAAAATCGTTCGCGGCGCTGCCGACAATGTCGTGACTTTGCCGAGGTGCTTTTTAGTTTTTCCGAAATTGCGCGCCAATCGTGCCGGTTCTGACGGAAGGCCTCGGCGTGCCTTCGACAAACGACGCGCGCCGAGACGGGCTGCTCACGGTCGTCCAAATAGGTTTGAGGACAGAGGGCGCTCGCCCACGTGGTCGGCGACAGCGCCGAGCAGGCCTACCGTCGCAGCGACGCCTTGGAAAAGCGACGCAAGCTGATGGAGGCGTGGGCGTCCTACTGTTCGACGACGCGCATCGAAAAGGTGGTGCCTTTCAGGACAAGGCGTAGCGCCGCGACAAATGACAGCGGTTTGTGACGCCCAGCAGCGCACAGAACCGCGCCACGAATGGCGTACGAAGCTCCGAAGCGCGACCATTCGACAAGACGTGCCATTGTTAACGCTCCGGTTCTAGCGAGCGCCCCGTAGAACCAGCAGTCCCTGTCCAAATTTTGCCGCCTTGGCCACGGACGTTCTCGGCCCGTTCGTCAGAGAGCGATCTTTCCTGCGTGGTAAATGAAGCGACGCATCGCTCTGCAGATGGTCGATGGAATTTAAGGTGATTGTCTCATGTCCAACCCAAACGCGCTTGGCCTCTCATCAAGTATACCGGCGAACTCGCTCAACCGATTTATAGGCCCTCAGGCCGGACTGCCGCCGGATTTGGTAGGAAAGAACCGAGAGCGTACTAAACGTTACACAAGAAATTTCCCAGCCTCTTCGCTCTTTACGAAATTGATCCAGGCGAAGAGCAGCGTTGGAAAATGCTCAGCTATGCGCTTGCAATGGAACACGTCCCCGGCATGCGCATTCTTTACGAGCCTCTACCGCAATCAAATCGACAACGAACCTGGCAAGCCGCGCTGGGAGACGAACTGCTCAAAGACATCGAAGCAGGCTAACGGCAAACTTTCGATTGCAGCCCGTATCCGAGAACTTCGCAAGGATCGCAGCAAGCCTTGGTACAAATATTCGCAACAAAGCCTCGGAGCGCGCCGCCATGAAGCCCGTTAGCGGCGACCATCGGGCCAAGCTCAGCGGCAGGGCCGAGATAGCAAAGATCATGGCCGATAAGCGCATCCGACCGATAGTCGGTTCATCTCAATTTCATTCGCCCGACTAGTTGAAGATTGTTCTTGATCAGATCGTTTTCTCAATAGCAGTCTCCGCTCGTTCGCGACAACTCTCGCGAACCCGAATGGACACATCCATGACCGACGTCCTTACGCTGATCGAGAACAAGGCCCATCCGTAAACGGAGCCTGCGCCGTTTCTGGTATCAGCAAGACCAAACTATACCAGGCCATCAGCGCAGGCGGCTCGAGGCCCGAAAGTACGGCGAGCGCACGCTCATTCTTCCGAGCGCTTTACTCCGGTTCCTGATGTCACTGCCAGCCGTTCGACCGGAGACGCCGCGGCGATCCTCGATGTGCGAGATTGGCGCGCGCTTGGCGGAGCCGTTGTCGGCGACAGTGTCTCGCCCCCGGCGCGGGCGTTACAGCAATGCTGGAGATGGGTCACGCCATCCACGTGGAACACCGACGCTTGATACGGGCTAAGGCGAAGACACCTGACAACCAAAAGTGAGCGCCACCCTGGAAAGGAGGGTGGCGCTCACATTTTAATCGGCTACAGCATCAGCCTGCTTGGTCGCGGCGGTGGTGTAGCCCAAGAAGTAGGGCTACACAATGCCGATCACGGAGCCCTCGCGTCCACCGAGCAAGATCGGCACGCTCCGGCACGTGTTGCTCGCGCTGCTGCATGAACATCAGCGCGACGGCATGCTGCCCACGAACGCCCGCTTTCTCTTTCTATGAACTCATCCAGCGCAGTGTGCTGAGCAAGGAGCAGACCGGCGCGCGCCGACCGGATCAGAGATTTGCATGACGCACTGACTGACATTCGCGAGAACGGTCGCATCCCGTGGGACTGGATCGTGGACGAGACGCGCGCAGTCGAGAACTACACCGGCCACGCCAGCATCCAGCCAGGGCCTGCTCGATGTTCTGGCGAACATCACGCTCGATCCAGTGGTGCGGCAAGGCACCGTTGATCCTGACCGAAAGCCGCTCGCTGGCGGGCGTGCTGCGTCCCATCGTGCGGGACTATCGCACTCGCATCGCCGCGATCAACGGCCAGTGCGGCGGCTTTTTGCGCACCGACATCGCGCCGACGCTGCGGTCCGGCGATCTCGTGCTGTATCGTCGGCGACCACGACCTGTCCGCCAATCAGATCGAGGGCAATGCCCGACGCGTTCTTGAACAGATCGTCGGCGCGCTGCGCTGGGAGCGCGTCGCACTAACCGCGCAACAGGTCGCCGAATACGACCTACCGGTCATCATTAAGCGTGACCGCCGCTACAGGGACGGAGGCGCGCACGAGGCGGTCGAGTGCGAGGCGATCAGCCAGCGCATCCTGATCGACATTCTCCAGGCCCGGCTCGACGAAATGCTGCCCGAGCCGCTGGAGCGCGTTCTTGAACGTGAGGCCCGCCAGCGCGTGAAGCTGGAGCGGTTGTTGCGGAGGGCGCGAGCATGAACGCCGCCGCCACGGACCTGCTTGGGCAGGCCGTCGCCCTGACGCGTAACTGCATCGCTGACCGGTCCCGGCCATTGCCCCAACGCGTCCAAACGCTGTGGTCGGCGGTCTACGCCGCGCGCGCGCTCGGTTCCGCCGACATCGTGGCCGCGGCGTTCATCGACCTAGCGCAGAACACCGGGCTGGTCGCCGACTTGGGACGCTACGGCGCGCAGGATGCAGCCCATGTCATCCGCTGGGCGCTGCGCGGCCTCGACCCGTTCGACCGGGAGGCCCGTGCGATGAACTTTCGAGGACGAACTCGCACCGGCTGCGAAGGTCTCGCCGCCGACCGCCGCGCCAGCCGGACGCGCAAGAGGAAGGAGCGAAACAGAAAGGCGAGGCACGAGCCGGCGCGAGAACGGCGTGCAGCTCGATGACTTCTACGCCTACATGCCGCAGCACAAGTACATCTTCACTCCGACCGGACGAGATCTGGCCCGCGTCGAGCGTGGATGCGCGGCTGCCCAACGGTCGGCGAAGGCAAGGCCGAGCACCTGGCTCGACCAGAACCGCGCCGTCGAGCAGATGACATGGGCACCGGGCGAGCCGACGGTGATCGAGGACCGCCTGATCGCCGACGGCGGCTGGATCGCCGCGACCGGGCTGCCGCGTGTTCAACCTGTACCGCGCCGCCGATCATCGAGCCGGTCGCCGGCAACGCCGACCGCGTGGCTCGACCACGTCAAGCGCCTGTACGGCGACGGACGCCGACCACATCATCAACTGGTGGGCGCATCGCGTGCAGCGCCCGCACGAGAAGATCAACCACGCGCTGGTGCTTGGTGGCAAACAGGGCATCGGCAAGGACACGCTGCTGGAGCCGGTCAAGCACGCGGTCGGCCCCTGGAACTTCATCGAGGTGTCGCCGCAACAGGTGCTCGGCCGGTTCAACGGCTTTCTGAAGTCGGTGATCCTGCGGGTGAGCGAGGCGCGCGACCTCGGCGACTTCGACCGCTTCGCCTTCTACGACCACATGAAGAGCTATCACCGCCGCGCCGCCGGACGTGCTGCGGGTTGATGAGAAGAACCTGCCGCGAGTACATCGATCCCGAACGTGTGCGGCGTCATCATCACGACCAACCACAAGACCGACGGCATCTATCCTGCCCGCCGATGACCGCCGCCATTTCGTCGCGTGGTCCGACCTCGACAAGAACGACTTCACAGCCGCGTACTGGAATGAGCTTTGGGACTGGTATGAGGACGGGACGGCTACGAGATCGTCGCCCACTATCTGCAGACCCTCGACCTTACCGGCTTCAATCCCGAAAGCGCCGCCGCCGAAGACCGATGCGTTCTTCGAGATCGTCAACGCCTCGCGGGCGCCCGAGGATGCCGAGCTTGCCGACGCGCTCGACGCTGGCATCAGGCCTGGCCCGACGGCCGTCGACGATCGCGGACATCGTCGCGGCGACCACGCAAGCAGGACTTCATCGACTATCTCAAGGACCGCAAGAACAGCCGCCGCATCCCGCACCGCTTCGAGGCTTGCGGCTATACGCCCGTCCGGAACCCCGATGCCGAGGACGGCCTGTGGCGCGTTCAGCGGCCGGCGGCAGGTCATCTATGCCCGCAGCAACCTCAGCTTCCAGGACCGCCTCGCAGCGGCGAGGAAGCTTTGACCCGTCAGCGATGTCAGTGATGTCAGTGATTTTCTATCTTGCTCATTTTCTTCTACCTTTCGCTCCAGACCAACACCAACAAGGGCGCGGCGCGTAGGGAATGGAGATAGGAAATCACTGACATCACTGACACGACTGACGGGGTGGGGTCGCTCTCGACGAGACCCTCTCCAGTGCGAAGTTTGCAGGACTGCCTGCCTGACCTGCCCGTACAGAGAACGCAGCACGATGCATTCGCCGGTCAGGACGAACTGCGTTATGATGCGTTCTCACCCCAGTGAGCAGGCCGGATGTCATTGGCCCACGAACTCAAAAGTCGAGGTCCTATCCCCCCATAATGCGGTCGCCCTCGACACGCTTGCCGGGGTGCGGGGGGAAATGGCCAGGCTCTATCGGCTGGCATTAAACGGTCAGGATCCGGTCGGACGAAATGACCCGGTTCATCTACGCGCTGAAGGAGATCCGCGCCTGCCTTGAGGCCGAGACTCTTGACTGACGTGCAGCAGCGACTGGCCTTGCTGTCGCGAAATATGGACAAAACCACAATGGTCAACGCATCGCTCATCAGCCGACTTTCGCAGGCCGTTGAGCTGCTCGAGAAGCGGGGTCGGCAGAACCGTCCGCTCAAGGTCATTCAGGTTCGTTGTGGTTCTAGAGAGGATCGGGATGCAGCGGAAGCGCGCCACTTCGCGGCCCATCCCGAGGATCGGGACGCGAATATCGTGATCTTCCAGGCTTGCTATGACTGGAATTGGCCGACGAGCGCCAGGATTGTGCGCCGCCAGCTGGGCCAGCGCGCGAGGAACCCTAAAGACCGCGGGCCAGACGTTTCTGACGCTGATCGCGCACCAGGGCCACCAGGGCGACCGCCTGCTAGCCCTTGAGTATTCAACCGATCAGCGGACGTAACCCGGCTCGGCAAAATCTGTATTCAGAAACTTCCGCCGGTCGTAACCTCGGCGATGGCTTCGAACACGACCCAACTGCTTTAGGACCGTATAAAGAGCTTGTATAAAATCTATATGTCCGTATAGTTCATATACGAGCCAGGAGGCTCGGTATGGCAATGTCAGAACCCAAGCCGCTCATCGGATACGTCCGGGTCTCAACCGTCTCGCCAGGGGCGTTCAGGGCTGGGCCTAGAAGCGCAGCGCGAAGCCCTTGATCGCTTTGCGGGGGCCGCAGGGCTTTTCGCTCACCAAGGTCTTTGTTGAAGTCGAGACCGGCAAAGGCTCGGACGCCTTGGACCGTCGCCCTCAACTAGCGGAAGCCCTGGCAGCCGCGCGCCGCTCCAAGTGCTCCGTAGCGGTCGCCAAGCTGGACCGCCTCTCACGAGACGTTCACTTCATTTCCGGCCTTATGGCTCATCGTGTGCCCTTTTTGGTCGCTGAGCTTGGCCCTGAGGTCGATCCTTTCATACTTCACCTGTTTGCCGCCTTGGCACAGAAAGAGCGGGCGATGATTGCCGCACGCACCCGTGACGCCCTGAGGCGCGCCAAGGCACGCGGGACCGTCCTAGGTAGCCCGAAGCTCGCTGAGGCACGCGAGGTGGCCGTGGCGACCATTGAGGCCAACGCTGCGCGCTTCGCAGCCAACGTGCTTCCTATCATTCGAGAAGTGCAACGTGCTGGGGCGAGTACGCTTCGCGACGTTGCTGACGCTCTCAACGCTCGCGGCATCCCGACGGCTCGCGGTGGACGGTGGCACGCCATGACGGTTCGCAACGTGTTGGCACGGGCATAGACGGAGCGGCGGCAACGCGCGTCGCAACCCCGCCCCGGCATTCGAGCGGGCACATTCCTGGTCCAGGTGCTAGCGACGTGCGGCGCCCCTGATACGGACGTCGAGCAGCAGTCCGACATTGCGGGCGTGGAAACACAATTCCCTTTTCCCTATCGGCAGTGGAAGTCGTCGTCACAGTGCAACCGCTGATGCCGCAAAGGCGCAGCGCGTTTCGCTTTTCCTATCAGCGGTGGAGCATGATTGCGGGCCGCCGTCGGGCCGGGTCCCTCGTACCGCTTTGGCGCGGGCCACGCCGTCATCGATCGGGATAACATCCATCGGTGGAGCATGATTGCGGCGGCGCATCCCACATTTTCCCCAGCGCGCTGTGGTCTCGCGGCCCGTGACCGGCCCGCTGCCGCTGACGAGCGCCACCCGCCGGGCACCACGTGCCATCCGGCGGCGAAGACCTCCAAATCGGTCGCGTGTATCTGTCGCGTTCGGCGGCATGTCGTATGAGCTTCGCCGCGTCATCGTTTTGTTGCGAGCCGTCGGCTATGGCTTCGGCAGTCCCGCCTTCTCGCGCATCCGCTCGTAGCTGCGTCATTGATAACGGACCGCGCCGTCCACGATCCACCACGTGCGGTCTGCACAGTTCGTTCGCGGCTGGCATTGGCGGCGTAGATCCAATCATCCGTAAAACACGGACGCCTCCAACTACTTGCAGCCGCGCCGCGTGCAGCGACGACTGCACATCGGATTTACCGATTTCCTACGTACGCCGCCGAGCGCAACGCAGCGGTTGAGGCATTCCGTGTGAGAGATACGACCGCTCTCGCAGGCTTTCTTGCCGGGCATCGGCTTCTGCGCGTTTGCCGCTGGACAACGCGCAACGCACGCGGCGAATGCTTTGCGACGGCCCAACGCAAGGGGCCAACATGTTCACCGACCAGCTGCGTGCATTCCGTAGAAGCGGCAAACGCTCGCCGACATCGCCGCCCTCGAAAGGGCGATCTGAAAGACGGCGTGGCTCGATCACATAGGCGATGGAAGCTGGATGAGCAACGCACGAGATCCATGAAGGCATGCCGATCAAAAAATGGTTCGCATTGTCCGTGCGAATCTCTCGGTCTAATCCGAGGGTAGCTCCGATTTTAGGGAAATCTCGTGCATCGCCCGTGACTTACGTAATACGCGATTAGGCCATGAACCCCCGTAGTAGAGCTATCGCAATTTGTGTGGTTAGGTTTATCGCATACGAATATTCACGCGCGAGATCAGTTATGTCGAAAGTTTTTCTAACCAGCGCATTCGTAAAAGGAGCAAGCTGTCCGAGTGATCGGCGAAAGATCGATTACTTCGACGTCCAACTTCCGGGCTTCCTGATCGAGGTACGCGCGACAGGTGGGAAAACGTATTACCAGCGGTATCGAACCCCACATGGCCGTGAACGCCAATTCAAAATCGGTGCGGCTTCCGTATTGACCGTGCAACAGGCGCGCCGGAAGGCGAAGGCGATTGCAGCGGCCGCATTAATTGGAACGGACCCGCAGGAAACTCGCTCTACCCTTCGGCAAATGCCGATCTACCGTGACTTCCTCATGAACGAATACATGCCGTTCGCAAAATCCAACAAGCGAAGCTGGCGCACTGACCTGGCCGTGCTGCGGACACACGTTGTCCCTAATCTTGGTCGGCTCTTTATGGACCAAGTCACGCCCTCGTTGGTGATTGGGCTTCTACAATCGATGCAAAGCAAAGGGTATGCATCTGGCACCGTAAACAGAGTGATTATTTTGCTTAGGCACACATTCAATCTGGCCCGGCAGTGGGGAGTGCCTGGGGCTTCAAACAATCCCACGATGGGCATAAAGACAGCACCCGACGTACAGCGGGAGCGATTTCTAACTGACGATGAACTCATCCGCCTACGCGCCTCTCTAGAAGCCGACGAAAATCAAGTCGCGGCATCAGCAATCAAAATGTTGCTGCTCACAGGCGGCGCGGCGAAACGAAATTACGCAAGCCCGATGGGAATACGTCGATTGGATCAATGGCAGGTTGAAGGTGCCGCTCTCCAAAACCGGGAAGCCTCGCTGGATCATGCTAAATCGTAAGGCGATGGAACTTCTCCGCTCAATTCAACAGCGCAGTAATAGCGAATTTATTTTCCCCTCCCCCGTAACCGGACGTCCTTGTCCCTCGCTTCATTTCCCATGGCTACGCATTAAGAAACGCGCCCGGTTGGACCAGCTTCGCCTGCATGACCTTCGACATTCGTATGCAAGCTTTTTGGTGAACGAAGGAGTGGAGCTGTACACCGTACAAAATCTGCTTGGCCACACACATTCACGTGCCACGCAACGCTACGCTCACCTGACAGAGGACACTTTAAGGGACGCTACGGAGATCGTGTCCAAGAAATTCGATTTGCTATGAGGTCTTAAGCAACTCAGCGACAGTGCGGACTTTGCCCTGTCGAGAGCCGCCACCGAGCAAATCGGATTGCACTCTCTGCAGAAGGCTTGCGCTCGGCTTCCACGTATTTTCAGCCTTCCATTTACGAGAGCGAATAGTGGGTCCCAGCTCAATAACTTTGCTATCAGTCGCTCGCGACTGGATCCGATCCAGCTCGTTCGCTACCGCCTCGGCATGGATATGCGAAGTGACTTTACCGTCAGGCCCGAAGCTGTAGATGCCGCCTCGGGCGTCTAAAATCTTGCCTTTTTCGACAGTGCTAACGAAGACTTCCAGAAGGCGAACCTTCTGATTTGCCAACTTCGGAATGGCAATTTCCTCGTCGATGTAGCTTGCGGTGTGTGGTGTTCGGAAGCCGAAACAATTGCTGATCATCAAACACAAAATAATAACGCAGCGACCACTTGCCTTGTCGTGACGATCTAACGGTCATAAGGGCCAGCCGCTGTAACAAAAACCCCCGGCAGTTACCCGCCGGGGGCCAGATTGCTTGAGCCAGGAACTCCCGCGATCAGGGCAGGAAGTTGCGCTGCACGCGGAAGGTGCCGGACCACACGCTCAGATCGTCGACGAAGTATGTGGCGACGTCGGCTTGCCGCTGTTGGCCGGCAGCCCCCGACACAAACGAGCCAGCAGCGTTCGGTGTCGCGGAATTGATCTGCTGATAGATCACGTCCACGCCGAAGGTGAGACCCTTGACCGGCTCCCACTCCGTCCGCGAGCCGGCCGTCCAGGCGGTCCAATCCGGGTTGCAGCCCCCGAGCACGCTCGCCATCCGTGATTGAAGCCGCGGCGAGGTTGTTGCCATTGCAGATGGCGATCGCCCCCGCCCCGCTGTGGCTGACGTCGATGTACGACCCATACCAGGAGGTCTTCAACGACGGCGTCCACAGATGCTCGAACGCAGCGTTGATGCTCCACGCCGTGGTCAGCTCGAAGGTGTTGAGCAACGCGTTGCCAGAGTAGACCGCGTCCTCCCAGAAGCCGTACGCAACGGGTCTGCCGGTGAAGTACATCGGGCTGGCGCCGGTGCGGGTCGCAGCATGGTACTGCGTCGCGCCCTGCGAATACACCACCTGCGCCGAGAACCGGTCGCCGGGGGTGATAAACGGCAGGTTCCAGATGAAGCCGGTGGTGACCGCCCAGCCGATCTTGTTGGCCCGGGTGACCGAACGCCTCGTTGGCGTTAGCCGACGACAGACCAAAGTAGCTGGCGGAAACGTCATGCAACGCACCGGCCACGATCCAGGTGCCCCAGGACTGATCGAACCGCAGGTTGCCAACCAGGTCCGGGTAGTTGCCCGACACGCCGCCGAGGTTGTTCTGCCGGCCGGCAGAGCGCCGAGAACGTACGGGTTCAACGGAGCGCCCACTGCGTTGGAGGTGTACACCGTCGGCGTACCGCGCCGCTGATGCTCGATGCCGAGCGTGCCCGAGAAGCCGTTACCGAACTGCGCGGTGTAGCTGAACAGGATCACGCCGCCGTCGCCCGAGTCACCGGAGAAGTTGTTGCCGGCGTTGTAGGCGAACGACGCGTTCGGGAAGATGTCGAAGAACGACGTCGCCTTACCGAACGTGAACCCGGCGATCTGGATGAAGCCGCGGTTCATGTACACCGGCGGCGAGGTGGTGCCGAGCGCCGTGGTGTCCTGGTTGTAGCCGAGCAGCAAGTAGGTGCGCAGCGTGCCGTAGGCGGTCTGCTGACGGGTATCGACCGTGATCACGGCGCGGACGCGCTGAGTAAAGTCTTGCTCGGACGCGCGGGTGTTGAAGCCGCCGGGCGCGCCCAGCTGCGGGCCACCGGACAGGTTGTTGCCGGCGTTCCAGTTCGCCTGGTAACGGACGAAGCCGCCCAACTTCAGGCAGATGTCGGTGCCGGGCATGTAGTAATAGCCGGCGCCGTACAGGCTGCAGATCTTCACGTATTCGACCGGTTTGGCCTTAACGGGAAGATCGGCGGCCTGAGCCCCAGCGACCGCAATGATTCCAGCTGCGGAGCCGAGGAGAAGACTTTTCACCATCTTCATTTTTTGTTCCTCCTGTTGCACTGACTTGGGAGGGTCCGGTCTCCGTCGGGTGGTCTGCACCCACTGGAAGGTCCCCTAATCTCCCCGTCCATCTGGAACCACACTCGGAAGCCAGACAGGCGACCTAGGGGGGATCCCCTTCTGTCGCGGAGGTCAGACTAGCCGATGGAACCCGGCAAGCAATGAAGAAGGGCCCCTTCCCACAGCCTAAAACCTGGATTTTCGAGGGGTGTGGCAGGAACAACACGCAGCCTGTGAACAACTCTTGAAACGGTCAGATTTGCTGGACAATGCCCGGAAAAATCGACCGATTCGTGGCTAACGCGGCCTTTCCAGGGCACCCCTGCGTCGTTTTCTCGACTACCGGTAGGGCGAATTGCCCCATTTTGGCGCAGGCCAAACACCAGAGAATTCAGCGGCGTGTCCTTTCGGCAACGGCGATCGACGAGGCGGCAGCGGCTCCGAGGGTGACGTCCCGAACCAGCGACGCTCCAGGCCAAGCACATTGATGGGACAGCAGGGTTGCGCGTCGACCTGCAATGCCAGCCGACTCGATGCGCATGCGCGACAAAGCTCGGTTGCGGTCGGCGGTCACTCAGGCCCGGTGCGTGCGAGCAACAAGTGGCGGAGAGGAAGGGATTCGAACCCTTGATACGGTGTTACCCGTATAACGGTTTAGCAAACCGCCGCCTTCAGCCACTCGGCCACCTCTCCAACGCAAGGCCGGGTATGCCCGACGCTCATGGCATTGACAAGGCGCGCAATTCATCGCTGTCGTCGACGACGACGCGGTTCGATGAATCAGTCGAAGCAGCCGGCGCGTAACCGACGACACTTCGCGATTCGCCGGCTGCGGTTTTGATCGATCGACGGCGTCAGGCGGCAGCACGAAGCCGCGGCGCTTCCGGCGCAGCGGCGTCGGGATGCGCCTTGAGCCAAGCGCGCGCGGCGCGCTGAGCCTGACCGATCTGCGAATCCAACATCTCGGCGGCGACTTCGCGGCGCAAGCGAGCCGCTTCTTCGTTGCCCTTCATGGCCGCCAGATTGAACCACTGATGCGCGGTGACCAGATCGACCGCGACTTCGCGCCCGCTCGAATAGATCATGCCGAGCTCGAACATTTCCTCCGCGGACGAAGGCGTTGCCGCACACAGTGCCGGCGCACCGCCGACGGCATTGAATTGAAACATCTCGCTCTCCCCTGTTGCGCGCGCCCGCTTGTCGTCGAACGTCGCACTTCGCCCCGCGCCAATCCCCGGCCGAGCGATGCGATCATCGGGGCAACATTTGAATCGCAGTTTAATCGTCGCGATGAATCGTGCGTGAACGCCCAAAATGCCGGTGAGCCGTGCAACGAGCCGTTAAGAACGCAAACGGCGCCATAACGCCATTTCTGCAAGACAGTGACCGTTCGCTAACCCTGCGTGTTGCCGCGGCAATAACCTTGGCGCGCTTGGCGCCAATGAATACCTTCCAACGCAGTTTGCATCTGGCGGGAACGATGATGACCGGACGGACTTTGAAAATCGCAGCCGCTGCAACCACCGCGCTGCTCGCTTCAATATCACTTGCGGCAGCGCGCGATGCCTTGGGCCTGTGGCTGACCAAAGATCGCGATGCCAAGGTCCGCGTCACCGACTGCGGCGGCTCGCTGTGCGGCACGATCGCCTGGCTGGCTGCGCCGATCGACAAGGAGACCGGCAAGCCCTCTACCGACAAGATGAATCCCGATCCCTCCAGGCGCGCCCGCCCGCTGGTGGGAGTGCGCATTTTCGGGATGCAGCCGGTCGGGCCCAACAGATGGTCCGGACCGATCTACAACGCCGACGACGGCAAGACCTACCATGGCAACGTCGAACTGTTGGGCCCCAACGAGCTCAAGATTGAGGGCTGCCTCGGCCCGTTCTGCGATCACGAAATCTGGGTGCGCACGAACTGATGGCGCGATCAACGGGCGCGCTGACCGAATAGCACCGCACGCACGGCCGGATCGTGAATGTCCACCTGACCCGCCTCATCGACCCGCAAATGCATGCCGCGCTGCACCGCCGGCCTGGCGCGCACCCGGTCCAGCCAACGCTTAAGATGCGGAAACTCGGTCAGATCGCGGCCGCGGCGCTCCGCGTGCCGCACCCAACCGACGCAGGCCATGTCGGCGATTGAGTAGGCGCCAGCAAGATAGCGGCGACCTTTCAGCCTTGTGTTCATCACGCCGAACAGCCGGTGCAGCTCTTTGTCGAAGCGCTCGAGCGCATAGTGCTGCCGCTCGGCCACTGCGTAGGTGGCGAAATGATTGGCCTCTCCAGCCTTCGGGCCCAGATTGGCCATCTGCCAGAACAGCCACTGATCGACCACGACGCGAGCCCGTTCGCCGGCCGGATAGAACCGGCCGGTCTTGCGCCCGAGATATTGCAGGATCGCTCCCGACTCGAAGATCGAGATCGGACGGCCGCCCGGCCCATCGTGATCGACGATCGCCGGCATGCGGTTGTTAGGCGAGATCTTGAGGAACGCCGGTTTGAACTGATGGCCCTTGGCGATGTTGACCGGGATCATCCGGTAGGCGAGCCCGCACTCCTCCAGCATGATCGAGACTTTCCAGCCGTTCGGAGTCGGCCAGTAGTAGAGGTCAATCGGCTGCGGTTGACGCGCGCGGATCCTGCGCCGGTGCGATTTGGTCTTGGTGGGGCGCTTGCTCATCGGCCTTCCGGAGCGTGACCGCGGCCGGCTGTTCTCTAGAAACACCGAGGGCGTCGGCGAGACCTCTGTCTCGCCGACGCCCTCTGCCGTCTGTCGGACCGGGAGCAGTTTAAGCCGACCAACCTGATCGACAAAAACACTCACCGGTCCGTGTGACGAAAATCTTCAGCGCAAGGCCGAAGATTGTTAGCGACTACTTCTTGCGGCGAGTCTTCTTCGCTGCCGCTTTCTTTCTCTTCTTAGCCATGCTGCCCTCCTAGCCATGTGAATGGCGATGTCGGAACAGTGCAGTCGCAAATCGACGTGCACTACATTCCGATTACACCAGCACAACGGAAAAAACACCGACTCTGCTTAACGGAGCGTGTACGCCAGCATGAGTCAGCACAATCGCACGCGTGCATCGACGCGCATCGCACGACTGCATCGACATCAGCGCACGTGCAGCAATGTGTGCGCACTCAAATTTTTCGATCTCACTCAAACCCATATGATTGCTGCATTTTTGAGCGATGAGGAAACTCCGAGGGGATAATGAGGCGATGTGGAAAATCGTTCGCGCGCCGTATTTGCGAGGCACGCCGCGCGCAGCATGTGTCATATCCACCGCCGTAGAATTTTTTTTGCACAGATTGCCCACAACAGCGGTCTGTCGGAGCGGAATCGATCAAAAACGAGCGAATTGGGCGCAACTGATTCGCGCTTCGGCGCCGCCCACGGGCGTGCATCTCGATCTGAAAATGGATTTGCTGGCCGCCATCATCCGGATGTTTTGCGAATGCGATGATGGACCCGCGACACGACTGCGGCGTGTCCGCAACGGCCGCGCGCGGCGCTTACAGTCCGAGCTTTTTCGTCAGCAGCTCGTTCACGGCCTTCGGATTGGCCTTGCCGCCGGATGCCTTCATCGCCTGACCAACGAACCAACCGATCGCCTTCGGGTTGGATTTGGCGTCGGCCACCTTGTCCGGGTTGTTGGCGATGATCTCGTCCACCACCTTCTCGATGGCGCCGAGGTCGGTCACCTGCTTCAGGCCGCGCGCTTCGACGATCTGACGCGGGTCGCCACCTTCAGCCCACACGACTTCGAACAAGTCCTTGGCGATCTTGCCGGAAATGGTGCCATCGCCCATCAGGTCGAGCACGATGCCGAGCTGCGTCGCGTCGACGGGCGAGGCGTCGATTGTCTTGCCTTCCTTGTTGAGGCGCCCGAACAGCTCGTTGATCACCCAGTTGGCGGCAATCTTGGGATCGCGGCCCTTCGCCACCGTCTCGAAATACTGGGCGCTGGCGCGCTCCGCAGTCAGAACATCAGCGTCATAGGCGGACAGCCCATAGTCTTTGCGGAAGCGAGCCTTCTTATCGTCTGGCAATTCCGGCAGGTGCTGCTTGAGAGCCTCGACATAGGCGGCGTCGAATTCGAGCGGCAGCAAGTCGGGATCGGGGAAGTAGCGGTAGTCGTGCGCCTCCTCCTTCGACCGCATCGGTCGGGTCTCGCCCTTGTTGGGGTCGAACAGCCGCGTCTCCTGCTCGATCGCTCCGCCCTCCTCGATGACATCGATCTGCCGCCGCGCCTCATGCTGGATCGCCTCGCCGATGAAGCGGATCGAGTTCATGTTCTTGATCTCGCACCGCGTGCCCAGCGGAGCGCCGGGCTTGCGCACCGAGACGTTGACGTCGGCGCGCAGGTTGCCCTTCTCCATGTCACCGTCGCAGGTCCCGAGATAGCGCAAGATGCTGCGCAGCTTGGTGAGAAACGCCTGCGCCTGCTCGGCCGAGCGGATGTCCGGCTTGGATACGATCTCCATCAGCGCGACGCCGGAGCGGTTCAGATCAACGTAGGACAGGGTCGGGTGCTGGTCGTGGATCGACTTGCCCGCATCCTGTTCGAGATGCAGCCGCTCGATGCCGACGGTGAAGCTCTCGCCCTCCGGTAGGTCAACCACCACCGCGCCTTCACCCACCACCGGCGACTTGTACTGGCTGATCTGGTAGCCCTGCGGCAGGTCGGGATAGAAATAGTTCTTCCGGTCGAACACCGACTTCAGATTGATCTGGGCCTTGAGGCCGAGGCCGGTGCGGATCGCCTGGCGCACGCACTCCTCGTTGATCACCGGCAGCATGCCGGGCATCGCCGCATCGACCAGCGAGACATGCGAATTGGGCTCGCCGCCGAACTCGGTCGAAGCCCCGGAGAACAGCTTGGCGTTGGAGGTGACCTGGGCATGGACCTCCATGCCGATCACGATCTCCCAGTCGCCGGTTGCCCCCTTCATCAGTTTCGAGGCTTTGCTCTGCGCGCTCATGACGATTCCGCCTCCTGCCCGGCGGCAGTCAGGCTCGCATAGTCGGTCCGTGCGCCGACTTCAAGGCAAACGGCGCGAGCACTAATTGTCCGCAGATGCCGCCGTCGGCTTGTTGTACTTTGCCATCAGCGCCGCGTCGTCGAGGCCAGCCGCACAGTCGATCGCGAGCTGCAAGCCCTGGGCGCTCAACCCATGGTGCTCCTTATCATTGGCGAGGGCATTGACATGAAGGATCGGCAATCCTTTCGCCTTCACACGTTCGACGAACTCGCGTTGCGCGCGATACGAGACTCGCCGGTCCTTGGGATCGGATAGCACGACCAGACGCAGGCCGGGGCGAAGGGTCATCGCGTTTACATGATCGATCGGGTCATAGATTGACTTGATGGCGCTCCCAACGGTCCCGCCACGATCCCGCTGGAACGCCTTGACCGCGATGACCCCAGAAGTCATCACCGCACAGCTGATGTCGCTGCGGGTCTGCGCAAGCACGGCCACGGTGTGCCCGCCGCCGGACTGCCCAACCAGATGGAATCGCCTGAAACCGTGCATCTGTGTCAACACGTCGAGCGCGGCGCTGACCACGCGCACCTCCAGCAGACTGCGCCGGTCGCGCAGATGACTGCCCGAGGAGCCAAGGACACCCATGCGACCGATCGCGATGTAGGGTCCGCGATATCTCCGTGATTGGCTTCGCGCGTAGAGCTCCAGCTGCCCCGAAGTGAGCTGCTTGCCGTAGTCGCTGAGATAAACTTTACCGGCGGCTGTCCCGCCGATATCACCGTGGATGTACACCAGCGGCTCGTTGCCCTTGCCGCCGACAACCGACATCCAATACTTCACGCAAAAGCCGCGACCGGCGACCGTCACCCAGAGCGCCTGGCCTCCGGAGGACATTGCGGTTCGCTGATCGTGACGCCGCGCGTGAGAGTCTCGATCCCGTGAATTGGTCGCTCGACGTGATCCGGATCGCGGTCGGGCGGCTTGGTTTGGTAACGCGCCACGATCGCTTCCGGCGTCGTGCCGCCGGCGCAATCTTTTGCCAGCCGCCTCGCTTCGGAGGTGAGGTTGTGGGCGCCGGGGTCTGCGGCGGCTGCGAATATCTGACGGACCGGCAAGCCAGCCGCCGCGAGCCGCTTGGCGTATGCCGTCTGCGATCGGGCAGAGATCGCAACATCGTCGGGATCGGTCAGCATGAAGATCTGCAAGTCGGCCCGATTGACGATTTGTCCGACCGATCCATAGGGATCGACCGGATTTTTGTTTCCGGTTGAATCCTGGGTTCGCCCCGTCTCCCTTAGGAAGTTCTGAACAGCCAGCAGTCCCGAAGCCAGCACAACGCAACCGAGATCGGTTCGTCGTGACAGCAATGCCGCAGCCGTGTGCGCGCCCGTCGAATGACCCACGAGGTGCAGGCGTTGATAGCCATGCACGGCCTTGATGGCGTCAAGCGCGGCTGAGACCGCATCAATTTCGCGTGGCGTGCGACGTTCCGCGTGCGAGCCGGAGGACCCGTAGGTGCCTGGCCGGGCCAGCACGAGATAGGGCATCCGCAAGCTGCGCGACCAGGAATTACTGGAGTTCTGCATCATCGACGGCGTGCTTCTGAGGTAAGGCGCAAGCGGCCTCGATTTACCGCGTTCGTTCGTAAGGAGAACGTCGGACACCAGATAGACCAAAGCCGCGCTTGCCGTGCCGCCTGCAGTCGAATGGTAGTAGCGGATGCACTCACCATGCCCGGCGGCAACGACCCACACGGCCGAGCCGTCGGATTGGCACTCCTGTTCGGTGACACGCTTGCCCTTGAGCAGCTCGGAGCCGGAAAAGCCGTCTGCCGGGAGGGGCGACGTGGTGCTCTGCGCCGAAACGCTGCCCGCGTGCCCGGCGCAGACGGCGGCCACCGCAAGCATCGGTATTGCGCTGCGCAGCCGCGTCATCATCCGCGATCCCCCGAACGGCAATCATAGCATGGCCCTGCGCCATGTGGTGACCGCTCGTCTTTGCACCGGACCAATGCGATGATGCGAACGACAAGACCTCTATCCGGTGAGTTTGGAATGGCAAGCCAGTCTGAAATCCAAGTCCTCTCCTCGATCGCCACCCGCGAGGCCTACAACGAACTGCTGCCGCAATTCGAGCGCGCAACCGGCCACCAGGTCACGACCACCTGGGCCGGCACCGTGGACATCACGAAGCGGCTCGCCGCCGGCGAGGTGCACGATATCGTCGTCATTTCGAGCGTCGAGCTCGAAGCGCTGATCGGGCAAGGCAAGATCGCGGCGGGAAGCCGGGTCGATCTGGCGAAATCTGGGATCGGCGTTGCGGTCCGCGCCGGCGCGCCAAGGCCGGACATCAGCTCGGCCGACGCGCTCAAGCGGGCGCTGCTGGCCGCCAAGACGGTCGGCTACACCAGCGGCCCGAGCGGCGTCTACATGGCCGGGCTGATCGAGCGCATGGGCATTGCCGCCGAGGTCAAGGCAAAATTTCGCAGCGTCCCATCCGGCGGCACGATCGGCACCATTGTCGCGAGCGGCGACTGCGAGATCGGGTTTCAGCAGGTCAGCGAGCTCGTACACATTCCGGGCATCGACTACGTCGGGCCGCTACCGCCGGACGTGCAGCGCGTCACCATCTTCTCCACCGGCATCCAGGTCGGCGCCAACAACCCGGACGGCGCCAAAGCCCTGGCCGCGTTCCTGACCACGCCCGCCAGCGCCGCGGTGATGCGCAGGCACGGGCTGGAAACGAATTGAGCAGCCGCGTCCGCCTACCGCCCTCCGCGGCGAAGGCGTAGCCTGCGGCAAAACCAACGTCACAGGACGAAGTTTTTTGGGAGGGCGACCATGAAGACCACGACCATTTTCGCAGCGGCTTGCGCGTTGCTGGTTTCGAGCATTTCGAACGCTGCCGAAATCAAGGTCATCTCCACGCAGGCAACCGAGGAAGCCTACAAGGAGCTGGTCGCGCAGTTCGAGAAGGCCACCGGTCACAAGGTGACCACGTTCTATTCGGGAACGATCAACGTCGCGAAGAAGCTGGCCGACGGCGAGCAGTACGACCTCGTCATCATGTCGGGACCCGCGATCGACGAACAGACCAAGCTCGGCAAGGTGGTCGCCGGCAGCAAATTTGATTTCGCCAAATCAGGTACCGGGCTCGCTGTGAAGCGGGGTGCGGCAAAGCCCGACATCGGCACCGTCGACGCGTTCAAGAAGACCCTGCTGTCCGCGAAGTCGATCGGATATTCGACCGGCCCGAGCGGCGTCTATGTCGTCAGCGTGTTCGAAAAGCTCGGCATCGCCAACGAGGTCAAGCCCAAGCTCAAGCAGACGCCGTCCGGCGTGTTCGTCGGCACCTTGATCGCCGACGGCAGCACCGAGATCGGCTTCCAGCAGATTCCCGAGCTGATCCACTTCCCCGGCATCGACTACGTCGGCCCGCTGCCCGGCGACCTGCAGCGCATGACCATGTTCTCCACTGGCATCCACACCGCGGCCAAACACACCGAGGAAGCCAAGGCCCTGGTCAAGTTCCTGACCGCGCCGGCCGCCGCGCCCACCATTCGCAAGCACGGCTTGGAGCCGGGTTAAGGCCAACGGCAAGCATCTGGGGAACCGCCGTGAAACCGCTCGTCATCATCGCAACAGCAGGAACATTTCTCGTGTCAGGAATTGCGCAGGCCGCCGAAGTCCAAGTTCTCGCCTCCAACGCCATCAAGGCGGCTTACCTGGAGTTGGTGCCGCAATTCGAGCAATCGTCCGGGCACAGGGTCACGACCACCTGGTCGGGTACCATCGACATCAAGAAGCGGATCGCAGCCGGGGAAACCTATGACCTGCTGATCATGGCTGCGCCTGAGGTCGATGAGTTCATCAGACAAGGCAAAGTCGTCCCCGGCAGCCGCGTCGATTTGGTCAAATCGGGCATCGGCATCGCCGTGAAGGCTGGCGCGCCGAAGCCCGACATCAGCTCGGCGGAAAGTCTCAAGCAAGTGCTGCTGTCCGCGAAGTCGATTGGATATTCGCAGGGCCCGAGCGGCACATACTTGGTGCGCCTATTCCAAAAGATGAGCATCGCCGACGCAATCAAAGACAAGGTGAAGGTGTCCGTCGTCGGACAACCAGTCGGCAATATGGTCGCAAGCGGCGAGGCCGAGATCGGCTTCCAACAGGTCAGCGAACTGCTTCCCGTGAAGGGCATCGATTTCGTCGGCCCCCTGCCCTCGTCCATCCAGGAGGTTACGACGTTCGCTGCTGGTCAATTCGCCGCGGCGAAGGAAGTCGCCGCCGCCAACGCACTGGCAACGTTTCTTGCCGCCCCAGCCGCAACGCCGGTGAAAAAGAAACACGGGCTGGACCCGGGCTAGCTACCACCACGGCTTCGGCGAGAAATGCCCGGCAGCGTCCTCAATCACGTGCCCGAGCGCGAACAGCGTTTCCTCGTCGAACGGCCGCCCGATCAGCTGCAGCGCCAGCGGCAGGCCCTGGCCGTCGATTCCGGCGGGCACCGCAATGCCCGGCAGCCCCGCCATGTTCACCGTCACTGTGAACACGTCGTTGAGATACATCTCGATCGGATCGGCCCCGCCCTTCTCGCCGATGCCGAACGCGGCCGACGGCGTTGCCGGCGTCAGCATGGCATCGACACCCTTGGCAAAGCATTCCTCGAAATCGCGCTTGATCAGAGTGCGCACCTTCTGCGCGCGCAGATAGTAGGCGTCATAGTAGCCAGCCGAGAGCACGTAGGTGCCGATCATGATGCGCCGGCGCACCTCCTTGCCGAAGCCTTCGGCGCGGGTGCGCTCGTACATGCCGATGACGTCGCGGCTGCCGCCAGCGCGCAAACCGTAACGCACGCCGTCGTAGCGCGCGAGGTTCGACGACGCCTCGGCCGGCGCCACGATGTAGTAGGCCGGCAAGGCGTATTTGGTGTGCGGCAGCGACACGTCGACAAGCTCGGCGCCGGCCTTCTCCAGCCACTCTTTGCCCTGCTCCCAAAGCTTCTCAATCTCGTCCGGCATCCCGGTGATGCGGTATTCCTTCGGAATGCCGATCCGCATTCCCTTGACCGATTGGCCGACCGCGGCCTCGTAGTTGGGCACCGGCAGATCGGCGCTGGTGGTGTCTTTGGGATCGTGTCCCGCCATCGAGCGCAGCAGGATTGCGGCGTCGCGCACTGTGCGTGTGAACGGCCCGGCTTGGTCGAGCGAAGAGGCAAACGCCACGATACCCCAGCGCGAGCAGCGTCCGTAGGTCGGCTTGATGCCGACGATGCCGGCAAACGCCGCGGGCTGGCGGATCGAGCCGCCGGTGTCGGTGCCGGTTGCGCCGAGCGCGAGATGGGCGGCGACTGCCGCGGCCGAACCGCCCGATGAGCCGCCGGGAACCAGCGGCGTGTTCGAGCCCTTGCGCCGCCACGGATTGATCACCGGACCGAGCGCCGAGGTCTCGTTCGAAGAGCCCATCGCGAACTCGTCGTTGTTGACTTTGCCGAGCAGCACTGCGCCGTCGCGCCACAGGTGGGCGCTGACCGTCGACTCGTAGGTCGGCACGAAGTTCTCGAGGATGCGCGACCCCGCGGTGGTGCGCACGCCTTCGGTCGCGAACATGTCCTTGATCGCCAGCGGGATGCCTTCCAGCGGATGCGGCTCGCCCTTGTGGATGCGCGCATCACTGGCTTTCGCCATAGCGTGCGCACGCTCCGGCGTCTCCAGCACATAGGCGTTGAGCGCGCGTGCGCGCTCCATTGCGACGAGATGAGCCTCGGCGAGCTCGGCTGCGGAGAATTTCTTCTGCTTCAGACCATCGCGCGCGGCCGCGATGGTAAGCCGGGTCAGTTCGGTCATTCCGGCTCGTCGCACTTGAACTGCGACGATGCCGGCGCGGATGCAGGGGCGACGGCGGGCGTCGCGGCAGGCTGATCGCCCTGCGGGAACACGGTCACCTCGCACTGCCAGGGCTGCGCGCGCCGCTTCGCCTCCTCGATCGCGTCGAGGTAGCGGTAATAGAGGTCCATCTCCTCGCAGGCCATGCACATGGGCTTATTCTACCACCTTCGGCACGACAAAATAGTTGCCCTCGCGCGCCGGCGCATTACGCAGCACCGCGTCAGCATCGCCACCATCGGTGACGACATCGTGGCGCTTCTTCATCGCCATCGGCGTCACCGACGTCATCGGCTCGACGCCCTCGACATTGACCTCCGACAGCTGCTCGACGAACGCCAGGATGGCATTGATCTCGCCGCGCAGGTGCTCGACTTCGTCATCGGCAACCGCGATACGGGCCAGATGCGCGATGCGGCGGACAGTGGCGGCGTCGACGGACATCGGAATTCCGCAGGTTCTGGGCGGCGCAACGCCGCCCTGCGCCCGCGTATAGCAGAGGCCGGATTTCCCCGGCAACTGCCGCCGGGACGGCTAAATCCGGCTGCCTTCCACGACACGCCAGCCCAATGCCTTGAGCCGCTGCTTGGCGAGGTTCGTGGCCTGGCCGGTGAAGCGCAACTCGCCGCCGGCGTTCGGAGCGACCCGCCTCAACCCCGCCGAACTGTCGTTGAAAACTTTGGCGATCACGTCGGTCCACGACACCATATCGACCGGCATCACGCCGACCACGGTACCGTCGCGCGCCTGGTTGAACGGAAATCCGCCCAGCCCCACGAAGCGGGTGAAGGATCCGGTCCGCGCGTAGTGTGCAGCGGTCATCTCGGCATGCTTGCGCATCGCATAGGCGTTGCCACGCGAATTTACCGAAGCGGCGCGGGCGAAGAACACGGCCTTGTCGGCGACTGGCCCCATGCTGTCGATCGCCGCAACCATCGCGGCGAGATCGATCGGCGTGTAGTTGCGGTTTGCCAGCAGGCTCTCATAGAGGCCCTTGTCGATGCCCATGGCAATCAGACGGCCGCGGTTGAGGTCGAGGATCTGCGCCGCCGAATAGCTGCGTGCCAGTTCCTCGATCCGCATGTCGCCCAGGGTGTTCGCGGTCGAGAGATTGGACACCACAATGCCCGCCGCCCCTGGAATCGCCATCATCGCGCCGGTCACGGCGAGGCCGCCGAGCGCCGCGGCCTCGGACAATTGCCTGAGCTTGGCGGCGAGCGGCTCGAAGTCGGTGTATGGATCGACGCCGTACTTCGCGGCCAAGGCGCGCCGCTCTTTGGTGACGCCGATCAGGCTGCCTACCGTGTCGTCCTGCGTGCGGCCCACGTTTGCAACACCCGAGCCGACGCTGCCGAGGAACGAGCCGACGCCTGCGAACGTGTTGTGGATCGTGCCGACCGGGTTGGTAACCAGCTTGCCCGCGTACTTGACCGGGCTGATGCCGGCATTGACCAGCGCCTTGGTGAAGTGATCCGACTGGCTCAGCTTCTCCAGTTCCACCAGCGCCGCGAGCTCGTTGAGCCGCATGCGCAGCATGAGGTCGCCCTGCACGGTGAATTCCCCGTACGGCGTCGCCAGCACGTAGATGCGGAACAGGCCGTCACTGCGGACCGGATTCCGGATCGTGTAGTTCTCGCCCGCCGGCTTGATCCCGCGGATCTGGTCAGCCTGAAAGGATGGCGGGCGTTCGAACGTGTCGGCGGAAAGCGCGGTCGACAGTGTCAGCAGGATCGCAGGCGCCAGCGCAGCGCGCAGGCTCCTTGAGCACATGAACATCATGACGTCACCGCCCCCCGGCGGGAATTGAGGTTTGTCGGACGCGGCAGTTTGGTCCCGCGTCGGATGGCCCGCAAGCCATCTCTACTCCGCCATTCGTCGCAGCAGCGCCTGCGTTTCGCGCGCCAGTTTCGTTGTGAGTTCACGCGCCGGCATCTCGTGGCCGAGCGCGGCGGCCTGTCCGGACCACAGCGGTGTAAAGTCGCCGGAACCTTGCGCTTCCGCCTTCGCCCGCAGCGGCGCCAGCGCGCCCGCCGCCAATGGGAACTCTGGCGCCACGTCGTTGATCGGACCCATGTCGCGCATCACCCGGTTCATGATGCCGCGCGCCGGCCGTCCGGTCATGACATTGGTCAACGCCGTGCTGTCGCTGCGCGAGGCCTTGAGCGCGGCGCGGTGCGGCGCGGATATCGTCGATTCCGGACAGAACATGTAGGCAGTGCCGATCTGCACACCGGCCGCTCCCAACGCCAACGCGGCTACGATGCCGCGCGCGTCCGTGATGGCACCCGCCGCGATCACCGGCACCTTCACCACATCGGCCACCTGCGGCACCAACGCGAAGGTGCCGACCTGTGTCGCAACGTCGTCGGTCAGGAAGTTGCCGCGGTGGCCGCCGGCCTCATTGCCCTGCGCGATCACCACGTCGACGCCACGGTCTTCGAGCCAGCGTGCTTCTTCCGCGGTGGTCGCCGAACTCATCACCAGACAGCCCGCAGCCTTCACGCGGTTGAGCAAGGCGGGCTCGGGCAGGCCGAAATGAAAGCTCACGACCTCTGGCCGCAACTCCTCCATGGCCGCGCAAAGCACAGCGTCGAACGGCGTGCGATTGCTCGACGGCACGGACGCCACCGGATCGATGCCCAGTTCCTCGTAATAAGGCTTGAGCCGATCACGCCAGCGCGCCTCGCGCGCGTTGTTGAGCTCGGGCGGTCGGTGGCAGAAGAAATTGACGTTGAGCGGCTTTTTGGTGCGGCTGCGAATCGTAGCGATCTGCTCACGCATCTTCGGCTCGTTGAGCATCGCAACCGGCAGCGAGCCGAGCCCGCCCGCCTCGCACACTTCGATGACCAGGTTTGCATCGACGGCACCCGCCATCGGCGCCAGCACGATCGGATGCTCGGTCTTGAACAGGTCCATCAGACGGCGGTCCAGCCACATGATCGATGCTCCCTGCTTGCAACGTTGGGCGGGGAATTATGAACCCCGCTGGGCGGCGATACTATGAATCGCGATGGCCTCGCATTCGGAAGCGGCGAAGGGTCGCTCCGCAGCACGAGGAGGCTGTTGAATCGGCCGCGACGCGCGCGCATATAGGGTCATGGACGCAGCCAACCCCTCCGCGACGCCCACCTTCGCGAGCCGTACGCCGCTGCATATCGGTGCGGTTGGTTTGATCGCGCGCGACCTCGACCGGCTCGCCGATTACTATCAAAACTTGCTGGGACTGAGCATGCTGGAGCGCACCTCAAAGCTAGCGCGGCTGGGCGTGAACGGCGTCACGCTGATCGAAATCGAACACCGCCCCGACGTCAAGCCCGACGACGAGCGCACCGCCGGCCTGTATCACACCGCGTTCCTGATGCCGACCCGGCAGGACCACGCCCGGTGGATCCTCCACATCGCGCGCAATCGCGTGCCGATAACCGGCGCGTCGGACCACGGTGTCAGTGAAGCATTCTACCTCGACGATCCCGAGGGCAACGGCATCGAGGTCTACAATGATCGGCCGCGCGAGCGGTGGGAGCGTCAGGACGGCTTGATCGTGATGAAGACCGTGCAGCTCGACGTCGAGGCCATCCTGCGCGAGACCGATCCCTCCGAGCCCTACGTCGCCGCACCCGATGGACTGCGGATCGGCCACATTCATCTGCGCGTCGGCAACGTCGAGCGGGCCGAGGAGTTCTATCGCGGCGCGGTCGGCTTGGATTTGACGCGGCGCCGCGGCGGCGCGACGTTCATGTCGTCGGGTGGCTATCACCATCACGTCGGCGCCAATGTCTGGCACAGCGATGGCGCTGGCCTGCGCGATCCGGACCGCGCTGGGCTCGCTTGGTTCTCGATGGCAGCTGCCGATGATGCCGCGCTAGACGCAGCGACGGCCCGTCTCAAGTCCCCCAATGCGGCCGTGACTGCAATACCGGGTGGCGTCGAAACGGCCGATCCGTGGGGCACGCGCGTGCGTTTCGTGAAAGCCTAAGCGGTTTTGCACCCGCTGGGCGCGCGCGTCAGCCAGCCTCGCCGCCGATAGCATGCTAGGGGCAAGCCATGCCCGCGTTGATCCTGCCGCTCGTCGATGCCGCCTCTCACCTGCCGGCGCGGGGTGCGTTGCTCGGCCTCGATCTCGGCACCAAGACGATCGGCGTCGCGACATCAGACCCCGACCGGCGGCTCGCGACCGGAGTCGAAACCGTCGTCCGCAAGAGTTTCTCGGCCGACGCTGCGCGGCTTTTGGCGCTGGCGCAGGAGCGCCGCGCCGTCGGCTTTGTGCTCGGCCTGCCGATCAACATGGACGGCAGCGAGGGCCCACGCGCGCAATCGGCGCGAGCGTTTGCGCGCAATCTCGGCAAGCTCACCGACCTTCCGATTGCGCTGTGGGATGAGCGGCTCTCGACCGCCGCGGTCGAGCGCGAGTTGATCGCCGCGGACGTCAGCCGCGCCAAGCGCGCCGCCGTCATCGACCAGCATGCCGCCGTCTATATCCTGCAGGGCGCGCTCGACCGGCTGTCGCGGCTGTGAGCAACGAAAGGCCGGCGCGAGGCCGGCCTTTCGTCATTTGCGATCGTGATAGCGACTTACCAGTCGCCGCCGCGCAGTGACCGCTCCCGGTTGTCCCAACCGGTGTAGGAGTGCGGCCCATAAGAGCCACCGGGCCTGTAGTACGAGCTGGGATCCCGCCGATCATAGAAGGTCGGGCTCGGCGCGTAGGCGTAGCCCTCGTAGGCCGGGGCGCTGTTGTAGCCGTAAGCGGGCTCGCGGTAATAGCCATAGGCCGGTTCTTGGTAGCCGTACGGCCCGTAGTAATAGCCGCTGTTGCTCGCGGCCGCCGCGCCCAACGCGGTGCCGACCGCAAACCCCGCTATGCCGGCGCCGACCACTGCCGCGTTACGCCCGCTGCGGGCTTCGGACGGCGTGGCGACCGCCAAAGCCATCGCACCCACAATGCCAAGCGCAAGCGCCGGTTTTACAAATCTATTCATGATCATTCTCTCCTGTGTTCCGCGGGCAAGGTCGCCCGTCCACGCGCCATGCGGTCGCGAGGTCACAACGACAACGCGTCGCATGTGCTTGTTGTTCCTGGAACTGGAGGCGGTAACGCGGCCGTGAGCGGCCTCACGCGGGAAGCGCGCGCTCGATCAAAATTGTGCGCTCCCGTTCATCGAGCTCCGCGCTGCCCCACATCGCGCCGCGCTCACCGCCAAGTCGGGTGCGGGCAAAGGCTTCGGTAACATGTGCGGGCGCGCTCGCCTGAAGCGCGGCCGCGGTGGCGAGCAGCGCCAACCGTTCGACCAGTGCGCGCGCCTCGGCTTCACTCGACGCGGACGCAACAGTTTTTTCGATCGCCTGCAGTGTCTCAAGGCTGCCCGGCAACCCGGCGCTCTCGTGTCCCAGCGCGGTCAGCACGGCCCGCGCTGCCTCCGCGTCGCGGGTCAGCGCGCGCAGCACATCGAGGCACATGACGTTGCCCGAGCCCTCCCAGATCGCGTTGACCGGCGCTTCGCGATAGAGCCGCGCCAGCATGCCGTCTTCGACGTAGCCGTTGCCGCCGAGGCATTCCATCGCCTCGTAGGTGAACGCAGGGGCGCGCTTGCACACCCAATACTTCACGGCGGGAACGAGCAGGCGCGCCCTCGCCGCCTCCGCCGGATCGGTCTGCGCCTGGTCCACGGCGCGGCACAGTCGCATCACCAACGCCAATGCACCCTCGACCTCAAGCGCCATATCAGCCAACACGGCGCGCATCATCGGCTGATCGACGAGCCGCTTCTGAAACACGGCGCGGTGACGGCAATGGTGCACCGCCCGCGCCAGCGCGGCGCGCATCATGCCGGCCGAAGAGATCGCGCAGTCGAGCCGGGTCAATTGCACCATCGGCAGGATGGTGCGGATGCCCGCGCCCTCATCGCCCAACCGCAACGCATAGGCGTCCTCGAGCTCGACCTCGGACGACGCATTGGAGCGATTGCCGAGCTTGTCCTTCAAACGCTGAAAGTGCAGCGCATTGACCTCACCGTCGGGACGGAACCGCGGCACGAAGAAACAGGTGAGCCCGCCGGCCGCCTGCGCCAGCACCAGAAAGGCGTCCGACATCGGCGCCGACATGAACCACTTGTGGCCGGTGATGCGATAGGCCCCGTCTTCGCCGTCCGGTTCGGCGCGCGTGGTGTTGGCGCGCACATCGGTGCCGCCCTGCTTCTCGGTCATTCCCATGCCGAGCGTGATGCCGGTCTTCTTGCTCCACGGCTGAAAATTTGAGTCGTAGTTGCGGGACTGAATTTTGGAAACCACGCTATCGAGGCGAGCCGGGCCGTGCGGCGAGCGCCGCGACCGAAGCGCGCGTCATGGTGATCGGGCACATGTGCCCGTTTTCGACCTGCGCCACCATATAATACCGCGCGGCGCGGGCGACCTCGGCTGGAGCCGCGGCCGGTGAGCCGTCGGCCCGCCACGTCGAGCAATGCAGACCCTCGCGCATGCTCTCGGCCATGAAGACGTGATAGGCGGGGTGGAACTCGACCATGTCGCTGCGGCGGCCTTGAGCATCGAAGGCCTTCAGCTTGCGGCGGATTCTCGTTGGCGCGCCGGGCGCGCTCGAACATCTCGGCCGCGCCCCAGCGCTGGCCGAACGCGGATAGGGCCGGTTCCTCGTTTTCCGCGCCGTTTGCTGCAATCGCCTCGCGCAACGCCTGGTCGCTGCCGAACAGGTCGACGTCCTGATAGGGCGGCGACTGGTTGAAGACCTCGTGGGTGCCGCGCGCGGCCATGGCTGCTCCCTGGCCGCGCAAATTCTACCACGACGGGCGAGGCTGCGCTGTGGAGGGCAGGATTGCGGGCCTTGCCGCAGTCAGGCCACACGCCTATACGATGCCATTTTAATGAACATCGCCCCGAAATCGTCGTTCGTCCTCAGCCAACGCCATCTGCTGGGGATCGCGGGGCTTTCGCATGCCGACATCGTCGGGCCTGCTCGACCTCGCCGAGGAATTCGTCAAGCTCAACCGCCAGATCGAGAAGAAGACCGCGGCGCTGCGCGGCCGCACCCTGATCAACATGTTCTTCGAGGCCTCGACCCGAACGCAGGCCTCGTTCGAACTGGCCGGCAAACGGCTCGGCGCCGACGTCATGAACATGTCGGTCGTCATCCTCCTCGATCCGCAAGGGCGAGACGCTGATCGACACCGCGGTCACGCTCAACGCCATGCATCCCGACTTGATCGTGATGCGGCACCACGCCTCCGGCGCGGTCGAGCTGCTGTCGCAGAAGGTCGACTGCTCGGTGATCAACGCCGGCGACGGCCAGCACGAGCATCCGACCCAAGCGCTGCTCGATGCGCTGACCATCCGCCGCAACAAGGGCGCGATCGAAGGGCTCACCGTCGCGATCTGCGGCGACATCCTGCATTCGCGCGTCGCGCGCTCCAACATCATCCTGCTCAACACGCTCGGCGCGCGCGTGCGCGTGGTCGCGCCGTCAACGCTGCTGCCGATCGGGATCGAGCGCTTCGGCGTCGAGGTCGCCCGCGACATGCGCGAGGGCCTCGCCGGCTGCGACATCGTGATGATGCTGCGGCTGCAGCGCGAGCGCATGAACGGCTCGTTCGTGCCGTCGACGCAGGAATACTTCGCCTACTACGGGCTTGATCAGAAGAAGCTCGCCTACGCCAAGCCCGATGCGCTGGTCATGCATCCGGGCCCGATGAACCGCGGCGTCGAGATCGACTCCATCGTCGCCGACGGCGCGCAGTCGCTGATCCGCGAGCAGGTCGAGATGGGCGTCGCCGTCCGCATGGCGGTGCTGGAAGCGCTGTCGCGGAATTTGCCGAATGCGTGAGACGAGACATCGCAGACCCCATGCTCTCTGACCGCCGCCCGATCCTGCTCGCCAACGCCCGGATCGTCGATCCGTCGCGCGACCTGGATTTTCCCGGCGACCTGCTGATCGCCGACGGCGTGATCCGCGAGGCCAAGCGCGGCATTGGCGCCGCCGGCGTGCCCGAGGGCACCGAGGTCATCGACTGCCGCGGCAAGATCGTGGCGCCTGGCCTGATCGACATGCGCGCCTTCATCGGCGAGCCCGGCGCGGAAGGCCGCGAGAGCATCGCGTCGGCGAGCCAGGCCGCCGCCGCCGGCGGCGTCACCACCATCGTCTGCCAGCCCGACACCGAGCCGGCGATCGACGATCCGAGCATCGTCGATTTCATCCAGCGCCGCGCGCGCGACACCGGCGATCGTGCACGTGCAGCCGATGGCGGCGCTCACCAAGGGGCTCAAGGGCGAGGAGATGACCGAGATCGGCCTCCTCAAGGCCGCCGGCGCGGTCGCCTTCACCGATGGAACGCGCAGCGTCACCAACGCCCAGGTGATGCGCCGCGCGCTGGTCTATGCGCGCGATTTCGATGTGCTGATCGTGCATCACACCGAGGATCCGAACCTGGTTGGCGAAGGCGTGATGAACGAGGGCGAGTTCGCGGCGCGGCTCGGCCTGATCGGCATTCCGAAGGCGGCCGAGACCATCATGCTGGAACGCGACATGCGGCTGGTCGCGCTGACCGGCGGCCGCTATCACGCCGCCTCGCTCACCTGCGCAGAATTGCTCGACGTGCTGCGCCGCGCCAAGGACGCCGGGCTGCCGGTCACCGCCTCGGCGTCGATCAATCATCTGGCGCTGAACGAGATCGACGTCGGCCCCTACCGGACCTTCTTCAAGCTCGCGCCGCCGCTGCGCGCGGAGGACGACCGCAAGGCGCTGATCGCTGCGCTCGAGGAAGGACTGATCGACGTCATCATGTCGGACCACAACCCGCAGGACGTCGAGGTCAAGCGGGTGCCGTTCGCCGAGGCCGCGCTCGGCGCGGTCGGCATCGAGACCATGCTGCCGGCGGGACTGCGGCTGGTGCACAACGGCGATATCAAGCTCATGACCCTGCTCAAGGCGATGTCGAGCCGTCCGGCCGAGCTGCTCGGCCTGCCCGGCGGCACGTTGCGGCCCGGCGCTCCGGCCGACGTGGTGGTGATCGACCCCGATGTGCCGTGGATACTCGACCGCGATGACCTGAAGTCGAAATGCCGCAATACGCCGTTCGACGAGGCGCGGATGCAAGGCCGCGCCGTGCGCACCATCGTCGCCGGACGCACCGCGTACGAATACGTCTAACCACCCTCTTCCCACGGGCTACGCTGGCGCATGAGCATCACGGCCGCACTGATCTTGGGTTATCTGCTCGGCTCGATCCCGTTCGGCCTGGTCGTGACCAAGCTTGCCGGCACGCCGGACATCCGCGGCATCGGCTCGGGCAATATCGGCGCCACCAATGTGCTGCGCACCGGCCGCAAGGGCCTGGCCGCCGCGACGCTGCTCGGCGACATGCTCAAGGGCACGGTCGCGGTCCTGATTGCCGGCGCGATGTGGGGACGCAACGCCGCGCTGGCCGCTGCGGCTCGGCGCCGTGTTCGGCCACATTTTCTCGATCTGGCTCAGCTTCAAGGGCGGCAAGGGCGTCGCGACCTACATCGGCGTGCTGCTGGGCATCGCCTGGCCCGTGGTGCTCGCGTTCGCCGCGATCTGGGGCTTGGTCGCCGCCAGCACGCGCTATTCGTCGCTGGCCGGTCTGGTCGCCAGCGCGCTGACGCCGGCGTTCCTGTTGTGGTGGACCGGCGACATCGCGATCGCGCTGGTCTTTCTCGCGCTGACTGTTCTGTTGTGGATCATGCACCGCGGCAACATCACGCGGCTGATCGACGGCACCGAACCCAAGATCGGCAGGGCCGCGACCTAATTGCTCAGTCTTCGTCGAGGCGGCGGTCGGTCATGTAGTCTTGGATCGCAACGCCGATATGCAGCGCCACCAGCGCCAGCAAGCCGAACGCGAAATAGGCGTGCCACTGCAGCAGCAGATCTCGTCATAGCCGGCCCCCTCCGGCCAGATCGGCGGCAGCGAAAGCCCAGGGAAGATTTCGCGCGCGCCGAAATCCGAAATGCCGGCCCAGCCCAGCAACGGCACCAGCGATCACGATACCGTAGAGCATCCAATGCAGCGCCGGGCGCCGATGCGCCTGCAGGCGCCATTCCGGCATCGGCAGCGATCGCGCGGTAGACCAGCCGCGCCACCACGATGAGCCAAGGTCAGCGCGCCGGTGAGCTTGTGCAGGCTCATCAGCAGTGTCGGCGACCGCGCCGCTCGCCAAGCTGCTTGGCGATCACGCCGGAGGCGAACATGCAGAACACCAGCACGGCGGTAATCCAGTGCAGCACCTTCGCCGGCATTCGATACTGGCGGATGGTGTAGACGCGCGTCGTCTGCTCCTCGCTGGAGGACAGATCGTCAGCGACCGGCGCGGCCGATTTCATGCGGCAATCCTCTCCGTCGTCTCGATGAAGCGCTCGACCGCGGCGCGCAGATCCGCCGCCTGCTGACCGAGATCGGTCGACACCTTCGTTACAACCTCCGCGGCCTGCTTGGCTTCACCGATCATCCCCGCCACGTCCTGCAATCGTGTCCGCGAACTCGCGAACGTCATCGGCCGCTTGCGCGGTTGTGGGGTGATGGCCTGCGAATTGGCGTCCTGCTGCCGCATCGAGCTTGAAATGCCGGCGGCGACCGCGTCGACCTGCTCGATCGATTCCACCAGCTTGGCGACCCGGTCGGCGATGCGCGCTGCCGCCGCAGTGATGCCTTGCAGGCCGCCGCGCACATCCTCGGTCGCTTGCGAGGTCCGGGTGGCAAGCTGCTTGACCTCGTGCGCCACCACGCCGAAGCCGCGCCCGGCCTCCCCTGCCCGCGCTGCTTCGATGGTCGCGTTGAGCGCCAACAGGTTGGTTTGCCCGGCCACATCCTCGATCAGGGCGATCACTTGCTCGATGGTGCGGGCAGCGTCGGTCAGCGCCTTCGCGTCGCTCTTGGCCGCGTCGGCAACGCCGCGGGCGGCGCCCGCAACCGTCGACGTGCGCTCGAGCGTCCTCCGCCGCCGAGGCGAGGGTCACCGCGATGTCTTCAATCGAAGAGGCCACCACGTCGACGTGGGCGGAGATGCGCTGCGTCGATTCCACGGTGGCGCCGCGCCCGCGTGTCGGCCTCCGATGAAATAGTGACGAGGTTTTCCGACGCGTTCGACATCCGGGCGGCGTTGCTTTCGAGGTTCTGCACGATCCCCGCGATGCGGTCCTGAAACGACAGGCTCTCGCGTCGAAACTGCTCCTGGCTCTGCAGTCGTCCGGACAATTTCACCTGTTCGGCGATCGAGGCCTGCTGCTCCTTGCGCACCAGCAGGAAGTGCGACGACAGGGCCTGCGCGAATGCGCCGATCTCGTCGCGCCGGCGCGCGTATTGCGCCAGCGTTTTCGGCGTCTGCTCGCCGCTTTGCAGCAGCGCCGCCATGCGCACGGTCGGGCGGATCAGCAGGCGATACTCCATCACCACGATCTGGCCGACGATGAACAGCGTCAACAGGATCAGCAGGATCTTGTTCTGACGGTGATTGGCCGACAATTCGGCTTGCTTGGCGTTGATCGACTCGATGGCCCCGACGCGCTCGGCTGCGACCTCGGCGTGCTTTGCAACACCAGTGCCCGGCGCCTTGACGTGGGACAGCGCGGCGGCAGTGGCATGCTGGCGCGCCACGGCCAGTTCGGTCATCTGCGAGGACTGGATGAACTCGGTCGCCGCGTAGAGGACGAAGAGAAATCCCAGCATGAATCCCCAAATCGCCATCCGCTCGGCGACCTTGGCATTGAACGACTGGGGAAACATCGAGAATCCCGCGCTTGAGGGTGCAATCAGAGGTAGGTAAACATGATTAACAGGCCCTTACCCGCGGAACTCGGGACCCGCTGGTCACGGGTTTGTCATCGGGTGAGCCGAGCGCGCCATGCTTCGCGCCGATGGAGGGGCGGCGTGTCAGCAAAGGAGTTCGGACAAGGCGTTCGCCTGACCGATGAAGAGCGCCTTGACTGGCTGCGCCTGATCCGCAGCGAGAACGTCGGTCCCCGGACCTTTCGTAGTCTCCTCAATCACTGCGGCAGCGCCCGTGCTGCGCTCGAAGCTCTCCCCGAATTGGCGAGACGCGGTGGAGCCGCTGGGCCGACGCGGCTTTGCACCCGCGAAGCGGCCGAGCGCGAACTCGCGGCGGCCGAGAAGCTTGGCGTCTCGCTGGTGGCGCTTGGCGAGCCTAACTATCCGGACCGCCTGCGCATGATCGATGACGCGCCGCCGCTGCTCGCGCTGCGCGGCCGGAGCGCCGTGCTGGATCGGCCGATGGTCGCGGTGGTCGGTTCACGCAACGCCTCCGCCGCTGGAGCCAAGTTCGCCGAACGACTCGCGCATGAGCTCGGAGAGGCCGGTTTCGTCGTGGTGTCGGGTCTGGCTCGGGGGATCGACGCCGCCGCCCATCGGGCGAGTCTTGCCAGCGGCACAGTCGCCGTGCTCGCCGGCGGACACGATCACGTCTATCCGCCGGAGCACGTCGGTCTGCTCGACGCGATCCTGGAGAATGGCGCCGCCATCGGCGAAATGCCGATGAGATGGGAACCGCGGGCCCACGACTTCCCGCGCCGCAACCGGCTGATTTCGGGCCTGTCGCTCGGCGTGGTGGTCGTCGAAGCGGCGCGGCGCTCAGGTTCGCTGATCACGGCGCGGATGGCGCTCGAACAGGGCCGCGAGGTCTTCGCGGTGCCCGGCTCGCCGCTCGATCCCCGCGCCGAAGGCACCAACGGCCTGCTTAAGCAGGGCGCCACGCTGGTGACGGAGGCGGAAGACGTGCTGGCCGTGCTGCACCCGATCCTGGGCCAGGCGAGCGAGTTGCAGGCGCGGGAGCCCGAAGAGCCCCCTCCTCTTGCCGCGCCCGCGAACCCGGAGCGCGAGCGCATCGTTGCGCTGCTCGGACCGACCCCGGTTGGCATCGACGATCTGGTGCGACTGTCAGGCTTGTCGCCAGCGGTGGTGCGCACCGTGCTCTTGGAACTTGAGATCGCCGGCCGGCTGGAGCGGCACGGCGGCTCGCTGGTTTCGCTGGTGTAAGCTTGGCGAATGATTCTTCGCGCGCTTGCCCTGCTGCTCGTTGTCACGGCCGCCGCGCAGGCCCAGCCGCAGCGGCCGTCGCCCGCTGCCGATACCGGCTTCCAAAAATTCGTGGCCGAACTCTGGAAGGACGCGCAGGCCAAAGGCATCACGCGGCAGACCTTCAATACGGCCTTCGCGGGCGTGACACCCGATCCACGCGTCGTCTCGCTCACCACGCGGCAGCCGGAGCAGGCCAAGCCGATGGGGGCCTATGTCGCCTCACTCGCCTCACCGCAACGCGCCGCCATGGGCATGCGCAAAGAGGCCGAATGGCGCGGCCTGTTCGAGGCGGTCGAGAAGAAGTTCCGGGTCGAACGCTGGATCATCCTGGCGATCTGGGGGATGGAAACCTCGTATGGCGCGATGAAGGACAAGTGGGACCCTATCCGCTCCCTCGCGTCACTGGCCTACGCCAAATATCGCGACAATTACTTCCGTGACGAATTGCTGATCGCGCTCAAAATCCTGCAGGACGAGCGCCTCCCGCGCGAGCAATTCGTCAGCTCGTGGGCCGGCGCGATGGGCCAGACCCAGTTCATGCCCAAGAACTTCATCGACTACGCCATCGATTTTTCCGGTGACGGCAAGCGCGACATCTGGGGCAATGTGCCGGACGTGGTCGGCTCGACCGGAAACTATCTCAACAAGGAGGGCTGGACGTTTAGGCTGCCCTGGGGTTTCGAGGTCTTGATCCCGCAGGGCTTCGACTACCGGAAAAGCCGCGCCACGTTCGAAGAATGGTTGAAGCTCGGCGTCAAACGCGCTGACGGCAAAGCCTATCCGCCGAGCGGCGACGGCATTCTGTTCTTCCCGACCGGCGTGCCGGGCCCGGGCTTCATCATCACCGCGAACTATCACGTGCTGCGCGAGTACAACAATTCGGACGCCTACGCGATCTCGATCGGCCATCTCGCCGACCGCATGCGTGGCGCCGCCCCGTTCAAGACCCCCTGGCCGAAAGAGAACACCACGCTGCCACGCAACGATCGCATCGCGCTGCAGAAGCGGCTCGCCGAGCTTGGCTACGACGTCAAGCTGTTCAACGGCCCGATCACTTTCGAGCAACGCGACTTCATCCGCGCCGAGCAGGTCAAGCTCGGGATGCTGCCGGACGGCCACGCCAGCGCGGCGTTGCTGGACAAAATGGGGATCAGACGGCAGCAGCCGTAGGCGCTACCCTTCGCGGCATGATGGCTGGCGATCGCGGCCTTGAACTGGCGAAGATCGGAATACCCGCTGGTAGCGCAGCGAAAATTGCTCCCTTGTAAATTGTAACCGGCCTTCGACAATTTGGGCGCTTTTCCGCCTCATCCCAGGCTTAGGAATTTGACAGGCAAGCATGTGTTACCCATGTTCCAGCCGACAAAAGCCGCCGAATTCCGTGACAATTTGGATCGGCCTTGCCCTCTAACCCATTGGATATAATGAAAGTTGTCGTAGTCGAGTTCGCCTGCCAAGGCGAAGACGATCAATAAGTATCTGGGCTCGGGCTACGAGGTCCTGGCATCGTTCGGCCATGTCCGCGACCTGCCGGCCAAGGATGGCTCGGTCGATCCGAACAATGACTTCCACATGCTCTGGGAGGTCGACGACAAGTCCCAGAAGCGCCTCAACGACATCGCCCGCGCCGTCAAAGATGCCGACACCTTGATCCTCGCCACCGACCCCGACCGCGAGGGCGAGGCGATCTCCTGGCACGTGCTCGAAGTGCTCAAGCAGAAGAACGCACTGAAGAAGCAACACGTCGAGCGCGTCGTGTTCAACGCCATCACCAAGCAATCGGTGGCGGAGGCGATGAAGCATCCGCGCCAGATCGATGGCGCGCTGGTCGATGCCTATCTGGCGCGCCGCGCGCTCGACTATCTGGTCGGCTTTACGCTCTCCCCGGTGTTGTGGCGCAAGCTGCCCGGCGCACGCTCGGCCGGCCGCGTTCAGTCCGTGGCGCTGCGGCTGGTCAGCGATCGCGAGCTCGAGATCGAGAAGTTCGTCGCCAGGGAATACTGGTCGATCGTCGCGCAGCTCGCGACGCCGAGGAACGAGAACTTCGAGGCGCGCCTGGTCGGCGCCGACGGCGAGAAGATCCAGCGGCTCGATATCGGATCGGGTCAGCAGGCCGAGGACTTCAAGCGCGCGCTGGAGAACGCGGCGTTCTCCGTCACCAACGTCGAGGCGAAGCCCGCCAAGCGCCATCCCTATGCGCCGTTCATGACCTCGACGCTGCAGCAGGAGGCGAGCCGCAAGCTCGGCCTCGCGCCCGCCCATACCATGCGGATCGCGCAGCGGCTTTATGAGGGCATCGACGTCGGCGGCGAGACGGTCGGCCTGATCACCTATATGCGGACCGACGGCGTCGACATCGCCGAGGAGGCCATTACCGCTGCACGGCGCGTCATCGAGACCGACTACGGCCGAGAGTACGTGCCGCCGTCGCCGCGCAAATACCAGACCAAGGCGAAGAACGCCCAGGAGGCCCACGAGGCGATCCGTCCGACCGACCTCGCCTGCCGTCCGTCCGAGATCAAAGGCTTTCTCGAACCCGACCAGGCCAAGCTTTACGAGCTGATCTGGCTGCGCACCATCGCGAGCCAGATGGAATCCGCCGAGCTCGAACGCACCACGGTCGACATTGCGGCCAAAGTGAACGGTCGGAACCTGGAACTGCGCGCCACCGGCACGGTGGTGAAGTTTGACGGCTTCCTCACGCTCTACACCGAAGACCAGGACGACAAGGCCGACGACGAGGACGCCAATCGGCTGCCCGAGATGGCGACCGGCGACGCGCTCAGGAAGCGCGAGATTCAAGCCACCCAGCACTTCACCGAGCCGCCGCCGCGCTACTCGGAGGCTTCGCTGGTCAAGCGCATGGAAGAGCTCGGCATCGGCCGGCCGTCGACCTACGCCTCGATCCTGCAGGTGCTGAAAGACCGCGGCTACGTGCGGCTGGAAAAGAAGCGCCTCATCCCCGAGGACAAAGGGCGCGTGCTCACCGCGTTCCTGGAAAATTTCTTTGCCCGCTACGTCGAGTACGACTTCACGGCGTCGCTCGAGGAGCAGCTCGACAAGGTGTCCAACAACGAGGTGCCCTGGCGCGACCTGCTGCGCGACTTCTGGCGCGACTTCACCGGCGCGGTCGACGACATCAAGGAGCTTCGCATCACGCAGGTGATCGACGCGCTGGACGAGATGCTGGCGCCGCATCTCTTCCCGCCGAGCAAGGATGGCACTGATCCGCGCAAGTGCCCAAACTGCGCCAACGGCAGGATCGGGCTGAAGCTCGGCCGCTTCGGCGGCTTCGTCGGCTGCTCCAACTACCCGGAGTGCAAATTCACGCGTCAGCTTTCGGTCGGCCCCGACGGCAATGGCGGCGGCATGCGCAAACTGGGCGAAGACCCGGACACCGGCCTCGAAGTCACGGTGCGAGGCGGCCGCTTCGGCAGCTACCTGCAGCTTGGTGAAGCCACCAAAGACGAGGACGGCGAGGCGGTAAAGCCCAAGCGCGCCAGCCTGCCGAAGGGTGTGACCCCCGACGAGGTGACGCTGGAACAAGCGCTCCGGCTGCTTTCGCTGCCGCGTGAAGTCGGCAAAAGCTCCGAAGACGGCGAGCCGATCATCGCCGGCATCGGCCGGTTCGGCTCCTACGTGAAGCACGGCAAGACCTACGCCAATCTCGAAACCGGCGATGACGTCACGACGATCGGACTTAATCGTGCGGTTACACTGATCGCTGAGAAGCGCGCCAATCCCGGCAAGGGCCGTCGGTTCGGCGCCGATCCCGGCAAGGTCCTGGGCGAGCATCCGCAAAAAGGCGGCCCGGTCACCGTCAAGAACGGCCGCTACGGCCCCTACGTAACCAACAATGGCGTCAACGCCACGTTGCCGAGCGACAAGACGCCGGACACGATCACGCTCGATGAGGCGATCGTGCTGCTCGACGCGCGCGCCGAGCGCACCGGCGGCATGACCTCGCGGCGCAAACGGCCCGCACGCGCCAAGACGGCCAAACCCGCGGCGCCGCCCAAGGCACCCGCGAAGGCCAAGAAGCGCGCCGCGGCGGGCGGATCCAAGGCCAAGGCATCGCGCAAGGCGAAGGCGGAAGCTGCCGAGTAACTTGGCTGGCAAATCCGCTACGCTATCCCTAAATTTGCAACGATGGCGCGCGTCTGCGCGCCTATAGGTATTTCATTTGAACAAATCCCACCAATCCACCTTCCCTTCCAAAGAGGAAATCCTCGCCTTCATCGGCGAACGGCCCGGCAAAGTCGGCATCCGCGAGATAGCCCGAGCCTTCAATCTCAAGAACGACCGCCGCGCCGAGCTCAAACGCGTGCTGCGCGAGCTCGCTGGCGAAGGCAGCGTCGAAAGTCGCCGCCGCAAGCTGCACCACCCCGGCGCCCTGCCCTCGGTGACGCTCGCCGACATCACCGCGCGCGACGCCGACGGCGAACTGATCGCAGTACCCACCGAATGGGACGAGGCGGAGCACGGGCGGCCGCCCAAAATCCGCATCCTGATGCGCCGCGCGCGGCCGGGCGAAACCGCCGGCGTCGGCGACCGCGCGCTGCTCCGCGTCGAGGAAAGCGGCGACGAGGACGTGCGCTACAGCGGCCGGGTCATCAAGATCATCGATCACGCCAAGGTGCGCGTGCTCGGCGTCTATCGCTCGCTGCCGGGCGGCGGCGGACGGCTGGTCCCGGTCGACAAGAAGCAGGTCGGCAAAGAACTCGCCATCCCGACCGGCCAGAGCCAGGACGCGCAGGACGGCGACCTCATCGCGGTCAGCGTGCAGCGCCAGGGCCGCTTCGGCCTGCCGGTCGCTCGCGTTGAAGAAAAGCTCGGCTCGCTCAAGAGCGAGCGCGCGGTCAGCCTGATCGCGATCCACGCCCACGAAATCCCGCATGTGTTCCCGCAGGCCGTGCTCGACGAGGCCGCGGCGGCCAAGCCCGCCGGTCTCGCCGGCCGCGAGGACTGGCGCAAGCTACCGCTCGTCACCATCGATCCGGTCGACGCCAAGGATCACGACGACGCGGTCCACGCCGAGCCTGACCCCGACCCGAAGAACTCGGGCGGCCACATCATCAGCGTCGCCATCGCCGACGTCGCGCACTACGCACGGCCGGGCTCCGCGCTCGACCGCGAGGCGCTCAACCGCGGCAACTCGGTCTATTTTCCCGACCGCGTGGTGCCGATGCTGCCGGAGCGCATCTCCAACGATCTGTGCTCGCTGCGCGCCAGCGAGGACCGCGCTGCGTTGGCGGTTCGCATGGTCATCGGCGCCGACGGCCGCAAGCGTTCCCACACGTTCCACCGCGTGCTGATGCGCTCGGCGGCAAAGCTCAACTATGCGCAGGCCCAGGCCGCGATCGACGGCCGCCCCGACGACATCACCGGCCCGCTGCTCGACGGCGTGCTCAAGCCGCTCTACAACGCCTATGCGGCGCTCAAACGCGCCCGCGAGGCGCGCCATCCGCTCGACCTCGATCTGCCCGAGCGCAAGATCCTGCTCAAACCCGACGGCACGGTCGATCGCGTCATCACCCCGGAGCGGCTTAACGCACATCGGCTGATCGAGGAGTTCATGATCCTCGCCAACGTCGCCGCCGCCGAAACCGCGGAGCGCGCCCGCCTGCCGCTGATCTACCGCGTGCACGACGAGCCGTCGCTGGAGAAGGTCGAGGCGCTGCGCACGTTCCTTGAAACGCTGCACATCTCCCTGCCCAAGGGCGGCGTGCTGCGCGGTGAGCAGTTTAACCGCATCCTGCAGCGCGTGAAGAACACCGACGTTGAGACGCTGGTCAACGAGGTGGTGCTGCGGACACAGGCGCAGGCGGAGTACGCAGCCGAGAACTACGGCCACTTCGGCCTTAATCTGCGCCGCTACGCCCACTTCACCTCGCCGATCCGCCGCTACGCGGACCTGACCGTGCACCGCACTCTGATCCGTGCGCAGAATCTCGGCCACGACGGCGCGCCTGACGGCCAAGACGCGGCCGCGCTCGGCGAAATCGCGGCGCGCATCTCCGCCGCCGAGCGCCGCGCCATGAAAGCGGAGCGCGAGACCAACGATCGGCTGATCGCGCACTTCCTCGCCGACCGGATCGGCGCAACGTTCGAAGGCCGCATATCCGGCGTGACGCGCGCCGGACTGTTCGTCAAGCTCGACGGCACCGGCGCCGACGGTTTCATTCCGGCCCGCACCATCGGCGACGATTATTTCCGCTACGAAGAGGCGATGCACGCCATGGTGGGTAGCCGCAGCGGGGAAACCCATCGGCTCGGCGACCGCGTGACGGTCAAACTGGCCGAGGCGGCGCCGGTCGCGGGCGCGCTGCGTTTCGAGCTGTTGTCGGAGGGACGCCGATCGGGTGGTGCCGTGCCGCAGCGTCACGTGCGAGCGCGTGCCGAGCGAGCGCAGCGCCCGTTCCGCAACGAGCCGCCGCCCAGCCAGACGCGGCACAAGCGCAGGAAGCGGCGATGACCGATATCACCGAACGCTTCGTCCGCGAGGCGCCGAGCGGCCATCCCAATCGGCCGCCCCGCGACGCCGCGACGCTGATCCTGCTCGACCGCAGCGGGCCGATGCCGAAAGTGCTGATGGGCAAGCGCCACCACGGCCACGTCTTCCTACCCGGCCGGCTTGTCTTTCCAGGCGGCGCGGTCGATCCGCGCGACCGGCTGATGCCGGTGGGCACGCCGCTCGATCCGCGCGCTGAAGCAAAGCTGATGCGCCAGGTCAAACGGCCGAGCGCGGCGAAGGCGCGCGCCATGGCACTCACCGCGATCCGCGAAACGTTCGAGGAAACCGGTCTGCTGTTGGGCAATAAGCGCGACGAGGCGCCCAAGACGCCAGATGGGCCATGGGCCGCGTTCGCGGAACACAAGGTCCACACCGACCTCTCCGGCATCCATTTCATCGCCCGCGCCATCACGCCGCCGCGCCGTGCCCGGCGCTACGACACAAGATTCTTCACCGCCGACGCCAACACGATTGCGCACCGTATCGATGGCGTGATCGGTCCCGATGCCGAATTGGTGGAACTCGCTTGGGTGCCGCTCGACGAGACCAAGCGGCTGGAGCTGATGGCGATCACCGAAATGGTTCTGGAAAACCTCAACGAGCAGATCGCGGCGGGCTTCAGCCACGACCTTCCGGTGCCGTTCTACCGGGTGCTGCACGGCAAGCGCATGCTGGAAATGCTCTGACGCCTTGGCGGGCAGAGGCTTTTGAGCCGGATTTCGGGGCCACTGGCCGGCCGGGCCAATCAGCATTTTTGTGATGTGCATCACAGCGGTCCAACGGTCGGTCCGGCATAGTGACGCCACGCTTTCCTTCCTCCTGTTCCACTCCTCCCCGCCCCGGCGTTCCCCCGCCGGGGCTTTTCTTTGCCTTTCCTTGACTTTCACCGCCCTCCCATTAGGTTGCCCGCCAAATACGACCAAAACCTGAGGTTTGCCATGGCTAAGGCCGTCACCACCAAGATCAAGCTGTTGTCGAGCGCCGACACCGGCTTCTATTACGTGACCAAGAAGAACTCGCGCACCATGACCGACAAGTTGGTCATGAAGAAGTACGACCCGATCGCCAAGAAGCATGTCGAATTCCGCGAGACCAAGATCAAGTAAGCGTCCAGGCCATCCGGATATGACAAAGGGCGCCTCGCGGCGCCCTTTTGCATGAATTAGCGGCATGTCCCGGCGAAAACCCGCCCCGGACTTGATCCGGGGTGGAGATCGGTTCGACGAAAAGAACATGCGCTGATGCGCGGCGCACTTTCGCGCGGCTCACCAGATCGTTGGTCGGGAAAAAAGGTGGCCGGCCGGGAGCGATGTCATGAGGAGGCCACTCGCATCACTCCCGGCGCGGCCGAACCCTACAAACTCAGGAGATGCGGCGGACCTGAGCGACCGTAGGGTTGTCTCGGAAGTGCTTGTCACGACTCCGGCTGGCTCACCGGTTCCGCATTTTGGATAGTCGCGACCGCCCCTCCTTCTTGTTTGCAAATTATCGCGCGTAGGAACGAAAGCAATTTCATAAGCGCCGTTTACTCTGATGATCGCTCGTCAACCTAAAGCGTTATGGTTACGTCGCTCGATTAACCAAGCGGTGCCTGCGTTTTCTCGCCATACGCGCGTATTGCGGCTCATGTTCGGACGGCTGCAACGGCCGTCATCGCGCGCAGGTGGACTGTAACGCAAGAGCCGATAGTATTTTGGCCATCAAATCAACGCGGCAGACGAATGACCAGCTCAGACGTGAAATACGTCGAGATTGACGGCAGCCGGATCGCCTACCGTGAATCGGGCCGCGGACCGGCCGTGCTGTTTCTCCATGGCCTCGGCGGCAACTCCGCGTCATGGCAGCCGCAATTCGCCGAACTTTCGGCCACACACCGGGTGGTGGCGTGGGACATGCCGGGCTTCGGCAACTCGGATCTGCTGGCGACCGGAAACACCACCACGCGCGATCTCAGCACGTTGGCGCGGCGGCTCATGGACGCGCTCAACATGGAGCGCGTGCATGGCGTCGGCACCTCCTATGGCACTGTGATCCTGGCCGACCTTGCCAAGACCAATTCCGATCGCATCAGGAGCGTGATCTTCGCCTGTGGCGTGACCGGTATGGGGCATCTCGACCCGGGCCAGCGCGCGCAGCTGCGGGCAACGCGACGAGCCGAAATCGAAAGCATGGGGCAGCGCAAGTTCGCCGAGACGCGAAACTCGACTTATGTTGCAACCGGCCTGAGCTCCGAGGTTGTCAAGCGCGTGGTCGAGCTTGCCGGGTCGGCGCAACCCGAAGGCTATCTGCAGGCCTACGGCGCGCTCACCGAGGCCAACATTTTTCCGATCCTGGCTCGCATCAAAGTGCCCGCGCTGGTCATATCCGGCGCCAATGATCCGATCGCTCCGGCCGCGGATTGCGAGCGCGTCGCGGCCGCGCTCGCGCAGGCCGAATACCACTGCATCCAGAATTCAGGGCACTACGTGAACCTCGAGCAGACCGCCACGTTCAATCGGCTGCTAAGGGACTTCATTGCGCGGGTCGAGCACGGCTAATCTTGTCCCTGCTATTCCGCCGAAATCTTGGCGGCCTTCACAAGCTTCTCGTTCGCCTCGACCTCTTTCCTGACGTAAGCCTCGAACTGCTCGCGGCTCATGTTCATCGGTTCGGTGCCGAGCTTGCTCAGCCGGTCCTTGACCTCGGCGGTCTGCAGCGCCTTGCGGGCTTCGTCGTGCAACCGGTTCACGATTTGGGAAGGCGTGCCAGAGGGCACAAACGTCCCGATCCAGAAATCGTATTCGGAGTCGGGATAGCCGGCCTGCACGGTGGTCGCCACCTCCGGCAGGAACGAGGAGCGGCCGGAACTGCTGACGGCGAGTGCATCGACCTTGCCTTCCTTGATCAGCCCCATGGCAGGGACAACCGGCGTGAAAAAGAAATCCACCCGGCCTGCCGCGATGTCGCGCACCGCTTCGGGCGAGCCCTTGAACGGCACGTGCAGCGCCTTGAAGCCGGCGCTGAGGGCCAGGCGTTCCGCGCTGAGGTGGCCGGTGCTGCCGGGCCCGACCGAAGCGTAGGACAAAGCCTCGGGCTTGGCCTTCGCGGCGGCCACCAGCTCTTTCACCGACTTGAACCGCCCAGCCGGCGCAATCATTACGTTGGTCAAATTGCCGAGCGCGACCACACCGCGCAGATCCCGCGACGTGTCATACGGCAGGTTCTTGTGGGTGTGCGGCGTGATGGCGATGGACGACGTGGTGACCAGCACCGTGTAGCCGTCAGGCTCGGCCTTCGCCACCGCACCGATGCCGATCGTGTTCGCCCCGCCGGGCCGGTTTTCGACCACCACCGACTGCCCGATCTGACGCGCGACCTGCTCGAACACGACGCGGGTGGTGATGTCGAGCGCGCTGCCCGGCGTATTGGTGACGATCACGCGGATCGGTCCCCGGGCCGGCCAGTCCTGCGCGATCGCTGTATCGAGACCTCCGACCAACGCGATCAATACCAGCCACAGGCGGGTGCACATTGATCAATCCCATCGCTTGCGGAGCAGGCCAGCCTGTCAGTTGGTTCGGCGCCCGACCTGCATCTCGTGAATTTCGGTCCGAGGTCCGTGCTCCGCGGCGTAGCTGCGCATCGTTTCGATGAACGCCTTGCACGCCGGCGCGCGTTCGTCCGTTCGGTGGATGAAAGCGATCACCACGTCAGGCATCGCCTGTGAATCGATTTTCCGGTAGGTCACATTGGGCACGTGGCAATTGGACATCTCCTCGGAGACGGCAGCAATCCCATAGCCGGCCGACACATAGGTCAGAACGGTGGTCAGGTCCTCGGCGCGCTTCCAGACCTTCGGCTTGAAGCCGCCGATCGCCGCAATGGACTCGACCAGCCGTGTGAACGCCATGTCGAACGCAACCGACGTGCTTACGAACGTTTCGTCGGCGAGCGCAAACGGCGGGATCGGCGCGCGGCTCTGGGCGAGACGATGATTGGCCGGCAAGGCAACCACGACGGGATGCCGGTAAATCGGAAAGCCGCTCAAGCCCAATGGAAATTGCTTGGGCAGACGCGCAAAGCCGGCGTCGAGCTCGTTGGACATGAGGCCATCGATGAGCTTCACGGTCGAGGTCTGACGCAGCCCGATGTCCACGGCGGGATACTTCTCCCGAAAGTGGCCGACGCACCGCTGCACCACGCCAGAATAGCTGGTCGAGACCATGTAGCCGATGTCGACCCGGCCGATCTCGCCGCGTGCGGCCTGGCGCGCCGTCAGCTCGGCTTCGCTGGCGAGCTGGAGCACGTTGCGTGCGCTCTCCAGAAACCGCTGGCCGGCGTCCGTGATCCGCACTTCCATCTTGGTCTTGCGAATGAGCAGGCGGACGCCAAGCTTGCGTTCCAGCGATTGGATTTGGTGGCTCAGCGTCGGCGAGGCGATCCCCAGCCGGTCGGCGGCGCGGGCAAAGTTCCGCTCTTCGCACAGCGTCACGAAGGACTGAAACAGTCGAATCTCTATGTTGCTCATTATTGAACGCGGGCCGTCATGGCCGACAATTCTCGACAATTACTCAACCCCGGCGAGTATAGCAAAGAAATATCGGCAACGGCACCAAATGCCGCGTCCGCGGTTGGGCGATCGCCTGTCAAAATCTGGGGCGCAGCGCTTACGCCGCGTCGGCAACCACGCGATTGCGGCCGTCGCGCTTGGCGCGGTAGAGCGCCTGGTCGGCGCGCTTGAGGATCGAGCCGGCGTTGTCGTCGGCTGCATCGAGCGTGGCAATGCCGATCGAAATCGTCACCTCGATCGCGCGTGCACCTTGGCTGATCGGGAACGACTCCGAGGCGATGCGGCGGCGCAGCCGCTCCGCCACGATGGTCGCCACCGCCATGTCGGTTTCCGGCATGATGATGACGAACTCCTCGCCGCCGTAACGGCAGGCGAGATCGATCCCGCGAATGGACTTTCGAACCCGCAGCGCAAACTCGCGCAGCACATCGTCGCCGGCGTCGTGCCCGTGGTTGTCGTTGATCGACTTGAAGTAGTCGATGTCGAGCACCAGCGCGGTGAGCGGCTTGCCGCGCGATGCGGCCTGCTCGACCAACGCCGAGAGATGGCTCTCCATGTAGCGGCGGTTGTAGAGGCCGGTCAGCGCGTCGGTGATCGCCATCTCGATCGACAGCTGGACGTTGTCGCGCAGCCGCTCGGTGTACCGTTTCTTGCGAATCTGGGTGCGTGCACGGGCCAGGATCTCGTTCTTGTCGATCGGCCGCATCAGGTAGTCGTTGATGCCGATCTCCAGGCCGCGCAGCATCTTTGCGTTGTCGTCGCCGTCGGAGATGGCGAGGATCGGCACGTTGCGGGTGCGCTCCAGCGAGCGGACCTGGCTGGACAGCCGCAGCCCGTCGAAGTTCTCCAGCGCTAGCGAAATGATCAGCAGGTCGTAGTTGCCCTCGGCGGCGTGGAACAGCGCCTCGCCCGGATTGGTCTCGATGTCGACCGTGTGCTCGACCTTGAGCATGCCGGCGATGCGCTCCGCTGACGACACCCGGTCGTCGACCACCAGAACGCGGCCGCGCCGGCCGGCATCGGCGATCGCCTCGTTCTCGGCGTCCTGGATGCCGATCTCCTTGGAGGTGAGCGCGCGCATGCGCAGCTCGTCGGTCATCATCTTGAGCCGGGCAAGCGAGCGCACCCGCGCGATCAGCGCCACATCCGACACCGGCTTGGTAAGGAAGTCGTCGGCGCCCGCGTCGAGCCCGCGCACCCGGTCGGAGGGATGATCGAGCGCCGTTACCATGACCACCGGAATGTGATGGGTGGCCGCGCTGCTCTTGAGCCGGCGGCAGACCTCGAAGCCGTCCATGTCCGGCATCATCACGTCGAGCAGCACGATATCGCATTCCGCCTTGGCGCAGATCGCCAGCGCCTCGGCGCCGCTCATCGCGGTCGCGACGTCGAAATATTCGGCAGAGAGGCGCGCTTCCAGCAACTTCACGTTTGCCGGTACATCGTCTACGACCAGCACGCGGGCGGTCATCTAGGCATTCCCCAGGAAATGACGGATCGTCTCGATAAACTTGCCGACCGAGATGGGCTTCGACAGATAGGCTTCGCAGCCGCCCTCCCGGATGCGCTCCTCATCGCCCTTCATGGCGAAAGCGGTGACGGCGACGACCGGGATGGACTTCAGCGTCGGATCGTCCTTCAGCCACTTGGTGACTTCGAGCCCCGACACTTCAGGAAGCTGAATATCCATCAACACCAGGTCGGGCTTGTGCTTGCGGGCGAGATCGAGCGCCTCGATGCCATTGCGGGTTCCCACGGTGTGGTAGCCATGCGCTTCCAACAGATCGTGGAAGAGCTTCATGTTGAGCTCGTTGTCCTCCACGATCAGGACCGTCTTAGCCATGACCCGCTCCCGCTACCCTGCGGCCGGAACGGCTGCGGCGCCCACGGCGGGTACCACGGGCGCTCGGGCAATTCGTTAACAACGTAGGCGGGAAGTATTACGGAAAGGCAAACAATGCCACCGAATTCGAGCTGCAGGCTCCCGCTAAGTTCCACAACTCATGCGGTTTTTGCCTTCCGGGGATGCGGCAGCCCACCGCTATCCCCCATCTGTCCACGCCTTGTCCCCAGGCTCGCCCGCAAGCCATCCACCGCTTGCTAAACTGACCCAAGGCGCAAAACGGCACGCCATGAAACCTCCGGCCAGCAAAACAGGGTCCCGCCGCGGCCACGACGCCCGCGACAATGACGGTGGCCGCGGCCGTGCCGAAGCGCTGGCGATCGCCGCGCTGTCGTTCCTCGCCGAGGATCCCGAGCGCCTCGGCGCCTTCCTGGCGCTCTCGGGCATCGGTCCGGAATCGCTGCGTGCGGCGGCAGGCGAACCGCACTTCCTCGCCGGCGTGCTTGATCACGTGGTCTCCGACGAGCGGCTGCTGCTCGACTTCGCCACCCACCAGGGCGTTGATCCATTTGACGTGACACGCGCCCGGCAGGCCCTCTCAGGTCCGCCCCAGGACGCGTCGTGACCGGCGCCTTCTGCCGGGACTGCCTCACCGACGTCGCACAGGCGGCGCGCTGCCCAGCCTGTCACTCTCCGCGCATCCTGCGCCATACCGAGCTCGACAGGCTCAGCATCGCCCACGTCGATTGCGACGCATTCTACGCCACCATCGAGAAGCGTGATGATCCGAGCCTCGCCGACAAGCCGTTGATCGTCGGCGGCGGCAAGCGCGGCGTGGTCACTACCGCCTGCTATATCGCGCGCACCTTCGGCGTGCGCTCGGCGATGCCGATGTTCGAGGCGCGCAGGCTCTGCCCCCACGCCACCATCGTGCGGCCCAACATGGAAAAGTATGCGGGCGTCAGCCGCAAGGTTCGCGCGCTGATGCTGGAGCTCACGCCGCAAGTCGAGCCGATTTCGATCGACGAAGCGTTCATGGACCTGTCCGGCACGCAGCGGCTGCACGGCATGAGCGTGGCGAAGTCGCTGGCCCGCTTCGCCTCCAAGGTCGAGCGCGAGATCGGCATCACCGTCTCGATCGGCCTGTCCTGCAACAAGTTTCTAGCCAAGATCGCCTCTGACCTCGACAAGCCGCGCGGCTTCGCGGTGCTGAGCCAGACGGAAGCGGCCGCGTTCCTGGCCAAGCGGCCAGTGTCCTTCATTTATGGGGTCGGCAAGGTGGCGGCGCAGCGGCTTGCCAAGGACGGTTTCCGCATGATCGCCGACCTGCAGAAGGCTGACGAAACCGATTTGTTGCGCCGCTACGGCGTCGAAGGCCAGCGGCTCTTCCAGCTTGCGCGTGGCATCGACAGCCGTGACGTCAATCCGGAGCGCGAGCGCAAGAGCGTGTCGGCGGAGAACACCTTCGAACGGGATATCGCCTCGTTCCGGCCGCTGGAAAAACGGCTTTGGGCCGCTGCCGAAGAGGTCGCGGACCGGCTCAAGGAAAAGAAGCTCGCCGGCGCAACGGTGACATTGAAGCTCAAGACCGCGGATTTTCGCATCCTGACCCGCGCCCGTTCGCTGGAAAGCCCGACTCAGCTCGCGGGCAAAATCTTTGCGGTCGGCCGCGATCTGTTGGCCCGCGAGATCAACGGCACGCGTTACCGCCTGCTCGGCGTCGGTATAAGCGCGCTCGCTGACGCCGACGAAGCCGACCCGGCCGACCTGATCGACACCGGCGCGGCGCGGCGCGCCGCCGCCGAGCGCGCGATCGACCGGGTGCGCGGCAAGTACGGCCACGAGGCGATGGTCAAAGGCCTGGCGTTCGAAGGAGAGGAGGAGTGAGCCAGCCTACGGACAGGGCTTGCTGTCCTTGATCTCAAGCTGGGTCATCTCGCCGCTGACGACGAAGTCGCCGTAGTCGAGCAGCAGCGCACGCGAAATGCCGTTCTCGTAGAGCTCGAAGGTGATGGCGTAGATCGGCGTCTGCTCGCCGCCCTGCTTGCTCTTGTCGAAATAGCTGATGGTGATCGGCCAGCGCACCATCGAAGCCAGCGCCGCATGCTTGGCGGCGTCGGTCGGCTGGCGCTCCTGCGGCGCGATTGCCTTGCCGATCACGGCGAGCGTCTCGTAGAGCTTCTCGCCGCTCTCCGAGCCGTCATAGACCACCGCTTCATATGTGGTCTTGCCGTCGCGCGCGGCGGCGATAATGCGGCGCACGTGCTCGGTCGGGAACACGATGTCGGCTTCGAAATCCATCGACTTGTCGGCCGGCTTGGTCAGCTTGACGCCGATGCCTTTCGCGACCCGATCGGCTTGGCCGTCGACGGCGTCGCGCAGCCGCTCGTCGAGAAAATTCTGCGAATGGAAGCGCAGCCGCTTCGCGGTGCCTTCCTCCCATGTGGTGGCGCGCAGGTCGCTAAGCGATACCCGCCCCTCGCCGCTGTCGAGTTGCGAGACCTGGCGGAACTGCAGCGCGTAGCCCTCGCAAGCGTTGCCGGAGAAATCATACAGGATGCGTCCATTGACCGAGCTCATCGGGCGCTTGCCGCGCGACTGGGCGAGCTTGAGGTCATAGACGGCGCGGTGCGAAGCCAGCGCGACTGCGCTCGCCTGAGCCATCGCCGGTGCCGGCGGAATCACCGACCAACATGTCACAATTGCCAAAAAGGCGGGCGCAAGGACCGGTTTCATCACGAATCTCTCAGTTTCGCCCCGGTTCTGGGACATAGACACGCGGTCTGGGCGCCGCAACGTGGGCTGTCAACTGCTTGCCAGCACGATTGCGATCAGCGATGACAAAGGCGGCATTTCAAGGGCGCAGGGGAGCGCCGCGGCGCATGCCGCGACAGGGAGCACAACATGCCCGGAACGGTTGAGAAGAAGCTTGCGGACCTCGGGATCAAGCTGCCGAGCCCGGCAGCGCCGGTGGCCAATTACGTGCCGTTCGTGCGCACCGGCAAGCTGCTCGTCATCTCCGGCCAGCTCTGCCTCGACGGCGAAGGCAAGCTGGTCGCCAAGGGCCAGCTCGGCGGCGGCGTCTCGATCGAGACTGGCGCCAAGGCAGCGCAGGCGTGCGCGATGAACCTGCTTGCCCAGCTCAAGAGCGCGCTCGGCGATCTCGACAAGGTGGCACGCGTGGTGCGACTCGGCGGCTTCATCAATTCGGCGCCGGGCTTTACGGACGGGCCGAAAGTGATGAACGGCGCGTCCGACCTGATGGTCACGGTGTTCGGCGACAAGGGCCGCCATGCGCGTACCACCGTAGGCGTTTCCGCCTTGCCGCTCGACGCCGCGGTCGAGGTCGAAGGGGCGTTCGAGGTCAATTAGCGCCATGATCCCGAAAAGTGGGAACCGATTTCCGGGCAAGATCATGCGCAAAGCGAATAACTAGGCGCTCTGGCGCCATGGCCGACTGGCTGACCGCGCGACCGATCGCCCACCGCGGACTGCACGACGCGGTAAACGGCGTGATCGAGAACACCGCCTCGGCATTTTCAGCCGCCGTCGCGGGCGGATACGCCATCGAAACAGACGTACAGATCAGCGCCGATGGCGAGGCCATGGTTCATCACGACGACGTGCTGGGCCGTCTGACCGACGCTGCCGGCCGGCTCGATGCCATGTCCGCGACCGACCTCAAGCGCATCTCGTTCACGGCGACCACCGACCACATGATGACGCTTGGCGAGCTGTGCGAATTGGTGGCGAGCCGGACCACGCTGGTGGTCGAGCTCAAGAGCCGCCATGACGGCGACCTGCGCCTGCCGCGACGTGTCGCGGCCGTGCTGCGAACCTACAAGGGACCCGCCGCCGTGATGTCGTTCGATCCGGGCCAGGTCACGGCGCTGCGCGATTTCGCGCCGAGCCTGCTTCGAGGCTTGGTGGCACTACGCCCCAACAGCACCGCCGAGCGCAGTCATTCGACCGGAAGCGCCATGCGCTTCATGCTGCAGGCGCTGGTGGCCCGGCTGCAGTTTCTGGCTTACCGCGTTCAGGATCTGCCCTCCGCCAGAGCCGAGCTTTGCCCGCAACGTGCTGGGGCTGCCACTGCTGACATGGACCGTGCGCACCGCGGAGGACCAGCGCCGCGCCGCGCAATATGCTGATCAAATCATTTTCGAGGGATGGCGCCCTTAACAAATGCAACTGTACGCAACTCCTGCGCCTCTGGATGCGTTGGTGTAGCGGTCATCGCGGAGTGCTGCTCGTGCGACCGATCTTCTCGCTCGCTGTTGGTGCGATCCTAATCGCAACCTCCCTGCCTGCCGCCACTGGCGAGACCGCGCGTCCGGCCGGCGTCGAGCCCGGCCACGCGGACGAGGTATCCGCCGCCAAACGGAAGAAACGCTCAAGCGGCCAACAGGCCTATGGCCACGGCGGCACCCAGATTGCCTGCACCCAGTACGGCTGCAACCCAATCCCACCGGGCTGCCGCATTCGCACCGGCTACAATCCCTGGACCTGGGACCCAACCGGGTTCGACGAGGTGGTTTGCCCGTACCGCCGATGACGGGTTGTTCCGCTCCATCAGCTGGCGACAATGAAGGCAGACGCGCGCCGGCGCGCCGTGGCAAAATCCGACTGATGAGCAATTCCGAACTGCGGCTGCGTGTCATTCCGGCCATCGACCAAGTCCCGGCCGACGCCTGGGACGCCTGCGCCAATCCAGCGATGGCGCACGCTCAAGTCACCAGCGAGGCACCACAAGCGGCGCCCAAAGGCGCCGAACTGAAATCTCAAGAACAGTCCTATAACCCATTCATATCCCATGCATTCTTGCACGCGTTGGAGGCTTCGGCTTCGGCCACGGCACGGACCGGCTGGCAGCCCCAGCATCTGCTCGCGGAGCGCGCCGACGGCACGCTGATCGGCGCGGTGCCCTGCTATCTGAAATCGCACTCGCGCGGTGAATACGTGTTCGACCGCGGCTGGGCGGAGGCCTACGAGCGCGCCGGCGGCGATTACTACCCGAAGCTCCAGGTGTCGGTGCCGTTCACGCCGGCGACCGGCCGGCGCCTGCTGGTGCGGCCTAGCCCCGACCCGGAGCTGGTGCAGGCGGGCCTCGCCGCCGGGCTGATCGAACTGTGCAAACGGCACGGGGCGTCCTCAGTGCACGTCACCTTCATGCCGGAGCCGCAGTGCGGCTTCCTCGCCGCCCAGGGCTTCCTGCGCCGCGCCGACCAGCAGTTCCATTGGGAGAACGCGAACTACGCGACCTTCGATGCATTCTTGGCGGCACTGTCGTCGCGCAAGCGCAAGATCATCAAGCGGGAACGCCGTGACGCGCTGGAGAACGACATCAGCGTGCATTGGCTCACCGGCCGCGACCTCACCGAAGAGGCCTGGGATGCGTTCTTCGATTTCTACATGGAGACCGGCTCGCGCAAATGGGGCCGGCCCTACCTCACCCGGCAGTTTTACTCGCTGATCGGGCAGAGCATGGCGGAGCGCGCCGTCCTGATCATGGCGAAGCGCGCCGGGCGCTGGATTGCAGGCGCGATCAACTTCATCGGCTCGGATACGCTCTATGGCCGCCACTGGGGCGCGGTCGAGCACCACCCCTTCCTGCATTTCGAGATCTGCTACTACCAGGCAATCGAATTCGCGATCGCCCATAAGCTGGCGCGCGTCGAGGCCGGCGCGCAGGGCGAGCACAAGCTCGCCCGCGGCTACCTGCCGGTGATCACCCATTCGGCTCATTTCATCGCTAATCCGTCGCTGCGGCGGGCGATTGCCGACTACCTCAGCCGCGAGCGCGCCTATGTCGAAGCCGCCGGCGAGGAGCTTGCGGCGGCCGCGCCGTTCCGCAAGGATTTGATCGAGCAGGAGTAGAGCATGACCCCGAAAAGTGGGAACCGGTTTTCGGATAAGGTCGTGCTCAAATAAAAGCGCTCCCCGGAGAGAGACGATGCCGGCTTACGACCCGAACAATATTTTTGCGAAAATTCTGCGCGGCGAGCTGCCCTGCCACAAGGTTTACGAAGACGACAAGGTGCTCGCCTTCCTCGACATCATGCCCCGCGCACCCGGCCACACGCTGGTGCTGCCGAAGGCGCCGGCGCGCAACCTGCTTGACGTCAAGCCCGACGACCTCGCCGCCGTAGCCGCGGTCGCGCAGAAGGTCGCCAAGGCCGGCATGCAGGTGTTCGGCGCCGACGGCGTTACCGTCCAGCAGTTCAACGAAGGCGCCGGCGGCCAGGTGGTTTTTCACCTCCATCTCCACGTCATCCCCCGTAAAGCCGGCGTGCCGATGAAGCCGCCGGCCAGCGAGAAGGAGAAGCCCGAGGTGCTGTCGGATCACGCACTCAAGCTCGCCGCGGCGCTGAAGAACGCCTAACGCGCTACGGCCCGTACATCCAGGCGCCGGCAAGAAATGCCAGCTCGCCGACCAGCACGCCGGCGAACACCGATTTGCGCGCCAGCACGAACGCGGCAAAGCCCAACAGCGCCGCGCCGATCCGCACAAACAACGGGATCGCCGCCAACGCGCCGGACGTCGTCATCACGAGTTGGGCCAGCACGCCAGCCAGGATGGCGGTCGCCACCGCGCGAACCCAGACCACAATCTGGGAATCCTCGTTCAAGCCCCGCACCAGCAGCAGACCGACCACGCGCCAGACCTCGTTCGGGAGGAAGCCCACCAGGACGAGGGCGAGGTAGGGTCCGATTTCGGCCAACGTCATCGCCTCGCCTCGCGCAGCCGATGCACCGCATAGGCGACCGACCCGGCGATGACGCCGGTCCACATCAGATCGAGCTTGACCTTCTGCGCGGCCAGCAGCGGACCGATCAGGAGGCCAAGCCCGAACGCGAGACGCTCGAGCAGCGCCTCGCTGTTGCGCGCCAGCGTCATCAGCATCGCCATCGGCGTGAAGAACAAGAGTGTCGTCGACAACAGCGGCGGCATTTTGCCGGCGAGATAATGGCCGATCACGCTGCCGAGCGACGCGACGGCGATCAGGCCGATGCCGAGGCCGTTGTAGAATTGCAGCCGCTCTGCGCGTGGTACGTTTGGCAACAGCCGCATCCCCTCGACCCAGACGCTGATGGCGGTGAGATGGGTCGGCAGGATCAGTTCCAATTGACGCGTGCGCGCGACCTTGAGCATCGGCAGCAGCGCCGCGACCATCGGCAGGAACCGCGTGCTGCTCAGCGTCACCGCGATGGCAACGTCGAGGAGCGAAGTCGTCGCCAGGGTCGAGATCACGATCACCTGGGCCGGCGCCGCCCAGATCAGCAGGGTGCAGAGCACGATCCAGGCCGGGCTGAAGCCGAACTCGAAGGCCAGCGCGCCGATGCCGATGTAGTTGCCGAGCAACACCAGGGCAAACAGCGATCCCCACGCCGCGCGCACGCCATTGAGGAACGAGGCTCTCGCCGAGACAGGCGTGGGATCGGATGGCACGGACATCGGGCCATGCTGTCCCACAGCGGCGCCACGACCGCAACGCCCGCGCCGCGTGCGGCTCGTTTTCGTTTGCGCATGTCCTGTTCGGAAAACCGGTACCCACTTTTCCGGGACATGCGCTACGGCGCAAACGCCGCGGCGCCGCCGATCAGCACCGCCTCGCCGACGATGACGCCGGCAAAGGCCGAGCGGCGGATCAGCAGGAATGCCAGGAAGCCCAGGCCCAGCGCAGCGAGCCGCACTTCGACCGGCACGGCGGCGAGCGCGCCGGGCGGAAACAGCGTAATGCGCGCCACCACGGCGGCAATCAGGGCGGTCGCGACTGCCCTCACCCACAGGATGATCTCGGAATTCTCGTCGAGACCGCGGCCGAGCAGGATGCCGAGCCAGCGCCATACCTCGCTCGGTAGGAAGCCAATCAGGATCAGCGCGAGATAGGGCTCCATCGCGAAGCTCATGCCGCTGCACTCCGGCTGCGCTGCATGCGATGCACCCCGTAAGCGACCGAGCCGGCGATGACGCCGGCCCACAGCAGATCGAACTCCACCTTGCTGTAGGCGAACGCCGGCCCGAGCACGAGGCCGAGTCCAAGCGCGAGCTTGTCCAGCAGCAGCCGCGCGTTGCGCGCCGCCGACACCAGGAACGAGATCGGCGTCATGAACATCGCGCCGGCCGCGAAGATGGCGGGCAGCAAGGCTTGTATGGTGTAGCCGACCGCGGTGAAAATCACGCCGATCGAGAGCAGCGTGATGCCGACGCCGTTGCAGAACGGGATGCGCTGCTCGCGCGCCAGCGACGGCGCCATGCGCATCGACTCGATCCACACGCTGATCGCCATGAAATGGACCGGAACGATCAGCTGCCAGAGCCGCGTCCGCTCGTGCCGCACCACCGGGATCAGCGCGACCACGATCGGAAAGAGCCGCACGCTCGACAGGCTGACCGCGACCGCGGTCTCGAGGAGCGCGGTGCCGGGACCGAGTCCGGTCACCAGGATGACCTGCGCCGGTCCCGCCCATTGCAGCGCGGTCGACAGCATGGCCCAGCCCATCGACAGGCCGTAGTCGTGGCACAGCGCGCCGAACCCGATGTAGGTGAAGGCGATGACAAAGCCGAACACCGAGGTGAACGCAGTGCGGACGCCGAGCACGAACCCGCCGGAGCTGATGACGGGCGCGGGTTCCGGCGGCGTGGACATGGGTCGTTCGTCACACGGCCGCGCGCCCCGCGCAAGGCGCGCCGCTCACATGCACGCTGCGCGAAAAGCGAAGGCCGGGCACCGGCCCGGCCTCGCCAAATCTGAAGCGGACTACCCGCTCAAACCTTGACCAGCGGCACCTTCGGCACCGAGCCGCCGCGTGGCGGATCGCCGCCGCCTTTGTTGCCGCTGCCGCCGCCATTGCCGCCCGGCGGCTTAGGCTTGCGGACGCGCTTGGGCTTGGCGGCCGCCGGGATCTTCTCCGGCTTTGGCGTCACCGGCCCTTCGAGATACTCGAAGCCGAGCTTGTCGCGGCCATTGTCGTCCTTGACGACCACGACGCGCACGTGGCCGCCACCCTTGAGCTTGCCAAACAGCACCTCGTCGGCGAGCCCCTTCTTGATGTGCTCCTGGATCACACGCGCCATCGGCCGCGCGCCCATCAGCTCGTCGTAGCCGTTGGCGATCAGCCAGCGTGACGCCTCCTCGCCGAGCTCGATGGTGACGTTGCGGTCGGCGAGCTGCGCCTCGAGCTGCAGCACGAACTTGTCGACCACCTGCTTGATGATCTCGGGCGACAGGTGCGCGAAGGTGATGACGGCGTCGAGCCGGTTGCGGAACTCCGGCGCGAACATCCGGTTGATCGCCTCCATGTCGTCGCCCTCACGCTTGGTGCGCGTGAAGCCATACGCCGCCTTGGCCATATCGGCGGCGCCGGCGTTGGTCGTCATGATCAGGATGACGTTGCGGAAATCCACCTGCTTGCCGTTGTGGTCGGTCAGCTTGCCGTGATCCATGATCTGCAGCAGCACGTTGAACAGATCGGGATGGGCCTTCTCGATCTCGTCGAGCAGCAGCACGCAATGCGGATGCTGATCGACGCCGTCGGTGAGCAGCCCGCCCTGGTCGAAGCCGACGTAGCCGGGCGGCGCACCGATCAGCCGCGAGACGGTGTGGCGCTCCATGTATTCCGACATGTCGAAGCGGATCAGCTCGACCGCGAGGCTCTTGGCGAGTTGCTTGGCCACCTCGGTCTTGCCGACGCCGGTCGGCCCTGAGAACAGGTAGCAGCCAATCGGCTTCTCCGGCTCGCGCAGCCCGGCACGGGCGAGCTTGATGGCACTGGAGAGCGCCTCGATCGCCTTGTCCTGGCCATACACCGTGGTCTTGAGCGTCTGGTCGAGGTGCTGCAGCACTTCGGCGTCGTTCTTCGACACGGTCTTTGGCGGGATCCGCGCCATAGTGGCGATCGTGGTCTCGATCTCCTTGAGGCCGATCGTCTTCTTCCGCCGGCTCTCCGGCAGCAGCATCTGCGCCGCGCCGGATTTGTCGATCACGTCGATCGCCTTGTCGGGCAGCTTGCGGTCGTGGATGTAGCGCGCGGAGAGTTCCACCGCGGCCTTCACGGCCTCGTTGGTGTATTTGAGCTTGTGATAGGACTCGAAGTACGGCTTGAGCCCCTTCATGATCTCGATCGCGTCCGGGATCGACGGCTCGTTGACGTCGATCTTCTGGAAGCGCCGTACCAGCGCGCGGTCCTTCTCGAAATACTGCCGGTATTCCTTGTAGGTGGTCGAGCCGATGCAGCGCACGTTGCCGGCAGCGAGCGCCGGCTTGAGCAGGTTGGATGCATCCATCGCGCCGCCGGAGGTCGCGCCGGCGCCGATCACGGTGTGGATCTCGTCGATGAACATGATCGCGCCCGGATAGGCTTCGATCTCCTTGATGACCTGCTTGAGGCGTTCCTCGAAGTCGCCGCGATAGCGCGTCCCGGCGAGCAGCGTGCCCATGTCGAGCGCGAACACCGTCGCGTTCTTGAGCACGTCCGGCACCTCGCCGTGGATGATGCGGCGGGCGAGGCCTTCGGCGATTGCGGTCTTGCCGACGCCGGCATCGCCGACAAACAGCGGGTTGTTCTTCTGGCGGCGGCACAGCACCTGGATGCAGCGGTTGATTTCGCCTTCCCGGCCGATCAGCGGATCGATCTTGCCTTCCTTCGCCTTCTTGTTGAGGTTGATGCAATAAGCCTCTAGCGCATCACCTTTTTTCTTCGGTTCGTCGCCATTTCCGCCCTTCGCGTCGCCTTCCTCGTCGGCGCCGCGCACCGGGCGGGACTCCGAAAGACCGGCCCGCTTGGCGATGCCGTGGCTGATGTAATTCACCGCGTCGTAGCGGGTCATGTCCTGCTCTTGCAGGAAATAGGCGGCGTGGCTCTCGCGCTCGGCGAAGATCGCAACCAGCACGTTGGCGCCGGTGACCTCCTCGCGGCCGGACGACTGCACATGGATCACGGCGCGCTGGATCACGCGCTGAAAGCCCGCGGTCGGCTTGGAATCATCGCCGCCGTCGGTGACCAAGTTCTCCAGTTCCGATTCCAGGTAGGATCCCAGGTTGCGCTTGAGCTTGTCGAGATCGACGTTGCACGCCCGCATCACCGCGGCAGCGTCCTGGTCGTCGATCAGGGCGAGCAACAGATGCTCCAGAGTCGCATATTCGTGATGGCGCTCGTTGGCGAGCGCGAGGGCGCGGTGCAGGGACTGCTCAAGATTGCGCGAAAAGGTCGGCATTCAGTGTTCCATTTCTACTTGTATTGGCCGCAACCCCCGATGACTTTCGACCCGGCTATTTCTTCTCCATGACGCACTGCAAAGGATGCTGGTGTTTGCGGGCGAAGTCCATGACCTGCGTCACCTTGGTCTCCGCCACCTCGTAGGTATAGATCCCGCACTCGCCGATGCCGTGGTTGTGCACATGAAGCATAATGCGCGTCGCGGCTTCGCGATCCTTGTTGAAGAAACGTTCCAGCACGTGAACCACGAACTCCATCGGGGTGTAATCGTCGTTGAGGATGAGCACCCGATAGAGGTTCGGCCGCTTGGTCTGCGGCTTGGTCTTGGTGATGACGGCGGTGCCCGGCGGGGTGCCACGCTCGCCGCCCTTGCGTCGGTCGTCGTCACCCATCCGCTCGCGCCCCATGCGCCCCGTCAGGCGCCGGTCATGGTCGGTCCCGGCGCCCAAAATCGGCCTATTGGGGGATCGGAGGCAGGGCACACGCATTGGCAGACGTCATTTCGCTCAGTCGAGACTGGAATCCATCACCGCTTATCATAATCGCCAGAGCGCCACGCTTCCAGATCGTTTGCTTGGCCCAATTCACAACATCCAGCCCCGAATTCCCGTCTCCCTCCCACAGATAGGATGAAACCGCAGCGACGCAATTGCAGACAATTTGCGGCAAAACAGCCCAAAATTGGGGCATCCGCGGTGACGCAATCTCAAAGGGTGCCGACGATAGTCCGAGAACACGACTAAAACACGATTACAACTCGCCCCATACGGAACCCGGACACAGGACGTCGTCCGATGCTCTTGAAACACTTTTTGCGCAGCCGTGACGGCAGCGCCGCACCCCTGCTGGCGCTGGCCGCTTTTCCCCTCATGGGCTTCGTCGGCGCCGCGATCGACTACAGCCGGGCCAACTCGGTGCGCACCGCCATGCAGACGGCGCTCGACGCGACCGCGCTGATGCTCTCCAAGGACGCGGCGCAGACGCTCACCCCCGCCGACCTCAACCAGAAGGCCAACGCCTATTTCCAATCGCTGTTCAATCGGCCTGAGGCGAGCGGCGTCCAGATCACCCAGCAATTGAGTACCCCGCAAGAGGGCAGCTTCATCCTGAAGATCACCGGCGGCGGCACGGTCGTCCCAGTGTTCACCAAGCTGCTCGGGCAAAACCAGATCAGCTTCTCCGCCACCAGCGAGGTGATGTGGGGCATGAAGAAGCTCAATCTGGCCCTGGTGCTCGACAACACCGGTTCGATGGCGTCGAACTCCAAGATGACGCACCTCAAGACCGCTGCGCACAATCTGCTTACCACGCTGCAGAACGCCGCGAAGCAGCCGGACGACGTGAAGGTCGCGATCGTGCCATTCGCTGTCGATGTCAACGTCGGCACCAACCACGTCAATGAGCCCTGGATCGACTGGACCGACTGGGAAGCCGCCAACGGCACCTGCAGCAACTCGTATTACAAGAAGAAAAGCTCTTGCGTCTCGAACGGCAACGTGTGGACGCCCGCTGCTCACAGCGCCTGGAACGGCTGCGTCAACGACCGCGACCAGAACAACGACGCCAACAACACCGCGCCGGTTGCCGGCAGCCCGGCGACCATGTTCCGCGCCCATCAGGCGGCAAACTGCCCGACCGCAATGATGCCGCTGTCGAACGACTGGACCGCGCTCAACGCCAAGATCGACGCCATGACGCCAACCGGCAACACCAATGTCACGATCGGACTCGCGTGGGGCTTTCAGCTGATCTCGCCGGTGGCGCCATTCAACGCGCCCGCCCCCGCGCCCGACCTCGACAAGGTGATCGTGGTCCTTACCGACGGCGAGAACACGCAAAACCGCTGGAGCTCCTCGTCGTCGTCCATCGACCTTCGCACGACCAAGGCCTGCGACAACATCAAGGCCGCGAACATCAAGCTCTATACGGTGCGCGTGATCGATGGCAACGGCATGCTCTTGCAGAGTTGCGCGACCAAGCCGAGCATGTACTACGACGTCGACCAGGCGATCGAGCTCACCAGCGTGTTCTCGTCGATTGCGCAGAACCTTGCCAACCTGCGGATCGCGAAATAGCCGTCGCATCATGGTTGCCGGGGCCTTAACCGGTCGCACGACATTTTTCGACAAGTCTTGTGGCATCGTTCACGACGCCAATCGATTTGCGCTCCCGCGTGCTGTGAAATTCGATATTGCACGCCGCGCGGAGGCCGCGCTTTACGCGGCTTTCACGAGCTGGCTTTTAGAAAACGGGCAATGACCAGCATTTGTGGTCAGGGGGATTTTTCATGCCGCCGGTCGGCATCGTTGATCGTTCAACCAACGGCCTGGAGCGCGCCGTCACCGCGCTGCGCCGGCTTGGCGCTTCGACCTCGGGCAGCATCTCGACCACGTTTGCGCTGTCGCTGTTGCCGATAACCTTGTCGATCGGCGCCGCCGTCGATTACAGCTTCGCGAACAACGCGCGATCCCATCTCAACGCGGCGGCCGACGCCGCCGCCCTCTCGGCGGTCGCCAGCAGTTCGATCGCGCTGACCGCCGACGACGCCGAGAAGGCGGCCAAGAAATTCTTCAACGCGCAGGCCAAAGGCATCAAGCGCGTCACGCTCAAGAACGTCAACGTCAAGGTGACCGACAACAAGGGCACCGGACGCGTCGCCGTGGTCAGCTACACGGCAAGCTCGGCCACCGCCTTCATGGGCATCATGGCCATCAACAATCTCACTATCTCGGGCGACTCGACGGCGGCAGCCGCGATCCCGACCTACATGGACTTCTACTTGCTGCTCGACAACACGCCGTCGATGGGACTTGGCGCCACGACCAAAGACATCGACAAGATGGTCGCCAACACCTCGGACAAGTGCGGGTTCGCCTGCCACGAGCTGAATGCCCATCCCAACGATTACTACGGCCTCGCCAAGAAGCTCGGCGTGCAGATGCGCATCGACGTGGTGCGCCAGCCGACCCAGAAGCTGATGGACACCGCGGCCGACACGGCGACCGTGCCCAGCCAGTTCCGCGCCGCAATCTACACGTTCGGCACCAGCTGCACCGCGCTCGGCGCGACCAAAATCGCCGCGCTGACCGCGAACCTGTCGACCGTGAAGAACGACGCCAACAAGATCGACCTGATGACGATCCCCTACCAGGGCTACAACAACGACCAGTGCACCAACTCCGACCAGGCCTTCAAGACAGTCGGCGCCGCGATGGGCACCAGCGGCAGCGGCAAGACCGCGGCCGATCCACAGAAGGTCCTGTTCCTGGTGACCGATGGCGTCGCCGACATCGAGAAACCGAACGGCTGCGCCAAGCCGGTGACCGGCGGCACGCGCTGTCAGGAGCCGATGGACATCGCGCAGTGCACCGCGATGAAGAAGAACGGCGTCCTGGTCGCCGTGCTGTACACCACCTATCTGCCGCTGCCGACCAACTCCTGGTACAAAACCTGGATCGCGCCGTTTCAGAGCGACATCGGCAAGAACATGGAAAAGTGCGCGTCGCCCGGTCTGTTCTTCGAAGTGAGCCCGACACAGGGCATCCAGGAAGCCATGATCGCGCTGTTCAAGAAGGTGCTCGGCAAGGCGCGCCTCACGTCGTAGTGCGAATGCGTGCCTGCGCCCATCGCGCAAACGTCTACGGTTGCTCAGTTCTTAACCAGACCCCTCGCTGTTTCGGCAATCCGGTGAATCGTTCGTTGACCACGCCTCTCACATTGTCGGCGAAACCGCTCAATCAATAGAATTTACCTGACTTTCTTCGCTCGACTTTACGCGGTTTTTACACGCACCGTTTACGAACTCGGCCCAGCATTTTCATTCAAACGACTGGCAGGTCCGTCATGGACATGAAACCGCACCGCAAGTTCCTCGACACCCTGCGCACGCGGTTGCGCGAGCTGCGCGATGCCAACGGCGCCAACGTCACCATCACCTTCGCGCTCGTCACCGTGCCCATGATCGGGTTCGTCGGCGCCGCTGTCGACTACAGCCACGCCAACTCGGTGCGCACGGCCATGCAGGCTGCCGCCGATTCCACGGCGCTGATGCTATCGAAAGAAGCCGCCAAGTTGACCGCTTCGGAGATTCAGACCAAGGGCAACGACTACTTCAAGGCGCTGTTCAACAAACCCGAAGCGACCGGCCTGGTGCTCAACATCACCTACACCTCGAGCGACGGCTCAAAGGTGGTGGTCGGGGCGTCGGCCGACGTCAAGACCGACTTCATGCAGATGATGGGCTTCCAGAAGCTCAAGGTTGGGGTCGACTCGATCGCGCGCTGGGGTACCACCAAGATGCAAGTTGCGCTCGCGCTCGACACCACCGGCTCGATGGCCTCGGACGGCAAGATGCCGGCACTCAAGACCGCGACCAAGGAACTGCTGACCACCTTGCAGAAGGCCGCCACCAACAACGGCGACGTACGGGTTGCGATCGTGCCCTTCGCCAAATACGTCAACGTCGGCAAGAGCAACGTCAACAAATCCTGGATCGACTGGACGGCCTGGGACGCCGCCAATGCAGGTTCGTCCAGCAGCTCGAGCATGTCGGGCAGCATTTGCTACAATGGACAAATCTGGAAGGTAAGTGGCTCGAGTTTCGTCTACGGCGGCACCTGCGCCACTCCCGGTGCGGGCATTTGCTACAATGGGTCGCTTTGGAACTGGAACGGCTCGAATTTTTACAACGCCGGAGCCTGCGGCAGCAGCACCAATCATGCTCCATGGACCGGTTGCGTGACCGATCGCGACCAGGATTACGACATCAAGAACACCGCGCCGAGCAGTAGCAAGGCCACGATGTTTCCGGCAGTGCAATCCGACGACTGCCCAGTCGAAATGATGGGTCTAAGCTTCGACTGGACAGCGTTGAAGGCCAAGGTCGATCAGCTACAGCCGGACGGCTTCACGAACCAGCCCATCGGCTTGGCGTGGGCTTGGATGGCGTTGACACAGGGCGAGCCGATGAATGCGCCGGCCAAAGGCGCTGACGTGCAGCAGGCCATCATCTTGTTCTCCGACGGTTTGAACACCGAGAACCGTTGGTGGAGCGACCAGGCCAAGATCGACGCGCGCCAGGCCCTGCTCTGCGCCAACGTCAAGGCCGCCGGCATCACGATCTACACCGTGCTGGTCAACTCGGGCTTCTCCAAGGTGATGAAGGACTGCGCCTCGAAGCCGGAGTACTACTACGAGATCACCACCGGCCAGACCGTGACCGCTTTCAACTCGATCGGCACCAGCCTGACCAAGCTGCGCCTCGCTCAGTAGCGACACGGGGCAGGCCGGCATCAGCGTTGCCAATTCACTAAAACGACCGTCCGGTTTGCGAGCAATTCGTTAAATCCTGCGTTGACCACGCCATTAGCATTATCGGCCAGAATCCCTCAGTCCATAGAATTTACCTGAGTTTCTGCGTTCGACTTTACGCTGTTTTCACACGTGTCATTTACGACTTGGGCCAAGCATTTCATTCCAACAGGGCGGCAGGTTGCCATGGACACGAAATTGCACCGCAAGTTCCTCGACACTCTGCGCAAGCGGCTGCGCGAACTGCGCGACGCCAACGGCGGCAACGTCACCATCACCTTCGCGCTCGCCACCGTCCCGATGATCGGGTTTGTCGGCGCTGCGGTCGATTACAGCCACGCCAACTCGGTCAAATCCTCAATGCAGGCCGCCGCGGACTCCACCGCGCTGATGCTGTCGAAGATCGCCGGGACATCGACCAGCGAGCAGCTGAAGCAGAAGGGCAACGACTACTTCAAGGCGCTGTTCAATCGTCCTGAGGCAACCAACCTCGCCCTCAATATCGGCTATTCCACCGCCACCGGCTCGCAGGTCACGGTCGGCGCGACCGCTGACGTGAAGACCGACTTCATGCAGATGATGGGCTTCCCCAAGCTCAAGATCGGCGTCGACGCGGTGGCGCGCTGGGGCACCACCAAGCTGCAGGTCGCGCTCGCGCTGGACACCACCGGCTCGATGGCTTGGGACAACAAAATGCCGGCGCTCAAGACCGCGGCCAAGGAATTGTTGACCACCCTGCAGACCGCATCCGCCACCGCCAGGCGACGTGCGGGTCTCGATCGTCCCGTTCGCCAAGCATGTCCGCGTCGACCCCGCTACCTACTACAACGCGAACTGGATCGACTGGAGCGACTGGGACGACGACAACGGCCATGACGCCACGACGACCACCTGCTCGACACAGAGAACCGGCAGGAGCGGCCGGTCGACGAGGAGATGCTCCACGTCGACAACGTGGGTGCCCGCCAACCACAACACGTGGAACGGCTGCATCACCGACCGTGACAGGGATTACGACGTCAAGAACACCGCGCCGAATCCGGCAGACGCCTCGATGACGACTGGCCAAGCTTCGACCCTATACCCTGCCGAGCAGGCCAACGACTGTCCGGCCAAGATGATGGGCCTGAGCTACGACTGGACCGCCCTGAAGAGCAAGATCGACGAACTTCAGCCCGACGGCACCACCAACCAGCCGATCGGTCTGCACTGGGCTTGGATGGCGCTTACGACGGGCGCCCCCTTGAGCCCGCCGGCCAAGACCAACGATATGCAGCAAGCGATCATCCTGTTCTCCGACGGCTTGAACACCGAGAACCGCTGGTGGCAAAACCAGGAACCGATCGATAACCGCCAGGCCCAGCTTTGCGCCAACGTCAAAGCCGCCGGCATTACGATCTACACCGTGCTCGTGAACTCGGGCTACTCCAAGGTGATGAAGGACTGCGCCTCGAAGCCCGAATACTACTTCGAGATCACCACCGGCCAGACCGTCACCGCCTTCAACTCGATCGGCACCAGCCTGACCAAGCTGCGCCTCGCGCAATAGCCGATCGATCCAGAACGGAACGAAGCCCGGCCGCTCGGCCGGGCTTTTTCGTTATTCCCGCGCCCACCTACACCGCCCTCGCCGGTGTGCGTTCCAATGGCGGCGCTAAACGAAAAACTATCCCCGCGGGCCAAACAAAAAGCCCGGCCAGAGAGGCCGGGCTTTGTCTTTCAACGCAGACGCTACAAACGCAACGCTTACGCAAACTTGGCCTTACTTGGCCGGCGCTGCTTTGGCGGCGAACGCCTCGTACGGCTTGTAGGTCTCCTTGGCGAGATCGGCATAGAGTTCGCCCATCTTGGTCGCCTGGGCAACGAAGCCCTCGTACGCAGTCTTGGCATAGTCGGTCTGGATCTCCATCGCCTTGTCCAGCGACTTCGCGCCGAACAGCTTCTCCAGCACCTTGGTGCCGTCCTCGAACGACTTCTTCGAGTAGTCGGCCAACTCGGCCGCGATCGTCTGGCTCGCCTTCGAAATCGCGCCGAACGACTTCATCGTGGCGTCGACGTTGTCCTTGCCGAGCTTCTGCATGTCATCGAAATTCTTGATCATCGCATCATCCTTCCGTCCGTCCGCCTTGCGACCGGAGCTGCTTGGGTGGGCCTGAACCTTGCGCGCTCTACCGCCCGCATGAGAGGAATATATTGCACTGCACAAAAAAGGCAAGGGGCCATTTTGCAATGCACTAAAAAAGCCTGGCTTTGGCCCGAGTCCGGAGCATTTGCCGTTGATTTGCTTTAACTTTTTGGCAACCCCACCACCATAAGTTCAAACGCTGTGCCGTGGCGGCCACGGTCAGCCGATCAATTCTTCGGCAGTGCGAGGCAGCCACACCAGGGGAACGGGGCGCCGTCTGGCCGCCCCCGGCGTAGAACGGGGTACTGTTCATGTCTCGCGTGCCGGCCAGGGCCTCGCAAGGGCTGCGCTGGGGAGTTCTCAGTCTCGCCGCCGTCATGGCAATGCTGGCGGTCACCACCGATCCCGCCGACGCGCGCTCCCGCCGCAAGCGCTACGTCAAGAAATATCATCACACCGAGACCTACAGCCCGCGCTACGCGGCATTCGTGGTCGACGCCAAGACCGGCAAGGCACTGCACGAGGCCAATGCCGACAGCCTGCGGCATCCGGCGTCGCTGACCAAGATCATGACGCTCTACCTGCTGTTCGAGCAGATCGAGGCCGGCAAAATCAAGCTGCACACGCCGCTGCCGGTTTCCGCGGAGGCGGCCTCGCAGGCTCCCACCAAGATTGGCGTCAAGGCAGGCCAGACCCTGGAAGTCGAGGATGCGATCAAGGCGCTGGTCACCAAGTCGGCCAACGATGCCGCGGTGGTGATCGCCGAGGCGCTCGGCGGCAGCGAGGAAGCGTTCGCCCGGCGCATGACGCAGAAGGCGCGCGCCCTCGGCATGAACCGCACGATCTACCGCAACGCCTCCGGCCTGCCCGATGAGGAGCAGGTCACCACGGCGCGCGAGCAGGCACTGCTCGGCATCGCCATCCAGGAGCGCTTCCCGCGCTACTACCGCTACTTCTCGCTGACCGGCTTCAGCTACCGCGGTCACGCCATGCGCAACCACAACAAGCTGCTCGGCCGCGTGCATGGCGTCGACGGCATCAAGACCGGCTACACCCGCGCCTCGGGCTTCAACCTGGTGTCGTCGGTGCGCCGCAACGACCGCCACATCGTCGCGGTGGTCCTGGGCGGCGCGTCGGGCGCGGCGCGCGACGCGCGCATGCGCACCCTGATCGAAGGCAACATCGCGCTCGCTTCGACCGATCCCGCGACGACGAAGTTCGCCGCCGCTGCCGCCCCCGTTGCTACGGAGGCCAGGCCGCAGCTCGCCGCCGCCGCGTCGGTGCCGGCGGCGCCCGCCGCGCCGGCCAAGACCGCGGGCGGCGCGCCAAGCGTGGGCTCGACCGATCCGATCAAGCCGGTGCCGGTGAAGACCGTGGTGGTGAAGCTCGCGCCGCCGAAGACCGCGCCGACCGCCAAGCCAGCGGCCGCGCCGGCCGAGGAACCGGTTGCGGCAAAGCCCGCCCCGGTGCAGACCGCGTCGCTCGCTCCCGTTGCCGTAACGCCGCCGGAGAGCGCGCCGCCCGCACCGGTGAAGGCGCAAGCTCAAATCCCGCCGCCGGGCGCCCGGCCCGGCATCCTTGGCGTGCTGCCCGTCGCGGCGGCCGCCGCCAGCAAGGCGATCGTGCCCGCCGCCTCGGCCGCCGAGAGCAAGGTCCCCGCTTCGGCGCGCAGCGGTTGGGCGATCCAGATCGGCGCCTTCGAGGCCGAGGCCGAGGCCAAGCAGCGCTTGAGCGCGGCGCAGACCAAGGCCGGCGTCGTGCTGAAGAAGGCCGACCCCTATACCGAGCGCACCACCAAGGGCGAGAAGACCTACTACCGAGCGCGGTTCGCGGGCTTCGATCGCGACCAGGCAGAAGCCGTCTGCAAGCAGCTCAAGCGGAGCGACATCGTGTGCATGGCTTTGAAGATCTAGTGCGTGATCCCGAAAAGTGGAAACCGGTTTTCGGAAGCGATCACGCACAAAACAATAAGTCGGCGCCAATCGCGGCGCCACCGAACGACATAAGAAACGGCAATCGATAACGGGAAGCGTCGCCAGGAGCCGCAAGCAATGTTGCGTGCGGGAGTGTCAGCGATGGCGGCGGAGAAGAACCTCCTTGGCTTCATTGATCTGAGCCGCGAGGTACGTCGACCCCCCTTGGTCGGGGTGCAGTTTCTTCATCAACGTGCGGTGCGCCCGGCCAATTTCCTCGGCGCTCGCCCCCATTTTCACGCCAAGGATCTGATAGGCCTCCTCCTCCGTCATTTTTCCCCCGCTGCGCGCCGCCCCGTTTCCCGCCGACGCACCAGCCTGCGCGTGTTCACGCCAGCCGGGCTCCCGGCGGTCAAGATAAGCGGCCAGTAGCGCACGGCTCTCGTCGTCGATCTGGGGCAACATCCCGAGCAGCGTCGCCACGTCGAGCGCGTCGAGCGCGGCGCCTTCGTGGGGCCCGGCAAGGATGCGGCCGCGCATCGCGCCGCTGTCGTGATCGAGCTCCATCTCGATGAACGCTGAACGCACCCGGGAAATCTGGCCCGGCGTCTTCTGGGTGCGCTTGAAAATCCCGGTCTGCGCGAACGGCCCCCAGCCCAGCAGCCCCAGGCCGAACAGACCGAGCGGGATCGCGGTTTCCAGATGCCCGCGAAAGCCGAGAAACGCGGCCAGGGCCAGCGCGCCGATGCCACCGGCCGACGGCAGCAGCTTGGCCAACATTTTGGGATCGGCCTTGCTGTAGGCGTTGAGCGCCCACAGCACCAGCACCAGAACGAGGATGCCGAAAACGAGGGTCGGCATGGCTATCGCAGCTGCTCCAAAAGCTTCACCGCGCCAGCGCTCGCCTTCAGATTGGCCAGCGCCTTCATGCCGCCGGCTGCATAGGCTGCGACGGCGCGCAGCAATTCGGCAAGTTGGTGCGCGGAGCCCGGATCGAAGCGGCTGTAGGCGCCCTTGGACAGCCGCGCGATCTCGCGAAACGCGCGCTCGGCGATTGGGTCGTGACCTTCCTGGAACACAAACGCCGGGACGCCGAGTAACCCGAGCTCGCCGGCGGCGGCGCAGAGATCGTCGATCGGCTCCTCCATCGCGTCGCCGACCAGCACCAGGGCTTGCACCTTGCGCTGCTCGGTTTCGCTTTTGGTGTGGGAGAGCACCTTGCGGATCTGGGTGTGTCCGCCGCGGCAATCGATCTTTTCCATCAGCGAACCAAGCTGCCGCGCATCGGATACCCAGCGCGACGCCCGGCATTCCGCCAGGCCGCGGAAATAGACCAGTTGCACGTCGAGCCCGCCGATCGCGGCCGCTTCGTTGAACATGTCGGCCTGCAGCCGGCACGCCGTATCCCAGAGCGGCTGCCGGCTCATGGTGGCGTCGAGCGCGAAGATCAGGCGACCCCGCTGGCCGGCGACGCCGGCGGGGCCGAGCGCCTTCACCTGGTTCAGGAACGCGTCGATATCGGCACGCGCCGACGTCTTGGCCGGTTCTTTGCGGCTCTCGGTGGGCGCGGGTGTGCGGTCTTTCGCCATGCCCTATAAGTGACATTTCGCCGCGCAAGCGCAATGGGCCGCGGCGACGCGGGGACGGCGCTAACCGGCGAGAATATCGTACAGTTCGAGCGGCTGGCCGGCGGTGGCGAACCATTCCGCGCGCGCCGCGGCGCGCTTGAGCCCGCGCTCGTCGAACGGCAGCTTCAGGGCGGCCAGCAGCGTTTCGACCTCCTGCCGGGCGGTGACGTGCGACATGTTGGGTCTGGTGCCCAGCGTCGATTCGTTGAGGTCATCCAGCGCCGTGAGGCCGCGCGGATAGAACTCGCGGAACACCACGCGCTCGGCGAAGCCGTCAATCGAGCGGAAGCCGAGCCGCAGCGCGAGCTGCTGGATGCCCTCGCCGACCAGCTTCTTGTTGCGCGAGCCCAGCATCGACAGGCGATTGCGAACCACGATCCAGTCGGTGGTGGCGTGATCGACGATGCGGCGCTGCCGGCGCGCCTCGCGAACCATTTCGGCGAAATGGCTGGTGCCGGTGACGGCGAAGGTCGCCGGATCCACGGTGCCGAGCACGTCGAAGTCGACGAAGCTGTCGTTGAGCGGCGTGATCAACATGTCGGCCATCGAATGGGCGAGCCGCATCAGGTAGCTGTCATGACCGGGCGTGTCGATCACCACGAAGTCGTGGGTGTGCTCCAGGGAATCCACCGCCTCCGCGAACGCGGTGAACTCGGTAACCTCGTTGTCGACGACCTTGGCGCCATCGGCGCGAGCGATGCAGAAATGCGTGGGCAGTTCGAGACCGAGCCGCGCGTGCTTGGCCCAGGCGCGGCGGTTTTCGATGTAGTGCGTGAAGCTCTTTTGCCGGGAGTTGAGGTCGATGGTGGCGACGCGCTGGCCGGCCTTCATCAGGGCCACGGCGACATGCATCGCAACGGTGGATTTGCCCGATCCACCTTTCTCGTTGCCGAGCACGACGACATAGGCGGACCGCGGCCGCCCCGCACTCTCAAACGCCATTGGCCATCCTCACGGCGCACCTGGTGTCGCGGTTCGGAAGTTCGCCTGAATTCTCGGCTTGTTCCGAAGCGAACTTCCGAACCAAAGCGACACTAGCAACTCTATGATTTTAGTGTCCCTTAGGACCCGACGTCCGCAAAAGTGGCCGCTGAGCAATCGTGCGAACTTCGGGTCCGGGACACTAGTGTTCAATTCCCCACGATTTGAATCAAGCTCGCTTCGAAAAATCACGCGATTTACGATTAACTTGAACCATGCCAAAAGCTGAAACCATGCCAAAACCGGCCGTCATCCGCTCGGTTTTCAGCCTGCGCCGGGCGATCGGGCGGTTTCGCAAATCCGGCGACACGGTCGCCCTGGTGCCGACCATGGGGGCGTTGCACGCCGGCCACCTTGCTTTGGTCCGGCAGGCCCGACGCAGGGCGAAGCGGGTCGTGGTGTCGATCTTCGTTAATCCGGCGCAATTCGCGCCGCACGAGGACTTCGGCAGCTACCCGCGAACCATGAAGACCGACCTCGCCGCGCTTGCCGCGCTCAAGGTCGAACTGGTGTGGGCGCCGGGCGTGCGCGAAATGTATCCAGCCGGCTTCGCCACCCGCATCGAGCCTGCCGGTCCCGCCAAGGCTGGGCTCGAGGACGCCTTCCGTCCGCATTTCTTCGGCGGCGTCGCTACTGTGGTGAGCAAGCTCCTGCTCCAGGTCGCGCCTGACTTCGCGATGTTCGGCGAGAAGGATTTTCAGCAGCTCAAGGTCGTCACCGCGATGGCGCGCGACCTCGACATCCCGGTCAAAATCGTCGGCGTGCCGACGGTGCGCGAGAAGGACGGCCTCGCCCTGTCGTCGCGCAACGCGTATCTGTCGGAAAGCGAGCGTGCGATCGCACCGACGCTGCAGCAAACGCTCAAGGACTGCGCGTCGCGCATCAAGTCCGGACAGGCGATTGGTGCCGCGCTCGCGGACGGCCGAGCCAGGATCGAAAGCGCGGGTTTCACGGTCGACTATCTCGAAGCACGCGACGCGCGCACGCTGGCGCCGATTGCCACGACCAAAGACGGCCCGGTGCGCCTGCTCGCCGCGGCCAAGCTCGGCCGCACGCGATTGATCGACAACATCAAGGTTTAGCGCGAGATGTTTTTTTGGCCAGCTCCGCAAGCATTTGCCAATCGAAATGCGACGTAGGGTTGAGACGTGCCCCAGCCTATTGGGGTTTGATGCCTGCGTGCTTGATCAACTGGGTCCATTTGTCGATATTTTCGGCGATGAACTTGGCGAACTCGTCCGGCGAGTTCGGAGGCACCGCCTCGGCGCCGAGATCGTTCATCCGTTTCTTGAAGGTTGGGTCCAGTACGAGCGCGTTGGTCTGCTTGTTGAGCAGAGCAATGATCTCGGGCGGCGTGCCCTTGGGCGCGCCGATACCGATCCAAGCGAGCACCTCGTAGCCTTTGAGGAAACTGTCCACCGTCGGAACGTCGGGCAGGAACGGAAGACGCTCCATTGTCGACACCCCGAGCGGACGCACCTTTCCGGCCTTGATCTGCGGCAGCGCGGTGGGCGTCACGTCGAACATGACCTGCACTTGGCCCGCGATAAGGTCTGTCACCGCCGGCGTCGTGCCGCGATAGGGCACGTGGGTTAGATCCAGGCCGGCCATGAATTTGAACAGCTCGGCCGCGATATGCTGCGGGCCGCCGATGCCAGCCGAAGCTATGTTGACCTTGCCGGGATTGGCCTTGGCGTAGGCGATGAATTCCGGGAGGCTGTTGGCCGGCACCGACGCGTTGACCACCATGACCAGCGGAACGCGCTGCACCCTTCCGATCGGAGCGACGTCACGCACGAAGTCGAAGTTGAGCTTTTCGTAGAGCGCCATGTTGATGGCGTTCTGCGAGTTTACCACCATCAGCGAATACCCATCGGGCGGCATGCGGACGAAGGCTTCCGTCGCGATGTTGCCGGCTGCTCCGGGCTTCGCCTCGACGATGAACTGCTGGCCGAGCCTCTCCGATAGGAAATTCGCCACCAGCCGCCCGACAGTGTCGGTGGCGCTGCCGGCCGCCTGACCGATGATCATTTTTACCGGACGAGACGGATAGGCCTGCGCTCTTACCGAAGTCGGGAGCACTGCGGCAGCCGCGGCAAGATGCAGGAACTGTCTACGGGGAAGATTCATGGCGTTCTCCCTCAAAGGCAGGATTCGAAAACACCTCCGGCAGCCAACGTTCAGATTCGCAGAGTCCACTAAGGGTGCCAAGTTGCCAGATGAGCCGCATGAGTAGGCCCGTACGCGCCAGAACGGAAAAACCTGTCGTAGTACTCGGTATCCAAGTGATGGGCCTGCAAAAACCACATCAGGTGCATGGCGTCCAAGCCTCCGGGAAACCGGCCATACGTCTCATAGATGTAATTGCAGATTGCCTTGGTGCATGCGATGCCGTCATCGCTGATCTCGACCGTGCCGTTGCGATGCTCGGCGTCGGACATGAGATACGGCACCGGTCCCGATTGTGCTTGTTTGGCCGACCCTAAACTTGACCGCGACAGTGGGGTGAGGACCGCATCGACTGCTGCATCCATGTCTGGAAAATAGGGCGGACAATAGGCCTGGAAGACGCCATCGAGTCCTACCGGATTCGCAAGGACGGGTGTCTCGGGTGGGATTATGGTTGTAAAGCCCAGCGCTTTGAAAACGTCTCGCGACAGAAATCCGCAGTGCATCCATCCGCCGAGCCCCAAGGCTTCAGTTGCGAGAAACATGTTCTGGCAGATAGCGGCTGGCTCGCTGAACATGAAGTAGCAAGCTTGGCGTTCCAGGTGCGACAGCGGCATGACGTTGTGTTCGTCGAGGAATCCGCTTTTGACCCACTTTTCGGTTCCTGCCGGCCGAAAGCCCTGCCGGTCGTCGACCACTTGCATGCCGCGGCCGTTCTTTGCGGCGAACCGTTCGAGCCGGCTGTCGACGAATTGGGCGATCAGCCCAATCAGGGAAAAGCTCACGTCGCAGACCGGCATGAATAGCGTTGAGCCCGGCATGTTCGAAACCCACAGATTGTGTCCCGAGAGCGGCGGGACTCGGCGAGGAATGTCGAGCCGGCCTTGCTGCAACGTCTTGCGATGGTCCCGATGTAGCGCAAGGACCTTCTCCCGCTCATCAGGCGTCTCGATCTCCCTCAGCTTGCTCGTCGACGGGGCGGCAGGGTCAATGACGTAGACACCTTGATCGTTGGTGAAGAACAGCGCCGTGCGGCGGCCGCGCGACGTACTGGGAAAGGTGCGGCCGTCGCCGGCACGGTATGGGAGCGGCCGGCTCTGGTCCCAGAGCGCAATCCCCGAAAAGCCCACGCCGGCCGTAACAAGCAGCGCTTCTTCGATGTCACTCAAGGGGACCGGCGCTCTGCCGGATTTGTATTTGAACGGACCTTCGGCCATCTCGAAACCCAACCCGAAGCGCCGCGATCTCCTGCCATACAATGCCTCGAAGAGCGGATATTCCCAGACTTTATGCAGCAGGTCGGCTGGGGCGGGTGCTGGCATCGGTGCGATCCTCGGGCACGGTGCGCGCAACAATTGTTGAAGGCCCCAAGGTAGCCTATTGGTTTGGCGAAGCGGTCAAGTTTCCCCGCTTACGCATGGGTCCCGTGTTAGGTGGTGTCTCCGGCGGGTGGCGACGGTCTTCAAGGCTCGCCGAGGCCCGCGCGGCGGTGCAAGACCCGCGCGGGCTTTCCTATGCCTTTAAGGCCTTGAGCGCGAGCTTGCAGAGTTCGTGTGGGTCACGCTGGCCGTCTTTGGCTGCTGCAATAATTCGCGCAGCGATAACTTTGTTCACGATAGGTGGTGCGCCTGGTTTGACACGCAGCACACCGGTTGCCTCCCGGAAGGCACTGCCCATTGCCTCGATATGCTGATCGTCGAAACGTGCGCCGTTGAGAAAGGGATGGATGGACATTGGCACGGCTCCTCAGCCTTGCTCCCCCGCTGCTCCCCATTTTTGGAGTACCGCTTCCAAATTGTCGGTTCGCTAGCCGACATCGAGGAACCCCCGGCTCTTTCGTCGGTTGGGTACCCGACATACACGAAACCCCAGCCCATATGCATGAGAGGGGTTTCGCTTATTGAGCGGAAGGTCGGTAACACACATACATGACCTCCCACTGGAACCGCCGAGGTCGAGTCGAGTCGAGCGGTTCCGCAGTCCCCAACGCCACAAAGACGGTTGGGGTTCCATCGTCGGTGGGCTCCTAACGGCGGCAAGTCACCGCGCCCTCGCAGTCATCAGGCAGCAATCCTGCCCGGACGTCCCGGTGAAACGACGAGTGACCCCCGTCGCGCACGCGTGACACGCGGCGATCCAAATTAGAGCAGCCCGAGCTCGCGCAATTCGCGGCGCAGCGGCTCCGGCATATTGGAAGCGCCGCGCGCGACGCGGGCCAGATCAGGCGGCGCGTCCTTGGCGTCCAGATAGCGCCAGCCTTGGAACGCACGGTAAGGCCGCGGCCGCACCGGCACACACTTGGGATCGAGCACCAGCCGGCAGCGACCGATACCGTCCTTGTCGACAAACGGGCGGATATCAAGGATGCGCTCGCGGCAGAGGACCTCGCCGCGGATCACCCAATAGATCGAGCCGCCATCGAGAATCTCCTCCGTGCGCTTGGGCACCATGCGGGTGGTGTGGAAGCGCTCCGGCTTCTTCACGCCGCGCTTCTTCTGCTCGTTGAGCTTCAGCTTGATCCAGTCCTCGAGGTCCTCGATCGAGTCGGTGCCGACGCTGAGCTTGATGAGGTGAAGCGGCATGTCAGTTCGTCTCGCTTGCAGGCTTGATGACCATGAGCCTGGCGCCTTCCGCAACCTGGCTGCCGGTGGCGACGGCAACACCCGTTACGGTCCCCGCGTTCGGCGCCACCAGGGCGTGCTCCATCTTCATAGCCTCGATAATGGCAAGACGCTGACCTTTCACAACACTGTCCCCTTCCGCAACCATCAGCGCGAGCACCTTGCCGTGCATCGGTGCCTTGATGAGGCCGTCGCCATCGCCGCTGTCAGTCGCGTCCACGTCGGCCACGGCGCGCCGGACCACGGTCTGCCGGCCATGGCGCAGCACATAGACCCCATCTGGGGTGTCGAACACGGCCGCATCAAGGGCCGCGGAAGAACCGTCCACAGCAACGCGGGAACCGACCGCATCGAATGTCGCTTCAGCCCGCATCGGCACGCCATCGACCAGGATCGCGGTGGCTTGACTGCGCCGCCCGGACAGCTGGAACGCGTCGCCGGCGTCCCAGGGCGACGCCGGGGCATCGGGAGCGCGATCCAGGTTCTGGAAAATCCGCTTGCGATCCCGCTCGATCAACCGCGCCGCACCGGCAGCGGCTGCGGCGCGATCGACGCCATGCGGGACAAGACCCAGCGCCGCGGCGTTACGCTCGATGAAACCGGTGTCGACCGGCCCGGCGCGGAACTCCTTGGCGCGGCAGAGTGCCGCCAGGAAGGCGAGATTGGTGCGCGGGCCGGCCACCAGTGTGCGTTCGATCGCGCCAGTCAGCCGGTCGAGCGCTTCGTCGCGGGTCGGCGCATGGGCGATCAATTTGGCGATCATCGGATCGTAGTGCGCCGTGATCTCGCTGCCCGCCTCGACACCGGTGTCGACGCGGATGCCCTCGCCGGCCGGCAGTTCGAGCGCAGCAAGCCGGCCGACCGACGGCAGAAAGCCGCGCTCGGGATCCTCGGCGTAGAGGCGCGCCTCGATGGCGTGGCCGTTGAGCGGCACCTGGTCTTGCGTCAACGGCAACGCCTCGCCGGCCGCGACGCGGAATTGCCATTCGACCAGATCCAACCCGGTCACCGCCTCCGTCACCGGGTGCTCGACCTGAAGGCGCGTGTTCATCTCCATGAACCAGAACCCGTCGGCGCGCAGCTCGGCCGCACCGTCGGCGATGAATTCGATGGTGCCGGCTCCGACATAGCTGGCCGCCCTTGCCGCCGTCACCGCCGCGTTGCCCATCGCGGCGCGCAGTTGTGGCGACATGCCGCGCGCTGGTGCTTCCTCGATCACTTTCTGATGGCGCCGCTGCAACGAGCAATCGCGCTCGTTGAGATGGATGGCGTGGCCGTGCGCGTCCGCCATGATCTGGATTTCGATGTGACGCGGCGACGTGACGTACTTCTCCAACAGCACCCGGGCCTCGCCGAACGCGCTGGTTGCTTCGCGCTGCGCCGCCTCCAGTGCCGTCTCGAATTCGGCATGCTTCTCGACCTTGCGCATACCCTTGCCGCCGCCGCCGGCGGTGGCCTTGATCAGCAGCGGATAACCGATCTCGTAGGCCTTCTGCTTGAGAAAGGAAGGCTCCTGCCGCTCGCCGTGATAGCCGGGCACCACCGGAACGCCGGCTTTCTCCATCAGCGCCTTGGCACGGTCCTTCAGCCCCATGGCGCGCATCGCCGCGGGCGGTGGTCCGATGAAGACCAGACGGGCCTTCGCGCACGCTTCCGCGAAGCTCGCGTTCTCCGAAATAAATCCGTAGCCGGGGTGAACGCAGTCGGCGCACGCCCGCCGCGCAACGTCGATCAACGCGTCGATCGAGAGATAGCTGTCCCGCGCCGAGCCCGCGCCAATCGGATAGGCCTCGTCGCACCTGCGCACGTGCAGCGCGTTGGCGTCCGCCGCCGAATAGACCGCGATGGTCCGCATGCCGAGCCGTGCCGCGGTGCGCGCGATGCGGCAGGCGATCTCGCCGCGGTTGGCGATGAGGACCGAGGAGAACATGCCGGACCTGTACAGCACCGCCAAAGGCTTGTCGTCAGGCCGCTAGCGCGGGTTGGACATTGTCCCCGGTGGCGGCAGTGGCACCGGCGCAGGTGGCTGAGCCTGCTGCTGCTGCGCGGCTTGGGCGGGCGGGCGGCGCGGCGCTGGCGGTTTGGGTGCCGGCGGTGGCGACGTGCTCGGCGGGCTGGCGTTGCTTTCCCCTGCCGGCAGCGCCGGCTCAGTGCTCATGATGCTGATCGCCGGAATCGAGGCCGCGGATGGATAGTCAATCCGCCCGGACGGCGGCGGCGCGGAGCCGGTGGTCACAGTTTGCGGTGCAGAGGCAAGCGCGGGGCCCGACGGTACTGCGGCGACCGGCGTGGAAGCAGCGCCCTCATGACGCCAGGCCGAAGCGTTCAGGACCACGCTAGCGTCGAACACGCGCTCACGAAGATTGGCTGCGACGCGACCTGGATCGCGGAACAACTTGAGGTCAGCGCATTTGTCCGCGGTGCAGCCGCGGGTGCTCAGCACATGCGCAACAATCCCGAACCGATCAGCCTCGATGGCGCTGCGCTGCCGCTCGAGCGCGGCGGCATAACCGCGATCTCGCGCGGCGACTTCCAGTGCGTCAGCAAGAAGCAGCAGCCGGGCATCGACATAGGCGACCGCGGCCGCGATAGTCTCCGGATTGGAGAACAGTGATTTCTCGCACGCCGCTTCGATCGTGGCGTTCGCCACCGCCTCGAGACAAGCAAGCGGGGAACCCGGCGTAATCGCGCGCAGCGTGAGCTCGGCCGAGCGCGCGTCGACCCCGCGGCGTGCAGCGGCTTCGTCGCGATTTCCCAGCCTGTCCACCAGGACCCACATCAGCCCGGCACCGACCAGCACCAAGGCCACGCGCCAAACGCCGCCGATGCGGCCGGCCTGCCTGGCTCGCGAAAACGCCGTCACGCCAGCGACGAACAATAGCGCAGCCGCGGCGCCGGCGATCCATACCGGCAGCGCAGACGCGCTCAGCCACTGATCGAAGCCCGCCATGACACTCGACAGAATGACCCCGAAACTGCGTGACCGTATAGCACGGGCCGACGATGTAAATGAGGCGATTCAAAAGCAAAAGGGGCCGCAAGTTCCCGCGGCCCTCGAATCCGAAGCGACTAAGCCGCTATTTTGCGAGATTGGCCGCTTTGACGACCGCGGCCCACTTGTCGATATCTTTGCGCAGATAGGCGTCGAATTCCGTTGGGGTCATGGTTAACGCCACGGCGCCTTGCTTGTCCCAGGCCGCCTTTACGTCCGCCCTGGCGATCACCTTGTTGATCTCGGCATTGAGCTTGTCGACCGTTGCCTTCGGCGTGCCCGTGGGCGCCATCACACCGAGCCAGATGGTCGCGTCATAGCCCGGAACCCCTGCCTCGGCGACGGTCGGCACATCCGGCAGTACGGTGGAGCGCTTCCCCGCCGAGGTGGCCAACGCGCGGACCTGTCCGGCTTTGACGTTCTCGGTCATGGTGGTCACGGCGTCGAACGCCATCTGGACGTGCCCGCCGATCACGGCGCTGCGCATCTCGCCAGAGGCCTTGTGCGGAATGTGCACGATGTCGGTGCCGCTCATCGCTTTGAACAGCTCGCCGGCCATGTGATACGGCGTTGCGGGACCGGACGAGCCGTAGTTGAGCTTGCCTGGTTCCTTCTTGGCGAGCGCAATGAACTCTTTGAGGTCCTTGGCCGGCACCGCCGGATGGACGACCATCACCAGGTCGGAGTAGTTGATCGCGGCGACCGGCACGAAGTCGCGCATCAATTGGAACGGCTTGTTGGGGGTAAGCGACTCGTTGGTGGTATGGGTGTTGGACATCAGCAGCAATGTGTAGCCGTCGGGCGGCGACTTCGCGACCGCGTCGGTGCCGATGATGGAGCCCGCGCCGGGGCGGTTCTCGACCACGAACGATTGTTTCAGTGTATCGGACAGATGCTGCCCGATCTGGCGCGCGTACACATCAGCCGGCCCGCCGGCGCCGAATGGCACGATGATCTTGACCGGACGCGACGGATAATCCTGCGCCATCAGCGCGGACGACGTCGCCGGCGTTATCAGGGCCGCGCAGGCGATCGCAGCCGCGCGCATCAAGAGCTGCATTCTTGCCTCCCAATCGCGAATAATCGGACCAACGCTTGGTTCCCCCGACGCGGCTAAAGCACCCGCCGGCATGGGGCAAGTCCCCTGCGACAAGATCACCGCAGACTAAGACGTTCCGCCAGGCCCTTGATACTGTCGCGCGAGATCGCCAGCCGCTGCAAAAGCACCCTTTGCCTCGATCGTGGTCATGGCGAGCATGGTGCGCAGGTCGGTGACGCCGCCAACGCTGGCCGCCGTCAACAAGGCTGCGGCGATCTGTGTCTCGCTCGGCGCCTCGGCGATCAGCAGGAAGTCGTACTCGCCGAAGGTGAAGTAAAGACCGATCAGCCGGGCACCTGCCTTGGAGAGCAGCCGCGCCACCGCATCGGCCCGGTCCTCCGGCCGTGCAATCATGCCCCTGATGGCATCGCGCGAGTAACGGCCCTGGGTGATGAATGTCGGCATGGGTTCCTCCCAAAACGCGCCTGCAGCGGCGCTGGCCTCGCGATCATAGTCCAGTTGGCCTTGCCCGTATCCGCCGGATCGCGTTAGGGATTGAGGAACCAATCCGGGTTCCGGCGCGTTTGCATGCGTCACGATCCGCGCGCCCGACTAGAGACCTGGGCACCTGCAAACCGAGGACGGCTGATGCGCCTGATTTTGGGAATGATTCTGGGAGCTTTCCTGACCGTCGGCGCCGCTTTTGTCTATGACAGTTGGACCACGGGATCCTCTACGACGGGCTCGGCGACCACGCTTGAACACCGTCCGATGGTGAATTGGGATGTGGTCGGCGAGAATTGGCGCATTGTTCAGCGGCGCGCACGCGAAACCTGGACCACGCTGTCTCACAAGATCACGAGCTAGGTTCCAACCGATCGCAAATGAAAACGGGCCCGTTTGCGGGCCCGTTATCATTTCGGTCGCGATCGGTCTTAGCGATCGCGATCCAATTGACTTTCCTTGGCAACGCGCTCGAACGCCTCGCCCGCACTCTTGATGCGATATTGCTGTTCGTCGCCTTCCGAGGGCAGCAATTTCACGACCTTGAACGATCCGCTGGCCCCAAACCGGCTGAACGGTCCGGCCGTGTAGCGGACACTTTGGCCGACCGAATACTTGTGAGTTTTCAACAACGCACGCCTCCCGTCACCAACACTTTGTCGATCACTGCGCATGACGGCACCCACCCATCCCCATGAATGTCCGTTCAGGAACTTTATAGCACCAATTTGCCGCCGCCGCGTGCGAAAAATAAGCGACGGGCACTCTCGAAAACTATCGTTATTTCAAAGTGTTATACATGGCGCTTGACGCGCTCTTGCGCCTCCTTCGCCCGGTCAACCAAAGGTGATCGATTGTGGCAGCGGGCGGCCAGAAATCATGCAAAGGCCACCTCGGTGTCGATTTGCATCAACAGAATCGAAATCGACCGCGCCGCCGAACGGAGGCCGCCATGGAACGTCTGCACTTCGATTGTCCGAACACCGGCGAAACGATCGACGTCGGTATCGAAAGCGAGCTCGAAACCTTGTTGCGCATCCGCAACAAACGGGTGCTGGCCCGCTGCCCGCTGTGCGGCGAACGCCACGAATGGCGCGTCGCGGACGCGCAACTCCAGCGAGCCGCCTAGGTAACCGACCCTTCGTAGATCCCTGTCAGAACCGCTCCACCCAAGGCCGCAGTTCCAATTCCGACGACCACGCGCTGTGCGGCTGGTGGATGAGATGCAAGTAGCTCGCAGCGATCGCGCTCGGGTCGAGCAAGCTTGCCGGCTTGTCGGCGGGCTCCGCTCGGCGTGCGCTCTTGATGCCGCCGTCGATCACCACATGCGCGACGTGAATGCCGTGGGGGTGAAGCTCGCGCGACATGCTCTGGGCGAGGCCCCGCAGCGCAAATTTCCCCATCGCAAACGGCGCCGACTCGGCATAGCCCTTCACGCTCGCCGAAGCCCCGGTGAACACGATGACGCCGCGCCGCTTGGTTAGCATGCGTCGCGCTGCCTGCTGGCCGACCAGAAACCCGCCGTACGCACTGACCATCAGCGTCTTCTCGACCTCCGCCGGGTCAAGCTCGATGAATGGGCCGCGCACCCGGTAGCTCGGATTGTAGATCACGACCTCCGGGGCGCCGAAGCCCGCGTCAAGTTCGGCGAACAGCTTGTCGACGTCGCTGCGGCGCGAGGCGTCGCAGGTGAAGAGCAGCGCCCCGGTCTCCTTCGCCAAATCGGCAAGATCGGTCGTGCTGCGCGCGGCGAGCGCGATCTTGATGCCCTCGGTGGCGAGCGTCCGTGCCAGTGCCGCGCTCAAGCCCGAACCGGCCCCGACGATCAACGCCGTATTGAACCTTTCGATGGTCATGCCAACTCTCCCGCAACGCCGAAATGCCATTGCCGCGATGCCGATCCATGGACAGAATGCGGCTCGCGGCGAGTGGAGCGAACGATGCGCGCAGCGTACTACGAGAAGAACGGCCCCGCCCGCGAGGTTTTGAGCCTCGGCGAGATCGATACGCCCAAGCCTGGTCCGGGCGAGGTGCTGGTGCGGCTGAAAACCTCCGGCGTCAATCCATCCGACGTCAAGTCCCGCGAGGGACGAACGCGGAAGATCGCATTTCCGCGCGTCATCCCACACAGCGACGGCGCCGGCGACATCGAAGCGGTGGGCGAAGGCGTGCCTCAATCTCGTGTGGGCGAGCGGGTCTGGACGTGGAACGGCCAGTGGAAGCGCGCCTTCGGCACCTGCGCCGACTATATCGTGCTGCCGGCCGCACTCGCGGTGAGGCTCCCCGACCACGTTTCCTACGAAGCCGGAGCCTGCCTCGGCATTCCGGCGATGACCGCCTATCACGCGGTCGAGGTCGCGGGGCCGGTCAAGACTGTTCTCGTGTCCGGCGGAGCCGGTGGTGTTGGAAACTACGCCATCCAGTTCGCCAAGGCGCGCGGCCAGACCGTTATCACCACGGTGAGCTCCGAGGCCAAGGCCAAGCTCGCCAAGCAGGCCGGCGCGGATCACACTATCGACTACAAGCGCGAAAACGTCGGCGAGCGTGTGATGGCGATCACCAACAAGGCCGGCGTTGACGCCGTGATCGAGATGGACTTTTCCAGCAATGCCAAGCTGATGCCGTCCGTCCTACACGCGCGCAGCACCGTCGTGGTCTATGGCAACGCCAACCCCGAAGCGACCATCCCGTCGCAGTTCTTCCTGACCAATTTCATCACCGTCCGCTACATCTTCGTCTATGAGTTGACCTCGACCGAGCGCGACACAGCGGTTAGCGGTATCAACCGCATGCTGGACAACAAGGCGCTGAACAACAACGTGGCGCTCACGCTACCACTCAAGGATATCGTCGCCGCCCACGAGGCGGTCGAGCAAGGCAGGGCGTTCGGCAATGTGGTGGTGTCGATGAATTGACGGATTTCAAACATGACAAAAACCTCGGGAGGATCGTCATGCGTTTACCGGTTGGATTTGTGTTGGGAATGGCTATGACCGCGCTGGGCGCTTCCGGCGCGCAGGCGCAGTTCTACACCGTGACCTACGTCGAGGCCGCGCCGAGCGCGACGCGGCAGGCCACCACTCTGCTCAAGGGCTATGTCGCCGCCGGCAAAAAGGACGACGGCAACGTCAGCTTCGAACTGGTCAAGGGCATCCACCGGCCGGCGTGGTACGCGGTGGTTGGATCGTGGAAGGACCAGAAGGCATTCGAGACCCATCTGGCCACGGCCGGCGCCAAGGACATGAACGAGAAGATCAAGGCGCATATCGCGGCGCCCAATGATACCCGCCAGCATACCGCGCTGTCCTATGAGGCGGCCAAGAGCGGCAAGGCCGGCGTTTGCGCAGTGACCCACGTCGACGTCATCCCACCGCAGCGTGAGCCGGGCACCGCGGCTGTGAAGCAGTTGGCCGAAGACAGCCGCAAGCACGCCGGCAACATCCGCTTCGACGTGTTTGTGCAGACCAACCGGCCGAACCATTTCACGGTGGTGGAGTGCTGGAAGGACCGCAAGGCATTCGACGCCCACGTCGGCGCCAAGGAGACCAAGGCGTTCCGCGACAAGTTGGTCAGCATGACCGGCGCGCTCTACGACGAGCGGCTCTACAAGGCGGTCGACTAAGACCCCCGCAGATCAAAAGGCAGGCCGGTCGCAAACCCGGCCTGTTTTGCGTTGCCACTGTGCCATCAAGCAGCGGCGGACACGAGGCTCGACATGATCGTTCGGTTCCTCGTGATTTTCGCCGGCGTGCTTTTGCTGACCGGACTGTTGTGGCCGCTCCTTACCAGGTTCGGCCTCGGGCGCCTGCCCGGCGACGTCATCGTCGAACGCGGTCGATTCAAGATCTACATCCCATTGATGACCAGCATTCTGATCAGCACGGTCGTGACCTTCGTGCTCAGCGCCGCGCTCTGGATCGGCAGCCAGCAATAAAGCAAAACGCCCGGCGCTGAGGCCGAGCGCTTCGTTTAGCTTGCGACGTGTCGCGGATCAGGCGGACCTGAGGTTGCCGGCGGCGGGCTTGCCGCGCTCGGTCACGACCTCGTAGCTGACCTTCTGACCTTCGCTGAGCGTGTCCATGCCGGCTTTTTGCACGGCGCTGATGTGGACGAACACGTCTTTCGAGCCGTCGCTCGGCTGGATGAAACCAAAGCCCTTCTGGGTGTTGAAGAACTTCACGGTACCGGTAGCCATTGTCGTCTCCTTGCTAAGTTCACCGATGTCGCGTCCATCGCGGACCGGGCAGCCATCCGAGTTTTGGGGGTGTGTCTTGTAGGCGCAGCCCAATATCGGGAGGCGTAGCAAGGCAGGCCGAAAACCTTGGTTGCGCCGGCTGTGTACCCCAATCGGACCGGGCCGGTCAAACACCCTCGCGCCGGTATGGTTGAGGCTTTCCAACCACGATCGCTGGAACTCCCTTGATCTTCGGCCGTTGTGTCGGCAACGAAGAAATTCTGGGAGAGAACCATGACCTGGGGCAAAGGCCTGCTGCTGTGGCTGGTCGGCATTCCGCTGCCGATCATCATCCTGCTGGCGCTGTTCTGGCGTTGACGGACGTTCATCGAACTGCGCAACGCGGCTCGGGCGAAAACGTTCCGGGCCGCGTTACAATTTTTTTCAGCGCTAGGCGAAAATGAGCGGGCCGCACAGCCGATTCCGCTCAGCGTGGCACCAGCGTGACCAATGGCTTGTCCTTCGGCTTGAAGCGGACAGCGACAAGCTTGGTGCCCAGCGCTGCGTCGGCCAACCCGCGATGGACGGCGTTTGGCGGGACGTAACTCGCCTCGCCGGCCTTGAACACGCGCGCGCCCTGCCCTTCGATTTCAAGCGTGAGCGCACCTTCGAGAATGAAGGCGACTTCTTGTGCGTCGGCATGAATGTGCCAGGGCAACACAGCCCCCGGCGGGAATTCGTAGACCTGCGCCACCGCTTCCTCGAACACCCCGCCTGATATGTCGGTCTGCAGAATGGTGCGGGCTGTAATCTGCTGCTGGGCCGCGGTGGTGGTCCACCACAGCCCGTGCCATGCCACGCCCGCGACGAACGAAAGCACAATCAGCACGACGCGATTCATGAGGCGCTCCTCAAATTTTATGACCATCCTAGTCGCCGCCACCTCCCCCGCCACAACCTCCGCCGCCGCAACCGGAGCCGCCGTCGCCGCCGGAAGCATCGCCGCTCGACGAAGAAGCGCCGAGCGAAGAAGCGTCGCCGAACCCTATCGTCCCGCCATCGTACGACGAGCTGGAAAAGTCGCCGCCGCGGTACACCGCGCCATCACCACCTTTGCGTAACGCCTCGCATTGCCGGTGGTAGCGAAAGCCGTTTGGAATATTGAGCTTGGTGTCGAGCGCAAACAGCAGCGGCACACGTGTCGGATTGCGCGGGTCGATGTTTTCGTGCTTGCAGCAATGCTCATGGCTTCTCACCAGCGGACCGCATCATAGAGCGCGACAAACAACCTCGGCGCGACTCAGAACTAGCATTTCACGCGCGATCACGCGGGACAATCCGTCCGTTGCATCCGAAAACGGGCGTGATGAGGCGCGGGGTGCTTTGCCGTTCTATGCTTGCTGCTACCCTTTGGCTTGGTCCCGCGGTTTCTTCGCGGACATGCCCATCAGCCACCGCATCGGCGGCCACGGCTTGATCAACCAGTGATAAGCCGCAAACGCAATTAGCGCTGCAGACAAGGTGATAGCCATTATCTTGATCCACACCGGCAGGTCGAGCGGCAGCACCGCCGCAGCGACCAGCAGCAGCGGCAAGTGATGCACGACATAGACCGGCATTGTCGCCTCGCTCAAATAGAGGAAGGTCGGCGTTGGCGGGGGATTGATCCGAGCGGCGTAGCCCAATCCGGCGCCGATCGCACCCCACGCCGTGATACCAACCAGAATCCGTCCGACCGTCGACTCGCCGAACCAAAGCACGCCCGCAAATGCGACCAACATCAGCACCAGCATGCGGGGCGCTTCCGCCTGCAAGCGCGTTTCAAAACCTGGCCAGGCCGCCATTCCAGCTCCAATGGCGAAGCACAGGGCGAAGTAGGCAAAGTTGGTCCAATCGTTGATAAGCGATGGAAGGAACGGCCAATAGCCTTCGAAGCCAGCGAGCAGTGCCGCGAGCGCAGCCGCGGGAACATAGACGATGGGAATTCCAGGCAGTTCGCTTCGAGGCTTTCCTCTCGCGAGCCAAAGCAGCAACGGCAGCAGCAACAGCGAAATCACCAGCAGGTAACCCAGAAACCAAAGGTGCGACCAGGTCACCAATGAGCTGCGTTTCACGTAGAGATAGGCAAACTCGAAGAAATGCATGTCGATCGGCGTATGCGGCACAACTCCGTGCAAGCCGAGATGGCGCCCGTGGCGGAGCTCGATATATTTGATCGCAGCACCGAACACGAGCGTCCCAAACGCGAGCGGCACCAGAATCCGAGCGATGCGCTCCATCGCAAAATAACCAGCGCTGCGCCGACGCAGCGATACCACCGCAGACCACCCGGCGATGACGAAAAAAACCGCCATCGTCGAGATGCGCATGAATTCGTAGAACACAGTCGCGCTCAATGACGGAACGGCGCTCTTGAGATGGTAGCGCGGCTCCTCAGCGAAGATCAGTGCTGCGTGCGCGACGATGACTGCGGCGCAAATCAAGAGCCGGAGCGCATCGAGATCAGTGCGGCGCGCTGCACGCAAGGCCGGCGGCGGATCGATCGCAACGCGCAGCTCCGCAGGGAGATCCGCTGGAACCACCTTAGGACTTGGCCTATCAACAGTCACGCTGCTCATCGAGTTAATCCACGCACACACTACGTGCTACATACGAAAAACGCCGAACCGGCTCCGCCGCATCGGCGCATTGAGCGCCACCGAAAACGCCAACCCCAGCACGCGACGCGTCTCTTGCGGCGCGATGATGCCGTCGTCCCACAACCGCGCGGTGGCGTAGTAGGGATTGCCCTCGGCCTCGTATTGCGCGCGGATCGGCGCCTTGAATGCCTCCTCGTCCTGCGCGCTCCACGACTCGCCCTCCTCCTCAATGTTCTCGCGCCGCACCGTGGCGAGCACTGAGGCGGCCTGCTCGCCGCCCATCACCGAGATGCGCGCGTTCGGCCAGGTAAACAAAAACCGCGGGCTGTAGGCGCGGCCGCACATGCCGTAGTTGCCGGCGCCGAACGAGCCGCCGACGATCAGCGTGAGCTTCGGCACCTGTGCGTTTGCCACCGCCATCACCATCTTGGCGCCGTCCTTGGCGATGCCGCCGGCCTCATACTCGCGGCCGACCATGAAGCCGGAAATGTTCTGCATGAACAGCAGCGGAATGCGGCGCTGGCAGCACAGCTCGACGAAGTGCGCGCCTTTCAAAGCGCTTTCCGAAAACAGAATGCCGTTGTTGGCAAGAATGCCGACCGGGATGCCGTGCAGATGCGCAAAGCCGGTGACCAACGTCGTGCCGTAGAGCGCCTTGAACTCGTCGAACTCGGACGCATCCACAAGGCGGGCAATCAGCTCGCGCACGTCGTATTGCTTGCGCGTGTCGTTCGGAACGATGCCCGCGAGTTCCACCGCATCGTACTTCGGATCGCGCGACGCGATCAGCGAAATATCGTTCGGCTTCCTGGTGTTGAGATTCGCAACGATGCGCCGCGCCAGCGTCAGCGCATGCATGTCGTCCGCGGCCATGTGATCTGCGACGCCGGATTTGCGCGTGTGCACGTCGGCGCCGCCCAAGTCCTCCGCGGACACCACTTCGCCGGTCGCCGCCTTCACCAGCGGCGGACCGCCAAGGAAGATGGTGCCCTGCCCTTTGACGATGATGGTCTCGTCCGCCATCGCCGGCACATAGGCGCCGCCCGCGGTGCACGAGCCCATCACCACCGCGATCTGCGCGATGCCGGCCGCCGACATGGTCGCCTGATTGTAGAAGATGCGGCCGAAGTGCTCGCGGTCGGGAAACACCTCGGTCTGGTGCGGCAGGTTGGCGCCGCCGCTGTCGACCAGATAGATGCAGGGCAGCCGATTCTCGCGCGCGACCTCCTGGGCGCGCAGATGCTTCTTCACCGTCATCGGATAGTAGGTGCCGCCCTTGATCGTTGAGTCGTTGCAGACGATCACGCACTCGCGGCCTTCGATGCGGCCGATGCCGGTGATGAGCCCGGCGCCGTGGATGGCGTCGTCGTACATGCCGTTGGCGGCGAGCGGCGACAGTTCGAGAAGCGGCGAGCCCGGATCGACGAGCTGCATCACGCGCTGGCGCGGCAGCAACTTGCCGCGCGACACGTGACGTTCGCGCGCGCGCGGCGGGCCGCCTTCGGCCGCTTCGTTGCGCCGCCGCATGAGCTCGTCCACCAGCGCGCGCATCTGTGCAGCGTTGGCGCGGAACTCCTCGGAATTCGGATCGATCTTGGATTCGATCGGCAAAGCGATTCCCCCTGGCGATGCACTATACGCATCGCGCGTGTCCGAATGAACGGCCCTTCAGACTGGAACAAACATGAACTCGAGGAAACATTCGGAACCTCGATGCTGGCGTGCCCGTTTTCACCATGAGGGGACTTCAAGGAGGAGAACACTGATGAAGAAAATGCTATTGGCAACGGTTGCCACCGCGGCCTTGATCGCGGGTCCCGCGATCGCGCAGCGGCAGGAGGCGCCGGCAAGCAAGTCCGAGGCCCCTGCTTCGGCACCGGCCCCGATGCAGAAGGCACCGGCCGAGAAGGTCGCGCCGCCACCCGGCAAGGCGATGCCTGACGGCGCCGAAAACAGAGCACCTGAGCGCTCGACCACCGGCCAAGCGTCGCCGACCGACAAGCCGTCCGGCGAGATCAAGAGGGGCTCGGAGACCAAGCCGGGCGACCGATCAACCACCGGCCAGAGCGCTCCGACTGGCAAGCCCTCCGGCGACATCAAGGCTGGCTCGGACACCAAGCCTGGTGCGACCACAGACAGCAAGCCTGGCGCCGACACCAAGTCGCCGCGGGCGTCGGGCACCGACACCAAGCAGGCGCCGAGCACGGCGCAGGGTCAGGGTCAACAATCCGGCGGCAGCGTCGCGCTGACCACCGAGCAGAAGAGCAAGATCCGCACCTCGGTGCTCACGACCAATGCGCCGCGCGCGACCAACGTGAACTTCTCGGTCAACATCGGCACCGTGGTGCCGCGCAGCGTCCGCCTGGTCACAGTGCCGGCGCCGCTGATCGAAATTCATCCGGCGTGGCGCGGCTTCCTGTACTTCGTGTACGACGATCGGATCGTGATCGTCGAGCCGGGCACGCTGAGGATCGTTACCATCATCGAAGTCTGATGATCCAAACATGAAACCGGCCGGCTCGGGTTCGCCCGAGTCGGCCTTTTTTGTTCGAATACCGCGTGCGCCTAGGCGCGCACCTCTTGTCGTTGGAAGACCACGTAGCCCAGCACGTAGAGCAGGATCGTGCCGGCGATCAGGCCGACCATCTGCGGCCAGGCGCTGAGGATGCTCTGCCCGACCGGAAGCGGCGCACCCATGATGCGGCCCTGGAACTGCGCCAGCAAATTGGTCAGCGACTGCGCCTCTGGGCTGAGCATGGCCAGCACCGCCTCGCCGTAGAGCGTGCCGGGCGAGATCCGCGCCAGGCCCTGCTGCCATGCCACCGTGTCCGGGGTCGGCAATCCCAGTTGTGCGAACCGGATGTCGGACGGCGAGATCACCTCGCCGATCAATTGCGCCAGCGCTGGCCACAGCAAGGCGAGGAACAACCAGACGCCGAGCGAGACCAGCGCCGCGGTCGCGGTTGAGCGGAAAATGATCGAGAACAGCATGGCGAGCGCGAGCCACACGCCGGCGTAGGCGATGCTCACCAGCAGGAAGATCACGCAGCGGGTGAGTTCTTCCGTGCTCGGGGGAATGCCGAGACGCAGCAGTCCGAACCCGATCACCATCAGCCACAGCGTGACCAGGCAGATCGAGATGGTGGCGAGTGCGGCGAGAAACTTGCCCAACAGCAGCGCGTCCCGATAGATCGGCTGCGACAGGATGCGCGACATGGTGCGCCGGTTGTACTCGCCGTTCACCGAATCGAAGCCCAGTCCGATCGCGATCAGCGGGATGAGGATGCTCAGCACGGTGACGAATGACAGCAACGTTTGGCCGGGCGGCGCGAACAGCCTCAGGAACAGGAATGGGTCTTCGGCGGTGGTGTTGCGGATCTGCTCGGCGGCGAAATAGACCACGACGCCGCCGAATACGATGACGAGAAGCTGCAGCACCAGCATTCGGGCGCTGGTGAGGTTGTCGAACAGCTCCCTGAAGAACACCGCGCTCAGGCCGCGCCAGGGTGATCCTTCACGCCGCATGTTGTGCGTCCTGGTTCTGGAAGTAACGGTTGTAGATCGCGTCGAGCGACGGCACCTCGACCGAGAGGTGCCGAAGCTGCCCGCCAGCGCCGACCACCGCGGCGGCGGCCTGCGGGCGCATGTCGCCTTCCGCCAGCAGCCGGAAGCGACCCGGACCGGGCTGCTCGACCGAGCGCACCCCGGGAACGGCGGCGAGCTTTTCGGCGAGTCCCTGCCCGTCCGCTTCGACCTCTACGGTGTAGCCGCCGCCCAGCACCTGCCGTGCCAGCTCCGGCACAGTCCCCAAGAGCGCAATACGTCCGGCATTGAACAGCGCAACGCGGTCGCAAATGCTTTGCACGCGCTCCAGCAGATGGGACGACACCAGCACCGCCACGCCGTCGCGCTTGAGCGAGCGGATCATCTCGAGCAACTCCGCTGTGGCGTGCGGATCGAGGCCGGAGGTCGGCTCGTCGAGGATCGCGATAGCGGCTTCCTTCATCAGGATCTCCGCCAAACCCAACCGCTGCCGCATGCCGCGGGAGAACGTTCCGACCCGCATGTTGGCGACATCAGCCAGGCCGACGCGATCCAGCGACGAGGCGATCCGCTTGCCGCGTTCGACCATCGGGATGCCGATCAGTCCGGCGGTGTAGCGCAAGTTGTCTGTCGCCGTCATGTGATCGTAGAAGCCGACCGTGTCCGGCAGATAGCCGACCAACCGCTTGACCTCGAGCGGCTCGCGCACCGGATCGTAACCCATCACGCTCACGGTGCCGCCCGTCACCTCGGTGAGGCCGAGCAGCATCAGGATGGTGGTGGTCTTGCCGGCGCCGTTGGGGCCGAGCAGGCCGAAAATCTCGCCACGGTTGATCGTGAACGAGATGTTGTCGACCGCGGTCGCCTCGCCGTAGCGCTTGGTCAGTCCCGAGGCTTCGATGACGGTATCGCTCATCGTCGGCCGAACCTCGCGACCGCTCCCACCATGATGAGGAGTGCGATGGCGATGATGCCGGCGCCGACGATGCCCCACATGGTCGAGGTCGAAACCGCGACGCGGAATTGCTGCGACGCGGATTCACCGCGCGAAGCGGCGTTGAGCGTCGGCGCATAGTCGCCCGCCACCGCCTTCTCGGGCGGCGTCACCAGCGCCTGCACCTCTTTGTTCTGGCCGGGTGGAATGCGGTCGATGGTCTTTGGCTCGAACGTGATCTTCCAGCCCGAGGGTGCGGTGCTGGTGAGTTCGACCTCTTCAGCCGGCGCGGTACCGGTGTTGGTGACCAGGATCGGGATAGTGGTTTCCTTGCCCGCCTCGGCGCGGCTCGACACCAGGCCATCGCGGCCGGCGAGCGAGAGGCGCGGCTGGCCGGCGATCTCGAGCGCGACCTTGGTTTCAGCCGAGACGTCCTCGGACGTGGCCCGCATCGTCACCGGATAGCTGCCGGCGCCGATCGTGCTTGGCGGCCGCACCTTCAGCTTCACGGTCTTCGACTGCCCGGCCTCGATCGGCATCGAGTTGAGTTCCTGGCTGCCGTATTGCTCGGTGAACGAGGTTTCGAAGTTTTGCGGAGCTTGCGCCGAGAAGCCGACCACGAGATTGCGGCCGCTGTCGTTCTTGACGTTGACCTGGTACTCGAAGCTCGACCGCGCATTGCCACGCAGCGAGGGCAGCTGCGGCTCAACCGTTAGCTTCGCCGGCAGCTCCTTGGCGAGCGTGACGTTGACCGGCAGGCTGATCTCCGTCGAACCACCTTTGGCGGTGACGGTCAGGTTCTGAGTGCCCATCGCGGCATTGGCTGGAACGTCCAGACGAAGCTGCAGCGAAACGCTTTGGTTGGTGGTCGGCATGGCGGCCGCGACCGGTTGCCCGCCCCCAAGCAATGTCGCCGTCCAGCCCGACGGCACGCCCGACACGCTCAGGCTCAGCCGCTCGGGCGGTAGCGCGTAGTTCTGCAGCCGCAGACTGACGGTTGACGTGGTACCTGGCCGCACCGTGACCGCCGGGTAGTCGGTCAGCAGGAAAAGGCCCTTCACGCCGGGCGGCGCTTCCTGCGCGGCCGCTGGCAGAGCCAGCGTAAGCAAGGCAATGGCAAACAAACGCGTAACAATTTTCATGATCCCCCTCCGGCGGAGTTCCCGTCCCTGGTTGAACCCCAGAACCGCCTCCCTCCATCCACCTATGTGGGTAGGCTGGAGACAAGCCGCTTGAGGTCCAATTTCGGGGCAACAAGATGGGATTTTCCCCCATCTTGGCAAGACACTACGCGTAAAATTTTGGACGGCCAAATGTCGCTAATAACCGGCCGTGATTGCTCGATAATCAAGCCTTCAGGACGGTCGGCCAGTCGGGCTCGTCCTCCGGCAGCACCCAGGGCTCCTGGACCGCCGCTGCGCGCCACTCCGCCCAGGCCGGCAACGCCATCGCCGCCGCCATATAGGCCCGCGACGCCTCGCCCACTTCGATTCCATAGGTATGGAGGCGCGACACCACCGGGGCGTACATGGCATCGGCGGCGCCAAAGCCGCCGAACAGGAACGGCCCGCCGGCTCCGAACCGGGCCCGGCAGTCGGTCCAGAGCGCATCGATGCGCCGGACGTTTTGGGCGACCTCATCGGGCAGATCGCGCTTCTTGACCGGCCGCCACATGTTCATCGGGCAGTGCCGGCGCAGCGGCACAAAGCCGGCATGCATCTCGGAGGCGACCGTGCGGGCATGCGCCCGCGCCGCCGGGTCATCCGGCCACAGCTTGGCCGCCGGGAACCGGTCCGCGAGATATTCCAGGATCGCCAGCGACTCCCAGACGCGGACATCGCCGTCGATCAGCACCGGCACCTTGCCGGTGCCGGAATGCGGCGCGAGCCGCGCCTTGAAGTCCGGCGCGTTGAGCGAGATCACCACCTCTTCGAAGGCGATGCCCGCGACCTTCATGGCGATCCACGGACGGAACGACCACGACGAATAGTTCTTGTTGCCGATGATCAGGGTGAGCGGCATGGCGAAGGTCCGGTTCAACGCGAAGCTTCGAGCTAGAATGCCGGCCCTGGCAAGCGAATTTCGCTGATCGGCTTGATGAGCAACACGAATGCCGGTTCAGCTCTTCGGCTTCGCCTCGCCCTCTTCCACCGGTCCGCCCGCCTTCTTCCAGGCGCCGAAACCGCCGCGGATATGGGCAACCGGCTTGAGCCCCATGCGGTGGGCGGTCTGCGCCGCGAGCGCCGAGCGCATCCCACCGGCGCAGAAGAACACGTACGTCTTGTCCTGCGCGAATTGCGCCTTGTGATACGGGCTTTGCGGGTCGATCCAGAATTCCAGCATGCCGCGGGTGCAATGGAACGCGCCGGGTACCTTGCCGTCGCGCTGCAGTTCGCGCGGATCGCGGATGTCGACCAGCACCACGTCATCGCGGCCATGCAGCTTGATCGCATCCTCGATAGCGAGCGTCTCGATCTCGCGCTCAGCCTCTTCGACCATGGACTTGCTGCTGAGCGTGATGTTCTGCGGCATGGCTCGCTCCAAAGGAACACGGCGCGGATCGTGACAGAAGCGCTGCCCCAAACGCAACGGCGCGGCCCACCGGGCCGCGCCGTCGCAACACACCAGGAGCCGACCGCTAGCTCACCGTCCAGGCGATCGCGGCGATGGCAAACATCGCGGCAATCACCAGCAGCGCTGGCCAGAACGAACCGTCGACGCTGCTGGAGAAATAGTCGTGATGATCACGATTGGTATGCATCGACATGGGATACCTCCATGAGCATCCTGCGCCTGTCAGACTGACAATCGCCGGTTCCCCGGAACGGAGCCAGCCCCAGGCTTGCCCCTACAACTTTAGTCGCAGGCGGTTGGTTCCATATCTGGGTTCTGTTCGTAACCATCTGAAAACACGTGCTTTTGCCTCCAGAGAGGGTCACCATGCCAAGGCGCGTGCCTTGCGGGTTGGCCGGCTGTGCGAGGTCGCGGGACGGCATTTCAACCGCGGTCAGCGCGCGTTCTTCTTCGCGCTCGGCTATCTCGGCTGGTTCATCAGCCCATGGCTCTTGCTGGCGAAAAGCATCGCCGTCGCCCTGATCCTGTGGCGACGTCAGTTCGCTTCGGATTCCCGCCGCGCGCTGCTCCGGCGAATAGCTGCTGTTCAAGCGAGATACATCAGCACCGCGACCGACGAGACGAACAGCACCGTGAACGCCGCGCCGGCCACGATCACCACGTTCTCGGCAAAGCTCGGCTCGGCGGCCAGTTCAGGCTCAGATTCGAAGAGTTCGGCAACGTCGACACGCGATTGAAAGTCGAGCGGCATCAGACAATTCCCGGTTCAGCGCCATCGCGCTTGGTGTCCGTCCGAGCACGCAACCCGGAGTCGAATCGTCCGGACGACCACACCATAACCGTGCTGCTTCGCGCTCACAAACGCGGCAGGATGCCGCGCGCCGCAGCAACGTTTGGCTCATGGCGCCGGGAACAGCTCCGATGTGCGCCCGGTCAGCCAGTACGCCAGCAGGCCGACCCATTCACGCATCGCGGTGTCGGTCCGGCGCAACCCGTCGCCTAGCGTGGGGAACGGCCGCGCGAGATCGATGACGCCGCGGGTACGCCAGTCCACCGGATAGGCTTCGACCGGAAAGCGGGCGGCGCGGAAGATGCCGACCGCGCGCGGCATGTGGTGCGCGGATGTGACCAGCAGCCATCGCTCGCCCGGCCTGGGCTTGACCATCGCCTTGGTGAAGGCGGCATTCTCGGCGGTGTTGCGCGAAGCAGCTTCCAGCTCGATGCGTGCCCGAGGAATGCCGAAGCTCTCGAACAGCAGTAGCGCGTACTGCGCTTCCGAGCCGCTTTGCCGCAGCAGATTGTCGTTGCCGCCAGTGAACACGATGCGGGCATCAGGAAAGCGCCGCGCCAAATCTGCGACCACGGTCATGCGCTCGGCGGCTTCGTTGAGCGCCGGCTCGCCGCGGCCATCTGAGGTCGCTGGCCCGATCGCGCCGCCCAGCACGACAATTCCGGTCGGCGGGCCGCGCGAGGCGTCCCATGACGGGAACCGCTGCTCCAGCGGCAGGATCAAAGCGTTGGCAAGGGGTGACAGACCAGCAATCGCCAACAGCCCAATGCCGGCGGCGGCGATCCGCCTGCCCGCCCTGGCGAAACGCGTGAATGTCAGCGCGACACCTGCGGCGCAGATCAAGAGCAGCAAGTTCGAGGGCATCGTGAAGAAGCCCAGGACCTTGGAGAGCGCGAAAAACATCGCTCAATCCCAGCGGGGCGAGCCCGACCAGTCGACGATGCGGCTGCTGCGGTTGGCCAGCGCCGCGATTTCCTTCATCTCTGCCGCCGACAACGCGAAATCGAACAGGGCGAAGTTCTCAGCCAGCCGCGATGCGTTGCTGGTGCGCGGGATGACGACGATGTCCTGCTGGACCAGGTAGCGCAAGCATACCTGCGCCGCGCTCTTGCCGTACGCCTTGCCGATGCGCGCCAGCACGGCGTCACCCTTGGCGCCGCCGCGGGCAATCGGACTATAGGCGGTGACCGCGATGCCGGCCTTGCGGCTCGCCGCGATGACTTTCGACTGGTCGAGGAAAGGATGGCATTCGATCTGATTGCAGGCCAGCGGCTCGGTCGCATGCCGCACCGCCTCGGCGACCAGCGCCACCGTGAAGTTCGAAACGCCGACGTGACGCGCCAACCCCTCCCGCTTCATCTTGCACAGCGCGCCGATCGTGCCCAGCAGCGGGATGCTGGGGTTGGGCCAATGGATCAGCAGAAGATCAACGTAGGGCAGCTTGAGCTTGGCCAGGCTCTCGCGGGTCGAGCGCTCGAAATCGCGCGGCGCAAGGTCGCTCTGCCATACCTTGGTGGTCACGAAGACCTCTTCGCGCTCGATACCCGAGGCGCGCAGCCCCTCGCCCACCGCCTCTTCGTTGCCGTACATCGACGCGGTGTCGACGTGGCGATAGCCGAGCTTGATCGCCGCCTCGACCATGCGGGCGCAGATGCTGCCCCTCAGGTCCCAGGTGCCGAGCCCGACAATGGGAATGCGGGCGCCGCCCGCTTCGACGGACGGCGCGCTCATGGCGGATATTGCAACGTCAACATGCCGGCCAGCATGCCGGTCCAGGCCGTGCCGGGCAAGCTTCGCTACTTGTTGGCGCTCAGCACCGAAAACGCCACATCCGGCGCGTGATCCAACAGCTTGAGCAGCGCGCGGGCCGGACCGCGCGGCGAGCGCTTGCCCTGCTCCCAGTTGCGCACCGTTTCGATCGGCACGCCGATCCGCGCCGCGAACTCCGCCTGCGTCAACCGGGTCTGTGAACGCACCCGGCGCGCATAAGTGGCCTCTGAGCCATTGGCCCGCGAGGTCGGCGCGGCTGGAGCCACCATCGGTATTTGCGGCGGCAGCATCTGCTCCCGACCGTCCGCCAGAACCTCGACCAGACGCCCGTCTGCCTTGAGCCTCACCCGCATCATGGGGATCCCCTCCGATTCAGCGACCGAGCCCTGGACTGATTTGGTTAATAAATCGTTAACGCGCGTTCTCTGGACCAATCATCGGCCCACTGACCCGACGAGTGATCATTCACAGGACGACTACGCCAACGAGTTGCAAGTCAATGACCGATTCGTTCAACGACTGATAGCCCAACGAACGAGTCGGCCAGCGACCCAGCTACGATGTCTTCTCGAAAATCTCGCGGCCGATCAGCATGCGGCGGATTTCGCTGGTCCCTGCGCCGATCTCGTAGAGCTTGGCGTCGCGCAGCAGCCGCCCGGCCGGAAATTCGTTGATGTAACCGTTGCCGCCCAGGCACTGGATCGCCTCCAGCGCAGCCCAAGTGGCCCGCTCGGCGGCGTAGAGGATCGCGCCGGCGGCGTCTTCACGAGTTCGTCCTGCCCTCATCGCAGGCGCGCGCCACCGAATAGACGTAGGCCTTGGCGGCGTTCATGGCGACGTACATGTCGGCGATCTTGGCCTGCATGATCTGGAAGCTGCCGATCGGCTGGCCGAACTGTTTGCGGTCATGGACGTAGGGCAACACCAGGTCGAGACAGGCCTGCATGATGCCGAGCGGGCCCGCCGCCAAAACCACCCGCTCGTAGTCGAGCCCGGACATCAGTACGTTGACCCCGCCGCCGACCGCGCCGAGCACGTTCTCGGCCGGCACCTCGCAGTCCTCAAAGATCAACTCGCCGGTGTCGGAACCGCGCATGCCGAGCTTGTCGAGCTTCTGCGCGGTCGAAAAACCCTTCATCCCCTTCTCGATCAGGAATGCAGTGATGCCGCGCGCTCCTGCGTCGGCATCGGTCTTGGCATAGACCACCAATGTCTCGGCGATCGGGCCGTTGGTGATCCAGAATTTCGAGCCGTTGAGGATATAGCGATCGCCCTTCCTGTCGGCGCGAGTGCGCATCGACACCACGTCGGAGCCGGCGCCGGTCTCCGACATCGCCAGCGCACCGACGTGTTCGCCGGACATCAGCTTGGGCAGGTATTTGCGGCGCTGCGCGTCGTTGCCGTTGCGGCGGATCTGGTTGACGCAAAGGTTGGAGTGCGCGCCATAGGACAGGCCGACCGAAGCCGAGGCGCGGGAGATTTCCTCCATCGCCACGCAATGGGCGAGATAACCCATCCCGGCGCCGCCAAGCTCCTCCTCGACGGTGATGCCGAGCAGGCCCAGCGAGCCGAGTTGCGGCCATAGATCGCGCGGGAACGTGTTGGAGCGATCGATCTCGTCAGCGCGTGGCGCGATGTTGTCCTGCGCGAAGTTGCGCGTGGTGTCGCGCAGCATGTCGACATCGGTGCCGAGGCCGAAATCCAAGCCCTGCCAGGCATTGGCGATCATAGGCGCTCCCGAGATGGGCCGTTGTTTCGGCCATTATGGACAGCGCGCAGCGGACTGTCAGCTTGCCGCGGCGGCTTAAACGGCGACTTGGGCGCCAACTTGGGCGGGGGCTGGCGCCGACTGTTCCAATAGCCGGTCCAGCGCCTCGCGGGAGCCGGGGACCGCAAACAGATAACCCTGCATCTCGTCGCAGCCGGCAAGCCGCAGCATGACCCGCTGTTGCTCGGTTTCCACGCCTTCCGCCAGGAGCGTGAGGCCGAGCGCGCGGCCGAGCGTCACGATCGCCTGGATCATCGCCTCGCTGCCCGCCGCGCGGCCCAGCGGAGCGACGAACGCCTTGTCGATCTTGAGCTTGTCGAAGCGGAATCGCTGCAGATAGGCGAGGCTGGAATAGCCGGTGCCGAAGTCGTCGAGCGCAAGTTTCACGCCGAGCGCGCGCAGCGCGTCGAGCCGCGCCTTCGCCTCATCGGGATTGTCGATCAGCACGCCCTCGGTGACTTCAAGGGTGACGCGCGCCGGCGTGACCCCGGTCTCGTCCAGCAGTTCGGCGACCAGATCGACCAGCGTGCCGTCACGCACCTGCACCGGCGACAGATTGACTGCGATCGAAATGTCATGGCCAGCGCTTGGCGTCGGTCAACGCGCGGCGCAGCACGATTTCGCCGAGCTTGCCCATCAACCCGGCCTGCTCCGCGACCGGAATGAACTGGCTTGGCGGGATCAGACCGCGCACCGGATGGCCCCAGCGCGCCAGCGCTTCGGCGCCCACCACGCGATTGCCGTCCGCGCTGATGATCGGCTGATAGTGGACGTCGATCGCCTCCTCGGCCACGGCGCGCTTGAGCTCGCGTTCGATGAAACGGCGCTCGTTGAATTCCACGTCCATCGCCGGATCGAAGATCGCGACGCCGCCGCGCCGTTCGCGCTTGGCGGCGCGCAGCGCCAAGTCGGCGCGGCGAGCAAGCTCGTCACGGGTGCGGGCGTGTAGCGGAACGTGCGCAAGGCCAACCGTGATGCCGACCTGCACCACCTGCTCGTTGATCCAGAACGGGCGCGCCAGCGCCGTCGCTGCGGCAGCTGATTGCAGCTTCAGTGGCCAGTCGCATCGGCGGTCAGTCATGACGATCGCGAACTCGTCGCCATCGAACCGGCCGCCGATCGCGCGATCCGGCAGCACCTCGCGCAGCCGCTCCGCCCATGCCACCAGCAGCAATCGCCGGCCTGGTGGCCGAACGCATCGTTGATGTCATTGAGGCCATCGAGATCGATGAACGCCAGCGTCACGTTTCGTCGACCACGGCGCGCGCTTCGAGCGCGTCGTCCATCAGCTCGATCATCTTGCGATGGTTGGGCAGGCGCGTGAGCATGTCCTCATGCGCGAGCGTCCAGGCCAGCGCCTCGCTGCGACCGAGATCGCGCACCGCGCGGCGAACCTGCCAGAGTCCAAGCGCCGAGAAGCCGACCAGAGCAAAATCCGGTCAAGGCGAGCAGCGGCTGAAGCTGATGCAGCGCGGCCGCCATGGAGCGCTCGGGCTCCCAGCTGAACCAGCCGACGATGCGGCCCTGGGCGTCCACCACCGACTGGATTTCGCGCCCGTCAGGCGCCGGCTCCGCCTCGAAGCGCAGATTCTTGAGGCCGGCGGTGCGCTCCATGCCGCGGATCAGCTTGGGATCGAGACTTGTGAAGTCGGCGCCCGAGGCACGGATTTCCTGCACGGCTCCGAGCAGCGCGGCGCGGCGATCAAGCGCCTGGCGGTCGTCGGCCTGGCGCACCAGGACGTAGCCGACGATGGCGCAGAACAGCGTGGTGCTCACCACGAACAGGGCGAGCGTCGCCATCAGGCGCGGCGTCAGCACCCGGCGGCGCGGCGCCGACCGCGGCAACACCATCATGGTCATGAACAAAGCCCGTCCGGCCGACCCAAAAACCGCAGCGTCAACCTAGGCCTGAGCGGTTAACGCCCCGTCATCAGCGCAGCGCGAACCACCATGTCGCAATGCCGAGAAACGTGAAAAAGCCGATCACGTCCGTCATCGTCGTCACGAAAGGGCCGGAGGCGACCGCCGGGTCGACGCCGAACCGATCCAATGTCAGCGGAACGGCAATTCCGCCGAGCGCAGCCGCCGTTAGCACGCAGATCATGGCGAGACCGATCACCAAGCCCAGATCGGCGATCTGAAACCACGCCGCGGTAACGAACCCGAGGATCAGCGCAAACCCCAAACCATTGATCAGGCCGACCAGCATTTCGCGGCGAACGACCCGCGCAGCGTTGGCATCACTGAGGTCGCGGGTGGCGAGCGCGCGCACCGCGACCGTCATCGACTGCGTGCCGGCATTGCCGCCCATGCTCGCGACGATCGGCATCAGCATGGCGAGCGCCACCATGCGCTCGATCGAGCCTTCGAACCGGCTGATCACCCAGACCGAAATCAGCGCGAGGCAGAGGTTGGCGAGCAACCAGGGAAAGCGGCTCTTGGCGATCGTCCAAACCGAGTCGGACAGCTCTTCCTCGCTGCCGACGCCACCGAGCGCCTTGATGTCTTCCTCCGCCGCTTCTTCGATGACGTCCACGATATCGTCGAAGGTCAACACGCCGACCAGCTTCTCGTTGTTGTCCACCACCGGCGCAGCGACCAGATTGTAGCGCTCGAACATGCGCGCCACCTCCTCCTGGTCCTGGGGCGCCCGTACCCGCCGGTGCTCCGGGTCCATCAGATCGGAAATCGGCATCGGCCGCTTGTTGCGCAGCAACAGATCAAGCGCCACCACGCCGAGCAGCTTTTGCTCCGGATCGATCACGTAGAGCTCGTAGAAGCGGTCCGGCAGGTCCGCCGTCTCGCGCATGTAGTCGATGGCGTGGCCGACCGTCCACGAGGGTGGTACGGCGATGAATTCGGTCTGCATGCGCCGCCCGGCGGAGCCTTCCGGATACTCGAGGATGCGCTCCAGCGCGGTGCGCTCGGGCGGCGGCAATTGCTGCAGGATTTCGGCCTGCTCGTCCTTTGGCAGGTCTTCCAGAATGTAGGCCGCATCGTCGGAATCGAGATCGCGGACGCCTTCGGCAACCGTCTTGGGCGGCAGCTCTTCGAGGATTTCCTCGCGCACCGCATCTTCGACCTCGGTGAGTGCGGTGAAATCGAACTCGCCGCCCAGCAGTTCGACGAAGCGCGGCCGCAGTTCGGGATCGAGCGCCTCGATCAGGTCGCCGGTGTCGGATTCGTGAAGGTCGCCGCACAGCGCACGCAATGCGCCGGCGTCGTTGCGCTCAATGAGCGTGCTGACGTGCTCTAGAAAATCGGGATGGATCGCACCTTCGTCGTCGCGCAACGCAATCCCGGCACGGGCCGGCTTGGATGTGGCCTTCGGTTCGAGCATGCCGGCCTCGCCGCCGCGCTTGAAGATCGGCGGCTTGTACGCCGCAGCCGATGCCGTGGCAATTGTTCGGTTAATCGGTTAACGGCCGCCGCCGGCGTTAAAGATGAATATCAATTTCCGGCTGTGCGGCGCGGTTTGCGATTAAGCCCATTGCCGAAAGACGGCATAGTTTTCCGGGATCGGGGACATTGCCTTGCGTTGGTCAACAGCCATCGGGTTGAGCTTCGGGTTGCTCGGCGCCATCGCCGCGGCACAGGCCGCCGGTTGCCCCGGCAATCCAGGCGCGATGGGCACCAGCCGCGTCCTCAAGATCGATCCACGCGAATTCCCGCGGATCGGCACGGTGCAATATCAGGACACGCTGCCGCTCAACGACAAGGAGGTCGTGTTGACCTTCGACGATGGGCCGATGCCGCCCTACACCACGCGGGTGCTGGAGACGCTCGCCCATGAATGCGTGAAAGCAAATTACTTCATCGTCGGCCGGATGGCGCGCGGCTATCCCGATCTGCTCCGCCGCATCGCCGCCGAAGGACATGTGATCGGCACCCACAGCGAGAACCACCCGCTGGCGTTCGAGAAAATGCCGCTTCGCGCGGTGCAACAGGAAATTGACCAAGGTTTCACCTCAACCGCCGCGGCGCTTGCGGGCCAGGGCACGGTGGCGCCGTTCTTCCGCATTCCGGGCTTGCTGCGCGCCGAGCACGTTGAAGGCTATCTGCGCTCCCGCGGCATGGTGACCTGGAGCGCCGACGTGGTGGCCGACGATTGGAAGCACATCACGGCGAGCGAAGTGGTGAGCCGTACCGTCTCGCGGCTCGATGCTCGGGGCAAGGGCATTGTGCTCCTGCACGACATCCAGCCGGCGACCGCGCTCGCTTTGCCGCACCTGCTGCGCGAGCTCAAACGCCGCGGCTACAAGATCGTCCAGGTTGCGCCGGAGTCGGCCGCCGACCTGATTGCGCGCGCGCCGGTGCGCCCACCGCAGACCGTGGCGGTGCAGGCCCAGCCGATGCCGGCACAACCGACGCCGAGCCAGCCGGTGCAGGCACCGCTCGTGCAACGCAACTCCATTGCGATGCCCTTCCCAACGACGTCGCCGTCACCCACGGTCGCGCGACCCGTGCCATCCACCGTCACCACGACGGTGACTCGCATCGTGCCACCGATTCAGCAGCCGGAACCCGCGGTGTCCCAAGCCCTTGAGCCGGGCGCTTCGGCGCAGACCTCAACCCGAGGACCGAACCAAGCCCCAGTTCAACTGCCCGCCGTCGACGTGCCGGCCGTTGCTGCTGCCGCAGAGCCCGAACCGCCGCCGCTGCCCAGCCGTGCCATGCCGGTTCCGATCCTCGACGCGCCCCAGCCAGCGCCCGCGAGAAACAATGCACCACCCGAGCAGCGGCCCGCCGCACCGGCGCAAGCTGCGCGCCCGCTGACGCCTGGTTTCAAGCCCTCGCACAGCGAAGCGCTACCCACGAAAGTCGCCAAGTTGCCGATTGAGGAGGCGCCGAAAGACCCGGTGCCGCCGCCAAGCCAAGCCAACCCCGCGCAGCCAGAGCCGGAGCAGCGCGAGTTGGGCGAGGCGGAGCCGGAACAGCCGACCGCGCCTGCCCGGCGGATCGACAGCTGGTCGTGGCGCGCCCAGCTTGCGCCAGCACCGCGCAGCACGCCTTGGCCGGTCGCGGCGTCAAGCCTGACCCAGGCGACGCCGCGCTGAGCAGCCCGATCAAGCTTTTCAATTTGGTGCGGCCAAGAGGACTCGAACCTCCACGGGTTGCCCCGCTAGCACCTCAAGCTAGTGCGTCTACCAATTCCGCCATGGCCGCATTTGGGATGAACACCGGCCCGAATTTGCCGGACGTTCGAGGCGCGGGCGATGTAACAAATCGGCCCCGCCGGTACAAGAGTAGGCTAAACCTGCGAAAAATGGCCGCTTATTGCTCTCTGCGTGATCTTTTCCGAAAACCGGTTCCCACTTTTCGGGATCGCGCACTAACCTCGGACGTCGGGCGAGCGCGGCAACAGCTCGCGCACCTCGACCGCGATCCGGTTGCCCTGCACCACCACGGTGCCCTTGGCGACCGGCAGGTTGTTGGCCAGGATCTTGACCTCGTCGTCCTCCGAGGCGTCCAGCTCGATGATGGCGCCGCGGCCGAGCCGAAGCACCTGATGGACCGGCATGGCGGTGGTGCCGAGCACGACGGTGATATCGAGCGAGACGCTGTCGATAGTGGGCATACGAATCCTTGCGGGTGACGGGCCAGAGCCGATAGGGCACGTCACCACGGCATGGTGAATGACTGGTTAACGCGCGATAGTCGGGCCAAATATGGGCCAGGAGACGCGTATGAAATGGCAGGTGCGGGCTGCAGCAGCGACGTTCGGAATCTTGGCGCTGAGCACGCAAGCGAACGCTGGACCGGCAGTCGCCACCCGCTGGAAGGACGTCACCGTGTCCCAAGGGGAATGTCTGCAACGCGCCGAACAGGCGATCGGCAAAACGGGGTTCAGACAGATCGAACGGACGGAGCAATCCCGCTATGGCACGCTGAAAGGTTATACCGCGGCGATCCGCTGCATCACCAGCAACGGGCTCGCGATCTTCATCGCGTCGGGGCCGTCGCGCACGCGGTCCGACCAGTTGGCCGGCGCATTGTTCGAGAACTGGAAGTAGGACTCGTGAACGGTGGACGGCGAGCACCGACCCTCCTTCCCGTGCCGCAAGGCCTGCCGGGTGCCGAATGGCGCGTCAGCGATGCGCCGGTTCCGTACGAAACAGCGCTCGCCGTTATGGATGAGCGTGTCGCGGATATCGTGGCAGACAAAGCTCGCGAGCTAGTTTGGCTGCTCGAACATCCATCGCTCTACACCGCCGGGACCAGCGCCAAGCCGGAAGAGCTGATCGACGCGCGCTTTCCGGTGCACCAGGTCGGCCGCGGCGGGCAGTTCACCTATCATGGTCCTGGTCAGCGTGTGGTCTATGTGATGCTCGACCTCAACCGACGAAAGCCTGACGTGCGGGCTTTCGTTGCCACGCTGGAGGAATGGATCATTCGCACGCTGGCGGCCTTCAACGTGCGTGGCGAGCGGCGCGACGATCGCATTGGCGTGTGGGTGCGCCGGCCCGAAAAGGGCGAAGGTTTCGAGGAGAAGATCGCAGCGATCGGCATCAGGGTGCGGCACTGGGTTTCGCTGCACGGCATCGCCATCAACGTCGAGCCGGACCTGTCGCACTTCTCGGGCATCGTGCCGTGCGGCGTGTCAGAACAACGGTATGGCGTGACCAGTCTTGCCGATCTCGGGCTGCCCATCACCCTGCCGGAGGTTGACATGGTGTTGCGTCGTGAATTTGAGGCGCTGTTCGGTCCATCCAAATTGTCGTGACCTGGTAAGCCGCCGGTAACGCAGATGGCCGGTGCGGGGGCCGTCCCGCGTCCATACATGGGATAATGCCCGCCGTTCACAGCGTTTGGTGCTGTCATGAACCCACAAGCCGTCCGAATGGTCGCACTGCTCGTTGCGCTCGCCGCTGCCGCGCCGGCTGTCGCAGGGCCCACTGTCGCCACCAGATGGCGCATCACCGGGGAGTCCCGCAACGATTGCTTGGGCCATGCGGAGCAGGCGATCAGGCGCGCCGGCTTCGAACCGCTCAATCCGGGCTCGGAATCGATGATGGGCCGGCGCGGCGACTACACCGCGGCGGTGCGCTGCGTCACCGAGCAGGGCATGGTGTTCTTCGTCACGGCCGGCCCCTCGCCGGCTGAGACGAACCGGTTGCTGGAAGCGATCTATCGGGTGTTCTGAAATTCACTCCGTCGGCAGCACGGAAAAATCCTCGCCGGCGAGTCGCAGCGCCCATTCGTGCTGCGTCGCCTCGCGCTGGTAGATGGCATCGACCCGAGATCCCAGGGGACCCTTGCGGCAGGCCTCGACGATCGCATCGACCACTTCGGCAGGGCCGGCAAGCACCGCCTCAACCGTGCCGTCGCGGCGGTTGCGCACCCAGCCACCGATCTGGCGGCTCATCGCCTCGTCGGCGACGAAGGCGCGATAACCGACGCCCTGCACGCGGCCGCGCGCGATGACATGACGCAAGACAGTCACAGGAACTCCTCGAGCTTGCGCGGCCCTGCGCCTGACGGACGCTGCGGCAGCCATGCCTGAAGCGCCAACACATAGTCCGCGGGAAGGTCCCATTCGCGCGCCGCCACGCTGACCAGTTCGATATAGCCGGGCTTGGGACGTCCGTCGCCGCTCGGCCGCGCGAGATAGACGAGCGCGCGCACGCGCCGGCCCTGCGAACGCACCGGCAGCATCTCGCCGCGATAGAGCCCGGCAGCGACATTCTCCCAGGCATCGAGCATGACCCGGTCTCGCGCGGTGAGCCGCCATAGCACACCATGCACCACCTTCGCCCGCGCAGGCGCAACGGAAGCGTAGCCATCCGCGGTGATGATGAAGCGGTAGCCGGCGAGCGTCGCCGCGCCGAGCGGCCGAGCGTTCGGCGCATGGCGGCGCATGAGCCTACGGCTCATGTTCGAGCCATATGCGAAGTGAAGCGTCACTGCGATGATGGCACGCTTGGCCGCGTGCCGGCCCAGAACGAGAAGCCAAACGCAATAAGGACGGGGAGCAAGAGCAACGCGAGGAAGCCCATCAACCAATAAACCAACCCGGCGAACTCCGAACTGCCAAGCAACATGCCAAACAGGTAAAGCACCAGGAAGATACGGATCAGCCCCTGCCCGGTCTGGATGGTCTGGTTGCTTGCGTCGGTTGCGGCAATCATGACCAGCACCAGCAGCAGCAGCGCCAGCGCAAGGACGTAGAGGCAGGCGATGCCGATCGCGAGGCCGTACGAACAGCCCGCGTCGCGCAACCGCTTCACATGCAGCACGATCCAGCTCCAGATCAGCACAACCTGTACGATGGCGAACGGCCACAGGCCGGCCTGATTGGTGACCGGCGCCGACATCAGCACCTGCGAGAAGAAATTGACCAGATAGACAAGGACAATCGCGATGGCGAACGGCTTGGGTGCCAGGCGCCCGGACCCCGAGAATAGCAGCGAGACAACGTCCATGCCGTCAATCGTGGCATGGTCCGCCGGACGAAGCCACGGCCGTGCCAACCGTTCAGGCAAACTCCATGATCACTGCATCCACCGCCAGACTGTCGCCGGGTTTCACCTTGATCGATTTCACCGTCCCATCGCGCTCGGCACGCAACACGTTCTGCATCTTCATCGCCTCGACCACCGCGAGGGTCTCGCCGGCCTTGACCTCCTGTCCTTCGGTGACCGCGATCGACACCACCAGTCCGGGCATCGGGCAAAGCAGTGCCTTACCGGCGCCGGACGCGACCTTAACCGGCATCAGCCGCGCCGCGTGCGCCTCGCGGTCGGTGTAGACGAAAGCCGTCGTCTCGACGCCGTGGTGAGACAACCGGAAACCGTTCGGCACCGGCCGCACCTGCACTGCCACTGGTTGCCCGTCGAGCAGCCCCGACCACACCGGGTCGCCGGGCTTCCACGATGACATGAGCACACGGGCCGCACCGGTGTTGCCGTCGGCGTCGATGAAATGCACCGCGATGCCATCCGCCTCGCGGGCAATGTCCAGCATCAGCTCGATGTCGCCGAGCTTGACCAGGCGGCGACGCTCGCGCGTTACGGCGCGGCCGGTCAATTGGCCGGAGATGCGGCGTTTGCGTTCGCCCAGCACGTGATCGATCGCAGCGGCTACTGCGGCGACCGTCTCCGCGGCAGCACCCGTCACCGCGACGCCGTTGAAGCCTTCCGGGAACTCCTCCGCGATGAAGCCGGTCGATAGCTCGCCCGCCTGCCAACGCGGGTGTGACATCAGCGCGGCCAGGAACGGAATGTTGTGCCTAATGCCATCGACCAGAAAGGCATCGAGCGCGTTGGCTTGCGCGCCGATCGCCTCGGCGCGCGTCGGCGCATGGGTGACCAGCTTGGCGATCATCGGATCGTAGTAGATCGAGATTTCGCCGCCCTCGGTGACGCCGGTATCGTTTCGCACAGTGACACCGTCGATCACGGTCTCGGCCGGCGGCCGGTATTTCGTCAGCCGCCCGGTCGAGGGCAGGAAGTTGCGGTATGGGTCTTCGGCATAGAGCCTGCTCTCCACCGCCCAACCCTTGAGCTTCACGTCGCTCTGTTTGAGCGAAAGCTTTTCACCGGCCGCCACGCGGATCATCTGTTCGACCAGGTCAATGCCGGTGACGAGCTCGGTGACCGGATGCTCGACCTGCAGTCTCGTGTTCATCTCAAGGAAATAGAAGCTGCGGTCCTGCCCGGCGACGAACTCCACCGTGCCGGCGCTGTCGTAGCCGACCGCTTTGGCGAGCGCGACCGCCTGCTCGCCCATAGCCTTGCGCGTCGCCTCGTCGAGCAACGGCGACGGCGCCTCCTCGATGACCTTCTGATTGCGGCGCTGGATCGAGCATTCTCGTTCGCCGAGATAAATGACGTTGCCGTGCTTGTCGCCCAGCACCTGGATCTCGACGTGGCGCGGGTTGACAATGAACTTCTCGATGAACACGCGGTCGTCGCCGAACGACGCCTTGGCCTCGGCGCGGGCGAGGTTGAAACCCTCGGCCACCTCCTCGCGCGAATGGGCGATCCGCATGCCCTTGCCGCCGCCGCCGGCCGAGGCCTTGATCATGACCGGGAAGCCGATCTCCTGCGCGATGTTGAGCGCCTGCTTGTCGTCGGCGATCTCGCCGAGGTGGCCGGGCACGGTCGAGACCTTGGCCTTGGCCGCAGCCTTCTTGGATTCGATCTTGTCGCCCATCGCGGCAATCGCCTTGGCGTTCGGTCCGATGAAGACGATGCCGGCACTCTCCAGCGCTTTGGGAAACGCTTCGCGTTCGGACAGAAACCCGTAGCCGGGATGCACCGCCTCCGCGCCGGTCTCGCGGGCGGCCGCGACGATCTTATCGATGACGAGGTAACTTTCGGCGGCAGCCGACGGCCCGATCGCGACCGCCCGGTCGGCCATGTGGACATGGAGCGCGTCGCGGTCCGCTTCGGAATAGACCGCAACCGTCTCAATGCCCAATCGGCGAGCGGTTTTGATGATCCGGCAGGCGATCTCGCCGCGGTTGGCGATCAGGATGCGCTTGAACATGAACTCGGCCCGTACCCCAACGACATCACAGGAAAGCGATGCTTCGCAGACAAGGCATCACACTGCAACGAACAAAAGGTCAGCCACAGCGCCACGCCGCCCGCGACGAAACATGCAAGGGCCATTCCAGCGATCTCAAGGCGGCAGCCGGCGCGTTCCTCGCGCGCACGCCAGCCGCGTTCGAGCCCGATTACCAGCCCGACACCGAACGCGACGGCAAAGCGCGACATCAGGTCTTCGAAGTCCATCGTCGAACCTCGCCGAAGCTTTATGCTACCGGTGACCGCAAGCGGATGATATCCTTCTCGCCGCCACGGCTTCTTCGGAACACCAACATCTTAAAGGCCGTCCGCGATCCTCTATATTCGCGTCAACCGATCAATCGCCGCATCGCTGCGGCAGCATTTGGAGGTCCGCATGGCTCTTTCGATCAACGACACGGCGCCCGATTTCGAGGCCGACACCACCGAAGGCAGGATCCGCTTCCACGACTGGATCGGCGACAAGTGGGCGGTGCTATTCTCGCATCCCAAGGATTTCACGCCGGTGTGCACGACCGAGCTTGGCTACATGGCCAAGATCAAGCCGGAGTTCGACAAACGCGGCGTCAAGATCATCGGTCTTTCCGTCGATCCCGTCGACCGGCATTCCGGCTGGGCCGATGACATCAAGGAGACGCAGGGCTTCGCGCCGAACTATCCGATGATCGGCGACACCGACTTCAACGTGTCGAAGCTCTACGGCATGCTGCCCGCCGCAGCGTCCGGCGATCCGCTGAAGCGCACCGCCGCCGACAATCAGACCGTGCGCAACGTGTTCGTCATCGGGCCGGACAAGAAGATCAAGCTGGTGCTGGTCTATCCGATGACCACGGGGCGCAATTTCGACGAGGTGCTGCGCGTGATCGACTCGCTGCAGCTCACCGCCAAGCACAAGGTAGCGACGCCGGTGAACTGGAAGCACGGCGAGGACGTCATCATCGCGGGCTCGGTGTCCGACGACGACGCCAAGAAGCAGTATCCGCAGGGCTGGAAGGCGCCGAAGCCCTATATTCGTATCGTGCCGCAGCCGCAGAGCTAGCGCGCCGCGCTGGCATCTACACCGGGCAAATCGTCACCCCCGGGCTTGACCCGGGGGTCCATTTTTTTGGGATAGACTAGTCCGAGGAAGATGGATTGCCGGGTCAAGCCCGGCAATGACGATGCAGCATATGGCGATGTCCCAAACCGACCTCGGCTTCGTCCACCGCTTCATTCCGGCGACCGAGCCGGGCAAGCCGCCGCTTCTGCTGCTGCATGGCACGGGCGGCGACGAAAACGACCTGCTGCCGCTTGCCGCCCGAGTTGCGCCCGGGGCCGCGGTCCTGTCGCCGCGCGGCAAGGTGCTGGAGCACGGCATGCCGCGTTTCTTCCGGCGCAGCGGCGAAGGCCAATGGGACCTCGCCGACCTCAAGCAGCGCACGGCCGAATTGGCCGAGTTCCTGAAGCAGGCACGCGAAGCGTACGGCATCGAGAAACCGATCGCGCTCGGCTATTCCAACGGCGCCAACGTCGCCTGGTCGCTGATGCTGGCCGAGCCGCAGGCACTCGCCGGTGCGATCCTGATGCGCGCCATGCTGCCGTTCGATCCGCGGCCGCTGCCCGATCTTGCCGGGTTGCCCGTATTGATGCTGACCGGGCGGCATGACGAACTGATTCCACCGCAGCAGGCGGGACTGCTCGCCGCGCTGCTCGGCGAGGCAGGCGCAAATGCGAGCTTCGAGATGCTTGAGGCCAATCACGGCCTCACCGGCGAGGACCTCAAGCTCGCCGCCGAGTGGTTCGCCCAGCGCTAGCTTTCATTGACCAGCTGTGGCAATCGAAGCGGCATGAACGACAAACCATCGCAGTGGAGCGCTGTCCGGCAGCCGCCGTTCGCCGACTTCATGGGCATGAAGGTGACGCACGTGTCGCCGGACCGGGTCACCGCGGAGCTGCTGGTCACCGAGCAGATCTCAAATCGCAATGGCGTGTTGCACGGCGGCGCGCTGATGGCGCTCGCCGACAACCTTGGCGGCACCGCCGCGGTCGCCAATCTGCAGACCGGTCAGATCACCACCACGATCGAGAGCAAGACCAACTTCTTTGCCGGCATCGCGGTCGGCGATACCGCGCATGCGGAATGCACGCCATTGCATCGCGGCCGCTCGACCACGGTCTGGCAAACGCGCGTCACCCGCGGCGACGGCAAGCTGGCCGCACTGGTAACGCAGACCCAGCTGGTGATGCAGCAGAAGAGCTAGCGATCGGCCAACGCCAGCTTGGCGCCGAGCGCAGCAAACGCGCCGGCGAAGGCGCGACGCATCCAGGCCAGCACCCGCGGCCGCGAGATCACATGGTCGCGGATTGCCGCGGCGAACAGCCCGTAGCCGACAAAGACCACGAATGTCATCAACATAAACACCGCGCTCAACACCAGCATGCTGGACAGCGGATGCGCTTCGTCGGCGCTAATGAATTGCGGCAGGAATGCCAGAAAAAATATCGACAGCTTCGGATTGAGAATGTTGATCAAGATAGCGGTCACGGTCAGCTGAACCGCGGCGCGGGCGTCGACCGCCTTCTCCACCCGCAAGGCGCCGCGCTCGCGCAAGGTGCTCCATGCCATGTAGAGAAGGTAGGCAACGCCCAGGTATTTGAAGAGCTGGAACGCGAGCGCGCTGGTGTGCAGCAGCGCCGCCAGGCCCAGGATCGCAGCCGCCATGTGCGGGACGATGCCGAGCGTGCAGCCAAACGCCGCCACGACGCTGGCTCGCGCGCCGCGCGACAGCCCTACCGCCAGCGTGTAGAGGACGCCGGTGCCGGGCGAGATGACAACGATGAATGACGTGATCAGAAATTCGATGCTCACCAAACGCCTCCCAGCTAGTTCTTCATTACCTGCTTTGCTTTTTCGATCAGCTCGGGCGGCAACGCGTAAATCGCAGCCAGCAGCCGATCAATCTCGGCGCCTGGAATCGGACTCACCTCCAGATTCACTTTGGTCGTCTCGGAAATGAATTCCTTGTCCTTCATGGTGGCGTCGAAGGCGCCGCGAAGCGCGGCCTTTCGATCGGGCGGAATACCGGGCGGCGCCGCAAACGGCCGGCCAAACGCTTGGGCCGCGAGATGGACGCGCAGGATCTGCCGCATCTCGTCGCTCGGCGCCTTGTCGAGCGCCAACGGCACCTCGGCCGGAATCTCCGGCGACTTCTCCAGCGCAAACACAAGCAGCAGGTCGATCTTCTTGTCACGCAGCCAATCCGGCCGCGTGCTCTTGATACTGTCCCATGACCAGCCGCAGCGGCCGTCGATCTCGCGCCGTTCCATCGCCAGGTTGACGTCGTTGCCGCCGGGATAGCCGGAGATGATCTTGATCTTGGCGCCGAACACGTTCTTGAGCAGCGTCCCGAACAGGTCAAGATCGGAGCCCGGTCCCTGCCCGCCGAGCACGAAGGACTTCGTGACGACGTCTTGCCAGGTCTTGACGCCGACGGTGTGCCAGGTCGCGCACAGACTGTTGTTGTTGGCGATGTTGCCGATCCAGCTGAATGCGCGCCCGTCGAACTTGGCATCGCCCAGCAACGGTTCGACCGGCATGCTGCGCGACATGGTGCCGAACACGCTGCCATCCTTCGGCGCGACCGAATAGATGTATTGGGCGGCACGCTGACTGCCGGCTCCCGGCATGTTTTGCGGCACGATCGTCGGGTTGCCGGGAATGTACTTGCCCATGAAGCGGGCCAGCAGCCGCGCGTAGATGTCGTAGCCGCTACCAGCCGAAAACCCGATGATCAACGGCATCGAGCGGCCCTTGTAGAACTCCTCGACGCTCTGTGAACGAGCCGGGACGGTGGAGACCGCAATGATCGCGACGCCGCAGGCGATGACGAATTTCATACGCATCGACACCCCCTTCGCCCCAAAGCGAACAAAAGCCTAGCTCGGCACTGCGAGCTCGGCCTGCCGATCGCGACGAATACGTCACCGAGATAGCAGCCATGCATCCGAGGCTCGACTATGGCCTTGTGTTGGAGGTCGGCGCAATTGCGGGCACGACGAATTCCGTATCGTCACCCGCGCCTTCGCCACAATTTCAGAAAGGTTCCCTGGACCGCTTAGGAACCTTCATCGCAGGGACCGAATTGTCTCTTTCAGCAGGGACAAGCATGGGAGACTGCAATGTCTGATCCCCGTTACACCGACCCGCGCCTGAACGACCCGCCGCAGGACGAATATCAGCGCAACCGCATCGGTGAGCTGGACAAATCCAATGCGATGTGGGGTTGGGTGGCGGGCGGCATCGTGTTGGCGCTGCTGCTGGTGTTTGTGTTCGGCCGCGCGCCGTCAACCGACCAGGCGAGCACCCAGATGAACGCGCCGCCTCCGGGACAGAGTACGCTCGCGCCGCCATCCGCTCCGCCGACGCCGCCGACCGCGCAACGTCCGGGGCCTTCCACCACCGGTCAGGGCTCGTCGCAGTAGCGCCCTAGCGCGTGGCAACCCCGGCTTCGCGGCCGGGGTTGTCGCTTGTCTACAGCGGTTGTTAGTTCAGGGCCTTAGCGATCAACGCGCGGGTCGAGGCGACAGCCTCGCGGCAAACGTCAAGCGGCAGGCGCTCCCACTGGGCCGGATTGGGCGCCTCGTAGCTCAGGTAGCCCTCGAAGCCCTTTTCCTTGAGCAGGCTGAACACATCGAGCCAGCGCACGACGCCCTTGCCGGGCGGCAACCGGTCGGCCGGGCGCTTGACGCCTGCGGCGACCGGAGCCGGGGGCGCGTCGCTGTACTGGAACGCTGCGATTTCGTCGGGGCTCACGCCGGCGAAGCCGCGCCCGCCGGCACCGCTGCGCTCCATGTGATAGGCGTCGAGCAGCATGCCGGCGTTGGGACGGCCTGCACCTTCGAGAATCTCGCGCAGCGCCGCGATGCTGTTGAGCACCGCATGCTGGGAGTTGAATTCGATCGCCAGCTTGAGCCCGCGCTTGCCGCAGATGTAGGCGCCCCGTTTCAGGTTCTCGATGGCGTCGCTGACCGGCCCGACATTCTGGCCCGGCGCGCACATGATCAACGGACAATCGAGCGCCACCGCGTTGTCGCAGGTGACCTCGAGGTCGTCGAACAGCCGCGTGCTCTCGTCGCCGGTCGCGAACAGCCAGCCGTATTCGCAGCCCAACGTGCAGACCGGAATCTTGGCCGCGCGCACCATGTCGAGCACGGCGTCGTTGGAGAGGCCCTTTTCGTAGCAGCGCTTGAAATCGGTGCGCCGCAACTCGACGGCGTCGAAACCGCCGTCGCGCGCGGCCTTGATCGCCACATCGAGCGGCGTGGTGTCGAGGGTCCAGGTGTGCAGGGCGAGCCTGCCGAATTCGCTCATATTCGGACTCTTTGTTTGAGCATGATCTTATCCGAAAAACCGGATGCCACTTTTCGGTATCATGCTCTAGTTGATCGTGATGTTGGCGTCGCGCGTCACCTTGCTCCACTTGGCGATTTCGGCCTTGATGAAGGCGCCGAATTCCTCCGGCGTGCTGCTGGCGGGCTCCATCCCGGCGGCCATCAATCCTTTCACTGTTTCGGGATTGGCCAGCGCCTTGCGCAGCGCCGCGGCAAGCGTGTCGATGACGGGCTTCGGCGTAGCAGCGGGCACCGCGAGGCCATACCACGAGGTGACGTCGTAGCCTGGGAATGTTTCGGCGACCGTCGGCAAACTCGGGAAAATCGGGATGGCGCTTGAGGCTCGTCACCGCAATGCCCCGCGCCTTGCCGCTCTTGAGGCCCGGCAGCGCCGACGGCGTCGCCGGCATCATGAACGACGCCTCGCCGCTCATCACCGCGATCACGCCGGGGCCGCTGCCGCGGTACGGCAGATGCGTGACGTCGAGGCCGCCCGCAATGGTACGCAGCAACTCCACGGCGAGATGCTGCGAGCTGCCCTGCCCCGGCGTTGCATAGCGCAGCGTTCCGGGCTTGGCTTTGGCGTGGTCGATGAGCTCTTTCAGGGTTTTGACCGGTAGCTCGGCGTTGACGATCAGAACGTTCGAGGTCGCGCCGGCTAGGCCGACCGGCGCAAAATCCGCGACTAGGTCGTACGGCAGCTTGGCGTAGAGCCCGGGATTGACCCCATGCGTCGAGATGTTGGCGAGGAACAAGGTGTAGCCGTCGGGCGGCGCCTTGACGGCGGCCTCCGAGCCGACCAGCCCTCCCGCGCCGGGCCGGTTGTCGACGATCACCTGCTGGCCGATCTCGTTGCCGATATGGGTCGCCAGCAGCCGCCCGACGGTGTCGGTTGCGCTACCGACCGCCTGCGGCACGATGATCTTGATCACCTGCTTCCTGGGAAACTGTTGCGCCATCGCCAGGATTGGGGCCGCCAGGACGCATGTCAGCAAGCCGATGATTGCCGCGCGCAGAATGAGCATCATGCACTTCCTCTGGAGACCCCGGCCGCGCGCGAGCCTATATCAAATCATCGCGCCGTCGAGTGGTGCTCGACACCTGCCTGAGCGGCGCGAAATATGGCAAGCTCGATCCGCTCTAGCTTGGGCCCGACGATGCGCACCTTATCGGCTGTGATTGTCCTTGCTGCTGCCGGCACCGGCAACACTCACGCCGCCGAGACGTGTCACAGTCTCGAACATCAATTCGGCAAGACCCGTATCTGTGCGAGTTCGGTGCTCTCGCCACAGGGTGAGCGAAACTACGGCCCAAATCATCTGTCGGGCGTCACAGACGACGGAGCTTGGTGCGAGGGCGTCGCCGGTCCTGGGATTGGCGAGCACGTGACGCTCCACATGGACCCGCGGCCGCGCTTTCGCACACTGTCCATCACCAACGGCTACACCCGCACCGCCGACACCTTCCGCCGCAACGGCCGCGTCAAGCGCGCGCACCTCGAAACCGAAGGCGGCTACAAGACCACCATAACCTTGAAGGACACGCGCGAGCCGCAACGGTTCAGGATCCCCACCAACGAGTCGCGCTGGATCAAGCTCACCATCGCCGAGGTCTATCCCGGCAGCAGCGGCAGCGACACCTGCCTCACTTGGCTGTCCGTCGACCATGAGGAGCTAAACAATTGAGGCTGGCCAGCATCATCTGCGTCGGTGCGGCCCTGCTGGCTCCGATGTGTGCCGATGCCACTGCGCAAGGCCGCAAGCGCGTGCCAAAATTCTCCGATCATCCCGTCAAAGAAATCCGCACCGGCAAGAGTGCACCTTTGGTGCTGGAGACCGAGGAGCAACGCAACAGCATCACTTACTATCAGGCCGTGGCCAACGAAGGTGCCAATTTCGCCGGACATTATGCGGTGGTGATGCTGGGCTGCGGGCCGGCGTGCTCGGTGGTCGACTTTCTCGACACCCGCACCGGCAAGATCATCTCCGGCGAGTTCTCCAACTCCGGCTGGGAGCAAACGCATGACGCATTCCGGGATGTCGAGTTCCGGCGTGGCAGCCGGTTGATCGTGTTCGCCGGCCGTATCGACCATAAGAACCCGGTCGGCTGGCACTTCTATCTGTTCGACAACGGCAAGCTGAAGAAGCTGCACACCATCGTCACCAAAGGTGACTTCCGCAAGCCGCTGTCGGATTGGATGAAGTAGCTCTATTTAGTCGCGCATGAGCTTATCGGCGAACCGGTTCCCACCCCGGATCAAAGTCCGGCGCCGGCTTCGCCTCATCATGCGCTCAGCGCTCGAATGCCTGATCGACCGGCACCCGATAGCCGTTGGCAAGCCGGTTGGTCTCGTTCGCCATGCCGACCACCGCCATCAGCTCGCCGAACATCGCCTCGGTCATGCCGGCCTTGCGCGCCGCCGCACCATGGCTGGCAATGCAATACTCGCAGCCATTGGTGACGCTGATCGCGAGATAGACCATCTCCTTGGTGCGCACGTCGAGCGCGCCAGGCGCCATGATCTGCTTGATCGACTCCCAGGTGCGTTTGAGCGTGAGCGGATCGTTGGCGAGGTACTTCCAGAAATTGTTAACGTCCTCGACCTGGCGCGTCGTCTTGATATCATCGAACACCGCACGCACTTCGGGCGTTGCGTCGCGGTATTCGATCGGCTTGGGCGCACTCATGGTTACTCCGCCTTGGCGCCGGAGGCCTTGATGACCTCGGCCCACTTCGGGATTTCCGACTTGATGTAGTTGGCAAGCCACTCCGGGGTACTGCTTTTGACGTCGACGCCAGAGTTGGTCAGCACCTTGCGCACCGCGGGATCGTCGAGCGCGCCGACGACCGCCTTGTTCAGAGCCGCGACCGCCTCCTTGGGGGTGCCGGCGGGGGCCACCACCGCATGCCACGTCGCGGCGTCGAAGCCCGGATAGGTTTCGGCGATGGCCTCGACGTCGGGCAGCACCGGGGTGCGCTCCAGCGTGGTGATGGCGATCGCCTTAATGGTCTTCTGCTGCAGGTGCGGCATCAGCGGTGACGGCGGGTTGAACGCGGTCGGCACGTGATTGCCGATCACACTCTGCAAGGTCGGGCCAGTGCCCTTGAACGGAATGTGGGTGTAGTCGATGCCGGCCTTGAGGCGCAGCAGCTCGCCCGCCAGATGAGCCGGCGTGCCGACCCCGCCCGACCCGAACGACAGCTTGCCGGGGTTGGCCTTGGCGTAGGCGATGAACTCCTTGATGTTGTTGGCCGGAACCGACGGATGTGCGTAGAGCACGTTGGTCTGCACGCCAAGCATGCTGATCGGGGCAAAGTCCTTGATGCTGTCGTACGGAGCGTTGGCATAGAGCGTCACGTTGATCGCCAGGATGCTGCCGGTCGCCAGCATGATGGTATGGCCGTCTGGTGCGGCACGCGCGACGATCCCACCGGCAATGGTTCCACCGGCCCCGGCGCGGTTGTCGATGACGATTGGCTGCTTGAGGTATTCCTCCATCTTCTTGGTCAGGACGCGCGCCATGACGTCACTCGGGCCGCCGGGAGCAAAGCCCAGCACCATCGTGATGGGCTTGGTCGGATAGGCGCTGGCGCCAGCGAGCGGCAGCGCCGCCATCAGGGCTGAAAACGCCGCCAAAGACAGCCGTCGTTTCATCGTCGCCTCCCTTGCATGCCTGTCGCTTTCGTTCCGCCATTGTGTCATCGCCGGTCCAAGGCGGAAAGCGCCCTGTTGCATTCGATGGCCGCGGCGCTTCGTTGGCCGATCCCGCAAGAGACGGCGCACAGCGGGAAAGTCGGGGATAAGTCTTGGCAGAAACAAGCCGTCACGGCGGAGAAACAGCGTCGATTGCCGGCGTGAGCGGGCATCTCTCCATCAGCGTTCGATCAAGCCGACCGCTGCAAGAGGTTGCCGAGCCAACAAATTCCTTCTCCTCCGTGCGAGGTGGCAGGTTGTCGGCGGCGAAAATTTTTGCGGCGCGACGCACAACACAACACACAGAAAATTTCTTTACAGACCTTACGTATTGCGAATCTTTGGCGTAGCAATTTTGCAATCAACTCTTGCAGCGATGGACGCCCATGCCCCCCCGGATGTCGGATGAAGACGTCGGCCGTCAGATCCTCGGCATTTTCATGCGTTACCGAATCCAGGCCGGCGGTACGTTGCGGCGCAACAATTTCTTTGACGTGCGCGACGCCGACTTCCAGCGCGGGCTGAGCTATGCGATTGCAAGCCGCTGGATCAAGCAACACCTGCGCGACCGTTATACCTACCAGCTTACCGAAATCGGCTTCGCCGTCGGCTGGCGACCGGAGCCGAAACCGGCCGACCTGGTCGCGTCCGAGCCGTTGCAGCCCGAGGCGACACAGATCGAACCGGTAACGATGGCGCCCGCGCAGCCCGACCCGGTCGCGACCGACGAGGCTCCGACCGTCCCGATTGCTACCGATCCTTGGAAGTCGACGGCGTAGCTCCGTCAGCGTTTGACGAGCTCAACCCGGCGGTTTTTCGACCTGCCGTCTCCCGAGCCATTGTCGGCAATCGGGTTTTCAGCGCCAAAACCGCGCGACGTCAGCCTGTCTTTGGCGATGCCCTGGCTTGCGACCGCCACCACCACCGCGGCAGCACGGGCGGTTGACAGCTTCTTGTTGTACTCGTCGCCACCCACGTTGTCGGTGTGGCCTTCGATCGAGAGCTTGAGCGCGGGATTGTCCTGCAAGAGCTTCACGACCTGGGCAATCACCGGCGCTGCGTCCGGCTGCAATGCCGCCTTGGCAAAATCAAAATTGACGTAGAGGGCGACGCGGCCGGTCTTGTCGAGGGCCATCTTGAGCGCACTAGCCTCGGGCGGTTTGATGCTGGCCTCGAACGGCTTTTCTTCGATGACGGTGAGCTGGATCTCGTTTTCTTGCGTGTAGATGTGCAGCCAGATGGTCTGGCCTCTCACATCCGCACGCGCCGACATGGTGCGGTCCTCGCTGAATAGAACCTGACCGCCAAGCGCTTCAATGGCGGCTCGATAGTTCTCGCGCACGTCGAGGTCGCTGGAATAGGTCGCCCCGTCGCGTGGCAGGTAGACCACGCTGGTCCGCGCTCCTTGCACCTCGATATCCTTGCGGTCGTCACCGTCCTTGTAGTTGAAGGTGAACTTGTCGAAGTTCCGCTTCTCGCCTTTGCCGGAATAGTTCGGCATGTGGCCAAACAGCCGGTGGTCGGGCCCGGACGGCGCGGGCAGCGTGGGCTTGAACGGCTGGACCTCGACGACAGTGACCTGGATTTCGTTTTCCTGGCTGTAGACATAGAGCCAGGTGTCCTTGCCGGACGCGCTGCCTCGCACGAATAAATGCCGATCGTCCGCATAGGTCTGCTTGCCGCCGATCTTGGCGGACTGGCTCAAGTAGTTTTTTTGGATTTCCAGATCGCTTGCCATCTGGGCGCCATCGCGGATCGTATAGATCTGCCGGCACGCCCGGCCGGCGACGAACTGGACCTCGTGGTCGTCGCCTTTTTTGACCCTTACCTCCATGCCGTCGTAGTTGCGCGGCTGCGCGCCCTTGTGCATGGGATCGTAGTTCGGCATCCGGCCGAACGGCTGGCAATCGTCGCCGCTCTGCGCCACGGCATGCGTTAGCAGCAACGCAAACGGCACTGCCGCACCAGCGGCTGACGATGCAATGCGCAAGATCATGGGATGCCTCCGAACGGACCGAATCCAGCCCATTATCGACGGCAATGGTACCGAAGGTTACGGCGGGATTATGCCGACTACTTGATCGGGTTGACCAGCGGCTTGCCTTTTTCCACCACGTACACGGCGATCAGCTTCGCCGGTACCGAGCCGACTGCGCCTTCGTTGTGGATCGCCTTGTCCGGCACTTCGAGCGATTGGCCAGCCTTGTAGATCTTCTCGGGCTGGCCATCGAATTGGATCATGAACTCGCCTTCCAGCACCTGCGCCTGCACCGTGCCCGGATGATTGTGACGGCCAGCCTTGAAGCCCGGCTGGATCGTCACCATCGCGGTGATGACCTCGTAGTTCGAGCCCGGCACTTCGGTCTTGCCGATCGGCGAGCGCTGCACGGGCGGCGGCTGCACCGGCGCCTGCTGGGCGGCGGCGGGAACGGCGAATGCAATCGCGGTCAGGACCACGACGAGACCGGTTTTCTTGAGCATGGCATTCCTCCCTCGGATGAACGCTCATCCTACATGCGCGCCTGCGCTGCGGATACGGCTGTTGCGACGCAGCGTATCGCGCCGCGCGCGCGAACAATCCGCCCCCCCGAGCGTTGTTAGGGACATTCAATAAGGGGGCCCCATGCAAGTCCCAATGGAAATCGCCTTCCACAACATCGACAAGTCCGAATGGGCGGAAAACGTTATTCGCAAGCACGTCGCCGAACTGGAGCGCATCTACACCCGGTTGATCACCTGCCGCGTGCGGGTCGAGCGGCGCGCCCAGAACAGCCGGCACTCCATCCCGCCGGTGGTGCGCATTGAGATGAGCGTGCCTGGGCACAAGGATCTGGTGGTGGCGCATGAGCCGGACCACCTGCAGCGCAAGTTCCAGGCGCCGCATCTGCAGACCGCAATCAAGGAGGCATTCCGCATCGCCGAGCGGCGCCTCACCGCGTTCAAGGACCAGCGCAGCGATCATACCGCCGCGGGCGATCACGAGGCCAGCAACGAATTCCTGGGTCAGATCGCGGAGATGACGCCGGAACGGGACTTCGGTTTCCTGATGACCAAGGAGGGCGGCCTGCTCTATTTCCACCGCAACAGCGTCCTATCGGGCGACTTCGACAGCTTCTGGCGCGGCCAAGAGGTGCACTACGTCGAAGCGCTCGGTGACACCGGTCCGATCGCCACCAAGGTGCGGGCGAAAGAATAGTTGGCGTTCCTGGGCTAACGTTCCAGCACGGGCACCGCTGCGAAGACGGGCGCTGCATTCCCAGCTAGGCTGTTTTCGACAAGCCACCCGGGAGGAGCGCATGCCGAAGACGCCGGATTATTTTCACGGCAAGACCATCATCATCACCGGCGCCGCGAGCGGCATCGGCCGCGCCACCGCAAACATCTTCGCGCGCGAAGGCGCCAACGTGGTCTGCGCCGACCTCAACGAGGCCGGCGTCAAGGAGACCGCCGGTGAAGTCAACGCCAAGGGCAGTCAGGCGTTGGCGCTCAAGGTCGACGTCACCAAGCGGCCGCAGGTCGAGGACATGGTCAAGCGTTCGCTTGATGCGTTCGGCGACGTGCAATTCCTGTTCAACTCGGCAGGCGCGGCGATCCGCCGGGCCAAGTTCATGGAGATCGACGACGCGCTGATCGAGAAGACGTTCGATCTCAACGTGAAGGGCACGCTCTATGGCATGCAGGCTGTGCTGCCGCACATGCTCAAGAACAAGTTCGGCGTCATCGTCAATGTGGGCAGCATGGCGCACCGGCGCGGTGGCCCCGGCTCCTCGATCCACTACGCGTCGGCAAAGGGCGCGGTAGTGACCATGACGATGGGTGTTGCCCGCGAGTTCGCCAACGCGGGCATCCGTGCGCTGTCGATCTCGCCCGGCCCGATCAAGACGCCCTTCCAGGACGCCGCCGCAACCTCGCCGGAGCTCTACCAGCAATTCCTCAACGACGTCCCGATGAAGCGGTTTGGCGAACCGGAGGAGATCGGCGAACTTGTGCTGTTCATGTGCTCGGATGCGTGCGGCTTCATGACCGCGGATACGGTCTATGTGAACGGCGGCGGCGGCTGGAGGTGAGACAGCTCAAACCCCGCCGGCAAGCCGGCGGGGTGCGAAACAGCCCAGATTGAAGGGCGTACGTCAGCAGGGCACGCGAACCTGCCGCACGACATACGCCTGGCAGCGCATGGCCACCACAATGCCAGCCGGCCCGTCGGCAACCGCTGGGCAAGCGGCCTTGTCTACCTTGCGCCCGGCACCCCGATCGCGACCGGCCGCACCGGCGAGCCTGCGGCGCCCTGCGAGCGCAGCGGCAGGATCATGGTGCACGACAGCCAGACCTTGTCCTTGGCGAGCGCGCCCAGGTTGGCATTCTGGATGTTGTGAATGCCGGCGACTGTCAGGTTGTGATGATGGATCGCGAACGGCAGGCCGTCCGGCACGCCGGCGGGCGGCGCGGCCTTGCCCTGCAGCATGCCGTCCGGCACCGGATCGGTGAACGGATTGTCGAGCGCGACCAGCACCACCTTCTTCTGCTCGATGTACTTGGCGGCGTCGTACGAGAGGCCCGGCCCCTTGGTGTAGTAGAACTTCTCGGTGTCGGGATCTTTCCAGTGGTCGCCCCAGCCGGTGTAGATGTAGAGCACGTCACCGGCCTGCAAACCACGATTGAGCTTCTCCGCCTTCAGCATCGCCTCGATGTCCTTGGCGGTGACGAGTGCACCCGCCTCCAGCGCCTTGCCCTTGCCGAGATGGGTCTTGGCATCGAGCAGCACCGCGGTGGTGACGATCGGCGGCGCCTTGTCGATGCCGAGCTTGAGGAGCGGCGAGTCCGGCGAAGGCTTCACATCCTTCTGCGTATAGCCGCCGTAGTACTTCGCGCCGGATGAGGGAAACTCGCTCTTGCCGTCCCACTTGTCCGGCAGCACCGCGAAGTGCCCGAGCGCATCCATCTGCGTGCCCTGCGCGCCGGGCTCGCCGCTCACCGTCTCCTCGCCGTTGAAGGCGTGCATGGAGCCGGGAACGCCGACCGTCGGACGGTAGCGGTCGCGCAGCGGCGTGCCGAACGGCGACTGCGGCATGGTGTTGGAGCGCACGTGCGAGAGCTCGTAGGCTTTCGCCTTCGGATTGGAAAGATGCCGTGCACAGCGCTGCCAGGTGGCGGTACCGAGCGTGTTCGCCATGCCGATCTCATCGCCCGCCGGCCAGGGCGAGCGGGGCTCAGATTGGGCGAACGATGGAGCAGTGAGCAACGCGCACGAAGCAAACAGCGCAGCGGCGAAACGTGTCTGGGTCATGGATGGCCTCCCGGAGGCGCCGCGTCGCAGCATCGGCCGGGCGGCGGCGTCGAGGAGCGAGCCTAGCACGCGCAGCGGCGGCTTGGCTCCGAGCGTGCGCGCCTATTTCGCCGGTGGACCGGTCTCGATCTTGAAGCCGCGGAACGCCCACCCGGCCGCGATACCGAACAGCAGCAGCGCAACCGGCGGACCGAACAGCAACACCGGAATTTCAAGCATATCGCCGGTGGTCTGTATGCCGCCCTGCAGGCCGTGCATGATCAGGTAGATGACCCAGCCCATCAGCCAGGCAACCGACATCAACACCCAGACGCGAAACAGTCCGCGCCGCCAGTTGATCAGCTCTTTCTCGTTGTCGTTCACGCCGAATGCGCGGCGCGGAATACCGTAAGCCATCGCGCTAATGTCCATCTCTCGACGAAGCAATGTAGTGCGTCGCCGGGAAGAATGACAGCCGTCGCCGCGGGGGAACTGTCGTTTCATCTCGCCGTCGCAAAGAAGCCGCAGCGCTGCCACCGCGGTGCCGCGTGCCGCCTCGGAAGGGTGCAACGCGCGGTCCGCGCAGCGATCGTCCTGATCCCTTGCTTGACATGCAACCGTTTAGTTGCCTATTAAAGCCATGGACGATCACGACGCCGCGTTCCGGGCGCTGGCCGATGCGAGCCGCCGCGAGCTGCTCGACAGGCTGCACGCCAAGAACGGCCAGACCTTGAACGAGCTGTGCAACGGCCTGCGCATGTCGCGGCAGGCGGTGACGAAGCACCTGACGATCTTGGAAGAGGCGAACCTGGTGGCGACGCACTGGCGCGGACGGGAGAAGCTGCACTTCCTCAACCCGGTGCCGATCCACGACATCGCCGAGCGCTGGATCAGGAAATACGAGCGCGGCCGGCTGCGCGCGCTGGCCGATCTCAAAGCGACATTGGAAGCACAACAAGAAGACGGAGGCCGACGATGGAAACGAAGTTCGTCTATGTAACCTACATCCGCACCACGCCGGAGAAGCTGTGGGCGGCCCTCACCGAGCCGGAGTTCACCAAGCAATACTGGGCCGGCACCTGGCAGGAATCCGAATGGAAGAAAGGCGCGTCGTGGCGGATCATGATCCCGGACGGCCGGCTCGGCGACGGCGGCGAGATCCTGGAGATCGACCGGCCGCGCAAGCTCGTGCTGTCGTGGCGCAACGAATTCAAGCCGGAGCTGCGGGCCGAAGGATTCTCGCGCGCCACCTTCGAGCTCGAGCCGCAGGGCGACATGGTCAAGCTCACCGTGGTCCACCAGATCGACAAGCCGGGCTCGAAGTTCATCGAGGCGGTGTCGAGCGGCTGGCCGCTGATCCTGGCGAGCCTGAAGTCGCTGCTGGAGACCGGGCAATCGCTGGAGGAAACGCGGAAATGGCCGGAAGGGGTGTGAACGTCATCGTCCGGTGACATCGGGCCCGTCACATTTTGCACGGGTCCGACCGGCCGGAGGCCGCGATGCGCTTCACCATCCTAGCACTCATCCACCAGTGTGAAAATTTCCCGCGAGCGCGCAACGCCCGGCCAGTCGCGGTCGAACTGCGCGATCAGCCCCTTCATGCCTTCAGAATTCAAGTCGGTCCCGCGATCAAGCGCGGCGCGGTCGGCGAACTGATAGGTCGCCTGGTGCACCGCCGGATCGCTCTCGCTCCAGAATCGCCAGCCCTTCTCGGCACCGAAAATCTCGACCGCCTGCCGCAAATGGTCCTTGCGATACCATTCGTCGAACGCGGCCCGCTTGGCCGGGTCGGTGACGACGGCGCGGACCACGAAGAAGCATTTCGGCATGGAGTTCTCCTATCGATGCTCGCCCGGTTCCGCTGTTCAGCGAAACCGGAACCGAAATCAAAAATCGTTTGGAACCGGCAACGATCGTTCCGCTCGGTCGTTGTCCCCTTGCCATCCCCGATACAAGTCAAAGGAGCCGGCCATGGCCGTCAAACCGATCCCCGAAGGCTATCACGCCATCACGCCCTATCTCATCGTGCGCGGCGCCGACCAGACGATCGAATTCCTCAAGAAGGCGTTCGGCGCCGAAGTGGTGTTCGACCCGCTCAAGCGCCCGGATGGCAAGATCCTGCACTCCGAGGTCAAGATCGGCGACTCCCGCGTCATGCTGACCGAGGAGAGCGAGCAGCATAAGGCGCAATCGTGCATGCTCTATCTCTACGTGCCGAACGTCGATGCCACCTACAAGCAGGCGCTCGCCGCCGGCGGCGCGCCGGTGAAAGAGCCGACCGACCAGTTCTACGGCGACCGCACCGCCAGCGTGAAGGACCCCTCCGGCGTTCACTGGGAGATCGGCACCCACAAGGAGGACGTCGCGCCGCAGGAATTGAAGAAGCGCGCCGAGCAGATGTTCAAGCAGAAGGCGGCGTAGCCAGCCGGCAGTCGAGAAAGGCCTCGATCGCCGCGTTGACCGGATCGGGATTGGTGAGCGGCGACATGTGGCCGCCGTGCTCAATCTCGATAAGCGTGCGGTTGGGCAGCGTCACGTACATCAGGTCGACGACGCGCGACGACGGCCTCCGGGTGTCCTTGGCGCGCATCAGCAGGGTCGGAACCTCGAACCTGCGCAGGTCCGAGAGCCTCGGCGTGCCGTCGTGGGTGCCGAGCCAATCCTGCATGACCTTGTGCATGCCGAGCCGGATCGGCGCCTTGCGCGGCTCCGGCATCTGCGCCCAGGTCTGCTCGCCCATCCAATAATCGAGGAAGACGCCAGCCGACGCATCAGCATCGCCGCGCGCCAGCGCCTCGCCCTGGCGCAGGCGAAGCTCAGCGATCTCGGCATATTCGGGCAGCCCCTCCTGCTCCAACAGATGAAAGCAGGACGGCTCGATCAGGATCAGCCCGGCGAGGCGGTCGCGGCGCGCCAGCGCCGTCTTCAGCGCGATCACCCCGCCGTAGGAATGCCCGACCAGATGCACCATGCCGCCGGCCATATCGAGCAGGCGATCGACCAGCGCGCGATCCTCGGCGAAGGTAAAGGCCGCCTCCCCCGCATAAAGATCCGGCGCGATCAGCCGACAGCGGCCGCGCAGCCGCTCGTTGAGCTTGCGCCACTGCCGACAGTTGCTGACGCTGCCATGGACCAGGATGACGGCTCCGCCCGCGCCCTCGTCGTCGAAATGCCGGATGGTGCCGTCGATGGTGATGGTGGGCATGGATGCGCGGACCAAACGTAGGGCGTAGAACGCAGGGCGTAGGGCGGGTTGGCGTCAGCGTAATCCGCCATTCCATCCACGCAAAGCCGGCGGGTTACGCCTTCGGCTAACCCGCCCTACGCGCTACGCACTGTTTTTCAAACGCGAACCGGGCGATGATTGGCCATGGGACTTCGCTTTCTCCTCTGTGGCCTGCTGTTCTGCGCGGCCACCACGCCCGCCGTCGCCGCACCGCAATGCGAGACCGAGCTGGCGCGGCTTGAGTCCGCCGAGAAGCGTGTGTTTGCGGTCGAGCGCTACGGCATCGGCCTTCATCAGGAGCGGGTCGACCGCCGCCTGATCCGCCACGTGACCGCCTGGAAGGGCACCGAGAACGGCGCGCCGCGCATTATCACTTATACGGAAGTGTCGGGCACGGACGGAGGGACGTGGGGTTCGGTGGCGGACGAGACCGAACTGAAGGCGAAGATCGCGTGGCGCAACCTCGACGGCGAACCGCTGGCGGACGAGGACAAGGAGGACAAGCTTCGCATCGCCAGCGGGCCACTCGCGGGCGAATGGACAGTCGCCTGCGAGGGCCGGCCGCCGATCAAGGTCAACTTCCCGCGCTTTGCCGATTATCCGGCGGCCCAGCGGCCCTATCGCGGGCGCGTCAAGCGGCCGCTGGTTTCGCGCAAGATCGACGAGACCGTGCGGCTGCGCGTCGCCGACGCATTTAGCCCCGACGACAAGCCGAACTTCGCCAGCCGCTACGTGCGCCTCACCTGGCCGTGCGGAACCGCCTGCGTCGGCGGTGCGCTGCTCGACGCGACCAACGGCCGCATGATCTGGCTGCCCTATATGTCCAGCTGGGGCATCGTCGGCGACGATTTCGAGCCGTTCGACGGGCGGCTCGACAGCCGGCTGCTGGTGCTGTCCGGCATGCGCAACGAGAACGGCATCATCGGCCGGCACTTCTACGTGATGGAGAAGAACGGGAAGCTGCGGCATCTGCGCAGCGTCGAGGTCGAGCGCATCTTTCCGCAGAAGTTGGAGTAAGACGCCGTGCGCGGCGCCTCAACCCGCCGACAGGCGCATCACGATGCCGGCCACCACCCCGAGCAGCAGCAGGCCGCACGCCGACGACTGGACGAAGAACCCCGGCACGCGCTTCTCCACGGCTTCGGTGTAGCCCCGGTAATAGAGAATCCGGCCGCCGATCCAGATCAGCCCGACCACCGCGGCCGCAATGTCGCTGAAATAGATGGCGCAAAGCCAGAGCAGCGGCAGGAAGATCGGCGCCCATTCGAGCGTGTTCACCTGCACGCGGTAGACGCGCTCGAAATCAGGGTTGCCGATCATCGCCGGCAGCTTGACGTTGAACTTGCCATGCGCCGCTGCAACGCGGAGCGCGATGAAGAAGTAGAGCAGGACGACAAGCAGCGTGACGATCGCAGTGTAATGCGGCATCACTTCCTCCTTGCGCGGACGCGGCGCGGCGCAACGGCAGCCCCGTTACCCTGCCGCCGCGGCGAAAGCGCGACAAGCCGCTTCGGCGCGACGAGGCGATAGCTGCGCTCGACGATCCGTGCGATCTCGTCCCAGTCCGGCCTGCCGGCAAGCCGCACGCCGACCCAGCCCTTGTGGCCGACATAGGGCGGCACGAAGAAGCGCCTGGGATCGGCGTTCACCAGCACGAACTGGCTGCCCGGCGGCGCCTTGCACCAGAACACGGTGCCCTCCTCGTGCACCAGCGCAAAGATCTTGCCGCGGATGCGGAACGTCGGCTCGCCCCAGGTCTCCTGCTCGACCGCCTGCGGCAGCGCAAGGCAGATCCTGCGCAGGCGGGTGAGCGGTTTAGGGGTCATGGAGGGATTTTAGCGCCGGAAGGAATGTGACGGAACTTTTGTCCACCGGACGCTTTGTGGTGAAAACGGGAGGACGCCATGGCACATACGCTGGTTCCCAGTGATCGGGTTGAGGGCGCGCCGGTCCGCGGTCGCGGCGGCGAGAAGCTCGGTACCATCGAACGGCTCATGCTCGACAAGGCGACCGGCACAGTGGCCTACGCGGTGGTGAAGAGCCGCGGCATGCTCGGCCTTGACCAGCACCACTATCCGGTGTCGTGGAACGCGCTGAAGTACAATCCAACGCGGCGGGCCTACGAGACCGAGCTGACGCTCGACGAGCTGCGCAGCGGCCCCTGCGAGCTCGACGGCGAGGCGTTCGACTGGGGTGACCGCTCGCGGCCGTATCAGCATCCGCATTATTGGTCGGTGTAGGCGGATCGAAGGATCGAGGCCGCCCCATCCTTCGAGACGCACGCTTGCGCGTGCTCCTCAGGATGAGGGCGGGGATAGGTTCACCGCAAGTGCAGCCGTCATTGCCGGGCTTGACCGATGAACGTGTGAACGCACTCAGTTCACGTCGAGCAGTTCGACATCGAACATCAGCGTCGCGTTGGGCGGGATGGCGCCGCCCGCGCCCTGCGCGCCGTAGCCGAGGTTCGGCGGGATGATCAGCGTGCGCTTGCCGCCGACTTTCATCGAGCCCACGCCTTCATCCCAACCCGCGATCACCCGGCCCGCGCCGACGGGAAACCGCAACGGCTCGTTGCGATCCACCGAAGAGTCGAATTTCTTGCCCTTCGCGCCGTTCACGTAGAGCCAGCCGGTGTAGTGCACGACGACGGTCTGGTTCTTTCGCGGCGTGGCGCCAGTGCCGACCTTGGTATCGATGATCTGCAGGCCCGACGGGGTGGTGACGGGCTTGGCGGACTGGGCGTCGGAAGGATCGGACATGATGGCTGAACCGATGGTGGCGAGTGCAAAGGCGAAAGCGGTGATGAGGCCTGTGCGGAACACTCGCATCGGTGGTTACTCCTGTGGGATGGAATGGCTGGCGCTAGCTTCTGACGCGATGGAACGGAGTTTACAAGGGGCGCACTGTCGCCCCGCCGAAGTGGCCTCGGTTTCAGTCGCTCACCCTGATTCGGGTCCGGACCAGGGCCGATGGCTCTGCGCTCGATCCGACCATCAGCTCGAACTCGCCGGCCTCGACCTCGGGGCCGAGATCGCCGGCGGGGAATGCCAGCGACTTGACCGGAAGACCGAACCGGACGGTCCCCGATGCCCCTGGAGCGAGCGTCATCCTGGTGGTGCCCCGCAGTTCCATCACCGCCGGCGCGGGACGCGCCACCACGTCGCGCACGAACAGCAGCACGGTTTCCTCGCCGGCCATCGCCCCGGCGTTGGTGACGTCGGCTTCGATTGCGATCGTCTCGTCCTTGCCGAACGTGGCGGACGCGGTGCGGAGGTTGGCGAACTCGAAGCGCGAGTAGGACAGGCCGTGGCCGAACGGGAATTGCGGCGTCACCGGCGTGTCGAGATAGCCGCTGGTGTACATGTCGGTCGCCGAGAACGGCCGCCCGGTCGAGCGCTGCGCATAGAAGATCGGGATCTGCCCGGTCGACCGCGGCCAGGATACGGGCAGCTTTCCGCTCGGGCTGGCGTAACCGAGCAGCAGCGCTGCGACCGCGGTGCCGGTCTCGATGCCGAGGTGCCAGAGCACCATCACGGCCTGGGCGCGTTCGATCAGCCAAGGCACCGTCAGCGGACGCCCCGACGAGAGCAGCAGCACCGTCGGCTTGCCCACCTCGAACACGGCCTCGGCCAGCTCGCGCTGGCGGCCCAGCAGCTCGAGCTGCCCGCGACTGGCCGCCTCCCCGGTCCACAGTTCGGGCTCGCCGAGCGACAGCACGACCACGTCGGCGTCGCGCGCGATCCGCACCGCCTCGGCAATGCCGGTGACATCGTCGCCTTCGAGGTCCACGCCCTTGGCGATCGACAACGTGCCAAGCGGCAGCGCCGCATGCAGGACCTCCCGAATGCTCACCGCCTTGACCTCTTTGCCGGCGGCGTGAAAGGCGCCGAGCAGGCCGTCCGCGCCGGCGACCGGGCCGATCAGCGCGATGCGCTGCTGCGGCTTGAGCGGCAGCACGGCCCCCTCGTTCTTGAGCAGCATGGCCGACTTGGTGGCGGCCTCGCGCGCCAGCGCGCGTCCCGCAACGAGCCTCGCCTCGCGCTCGGCTTCGTTCGCCTCGGGCGGGAACGGATGCTCGAACAGGCCAAGCCTGACCTTCAGGGTCAGCACGCGGCGAACCGCCTGATCGATCATCTCGATCGTGACCTCGCCGCGCTCCAGCGCGACCGGCAGGCCGCGCGTATAGGCATTGCTCACCATGTCGATGTCGACGCCCGCGTGCAGCGCGAGCGCGGCCGCCTCCGCGACATCCTCCGCAACCCCGTGCTTGACCAGCTCGATCACGGCATTGAAATCACTCACCATCACGCCGTCGAAGCCCCAGCGCTTGTGCACAATGTCGCGCAGCAGCGCAGCGTTGGCCGTGGTCGGAACCCCGGCGAGATCGTTGAACGACGGCATGACCACGGCGACGCCGGCCTCGACCGCGGCGCGGAACGGCGGCAGATAGACTTCATTGAGCTGCCGCTCGGAAACATCGACCGAGGCATAGTCACGGCCCGCCGTCACCGCGCCGTAGGCGCCGATGTGCTTGGCGCACGCTGCAAGCGAATCCGGCGCCCCGATGTCCGGCCCCTGAAAGCCGCGCACCTTCGCCCGCGCGATTTGCGCCGCGAGCCAGGGATCTTCGCCTGGCGCCTCAACGATGCGCCCCCAGCGCGGATCGCGCGTGACGTCGAGCATCGGCGCAAACGTCAGCGTGACGCCGGCGGCCCGCGTCTCGTAAGCCGCCATCCGCGCGGTGCGTTGCCACAAGTCCGGATCGAACGCCGCCGCCTCGGCAAGCGGCACCGGAAAGATCGAGCGGTAGCCGTGCAGGACATCGAAGCCGAAGATCAGTGGAATGCGCAGCCGCGTTTCCTCCAGCGCGACGCGCTGCAGTCGCGTCGTGGTGGGGACGCCATGCGCCCCGACCAGGCTGCCGGCCCGTCCGGCGCGAAGCTCGCGAAGGAGCTCCGCATCCTTGACCGGATCCGAATGCACGACGTCGCCGCCGGCGGCCATGGTGAGCTGCCCGATCTTCTCCTCGAGCGTCATCTCGCGCAGCAGTGCTTCGATGAATGCCATAACGTCAGCCATCGGTATTTGCCGGCCGTTGGGGGCGAAACCCCGCTTGCTCCGCTCGTTCTGCAAACGATAATGAAATCCGATGACCTCGAACATGGCTTCGAACAGACCGGTCCTCATCGCGGGCGGCGGCATCGGCGGGCTTGCCGCCGCGCTGACGCTCCATCAGATCGGCGTGCCCTGCGTCGTGTTTGAGGCGGTCCGCGAGATGCGGCCGCTCGGGGTCGGCATCAATCTGCAGCCCAATGCGGTGCGCGAGCTTTACGACCTCGGCTTCACCGAGGCAGATCTCGACCGCGTCGGGTTGCCCGCCAGGGAATGGGCGCTGGTCGGCCTCAACGGCAACGACATCTATTCGGAGCCGCGCGGCCTGCTCGCCGGCTACCACTGGCCGCAATACGCGGTGCACCGCGGCCAGTTCCACATGCTGCTGCACGACAAGCTCGTGCAGCGCGCTGGAGCTGCCACGGTGCGGCTCGGCAGCCGCGTCGCCGGCTACCGCAAGAATGCGGACGGCGGCGTCAGCGCGCTGATCGAGCACGCCGACGGCGCAGCCTCCGAGGCCGAGGGCGCGCTGCTGATCGGCGCCGACGGCATCCACTCGGCGGTGCGCGCGCAGATGCATCCCGGCCAGCCGCCGATCCACTGGGGCGGCGCGGTGATGTGGCGCGGCATGACCTGGGGGAAGCCGATCCGCACCGGCGCCTCGTTCGTCGGCCTCGGCACGCATCGCCAGCGCATGGTGTTCTATCCGATCTCGCAGCCCGATCCGCGCACCGGTCTCTCGATGATCAACTGGATCGCCGAGGTGACGATGGATAACAGCGAGGGCTGGAAGCAGAGCGGCTGGTTCCGCCAAGTCGCCATCAACGACTTCGCGCACCATTTCAATGGTTGGGTGTGGGACTGGCTCGATGTGCCCGCCCTGCTCCGCAATGCCGACAGTGCGTTCGAAAACCCGATGATCGACCGCGACCCGATCCCGACCTGGCAGGACGGCCCGGTGGTGCTGATGGGCGATGCCGCGCACCCGATGTATCCGACCGGCTCGAACGGCGGCAGCCAGGCGATCGTCGATGCGCGCGTGCTCGGCGCTTGCATGATCGAGCACGGCGTCACGCCCGCGACGCTCGCCGCCTACGACAAGAAGCTGTGCGGCCCGATCTCGCAGGTGGTGCTGCGCAACCGCGGCGCCGGCCCGTTTGGCTTGCTGAACATGGTCGACGAGCGCTGCGGCGGCACGTTCGACAACATCGACGACGTGATCCCGCCGAAGGAGCGCGCGGAGTTCATGGCGGGCTACAAAGCGGCGGCGGGGTTTGCGATCGAGGCGCTGAACAAGGCGGAGAGGATGATTAAGGAAGGGGCGCTCGCTCGCGCCCCTGCGCCAAGTTTGTAGTGTGGGTTGAGCGCAGCGAAGCCCACTCTACGCTTGCTAACGCTGATACCGTATTAATCTAGTTCGTTTGGAAACGCGACCCTTCAACGAGTGCAGCGATGAGAAACAACTCAATTTCTTGCAGACAGTTGTTATTTCTTTTTAGCGGCGTGCTTGTCCTTTGGATCGTCACCCCGATCGTAACTTCCATGTTTTTGACTGACTGGCAAACGAGAGGCCAATTCGGCGATGTCTATGGAAGCATAAACGCGCTTTTCTCAGGCCTCGCATTTGCGGGGGTAATCGTTGCGATCCTTCTCCAACGACAAGAGTTAATCCTACAACGCCAAGAACTCTCGCTCACCCGGCAGGAGCTGACAAAGTCCGCAAGCGCACAAGAAGAAGCGCAGAAGGCGCTAAACAAATCAATTTACGCGCAGTCGTTTAAAGTGGCAGTCGAGATGATAGACGCAGCAGACGTTATTGAAGCACGACGACGTATATTTACCACCTCCTGTAATCGACCACTCACGGAATGGCAGAAAGAAGATACTGATGCCGCCGAGAAAGTGCTCCGAACCTTTAGTCCGTTGGCACGATGATTAGGCTTGGAACACTTCCCGCAGATTACATCATTGGTACGTGGAGCGTTCCGATTGCGCGAATTTGGGATTGCACCAAAGAATTCGTTGCTCAACGCAGGGATATTCGGGGCGACCCCTTCATTGCCGGGGACTGCGAATACCTCGCGGGCCTCGCGACAGCATTCCTTAGGGAGAAAAACGTAAGCTGGACCAAATACTAGAACGGAAGCCCCGTTCGCTTACGAGTAGAACTCCTTTTTTGTTTTTCACACCGGCAAATTGTCGTGCTTTCGCGCCGGCATCTCGACCTTCTTCCCCCGCAGCATGGCCAGCGCACGCGCGATGCGCTTGCGCGTCGAGCGCGGCATGATCACGTCGTCGATATAGCCGCGCTCGGCGGCAACGAACGGCGACAGGAAGCGCTCCTCATATTCCCGGGTGCGCGCCGCGATCTTCTCCGGTGAGTCCATGTCGGCGCGGAAGATGATCTCGACCGCGCCCTTCGCGCCCATCACCGCGATCTGCGCGGTCGGCCAGGCGTAGTTGAGGTCGCCGCCAATGTGCTTACTCGCCATCACGTCATAGGCGCCGCCGAACGCCTTGCGGGTGATGACCGTGACCAGCGGCACCGAGGCCTGCGAATAGGCGAACAAGAGCTTGGCGCCGTGCTTGATCAGGCCGCCCTGCTCCTGCGCGGTGCCCGGCAGGAAACCCGGCACGTCCACGAAGGTGACGATCGGAATCTCGAACGCGTTGCAGAACCGCACGAACCGCGCGCCCTTTCTTGACGCGTCGCTGTCGAGCACGCCGGCCAGCACCATCGGCTGGTTGGCGACGAAGCCCACGGTGCGCCCGGCGATGCGGCCGAAGCCGGTGACGATGTTCTTCGCGAACGCCGCGCCGATCTCGAAGAAGTCGCCCTCGTCCACCACTTTGTGGATCAGCTCCTTGATGTCGTAGGGCTTGTTCGGATTGTCCGGGATCAGCGTGTCGAGCGACTTGTCCTCGCGCTCGATGTCGTCGTGCGAGGGCCATTCCGGCACGCCGCTCAGGTTCGACGCCGGCAGGAAGTCGATCAGCCGGCGCATCTGCAGGAGACACTCGACGTCGTTCTCGTAGGCACCGTCGGCGATTGAGGATTTGGTGGCGTGCACCGAGGCGCCGCCGAGCTCCTCCGCGGTCACGACCTCGTTGGTCACGGTCTTCACCACGTCCGGACCGGTGACGAACATGTAGCTGGTGTCCTTCACCATGAAGATGAAATCGGTCATGGCGGGCGAATAGACGTCGCCGCCCGCGCACGGGCCCATGATGACGCTGATCTGCGGGATGACGCCCGAGGCGATCACGTTGCGCTTGAACACCTCGCCGTAGCCGCCGAGCGAGGCGACGCCCTCCTGGATGCGCGCGCCGCCGGCGTCGAACAGGCCGATGATCGGCGCGCGCGCCTTCATTGCCATGTCCTGCACCTTGACGATCTTCTGGGCGTGGGTTTCGGAGAGCGAGCCGCCGAACACGGTGAAATCCTTGGCGAACAGGAACACGGTGCGGCCGTTCACGGTGCCCCAGCCGGTCACCACGCCATCGCCGGGGATCTTGGTCTTGTCGATGCCGAAGTCGGTGGCGCGGTGCTCGACGAACATGTCGAACTCCTCGAACGAGCCCTTGTCGAGCAACAGCTCGATGCGCTCGCGCGCGGTCAGCTTGCCGCGCTTGTGTTGCGCCTCGATGCGCGCCTTGCCGCCGCCCTCGCGGGCCTGCTTGCGGCGCTGCTCGAGCCTGTCGAGGATGTCTTTCATGGCGTCACAGCCCCAGGGAATCTCAGCCTATCCCTGGCAAAAGCCATACCACGATGGGGCCCGGGCGGCGACGCGGGCGATCCTCTTACTGCCCGCGCGCGCGGCCTTTCCATTCCCTCCCCTGAAAGGGGGAGGTTAGGAGAGAGTCCCGCACGCGGGCAGAGGTGAGGCTACGGCTCGCCCGGCTTGAACGGCGGCTCGGCGCCGTCGGGCGGCATCGCTTCCGCCACCGCCAGCAGCATCGCCACCGTGACGTAGGTGCCGCTCACCGCCACCAGGTCAACCACCTGCTGCTCGCCGAGGATGCGCTTGGCGCGATCGAAGGTCGCGTCGGAGACCTCGTGGTTGGCGGCGAGCTCGGTGCAGAAATCGTAGACGATCGCCTCGTCGTCCTTCATGCCCTCGGGACGTTTGTTCTGCTTGAGCTGGTCGATGACCGACTGCGACAGCCCGGCCTTGAGCGCGATCGGCACGTGCGCGAACCATTCGATCTGCGAGCGCCAGCGCCGGCCGACGATCAGGATCGCGAACTCGTTGAGGGAAAGCGGCAGCGAGGTGTTCCAGCGCAGATAGTCGAGCAGGTCGAGCATGCGTTTGAGAAACACCGGGCTGCGCAGCATGATGTTGTACGGCCCGCTGATGCCGACCCGCGAGAACGTCATGATCTTTTCCGCGAGCGGGCGCTGCTCGTCGTTCAGGTGCTCCATGGTCAGCTGCGGAAAGCGCGACGGCTTGCTCATCGGAAAACTCCTCCCCTCTATCAATTCGATCAGCCGGGCGTGTGGGCCAGCACCTGCGCTGCCGCCTGCAGCTCGGCGAAGCGGAATGCCCGGCGCGCCAGCGCCTGCTCGTCGCGCCCCCATTGCGCCATATTCCAGTCCTCGTCGACATGCGCGGCCGCCCAGACTTCGCCGACCAACAGCCGATTATTGCCGAGCACCAGCCCGAGCAACGCCGACCCGGTCAGACTAGTGGCAGAATTCACTGCTCCTAGGCGCCACGGATCGGACGGAATGGCCTTCGCGGCGGCGGCGATCGCCTCCCTGGGCTGCGCCACAAAGGTCACGCCCTGCGTCAAAACAAAGCGCGCGCCGAGTTCGTCGCGCGCCCAGTTTATGATGGGATCCCAATGCTTTGCCTGACTGGCCACCAGTCCTTCCGGCTCGCTCGCGCGGTAGAACAGCAAATCCGAGCCGAGATACTTCTCGATCTCGGCCGCCACCGGTTCAGGCCATTTCGTCACGCCGTCGATAATTGCATTAGCCAGCCTTGTCAGCGGCATGCGCGCCGGATCCACGACGTCGCGCTGCGCATCCCATTCGGCTGCGATGGTCTCGGCAAGCCCCCGCGTCGGCGCCGCCAGCAGCTCCCGCGCCGGCGTGCGGACCGGCCTGCCGTCGAGCAAAACGGCGAATCGACCCTCAGCTTCGCTTGCCTCGGCCCGCTCATAAAATCGTGAACGCAACTTCGGACGCGCGCCGCGCCGCGCCGCTTCAGTCGGATCGACCGGTTCGCTGGCGAAAACCTCGGCAAAGATGTCGCGCATGAGAGGGTCTATTGTGCGATGCAACAATCGGACAGCCGGAATGGCCCCAAAAGGCCCGCTAGAATAACCATTTCCCGCACTTGTGATGGCGCCCGGCCTTGGCGGGTGCCATCCTGGTGCCGCTTTGCAATACCATAGGTTTTCTCGGGCGATGTGCTTCACAGACGCATAACTAAAGCGTTGCGCGGGTGGAATTCGGAAGCCGTCTAAACTAACATCCGCCGCCGGAATTGGCCGTCAGTCGCCGGACCGCGTGGGGATTGAATCGCAAAGGCTGCGTGACCGCCACTCGACAGAGTTCCGAGGGGATGCACGCAGATCAGGAGTAAATGAAACCGACCGATATCGCGGCACCGGACTACTTCCATAAAGTCGTCGACTGCCAATGGGCCTGCCCGGCACACACGCCGGTTCCCGAATACATCCGATTGATCGCCGAAGGCCGCTACAGCGACGCCTACATGATCAATTGGAAATCCAACGTATTTCCGGGAATCCTCGGCCGCACGTGCGACCGCCCCTGCGAGCCCGCTTGCCGGCGCGGCCGCGTCGAGAAGGACCCGGTCGCGATTTGCCGCCTGAAGCGCGTCGCGGCTGATTACAAAGACGACGTCTCCGGACGGATGCCGAAGCAGCCGGCAATGAAGAACGGCAAGCGCATCGCGCTGGTCGGCGGCGGCCCTGCTTCGCTGACCGTCGCGCGCGATCTCGCGCCGCTCGGCTACCACTGCACCGTGTTTGACCAGGACCCGAAGTCCGGCGGCATGATGCGTAGCCAGATTCCGAAATTCCGCCTGCCGGATGCCGTGATCGACGAGGAATGCAACTACATCCTCAACATGGGCATCGAATTCGTCGGCGGCCGCCGCATCGACAGCCTGAAGGCATTGCTGTCGGAAGGCTATGACGCGGTGTTCGTCGGCTCCGGCGCGCCGCGCGGCCGCGAACTCGATATCCCGGGCCGCAAGGAAGCGGCCAAGAACATCCACATCGGCATCGACTGGCTGTCCTCAGTCTCATTCGGCCACACCACTAAGATCGGCAAGCGCGTTATCGTGCTCGGCGGCGGCAACACCGCGATGGACTGCTGCCGCTCCTCGCGCCGGCTCGGCGGCGAGGACGTCAAGGTGATCGTGCGTTCCGGCTTCGAAGAGATGAAGGCGTCCCCCTGGGAGAAGGAGGACGCCATGCACGAGGACATCCCGATCCTCAATTTCCTGGTGCCGAAGGAATTCAACCACGACAACGGCAAGCTGACCGGTGTGGTGTTCGAGAAGGTCAAGGCCGAGTACGACGCCAAGGGTCGCCGCAACCTGGTGCCGACCAGCGAGCCGGATCAGCATTTCGAATGCGATGACGTGCTGGTGGCGGTCGGCCAGGAGAACGCTTTCCCCTGGATCGAACGCGACATCGGCATCGAATTCGACAAATGGAACATGCCGAAGGTCGATGCCAAGACCATGGCCTCGACCCATCCCAAGGTGTTCTTCGGCGGCGACAGCGCGTTCGGCCCGAAGAACATCATCTGGGCGGTGGCGCATGGCCACGACGCCGCATTGTCCATCCACAAGCTCTGCTCCGGCGAGGACATCACCGAGCGCCCGTTGCCGGAGGTTCAGATCAGCAGCCAGAAGATGGGCATCCACGAGTGGAGTTACGACAACGACATCTCGGGCGACAAGCGCTTCCGGGTGCCGCTGCGCGACAAGGTGGTGGCGCTCAAAGACATCAGGGCCGAGGTCGAACTCGGCTTCGACCCCAAGCTCGCCTTCGCCGAGGCGCAACGTTGTCTCAATTGCGACGTGCAGACCGTCTTCGCCTCATCGCTGTGCATCGAATGCGACGCCTGCGTCGACATCTGCCCGATGGACTGCATCACCTTCACCAAGAACGGCGACGAAGCCGACCTGCGCACGCGATTGCGCGCGCCGTCGACCAACGCCACGCAGGACCTCTACGTCGCGGACGGCCTCAAGACCGGCAACGTCATGGTCAAGGACGAGGACGTCTGCCTGCACTGCGGCCTATGCGCCGAACGCTGCCCCACCGGAGCGTGGGACATGCAGAAATATCTCATCGACATGACTCACGCGAACACGCCATGCCAACCAGCCCGATCAGCAGCGTAAACGACTTCGTCATTCGCTTCGCCAACGTCAACGGCTCCGGCTCGGCGAGCGCGAACGAGCTGTTCGCGCGCTCAATTCTGCGGATGGGCGTGCCGGTGTCGCCGCGCAACATCTTCCCGTCCAACATCCAGGGTCTGCCGACCTGGTACGAGGTGCGCGTCACGGAAAACGGCCATCTCGGCGCCCGCGGCGGCGTCGACATGATGGTCGCGATGAACCCGCAGACTTGGGACAAGGACGTCGCCTCGATCGAGCCCGGCGGCTACCTGTTCTACGATTCGACCAAGCCGATGCCGTCGTCGAAGTTTCGTGACGACATCACCGTGCTCGGCGTCCCGCTGACCGCCATCACCAACTCGACCTACACCGACCCGCGCCAGCGTCAGCTGTTCAAGAACATCATCTATCTCGGTGCGCTGTCGGCCATGCTTGACATGGATCCCAAGGTGATCGAGACGCTGATCGGCGAGCAGTACAAGGGCAAGGAAAAGCTCCTCTCGTCGAACATCCACGCACTGCATCTCGGCCGCGACTGGGCGCTGATCAACCTCAAGTGCCCGATCGGCCTTCGCGTGCAGAAGGCCGACAAGGTTGGCGACCGCATCTTCATCGAAGGCAACAGTGCGGCGGCACTCGGTGCCGTCTATGGCGGCGCCACGGTGTGCGCCTGGTACCCGATCACGCCGTCATCATCGCTGGCGGATGCGTTTACCAGCCATTGCAAGCGGCTGCGCCACGATCCGGAGACCAAGAAGGCGAAATACGCGATCGTGCAAGGCGAGGATGAACTTGCCTCGATCGGCATCGTGGTCGGCGCTGGCTGGAACGGCGCGCGCGCCTTCACCGCGACGTCCGGTCCCGGAATCTCGCTGATGCAGGAATTCATCGGCCTGTCCTACTTCGCCGAGATTCCCGCCGTGATCATGAACGTGCAACGCGCCGGCCCCTCAACCGGCATGCCGACACGCACCCAACAGTGCGATCTCACCTCCTGCGCCTACGCTTCGCATGGCGACACCAAACACGTCATGCTGTTCCCCGAGGATCCAGCCGAAGCCTTTGAATTCGCCGCGCAGTGTTTCGACCTTGCCGAACGGCTGCAGACCACGATCTTCCTGATGCTCGATCTCGATATCGGCATGAACCATCGGCTCTGCCGCCCGCTGAAGTGGGACGAAAGCAAGCAATACGACCGCGGCAAGGTGATGACTGCGGAAATGCTCGATGACGGCCGCGAGTTCGGTCGCTATCTCGACGTCGACGGCGACGGCATTCCATTCCGCACCTATCCGGGCACGCATCCGACCAAGGGCTCGTTCTTCACCCGCGGCACATCGCGCGATCGCTATGCGCGCTATACCGAGGAAGGCCCGGCGTACCAGGACAACATGCAGCGCCTGCTGCGCAAGTTCGAGACCGCCAAGGACCTGGTGCCGCGGCCGCTGCAGGCCAATGCCGCCAAGCCCACCAAGTACGGCGTGATCTATTACGGCTCGACCTCTCCGGCGATGGACGAGGCAATCGGGATGCTGGAGACGCGCGGGCATCAGCTCGACCGGCTGCGCATCCGCGCTTTCCCGTTCCATTCCAGCGTGGCGAGCTTCATCGCCGACCACGACTTCGTCTACGTCGTCGAACAGAACCGCGATGCACAGCTGCGATCGCTGATCGTCAATGAGAACGACATCGACCCGGTGCGGCTCGTTCCGATTTTGCACTACGACGGCACGCCGATCACGGCGCGCTTCATCGCCAGGGCGATCGGCGATCATCAGGATCAGCTCAAAGTCACTCCGCTCCGTAAGGTGGTGTCATGACCTACATTGCCAAGCCGAAATTCCACCATCCCGGCCTGCCGAAGAATGAACTCGGCTACACCCACCGCGACTACGAGGGCAAGATCTCGACGCTGTGCGCGGGCTGCGGACATGACTTCGATCACTGGCGCGATCATCGAAGCCTGCTTCCAGCTCGCGATCGAGCCGCACCGCGTGGCGAAGATTTCGGGCATCGGCTGCTCGTCGAAGACGCCTGACTATTTCCTCGGCAACTCGCACGGCTTCAACACCGTGCACGGCCGCATGCCGTCGGTGCTCACCGGCGCCAATCTCGCCAACCGCGACTTAATCTATCTCGGCGTGTCGGGCGACGGCGACAGCGCCTCGATCGGCTTCGGGCAGTTCGCCCACGCGATGCGGCGCGGCATCAACATGACCTACATCGTCGAGAACAACGGCGTCTACGGGCTCACCAAAGGCCAGTTCTCGGCCACCGCGGACCGCGGCTCGAAGAGCAAGCGCGGCGTAGTCAATTCCGACAACTCGATCGATCTGGCCGCGATGGCGCTGCAGCTCGGCGCGAGCTACGTCGCCCGCTCATTCTCGGGCGACAAGACGCAACTAGTCCCGCTTATTGAAGCGGCGATCCGCCACAAAGGCGCGTCCTTCATCGACGTGATCAGCCCATGCGTCGCCTTCAACAATCATACCGGCTCGACCAAGAGCTTCGACTACGTGCGCGAGCACAACGAGGCGGTGAACCGGCTCGACGTCATCACCGGACGCGCGCCGATCAAGATCGAGTACGCGCCGGGCTCGGTCCATGTGGTCGAGCAGCACGACGGCACCAAGCTCGCGCTGCGCAAGCTCGGCGCCGACTACGACGTGCACGACCGGCTCGCCGCGATGAGCTTCCTGGCGAAGCATACGGCCAAGGGCCAGGTGGTGACAGGGCTCCTGTACGTCGATCCCGAGGCGGACGATCTGCACTCGCATCTCAACACCACCGAAGCGCCGCTCAATGGGCTCTCCGAGAAGGATCTGTGCCCGGGATCGGCGATGTTGGAAAAGATCAACGCCAGCTTGCGGTAGCGTTAGCGTAGGCCCTACCGGCGGAAATCCAGGCGTCCGTTGGTATATCGGCCATCGATTCTTTCATTGCTTACGATCAAGCCGATCCATGGCCGCGTGATCGCTGGATTGGTGAGATTGATATATTTTCCGACCAGCTTGTGCTGGCCTTCTCGGCGGGCGTCGATGAGTGCGCGGCGCGCGCCGCCGTCCCAACCGAAGTAGAAATAGACGCGCTCCCCTACCGTTCTCACTTCGGCCTGACCCTGTTTCCATTTGTCGGCGGCATCCCCGGGGATCGTTGGATCCGCACCGCCGTTCCAGCGGCTGGACCAGTTTCCTTCGATCGCATCGTGCGGGTCGCCGGCACCCCACGCCGTTGCGTTCGCGTCGTCAATGGTCCCCTCCAATGTCGCGCTGGCGGCAAATTCCATCACCTCGCGGTCATTGGGATCAGGAACATCCATGACACCAAACGGATTCCGGATCCCATCATGCGCTTCAAGCTCGCGTGATCAGTTCGCTTTGCTTTCCGGTTTCATCACAGGCCTCCAACTTTCCATCGATTGCGTTTCAAGCGGCAGCAGTTCGCCGCCTCAACGACACTCAAATCGCAACTGGAGGGGTCCGTCGCCACCCGATTTCTGAGAACCGAAATGGGCCAGCATTCCGCTGCAATGAAATTCGGTCCACCGCCACGCTGGCGCTATCGCAGGTGTTTACGAAGCGACGCTCAATTCGCGCACTGGCGGACGTAAGCGCTCCGATCGGTCGGATTGTTTCCGATTCCAGCGTTGAGCGGGAAGGAGTGGTTGCAGCCGATCACGCGATCACTGAAGGTGTTGATCGGTGGCGGGGTATAGACACCGGGTGACGGCTGCCCGACCGTCGGCGCCACGGTGCGCGGCAATGTCATGTTGGGCACGTAGCTGCTGCCGCGCGGGTACTTCCGGTCACCTTTTGGCTTTTTGGCCGGCTTACCGTCTTCCTGGATCACGATGGTGCGGCTCTTCTTGAGCGGCCTGCCACCCTCCTCCACCATGATGTCCTGGGCGAAGGCAAACTGCGGGACAGAGGCGGTGTAGAGCATCGCGAGGGCGACTGCGAAGCCCTTGGCTGACCGCATCGGCATATCCCTCACATAGGAAGCAAATACCGCGTCGGCCAGTCCTAATCCTGGCCGGCTTCAATCCTCCTCCGGGGCGTCGACAATCGGGTCGTAGCGCTTGGCGTCGAAACCGAGCAGGTTCCAGGATTGCTGCATATGCGGCGGTAACGGAGCCGTAACGTCGATCGTCCCACCGCGCGGATGCGGGATGGCAATCCGCCGCGCCAACAGATGCAGCTTGTTCTGCAGGCCACCCGGCAGCTCCCAGTTTTCCTTGTTGAAGTACTTGGGGTCGCCAATGATCGGATGACCGATGTGGTCCATGTGCGCGCGCAATTGGTGGGTGCGGCCGGTAACCGGCTTGAGCGACAGCCAGGTGAGCTTCTGGCCAGCCGTTTCGACCGCAGCGTAGTAGGTCACGGCGTGGCTCGCACCTTCGTCGCCATGCTTGGCGATTACCATCACGCTGTCCTCTTCGCGTTCTTCCTTGGCAAGGAACGTAGAAATGCGCCCCTGCTTCGGTCTTGGCGCGCCGACCACCAGCGCCCAATAAATTTTGCGCGCCGAGCGGGAGCGGAAGTTCTTGGCGAGCGCCGTTGCTGCAAAGCGCGTCTTGGCGACCATCAGGCAGCCCGAGGTGTCCTTGTCAAGCCGGTGCACCAGCCGCGGCCGCTGTCCGGCGCGGTCGCGCAGTGCGCCAAGCATGCCATCGATGTGGCGGAGCGTGCCGGAGCCGCCCTGCACCGCCAGTCCGATCGGCTTGTTGAGGACAAGCACGTCGTCGTCCTCGAACAACGTGATCGACTTAAGGAAGGCGCGGTCCTTCTGCTCGGTGGGAGCGCCGGGACCGGGCTTCGGAGCATCAAGTTTGAGCGGAGGAATGCGGACTGCCTGTCCCGATTCCAGGCGGTCCTTGGGCTGCGCGCGCTTGCCGTTCACCCGCACCTCGCCTTTACGGATGATGCGCTGGATATGCGAGTAGGACAGACCCGGGAACCGCGCTTCGAAGAAGCGGTCGAGCCGCATTCCGGTTTCATCCCGGCTCACGGTGACGGTCTGTACCGTGTTCGTGCCCTGCGGCCTGGTGTTCGGCGCGTTCATCGGCAACAGCAGCGCGCGTTGAGGTGCCAGCGGTCACCGCGTTCGGTCACGCCGCAGCGCGCAACGAACCATTCCAGCATCTTGGCTCTGATGCTTGATGGCAAAGCCGCGGCCGCGGCGAGCGGCAATGTTACCGTCCGACCAGCGCAGGCGGCTTTTTGTCGATCTTGGCCTCGTACTTCGGCAACTCTCCCTTGGGGCATTCCTTGGCCTCTTCCCACAGGTGGAGCTCAGCCTTATCACCTTGCAACCGCCATGTCGCGGAGACGGCGCAGCTACCCGGCCGGTCGTGCGGCGCCCACGCGCCGACAAACCACGGTGTGTCCCCCCTTACATGCGCATGCGGCTGTTGATCGCCTTCCTTGGTGAAGGCTTCGCGAGCTGGTGTTACCGAATACAGCATCTCCAGCTTTGACGGGCTGCCATCCGGTGAGACTCCTTCGAATGTCACCAACTTGGCGCCAGCGCCCTTGGCGTCGCGCGCGACATAGACCGCGAAGGGCGTAAGACCACCCTTCGCCGCCGTGCAGGACACAATAAACACCACCGACTTCTCATAGCGCTCTGAATCGATTTCCACGGTCGCCTTGGGCATTGCGCAGACGTGCGCGGTCTTGAGCGCGCCCGGCAGCTTGTCGACGGTGGTGGTTTTCGGCTCGTCGCTCGCCGGCTTCGCCTCGCCGGCGCTCGCGTCACCTTTCTTGTCAGCCTTCTCGTCAGATTTCTTGGCCTTCGTCGCCTTCTCCGACTTCGCTGCCGGCTTTTCAGCAGACTCGCTCTTTGCCGCAGGCCTTTCGGCAGGCTTGTCCTGCTTGGCCGGCTCGGAATACGCCGCGGTGGCTAGCAGGAAGCTCAAACCCAGAGCAAGCCAACGAACACGCATCGCACACTCCCCTCGAGCCCGACCTCACTTGCAGCGATGCAAGTCCTGAGCCTTGGCGCCCGCCCAGGTCACACGCAGCCGTTCGCCACGCGGCTCGAGCGTGATCGGAACTTCGCTCGAATCCCAACAGCGCGCCTGGATGTAGGCCGCTTGTCCCAACTTGTACATTTTCGCAATTCGGCAGTGGCCGGAGTACCAATTCAGTGAGGTATCGTTAACGACCAGGGCCGCGGTCGCGGGCGTGCTGCCCCCGATCCCGCATGCCGATTGACTAATTGCCCAACGGCCGACCCAGAGCTCCGCGGCATGCGCCGGACAACTCCAGCCCGCCGCCGCTGCCGCGGCGGCCGTCCAAACCACCCAATGCCACATCAGTCCCCACTTTTGTCTTTCCGCAGCTTGGCCCAGTACTCGAGCCTTTTTTTGATCTCGCGCTCAAATCCACGCTCCGGCGGATCGTAGAATTGGCGGCGCCCCATCGCTTCAGGGAAATAGTCTTGGCCCGAGAACGCCTCCTCCTGGTCGTGGTCGTAGGCGTAACCGCGGCCGTAGCCTTCCGACTTCATTAGGTTGGTCGGCGCGTTGAGGATGTGCTTGGGCGGCAGCAGCGAACCCCCATCTTTGGCCGCCTGCTTGGCCTGTCCGAATGCCACATAGGCGGCGTTCGATTTCGGCGCAGTGGCGACGTAGATCACGGCTTGGGCGATCGCCAGCTCGCCCTCCGGGCTGCCGAGAAAATCATAAGCCTCCTTGGCAGCGTTGCAGACCGCGAGCGCCTGCGGATCGGCAAGCCCGATGTCCTCGACCGCCATGCGCACCACACGTCGCGCGATGTAGAGCGGATCTTCGCCGGCATCGAACATCCGGGCGAGATAGTAGAGCGCCGCGTCAGGATCAGAACCACGCACCGACTTGTGCAGCGCAGAGATCAGGTTGTAGTGGCCATCCTGGCTCTTGTCGTAGATCGGCGCACGCCGCTGCACCACGGCTTGCAGCGCCGCGGCGTCGAACGTTTCGCCAGGGCGGGCCGCCCGCCAGACCTCCTCGACCAGCGTAAGCGCCGCGCGGCCATCGCCGTCCGCCATCCGTAAAAGCGCTTCCCGCGCCGCCGCATCAAGCGGCAACCGCTTGGCTTCGATCGCTTCGGCGCGCGCCAGCAGTTTCTCGATCGCCTCGGCGTCGAGCGATTTGAACACCAGAACGCGCGCGCGGGAGAGGAGCGCCGCGTTGAGCTCGAACGACGGGTTCTCGGTGGTGGCGCCGACCAGCACGATGGTGCCATCCTCCATCACCGGCAGGAACGAGTTCCTGCTGGGCCCGGTTGAAACGGTGCACCTCGTCGACGAACAGCAGCGTGCCTTTGCCGATCTCGCGACGGTCGCGTGCAGCGTCGAAGACCTTCTTGAGATCGGCCACGCCCGAGAACACCGCCGAAATCTGCTCGAAATGCAGCTCCGTTTCCTTGGCCAGGAGACGCGCTACCGTGGTCTTGCCAGTACCGGGCGGTCCCCAGAACACCAGCGAGCCGAGCGAACGGGTCGCCAGCATGCGGCTGAGCGCACCGTCGGGCCCAAGCAGATGATCCTGCCCTACCACCTCAGCCAGCGCCTTGGGACGCAGCTTGTCAGCGAGCGGCCGCGGCGCGTCGGCGTCGAGGCCTGCGGCCGCGAACAGGCTCGGAGTCTTGCCGGACTGCGCGCGCGGGCTCATCCGCCGCCGAACGTGGCTGAAATCTGCTGGCCGCCCCGCACGATGGTGACGCGCCAGCCCCGGGTGCTCCCGGCCCTGGACATCTTGTCCAGATCGCGCGTCTTCGCGACCTTTTCATTGTTGACCGAGACCACTAGATCGCCGCGCTGCAGGCCGACGCTTTGCGCCGGCGAGCCATCGGTCACCTCAACGATCACCACGCCCTCGGCCGATGCATCAAGACGCAGTTCGTCGGCCAGCGACGGCGACAGATTGGCGACCTTGGCGCCGACAAAGGGCGAGCGGCCACGGATCACCAGTTCGTCGCGCGGCGCGTCGGGTGCGGTTTCCAGCGCCACCGCGACCTTGGTCTCCTTGCCGCCTCGCATCACGCCGAGCTGTGTGGTGCCACCCAGTGGGCGCGTCGCGAAGCGGTAGCCGAACGCGTTGGGATCATCCACCGCCTGCCCTTCGACCGCGACGATGACGTCGCCGGTCTTGAGGCCTGCGCGCGCAGCGGGGCTTCCCGGCGACACATTGGTGATGACGGCGCCGGCAGGCCGCTTGAGATCGAACTTGTCCGCGAGATCGGGCGTGACCGCCTGCAAGGCGGCGCCGAGCCATGGCCGCTGCACTGCGCCGCCGCCGTTGCGGGCGGAGGTGACCACGACCTGCACCATGTTGGCCGGCACCGCGAAGCCGATGCCCTGCGAACCGCCAGAGCGCGAGAAGATCGCGGTGTTGATACCGACGATCTTTCCGGTCATGTCGACCATCGGGCCGCCCGAGTTGCCCGGGTTGATCGCCGCGTCGGTCTGGATAAAGAACTGGTAGTCGGTGATGCCGACCTGGGTGCGCGCCAGCGCCGAGACGATGCCGTGGGTCACGGTCTGTCCGACTCCGAATGGATTGCCGACCGCGAGCACCACATCGCCGACTTGCAATTCGTCGGAATTGCCCAGTTCCAGGAATGGGAAGCGGTCCTTGGCGTCCTTGACGCGCATCACCGCGAGGTCCGTGCGGGGATCCTTGAGCACCACGTCAACGTCGAATTCGCGTCGGTCGCCGAGCGTGATCTTGACCTGATCGGCGCCATCAATGACGTGGTTGTTAGTCACCACCAACCCGGTTGCATCGATGATGACGCCTGAGCCCAGCGAGCGCTGCTGCTGCGGGCCGCGCGGGCCGAAATTCGGGCCGAAGAAGCGGCGGAAGAACGGGTCCTCCATAAGCGGATTGCGGTTCTCGACCGTCTTCGCGGCGGACACCGTAACCACTGCCGGCGTGACACGCTTGACGATCGGCGCATAGGACATCCGCAGATCGGTGGCGGAGCTTGGAACTGCTCGGCCCTGGGCAACGGCTGGAGCAACCAGCACTACAATGCCGAGCACGCCCAGAACGGCGTTACGAACGGATGGAACCCAACTCCACATGCGGAGAATCCCCGAATGGCGGGTCTGAGATATAGGCCGCAAACCGCCGCAATTGAAGACCGGGAACGCACCCTTTTCGCATTGTTAAGTGATTGATAGAAATTGCATACGGCCTTCAACGGTCCTTGGGCGAATTTGCCCGATCCCGATTGCAAAGGAGCCTGCGTGCCGCGCGAAATCCCCGCTGTGGATGCCAGTACCGGATCGACCCGGCCGGCCTGGGTGATCTACCTGATCGCCTTCATCACCGGGGCCATCGTCATGAGCTTCGAGATGCTGGGCTCGCGCTATCTCAACCCCTACTTCGGCAGCGGCATCTACACCTGGGCGTCGCTGATCTCGACCGTTCTGGGCGCATTGACCGTCGGTTATTTCATCGGCGGCTGGCTTGCGGACCGCGTGCCTTCCGTCGCGGTGCTGGGCGCCACAGTGCTGATCGGCTCACTCTATATGCTTGTGCTGCCGGTGTTTGCGCAGGGCATGCTCGAATGGGTGCTGGCCGGCATCGACGACATCAAGGCCGGCAGCCTGCTGGCATCGATGGCCATTCTGTTCTTTCCGGTAACGTTCTTCGGCATGTATTCCCCATTCGCGATCCGGCTCATGCTGCGCTCCGCCGCGCAATCCGGCACTGTGTCAGGCACGGTGTACGGCATCTCGACGGTCGGCAGCATCGCCGGCACGCTCGGCACCACATTCTTCCTGCTGCCCTCGATGGGCTCCCGGACGCTAACCTTGATGCTGGGCGGCATCGGCGCGGCATCGGCGTTGGTGCTGATCGCACTGCCCACGCTGTCGCGGCGCGCTGCCACGGCGGTGGCCATGATTGCGCTGGCAATGGCGCACGGATCAACCACCGCAGACGCCCAGGAACTGGTCGACGAACAGTTGCGCGCCGCGCTGCTCAAGCGTCCCGACGGCCAGGTCGCCCGTATCGAAACCGAATACAACGACATCTTCATCACCAAACGGCGCCACGAGCTGACCATGTCGTTCCAGCTCAAGGGCTGGGACTACACTGAATCGGTCACCAACCTGCGCGACCCCGACGATCTACCTGTGCATTACACGCGCTTCATGACGGTGGCGCTGTCCTATCCGGAAGCGCCCGCCAAGGTCCTAATGATCGGGCTCGGCGGCGGATCGATCTCGACCTATCTCGGCCGAGCCATGCCGGAGACCACGATCGACACCGTGGAGATCGACCCGGGCGTCATCAACGCCGCGAAACGCTATTTTGGCATCCGAGAAAACACGCGGGTGAAGTACGTCGCCGGCGACGGCCGCGTGTTCCTCAATCGTAACAAGCAGCACTACGATCTGATCCTGGTCGATGCGTTCCACGGCGGCTATGTGCCGTTCCACCTGCTGACCAAGGAATTCTACACGCTGATCAAGCAACGCCTGGCGCCGGGCGGCGCCGCCGCGTTTAACGTGCACGACGGTACGAAGCTCTACGTCTCGACCGTGCGGACGCTCAAGGAGGTATTTCCGGCCGTGCACCTCTATCCGACCGGCGAAGGCGAAGTCATCATGGTCGTCACCGCGAGCGATGCGCCGACCGACGAGACGCTCGACGGCCGCGCCGCAGCGATGCAGCAGAAGCATAATTTCCGGTTTCCATTGCCGCAGTTGATGGCGAAGCGGATCGCTCACCCAGCGCTCGACAAGGCGGAATTACTGACCGACGACTTCGCCCCGGTCAATCTCTACGACGCGATCGGCCGCGATCAAAAGAGGAAGAGGTAATCATTCCTTCGGCGGCACCGTGCGCAGATAGGCGACGACAGCGCTCAAGTCCGCGTCGGTCATGCGTGCGTACCAAGCGTACCCCATCGGTGGTTTGAGCGGGGAGCCGTCGCGGCGCTTGCCTTGCGTAATCGCGGCCTTGATCTCGGCATCGGTCCAGGCGCCGATGCCTTTCTCCTTATGCGACGTGATGTTGCGCGAGAACGACTCGCCGAACGGACCGGTGAAGCGGAAGCCACCCGCGCCATACTGGCTCCAGACGCGCTCGCCGCGCACCATCGGGGTGTGGCACTCCATGCAGTGGCCGATAGTCACCAGATAGAAACCGCGTTTGACCGGATCGCGAAGGTCGGCCTCGCTCATGGGCTTGTCGGCGTTCGGCACTTTCTCAACATGCATCGCCGATTTATAGACGGGTGCCTGGGTCTTGTTGCTGATCGCAGGCACCGACTTCAGATACGCCACGACTGCGTCGAGGTCGCCGGTTGTAAACACTTTGTAGAATGCGGACGGCATGATCGGCGCGAGCGGACTCCCGTTTGGATGCACACCGTCCTGGATTGCGGCTTTGATCTGAGCGTCGGTCCAGCCCCCAATGCCGGTCGCACGATCGGGAGTAATGTTGGGGCCTTTGACTTTGAAGGTCGGCGTATCCCACTCGATCACGCCGCCGGCGTGCATCTGCGCCGTGGCTTCAACGCCGCCCGGACCTTTTGGCGTGTGGCAGTTGCCGCAGGTCAGAATGCCGTTGACAAGATAGCCGCCCCGCTCGACCGGCGTCTGCGCACTCGCCGTCGTGCCTAGGGTTGCAACCGCAATGCAGACGAGCGCCCACCGGGTCATATTGTTCTCCGCCGTTTTGTAGTTTCGAATCTTCCAAGGATAACGGAGCGGTACAGCGACTCCAAGACAGGCGCTACCGCGCTGCCGCGACAGACAGGATTCGCACCATGGTGGCGTAGCCGCGCTTCTTGGCGTGCTCGAGCGGTGTGACGCGGTCGCGATCCGGGATGTTCACGTTGGCGCCGGCTTCGACCAGCAAGCGGACGATCTCGGTATGCGCCGGCCCACCATCGCCGAGTACCACGGCCTCCATCAACGCCGTCCAACCCAGGTTGTTCACATGGTCCTTGTCGATCGCAGTAGTGAGCAGATACCTCACCGCCTCGACGTGGCCGCGATGCGCCGCCGGGATGAGCGCCGTGCCGCCAAACCGATTGGTGTCCTTGAGGTCGGCACCTGCCGGAACAATCAGCTTGAGGATTTCGACGCGGCCCTCCGCGCCAGCCACCAAAAATGGGCTGTCCTGGATGAGGTCCTTGGCGTTGACGTCGGCACCCTCCTGAACGAGGAAGCGCGCAACATCAATCTGGTTGCGCCAGGTCGCCGCCATCAACGGCGTACGACCGCGATGGTCGCGCCAGTTGATGCGCGCCCCCTTGGCCACCAGATCGCGGACGATCACGAGCTCGCCACGCTCGGCCGCCATCAGGAGGTCGCGTTCGCGCTCCGGGTTGCCCTGCGCACGCAAATCTTGGCCGGTCATCAGCAAGACGCTCCCGCCAAGCAAAAAGGCGGCCGTAGCCGCCTTGATTGCACGCCGCACCATGGAAGCGTTACGCCGCCGCCGGGGCTTCCGCGTCGGCCGTGGTCTCTTGAACCGGGCCGGAGTCGAGCCCCTTGGCAGCTTCGTCACGGTCGACGAACTCGATCACTGCGACCGGCGCGTTATCGCCGTAGCGAAAGCCGGCCTTGAGCACGCGGGTGTAGCCGCCGTTGCGCTCCTTATAGCGGGGACCCAGCACGTCGAACAGCTTTTTCACCATCGCGACATCGCGGATCTGCGCGACCGCCTGACGGCGGGCATGCAGGTCGCCGCGCTTGCCGAGCGTCACCAGCTTCTCGACCACCGGGCGCAACTCCTTCGCCTTGGGCAGCGTGGTGGTGATCTGCTCGTGCTTGATCAGCGCAGCGCACATGTTGGCGAACATGGCCTTGCGATGCTCGGGTTTCTTGTTGAGCTTGCGGTGAACCTTGCCGTGACGCATCGCGTATTCCCCTTAGCTCCTAGCAGTCCCGAGGCCTGTGCCCGGGACAAAGCTCAGTAGTGATCCTCGAAGCGCTTGGCCAGCTCTTCGATGTTTTCCGGCGGCCAGCCCGGCACTTCCATGCCGAGATGCAGACCCATCTGGGCCAGCACTTCCTTGATCTCGTTGAGCGACTTCCGGCCGAAGTTCGGAGTGCGGAGCATCTCCGCCTCAGTCTTCTGCACCAGATCGCCGATGTAGACGATGTTATCGTTCTTGAGACAGTTGGCCGAGCGCACCGAAAGTTCGAGCTCGTCTACCTTCTTGAGGAAGGCCGGATTGAACGCGAGGTCCGGGATCGTAACCTCGGCCTGCTCCTTCTTCGGCTCCTCGAAGTTGACGAACACGTTGAGCTGGTCCTGCAGAATGCGCGCCGCGAACGCGAGCGCATCCTCCGGGCTCACGGCCCCGTTGGTTTCGATCTGTAAGGTCAGCTTATCGTAGTCGAGAATCTGGCCTTCGCGGGTATTCTCGACTTTGTAGGAGACCTTGCGCACCGGCGAGTACAGGCTATCGACCGGAATGAGGCCAATCGGCGCGTCCTCCGGGCGATTGCGCTCGGACGGCACGTAGCCCTTGCCCGTGTTGACGGTGAACTCCATGCGGATCTCGGCGCCTTCGTCGAGCGTGCACAGCACCAATTCGGGATTGAGCACCACAATGTCGCCGACTGTCTGGATGTCGCCGGCGGTGACCGTGCCGGGACCGGACTTCTTCACCACCATGCGCTTGGGTCCATCGCCCTGCATCTTGATGGCGATGTCCTTGATGTTGAGCACGATGTCGGTGACGTCCTCGCGCACGCCAGCGATCGAGGAGAACTCGTGCAGTACGCCGTCAATGTGCACCGACTGCACGGCGGCACCCTGCAGCGAGGAGAGCAGAACACGCCGCAGCGCGTTGCCGAGCGTCACGCCGAAGCCGCGCTCCAGCGGTTCGGCGACCAACGTCGCCGAGCGCTTGCCGTCCTGGCCCAGCGAAACCTGGAGCTTGTTGGGCCTAATCAATTCCTGCCAATTCTTCTGAATCACATTTGCACCCATCGCATTGAGTGGCGCGGACTTCGGAGCATCCCACCCCGGCGCGTGGGATTGGTCCGCGGCGGTCGACGGCTGACCCGCCGGCCGGCTGAAGGATATGTCGGTCATACGCGCCGTCGCTTTCTCGGCCTGCAGCCGTTGTGCGGGATTGGCGTTACATCCCGGATCGAGGTCACAGTGAAGCCCGCCGCCTGTAGCGCGCGCAGCGCCGACTCGCGGCCCGAGCCTGGTCCCGCCACCTCGACTTCAAGGGTGCGCATCCCATGCTCGGAGGCTTTCTTAGCGGCATCCTCGGCAGCAACCTGCGCCGCATAGGGGGTCGACTTGCGCGAGCCCTTGAAACCCATGGTGCCGGCCGACGACCAGGCGATCGTGTTGCCTTGCGCGTCGGTAATCGTAATCATCGTGTTGTTGAACGACGCATTCACATGCGCGACGCCGGACGCGATGTTCTTGCGTTCGCGGCGGCGAACGCGCGCGGTGGCAGTGGCTTCTTTACCCATTCATGATCCTTTCGAGCCCGGGCCCTGCGCGCCGGGCAAACCGATTGTCGTTCAGGCCTACGTGGTGGCCTTCTTCTTGCCCGCGATGGCCTTGGCTGGTCCCTTGCGAGTACGGGCGTTGGTGTGGGTGCGCTGGCCGCGGACCGGAAGCCCACGGCGGTGACGCAACCCGCGATAGCAGCCGAGGTCCATCAGCCGCTTGATATTCATCGCGACCTCGCGCCGCAGATCTCCTTCGACGACGTAGTCGTGGTCAATCACCTCGCGGATCTGCAGCACCTCCTGATCGGTGAGCTGCGACACCCGCCGCTCTGGCGCGATGCGGACCTTCTCCATGATCTCCTGGGCCTTCTTTTGGCCAATGCCATGGATGTACTGCAGCGCGATCACGACGCGCTTGTTGGTCGGAAGATTTACCCCTGCGATGCGGGCCACGGCCTCACTCCTATTCCGGCCGGCTCGACGCCGGGGCGGTGCTGGTTTTCCCGCCGTGCAAGGACCTTGCAAGCGGTAACGCGACGCCATCCCCCGTCTTGCGGGGCCGGCATCGTTCGAACGGTGTTCGACAGAATGTGCAGTTTATTAGGGGATTCCCCTTCACTTCGTCAACCTCCGGGCGCGGACCTTTCCGCCGGCTTTTTTTCGCTTTCCGGGCCTGTTTGGGGCCTTCTTAGGGGCTTTCCGGGCCAGGGCCTTGGCTCGAAGCGCAGTCCTGCTGCTGGGCTTAGCCTTGCGCAGCTGGCGGCTAGGGGCAGCCCGTTTTGCAGTAATCTTGCGGGTTTGGGGTTTCTTGTCACCCCGCTTGGGGGGCGCTCCGAAGGCGGTTTCGGCGAGCGCCCGGCCGATCGAAGCCGTCACCTCTTCGATCGAAGCCATGCCGTCGATCGTCCTCAACATGCCCTTATCAGCGAAATAGGCGATCAGCGGTGCGGTCTGTGCGCGATAGGCGGCAAGCCGCTGCTTGAGCACTTCCGGGGTATCGTCCGGACGGATCGGCTGTCCCATGGACCGCATCTCAAACACGCGCGTTTCGATGCGCCGGATCAAGACCTCCTCATCGACCTTGAGCTCGACCACCGCGTCAAGCTTGAGACCCTTGCTCTTGAGCATTCGCCCGAGCGCCTCGGCCTGCGGCACGGTACGGGGGAACCCGTCCAGGATGAAACCACGGCGAGCGTCGGCCTGGTCGATACGGTCCGACACGATACCGACCACGACGTCATCGGGCACCAGCTCCCCGCGGGCCATGATGTCACGAGCCTTGACGCCGACTGGCGTGCCGGCGGCGACCGCAGCGCGCAGCATATCGCCGGTCGAAAGCTGCACGATGCCGTAGCGGTCGATCAGCGCCTTCGCCTGCGTGCCCTTGCCGGCCCCCGGCGGACCAAGCAGCACAATCCTCATCTACGCTTCCCCCGAAGCTTGGATCGCTTGATAAGGCCCTCGTATTGATGAGCGAGCAGATAGCCCTGGATCTGCGCCACGGTATCCATGGTGACGCTGACGACGATCAGCAGCGAGGTGCCGCCGAAATAGAACGGTACCGCCGCGTACGAGATCAACAGTTCCGGAATCAGGCACACCACCGACAGATAGGCGGCGCCGACCACGGTGACGCGCGTGAGCACGTAATCGATATATTCGGCGGTGCGCTCCCCCGGCCGGATGCCGGGGATGAAGCCGCCGTGCTTCTTGAGGTTCTCGGCCGTTTCGGTGGGGTTGAAAACGATCGCGGTGTAGAAAAACGCGAAAAAAATGATCAGCGCGATATAGAGAAACAGGAACAGCGGGCGGCCGTGGCCGAGCTGGGTCGTGAGAATAACGAACCATTCGGGCCCCTGCCCGGCGTTGAAGTTGGCGACCGTAGTCGGCAACAGCAGCAGGGACGACGCGAAGATCGGCGGGATCACGCCCGAAGTGTTGAGCTTGAGCGGCAGATGCGAGGACTGGCCCTCGAACATGCGGTTGCCAACCTGGCGCTTGGGATACTGGATCAGCAAGCGGCGCTGCGCGCGCTCCATGAAGACAATGAAGGCGATCACCACGACCGCCATGACGATGACGATCAGGATGAGGCCGGTGGACAGCGCGCCTTGACGGCCGAGCTCGAGCATGCCGGCGATCGCAGACGGCAGCTCGGCTACGATGCCGGCCATGATGATCAGCGAAATGCCGTTGCCGATGCCACGTGCGGTGATCTGTTCGCCGAGCCACATCAAGAACATAGTGCCGCCGGTGAGCGTGATCACCGTGGCGATGCGGAAGAAATAACCCGGGTCGGAGACCACATTCCCGGCGCCCTCCAGACCTAGCGAGATGCCGTAGGCTTGGCCCATCGCAAGGACCACGGTGAGATAGCGGGTGTACTGGTTGATAACCTTGCGGCCCTGCTCGCCTTCTTTTTTAAGTTGTTCAAGTGTCGGTGAAACAGTGGTCATCAACTGAATGATAATCGATGCCGAGATGTACGGCATGATGTTCAAGGCGAAGATCGCCATGCGGTGGATGCCGCCGCCGGCGAACATATTGAACATGCCGAGGATGCCGCCGGCCTGCGACTTGAATATCTGATCCCAGGCGGTGGGATCGATGCCGGGCAACGGGATGTAGGTGCCGAACCGGTAGACCAGCAGCGCCGCGAGCGTGAACCAGATGCGCTTCTTGAGCTCTTCGGCCTTGGCGAGCGCCGAGAAGTTGAGATTGGCCGCTAGTTGTTCCGCTGCAGAGACCATCGAGAGCTCCCTTACCGCCTGCCCCGGTCAGATATAGGGTTCAGGCGGCCTTTTCGCCCTCTTCCTTAGGCGCCAGGATCTTCAACGAGCCGCCCAGCCTCTCCACCGCGGCCTGGGCGGACTTTGACGCGCCGAATACCACAAAGTCGACCTTGGCCTTGAGTTCGCCTCCGCCAAGGAGCCGCACCCCGTCCTTGGCGCGGCGCATGACCCCGGCCTTTACCAGCGCGGCCGCATCCACCACCGCACCGGTGTCGAGCAGCTTGGCGTCGATCGCCGCCTGGACCCTACCCAGGTTCACCTCGTTGAGCCGCAGTTGGAACTTGGTGTTGCGGAAGCCACGCTTGGGCAACCTACGATGTAGCGGCATCTGGCCGCCTTCAAAGCCTTTGATGCGCACTCCGGAGCGCGCGGTCTGGCCCTTGCCGCCGCGGCCGCCGGTCTTGCCCATACCCGAACCGATGCCGCGGCCGATGCGCTGACGCTTCTTGGTCGAGCCCGGCTTGGGGGCGATCTCGTTGAGCTTCATGGCCATTCCTTATTTGGCTTCGACGACCCGGACGAGATGCTTAACCTTGGTAATCATCCCGCGGGTCATCGGCGTATCCGGCACGTCGCGGCTACGCCCGATCTTGTTGAGCCCGAGCCCGATCAGGGTCTCGCGCTGGGTGTGGTGGCGCCGCTGCGGGCTGCCGGTCTGCACGATCTTGATGGTCTTCGCCATGACACGCCTTCCGTTACTCGGTCGCCTCGGCGTCCGCACCTTCGCGACGGCGCGCCTGCAAAGTCGAAACCTTGACGTTGCGTCGCGCTGCGACCGAACGCGGCGAGTCGACGCTTTTGAGGGCGTCGAACGTGGCGCGCACCATGTTGTACGGGTTCGACGAGCCGATCGACTTCGCCACCACGTCCTGCATGCCGAGCGACTCGAACACGGCGCGCATCGGACCGCCAGCAATAATGCCGGTTCCGGGAGGTGCAGCGCGCAGGAACACCTTGCCGGCGCCGTGGCGGCCCCGCACGTCGTGGTGCAGCGTGCGGCCCTCGCGCAGCGGCACGCGCGTCACATTGCGCCGCGCCGCGTCGGTCGCTTTGCGGATCGCTTCCGGCACCTCGCGCGCCTTGCCATGGCCGAATCCGACCCGGCCTTTTTGATCGCCGACGATCACCAGCGCGGCGAAGCCGAAACGCCGGCCGCCCTTCACCACCTTGGCGACGCGATTGATGTGAACGAGCTTGTCGATGAACTCGCTCTCTTCGCGCTCTCGTCTGGGTTCACGTGCCATAGCGATCTTCTTTCCTTGTCAGGCCTTCCGCCCGTCAAAATCCGTCAGAACTTGAGGCCGCCCTCGCGCGCAGCGTCGGCCAGTGCCTTGATGCGCCCGTGATAGAGATAACTGCCGCGGTCGAACACGACCTCGGTGACGCCCTTCTGCTTTGCGCGCTCAGCGACCAGCTTGCCGACCGCCTTGGCGGCGTCGATGTTGGCGCCGGTCTTGAGGCTGCCGCGCATGTCCTTCTCGAGCGAAGAGGCAGCGGCGACCGTTGCGCTCTTCTGGTCGTCGATCACCTGAGCGTAGATGTGCTTGGAGGAGCGGAACACGGTCAGGCGCGCGCGGCCGGTGGCCGCGTCCTTGATGGCGCGCCGCACCGTCGCTTTGCGCCGGTTGGTTCTCGCTTTGACAGTCGCCATAACTCGCTCCGTTACTTCTTCTTGCCTTCCTTGCGGAAGATGTATTCGCCTTCGTACTTCACACCCTTGCCCTTGTAAGGCTCAGGCGGCCGGTAACCGCGGATTTCCGCCGCGACCTGGCCAACCTTCTGCTTGTCGATGCCAGTGATCACGATCTCGGTCGGTTTCGGCGTCGCGATCGCGATGCCTTCAGGGATCGGATAGGCCACGTCGTGGCTGTAGCCCAGCTGCAGCTGCAGGTTCTTGCCCTGGACGGCCGCGCGGAAGCCGACGCCGGTGATCTCAAGCTTGCGCTCGAAGCCCTTGGTGACGCCAGCCATGAGGTTGTTGATCAGGGTCCGCGCGGTGCCCCACTGCGAGCGCGCTCGTTTGGTCTCATCGCGCGGATCGAGCTTGATCGCACCACTTTCCATCTTGGCGATGACGTCACCATGCAGCACGAGTTGCAGCGCGCCCTTGGGACCCTTCACCTTGACAATCTGGCCTTCGACGTTGGCCGTGACGCCGGAGGGAACCGGAACCGCTTTCTTACCGATACGAGACATGGTTGCTTCCTTGCGCTCCGCTCAGAATACCGTGCAGAGCACTTCGCCGCCGACGTTGGCGTCGCGCGCGTCGTGGTCGGCCATCACGCCCTTCGGGGTCGAGAGGATCGCGACGCCGAGGCCGTTGTTGATGCGCGGCAGGTTGCGCACCGCGACATAGACACGGCGGCCCGGCTTGGACACCCGCGACATCTCGCGGATCACCGGCTGGCCTTCGTGATACTTGAGCTCGACCTCGACCTCGCTGCGGCCGTCCTTGTGCTCGACGGTGGAATAGCCGCGGATGTAACCCTCGTTCTTGAGCACATCGAGCACGCTCACACGCAGCCGGGAACCCGGTGTCGAGACTTTCGGCTTCTTGCGCATCTGCGCGTTGTTGATACGCGCAATTAAGTCGCCGAGCGGATCATTCAAAGCCATGCGTCTCTCCTCACCAGCTCGACTTCAAGAGGCCCGGAATGAGGCCCTTGGAGCCGAGCTCGCGCAGCGCGATACGGCTCAATTTGTGCTTGCGATAGAACCCGCGCGGGCGGCCGGTCAGCTCGCAGCGATTGCGGATGCGCGTCGCCGACGAATTGCGCGGCAGCTCAGCCAGCTTGAGGGTTGCGGCGAAGCGCTCCTCCATCGGCTTGGACTTGTCCATAATGATCGCCTTCAGGCGCGACCGGCGGCCGGCGGCCTGCTTCGTCATCTTGCGACGACGATTGTTCTTCTCGATCGAACTCTTCTTCGCCATTCGTTTCTCCTGGCTGTCCGCGTTTGAGGGGGCCCGGGCCTTACCTCACTGCCGGAACGGGAAGTTGAATGCTGCCAGCAACGCGCGCGCCTCGTCGTCGCTCTTCGCACTGGTGCAAACCGTGATGTCCATTCCCCAGACGTCTTGCGCCTTGTCGTAGTCGATCTCGGGGAAGATGATGTGCTCCTTGATACCGAGCGAGTAGTTGCCGCGGCCATCGAAGCTCTTTGGATTGAGGCCGCGGAAGTCGCGCACGCGCGGCAGCGCGATGTTCACCAGCCGGTCGAGGAACTCGTACATACGCGCTTTGCGCAACGTGACCTTGCAGCCGATCGCCTGGCCGTCGCGCAGTTTGTAGGTCGCGATCGACTTGCGTGACTTGGTGATGACGGGCTTCTGCCCGGCGATCGCGGCCATCGCTTCGGCGGCCTGCTCGACCTTCTTGCGGTCGTTGACCCCCTCGCCGATCCCCATGTTAAGCACGATCTTCTGCAGCGTCGGCACCTGCATGGGGTTCTTGTAGCCAAACTGCTCCGCGAGCTTCTTGCGCACGTCGGTGTCGAACTGGGTGCGCAGCCGGGGCGTCACGCGCTCCTCGGGCTCGCGCGGCTTCTTGTCGCCGGACGCAGCCGCCTTCGCGGCTGCAGCCTTTGCCTTGGCCTGCTCGGCCTTCTCCGCCCGGGCCAACGCCTCAGGTGACTTGTCAGCCTTCTGTTGCTTCTCAGGCTTGCCGCCCTTGTCCTGCTTGTCAGCCATCGATCTCGACTCCAGAACGCTTGGCGAAACGCACCTTGCGGCGGCTATCGCCTTCGCCGACGAACTTGAAACCGACACGGGTGGGCTTGCCGTCTTTCGGATCGGCCAGCGCCAGGTTGGACAGGTCGATGGTCGCCTCCTTGGAGATGATGCCGCCTTCCTGCTGCGCGGTCTGCTTCTGGTGCCGCTTCACCATGTTGATGCCGCGAACCAGCGCCCGGCCGTCATCCGGACGCACCTCGATCACCTCGCCGGAGCGGCCCCTGTCGCGGCCGGAGAGCACAACCACCTTGTCGCCCTTCCTGATTTTTGCCGCCATTACAGCACCTCCGGCGCGAGCGAAATGATCTTCATGTGGTTCTTGGCGCGCAGCTCCCTCGGCACCGGTCCGAAGATGCGGGTACCGACCGGCTCCATCTGCGGATTGATCAGCACCGCGGCGTTACGATCGAAGCGGATCACCGAACCATCTGGACGGTGGATGTCCTTGCGGACCCGCACTACCACGGCCTTCATCACCTCGCCTTTTTTGACACGGCCGCGCGGAATCGCCTCCTTGACCGACACGACGATGACATCGCCAATGGTCGCGTACTTGCGCTTCGAGCCGCCCAGCACCTTGATGCACATGACACGACGCGCGCCGGAGTTGTCCGCCACGTCAAGGTTGGTTTGCATCTGGATCATGAGGCGCCTCGCATTCCGTCCATGTCGCGCTCAGTGCGCTTTGGATCTCGATTTTGGGTTCTTTTCGGACTCCGACTCGATTGGAGCTTCGGTCTTGGCCCGCTTCTCTCCGGCAATCACCAGCCAGCGCTTGAGCTTGGAGATCGGGCTGTGCTCCTCGATCTGCACCAAGTCGCCGATCTTGTATTCGTTCTTCTCATCGTGGGCGTGGAAGGTCTTGGAACGCCGGATCGTCTTCTTCATTTCAGGATGCGTGAATCGGCGCTCGACGCGCACGACAACGGTCTTATCCTGCTTGTCGCTGACCACCACACCCTGCAGCGTACGTTTCGGCATCTCAACCTCTTACTTCTTCGCCTTGGCTCTGGACTTCGGTTTCGCGGCGGCCTTGGCCTTCGGCGCTCGCGGCTTGGCAGAACGCTTCGGTTTGGCAGGCGCGTCGGCGGACGCCGCCGCGCCAGCCGGCATCGGCTCGCCCGCGCGCTTTTGCCGGGCGATCGTCTTCAGCACCGCAATATCGCGGCGCACGATCCGCACCCGCGCGGTATTCTCCAGCTGCCCGGTGGCGCGCTGGAAGCGCAGATTGAACTGCTCTTTCTTGAGCTTAAGCACTTCGTCGTCGATCTGATCGACAGTCATGGCCCGGGCGTCGGAAGCTTTCATAGGATGTCCTCAACCTAGCCTGGAATGCGCTCGACGAAGCGCGTCTTGATCGGCAACTTGGCGGCGGCGAGCCCCAACGCCTCCTTGGCGAGCTCGACCGAAATGCCGTCAACCTCGAACAGGATGCGGCCCGGCTTGACCCGCGTGACCCACAATTCGACGTTGCCCTTGCCCGAGCCCATGCGCACTTCGAGCGGCTTCTTGCTCACCGGCACGTCGGGATAGACTCGAATCCACACCTGACCAGCGCGCTTCATGTGGCGCGTGAGCGCGCGGCGCGCGGCCTCGATCTGGCGCGCAGTGAGCCGCTCCGGCTCCATCGCCTTGAGACCGAACTGCCCGAACGCCAGATCGATCGCGCTGGTGGCGATGCCGTGGATGCGGCCCTTGTGCGCCTTACGGAACTTGGTGCGCGTCGGTTGCAACATGACGAATGAACCCTTCCTTGCCTTGCCCGTGCGCCGCTACGCGGTCTCGCGCCGCGGACGGCCGACCTCGGCCTCGGCGAGGCGCTTATCCTGCGCCATGGAATCGTGCTCCATGATCTCGCCCTTGAAGATCCAGACCTTGACGCCGCAGGTGCCGTAGGTGGTGAAGGCGGTCGAAACGCCGTAGTCGACGTCGGCGCGCAGCGTATGCAGCGGCACGCGACCCTCGCGGTACCATTCCATGCGGGCGATCTCAGCGCCGCCCAGACGGCCCGAGCAGTTGATCCGAATGCCGCCAGCGCCAAGCCGGATTGCCGACTGCACGGCGCGCTTCATGGCGCGGCGAAACGCGACGCGGCGCTCGAGTTGCTGGCTGATCGACTCGGAGACAAGCTGCGCGTCGAGCTCAGGCTTGCGGATTTCAACGATGTTGATCACCACGTCGCTGTCGGTGAGCTTGGCGACTTGCTTGCGCAGCTTCTCGATGTCGGCGCCCTTCTTGCCGATCACCACGCCAGGGCGCGCCGAATGGATCGTCACGCGGCACTTCTTGTGCGGACGCTCGATCACGATCTTCGACACCGCAGCCTGCTTGAGCTCCTTCATCAGGGCCTCGCGGATCTTGATGTCCTCATGCAGCAGCGTGCCGTACTCCGCCTTGCCGGAGTACCAGCGCGAATCCCAGGTGCGGTTGATGCCGAGCCGCAAACCGACGGGATTGACCTTCTGACCCATTGCCGTCTCCTTAAGCCGCGGCTTCGACCTGACGAACGACGATCGTCAGGTTCGCGAACGGCTTCATGATTTTTCCCATCCGGCCACGCCCACGCGGCGTGTAGCGCTTGATCACCAGTGCCTTGCCGACATGCGCCTCGGCGACGATCAGATCATCGACGTCGAGGTCATGGTTGTTCTCGGCGTTAGCGATCGCCGACTCCAGACACTTTTTTACGTCCTTGGCGATCCGCTTGTTGGAGAACTGCAGATCGGCGAGCGCCATATCGACCTTCTTGCCGCGAATGAGCTGCGCGACGAGATTGAGCTTGCGCGGCGACACCCGCAGCATGCGAGCGACCGCCTTGGCCTCGTTGTCCGGAAGCGTTCGTTCGCGGCGCGGTTTACCCATGATCGTCCCTCGTAACTCTTAGCTCGCGGGAGCCGCAGGCGCCGTGGCCGGAGCCGACGTTCCTTCCGATGCGCCCGACGAGCGCTTCGCCCTGCGGTCGGAGCTGTGACCGAAGAAGGTGCGGGTCGGCGCGAATTCACCGAACTTGTGCCCGACCATCTCCTCGGTGACCATCACCGGGATGTGCTTCTGGCCATTGTAGACGCCGAACGTGACGCCGACGAACTGCGGCAGGATGGTCGAACGCCGGCTCCATATCCTGATCATCTCGTGGCGACCCGACGAGCGTGCCTTCTCTGCCTTCTTGAGCAGAAAACCGTCGACAAACGGGCCCTTCCAAACCGAACGCGCCATGATGCGTGATCCTTAGCTCTGCTTCTTCCGCTTGTGGCGGCTCAACATGATGAATTTGGTGGTCGACTTGTTCTTGCGGGTCTTCTTGCCCTTGGTCGGGAAGCCCCACGGCGTCACCGGATGGCGGCCGCCCGAGGTGCGGCCTTCGCCGCCGCCGTGCGGATGATCGATCGGGTTCATCGACGTGCCACGGTTGTGCGGCATACGCCCCATCCAGCGCTTGCGGCCAGCCTTGCCGATCGAGATGTTCATGTTATCCGGGTTTGAAACCGCGCCGACCGTCGCCATGCAGCGGCCGTGAACCAGGCGCTGTTCGGTCGAGGAGAGGCGCAGGATAACATAGTCCTGGTCGCGACCGACGATCTGCGCATAGGTGCCGGCCGAGCGGGCAATCTGACCGCCCTTGCCGATCTTGAGCTCTACGTTGTGCACGATGGTGCCGACTGGCATGCCGCCGACCGGCATCGCATTGCCCGGCTTGATGTCGACGTCTTGGCCCGAAACGATGGTGTCGCCGACCGACAGCCGCTGCGGTGCGAGGATATACGACAGCTCGCCGTCGGAGTATTTGATCAGCGCGATAAAACCGGTGCGGTTGGGATCGTACTCGATGCGCTCCACCGTCGCCGTTTCCGCCTTGGCGCGCTTGAAATCAACTTTGCGGTAGGCCTGCTTATGGCCGCCGCCGCGGAAGCGCGTGGTGATGCGGCCGAGGTTGTTGCGTCCACCTGTCGCGTTCTGCCCCTCGACCAGCGATTTGACCGGTTTGCCGCTGTAGAGGCCCGAGCGATCGACCAGGACCAACTGCCGCTGGCTGGGCGTGGTTGGTTTGTATGATTTCAGTGCCATGCCACGCGTCCCCTTACAGACCGGTCGTCACGTCAATGCGGTGGCCTTCTTCGAGCGTGACGACGGCGCGCTTGGTCGCCTGTTGCTGGCCCACCATGCCCTTGAAGACCTTAAACTTGCCCTTGCGCACCAGCGTGTTGACGCGCTTCACCTTGACATCGAACAGCTTCTCCACCGCCTCCTTGATCTGCGGCTTGGTCGCGGTGCGGGCAACCTTGAACACGACCTTGTTCTGTTCGGACGCAGTCGTCGCCTTTTCGGTGATGACCGGCGAAAGCAGGATGTCGTAGTGACGCGGATCCAAGGTGCTCATTTGAAACGCGCCTCCAATGCTTCCACGGCGGCTTTGGTCAGTACCAGCTTGCCGCGCCGCAGGATGTCGTAGACGTTGATGCCCTGGATTGGCAGCACATCGATGTTCGGAATGTTGCGCGCGGCGTTGCGGAACCCCGCGTCCACCGCTGCGCCGTCAACGATTAGTGCGTTGTTGAAGCCGAGCTTCTCGAAATGCGCAGCCAATGCCTTGGTCTTCGGATCTTTCATCGTCGCCGCTTCGATCACGATCAGACCGCCATCTTTCGCCTTGGACGACAGCGCGTGGCGCAGCGCCAGCGCGCGCACCTTCTTCGGCAGGCCATGCTCATGGCTGCGCACCACCGGGCCGAACGAGCGGCCGCCACCGCGGAACAGGTTGACGCGGGCCGAGCCGTGACGAGCCTGACCGGTGCCTTTTTGCGCGTACATCTTCTTGCCGGTGCGCCAAATCTCGGCACGATTCTTGACCTTGTGAGTGCCGGCGCGGCGTTTGGCGAGTTGCCAGCGCACGCAGCGCTGGATCAGGTCCGCGCGCGGCTCGAGTCCGAAAATTTCGTCGGAAAGCTGCACGGAGCCTGCCGCCTTGCCGTCGAGACTGGTGACCTTCACTTCCATGTCACGCACCCTCCTGCGGAACTGTCGCGGCGTCGGCGGGCTTCTCCGCCGGTGCGGCTGCGGCAGCCGGAGCCTTAAACTTTCCTGGCTTCGGCAGGTCCTTCGGCGCCGCCTTTTTCACCGCATCGCGCACCGTGATCCAACCGCCCTTGACGCCAGGCACCGCGCCCTCAACCAGGATGAGACCGCGCTCGACGTCGGTCTGCACGACCTTGAGATTGAGCGTGGTGACGCGATCGACACCGAGATGGCCCGGCATCTTCTTGTTCTTGAAGGTCTTGCCAGGGTCCTGGCGGCCGCCGGTCGAACCGATCGAGCGGTGCGAGATCGAAACACCGTGCGAGGCACGCAGGCCCCCGAAATTCCAACGCTTCATACCACCCGCGTAGCCTTTGCCGGTCGAGGTGCCGGTAACATCGACGAACTGGCCGACCACGAAGTGATCCGCGGTGATCTCCGCGCCGACCGGCAGCAGCGCATCATCGCTGACGCGAAACTCGACAATCTTGCGCTTGGGTTCGACCTTGGCCACCGCAAACCGCCCGCGCTCGGCCTTGCTCACGTTCTTGACCTTGCGGCTGCCAGCCCCGAGTTGCAGCGCCACGTAGCCGTCCTTGTCCTTGCTGCGGTGCGCGATGACCTGGCACTGGGCAAGCCGGAGAACCGTGACCGGCACGTGTTCGCCAGCCTCGGTGAAAAGCCGCGTCATACCAACCTTCTGAGCGATCACTCCGGTGCGCATTGTCTCAAACCTCGTTGTCTCGCCCGGATCAGAGCTTGATCTCGACGTCCACGCCGGCGGCGAGATCGAGCTTCATCAGCGCGTCCACCGTTTGCGGCGTGGGATCGACGATGTCGAGCAGGCGCTTGTGGGTGCGCATCTCGAACTGCTCGCGGCTCTTTTTGTCGACGTGCGGCGAGCGGTTCACCGTGAACTTCTCGATCTTGGTCGGCAGCGGAATCGGACCACGGACCTGCGCACCGGTGCGCTTGGCCGTGTTCACGATCTCGCGGGTCGACGCATCGAGGATGCGGTGATCGAACGCCTTGAGTTCGGATCCGGATATTCTGGCCGTTCATGAATTGCTCCTAAGGCATGGGGCGCAACGAGCCGCGCCCCAAAACCTCAATCCCTTATTCGATAATGCTTGCCACCACGCCGGCACCGACGGTGCGGCCGCCCTCGCGGATCGCGAACCGCAGCTTCTCCTCCATCGCGATCGGAACGATCAGCGTCACCTCCATCGCGATGTTGTCGCCCGGCATCACCATCTCGGTGCCCTCAGGCAAGGTCACAACACCGGTCACGTCGGTGGTCCGGAAGTAGAACTGCGGACGGTAGTTGGTGAAGAACGGCGTGTGCCGGCCGCCCTCCTCCTTGGTCAGAATGTAAGCCTCGGCCTTGAACTTGGTGTGCGGCTTCACACTGCCCGGCTTGCACAGCACCTGGCCGCGCTCAACCTCCTCGCGCTTGGTGCCACGCAACAGCGCCCCGATGTTGTCGCCCGCCTGACCCTGGTCCAGAAGCTTGCGGAACATCTCGACCCCGGTGACGACCGTCTTCTGCGTCGCCTTGATGCCGACGATCTCGACCTCCTCGCCGACCTTGACCACGCCGCGCTCGACCCGCCCGGTGCACACCGTGCCGCGCCCCGAGATCGAGAACACGTCCTCGACCGGCATCAGGAACGGAAGATCGATCGGACGCTCCGGCTGCGGGATGAACTCGTCCACCGCCTTCATCAGCGCCAGCACCGCCTCCTTGCCGAGCTTGGGGTCCTTGTCCTCCAACGCCATCAGCGCCGAGCCGCGGATCACCGGGATCTTGTCGCCCGGGAACTGGTACTTGGACAAAAGCTCCCGCACCTCGAGCTCGACCAGGTCCAAGAGCTCCGGGTCGTCCACCATGTCGACCTTGTTCATGAACACGACGAGAGCGGGCACGCCGACCTGGCGCGCCAGCAGGATGTGCTCTCTTGTCTGCGGCATCGGGCCGTCGGCCGCACTGACCACCAGGATGGCGCCGTCCATCTGCGCCGCCCCGGTGATCATGTTCTTCACGTAGTCGGCGTGGCCCGGGCAGTCGACATGCGCGTAATGGCGCTTGTCGGTCTGATACTCGACGTGCGCAGTCGCAATCGTGATGCCGCGCGCCTTCTCCTCCGGCGCCTTGTCGATCTGGTCATACGCCGTGTAGGTCGCGCCGCCCGTCTCCGCCAAAATCTTGGTGATCGCAGCCGTCAGCGACGTCTTGCCGTGGTCGACGTGACCAATCGTGCCAACGTTGCAGTGCGGCTTGTTGCGGTTGAATTTCTCTTTCGCCATGGGACTCTCCCCGTCTCTCTCGTGCGCTCGGATCAGGCGTACTTCGCCTGAACCTCCTGCGCGACGTTCTGTGGAACTTGCTCGTAGTGATCGAACTGCATCGTGAAGGTGGCGCGGCCCTGGCTCATGGAGCGCAGGTTGTTCACGTATGAGAACATGTTGGCGAGCGGCACCATCGCCGTGATGACGTTGGCGTTGCCACGCATGTCCTGGCCCTGGATCTGGCCGCGGCGCGAGTTGAGGTCGCCGATGACAGAGCCGGTGTAGTCCTCCGGGGTCACCACCTCGACCTTCATGATCGGCTCGAGCAGCACCGAGCCCGCCTTCTGCAGCGCCTCGCGCAGCGCCATGCGCGAGGCGATTTCGAAGGCGAGCGCCGAGGAGTCGACGTCGTGATAGCGGCCGTCGATCAACGTGACCTTCAGGTCCACCACCGGGAAGCCGGCGAGCACGCCGGAGCCGAGAACTGAATCCAGGCCTTTCTCGACGCCAGGGATGTATTCCTTCGGTACCGCGCCGCCAATGATCTCGTTCTCGAACACAAAGCCGCTCGCGGGCGGCAGCGGTTCGACAACGATCTTCACCTGCGCGAACTGGCCGGTGCCTCCGGTCTGCTTCTTGTGCTGGTAGTCAACCGTGACCCGCTTGGTGATCTTCTCGCGATAGGCAACCTGCGGCGCGCCGATGTTGGCTTCGACCTTGTAGGTGCGCTTGAGGATGTCGACCTTGATGTCGAGGTGGAGCTCACCCATGCCCTTGATGATGGTCTGGCCGGACTCCTGATCGGTCATGACGCGGAACGAAGGATCCTCGGCGACGAGCTTCGCCAGCGCCACGCCGAGCTTTTCCTGGTCGGCCTTCGACTTCGGCTCAATCGCGATTTCGATGACCGGCTCGGGGAATTCCATCTTCTCCAGGATCACCTCGTGCTGCGGATCGCACAGCGTGTCGCCGGTCCGCGTATCCTTGAGGCCCGCCAGCGCGACGATGTCGCCGGCGTAAGCTTCCTTGATGTCCTCGCGGTTGTTGGCATGCATCAGCAACATGCGGCCGATGCGCTCCTTGCGCTCCTTCGTCGAGTTGATGACGCCGGTGCCGCTCGAAAGCGTGCCTGAATAGATGCGGCAGAAGGTGATGGTGCCGACGAACGGATCGTCCATGATCTTAAATGCCAGAAGCGACATCGGCTCCTTGTCGTCCGGCTTACGCTCGACTTCGTTGCCTTTCGGATCGACGCCCTTGATCGCCGGCACGTCGACCGGCGACGGCAGATAATCGACGACGGCGTCGAGCAAGGGCTGCACGCCCTTGTTCTTGAAGGCGGAGCCGCACAGCACCGGATAGAATGCGCCGGTGATGACGGCCTTGCGGATCAGCTTCTTGAGGGTCGTCTCATCGGGCTCGTTGCCTTCGAGGTAGGCGGTCATCGCATCGTCGTCGAGCTCGACGGCAGCCTCGACCAACTTCTCGCGGTATTCCTTCGCCTGATCGAGCATGTCGGCGGGAATGTCGATGTCATCGTACTTGGCACCGAGTGACTCGTCGTTCCAGATCACGCCCTTCATGCGCACGAGATCGATCAGCCCTTTGTATTGCTGCTCGGCGCCGATCGGCAGCTGGATTGCAACCGGTTTCGCGCCGAGACGATCGACGATGTCCTTCAGGCACTGGAAGAAGTCCGCGCCGATCTTGTCCATCTTGTTAGCGAAGACGATACGCGGAACCTTGTACTTGTCACCCTGACGCCAGACGGTCTCGGTCTGCGGCTCGACGCCCTGGTTGGAATCGAGAACGACGACCGCGCCATCGAGCACGCGCAGCGAGCGCTCCACCTCGATGGTGAAGTCGACGTGGCCGGGGGTGTCAATGATGTTGAGGCGCTTGCCGTTCCAGAACGCGGTGGTCGCGGCCGAGGTGATGGTGATGCCGCGCTCCTGCTCCTGCTCCATGAAATCCATGGTCGCTGCACCGTCGTGCACTTCGCCGATCTTATGGCTCTTTCCGGTGTAGTAGAGGATCCGCTCGGTCGTGGTCGTCTTGCCGGCGTCGATGTGCGCCATGATGCCGAAGTTGCGGTAGTCCTCGATGGGATGGGCGCGGGGCATTGGGGAAAGTGTCCTTGCGTTCCTGGAGCTGGGCCGTCACCAGCGGTAGTGCGAGAACGCACGATTGGCTTCCGCCATCTTGTGCACGTCCTCGCGTTTCTTGACGGCGTTCCCCCTGCTATTGGATGCGTCGAGCAGCTCGGCCGAGAGCCGCTCCGTCATCGTCTTTTCATTGCGCTCACGCGCCGCAGAAATGATCCAGCGGATGCCGAGCGCCTGGCGGCGCACACTGCGTACCTCGACCGGAACCTGGTAGGTGGCACCGCCGACGCGCCGCGAGCGCACCTCAATCGACGGCATCACATTGTCGAGCGCCTGCTCAAACACGGTAATCGGATTCTGCTTGGTCTTGCTCTCAATAGCATCGAGCGCGCCGTACACGATCGCTTCCGCAACCGACTTCTTGCCGGCGTACATGACGGCATTCATGAACTTGGAAACGACCAGATTCCCGAACTTCGGGTCCGGATTGATCTCGCGCTTCTCGGCACTGTGACGGCGGGACATCGATCTTCTCTATCTCTCTCTTGCACTGGCGATCCCGGGTCTCGCTTCGCTCGCCCAGGATAACCGTCGCTTCACTTCGGTCGCTTCGCGCCGTACTTCGAACGGCGCTGCTTGCGGTTCTTCACACCCTGGGTGTCGAGCACGCCGCGCAGGATGTGATAGCGCACACCCGGCAGATCCTTGACGCGGCCGCCGCGGATCATCACCACCGAGTGTTCTTGGAGGTTATGGCCCTCGCCCGGGATGTAGCCGATTACCTCAAAGCCGTTGGTGAGGCGCACCTTCGCCACTTTGCGCAACGCCGAGTTGGGCTTCTTCGGCGTCGTGGTGTAGACGCGCGTGCAAACCCCGCGCTTCTGCGGCGACTGCTGCAGCGCAGGCACCTTCTTCTTCGCCTTCTGCACCACGCGGGGATGGCGGATCAGTTGATTAATCGTCGGCATGCTGCCTTGGACCTCGACCGAACAGCGGCGTCCCGCCTCGGCGTTCGTGCGGCCCGGACCCGCGCATAAACGAAATCGCGCCATCCCTGCCCCGGCGGCGGAATGACGTTGTTCGGCCAGAGGACCACGGCGCGAATTGCCGCGGTCATGCACCAGTGATTCTGACAATCGTTCGACGTCAGAGGCAGCGTTTGAGCTTCATTCGTCGAGGCTCGGAGCGCTCCATCCACAGCCAAAAAGATCAGTGATCTTAATGGTTTAGCGGATCATGGAAGCAGGCCGTTCCGACTGGCGAAGCTCACCGCCTGCCGAGAGTGTGGCGTATTTATCGGCGGTTTCCCGGAGTGTCAAGGCGGAAAGGCCCGGAAATATTGCAGTTTTCGCGATTACCATGACCCCACGCGGGACCGCCGTAGTTCAACCGACATGCGAGGCTAAGCCGGATAAACCTCTTGGCATGGGGGCAAACGTGGTAGCCTGATTCGCTATCAGCAGATTGGGGGTCGGATGTGGCCGCCGCGTGCTAACCGCGGTTCGGACTTGATGCACGTCGTACTAATCAAGCCGAGCCACTACGACGACGATGGCTATCCGATCCAATGGATCAAGTCGGCCATTCCATCCAATACGCTCGCGTGCCTCAATGCACTCGCCGAGGATGCCAAGCGACGCCAAGTTCTCGGACCCGGCGTCGAGATCAGCCTGCATACCTATGACGAGACCAACCGGCGGGTACGGCCGGACCGCATCATCCGCCTGATCCGCAAGGACGGCGGTCGCGCGTTGATCACCATGGTCGGGGTGCAGACCAACCAGTTTCCGCGCGCTGTCGATTTGGCTCGGCCGTTTCTGGATGCCGGATTCCCGGTTTGCATCGGCGGCTTTCACATCTCCGGCTGCATCGCCATGCTGCCGGAATTGCCACCGGACATCCTCGACGCGCAAGCGCTCGGGATCTCGCTCTTTGCCGGCGAAGCCGAGGACGGCCGCTTCGACGAGGTGCTGCGGGATGCCTGGAGCGGCCGACTCGCGCCGCTGTACAACCACATGGACAATCTGCCCTCACTGGCCGGCGAGCCACCTCCGTTCCTACCGGCTAAGCACCTGAACCGCACGTCCGGCTCGCTGTCGAGCGTCGATCTCGGCCGCGGCTGCCCATACCAGTGCTCGTTCTGCACCATCATCAACGTCCAGGGCCGCAAGAGCCGATTTCGGTCGCCCGATGATGTGGAGCGCATCGTGCGCGAGAACAATGCGCAAGGCATCAACCGGTTCTTCATCACCGACGACAATTTTGCGCGCAACCGCGATTGGGAAATTTTATTCGATCGCATGATCCATTTGCGGACCACTGAATTTCCAAGCCTTGGATTCACCATTCAGGTCGATACGCTCTGCCACAAAATTCCAAACTTCATCGAGAAAGCGGCGCAGGCCGGCGTTCGTCGCGTCTTCATCGGATTGGAAAATATCAACCCCGATAACCTGATCGCCGCCAAGAAGCGCCAGAACAAGATTACCGAATATCGTACCTTGCTGCAGAAATGGCGTGAGCACGGCGCCATCACCTACGCCGGATACATCATTGGATTCCCCGCGGACACCAAGGAGTCGATCATTCGCGACATCGGGATTATCAAGCGCGAACTGCCGCTCGATATCCTGGAGTTCTTCGTGCTGACCCCTCTGCCCGGCTCGGAAGACCATCAGACGCTTTGGAAAAAGGGCGTCTGGATGGATTCGGACATGAACAAGTACGACACCAATCACCGGGTGTCGCACCACGGCAAGATGTCGGACACGGAGTGGGAAGAGGCCTATCGCGCCGCCTGGCACACCTTCTACACGCCGGATCACGTGCGTACGATTCTGCGCAGGGCGGCGCAAAGCAAGCTCGGGCGACCGAAGACTACGCTGAGCACGATCCTATGGTTCTATCTGATGATCCGCTACGAGAACGTGCATCCGCTCGAAGGTGGCGCGTTCCGGCTTAAGTTTCGTCGCGACCGCCGCCACGGCATGCGGCTGGAAAATCCGCTGGCGTTCTACTCACGGTACGGCTTTGAGACTTTCACCAAGCTCTGGGGCTACTGGAAGGTCTATCGCGAATTCAAAGGCATGCTCGACGAAGCGCTGTCAGCTCCGGATCGCTGGACCTACAATGACCTCGCCATCACACCGCCCCAGCACGACGAGTTCGAGGTGTTGGCGCTCTATCACGAGACGACCGGCGGCGACGCAGCGCTGGCGCGCAAGCGTCGCGACGATGCGATCCGCGAGCACCCCCATCATCACACCGCGCCGGGGCGCGTAGGCGATGCCCCGTTTCACGGCCAGGAACGCACCGGTGCGACCACGCACTGAACGTCTGCCCCTACCAGCAAAAAGGCCGCCCTAGAGGCGGCCGTTTCGCATCGTGTCGGACTGCGCCTGCCTACTCCGCCGCAGGCAGTGCAGCCGGCTGCTCGGCCGCGGGTGCAGCCTGCGCGGCTTCGGCCGCCTCGGCAGCCTTGACAGCCTCCTTCTCGCGCTCGTCGAGAATGAGCTTGTCGCGCTTGCCGGCGACTTCGCGCAGCGAGTTCATCATGGCACCGGTACCGGCCGGGATCAGGCGGCCGACGATGACATTCTCCTTGAGCCCGTCCAGCGTGTCCGCCTTGCCGTTGACGGCAGCCTCGGTGAGCACGCGCGTGGTCTCCTGGAACGACGCCGCCGAGATGAACGAGCGGGTCTGCAGCGAGGCCTTAGTGATGCCGAGCAGCACCGGGTGCGCCACCGCAGGCTTCTTGCCTTCGGCCACGAACTTGGCGTTGATCTCGTCGAACTCGATCTTGTCGAGCTGCTCACCCTGGATCATGTCGGTCTCGCCGACGTCGCTGATCTCGACCTTCTGAAGCATCTGGCGAACAATCACCTCGATGTGCTTGTCGTTGATCGCAACGCCTTGCAGCCGGTAGACTTCCTGGATTTCGTTGACCAGATAGGCCGCGAGCTCCTCGATGCCCTTGATGGCCAGGATGTCGTGCGGCGCCGGGTTGCCGTCGACGATGTAGTCGCCCTTCTCGATGACGTCGCCATCCTGCAGGTGGATGTGCTTGCCCTTCGGCACGAGGTATTCGACCGGTTCGGCGTCCTTCTCGGTCGGGACGATGGCAATACGCCGCTTGTTCTTGTAGTCGCGCCCGAACTGCACAGTGCCTGAGATTTCGGCGATGACCGCGGCCTCCTTCGGCCGCCGCGCCTCGAACAGCTCCGCCACCCGCGGTAGACCGCCGGTGATGTCGCGCGTCTTGGCGCTTTCGGTCGGAATACGGGCAATGACGTCGCCAGGCTTCACCTTGCTGCCCGGATCCGTCGAGATGATCGCATCGACGGCGAGCATGTAACGCGCGTCGCCGCCACGGCTGAGCTTCACGACCTTGTTGTCCTTGCCCTTGATCACCATGGCCGGACGCAGGTCGGCCGCCCGGCTCGACGTGCGCCAGTCCGTGACCACGCGCTTGGCGATACCGGTCGAACTCGTCAACCAACTCCGACATCGATTGACCTTCGACCAGGTCTTCGAATCCGACAGTGCCTTCGGCCTCGGTAAGAATCGGCCGGGTGTACGGATCCCACTCTGCGATGCGCTGGCCGCGCTTGATCTTCTCGCCGTCTTCGACCCGCAGCCGGGCGCCGTTCTGGATGCGGTGCACGGCAAGCTCGTTGTCCTCGGCATCCAACACCGCCACCACGATGCTGCGGCCCATGGCGATCCAGTCGCCGTCGGTGTTCTTGACGACGGCGTTCTTGCCTTTGGCCCTGAACCTCACCGTGCCGTCAAAGTTCAACTCGATGAACGATTGCTCAGAGATCTGCGCGGCGCCGCCGATATGGAACGTGCGCATGGTGAGCTGGGTGCCCGGCTCGCCGATCGACTGCGCAGCGATGACGCCCACCGCTTCGCCCATGTTCACAGGCGTGCCGCGAGCGAGATCGCGCCCGTAGCAGGCGGCGCAGATGCCGTTGGTCAATTCACAGGTCAGTGCCGAGCGGATGCGCAACTCCTGAATACCGGAGTTGACCACCATCTCGACCTCGGGCTCGCCGAGCAGCGTGCCGCGCTTCACCAGGATCTTGCCGCTCGATGCATCCTTGACGTCGTCGGCGATGGTACGGCCGAGGATGCGGCTTGCCAGTGAGGCGACCACGGTGCCGGCGTCGATGATGGCACGAACCTTGATGCCGGCCTTGGTGCCGCAATCCGACTGCGTGATGATGCAGTCTTGTGCCACGTCGACCAGCCGTCGCGTCAGATAGCCGGAGTTAGCGGTCTTGAGCGCGGTGTCGGCAAGACCCTTGCGGGCGCCATGGGTCGAGTTGAAGTACTCGAGCACCGAGAGCCCTTCCTTGAAGTTGGAAATGATAGGCGTCTCGATGATCTCGCCCGACGGCTTCGCCATCAGGCCGCGCATGCCGGCGAGCTGGCGCATCTGCGCGGGCGAGCCGCGCGCACCGGAGTGCGCCATCATGTAGATCGAGTTGACCTGCGCGTCGCGCGCGTTCTCGCCCTTCTTCACCGCCGAGATTTCCTTCATCATCTCGTCGGCGATCTGGTCGGTGGACTTCGACCAAGCATCGACCACCTTATTGTACTTCTCGCCTTGGGTGATCAGGCCGTCGTTGTACTGTTGCTCGAACTCTTTGGCGAGTTCGCGTGTCTTGTCGACGATCTTCCACTTCGCCTGCGGCACGACCATGTCGTCCTTGCCGAACGAGATGCCTGCCTTGAAGGCATGGTAGAAACCAAGCGCCATGATCCGGTCGCAGAAGATCACCGTCTCCTTTTGACCGCAGTGCCGATAGACCTGATCGATCATCCCGGAGATTTCGCGCTTCGTCATGAGCCTGTTGACGGCGTCAAAGCTCACCTTTGACGAGCGCGGCAGCACCTGCCCGAGCAGCACGCGGCCCGGCGTGGTGTCGTACCTTTTGCGGAACGTCTTGCCGTCTTCACCAATGCCTTCCCAGCGGTACTCGATCTTGGTGTGGACATCGATCACGCGCTCCTGCAGGGCGTGTTCGATCTCGGCGATGTCGCCGAACACCTTCAGCTTGGCGTCGCCGCCGGCTTCGCGGATGATCGTAAGATAATAGAGGCCGAGAACGATGTCCTGCGACGGCACGATGATCGGCGAGCCGTTCGCTGGATGCAGGATGTTGTTGGTCGACATCATGAGGACGCGTGCTTCCAGCTGCGCCTCGAGCGAAAGCGGAACGTGCACGGCCATCTGGTCGCCGTCGAAGTCCGCGTTGAACGCGGCGCAGACTAGCGGATGAAGCTGGATCGCCTTGCCTTCGATCAGCACCGGCTCGAACGCCTGGATGCCCAGACGATGCAGCGTCGGCGCGCGATTGAGCAGCACCGGATGCTCACGGATAACCTCGTCGAGGATGTCCCAAACCTCCGGCTTCTCCTTCTCGACCAGCTTCTTTGCCTGTTTCACCGTGGTGGACAGGCCCTTCGCGTCGAGGCGCGAGTAGATGAACGGCTTGAACAGCTCGAGCGCCATTTTCTTCGGCAGCCCGCACTGGTGCAGCTTGAGCTCGGGACCGACCACGATAACCGAGCGGCCCGAGTAGTCGACGCGCTTGCCGAGCAGGTTCTGCCTGAAGCGGCCCTGCTTGCCCTTCAGCATGTCGGCGAGCGACTTCAGCGGACGCTTGTTGGCGCCGGTGATGACACGGCCGCGGCGGCCGTTGTCGAACAGCGCGTCCACCGCTTCCTGAAGCATGCGCTTCTCGTTGCGGATGATGATGTCCGGCGCACGCAGCTCGATCAACCGCTTCAGGCGGTTGTTGCGGTTGATGACGCGGCGATACAGGTCGTTGAGATCGGACGTGGCAAAGCGCCCGCCATCGAGCGGAACGAGCGGACGCAGATCCGGCGGAATGACCGGCACCTGCGTCAGGATCATCCACTCCGGCTTGTTGCCGGACTGCACGAACGCCTCGATCAGCTTGAGCCGCTTGGCGAGCTTCTTGGGCTTGAGCTCGGACTTGGATTCGGCGATTTCGACGCGAAGATCGGCCGCCATCTTCTCCAGGTCGAGCGCCTTGAGCATCTCGCGGATCGCTTCCGCGCCGATCTGCGCCGTGAAGCTATCCGGGCCATACTCCTCCTGCGCCTTGAGGTACTCCTCCTCGGACAGTAGCTGACGGTCCTGCAACGGGGTGAGGCCTGGCTCCAGCACGACGTAGTACTCGAAATAGAGAATCCGCTCGAGGTCCTTGAGCGTCATGTCGAGCAAGAGCCCGATGCGCGACGGTAGCGACTTCAGGAACCAGATATGCGCCACCGGCGCCGCGAGCTCGATGTGGCCCATGCGCTCACGCCGTACGCGGCTGAGCGTCACCTCCACCGAGCACTTCTCGCAGATGATGCCCTTGTACTTCATGCGCTTGTACTTGCCGCACAAGCACTCGTAGTCCTTGATCGGCCCGAAGATGCGCGCACAGAACAAACCGTCGCGCTCGGGCTTGAAGGTTCGGTAGTTAATGGTCTCCGGCTTTTTGATCTCGCCGTACGACCAAGACAGAATCTTTTCCGGACTCGCGATCGAAATCCGGATCTGGTCAAAGACCTGCGCCGGCACCGTCGGGCTGAAAAGATTCATGATCTCTTGGTTCATCGTCTTCTCCTCGACGCCGTTGGAGCGCTGCTCCGCGGGTCGGTTAAAATTCTTGCTCTCTCCTTCCTCCCCCGTCTGCGGGGGAGGAGAATCGGCTTTTATTCGGCCGCCTCGGCGGTCCCTTCGGTGCGGCCCTGCTGCGAGTTGTGCAGATCGACGTTGAGGCCGAGCGAGCGCATCTCCTTGACCAGCACGTTGAAGCTTTCCGGTATGCCCGCTTCGAACGTGTCGTCGCCACGCACAATCGCTTCATAGACCTTGGTGCGGCCGGCGACGTCATCCGACTTCACGGTCAGCATCTCCTGAAGCGTGTAGGCGGCGCCGTAGGCTTCGAGTGCCCACACCTCCATTTCGCCGAATCGCTGGCCGCCGAACTGCGCCTTGCCACCCAGCGGCTGCTGGGTGACGAGCGAGTACGGGCCGATCGAACGGGCGTGGATCTTGTCGTCCACGAGGTGGTGAAGCTTGAGCATGTAGATGTAGCCCACCGTCACCTTGCGATCGAACTGCTCGCCAGTGCGGCCGTCGAACACGTGTGACCTGCCCGGAATGGTCGAGGCCGGCAAGATCCAGCATGTCTCGATGTCGGATTCCTTGGCGCCGTCGAACACCGGAGTGGCGATCGGCACGCCATGACGAAGGTTCTCGCCGAGTTCGACCAGCGCATCTTCGCCGAGCGACTTGATGGTGTCGTCTTCGCCGTAGACCTTCTTCAAGCGTGTCCTTGAGTTGGCGCGTGTCCTTCTTGGCGTAGTAGGCGTCGACCGCCTGGCCAATGCGCAGCCCGAGACCGGCGCACGCCCAGCCGAGATGGGTCTCCAGAATCTGGCCGACGTTCATCCGAGCTGGCACGCCGAGCGGATTGAGCACGATGTCGACTTGCGTGCCGTCCTCGAGGAACGGCATGTCCTCCAGCGGCACGATCTTCGACACGACGCCTTTGTTGCCGTGACGGCCAGCCATCTTGTCGCCGGGCTGGATCTTGCGCTTCACCGCGACGAAGACCTTGACCATCTTCATCACGCCCGGCGGCAATTCGTCGCCACGCTGCAGCTTCTCGACCTTGTCGAGGAAGCGTTGCTCGAGGCCCTTCTTGCTACTCGTCGTACTGCTTCCGGATCGCTTCGATCTCGGCCATCAGCTTGTCGTTCGGTGAGGCGAACTGCCACCATTGCGCGCGCGGATACTCCTCCAGCACCGCCTTGGTGATCTTGGAGTCCTTTTTGAACCCCTTCGGCCCGGCAATGCCCTGCCGGCCTTCGAGCATCTCGGACAGATCGGCCGAACACGTTGCGATCGAGGATCGCTTGCTCGTCGTCGCGGTCCTTGGCGAGCCGCTCGATCTCCTCACGCTCGATCGCAAGTGCACGCTCGTCCTTGTCCACGCCGTGGCGGTTAAACACGCGCACCTCGACGACGGTACCCTGCACGCCGGGCGGCACCCGCAGCGAGGTGTCGCGAACGTCCGAGGCCTTCTCGCCGAAGATCGCACGCAGCAGCTTCTCTTCCGGCGTCATCGGGCTTTCGCCCTTCGGCGTGATCTTGCCGCACAGAATGTCGCCCGCGCGGACCTCCGCACCGATGTAGACGATGCCCGCCTCGTCGAGGCTTTTCAGCGCCTCTTCCGAGACGTTCGGGATGTCGCGGGTGATTTCCTCAGGCCCCAGCTTGGTGTCGCGGGCCATCACTTCGAATTCCTCGATGTGAATGGAGGTGAAGACGTCGTCCTTGACGATGCGCTCCGAGAGCAGGATCGAGTCCTCGAAGTTGTAGCCGTTCCACGGCATGAACGCGACCAGCACGTTCCGCCCGAGCGCGAGCTCGCCGAGCTCGGTCGAAGGACCGTCGGCGATGATGTCGCCCTTGCGCACGTGATCGCCCACCTTCACCAGCGGCCGCTGGTTGATGCAGGTGTTCTGGTTCGAGCGCTGGAACTTCATCAGCCGATAGATGTCGACGCCCGACTTCGATGGATCGGTTTCCTGGGTGGCCCGGATAACGATACGGGTGGCGTCGACCTGATCGATTACGCCGGTGCGACGCGCGGCGATTGCCGCGCCCGAGTCACGCGCGACCACGCCTTCCATGCCGGTGCCGACGAACGGCGCCTCGGCGCGGACCAGCGGCACCGCCTGACGCTGCATGTTGGAGCCCATCAGAGCGCGGTTGGCGTCATCGTTCTCCAGGAACGGAATGAGCGCCGCAGCCACCGAAACCAGCTGCTTCGGCGACACGTCCATGTAATCGACCTTCTCGCGCGGCACCATCAGCACGTCGCCGGCGTGGCGGCACACGATGAGGTCTTCGGCGAAGCGCCCGCGCGCATCGATCGTCGCGTTGGCCTGAGCGACCGTGTAGCGAGCCTCCTCCATGGCGGAGAGATACGCCACTTCGTCGGTCACCTTGCCGTCCTTCACCTTGCGGTACGGCGTTTCGACGAAGCCATACTTGTTTACCCGCGCGTAGGTCGCGAGCGAGTTGATCAGGCCAATGTTCGGACCTTCCGGCGTCTCGATCGGGCAGATGCGGCCGTAATGCGTCGGATGCACGTCGCGCACCTCGAAGCCGGCACGCTCGCGGGTGAGACCGCCGGGGCCCAGCGCCGAAAGCCGCCGCTTGTGCGTGATCTCGGACAGCGGATTGGTCTGGTCCATGAACTGCGAGAGCTGCGAGGAGCCGAAGAACTCGCGCACCGCGGCCGCCGCGGGCTTCGCGTTGATCAAGGTCCTGCGGCATGACGGTGTCGATATCGACCGACGACATGCGCTCCTTGATAGCGCGCTCCATGCGCAGCAGGCCGATGCGATACTGGTTCTCCATCAACTCGCCGACCGAGCGCACCCGGCGGTTGCCGAGATGGTCGATGTCGTCGATCTCGCCCTTGCCGTCGCGCAGATCGAGCAGTGTACGGATCACCGCAACGATGTCTTCCTTGCGGAGCACGCGCACGGTGTCGGCGGCATCGAGATCGAGCCGCATGTTCATCTTGACGCGGCCGACCGCGGACAGATCGTAGCGCTCGCTGTCGAAGAACAGCGACTGGAACATCGACTGCGCAGTGTCGAGCGTCGGCGGCTCACCGGGACGCATGACACGATAGATGTCGAACAGCGCATCCTCGCGCGTCATGTTCTTGTCGACGGCAAACGTGTTGCGAATGTACGCGCCGACGTTGACGTGATCGATGTCGAGGATCGGGATTTCCTTGTAGCCCTCCTCGATCGAGCGCCTTCAGCGACTTCTCGGTGATCTCGTCGCCGGCCTCGGCGTAGATCTCACCGGTCTTGGTGTTGACGAGGTCCTCGGCGATATAGTGACCGATCAACTCATCGTCGGTCATGCGCAGCGCCTTGAGCCCCTTCTCCTGGAGCTGGCGGGCCTGACGCACGGTGATCTTGTGGCCAGCCTCGACGACGACGCGGCCGCTGTCGGCATCGACCAGATCATTGATCGCCTTGTAACCCTTGAGCCGATTGGCATCGAACGGCACGCGCCAGCCGTCCTTCTGCCGCTTGTACGGCACCTGCTTGTAGAAGGTGTTGAGCACCGTCTCGCCGTCCATGCCGAGCGCGAACAAGAGTGACGTCACCGGGATCTTGCGGCGGCGATCGATGCGTGCGTGCACGATGTCCTTGGCATCGAATTCGATGTCGAGCCAGGAACCGCGGTATGGGATGATGCGGGCGGCGAACAGGAGCTTACCCGAGGAGTGCGTCTTGCCCTTGTCGTGATCGAAGAAAACGCCAGGCGAGCGGTGCATCTGCGAGACGATGACGCGCTCTGTGCCGTTGACGATAAACGTGCCGTTGTTGGTCATGAGCGGGATGTCGCCCATGTAGACATCCTGCTCCTTGATGTCCTTGACCGAACGCGCGCCGGTCTCCTCGTCGACGTCGAACACGATTAGCCGCAGCTTGACCTTGAGCGGAGCCGCGTAGGTCATGCCGCGCTGACGGCACTCGTCAACGTCGTACTTCGGCGGATCGAACTCGTAACCGACGAAGTCGAGCTGCGACGTGTTGGAAAAATCCTTGATGGGGAAGACCGACTTGAAGACCGCCTGCAAGCCCTCGTCGGGCCGGCCGCCCGCCGGCTCCTTCACCAGCAGGAATTGGTCGTAAGATGCCTTCTGAACCTCAATGAGGTTCGGCATCTCCGCGACTTCCTCGATTTTTCCGAAAAACTTCCTAACGCGCTTGCGACCCGTGAACGTCTGCGCCATCGATCTCTCTTTCGCTGTCTACCGGCCGGGCACCGGGACGACTCTCCGGAAGGCCGCCATCATCGCGACCATCTGGACAGGCGTTCGAGCCCTCGAATTTAAACGATTCGGCCTGTGCTGAACCGCTGCCTTACCACTGTCAACGCGTGGAGGTGGGGTTTATCCCAGCCATCCACGCTCTTTGTTCTTGGTCCCCGGGCGTCAAACGCCCGGGGATCGCTGCTTTTCCCTGAAATAAGCTGTGCTTACTTCAGTTCAACCTTGGCGCCGACCTTCTCAAGGGTGGCCTTCACCTTGTCGGCCTCTTCCTTGTTTACGCCTTCCTTGACCGGCTTCGGCGCGCCCTCGACCAGGTCCTTGGCTTCCTTCAGCCCGAGGCCCGTGAGCGCACGCACCTCCTTGATGACCTCGATCTTCTTGTCGCCGACCGCCGCCAGGACGACCGTGAACTCGGTCTTCTCTTCGGCCGGAGCGGCGGCACCGCCGGCTCCCGGGGCAGCTGCAACAGCAACAGCAGCAGCAGCAGAAACGCCCCACTTCTCTTCGAGCAGCTTGGCAAGCTCGGCGGCCTCAAGGACCGTGAGCTTCGACAGCTCGTCTACGATTTTCGACAACTCAGCCATTGATCATGTTCCTTTATTTCGGTTCGAACCAGTCGAGTTTGATCGGAGCCTCACTCAGCTCTTGTTGGCATAGGCCTGCACGACGCGGGCAACCTTCGCCGCGGGGGCGTTGATCACCTGTGCGATCTTGGTCGCCGGCGCTTGGATCAAGCCGACGATCTTGGCCCGAAGCTCGTCGAGCGACGGCAAGGACGCGAGCGCCTTGACGCCGTTGGGATCGAGCGCGGTCTTGCCCATCACGCCGCCAAGGATCACGAACTTCTCGTTCGCCTTGGCGAAGTCGGTGGAGACCTTGGATGCGGCCACCGGATCGTTGGAATAGGCGATCACGGTCGGTCCCTTCAGAAGGGCGCCGATGGGGGCTGCATCCGTGCCTTCAAGAGCGATCTTGGCGAGGCGGTTTTTTGCCACCTTCACGCTGGCACCAGCCTGCCGCGCCTGCTTCCGCAGGTTCTGCATCTGGGCCACCGAAAGGCCGGCGTAGTGAGCGACGACAACGGTGTTCGCGGTCTTGAAGACCCCGTTCAGCTCCGTCACCATCTCTGCTTTTTCCGCTCGGTCCACTGCGAGCTCTCTCCGGTTTGGCGCCGACGCCCGTCAGGACCGCAAGGGTGCCTGGGAGCATTCGCCGCCGGTTGCGACCTGCCGTCCAAGCTCGCGCAACGCGGGAACAGGGACGACGCTCACTGCCCTGCCCCCTGACGCGGCTTCGCCGCTCCAGGTCCCAAAGGTTCGAACCGGTCCTGGGTCCTATCACTCGGACCCGAAAATCGGCCTTACCCGTCTGTGCAGGCTTTGCGGATTAAGCCGGAACTCCCGAAGCGTGGGGTATTCCAGGCGCCTGCAGTCTTGGACAGGACGCACACCATCGATTTCATCGCGACCTTCCCCGTTCCTTCCGAAGACCCCGCAGGATATTCAAAAGGAAAAGGTTCCTGGTCACCTGTGATTTCGAGAAGCGCGCAAAGGCGCGCCGACAATTGGGCCGGCACGCCCGTGGTGTCTATCTAGCGCGCCGCCAAGGCTTTGCCAAGTGGCTTGTGGCGGGTGGATTTGGTGAGACCAGGCCCGGACAGAGTAAGCTTTCGGCAAATTCGGCATCGGAGGAAACGCAATGGCAAGCACCGAAAATCGCATCCTGGCAACCCACGTCGGCAGCCTGATCCGGCCGCCCAAGCTGGTCGATTTCCTCAAGCTCATCGAGGCCGGCCAGCCCTATGACAAGGCCGCCTACGAGGCGTGCCTCAAGGAGGCGATCGACGAGATCGTGCGCCAGCAGGTCGAGGCCGGTGTCGACATCGTCAGCGACGGCGAGTTTAGCAAGGGCCGCAACTGGGCCTTTTACTTCCACGATCGCCTCAGCGGGCTCACCACCCGCGCCGCCACCGATGAAGAGATGAAGGACCCACTGTCTTCCGCCGGCGGCGGCCAGGACCGTGTGGCGTTTCCCGAGTTCTACGCCGAGTACGATCGCGTGTCCGGGCTCGGCGCCCGGCTCGGCAAGCGGTTCGTCGTCAACGGGCCGCTCACCTATTCCGACGCGCAGGTGAAGCGCGACATCGCCAACCTCAAAGCCGCGGCCGCCAAGGCCGGGGCGAACGGCGCGTTCTTGCCCGTGGTGGCGCCGGCGAGTGCGCTGCCCGGCGCCAAGAACGAGCACTATCCCGACGAGCAGAGCCTGTTCCTCGCGCTCGCCGACTGCTTGCACCAGGAGTACCAGGCGATCGTCGACGCCGGTCTCTATGTGCAGATCGACGACGCCTTCCTGCCCTATATGCACGAGAAGATGGTGCCGCCGATGAGCAACGCGCAGTACCGCGCCTGGGCACAGCTTCGCATCGACACGCTCAACCGCGCGCTGCGCGGCATTCCGCCGGAGCGCTCGCGCTATCATATCTGCTGGGGCAGCTGGAACGGGCCGCACGCCTTCGACGTGCCGCTCAAGGACATCGTCGACCTGCTGCTGCAGGTCAACGTCGGCCATTACAGCGTCGAGCAGGCCAACCCGCGCCACGAGCACGAATGGACCGTCTGGCAGTCGGTCAAGCTGCCGCCCGGCAAGAAGCTCATCCCCGGCGTCATCAGCCACGCCACCAACATCGTCGAGCATCCGGAGCTGGTGGCGCAGCGCCTGGTGCGGCTCGCCAAGGTCGTCGGCCGCGAGAACGTGCTCGCCGGCACCGACTGCGGCTTCGCGCAGAGCCCGTTTGCCAAGCGCGTGCACGAGAGCATCATGTGGGCCAAGCTGCGTTCGCTTGCGGAAGGCGCGCGGATCGCGAGCGCGGAGCTGTGGGGCCGCCGCTCGGCAGCGTGATGGGACTTGGGAGGAAGCGATGACGCTGACGATGCGGCCGCTGCAACCGTTGTTTGCCGCCGAAGTCACCGGCGCCGACCTGTCAGGCCCGATCGACGCCGCGACCCAGCAGGAGATCGCGACCGCGATGGACCAATTCGCGGTGGTGGTGTTACCCGCCCAGCCGATCGACGATGAGAAGCAGGTCGCCTTCTCGGGACTCTATGGCCCGCTTGAAGTGGCGCCGCCGGTGCGGGGCAAGCACGGCACCGCGGCGATGAATGCCCGCATCCAGCACAGGGAAATCTTCGACGTCTCCAATCTCGACGAGAACGGCAATATCCTGGATCTCGACGACCAGCGCCGCGCCTACCGCGACGGCAATCAACTCTGGCACACCGACTCCTCGTTCCGGCAGAAGTCCGCGACCTGGTCGCTGCTGCACGCGCGGACCATTCCTCCGGACGGCGCCGACACCCAGTTCGCCGACACCCGCGCCGCCTACGACGCCCTGCCCGACGCGATGAAGACAAAGCTCGACGGGCTGATCGCCGAGCACTCGATCTGGCACTCGCGCGCGCAGCTCGGCGGCTACACGCCGACCGAGGAGGAGCGCAAGGCACGCCCGCCGGCACATCACCCTGTGGTGCGGCGCCATCCCGGCTCGGGGAGGAAAGCGCTCTATATCGCCTCGCACGCGTCCCACATCATGGGCTGGCCGGTCGATGAAGGCCGCGCGCTGCTACGGGAACTTCTCGAATTCGCGACCCAGCCGCGCCTTGTCTATTCGCACCGATGGCGGCGCGGCGACCTCGTCATCTGGGACAACCGCTGCACGCTCCATCGCGCGACGCCGTTCGCTTCGGCGACCCATGTGCGCGATATGCGGCGAACCACGGTGATCGACGTGCGAGCGGAGCAGCCGGCGGCGTAGGGTTGATCCACTCTCCCTCTCCGCCCTCACCCTGAGGAGCGGCCGAAGGCCGCGTCTCGAAGGGTCGAGGGCGGCCATGCTTAGTCTCATGACCTCATGGTTCGAGACGCGCTGCTGCGCAGCGCTCCTCACCATGAGGGGTGAGAGAACGCCTACCGCCCCCAGAGCTGCCTGCTGGCGAGCCGCGAGCCCTCGACCAGCGACTTGAACTTCGCCCAGACGATCGACGGGTGCACCTCGTTCGATCCGGCGAACGAGGCAAAGCCACAATCGGCGCCGGCAATCACGCGCTCACGGCCAACCACGTCGGCAAACCGGACGAGCCGCTGCGCCACCAGCTCGGGATGCTCGACCAGCACAGTTGACTGCGTGATGACGCCCGGGATCAACACCTTGTCGTCGGCGATCTTGGCACGCTTCCATTCCTCCCACTCGTGCTCATGGCGCGGGTTCGCGGCCTCGAACGTGTAAGCGCCGGCGTTCACCTTGAGGATGATGTCGACGATGTCCTTGAGCTGCATGTCGTGGACGCGCGGCCCCATGTTGATGCTGTAGCAGGTGTGGAAGCGCACGCGGTTGGCCGGGATGCCCTTGAGCGCCGCGTTGAGCGCCTCGACGCGCACCTCGGCCCATTTGCGGCACTCCGCGATGCTCAGCTCCGGCCGCATGATGTAATAGGTGACCAGAAACGGGTCGTCGATCTGCAGCAGGAAGCCAGCGTCGACGATCGCCTTGTATTCCTCGCGCATCGCCTCAGCGATCGCGAAGACATACTCCTCCGCGCTCTTGTAGTGCTCGTTGGGCGTCGTGGTCTCGATGTTCGACGGCGCAATGGCGGGAACGAACGCTTCCGTGGCGCCCGATCCGGCGAGCGCTGTCTTGAGCCCATCGAGATCGGACTTGAGCTGTTCGTGGCCCTTGTACTTGATCGGGCCAGCGCAGACCATCAGCGCGCGGCGGCGCCGCGCACTGACCTGCTCTGCCATCGCCGACTGGTAGTAGTCCGGGAAGTCCCGGGTCTCGCGGGTGTTCGCGAACGGGCTGGGCCGATTGCCCTCGCGCTTTTCCAAACCGGCCAAGCGCGCGGCCGCGTAGGTGATAAAGCTCGGCTTGCCCATTTCGCCGTCGTTGACGACATCGAGGCCGGCGGCGACCTGTTCGCGCACCGTGTCGTGGACCGCTTTGCGTACTCGCTCGGCGTAGGCTTTCTCGTCGACGGGCTTGCCGTCCATCCTGGCCAGCATCAGTTCAAACAGGTCGTCGGGACGCGGCAGGCTGCCGACGTGCGTCGTCAGGATGCGATCAGTGCTCAGTTTCATGCGTCCGTCCGTTCAGTGCCGCGTTCGCAATATGGTTTGAGCTGGCACGCAATATGACACCCGCTGCAAGCCGGCAGCAACAGAGCCTGCCACTGGCCACGCAGAGGCGGCCCAACCATTTTGCAGCATCAGCTGGAGCCCTCAGCGGCCTACGATTGTTTCGTCGATCCACGCCGCGAACGTGTCCAGCATCTCGCTCATGACTTCCGCATCCTTGCGGCCGCTGCGTGCGGGCACGTGGAACGAATGATCGGCGTCGGCAAACAGCTTGAGCGTCGCTCGTTTGCCGAGCGCTTTGCACAGCGGTTCGATCTGGTCGAGCATGGCGAGCGTGTCGCGCGTTCCCTGTAAGAACAGCATCGGCACCTGCACATCGGAGAGATGCTTGCCGCGCTCGCGCGACGGCTGCCCTGCCGGATGCAGCGGAAAGCCGAGGAACGCCAGGCCACGAACATTCGGCAGCGGTTCGATCGCCTGGGCCTGCGACGTCATGCGGCCGCCGAACGACTTGCCGCCAGCGATCAGCGGCAGCTTCGGGAAGCGATTCGCCGCCTCGGCCACCGCGGCGCGCACCGCCGCGTGCGCAAGCTTTGGCGGGTCCGGCCGCTTGCTGCCGCGCTCCATGTAGAGGAACTGGTAGCGCAACGTCGCAATCCGGCGCTGCGCCAAGCCGGCCGCGACGGCCGCCATGAAGGGATGCGCCATGCCGGCACCCGCGCCGTGCGCCAGCACATAGCAGACCCGCGGCTGCACTGGCGCATCGAGCAGGCCGGAGACGCGATCGCCTTCAACCACGATTGTGACAGTTTGTGTGCTGAACGCTGGCATTGCTGTGTTCATGAAGGAATTCCGTCTCACGCGCGCAAGCCCCGATTACGCGGAACCTCGCCGGGTCTTGCCGAGTTTTCTTACAGTAGAAAGGAGAACCGCATGAACCGGCAAAAGAAAGAGGAAATGAAGCGCACTCAGCAGCACCAGCAGGGCGGCGCGTCTCAAGGTGGTCAGCAACAGCAAGGCGGACAGCACCAGCCATCTCGCCAGCAAACCCAAAAGCCCGGACCGAGCGGGCAGCAAGGCGGCCAACGAAGCGAGCAGCAAGGCGGCCGTCCATTCAACCAGTACGAGACCGATTAGCGAAATCCGTGTTTCAACTTCCCCGCTCCGGCGGGGATTTTTTTGTTGCCGCGGTTTGCGACGCCGCTCACTCCACGCGTCGGGTCGCTTTACGCCGCAAGACGTCCTCCCTATATCTGCAAACCTCCGCGTCCATAGTCCCTTGGAGCGAACGATGTGCCGCAACATTCGTACGCTGTTCAATTTCGAGCCGCCCGCGACGGATGACGAAATCCGGGCGTCTGCCCTCCAATTCGTGCGCAAGCTGAGTGGATTCACCGCCCCATCGAAGGCGAACGAGGCGGCATTCAACCGGGCCGTCAACGAGGTATCCCGAACCGCCGACCGGCTTTTGCGTTCGCTCAAGACCAACAGCCCGCCGCGCGACCGCGAAGAAGAGGCAAGAAAGGCGAGGGAGCGCGCCAAAGAACGGTACGCGCTGTTCTAGCGCATGTCCCGGCAACTCTAGCCGCTCGACAACCCTACCGCTTCCCCGCACACTCCCGCAAAAGGGAGAGAACCACTATGCGCGCGTGCTTGCTTGCGCTGTCGCTCGTCGTCGCGCCGGCCATGGCCGTGGCACAGACCGACAGCTTCCCGTCGCGCCCAATTACCATCGTGGTGCCATTTCCGCCGGGCGGCTCGTCCGACGTGGTGACGCGCCTGGTCGCGCAGAAGTTCGCCGACAACCTGAAGGCCAACGTCGTAATCCAGAACAGCGGTGGCGGCGGTGGCGTGCCGGCGGCGCTTGCCTTCAAGCAGGCGACGCCCGATGGCTACACGCTGTTCCTCGCCAACAATGGCCTGTTCGCCATCATGCCGGCGATGACAGCGGATATCCGCTTCGATCCGGTTAAAGATTTCCAGCCCGTCACGCCGTTGTTTGCGTTTCCGAGCGTGCTGGTGGTGCCGGCCGGATCGCCCGCGCGCAACGCCAAGGATCTGGTGGCGCTCGCCAAGTCCAAGCCCACCGGCCTCAACTATGCGTCGCAGGGCGTCGGCTCGGGCGGCCACATCCTGGGCGAGATGCTGAGGCTCAACTCCGGCGCACCGCTTGTGCACGTGCCCTACCGCGGCGCGGGCCCTGCGGTGGTCGATCTTGCGGCTGGCAATGTCGACCTGCTGTTCAGCTCCTACGTGTCGGCGATCGGCCAAGTGCAGGCGGGCAAGCTTAGGGTCCTTGGCTGGACGTCAACCAAGCGCTCCCCGGCGCTGCCGGACGTGCCGACCATGGCCGAGGCGGGCTACCCCGGCACCGAACTTGAAGTCTGGCAGGGCATCGTGGCGCCGCTGGGTACGCCGCCGGCGATTGTGCGCAAGCTCAACGAGGAGTTCATCAAGGCAGCGCATGCACCAGACGTCGTGCGCAAAGTCGCGGAACAGGCCGTGGAGATGTACACCACCACGCCCGAGGCAATGACCAAACTGATTGCGTCCGACGTCGATCGTCTCGGCAAGGTCGTGCGCGACGCCGGCATCAAGGTGCAATAGCGCGGCGTTTGGGCGCGTTAATCCGCCGTCGGGGCGGCTCGGCTCGCGACAACAACCGGGAGGGCACCATGGGCCCCCATCGCTTGCTTTCAGCATGGGGCGGCGCGCTGCTCGCGCTGCTGCCTCTCCCTGGCGCTGCGAACGCACAAGCCGACAATTATCCGTCGCGCCCCATTACCTTGATCGTGCCGTTCCCGGCGGGCGGCCCAGCGGACACGCTGGCACGCATCATGAGCGAGCGCATGCGCACTTCGCTCGGCCAGCCGCTCATCATCGAAAGCATTGGCGGCGCGGGCGGCAGCATCGCTCTCGCCCGTGTCGCGCGCTCGGTGCCCGACGGTTACACGGTCTGCATCGGCAATTGGACGAGTCACGTGGGCGGCCCGGCGATCTACCCGATTCATTTCGATGTCCTTGCCGACATGGAGCCGGTGTCGCTGCTGCCGATCGCCCCTCTGTCGATTGCCGCGCATGGCAAAGTGCCGGCGGGTAATCTGCGGGAGCTGATCGCGTGGCTGAAGGCCAACCCGGACAAGGCAACCGCCGGCACGGTCGGTTCTGGCAGCCCGTCGCATATCAGCAGTCTCTATTTCCAAGAGGTGACGGGCACCCGCATGCAGTTGGTGCCCTACCGCGGCGGCGCGCCGGCAACGCAGGATCTGATTTCCGGGCAGATCGACCTGCGGATCGGTGGCGAGGCATCGGTGACGTTGCCTTATATGCGCAGCGGCCAGATCAAGACGCTGGCCATGTTGGGCAAAACCCGCTGGTCAGCGGCGCCCGAGATTCCCACCATCGACGAGGCGGGAATTTCCGGTTTCAACATGGCGCTGTGGTTTGGGTTGTGGGTTCCCAAGCACACCCCTAGCCAGATCATCGCCAAGCTCAATTCCTCGGTGGTGGAGGCCTTGGACGATCCCGCGGTGCGCGAGCGCTTCGCCAAGCTTGGCCAGGACCTGCCGTCGCGCGATCAGCAGACGCCGGAGGGGCTGCGCGCCTTCCACAAGGCGGAAATCGACAAGTGGTGGCCGGTGATCAAGGCCGCCAACATCAGGGCTCCATAGACGTTCGAAACGAGCGGTCGGAATGTCGCGGCACCGCTCGGACCTAGGCCGCTCGACAACCCTGCCCCATACCCGTCACACTCCGGTCAATCGCTTCGGGAGGAAACCACCATGCGCGCCTGCTGGCTGGCGCTGTCGCTCATCCTTTGCCCAGCCGCCGCGCTGGCCCAGGCCGACAGCTATCCATCGCGCCCGATCACGCTGCTGGTCCCCTTCCCGCCCGGCGGCAGCGCCGACACGGTGATCCGCCCAATCGCGCAGAAGGTCGCGGACGCACTCAAGCAGCCGATCGTGATCGACAACCGGCCCGGCGGCGGCGGCAACGTTGCGGCAGTGGCGACCAAGCAGGCCGCGCCCGACGGCTACACCTTGTTCCTCACCAACATGGGCGTCATGTCGGTCAATCCGATCCTGACGCCGGAGGCCCGCATCGATCCGGTCAAGGATTTCGAGCCGATCACGCCGATCATCTCGTTCCCGCACATCCTGGTGGTGCCGCCGGACAGCCCAGTGAAGACCGTCGCCGACCTCGCGGCGCTCGCGAAGACCAAACCGGGCGGCCTCTCCTTCGGATCGCAGGGCGTGGGCTCCGGCGGGCAGATCATCGGCGAGATGTTCAAGGCGCGGGTCGGCGCGCCGATGGTGCACGTGCCGTTCCGAGGCGCCGCGCCTGCCGTCACCGAGATCATGGCTGGCCGCATCGACTTCCTGTTCACGTCCTACATTTCGATCGGCGAACAGGCCAAGGCCGGCAAGGTTCGCATCGTTGCGATCGGCGGCAAGAAGCGCGTCGGCGCGGTGCCCGAAATCCCGACCGTGGCGGAGGCCGGCTTTCCCGGCCTCGACATGGACATGTGGCACGGCATGGTGGCGCCGGCCGGCACATCGGCGGCAATCGTCAAGCGGCTCAACGGGGAGTTCATCAAGGCGGCGAACGGGCCGGACATCCACCGCATCGTGGCGCCGCAGGCAACCGACCTGCTGCTGACCTCGCCGGAGGACTTCAGCAAGATGATCGCGGCGGACACCTCGCGGCTTTCCAAGATCATCCGCGACGCCGGCATCAAGTGACAGTGAAGCAAAAAAATCCCGGGCGCCGTTTTGGCGGCACCCGGAATACATGCGGCACGTGCAGCGCGTGCACGATCAGAGCAAGACATCCACGGCGATGTGGACGCGTTGCGTTATTTTTGCGGCGCAGCGGCGGTGCCGAGCGTCGCGATGTCGAGCTTGAACCCCGGACCCATAGACGAAGAGATCGACACGCGGTTGATGTAGTGGCCCTTGGCGCCGGCCGGCTTGGCCTTGTTCACCGCATCGACGAAGGCGCGGATGTTCTCGGTCAGTTTCTCAGCCGAGAACGACGCCTTGCCGACGCCGGCCTGCACGATTCCCGCCTTCTCGACCCGGAACTCGACCGAGCCACCCTTGGCACCCTTCACCGCGTTGGCGACATCCATCGTCACGGTGCCGACGCGTGGATTGGGCATCATGCCGCGCGGTCCCAGCACTTTGCCGAGCCGGCCAACCAGGCCCATCATGTCGGGCGTCGCGATGCAGCGGTCGAAATCAATGTTGCCGCCGTTGACCTTCTCGACCAGGTCCTCCGCGCCGACCACGTCGGCGCCCGCGGCCTTGGCCTCGTCGGCTTTCGCTCCGCGCGCGAACACGCCGACCCGCACTGAGCGACCCGTGCCGTTCGGCAGCGTGACGACGCCGCGCACCATCTGGTCGGCGTGTTTGGGATCGACGCCGAGGTTCATCGCGATCTCGACGGTCTCGTCGAACTTCGCCTTGGCGCGCTCCTTGACCATTTTGACCGCTTCCTCGAGCGCGTAGGCCTTGGCGGGATCGACGCCCTCACGGATCTTGACCGTGCGTTTTCCGAGCTTTGCCATGACCGTTACCCCTTCACCTGCAGGCCCATCGAGCGCGCCGAGCCCTCGACCATCTTCATCGCCGCTTCGATGGTGTTGCAGTTCAGGTCTTTCATCTTCGCTTCCGCGATTTCTTTGACTTGTGCCTTGGTCACCGAGCCGGCGGTGTCGCGGCCCGGCGTCTTCGAGCCGCTTTCCAGCTTCGCCGCCTTCTTGAGGAAGTACGACATCGGCGCGGTGCGCATTTCGAAGGTGAACGAGCGGTCGCCGTAGATGGTGATGGTGACGGGCACCGGCATGCCCTTTTCCATCTTCTGGGTCTGGGCGTTGAACGCCTTACAGAACTCCATGATGTTGAGGCCGCGCTGACCGAGTGCGGGCCCGATCGGCGGCGCAGGGTTCGCGCTGCCGGCCGGCACCTGCAATTTCAGGTATCCGGTGACTTTCTTTGCCATGTCTCACTTCTCCTAACGCTGTGGCCATGCCTGGCCGGGTTAGAGTCCGTGGTGCGGATGTTGGCGGTTGGCCGCCGCCTCACCTTCCACGACTTTGTCGCCATCACCGGGACAGGTCCGGCGGCGACGAGCAGCTAGATCTTCTCGACCTGTCCGAATTCCAACTCGACCGGGGTCGCGCGGCCGAAGATCGACACCGCGACCTTGACGCGCGAGCGGCCCTCGTCGACCTCCTCGACGGTGCCGTTGAACGAGGCGAACGGTCCGTCGGAGACGCGCACCTGCTCGCCGACATCGAAGGTGATTGACGGTTTCGGGCGATCGACGCCCTCCTGCACCTGCTGGAGAATGCGCTGCGCCTCGGTCTCCGAGATCGGCATCGGCTTCTTGTCGGTGCCGAGAAAGCCAGTCACCTTCGGCGTGTTCTTGATGAGATGATAGGCTTCGTCGGTCAGGTCCATCTTCACCAGCACATAGCCGGGGAAGAACTTGCGCTCGGCGTCGACCTTGCGGCCGCGACGCACCTCGACGACCTTTTCCTTCGGAACCATGATCTCGTCGAACAGTTCGGCAAGGCCGCGCTGCTTGGCCTGCTCGCGGATCGAATCCGCGACCTTGTTCTCGAAGTTCGAGTAGGCGTGAACAATGTACCAGCGCTTGGGCATGGGTTTGTTATCCGGCAATGCCAAGGACGAAGGTGATGGCGACGCGGATGATCTGATCCGCCACCAAGAACAGGATCGAGGACAGCGCCACCATGATGAACACCATGATGGTGGTGATCATGGTCTCGCGCCGGGTCGGCCAAGTGACCTTGTCGACTTCGGAGCGCACCTCTTGCAGAAATTTGAACGGGCTGACCTTCGCCATTGCTGTTTTCACATAGGATTTCGCCGCCCCATCTTTAAGGATGGGACCGGCGAAGCGATCCTTTTTGGGATTACGCTCACCTGCGGAAGTCCGTTGCCGGGCCGCAGGTGATGCGGGTTTCTATTGCCGTCGCGGCGGGCCGTCAAGACAAAGCGAGGTTTTGATGTATTTGCAGGGGTTTACGGCCAGCCCCATGCCGCTGCCGCGTCACGCAAAGGAGCACCAAGCGCTCAATCACGCTATTAGAGCGGATTCGCATTAATCCGGTTCATATCCAGCTGCGGCAAAGAAGTTGGCGCACTCGGTCGCGGTGAAGGCCGGGATCAGGGCGCCGATGGTGTCCCACACGGCATCGACTGTGCGCTCGGCGGCCTTTCGCAGCAGTGCCTTGAGCTTGGAAAACGCATTCTCGATCGGATTGAAATCGGGGCTGTAGGGCGGCAGGTAGAGGAGCATGGCTTCCGACCGCCTCAATGGCGGCGCGCACGGCGCGTCCCTTGTGGCTGCCAAGGTTGTCCATGATCACGATGTCGCCGGGCCTGAGTTCGGGAACGAGAACCTGATCGACATAGGCCTGGAAAGCGTGGCCGTTGATCGGCCCGTCGAGGACCATCGGCGCCACCATCCCGGTCAGGCGAAGCCCGGCGACGAAGGTGGTCGTCCGCCAATGGCCATGCGGGATGCCGGCGCGCAGTCGTTCGCCCCTCGGGGCGCGCCCGCGCAGCCGCGCCATGTTGGTGGAGGCCCACGTCTCGTCGATGAACACCAGCCGTTCGGGATCGAGATCGGGCTGACTGTCGAACCAGGCCTCGCGCCGCTTTACGACGTCCGGACGATCCCGCTCCGTGGCGTGGGCGGTCCGGGCGGCGCGCACGCCGCGTTCAGCGAGAAGCCGCGCCAGTAGTTCACTGATCGTCAGGTCCGCGGTCGCCGTGATCAAGCCGAGAATGTAATCGCGATGCGGATCAAGCTTGCAGCGCCGCGGCTGTCCCTGCTTGCGTGCGGTCCGTTCACCGCTTTGGCGCGCCCGGCGCACCCAGACGATGGCCGTCGCATCACCAATCCCGAAACGCGCTGCCGCCTGCCGCGCCGGGGCTCCCGCCAAGGCCGCATCGATCACACGGTCACGCAGATCCTGACTGTAAGCTCGGGCCATGTGCCGCCTCCATCGCTCTCACGACAGAGGACTCGCACTGTTCGCCTGATTTGGGAATCCCACTCGAATCGGAAAACGACGAACGTGCTCTAGAATTGCGTGATCCAAAGCCCGGTCCAATCACTCCACTGCCGGCCGTCGAAGGCACGCACGGAGACATGGTCGCTCGCCCCCACCTCGGAGCCTGCAACGAATGTCACCTGATCGAGCTCGCTCGCAAGCACCTCTATCACGTCGCCGGCAGCCTGCACGGCACCGTTGATCTCGAAGTTCGTCGTGGAATCCCACAGCTGATTACGGGTGACGGCGTCGCCATCCGGATCGCTGGCGGCGAAGGGTCGGCGGACACCTCTAAGTCTGCGGTGAGCGTCTGGTGCCAGAAGCTCCGCTGCAAGCGCACGGCGTGGCGCCGGCTAAGCGCGATCGTCGTCCCAGACCCGATACTTGACGATGGCATCACCATCCGAGTCCACGACGCTGAACAGGCTGGACGCGTCCATCGTGGTGTCGTTGGCCACCGTCCGGGTAAACGGATTTCTGGCCGCGACGCGGCCAGCCAAAAAGTCAGCGGCGTGGGCGCTAGGACTTCTCGCGGAACGACTTGCTGATCTGGTCCCACAGCGGCTTGGTGAAGAACGACAGCACCGTCCGCGGCGTCGTCTGGATGAACACTTCGGCGGGCATGCCCGGCACCAGACGGATTTCGCCAAGGCGCGCGATCTCCTCCTCGGCGATGGCCACGCGCACCACGTAGTAGCTCACGTTCTGCTTAGTGTTTTCGGTCAGATCGGCCCCGACCAGGCTGACATGGCCGTTAAGTTCCGGCGTGGTCTGCTGGCTAAAGCCCGGGAAGCGGACCACCGCGCGCTGCCCGACATGCACCTGATCGATTTCCTGCGGTGACACGCGCGCTTCGAGGACCAGCTTGTCCGCGCGCGGCACCACCAGCATGATCGGCTCGCCCGGCGAGACGACGCCGCCGACGGTATGCACGCTGAGCTGGTGCACGACGCCATCCTGCGGCGCCAGGATGTCGATGCGCTTAAGCTGATCCTCGGCAGCGACCTTGCGTTCCTCATATTCGGCGATCTTGGCGTTCATCTCCGCGAGTTCGCGGGCCACCTCGGTGCGAAGGTCCTGATCGATTTGCAGCATCTGCAGTTCGGTTTCGGTGATCTTGCCCTTCGCCTGGGCGATCGAGGCGATCAGCGCGCCATGTTCGCCCTGCACACGCGTCGCATCACGTTCCAGTGTCTTGAGGCGAGAGATCGAGACCAGGTTCTTGTCCCAGAGTTGCTGAACGCCGTCGAGCTCGGAGTGTATCAGCTCGACCTCGCGGACTTTGGCGCTGGCCTGCGAAGTCAGGCCGCGAATTTCCTCATTCAGCTGCATCACGCGTTCATTGAGCTGCGCTTTTTTGCCGGTCCTGGCTTGGCGGCGCAGTTCGAAATGCCGCCGTTCGCTTTGCATCAATCGCGCCACTTCAGGATCATTCTGGCGCGACAGCAACACTTGCGGAAACACCAGCGCATCGGCGCCGTCGCGCTCCGCCTCGAGGCGCGTCTTGCGGGTGTAGAACTCGTCGAGACCCTTGCTGACGATCCCGAGGTTGGCGCGCGTCTGGGTGCCGTCAAGGCGCATCACCACTTCGCCGGCCTTGACGCTGGTGCCGTCACGGACCAGCAGTTTGTCGACCACGCCGCCGGTCGGGTGCTGGACCTTCTTCACGTTGGTTTCGACGACCAATTGCCCGGATCCGATCACCGCTCCAGAGAACACAACGGTCGCGGCCCAGCCGCCGACACCGGCGACCAGCAAAGCAGCCGCTGCCGCGGCAATCGTGAGATGGACGCGGATCGAACGCCATGTCGATGACGTCGCCATTGTAATGCCTCCTAGGCTCCTGGTGCGACCCGAAGCGGGGCGGCAACCTCCGGACCGCGCTGCGCCGGTCGCAGCAGGCGCTTCATGATCTCATCCTTTGGACCGATGTCCTGCATCTTGTTGTCGGTCATGACCATGACAGAATTGACGCCGGCGAGTGCCGCGGGCCGGTGCGCGATCACGATGACGATGCCGCCCCGCTGCCGGATCTGATGTATGGCCTTGGTCAGCGCCTCGTCGCCGGCCGCGTCGAGGTTCGAATTCGGCTCGTCCAGCACGACCAGGAACGGCTCGCGGTAGAGGCAGCGCGCCAGCGCGATGCGCTGCCGCTGGCCGGCGGACAGCGCCGCCCCGCGGTCGCCGATGTCGGTGTCGTAGCCCTGTGGAAGATTGAGAATGAGCTCATGTACGCCGGCGACCTTGGCCGCCTCCACCACCTTGGCAGAATTGGACTCCGGCTCAAAACGCGCGATGTTGGCCGCCACCGTGCCGGCGAACAATTCGACATCCTGCGGCAAGTAACCGATGTTGCGGCCGAGCTGGTCGGGGGCCCATTGATCGAGCGCGGCGCCGTCGAGGCGGATGGAGCCGCGTGCCAGCGGCCAGACGCCGACCAACGCACGCGCCAGCGACGACTTGCCCGAAGCACTCGGACCGATGATCCCGAGACCGTCGCCGCGCGTCAGCGAGAACGTGATGTCGGACGCCACCGGCGTGCGGCCGCCCGGCGGCACCACCGCCGCGGCGGCCACCGCAAGTTTTTCCTTCGCATCGTCCAGCTGCATCGGCTCGGCGGTCGAGCCCATCACCCTTAAGAGCTCCGAGAGACGACGCCAACCCTGACGCGCAGCCACAAAGCCCTTCCAGCTGCCGATCACCATCTCGACCGGAGCCAGCGCGCGCGAGGTCAGGATCGAGGCCGCAATGATGATGCCGGGAGTCGCCAACTGATAGATGACCAGATAGGCGCCGATGCCCAATACGCCGGACTGCAGGGCCAGACGGACGATCCTCGACACCGAGCCGATCGTGGCGGTGACATCGTTGGCGCGGCGCTGCTGCTCCATGTACTGGGCGTTGCTCTTGGCCCAACTGGTGGAGAGGTTGCCGGCCATTCCTAGGGCCTGCAGCACCTCGGCGTTGCGCCGGCTCGCTTCCGCGAGGGCATTGCGCTGCGCGCCGTGCTGCGACGCGGCGGCCATCGGCGCCTTGGTCTTTATCTCGGTGGTGATCGTCAACGCGATCAGGATCACGCCGCCGCACAGCGCGGCCACCCCGATCAGAGGGTGAAAGGCGAAGCAGATGCCGAGATAGACCGGCATCCAGGGCAGGTCGAACAGCGCCGCCGGACCGGGCCCCCCGATGTAGCTGCGCACCTGATCGAGATCCCGCAACGGCTGCAGGCCGTCGCTGGTCACCTTGGCGCGCAGCGGCAGGCGGACCAGCGCGTTGAACACCTTGGGGCTGAGCTCCTCGTCCAGGCTGTTGCCGATGCGGATCAACACGCGTGCCCGGATGGCGTCCAGGAGGCCGTGAAACAGGAACAGGACGCCCACCAGCAGCGTCAGTCCGACCAGGGTCGGCACGCTGCGGCTGGGCAGCACGCGGTCATAGACCTCGAGCATGTAGAGCGAGCCGGTCAGCATCAGCAGGTTGATCAACCCGCTCATCACGCCGATGCCAATAAACGCGCTGCGACAGGCCAATAGCGCGTGCCTGAGCTCGGTGCCAGGACGGACTTGATCGCTCCGTTTGGCGGCTCCAGCAATCATAGAGTGGGGATCCCCTGCCGCCGCCGGCGACTGTGGAACCGCGGGTGGCGGGCGACCGACACGATGTCTTTCAGGATCGGTTTTCGCTCGGCATCGAGCTCGACCAGCTTGTATTCGGCGCCGGGCAGCACGCAGTGCGCCGCGGTCCGCACGAGATCGCGCGCGATCGCGACACCGGTGCAGAAGTTGCCGCGCGAGCCGATCAGCATCACCTCCGGCCGCGACTTCGGCTCGGATGGCGCCGAGCGCTAACCACCATCGCGGCGGCGGGCGGGGCGGGTAGCACGGCAAGGATTGCGGCAAAGGCCACGGCAGGGCTGGGCATGCCCCGCCGATGAGCCTTGCCGGCGCGGTTTTGTCAACGCACTACAGGAAGCAAAAAAAGCCAGCCGCCACAGACGGCGGGCCCGGGTTCAGCACGACCCGGATCGTCGAGCGCTCGCGGGTGCGCCGGACCGCGCCGCCGCTGAAGGCGGTCGCACCGTGGCTGCTCAGCCTCCGCAACACGCGGTGGGATGGTCACGCCGACGCCGACATAAAGAAGCGCGGCCGACGTCGTTGAGGCCTGATGCGCCGGTCGCCAGGACACGGCTGCTCATGAAACCCAATTTCCATTCGGAATTTCACAACTTTTGATAGCATTCATGGTAACACGCCATTTAAAGTAGCAGGACAATAAAAATCGGGGACACGGACGTTCACTCCTGAAGTATCCGTCCGGTGAAGGCCACTGGCGGGGTGAGACAAACTACTGGATCGCGGCCTTTGTTTTCTTGGTGGGGGGCAACGGCGACCCGCTTGAATGAGTTGATTTTAGCGGGCTGGTGTGTCGAAGGAGCGCGAAGCACCAGGCGGTGATGGGGCGATGTGCGATGGCTATTCGACAGGTTTCCACTCTCGCGTGAGCTTCTTGGCCTCCGCAATCTGCGCCGGAGTCATCCGCTGGGCAATGCTATCTCGGCTTTTGAAGGCCAAATTGTAACCTCTCGAAGCCGAGAGGTTGAGCCACATGTAGGCGCGAACATAGTCCCGCGGCACGCCTTCGCCTTTGTCATACATCAATCCGAGATTGACCTGGGCGGGACCGTGGCCTTTCTCTGCAGCGAGGCGGTAAAGGTTCGCCGCCTCGGTGCTGTTCTTGACCACGCCCTGGCCGTTGGCGTAGGCGAGACCGAGATTGTATTGGGCGTGCGTGTCGCCTTGGTCGGCGGCGGCGCGCCACCACTTCGCCGCCTCAACGTCGTTGCGCGGAACGCCTCGGCCTTCGGCATACAGGATCCCCAGATTGAACTGGGCCGCGGCGTTTCCTTGATCGGCAGCGGCACGCCACCATTTTGCCGCCTCAACGAGGTCCCGCGGGACTCCCTCGCCTTTGGCGTACATTCTCCCAAGATTGAATTGGGCGTTGGCGCGGCCTTGCTCGGCCGCTAGCCGATACCATTTGGCCGCCTCGGCATGGTCGCGAGGCACGCCCTGCCCGTTGGCGTACATGAACCCAAGATTGGACTGCGCGACGGCGTTGCCTTGCTCGGCCAGCGGACCAAGGATGCGCAACGCGGTCGCGTTATCGCCTTTAAGGCGCGCCGCAACCGCATCTTCGACCGGATCCGGAAGGTGCGGTTTCTGTGATTGGGTCTGATTGTTCTGCTGTTGCTGCTGCGTTTGCGCTACCGCCAGAGCTGGGGCGAACAAAACTTCGGCCAGGCACAGCAAGGCTGCGGCTCGTTCGATAATCATCTTCTTATTCATGCCGTTACCCTGATACGCGGTAGGTTACTGCCACGTCGTCTGCCTCGATCACCTGGCTGGCGTGGATATCAACCTTGGAGTTGTAGTTTACATCACTCTTCGCGGCTGGGGCACATCTTCGTTGTAGAAGCTGCCGGCATTAAAATTCACGACGATTACCGAGGCATCCGGATTGCCCCGAAAAACCAACGCTCCGGCCGAGCCTGCAGTTAGAGCAAGAAATTTGCTGAACTCAGGGTATGCGATCCATTCAACTGGATCTGCATCTCCGCAGCAGTGGGGATGCCATTTGTATCAACTTGAATGATCGTGTTTCCGTCGACATCCAGAAAATAAGTCACGGAATTCGCAAGCACGTTGGATTTGATCCCCCGAATGAAAGGGTGGACTGAAGTCCCGACAAGTCAATGATGTCGTTAAGCGCATTGAAGTCCAAAATGACATCCCGATTCCCCTCACCAATCGGGCTATCGGAGACCTCCTTATAAATAAACGTATCGGTTCCCCCCGCACCAGCCAGAATGTCTCGTCCGCCCCGCCCGATAATCTCGTCGTTGGCAGTACCGCCCGTTAGTTGGTCGCCGAATTCCGTCCCATAGATCAGATTCGGCTGCCCCGAGCCGGATACGGGCGAGACGGAAAGGGACGGATCGCCTGGATCGTCGAAGAAAAATCCAACTTTGGCGTAGCGCGCCTGAAAGTTCCCTCCTGTCATCATCGAGATAAGTTACCGTCCACGTATCACCAGCATCAGCAGGGTTGATACGTCCAAATACGTGGCGAGCGATATGGATGGGTTGCTGATCAATTTTACGTCGTCATAGTCGACGGTTTGCGTCCAAACGTCCCTCGTCGTGCCATTCAGCGTGTCGGTGCTTTGGATCCAGTCGCCGACGCCATTATTAAGGAAGTTGAGGGCCGGAGATTGGTCGTTCTGGTCGTCCATGACGATCGCGAACGAGACGGTCCCACCACCGCTTTCGGTGATCGTCAGGGTCATCTCAACCTCATCGCGCAATGCAACCCGGCTAGCCGCTATCTCATTCGGGTCGAATAGATCCGTATTTGGGTTCTGTTGGAAGTCGGTGATAATGACGATGCTGCCCTCACCTGGAGCAAAATTCGTCGCCGACGCAAATGTGGGTGTGAGTGCAAACGAGGTCTGTTGCGCGTTACCAGAGGTCAGCGGGCTAGAGCCATCTCCCGATTTGAGACTGGATACCCGGCAAGCGGCCCGGCGCCACTTCGTTGATGGTAATGGTCTGCATAACGTCGGCCGAGCCGTCGTTCACTTTATACGTGAATGTGTCGCTTGGTGTGTCTGCGCTAGCTAATGTTGGGATGTAGACCAGTGAAGTCAGTTGCGCCGTCGTGAGACTTTGGCCGGCAGCTAGCGCAACGAAGTTGTTTGCTCCATCATAATAGCCAATCTGTCCGCTGCTAGGCAGATGCGTGACGGCGATCGTCAAAACATCCACATCTAGGTCACTTGGCGCTGAGATCAGAAGCTCGTAGCCCTTCTCGTAGCCCGGCGTTTGACGTGTCAGGATCGCTGGCCACCCACATCGTCTTGTTGGGATCGAGCACCGTCGGATCGTTGGTGCCGGTGATGGTGAAGCTCACCACGTCGGTCGCGGTCGCCCCCGAGCCGTCGGTCGCCGTCACCATGTAGGAGAAGGTGATGGTCTCGCCCGCCCCGAGGAAGTCGAGGTTCGCCGTCGCGTTGTAGCTCCATGGCGTCGAACCAGGCGCCGCCGCGTTGATGACGCCGGTCGAGAAGCCGGCAAGCAGCAGCGCGCCAAGCGCCGGATCAAGCGAGCCGTGGCTCCACACCGGCGAGCCGTTCGGCGCAAAGGTAATGTCGACCACGTCGTTGCTGTCGATGTCGTTGAAGCTGACCGTGCCGTTCTGATTGAGGTTCTGCGCCGACGCATTGAGCGCCTCGTTGAACCCGGTCGGGTCGCTCGCAGTAATCGTCGGCCCGTCATTCGTGCCGGTGATGGTGAAGCTCACCACATCGGTCGCGGTCGCCCCCGAGCCGTCGGTCGCCGTCACCGTGTAGGAGAAGGTGATGGTCTCGCCCGCCCCGAGGAAGTCGAGGTTCGCCGTCGCGTTGTAGCTCCATGGCGTCGAACCAGGTGCCGCCGCGTCGATCACCCCGGTCGAGAAGCCGGCAAGCAGCAGCGCGCCAAGCACCGGATCAAGCGAGCCGTGGCTCCACACCGGCGAGCCGTTCGGCGCAAAGGTAATGTCGATCACGTCGTTGCTGTCGATGTCGTTGAAGCTGACCGTGCCGTTCTGATTGAGGTTCTGCGCCGACGCATTGGGCGCCTCGCTGAACCCGGTCGGGTCGCTCGCAGTAATCGTCGGCCCGTCATTCGTGCCGGCGATGGTGAAGCTCGCCACATCGGTCGCGGTCGCCCCCGAGCCGTCGGTCGCCGTCACCGTGTAGGAGAAGGTGATGGTCTCGCCCGCCCTGAGGAAGTCGAGGTTCGCCGTCGCGTTGTAGCTCCATGGCGTCGAACCAGGCGCCGCCGCGTTGATGACGCCGGTCGAGAAGCCGGCAAGCAGCAGCGCGCCAAGCACCGGATCAAGCGAGCCGTGGCTCCACACCGGCGAGCCGTTCGGCGCAAAGGTAATGTCGATCACGTCGTTGCTGCCGATGTCGTCGAAGCTGACCGTGCCGTTCTGATTGAGGTTCTGCGCCGACGCATTGAGCGCCTCGTTGAACCCGGTCGGGTCGCTCGCGTCGACCGTCGGCCCTTCATTCGTGCCGGTGATGGTGAAGCTCACCACATCGGTCGCGGTCGCCCCCGAGCCGTCGGTCGCCGTCACCGTGTAGGAGAAGGTGATGGTCTCGCCCGCCCCGAGGAAGCCGAGGTTCGCCGTCGCGTTGTAGCTCCATGGCGTCGAACCAGGTGCCGCCGCGTCGATCACCCCGGTCGAGAAGCCGGCAAGCAGCAGCGCGCCAAGCACCGGATCAAGCGAGCCGTGGCTCCACACCGGCGAGCCGTTCGGCGCAAAGGTAATGTCGATCACGTCGTTGCTGTCGATGTCGTTGAAGCTGACCGTGCCGTTCTGATTGAGGTTCTGCGCCGACGCATTGGGCGCCTCGATGAACCCGGTCGGGTCGCTCGCAGTAATCGTCGGCCCGTCATTCGTGCCGGCGATGGTGAAGCTCGCCACATCGGTCGCGGTCGCCCCCGAGCTGTCGGTCGCCGTCACCGTGTAGGAGAAGGTGATGGTCTCGCCCGCCCTGAGGAAGTCGAGGTTCGCCGTCGCGTTGTAGCTCCATGGCGTCGAACCAGGCGCCGCCGCGTTGATCACCCCGGTCGAGAAGCCGGCAAGCAGCAGCGCGCCAAGCGCCGGATCAAGCGAGCCGTGGCTCCACACCGGCGAGCCGTTCGGCGCAAAGGTAATGTCGATCACGTCGTTGCTGCCGATGTCGTCGAAGCTGACCGTGCCGTTCTGATTGAGGTTCTGCGCCGACGCATTGAGCGCCTCGTTGAACCCGGTCGGGTCGCTCGCGTCGACCGTCGGCCCTTCATTCGTGCCGGTGATGGTGAAGCTCACCACATCGGTCGCGGTCGCCCCCGAGCCGTCGGTCGCCGTCACCGTGTAGGAGAAGGTGATGGTCTCGCCCGCTCCGAGGAAGCCGAGGTTCGCCGTCGCGTTGTAGCTCCATGGCGTCGAACCAGGTGCCGCCGCGTCGATCACCCCGGTCGAGAAGCCGGCAAGCAGCAGCGCGCCAAGCACCGGATCAAGCGAGCCGTGGCTCCACACCGGCGAGCCGTTCGGCGCAAAGGTAATGTCGATCACGTCGTTGCTGTCGATGTCGTTGAAGCTGACCGTGCCGTTCTGATTGAGGTTCTGCGCCGACGCATTGGGCGCCTCGATGAACCCGGTCGGGTCGCTCGCAGTAATCGTCGGCCCGTCATTCGTGCCGGCGATGGTGAAGCTCGCCACATCGGTCGCGGTCGCCCCCGAGCTGTCGGTCGCCGTCACCGTGTAGGAGAAGGTGATGGTCTCGCCCGCCCTGAGGAAGTCGAGGTTCGCCGTCGCGTTGTAGCTCCATGGCGTCGAACCAGGCGCCGCCGCGTTGATGACCCCGGTCGAGAAGCCGGCAAGCAGCAGCGCGCCAAGCGCCGGATCAAGCGAGCCGTGGCTCCACACCGGCGAGCCGTTCGGCGCAAAGGTAATGTCGATCACGTCGTTGCTGCCGATGTCGTCGAAGCTGACCGTGCCGTTCTGATTGAGGTTCTGCGCCGACGCATTGAGCGCCTCGTTGAACCCGGTCGGGTCGCTCGCGTCGACCGTCGGCCCTTCATTCGTGCCGGTGATGGTGAAGCTCACCACATCGGTCGCGGTCGCCCCCGAGCCGTCGGTCGCCGTCACCGTGTAGGAGAAGGTGATGGTCTCGCCCGCTCCGAGGAAGCCGAGGTTCGCCGTCGCGTTGTAGCTCCATGGCGTCGAACCAGGTGCCGCCGCGTCGATCACCCCGGTCGAGAAGCCGGCAAGCAGCAGCGCGCCAAGCACCGGATCAAGCGAGCCGTGGCTCCACACCGGCGAGCCGTTCGGCGCAAAGGTAATGTCGACCACGTCGTTGCTGTCGATGTCGTTGAAGCTGACCGTGCCGTTCTGACCAAGATTCTGCGCCGACGTATTGAGCGCCTCGCTGAACCCGGTCGGGTCGCTCGCGTCGACCGTCGGCCCGTCATTCGTGCCGGTGATCATGAAGCTCATCACGTCGCTCGCGCTCGCCCCCGCGCTGTCGGTCGCCGTCACCGTGTAGGAGAAGGTGATGGTTTCGTCCGCCCCGAGAAAGTCGAGGTTCGCCGTCGCGTTGTAGCTCTCTGGCCTCACCCGCGCCGCCGCGTCGATCGCCCCGGTCGAGAAGCCGGCAACCAGCAGCGCGCGAAGCGCCGGATCAAGCGAGCCGTGGCTCCACACCGGCAAGCCGTTCGACGCAAAGGTAATGTCGACCACGTCGTTGCTGTCGATGTCGTCGAAGCTGACCGTGCCGTTCTGGCCTAAATTCTGCGCCGACGCATTGAGCGCCTCGATGAACCCGGTCGGGTCGCTCGCACTAATCGTCGGCCCGTCATTGGTGCCGGTGATCGTGACGGCAATAGCTTGCGAAACCGCGCCGCCCTCACCGTCGTCAATCGTGACCATGTAGATCTGGGTGCGTGTCTGCCCTGCGGCCAGAAATTGCAGGTCGGCATTGGCGACGTTGAAATTCCAGGTTACCTGGCCAGTGCCGCCACCCGCTGACCCGTTGACAATTGAGACCGCGAAGTCGCCGAGATAGCCGCCGGCTGCTGGCACCGCCGACACGGTGTGTGTGTCGGTAAGATCGGCGTCGGTAAACGCGATAGCCCCGCTCGCGCTGGTGGCCACGTCCTCCACAACCGCGCCGGACGACGTGGCCGCCGCGAGAATCAGATCGTCGTTGGTGCCCGCGACAGTGATGCTGATTGGCACGATCGCGATCGACCTCCCATTGCTGATCGTCAGGTTGTAGGTGACGACAAGCGTCTCACCGTTGGCGAGAAAGTCGAATGTTTGGTCCGGAACACCGAAAGCAACATTGGCGGAGCCCGATTCCCGACCGTTAGTAACTGTAGTGGTCAGTGTAGTGGCCAGCCCAGCGGCTAGTGTCGCGGCGAGCCCTTGCGGGAGCGATCCGCCGGCCGACCAAGTCGTGGAAATCAAATTGCCGCTGATACTGACACCCGGAGTGTCGCTGGAAACACTTAGCGAACTCTGCACGATATCTGCTCTGGCTAATCCGGTAGCGCCGATAATTTCATTCAACGATAGCGGCACACCGGACGAAAGCGTCACTCGCTTCAACGGATCGTCAACAATAGGAATATCAGCAATAGAAAAAAGCTTCGGATCGCTAGGATTGCTGGACGGAGCTCTACCAGAAGATCCACTCAGCAGCGCAATCCGGCTGTCCAGCAATCCTCCAAACTCAAATAAGCCTTCCGAGCTCTGCGAGCCGACTTGTCGAATAATGCCGGTCTTCTCGCTGTCGAGATCCGCCCGCCGGTGCTGCTGGATGAACGTATCGCTCTGACCTTGCGAATATAAGGTGGCCACCGATTTATAGGCATCCTGCAATTCCGCCATTCGCGCAGCGCTATTTGCGGCTTGTTCAACATTGTACGTCCCCCCCGTGCCCGCTGGACGGATCACAACGGTCAAGGCGGGGTTATTAACCGTAATGGTCCGCGGGACGGGTTCCTTGGTTGTTATCTCGATCGTGCCGGCTTCGAGGTGTTCGTATGGAAAGCGGTCGTCATCCAAAAAAGCCGATTTTTGACTTGCCGCCTGAACTTCTCTGATGATCGCAAAGGTAAACGCGGTGAGTGCGACCAGCCCCGCGCCGCCTCGCGCCGTGCCGTGAATCGTCGCAAAAGGCGTAGAAATCGTGAGGCGATCGGAATTGGCCGTTCTGCCGGAAAGGAAATTAAACGTCCCCTGCAGAAAGCGGAACAGGGCCGATTTCAGAGTTCCGTCAAAATCGCAAATAAACTCGTCTACCACCATGCGCGTTTCAGCGCCGAGGCAGAATGATGTGCCGTCTTCGAATGTCACGCCAACCGCACCATCGGCGTCTGTGACGATCACATCATCACGATATACGGAAAGACCAACATGAACTGGGACGGTTGCGCCGCTTGCCCGAACGACGTGGGCCGATCCGTGTGGTCCAAATAACGTGCGAATTGTGCCGACCGTGGTACAGGCAACGGGACCAAACGATCCGCCTTCACCCGCCGCATCACTGGTGTTGCGAAACATACACGCTCTTTTCTGAGCCCCCCGCCGCGCGTAATTAATTCAAATTGATCTTAATTGATCGCCGACGATTGTGCTGTTCGATTCGCTCGAACGATGCAATTTATACTCTCGTTAAGGCAGGCCACAACAATTTGCCAAATTATGGATGATCTTTAACACATCGCTGCAGGCTGGTTAGCGAAACGCTTTGGACATGTAGAGAACGCTTAACCCCGTTCATAGCACTAACGCTTTAATTAATTGAAACAAAGCATTGAATTGGCTGTACTTTTCCGAGCTGTAATCAAACGCAAGGGATGTTACCATTAATTTGCTAAAGAGGCCGCTTGACCTTGCAGAACATCCTCAATTGTGGGATTATTTTGCCATTCGGTAGCATGTGACGGAGCATGTGGCAGAGAGGCGCCGCTATGCGTGCATTTTTCTTCTCGATGGTGCTGGCAGCACATGCTATTTTTGCGTGCACATTCGCAATCGATCCAAGTCTGGCACAAACCGACGCGGGGGCTTACGAAAGTCCCATCGGGAAAGTCTTGACAGTGATCGGGGACGTCACGGTCGAGCATGAGACTATCGTCGTCGTTCAAGCCAAGCTGACCAGCGGCCCCACTGCTACAAGCGTTGGCGACTTTGTCTACCGCGGCGACACCGTGCAAACCGGCAGAGATGGCAAAGTAGGAATTGCGTTGGCCGATGGTACCGCTCTTAATCTTACCCCGAACGCTCGCATGGTTTTGAACGAATTTGTTTACGACCCGAACGGCAAATCAAACGCGACGCTGTTTAGTCTAAGCAAAGGAAGCATGACCTTTGTGGCTGGCGCTATAGCGAAAACCGGCAGTATGAAGTTGGATACGCCGGTAGCGACCATGGGCATTCGTGGCACTACACCCCGGGTAGAAATTGCTGATGATGGAACCGTTAGATTTTCCACTTTGATCGAAGAAGACAAGATTACGGAACCACAGCCTGGCGGAAACCAAAACCTCCAGCCGGCGCCCCCTGATCAGCGGCGCGCGTCGAGGTCAAGCCGTGACGGGCTTTCGTCCCAAGAGGCTGCAAAGTACAACAAGCTGTTCGACATGGATCTGAAGATTTGTCGGAACTGTTAGGTCACTTTGGTGACGCTTCCTCACCATGTCACTTGCCTATCGTTCATCTGCCATATCGCATTCATCTGTCCATCGCGCCTCTGGTAAGTCGTTCATCGGGTCCACGAACGGTAAGAGCATGACTATGGCGCTCGGCGTTTGGCACCGTTTTCGTTGTCAATTCTTCGCAATCCTTGTGCCGTTGCTTGCAACACCGGCGCTTGGGCAGAACTCATTGGTCAAAAATGTTGAATTGTGCGATGGTATCGGCGGCAGTCCTGTCGATCTTCAAATCGAAGCCTGCAGCGCATTAATCAAATCGGGCGCCGTAAAACCTCATGGTCTTGCGGTCGCCCACAACAACCGCGGTAACGCCCATATTAAGAAAGGCAATTACGACAGCGCCATTCAAGATTTTGGGGAATCGCTGAAAATCAATCCCAACTATGCGAAAGCCCTGAACAATCGCGGGGCGGCATATCAGAAAAAGGGCGAATATGATCGATCGATCGCCGACTTTGATCAGGCGATAAAACTTGATCCAAACTATGCCAGCGCATTGGCAAATCGCGCCGAAAGCTACCTTTATAAAAGTGAGTACGAGCGTGCCGCTCGCGACTACGACGAAGTGTTTCGCCTTCAGCCTACGTGGGCGGTCGCGCGCAATGGACGGTGCTGGGCTCACGCCATAATAGGCAATTTGCAGTTGGCACTCACCGATTGCAATGAGGCGCTGCGATTGGAACCGAATATTGCTGCGACCTTTGACTCTCGCGGCTTGGTGTATTTGAAGATGGGGCGCTGGGATGCCGCTATCGCCGATTATGACGCCGCCTTAAGGGTAGATCCCAAACAAGTCAGTTCGCTCTACGGGCGCGGCGTTGCCAAGCTCAAGAAAGGCGATCCAAATGGAAAGGTGGATATCGCATCTGCCTTGGCCATGGACGCTAACATACCGCGCGACTTCGCGCGGTATGGCGTCGACTAAATTCGGTCAACCGCCCCCTTCCTGGTGACTGGCTCCCGGCTGCGGTCAACCGCCAACGCGAGTCTAGCCGAACGACAAGAGGCCGGTGCACACCGTAATCACCGCCGCGAGTCAGCTCAATTTGTCCCGTTGGCTCTGACGGGAACATGCTACTCCACTTCCGGAACTATGCTTGGTGACGGTGTCCTTGATCGCTTGGAAATGCTGAGCAAGGGAGACGCCTTTTTGTACCAGCCCTCTGAGCTCAGCTTGACGCGCTTCTTTATCTTCGGCGATTTGGCCGTCGCCCGTTTACGAACTTTACCTGCAGGCAAAGTGGATTTGCCCTCACCCATGCGCGCCTCCCCCGTTTGACAGACTGAGCCTATGTGCTCGTCCACAGCCGCTCAAAAGAGCGTGCAGCATCATTGCGCGGAACATGGTGATGAGCGTGCCGGGCATCGGACCAATCATCTCCAGCGCCGTGGTGGCTGCGATCGGCACTTGCCGCCAATAGGGCGATGCGTGCGCGAAAATCTCTTCACAGCCATTCGTGGTTGACTCCTTTTGCGCGTTGAATCGGCAATGTCGTGCAGGAGATGCAACCCCCGCCTGCTCCTGGCCGCGTAGAGCGCTTTATGAACTCTGACGTCGTTTGGGCGCGTAATTTTTCAGATCGGCTTGTTCAGTTGGAGCTTGTGCGGCTTGGCTGTTGCTGCCGTTGGGCGAAGCAAAGAATTTATGTTCGATCTCTATCGCAATACGATGCAACCATTTTTCCGCACGATCAGCCCGATCTCGATAATGTTTAACTTCGGCTTGAAGGCCAGCTAATCGGTCTTCGGTCGCTCGAAGTTGAAGTGAAAGCTTATGAGCCACCCCCATGATGTGCTGGGCTTTTTGTTCGGCTATGTCCGCTGCTCGCTGCACCATGTCACAAGCAGCATGACCGGCCTTGTCTATCTCGTCGCCATTGTTTGGAAACGGAATTACGGTTTCTGCCGAATTTAGAGCCTGATCACTCATGTCACTTGCTCCCGTGACTTGCAGGTACGGACATGCACTAAAGTGTACCTGATATCACAAATGCATTCCACATTTTTGTCTGCGAAGTCGAGGGCGCCCTGCTTCGGAGTGACCTGGTCCCCGTTTTCTGGACTGCGCTAAGCTGGAAAATTCCAGTTTTGCGGCATGGGCCGGGAGACGCAGAGAACGACGCATGGGTCGTTATGGCCGGGCGCGGCGGCGACGTCACATAAGGCTCACCACCGCCTTCGGCGCCGCGCCGCGTCTCGCTTGCGCTCGACGTGTTCGCGCACTTGCTTCAGATGCGCGATGACGCGCTCCAGCTCGACGACCAAGGCTCTACGTTGCGCCTCGTGTTGCCGCTCCGCCTGCGCGGCGGCGATGTCGCGCAGCATGTTCCTCACGTGCGCTCCATTGTTTAGTGGCGGCGGAGAACGCACGCTAGGACGCGATTGGTTGACGAATTGTTATGCCTTTGAAACCTCACCGGCTGCAACACTTGACACATAATCCGCCAAACCGGAAAGAGGGTCCGGGCTTAATAGATCTCGGCCTCAAAGACACTGCAGAAGGCTGAAGCTACCAACTCAACAGGTCTGGCGTTGGGCGGCAGCACCCACATTCAGTCAATTAATTCTGTTTTTTCAATGTGACAGGTCGGTATGAAATAGCGAATTCCGACAAACATACCGTCATTTTGCTGGCGGTATTGAAGAACCCCGTTCACCACTTGAAGCGAACTGGATTGGAAGCCAGGCCATTGTCGCAATGGTTGTTCGGTGCGCACGCCGAGGCAGGCTTGCTAGTGATCTGCGTCGAAACGCAGCATATGAAAGCGGTGTTGAAGGCTCAGATCAACAAGACAGATCGCAACGATGCGCGCGGCATCGCCCAGATGATGCGTGTGGGGCTTTATCGTCCGGTGCATGTAAAGACGCTACGCAGTCAGAAACTGCGCATACTGCTCACCCATCGCAAGCTGCTGCAGTCGAAGGCGATCGCTATCGAGAATGACCTGCGGGCCACGTTACGCAACTTCGGCCTCAAGATTGGGATTGTTGGGACGGTGAGGTTCGAGGCACGCACTAAGGAGCTTGTCGAGAACATTCCCGACCTGGCAGCACTGGTCGAACCGCTTCTCGTTGCCCGGCGAGTGCTGCGCGAACAGATCATCATCCTGCATCGCCGCTTGTTGGCAATCGTGCGGGACGATGATGTGTGCCGGCGCCTGATGACGGTGCCCGGTGTGGGTCCCGTGCGGTCGCTGACCTATCGCGCCACGGTCGACGTGCCCGCTCGGTTCCGGAGATCCAAGGCCGTCGGGGCGGTGTTTGGGCTGACGTGCTCCAAGTGTCAATCGGGCGATCGGAGCTGTAGAGTATCGCGCTGCGGAGACGAGATAATGCGAGTCATGCTCTACGAAGCAGCTCAGAGTACAGGCTTCTGCCACATCTCAAGCAAAGAGTGACCTTCGCGGAATAGTTCGCTCTGGGAAACCTGGTCAGCTTCAGAACGCGGCTTAATGGACTACTTCAGCCCGATTGCGAATCGCTTTATAATCATGAGATGCAAGGGGGGTCGGGAGCCTTAATGAAATCCTCGGTCGTTAAACGTTCCATCGTAATTGATGGACACAAGACCAGCGTCAGCCTCGAAGATCCCTTCTGGACTGACCTGAAAACAATCGCGCATACCCAGCGAGTGACGCTGTCGAAATTGGTCACTAAGATCGACGGTACGCGCGAACAGGGCAATCTATCCTCGGCACTTCGCCTGTTTGTTCTTCACCACTTCCGTAATGAAGGCAAGCGAATGGAGGTGGCGAAAGCCCATCTTTCCGCGGGGGGTGCTGAAAGAATACCAGCAAGCTAGTGTCCTGTTTCTGAAATTTCTAGGCAGCTGTTTCATGATCGCTGATTGTTCGGCGGCAGAAGCGTTCGATCGAAGCGAGGATGTCGTCGGCAGATTTTATCCATCGGAACGGTTTTGGATCGGCGTTACAGATCTTGATATAGGTGTTGATCGCTGCTTCCAGCTCGGCCGTCGATCGATGCACACCCCGTTTGATCTGCTGCTCTGAGAGGAGCGCGAAGAAACGCTCGACCTGATTGATCAGGATGAGGATGTCGGCGTGAAGTGAACATGCCAGCGGCGGCGCTTGGCGAACCACGCGCGGATGAGCTTGGTCTTATGGCTCGACGCGTTATCCATGACGACATGGATATCGAGGTTGGCCGGAACGTTCCGCTCGATCTCGTCGAGGAATTTGCGGAATTCTCGCGCGGGTGTCGCGGCATGCATTTCCCGACGATTGTCCCCGCCTTCACATCGAGAGCGGCGAACAAGGTGGTGACGCCATGACGCTCATAGTCATGGGTTCGCCGCTCGGCTTGGCCGGGGCGCATCGGCAGCAGTGGTTGCGTGCGGTCAAGCGCCTGAATTTGGCTCTTTTCATCGACGCAAAGCACCAAAGCGCGCTCCGGCGGGTCAAGGTAGAGGCCAACGATGTCTCGCACCTTCTCAACGAACTGTGGATCAGTCGAAAGCTTGAAGGTCTCGCTGCGATGAGGCTGCAGCGAGAATGCGTTCCAGATGCGATGCACGGTCGAAACGGACAGCCCGGATGCCTTTGCCATCGAGCGTGTGCTCCAATGCGTCGCGTGGGACGGCATTGTTTCAAGGGTCTTCGTCACCACATCGGCAATTTTATCGTCCCCGATCCTGCGCGGTGCGCCGCAGCGCGGCTCGTCATCGAGACCATCGAGGCGCCTCGAAGCAAACCGTTTGCGCCATGTCATGACCGTCATCCGCGAGGAGCCGACTTCCTCCGCGATGGCGCAATTATTCAGGCCATCCGCTGCCAGAAGGACAATCTGGGCACGCATCGCATCGGCATGCGCGATCTTGCGACGCCGCACGCGCCTTTCCAGTTCGCCGCGCTCCCCGTCGCTGAGAACAATCGCTACTGCTCTAGGCCCCGCCATTGCCGCCTCCGAATTAAGCCGATGCAGAGAGGGAATCATGCCGGGGCATGAATGCCTAGAAATTTCAGAAACAGGACACTAGTGTCCTGATTCTGAAGTTTCTATGCAGCTGTTTCATGATCGCTGATTGTTCGGCGGCAGGAAGCGTTCGATCGAAGCGAGGATGTCGTCGGCAGATTTTATCCATCGGAACGGTTTTGGGATCGGCGTTACAGATCTTGATATAGGTGTTGATCGCTGCTTCCAGCTCGGCCGTCGATCGATGCACACCCCGTTTGATCTGCTGCTCTGAGAGGAGCGCGAAGAAACGCTCGACCTGATTGATCCAGGATGAGGATGTCGGCGTGAAGTGAACATGCCAGCGGCGGCGCTTGGCGAACCACGCGCGGATGAGCTTGGTCTTATGGCTCGACGCGTTATCCATGACGACATGGATATCGAGGTTGGCCGGAACGTTCCGCTCGATCTCGTCGAGGAATTTGCGGAACGCCGCACGCGCCTTTCCAGTTCGCCGCGCTCCCCGTCGCTGAGAACAATCGCTACTGCTCTAGGCCCCGCCATTGCCGCCTCCGAAATCAAGCCGATGCAGAGAGGGAATCATGCCGGGGCATGAATGCCTAGAAATTTCAGAAACAGGACACTAGCACTACTTTGGCAAGATTCTGAGCGCCCGGGATCTCCCAAATCAGTTTTTCTGTGACTCATGGGGTGGTCAGAGCTGGCCCCGCTTGTCTGAACAGAATTTCCGCGTCGCTAAGTGGAGCCTCTGCCGGGATTAGGCTGCCATGCGGAGGGGCAGCGGGTTGAAGTAGTGGCTTGATCGGGTGTCGTGCCGTCAAGACCCGAGTTCGGACGCCGGCCATTGTAAAAATCGAGATATCGGCCGAGCGATGCACGGGCGTCGCTGACGCCGTCGTAGGCTCGCAGGTTGACCTCCTCCT
>CAWBFG010000019.1:0-322287 GCA_963787955.1 uncultured Alphaproteobacteria bacterium | reverse complement strand
GTGTGACAGCGGCCGCTCCGTCTCGCGATTTTCAAATAATCTCTCCGTTGTGCGCATGTAAGATGTGTCGCTGCTCACCGAGGGAACTGCCGCTTTGCCCGCACACGAGATCGACGCGATCCGGGCCCTGCTGACGTCGAAGCCGCGTCCGGTCGGTTGGGCCGAGCGCCGGCAGCGCATCGACGAGGTCGGATCGACCTGGCCGGTCGCCGACGACATCAAGCTCGAACGCGTCGACCTCGGCGGCGTGCCGTGCGAATTCTCGCTCGCACCGGGCAGCAACCCTGCGCGCGTGCTGATGTTCTTCCACGGCGGCGGCTACTGCTCCGGATCGATCGTCAGCCACCGCCGCATGGTGACCGAAGCTGGCCGCGCCGCGCGCATGCGCACGCTCGCGGTCGGCTACCGGCTCGCGCCGGAGCATCCGTTTCCCGCCGCGCATGACGACGCGCTGGCCGCGTGGCGCTTCCTGCGCACGCAGGGCATCGCGGCGGACGCCATCGCGGTCGGCGGCGACAGCGCCGGCGGCAATCTGAGCATCGCGCTGATCAACCGGCTGCGCGCGGCCGGCGAGGCGCAGCCGGCTTGTGCGTGGCTCGCTTCGCCCTGGACCGATCTCACCATGTCGGGCGCGACGCTCGCCAGCAAGGACGCGATCGATCCGCTGATCCACAAGCCGTACCTGGAGGAGCTGGCCGCGGCCTACGCACCCGCGCCGCACGACCGCCGCGATCCGCTGATCTCGCCGCTGTTCGCGGACCTCGCCGGCTTTCCGCCGGCGCTGATCCAGGTCGGCTCGGCCGAGACTCTGCTCGCCGACGCGACGCGGTTTGCGGAACGCGCGGGCGCGGCCGATGTCGCGGTGACGCTCGAGATCTGGCCGCACATGATCCATGCCTGGCCAATGTGGAACGCCAGGCTCGCGGACGGCCGCAGGGCACTGCAGCAGGCCGGCGCGTTCATGCAGCGGTGGGTCGAGGGGTAGGCCGAGCCGTCGGCGCTCACATAGACGTAGGGATCTGAGCCTTAGTCAGCCGGAATTGATCAGACATCGGCAGGTCCTCCTGCCGCGCTTAAATCACGATGTCACATCAAATGGAATTAAAGTTTGCAAAGGTCTTCGATGCGAACAAACCGGACATGGAACGGCGTCGTCTTCAATCTCGGTGAGGTTGCCTTGACAGCTTGCCAGAGCCGATGATTTTGCCAAGGAGGAGTCTCACGATGACCATCACGATTACCGCCTTTGAACGGTCACCCGATGGCGGCAAGGGACTGGCGCGTGATACGCGCGTTCGCTGGGCGCTGGAGGAAGTGGGCCAACCTTACGAGGTTCGTCTTGTTTCGTTCAGGGCGATGAAGGAGCCCGCACATCTGGCGCTTCATCCCTTCGGGCAAATTCCGACCTACGAAGAAGGCGATCTCGGCTTGTTCGAGACGGGGGCGATCGTGTTCCATATCGCGGAGCGCCATGCGGGCCTGCTGCCGGGCGATACGAATGCCCGGGCGCGCGCGATCACGTGGATGTTCGCCGCGCTCAGCACGGTGGAGCCGCCGATCCTTGAACTCGCAAACGCCAGGCTCCTTGAGGGCGACAAGTCCTGGACCGCGCAACGCATGCCTCTCGTCGAGGATCGCGTCCGTGACCGGCTGGGCCAACTTTCGCGTCGCCTTGGCGATGCCGACTGGCTCGATGGCGCGTTCAACGCGGGCGACCTGATGATGGTGCACGTGCTGCAAAGGTTGAAACCGTCGGGTATGCTGGACGAATATCCGAACCTCTCCGCCTATCTGGCTCGCGGCGAAGCGCGGCCCGCCTACAAGCGTGCCTTTGACGCTCAATTGGCGGTTAACACCGGCAAGCAACCGACCGGCTGATTGAGGTCCGGCTCGAAGTCGTCATCCGGTTTTTTCGTTCAGTTTATGGGTCCTGACTCTAGTCCTCCGGAAATTTCGGCACGAGGTAGGGCGGCTTGCCGGTCAGCTCGACCATCCGTTGGCGGCCCTGGTCGATGATGGTGGCGCGGCCGTTCGCGACCTGGACGTGACCCGCTCGTTCCGTCTTGGCAGCCCGGCCGACGCTTGCAGTCAGCAGACCTCGGAAAGCTGCGTCGCGGCCTGGATATCGACCAGCAGCACGGTGTAGGCGTCGGCCGTCGTGCACTTCGCCGTGATCGCCCCGCCTTTGGCCAGGACGATCAGCCGCGCGGTGTGCGGCTCCATGATCTGGTCTGCCAACGTCACTCCGACCAGCTTCACTTCGGCGCTTCCTTCGCCGACGTTCCGAACAAACACAAAAACCGAATGCGGCGAGTCCATCGCATTGGAGGCGATGGTCTGATTGGCACCGCCCTTTTTCAGCGTGATGGGAACGGAATGTGACGACATGGCTTCCCCCCTTGTTCCGCCGTGGTGGCGGGATCAGCGCGACGCTGGCGCGGATTCGGTTGCGACGAACGGCGCGCCGCCGGACATTCAAAAAAGACTTAAATTCTATTGCAAGTTGTATCTAATTACCATTACCCGCTGACCAGAAGCAAGCGTGGTGCGATGGCGTTGTTCAAAGTGCCGCTGATCTGCCGCCCGACTTTGTAGGGTGGGTTAGGCGCGCAGCGCCGTAACCCACCATCGGACTTGCAGCAGGAGCGGTGGGTTACGCGCCTTCGGTGTTAACCCACCCTACGTGCTATCTGAACGCGTAGCGCGCTACGCATGGCACTCTCCATTCCGCCTCATCCTGAGGAGCCCGAGCGAAGCGAGGGCGTCTCGAAGGATGGGGCGGCCTCGATCCTTCGAGACGCGCACTGTGTGCGCTCCTCAGGATGAGGCCGGGAGAGAGAGGTGTCTCGCGGGCTATAGTGACCGGGCGAGGGACTCACCATGCGCAAGAGCGTGCCGGCCGCCGATCCCGACGCCTACGTCCGCGCGCTCACCGGCTGGCGGCGCACCTGCGTCGAGATGCTGCGCGGCGCCGTGCGCAAGGCCGCGGGACTCGACGAGACGGTGAAATGGGGCCATCTCGTCTATGCGTCGAACGGCCCGGTGCTGCTGATCCGCGCCGAGGACGAGCGCGTGCTGTTCGGCTTCTGGCGCGGCCAGCGGCTTCGCGAGATCGAGCCGCGGCTCAAGCCCGGCGGCAAGTACGAGATGGCGACGCTCGAACTCCGCGAGGGCGTGACAATCAGGCCTGCGGTTGTCGCTCGTCTCGCCCGACAGGCCGTCGCACTCAACAAGCAGGTCGGCGATCCGACCAAGGTTGTGACGGCGAAGCCGAGACAGGGTGGCTGACGTCATCGTCGCCCTGTCAGACAGCGCCGCGCCGCCTTCACGAGCGGTCGCGGCCGGCTTCACCGACGTGACGAGCGCCCGCAGTCCGTCCTTGCCGCGTTGAAGCTGCACGGTCGCGTCGTAGTGGGCCTCCGGGCCGTCCTTCGGGACCCACATCATGACATTCAGCCGGATGCGCCCGGCGTTGTCGACCTTGAGCTTCTTGCCGCCGTGTACCCTGAGAACGTAGCCGTCCCCCTTGCGGGCGCGCCGCCTGAGCCGTTCGCGCACGGCGGGCTCGACGATCGCCTTCAGATCGAGCATGCGTGCGGACGGTCCCGCGTTGCCAGGCGCGGCGTCGAGCGCGAATACGTCCAGGCGTTCGGTGTCGAAGCGCTGCTGGAACGCACGGACGACGAAGCGGCTGTCGGGTGACCACGACGCCTCCTCCTCCAGCCGGTTCGCGCGCATGCTGCCGGTGTGCCAGTACTCGGTCTTGGCCCTGGCGAGCACCGCGCCGTCTGCCAGCCGCACCACCAGAATCTCGATGTCGTCGGAAACCGGCGGCTCGGTCGGATCGGCACCGTCCAGCCGCCAGGCGAGGGCGAAGCGCTTGTCCGGCGAGACCGTGTCCTCGATCACGCGCGCCGCGCCCGGCCCGCTGCCGCACATCAGCTCGTCGGGGCCGTCCGGCTTGCAGGGGCCCATCTCGGCGAGGGCGGCGGTGGCAAGCAGCGCGACGAGGATGGAGGCAAGCACCGGACGAGCGGGCATGAACCAAGCCTAGGCAAATCGCGGCCGGTTGTCATGATGCGCGGATGAACGCGAAGCCCCGCGCAGTGCGGCCCGCATCAGTTCAGCTTCACACCGGTCCGCTCGATGATGCTCTGGTAGCGCGCGGCGTCGGCGCGGATGCGCGCAGTGAGCGCCGCCTGGCTGATCGGGGCGACCTCCATGCCGAGCTCGTTGAACCGCTTGCGCAGCGCCTCGTCCTGCAGGATGCGCAGCACCTCGGCGTCCAGCCGCGCGACGATCGCTGCCGGCGTGTTGGCCGGCACATAGAGGCCGACGTTCAGACCGGCATCGACGTTGAGGTTTGAGTCGGCCATGGTCGGCATCTCGCGCAGGAACGACGGCCGCTCGCGGCCGAGCAGCGCCAGCGCCCTGATCTTGCCCGCTTCCAGCGGGCCCTGGACGGTGGCCTGCGTCGTCACCGCGAGCGGCACCTCGCCGCCGGAGAGGCCGGTCGCGATCGCCGCGCCGCCGCGGTACGGCACGTGCAGCAGCTTGATGCCGGCCTCGAGCGCGAACCACTCGGCGGCAAGCTGGTTGATGGTGCCGGGGCCGGGCGAGGCGTAGGCGAATTTGCCGGGCTCGGCCTTGGCCTTCGCGATCAGCTCCTGCACTGATCCGACGCCGCTCGCCGGATGGGTGAGCAGCAGCAGCGGCACGGTGGCAAAGCGGGTGACGGCGATGACATCCTTGAACGGATCGTACGCTGTCTTCGGCATCAGCGCCGGGACGGTGGTGAAGTCCCCGGTGGTCATCAGGATCGTGTAGCCATCCGGCTGGGATTTCGTCACGGCGTCCACGCCCAACGTGCCGCTGGCGCCGGCGCGGTTCTCGATCACCACCGGCTGGCCGAGCGCCTCGCCGAGCTTCTGCGCGACCAGCCGCGCGCCGACATCGGTGACGCCGCCGGCCGGGAACGGCACGATCGCGCGGATCGGCCGCGTCGGATAGGTCTGGGCGGACGCCGGCGCGGCGGCGAACGTCGCGAACAGCGCGAGCGATCCGGACAGAAGAGCGATGGCAAACCGCATGGCGAGATCCCCATGTGTGGGCCGGCGGCACAAATCGTCCCGCAAACCGGCAACCGGGGCAAGCCGCATGCGTGATGGGCGCGCAGCGCCGGCCGCGCAGGGCCACTTGCGTCCGGTCGGCCGAACCATCACCATTCTCGATCCGAACGCGTGGAGTTCAGCCCATGACTCCAGTTTTCGTTACTCCAGTTTTCATGACTCCAGTTTTCGTTACTCCAGTTTTCATTACTCCAGTTTCCATTGCCCATCGTCTCGGCGCTGCCTTTTTGCTCGCAGCTGCGTGTCTCGTTTCCGCTCCGGCCTCGGCCCAGACGGCGGAGCAGATGAAGCAGATCCGGATGCTCTGCAACGACCCCGTCTTGCAGCAGCGTGTGCTGGCGCGCGCGCAACAGGCCGGCCAGCTCGAGGACGTCAAACAGGAGCTCGAGGAACGTTGCGCGCAGATCGACCTGCCGTCGACGCCCGTTCACGACGCCGTTGATCCGTCGCCCGCTGCCACCCATTCCGATTGGGTGTTCGACGCCCGCTACAGCCGCGATGGGCGCACCATCGTCAGCGGCAGCCGCGACGGTACGGTGCGGGTGTGGGACGCCGAGACCGGCCGGCCGATCCGCCGCATCGTCGTGGCCGAGCCTGCGAAGGACCCGCAAAACAAGGGCATCATCCGTTATGTGACGCTGGTCGGCGACGGCACGCGGGCGGCGGCCGCGAGCGACCGCAATCCCGTCACCCTGGTGGAGCTCGCGACGGGAACGATCGTCGCCCGGGTTCCCGTGGTGGCCGGCAGTTTTGGCGGCAGGATCGCGGCGACGAGCGGCGGGTTGCTGTTCATCGGCGGCGACACGGACAGCGTGGATGTGATCGACACCGGGACGCAGGCGGCGCGCTATCGCCTGCCGGGCCATCAGATGGGAGGGTCTGCCATCGCGGTGTCGGAGACGGCCGGCCTGATCGCACCGCCGCCTCCGGCCGGTATGCGAAGGCGGAAGCCAAGCAGATCCCGCGTGTCTACCTCTGGCGGCTCGACACTGGCGAAAGGCTCGCGGCATTCGAGCCCAAGGGCGACGATCGCGCCGATGCGCTCGCCTTCTCGCGCGATGGCGCCCAGCTCGCGGTCGCCATCGGGGTCCTGGTGCACGTCTATTCGGTGGCGGAGCGGCGCATCACCCGGACGCTGCGCCTGCGGAGCGGTCTGTTCGGCGTGGCCTTCACGGCCGACGGCATGGGGCTCATCACCTGCACGCAGCACCCGATCCTCTGGGACCTCGCCACCGGCAAGACGCTGCGCCACTTCGGCCCGTTCAGCGACCTGTGCCATTCGGTTGACGGACGTTTTGCCGTGACCACGTCGATGGGCTCCGACGTCCGGGTCTGGGAGATCGCGACCGGCGCCTTCCATCGCCGGCTTGGCGCCAACGTGGCGCCGCGGCGCTGAGGCGTGTGACGAGCAGCGATGAGGCGGCATGAAGCGAGGTGCGGTATTCGTATTGCTCGGCCCGATTTTGTTCGTGCTCTGCATCTGGGTTCTTTTTCTGCCTTTCGCCCGTCTCATGGAAGGCGGGGCAGTGCGGTTCGACATCGAAGTCGATTCAAACATCACTGTGCTGCTCGGCCTGATGTTCGGCGGCTTCGTTTTGGCACTGGTCGATTGGTTGGCGGAAATGCTTGTCATGAGGCCGTGGTTCACCGGGTTGGTCGGCTGGGCCATGGGCGCCTCGACCATGGGAGCATTGTTCAACCTGTCTGAACCGATTTGGTGGTGGTTCATCGTTAAAGGTCTTCTGGTGGGCATCCCAGCTTTGGTCTGCTCCTGGTTGGTCAAGAGAATACAAAATCGGAGGGCTCAATGAGCGCGTAGCCCGCATGCGCGAAGCGACATGCGGGAAGGTCGGCCCCGGATATGGCTTCGCTCATCCGGGCTACTTGCTGTGCCCCATCCGGGCTACGCTTGACTGGACATTGCAATCGACGACGGGAGGGGAGCGACATGGCGCGGATGGCGGGCAAGGTGGCCTTCATCACCGGCGGCGGCGGCGGCATCGGCCGCGCCACCGCGGAGCGCTTCGCGCAGGAGGGCGCCAAGGTCGTCATCGCCGACATCGACGTTGCCGCGGGCGAAGCCGCGGCCGCCTCGGCGCGCGCGATCGCGGCCAATTCCGGCGGCGATGCCCATTTCCTGGATTGCGACATCACCGACCGGCCGCGCGTCGAGGCTGCGGTTGCGGAAACCGCCGCCCGCTACGGCAAGCTCGACGTCCTCCACAACTGCGCCGGCGGATCGACGCTGCAGGACGGCCCGGTCACCGAGGCGCCGGAGGAGGAATTCTGGCGCGTCATCAAGCTCGACCTCTACGGCACGTTCCTGTGCAGCAAGATCGCCATCCCCTACATCATCAAGGCCGGCGGCGGCTCGATCATCAACATGAGCTCCAACGTGGCGCTGATGGCGCTGCCGGGCCGCGATTGCTACACCGCGGCCAAGGGCGGCGTCGCCTCCATGACGCGCTCGATGGCGGTCGAGTACGCGCCGCACAAGATCAGGGTCAACGCCATCGCCCCGTCGGTGACGCTGACGGCGCGCGTCAAGCGGCTGATGGCGGCCAACAAGGACGTCAGCAAGCTCGCCGCCAGCCATCTGCTCGGGCTCGGCCAGCCGATCCACGTCGCCAACATGGCGGTCTATCTCGCCTCCGACGAGTCCGAGATCACCACCGGCCAGGTGCTTTCGGTCGACAGCGGCGTGACGATCTATTGACGGTCGCGGCGTTGCAGGCGGGTCGTCGAATCCCGGATTTCGCTGCGCGGATCCGGGCAATGGCATCGAATATCGAGGTTATTGGACCGCTCTGCGTTTTTCCCCCGATCTAACCCTCATGAAACGGCGCGGTGACGAACGCTTGCGAGCCAGAGCGAGCGCGGCATAAAAACCCCGCACGGCCGTGAGGCCACGCGGGGGCAACAGGGTAGGAAACGGAGCCAGCCTAGCAGCAGGCCGCCGCGTGTCTGTCCGCTAGCGAACCGACAATTTGGAAGCGGTACGCCAAAAATGGGAGTAGCGGGGGGCAAGCCTGAGGGGTCGGGCCAATGTCTATCCGTGCCTTTCTCAACGGCGCACGTTTCCTCAACGGCGCGCGTTTCGACGATCAGCATATCGAGGCAATGGTTCGTGCCTTCCAAGAGGCAACCGATGTGCTGCGGGTCAAACCAGGCGCGCCACCTATCGTGCACAAAGTGATCGCTGCGCGAATTGTTGAGGCAGCCAAAGACGGCCAGGCTGAACCACACGAGCTTTGCAAGCTCGCGCTCAAGGCCTTAAGGCATAGGAAGCCCCAATGTCCGCCGCCATCAAACCGTTTCTGAACGGCGCAGCACTAGGGCGGGTTAGCCGAAGGCGTAACCCGCCGCACGACGGAACAGAATGGCAGATTACGCTTCGCTAATCCGCCCTACGCGCTGGCTAGCAGTTCGTCGGCGCTGCGCTTGTGCGGCACGCTCACCCGTGCGCAGCGGCGGCACGAACCAAATGATCGGATGGGCGCAGTCGGCCACGGCCAGAGTTGGGAACGCTGTCTCTGGCGGCAGGAAGCGCAGATGTGCGCGCGGCCGACATGGACACGGTTTATCAGCGCACGAGTTGTCGCGCAATTTTCAATTTTGGAACCGATTGTGACGCGCGAACATCGAACAGCACCACAGCGTGAAGTCTTGCCGCATCTGCGGGTCAGTGACTCGGCGTTCGCTCGCCGGCTGACTCCATCGCGCTGGCAATCAATCGCCCAATTCGTTCGCGTATGACTTGGTCAATATAAAGATCGTCTAATGATGCCGGTGGTACGGACCGCCAATTCTCCAAATCAGGTTCTCTTTTGCAGCCTGCCGAAAAATCCTGGTCTGGGTTTGAGGAAAGTGCCATGGGGCACCGCCTTTCGGGCCTCCCCAGACGGCAACCGTTGGCCATCTGTAACGTTCCCGACATAGCGAACCTATTTGAAGGCGTTTGCTAGGACTAAAAAGGTTTTGCCGGATTAAATTCGCGATGCACCGCCAGCGCGCAGGGCGGGTTGGCCGAAGGCGTAACCCGCCGCACGGCAGAACAGAATGGCGGATTACGCTTCGCTAATCCGCGCTACGCGCTGCTCGCTCAACGCTGTCATCACGCATTTGCGATCCGCCTCTTTTGCATCCGCTGCCCGCGCGGCCTCCGTATCGACAACGGACGTCGCGTGGACCGTCCGAGCAATGAGAGGAGAACAAGCATGTTGCGGGGAGCGCCACCAGTCCGCAAACATCAGGTCTGTGATCGTTGTGGCGGACGCTTCGGCATGATCACGCACCGCTGGTGGGGCAACAAGTTCTGCAAGCGGACGTGTAAGGACGCGTATCTGCGCGAGCTTTGGACCATCTTCGGTCACGCTCGATGAAGCCGCGTCGCAGTTCAAATGCAGCTATGCGGCAATGCGAACGAAGGCGAGATCGCCAAGGCCGCAGCGCTAAAGTTGGTCCGGTACTTCCTTACCTAACGGAACGCCGTCCACGTGATATATCGGGCTGCGGTGTGTCATTTGACATAGGTCCCAGCATGACCCCGGAGCAGTACCGCCTCAAGGCTGCGGACCTTCACGCGCAGAGCCAAGCACAACCCAATGAAATGGTCCGCGACAGCTTGGTGGCACTGGCGCTCTACTATCTCCGCCTCGCCGAACAAGCCGACCGAAACACATGCAACGACTTAGATATTCGTGGTGGAGGAAATCGTCCTTAAGCGCGTAGCTTAGCTCACCGCCCGCAGCGGCGAGCGCCCGGCGGCGGCGGTTTTCAGTTTGGCAAGTCGCGCCGCACCGGGGTCGGTCGGGCGGCTCGACGCAACGTGCGCTCAATTGCAAACCACGATGCAGCGATACTTCGAATTGAGCAATCGCGCCAGCAGCGGCGGCGAAGTCATCGACCTGCAGCCGATCGCGCGGCGCAATTAACGGTGACGCCCTTTTTAGACACGCGCTACGCCGTCGCGTGAACTCGCAAGCGCGCGGTGGTTCAACGAATGTCTGTGGTGTGAATAGCCCCGAATCGCGCGAGGCGACCGGGGCCTTTTGTTTAGTAGTAGTAGTAGCCGCAGACGTTCACGAGACGCTTGACGAGCCCGAAGCGGGTCTCGACCCAGCGATACCGATAGCATCCACCGCCGGCATACAGGCTGTATCCGACATGACGATGGAACCCGTGGCCGTGGTGATGGCCATGATGGCCACCATGATGGCCACCATGATGGCCGCCGTGATGGCCGCCATGACCGCCATGACCGCCCCTAGCGAAAGCAACGCTGGGAGCGAGCGCGATCAGGGCGGCAGCAATACCAAGAGTGGTTTTACGGAACATTCGCATTCTCCTGTGATCCAGCCTTCCTCGCGCTATCAGTCGCGCCCAATTCGAAAGGGGTTCACCGGAACAAACGCCTTGGAGCAGGATCGACCATCTTGTGATCGCGAACACATCGGCTCGGCGCGGTTAGCCGCTCGGCGGCTCGGCGTGATCGGTTATCGTCAGCCCAGGCTGGCATGAGCGAACAAGATTTTGGCAGAGGATCACAAGGCGCTCACGAAAAGTCCGACCTATCTTGCCGCCGACACGAGCGGATCCAAAAGCCATTCGGTGTGTGAGCAGGGGGATAAGCTCACGCGCTCGGCCCCAGAGGGGTACCCCTCTGGGGCTACTCATCTTAAGCGCGGAACGGGTTTTGCCGTAAATAAAACTTGATCGCGACCGAAAAGCTAAGGACATTGAATGACCACTCCCGGCAAAATCCCGATCATCTGCCCCAACTGCAGGCATGGGTTTAGGGAGCGGGCCACCAAAATTCGAGGTGACGCCAAGCTGCCGTGTCCTTCTTGCGGGACCGAGATTGTGTTCGACGCACAGTCTTCCGACGAAAGCATTCGCCGGGCTTTGTCAGCGGCTAGGCGCGCAAGGCTCGCTGGCGGCAGTTAAGCCCGAGCTACTTCGCCCCACAGCGCGTAGGGCGGGTTAGCCGAAGGCGTAACCCGCCGATATCCGTCTTACGAACGGTTGACGGATTACGCTTCGCTAGTCCGCCCTACGGACTTGGAGAAGCACTATCTGAACACGTAGCGTGTCGGGCGAGTTGGCTGGGATAAGCTCGGCCATGACGGCCGTTGTGCGTGGAACGTCAGCAGTCCTTCGCGCGTTTTCACATCAGCAGCGAATGACAACGCATCGCCATCCTGACCGAGCTCGCCGGTGTCGGCTGGATGCCATTTCGTTGCCCGCGTTCCTGATGCTCAACCCTTGATGTTCAACCTTTGGGACGAAGGAGAAATGACATGCCGCAGCAAGACGACGTGAAACAAATCCGCCACGTGATCGACGACTGGGCTGCCGGGATGCGCGCCAAGGACGCCAAGCGGGTGAAGCGCCACGGCACCAAGGACCTGGTTCACTTTTCGCTCGCCCCGCCGCTCGTTGCCGACGAGAACGGCGCCTATGGATTGGAGGCCTGGTTCGACACCTGGCAAGGCCCGCTCGGCTATGAGCTGCGCGATCTTGAAATCGTGACCGGCGACGGGGTCGCCTTCAGCCACAGCCTCAACCACCTGACCGGCACGAGAAAGGGCGGTGAAACGAGCGACGTCTGGTTCCGCAGCACGCTCGGCTTCCGCAAGGTCAGTGGCGAATGGAAGATCGCGCACGAGCACGAGTTGGTGCCGTTCCTCATGGACGGCAGTGACAAGGCGGCACTCGATCTCAAGCCCTGAGGTGCCGCCGAAACGGAGAAATGGGGCAGAGTGGTGAAGTTCGCAGGACTGCAGGCGAATTGATGGAACTCAACCGGAACTTGCGTACTTACTCCGGTCAGGCAACAATACGGACCGAGGCGCTACCTATCGCTCAGGGGCTTGTTTGTTGGGGGCCCGCCGGATGCGAACGAAATTGTATTTGCTGGCGACGGTCTCCGCCGCCGCAGTGCTAGCGGCGGCGCCGGCGCGCGCGCAGAATGCGACTTGGCTCGCCACTCCCAGCTCGGGCAACTTCAATGCGCCCGCCAACTGGGACCCGGCCACGGTGCCGACCGGCACCGCATCGTTCGCCGCGTCGAACATCACCAGCCTGTCGTTTTCGGCCAATACCACCGTCGGCGGCTTTACGTTCGACCCCGGCGCGTCGGCCTACACGTTCACCAACGGCCAGACGCTCGTCTTCAACGGCGCCGGGATCGTCATCAATGGCGGCAGCGCCACCATCACCAACAACAGTAATCTCAATTTCCTTCAGAGCAGCACGGCCGGCGGGGCTACCATCAGCAATAATTCGGTGCTGGTCTTCACCGACACCAGCACGGCCGGCAGCGCGACGGTCACCACCGCGAACGGAGCCCTGACCCGAATCGACGTCAACGCCACCGGGGGGCAGGCGCGCTTCATCACCGAGGCAGGAGGCACTTTCAATATTGCCAATGCTGTGGGTCCGGTCACGGTCGGATCGATCGAGGGCGCCGGAACCCACGTGCTGGGCGGCAATCAGCTGACCACCGGCTTCAATAATCTTTCGACCACCGTCAGCGGCCCGATCAGCGGCGCCGGCGGATCGTTGTTCAAGGTCGGCACCGGCACGCTGACTCTGAGCGGCGCGAGCAGCTACACCGGCATCACCAATGTCGTTGCCGGCACCCTGCAGGCTGGGGCCGTCAATGCATTCGCTCCCCAGAGCACGTTCTTCGTCAACGGCGCGGCGAGTCTCGATCTCAACAGCTTCGACCAGACCATCGGCGCTCTCGGCGACTCCGGCAATGTCACGCTGGGTTCGGCCACGCTGACCACCGGCGGCAACAACGCCAGCACGACCTATGGCGGCGCGATCCAAGGCAGCGGCGGGCTCGTCAAGAATGGCACCGGCACGTTCACCCTGAACGGCCAGAACACCTACACCGGTGCGACGACCATCAATGCCGGGACGGTGCAGGCCGGCGCTGCGAACGTGTTGGCGCCGGCAAGCGCATTCACCGTCGCGGCCGGTGCGACGCTCGATCTTAACGGCTTCAGCCAGACCGTCAGTTCGTTGGCAGGCGCCGGCAACACTCATCTGGGCTCGGGTGTGCTCACGACCGGCGGCAACAATAGCAGCACGACCTACACGGGCATCATCAGCGGCGCCGGCGGCAGCCTCGTCAAGGACGGCACCGGCACAATGGTCCTGAGCGGCCAAACACTTATTCGGGTGGCACCACGCTCAACGCCGGCGGGCTGCACCTCGGCAACAACGATGCCATCGGGTCGGGCGACTTGACCGTGAACGGCGGCACGCTGGTGCTGAACGGGTTTGCGCCGTCGGTCCGGTCATTGGCGGGCACCGGCGGCGTCATCGATCTCTCTTCGAATTCGTCCCTCACGGTCAGCCAGACTGCCAATACCAGCTTCGACGGGCGCATCACCGCGAGCGACATCGGGCTGTTCACAAAGAACGGCCCCGGCACGCTGATCCTGAACGGCAATGTCGATGGTCAGGTTGGCATCACCGCAGCGGGCGGGACCCTCGTTCTCAACGGCGCCAACACCTACGCCGGCTCCACCTCCATCGCCTCCGGCGCAACGGTGCGGGCCATGAGCAACCAATCGGTCGGCTCCGGCGCCATTCAGATCAACGGAGGGACGTTCCAGGCTGGCGCGGCGGGATTGACATTCGCCAATGCCGTCCAGCTGGCAGGACCTTCGAACATCGATACCCAGGGCTTCAACCTCGCCCTGACCGGAGCCATCTCCAACCCCTCTTTTGGCGGCCTTAACAAGCTCGGCACCGGCACGCTGACCCTGCATGCGCCGAGCAGCTACCTCGGCGCAACCAACGTCAATCAGGGAACGTTGCAGGCCGGCGCCGCCAACGTGTTTTCCCCGAACAGCGCATTCACCATCAATGGTGGGGCAACACTCGATCTCAACAACTTCAATCAGACCATCGGCCCGCTGGCCGGCGCCGGGAATGTCAATCTCGGCTCGGCGACGCTGAGCACCGGCGACGACACGTCGATTACCACCTATTCGGGCGTCATCTCAGGCACCGGCAGCCTCGTCAAGACCGGCGCCAGCACGCTGTTTCTGGCAAACCAGAACACCTACACCGGCGGCACCACCGTCACCAACGGCGCCATCGAGCTTGCTGCCCACCAAGGACTTGGCCCCGGCAGCCTCAACCTGAACGCGCTGCTGGTGCTCAACGGGTTCTCTCAGCTCATCAGCTCGCTCTCGGGAACCGGGGAGATCGATGTGACCGGAGCGGGCTCATTGCTGGAGGTCCTGCAGACCACCAACACCACTTTCGGCGGGCAGATCGGCTCATCGGGGGGCGGCACCTTCGCGAAGTCCGGTTCGGGTACGCTCACTCTGAACGCCGCGGTCTTGGGCGATCTGGTTGTGATCGTGGAAGGCGGGACCCTGATCCTCAACGGCGCCAACACCCATTCCGGCGGCACATCGATCAGTGGCGCCACGGCCGTGGTCACCAACAATCAGTCGGTCGGCACCGGCAGCGTCAACATTTTCGGCGGTGTGTTTCAGGCGGGAGCGCCGGGGCTGACATTCGGCAATGCATTTTCGTTGGATGGGCCGTCGACGATCGATACGCAAGGCTTCAACCTCACGCTCACCGGCGCTATCACCGACCTCGGACCGCCAAGTCCTGTGGGCCAACTGAACAAGGTCGGCACCGGCACGCTGACGCTGTCGGGCCCGAGCAGCTACCGCGGCGTGACCAATGTCAACCAAGGCACGCTGCAGGCGGGCGCGGCGAATGTGTTTGCGCCGGCAAGCCCGTTCAACATTGCCGCCGGCGCCGCGCTCGACCTCAACAATTTCAATCAGACCATCGGCGGGCTTGGCGGCGCCGGCAACGTCAGCCTTGGCAGCGCGACGCTCACGACCGGGGGCAGCGGATTGAACGCTATATTCTCCGGCGTCATTTCCGGCAGCGGCGGCCTCACCAAGGTGGGCGTGGGGACGCTGTCGCTGCTGGGCAACAGCACCTACACCGGGGCAACCAACGTGAACGCCGGCGTGCTGTCGGTCGATGGCTCGATCGCGTCGTCGCCTGTCACGGTGAACAGCGGCGCAGGGCTGACCGGCGCCGGCACGGTGGGCAGCACCACGGTCTCGGGCGGTGGCACGTTCACACCAGGCACTCCCAGCGCGCCCGGCACGTCGACGAACGTGAACGGCAATCTGACCACGGCAGCGGGCAGCAATTTCCTGGTGAACGCCAATGGCACCACATCGACATTCGCCAATGTGAGCGGGAACGCCCTAATCCTCGGCACGGTGACGGCAAATTGGAACAGCTTCTCGTTGGTCAACCAGTACACCATCGTGAATTCGGCCGGCGGCCTGACGAACGTGCCGGGCCCGCTGGTCAACACCAACCTGCCACCGGGCTTCACGACCACGCTGAGCGCGGATGCAACTCACGTCTACATTAATGTGGCGCTCAACTTCTTGCCGGCGCCCGGCACGCCGGCTCCGCCCGCGCCGACACCGAACCAGACGGCGGTCGCCAATGCGGTGCTTCATTCGTTCAACACCACCCGCAGCGTGCCGATCGCGTTCGGCGCCGTGACGCTCGACGAGATGAACCAGATATCGGGTGAGGCCTCGATCGGTATCCAGCACACCACGTTCATGGCGATGGACCGGTTCATGAATGGGCTGCTCGACCCGTTTATCGCCGAGCGGGGCGGCGCGACGCCGGGTGCGCCGCGCACGCCGTTTGCGGACGACGATGTATCGGCGGCGAACGCCTACGCGCCGGCCGGGCGACGCCTTTCCAAAGCGGAGCGCGAGGCTTATGCCGCGGTCTACAAAGCGCCTGCTGCGCCAACCCCGTTCGAACGACGCTGGAGCACCTGGGTGACGGGCTTTGGCGGCACCGAAACGACCGACGGCAACCTGGCCGACGGCACCAGCAAGCTGACCAGCCGCATCTATGGCATCGCGGCGGGCGCCGACTATCGCCTGTCGCCGAACACGCAATTGGGATTCGCGCTGGGCGGCGCCAGCACGAGCTTCGGCTTCGACAACGGCCTGGGCAGCGGCTCGTCCGACATGTTCCAGGCTGGCGTGTTTGGCCGCCACTGGATCGGCGCGGCCTATCTCGCCGGCGCGTTCGCCTATGGCTGGCAGGACATCACCACCACGCGCACCGTCACGGCCGCGGCGATCGATACTTATCGGGCCCAGTTCGACGCCAACGCGCTGTCCGGTCGCGTCGAAGGCGGCTATCGCTTTGCGACGCCATGGGCCGGTGTCACGCCCTACGCGGCGGGGCAATTCGTGACATTCTTCCTGCCTGGCTACGCCGAGCAGACGATTGGCGGCAGCAGCGCCTTTGCGCTGTCCTATGCCTCCTCGGATGTGACCGCGGCGCGCAGCGAGCTTGGCGCGCGTTTCGACCGATCGTTCCTGGCGCAGGACGCTTTGATCACGCTGCGGGGCCGCGCCGCCTGGGCGCACAACTTCAACACCGACCGCGGCATCACGCCGACGTTCCAGTTGCTTCCGGGGGCGTCGTTCGTGATCAATGGCGCGAAGCTCGCGAGCGACAGCGCGCTCGCCTCGGCGGCGCTCGAACTCCGCTGGGCGAACGGCGTCTCGGTCGCGGCGGTATTCGACGGGGAATTCTCCGATGTGACGCGTGCGTACACCGGCAAAGGATATTTCCGCTATCAGTGGTAACCGCCGCACGCGCCGGCACCTTCACTTTGCCTTCTGAATTTTATGAGCCGTGGCATCAGCGCGGCAGTTGTCACTGCAGCGGCAGCCGACTAGCCTTCGTTACGCGGCTCTTCGAAATCTATTTGGACAGGCCGTAGGATTCGCGGCGGTGGGTTACGCGCCTTCGGCGCTAACCCACCCTACGCGTTTCGCGAAAGAGTTGTTCGAATCAAGCGTGAACACCCATTCAAGGATTGAAGACCATTGTTGTCACAGCGAAAGTCACTGACGGAATCGTTTTGGCTGCCGACAGCGCGGGCTCGTTCTTCGGCGCGGACGGCGCACCCATCAAAATTTACAACAACGCAAACAAGATATTTAACCTGCGAAAAGTATGGCCAATTGGCGCACTGGTGTATGGCGCTGGCGGCATAGGCGCGACGTCAGTTGAACATGAATGAACCGGCAGAACTTCCGGCGCGACCAATCGATAACGCGGACCTTCAGCCCGGAGAATCGACCATGACGGGATTTAGCGACACCGCCACGCTCAATTACGTGAAGATCGAGGGTCCAGCCCCAGACGCCCTTGGCGACCCCGTCACGTTCACTTTTACCGTCAGAGCCGACGTCCAGACAGACACATGGATCATGGACGATCTCGCTGTCGATCCGAGCAACCCTCATGTGGGGTCCAGCGGGCACACCGGAGGTGTGAACGTTTGCATGGCTGACGGCAGCGTCCGGTCGGATGAGGGCCCCGAAGAAACGGTCGCTTTCGATTACGGGAAATTGGGCGACCAGACTTTCGACGATCTCGCTGTCGATCCGAACTATCCTAATGCCGGATTCCCCGGATGACCCCCGGCCTGACGTGAGTATTCGCACCGGCATGGGGCTCCTCGCAAGGCCGATGCGAGGCTCGGGCGGCTGCCAACCTTCGGGCCAGCCGGAGCGGTGATCGATGGGCTGATCAGGCCGTTTTCCCTGGCATTTGGGCGCACTCCTCCTGTCGGTAGCCCTTGAACACATGATTATCGAACGTCTCACGCTGGCGTTGGTGGCGGCTGCGGCCGTAGTTCTGTGATGAGCCGCAAAATCTCCTCGAACATTTGCCGGGGGATAGCGACCTCGGCCATCTGGAATGCGACGTAGCGGCCGTGGTTGACGACCTTCGCGCCGATCTTGATCAGCTTATCCTTCAGGCTCGTCAGCGACCAGTCCTTGATCGGCTCGGGTGTCGCCAGCGTGCGCAGGAAGTTGCCGAGATTGTAGGCGAGCGCATGAAGCTGGAGCCGGACCGCGTTGGCGGCGAACGTCCGGCATGACAGCCGCGTCCACTTGATCGCACCTTTGCCTTCCTTGATCCATTGCTCGCACGTGCCGCGCTTGTTGTAGAAGGCGACCACCCGCTCGGCCGGTCGGCTCATGTTCGTCACGATGAAGCCGACGCGCGGATAAAGCTCGCCCGGGTGCCACTCTACCTTGGCAATCACCCGGCGCGGCTTGGTCCAGCTTGCCGCCTGGTAGGTGAAATTGGCGTAGTACCGCCGGACCTCGTTCGGCGGCCGACCGACCGGGCGCTTGAGCAGATAGCCGATCCTGTTCTGCAGGACCTGATTGGCGGGCAGGCGGATCGCGTATTTGATCCGTTCAGCTTCCAGGCACTCGTACACCCCCGGCATGGCGAAGGCTGCATCGGCTCGGAAGTAGATGCGCAGGACTTTGCCCTGATACCGCACGATAACCGGCTTGAGCACACTCACCCAGCCGTCGGCGCTATGCACATTGCCGGGGCGTAGCGTGCAGCGTTCCAAATCGCCGAATTGGTTGAACACGAACAGTGGATGATAGCAGGTGCAGGCGTAATGGCCGTTCCACACGCTATCCTCCTGCTCGCCGTGCGTTGGGCTCACGCTCGAATCCATATCAAGCACGATGCCCTTCGGTGGACGACGACCATGGACGATATCGATCCACTGGCCGGACAAGTCGGAAAGAGCAGAGAGGTTTGCAGGTGCCGCGAGCCATTGCGTCTCGAAGCGCCCCATCTGGCTTGGTGAAGCTGCACGGCCCTGAGCCGCCCTGCCGCCGACGATCCATCGCATGGCTGGATCGTGACGCAGGCGCTCGGCGTCGTTCACGTCCTCATATCCAGCGAGGCGACCAAACACCGACTGACGCAGCAAACCGACCAATGCATGGTGGCCGTTCTTGCCCGTGCGCGCGTCGGCGAGTGTCTCGCCTGCCACCGCGCTCAGCCCAAGCGCGTCGTCGAGTTCGCGGTACGCCAACAATCCCGCATCGGACGTGACCACGCAGCCGCGAAATTGCACCATCAAGCGGCGGTCGAAATCGAGCTTGAGAGCCCCATCTTTTGATTCACCCGTCGGGTGCGCCATCACCGCCTCGCACGATCCAGGATAAGGTGCTGACGCCTATATCTGAATTGATGCGAGCGTTGGGGAAATCAGTCCGTCATCCAATGCTACGCTCTCGAAGGATCTGCGGCTGCGAATGTCTAATCCGAATGATCCAGAGTATCATTTGAACGAGCAAAATTACACGATCGAAGAAGTCTCGAATAAAGCGAAGCGGTTTTTGTTTGATGGAGCTTATCGGGCGGCCTATCCCGATGCTCCGCCAGGGTTTTTTATGGGATACCGTGTGTGTGGATACTCCGCCGGCACTTCGTTGGCTGAAGTATGGGAGTTTCTTATTTTGGGTGCTGACTGCGAGGGGCCGCGCCTCATCCAAAACCAGCAGGATTTTGGCATGCGATGGGCAGGCGAAAATGAGGCGCTCGATAGACTTCTGTTGGGAACAAGCAGCCAGATTAAGCCATTTCTTATTGAAAAGGGATTTCAGCCGCAGGTCGCTGAGGAAGCTTATTTGGAACTCGTTAGACAAATCGGCGCAGGTCTAGGGTCTGGACTCACAACTTGATCCAATAGAGTGCACCGACAAGCGCCGCGGCAGCCAGAAAGTTTCGGGCAAGCTTGTCGTAGCGCGTCGCGATACGCCGCCAGTCCTTGATGCGACAGAAGTAGTTCTCGATGGTGTAGCGCCGCCGATAAAAGCGTTTGGGACAATAGGCTTTCTTGGTGGCATTGCTGCGGCTCGGGATGATCGGCAAGGCACCTTCATCTTTGATCTGCTGGCGGACCTTCTCGCTGTCGTAGGCTTTGTCAGCCGTGATGGCGAGTGGCGGCTTGGGAGTATCAAGAACGTCACCGACCACTTGGCTGTCGTGAACCTGGCCGCCCGTCACCGCAAAGTTCAGCGGCCGCCCCTTACTATCGACGATGGCATGGATTTTCGTGGAGCGACCACCGCGACTGATACCGATCGCCTGGTTTTGCTCCCCCCTTTTGCCCCGCTGGCCGCACGGTGGGCTTTCACGATCGTGCTGTCGATCAGATATAGGCTGTCGCGCGATTTCGCGGCCAACGTGTCGAAGATTCGTTTCCAGATGCCACGCCGCGACCAACGATTGAACCGATTGTACGCCGTTGTGTACGGGCCATAGCGTTCCGGTAGATCGCGCCAAGGCATTCCGGTTCGGAGCACATAAAATATCGCGTTCATGATCTTTCGATCATCAACGCGCGCACTCTTCCGGCTTTTCGGCATTAACGGCTCAAGCAGAACCCACTCGTCGTCGCTCAGATCAAATCGCATGACCCACCTCCGAGCCCGGTGAATCATGTTCGTTCAAATTATTCAATGAGCTATCTGGGTACAGACCCTAGTAATGCCCGCTATGCCTATTCAGGATGCTATTGATGTTGCTAGATTTGCCGTAGAAACCGCGACGAAATTTGCCCGATACGGGCTGAGACCGGAAACAATCGGTGGGCCAACTGAGATAGCTGCCATTACTAAGCACGAAGGATTTAAGTGGGTGGCGCGCAAGCACTACTACGAGGCGGAGCTAAATCGGGAGACAAGCCATGGTCGCTAAACTGGACTACTTTTTTGGTACCTCGACAGCAGCTCAGGCGGCTAACGTTTCCACGTCAGTGGAAGTAAGCAGGCGAACAGGCGATTATGATGCGCAACGCCAACTGGATCAGAAAATAAAAGTGAGCGAAGAGAAAATCATATCGTCCGATAGTTCAAAGGAATCCGTTACCAAAACTCGCAAATAGGGCGGCTTGCTCCGCCGTCGCAATCCTCTTCCTCGACCCGCGTCGCACCGGCGCCAAAGGCTGCCCCGTGTGGCTGCGCTTCACCTTCACCACGTCTTCGGGCGTGCCAGGGCGACAATTTTGCCACTGGTTGCGATAGCTACCTGTTGAGCTTCTTCAAGTTGCACTGCCAACACAGAATTGCGGCGTTATCTGCCGTACTTAACCCACCTTTTTGCGGCGACACGATATGATCAAAGTGCCAAGGGGTGTTCGGGTGCTGCATGTGTTTTGGAATGTCAGTCCAGAGTCTCTTGCACTTTGGACATCTCTTGGGATGCTCCGCGATCAGACGTTTCTTGACCACGTTCGCGAAGCTTCCTCCAGCAGCTTTCCTTCTCAGATAATCTCGCTTTGATCGGTTGCGTTGGCACGCAAGACAGCGGTCATGCGTATTCCATTTCGTAACAATCTGGCATTTTGTACAAAATTTCTCTGACCAAACGTTGATTGTATTCACTCCGCCGCCTCGATCCTCTTTTTCTTCCTTGCCCCGCGCCCCAGAGCGCGTAGGGCGGGTTAGCAGAAGGCGTAACCCGCCAATTCAGTCGCACCACACAGAGGCGGATCACGCTTCTACGGACTACGCTTGCTCTACCGATCCAGCGCTGACCTCATAGACCCGGGCCAGACAGTACAGCGAAGCCATGTTCCTTGGTCCGTTGCAGATCGGCTAGGCTGGCGTTGTTCAATCGGGAAATGGGAAGAGATAGAGAAGGTCTTAACATGGAGCCGTAACTAAGAGGCTGTTCCTTCTCGTCGCCAAAGTCCCATCCCTTGCTTACAACGCCGTGGACGTAAATTCCCTCACGGTCGAAAATTGGACCGCCGCTCATGCCTCCCGGAATTTTCGCTGTGAACGAGAAACAAGGACCCGGTGTCGGTACTTCTCGCGTCTCAAGATTTAGTGGAAAACGTTCAAGGATTTTGCCTACAGAGCCGTGCAACTCAAATTTGACGTCAACAATGTTTGTTGAATCGGGACCGCTCCTAATCTCAACGTCGCGCATACCTGGGTATCCAAGTGCATAGGCATCGGACCCGACTTCGATCCCAGTGCCGCGAATTCCGGCTTGAATTACGGTCAGGGGCTGATGCGGATACGTTCCAGATCTCGGAGGCACTTTGCAGATAGCGATATCCGAGGTGATTTTGAGGTTTAGCCCCGGAATCGGAATTGGACTTGAAGTCTTTTCGGCTAGGATGATCGACCATTCAATTGGACAGAACATATAGCCCTGCGTTTGGACAATCGGGTTCGTTGGAATTAGAACGCCAAGGCTGATATTCGACGCGTGCAACTGATCATCCAGTTCCAGAACTTTACCATATTTTTGCTCTACAGGATCGGTAATGACATGAGCTGCAGTGATTAGGAAACCCGAACAGCTGACAAAAAAGCCTGTGCCAATACGACGTAACGTAGGTTCATCCTTAAGAAGCGCTACGATCGGGACAACACTTTCACCCATTACCGATCTTGTGGTACCGACAAATGGCGGCCGTTGACCTACAAAAATACCATTGTCGGCCGCAAAGTAATTTTCCTGGGCGGCGCCTCGCAGATGGCCCTTCATTTCTGTTATCGCCCATTCACCTTTGTCAGAGCGTTGCCAAAATAGTTTGAGTATTTCCATTGGAAAACGAGCCAGTATTAGCTAGGCCAATTGCGCTCTATGGCAACATTACTCCGCCGCCTCGATCCTCTTCTTCCCCCGACCCGTCCCACGCCCCAGCACCGGGGCCAGAAACTGCCCCGTATAACTCCGCTTCACCTTCACCACATCCTCCGGCGTGCCGGCCGCGACGATCTCGCCGCCGCCATCGCCGCCTTCGGGGCCGAGGTCGATCAGCCAGTCGGCAGTCTTGATCACTTCGAGGTTGTGCTCGATCACCACCACGGTGTTGCCGGTCTCAACCAGTTCGTGAAGTACTTCAAGTAACTTCGCAACATCGTGGAAATGCAGGCCGGTGGTGGGTTCGTCGAGGATGTAGAGCGTGCGGCCGGTGGCGCGCTTGCTCAGTTCCTTCGCCAGCTTGACGCGTTGCGCCTCGCCGCCGGACAGCGTGGTGGCCTGCTGGCCGATGTGGATGTAGTCCAGGCCGACGCGGTGCAAGAGCGCGAGGATGTCGCGCACCCGTGGCACCGCCTTGAAGAACTCCAGCCCTTCCTCGACCGTCATGTCGAGCACGTCGGCGATGGTCTTGTTCTTGAAGGTGACCTCGAGGGTCTCGCGGTTGTAGCGCTGCCCTCGGCAGACGTCGCAGGTGACGTAGACATCCGGTAAAAAGTGCATCTCGATCTTGATGACGCCGTCGCCCTGGCAGGCCTCGCAGCGGCCGCCCTTGACGTTGAACGAGAAGCGGCCCGGCTCGTAGCCGCGCGCCTTCGACTCCGGCAGGCCGGCGAACCACTCGCGGATCGGCGTGAAGGCGCCGGTGTAGGTCGCCGGGTTGGAGCGCGGCGTGCGGCCGATCGGCGACTGGTCGATGTCGATGATCTTGTCGAGGTGCTCGATGCCCTCGATGCGGTCGTGCGCCGCGGGGGCTTCGCTGGCGCCGTTGATCTTGCGCGCCAGCGCCTTGTAGAGCGTGTCGACCAGGAGCGTGGACTTGCCGCCGCCCGACACGCCGGTGACGCAGGTGAACAGGCCGAGCGGAATCTCCGCGGTGACGTTCTTCAGGTTATTGCCGCGTGCGTTCACCACCTTGAGGGCACGGCGCGCATTCTTCGGCCGCCGCTCCGGGATCGCCACCACCAACTCGCCGGACAGGTACTTGCCGGTGATCGATCCCGGCGCGGCGATCAGGTCGTCGACCTGGCCGGCGGCGATGATCTCGCCGCCGTGGATGCCGGCGCCGGGGCCGATGTCGAGCACATGGTCGGCGGTGCGGATCGCGTCCTCGTCGTGCTCCACCACGATCACGGTGTTGCCGAGGTCGCGCAGCCGCTGCAGCGTTTCGAGGAGCCGCGCGTTGTCGCGCTGGTGCAGGCCGATCGAGGGCTCGTCCAGCACGTAGAGCACGCCGGTCAGGCCGGAGCCGATCTGCGAGGCGAGGCGGATGCGCTGGCTCTCGCCGCCGGAGAGGGTGCCGGAGGAGCGCGACAGGGTCAGGTATTCGAGCCCGACGTCGACCAGGAACTTGAGCCGCTCGCGGATCTCCTTGAGCACGCGGGTCGCGATCTCGGTGTGCTTCTTGTTGAGCGCCTTCGGCAGCTCGGTGAACCATTCGCCGGCGCGCTTGACCGACATTTCCGAGACCTGGCCGATATGCAGGCCGCCGACCTTGACGCACAGCGCCTCGGGCTTGAGCCGGTAGCCCTCGCAGGCGTCACACGGCACGTCGGTGAAGTATTTCTGCAGCTCCTCGCGCGCCCACTCGCTCTCGGTTTCCTTCCAGCGCCGCTCCAGGTTGGTGATGACGCCCTCGAAGTTCTTCCTGGTCTGGTAGGCGCGCATGCCGTCGTCGTAGGAGAACCGGATCTCGTCGTCGCCGGAGCCGTACAGGATGGCGTCCTGGGTCTTCTTCGGCAGGTCCTTCCACCTGGCGTCGAGGGTGAACTTGTAGTGCTTGCCCAGCGCGTCGAGCGTCTGCACGTAGTAGGGCGACGACGACTTCGCCCACGGCGCGATCGCGCCCTTGCGCAGGGTGGCGTCCTTGTCCGGGATGACGAGGTCGGCGTCGATGTGCTGCTCGACGCCGAGCCCGCCGCACTTCGGGCAGGCGCCGAACGGGTTGTTGAACGAGAACAGCCGCGGCTCGATCTCCGGGATGGTGAAGCCGGAGACGGGACAGGCGAATTTTTCGGAGAACACGAGGCGCTCGGGCGCTCTTGTCGTGTGATTGTTGGCACTTGGGCCCCGCGTCGGCGGTGCGTCGGCAAGCTCGATCACCGCCAGGCCCTCAGCCAACCTCAGCGCCTGCTCGAACGAGTCCGCCAGGCGCGTCGCCATGTCGGGCCGCACCACGATGCGGTCCACCACCACGTCGATGTCGTGGGTGAACTTCTTGTCGAGCGCCGGCGCATCCGCGATCTCGTAGAACTTGCCGTCGATCTTGACGCGCTGGTAGCCCTTCTTGAGGTACTCGGCGAGCTCCTTGCGGTACTCGCCCTTGCGGCCGCGCACCACCGGCGCCAGCAGATAGCAGCGCGTGCCTTCGGGCAGCGCCAGCACGCGGTCGACCATCTGCGACACGGTCTGGCTTTCGATCGGCAGTCCGGTCGCGGGCGAGTAGGGCACGCCGATGCGCGCCCACAGCAGCCGCATGTAGTCGTAGATCTCGGTGACGGTGCCGACCGTGGAGCGCGGGTTGCGCGAGGTGGTCTTCTGCTCGATCGAGATGGCGGGCGACAGGCCGTCGATCTGGTCGACGTCCGGCTTCTGCATCATCTCCAGGAACTGCCGCGCGTAGGCGGACAGCGACTCGACGTAGCGGCGCTGGCCCTCGGCGTAGATGGTGTCGAACGCCAGCGACGACTTGCCCGAGCCGGACAGGCCGGTGAACACCACCAGCCGGTCGCGCGGGATCTCGACGTCGATGCCCTTGAGGTTGTGCTCGCGCGCGCCGCGGATCGCGATGACGCGCCGCTCTTCGGCGCGGCGAGCATCGGACATGCGGGCGCCGGCGCGCCGGCTCTTGTCGAATAGATCGTTCATTACGCTGTCGGCGGCCGCAATTGCTGATCGGACGGATTGAAGCGTCCTGGAACGTAGTAAGAACGGCGGCGCTTTGCCAGTGCGCTGCAATCAAATCGGTTGAAAGCCGTGAAAAGCCGAAAAGCCGCTGGACAAATGCAAAAGGGGCGGCGTGGGGGGGGTGCCCAATGACCGCTGGCCCATGAATGAACCGGCAGAACTTCCGGCGCGACCAATCGATAACGCGGACCTTCAGCCCGGAGAACGACCATGACGGGATTTAGCGACACCGCCACGCTCAATTACGTGAAGATCGAGGGTCCAGCCCCAGACGCCCTTGGCGACCCCGTCACGTTCACTTTTACCGTCAGAGCCGACGTCCAGACAGACACATGGATCATGGACGATCTCGCTGTCGATCCGAGCAACCCTCATGTGGGGTCCAGCGGGCACACCGGAGGTGTGAACGTTTGCATGGCTGACGGCAGCGTCCGGTCGGATGAGGGCCCCGAAGAAACGGTCGCTTTCGATTACGGGAAATTGGGCGACCAGACTTTCGACGATCTCGCTGTCGATCCGAACTATCCTAACGAAATTCCCCAGTTGTCCACAGGCCATCGGCCGGTTGTCCACAGGGCTAAGACTGAGTTGCGCGCGCCGAAGGTGGCAAAAAAGCAACACCTCAACGAGAAGGTAAATCAACACCTCAACGGGAAGGTGCGGGGAAGCGTTGGGAAAGAGGGCGGTGGACGCCTTGCTCGTTGCATGAGGATGGTCTAGAACAAAAACAGAACACAATAGCGGCCGCAGTGGAAAAGGCCAATTTTCCTGCGGTTTTCCTTGTCGGCTGGGGCACGAGGCTTAGGTTAAGTCCCGCGCACGGATGTCCGACAGGTGTCGGTTGGTAGCGGTAGGAGGCTCTCATGGCAGGTTCGGTCAACAAGGTGATCCTGGTCGGCAATCTCGGCCGCGATCCGGAAATCCGGCGCACCCAGGACGGGCGGCCGATCGCCAATCTGTCGGTCGCCACTTCGGAAAGCTGGCGCGACAAGACCACTGGCGAGCGCAAGGAAAAGACCGAGTGGCACCGCGTGGTGATCTTCAACGAAGGGCTCTGCAAGATCGTCGAGCAGTATTTGAAGAAGGGCGCCAAGGTCTATCTCGAGGGCCAACTGCAGACCCGCAAGTACACTGACAAGGACGGCGTCGAAAAGTATTCGACCGAGGTGGTGCTGCAGGGCTTCAACTCGGCGCTGACCATGCTCGACAGCCGCGGCGGCGGCGGTGCGGGCGAGGACTTCGGCAGCAGCGACGATTTCGGCTCGCGCGGCGCGACCGCGCAGCGCAAGCCGGCAATGGCCGGCGCCGGCGGCAAGCGCGGCGACATGGATGATGAGATTCCGTTTTAGGGGCTGAACGGCCGACCGCCGTTATGGTCGGCCGGCAAATCGGAAGATCCATACCGATGACAGCCGCGATCTCCTGGAGCGGCGGCAAGGACGGCTGGCTCGCGCTGACGCGGGCTCGCGCTGCCGGCCGCGACGTGCGCTACGCGCTCACCATGTTCGACGAAGCGGGGACACGCTCGCGCTCGCACGCGGTGCCACCGGAGATCATGGCGCTGCAGGCGCGCGCGCTGGGGCTCGAACCGGTTGCCGCACAGGCGCCGTGGCAGGATTACGAGACGCGCCTGGTTGCCGCGCTACGCGGGCTGCGCGAACGCGGCGTCGACACGGTCATCTTCGGCGACATCGACATCGCCGCCCACCGCGCGTTCGAGGAGCGTGTCTGCGGTGCCGCCGGTGTCACCGCCGAACTGCCGCTGTGGCAGCAGGACCGCGACGCGCTGGTCGAGGAGATGTTCGCGAACCGGGTCAAGGCGATCGTGGTGACGACCGCCGACCGCTTCCTCGGCGGCGAATTCTGCGGCCGTATGTTCGATCGGGCGTTTCTCACGGCGCTGCCGCCGACGGTCGACCGGTGCGGCGAGAACGGCGAGTTCCACACCTTTGTCATTGGCGGCACTGGCTTCATTGGCGGCGAATTGCCCATGACCGCGGGGCCGGCCTATGCGCGCAGCGCCGAGTTCGAGGGTCGGTCGGTCGGCTATCATTTCGCGCCGCTTCGTCTGGTTGGCCACTGATGGAATTCTGCCATGCGCATCCTGGTCACCGGAGCCTACGGCCTGATCGGCTCGGCGGTCTTGGCGCGCCTGCATCGCGACGGCCATGAGCTTGTGGCGGCGGGACGCCGGATCGGCGAAGCGGCGCGCCGCATGCCGTATGCACGTTGGGTCGCTGCCGATTTCAATACGCTGACCGACGCCGGCGCCTGGGCGCCATTGCTGAGCGGCGTCGATGCGGTGGTGAATTGCGTCGGCGTGCTGGAGCAGGGCGGCAGCGACGACATCAACCGCACGCATGTCGGCGGCACGATCGCGCTGTTCGATGCCTGTGCGCGGGCCGGCGTGGGCCGCGTGGTGCACGTGTCCGCGGTCGGCGTATCGGCCGAGGGCCGTACCGATTTTTCGCGCACCAAGGCGCAGGCCGACGCGCATCTCGCTAAGCTCGATCTCGACTGGGCGATCTTGCGGCCGACGCTGGTGCTGGCCTCCGCGGTCTATGGCGGCACCGCGATGCTGCGCGGCCTTGCCGCTTTCCCGTTCGTCACGCCGTCTATCGCTGGCGCGGACCGCATCCAGGTGGTGAGCATCGATGACTTGACGGAAACGGTCGCGTTGCTGCTACGGCCGGGCGCTGCGGCGAAGGTGACATGGGAGCTGGCGCACCCGCGGGTCCTCAACGTCGGCGAAATCGTCGCGGCGTTGAGGGCTTGGCTCGGCTTTGCCCCGCGGCAGGTTGTGTTGATGCCGGATTGGCTGATGGTTTCGGTCAGCTGCATTGCGGCGCTGGCCGGACTGCTCGGCTGGCGCAGCCCGGCGCGGCCGACCGCGCTGGCGCTACTCAAGGCCGGCGTCGTCGGCGACCCGGTGCCATGGTTGCAGGCGACCGGCATCAAGCCGGCAAGCCTCAGCGAGATTCTGGCCATGCGGCCCGCCGGCGTGCAGGAGCGCTGGTTCGCGCGGCTCTATCTGCTCAAGCCACTCGCGATCGTGGCGCTCTCGATGTTCTGGCTGCTCTCCGGGCTGGTCGCGCTTGGGCCGGGCCGCGCGGCGGCGGAGGCGCAACTCGCTGGCGACGGCGTTTCCCGCCGCGCTTGTTGCGAGCACCGTGTTTTGGAGTGCGTGGCTCGACGTCGTCCTGGGTCTGCTTCTGCTGGTGCGCCGCTTCACCCGACCGATCCTCGTGATCATGTTAGTCGTGTCGCTGAGTTATCTTCTCACCGCTACAATTCTCGCGCCGCAGCTGTGGCTTGATCCCCTCGGACCTATGGTCAAGATCATTCCGACGCTGACCGCGATGCTGTTGACGCTCGCGATTCTGGACGATCGATGAGCGATCTCTATCTCACGCTCAAACTGATCCACATTCTCGGCAGCGCGGTGCTGTTCGGCACCGGGCTCGGCATCGCGTTCTTCATGTTCATGGCCCATCGCACGCATGACGCGACGACGATTGCCGCAACCGCGCGGATCGTGGTGATCGCCGACACGCTGTTCACCGCGACTGCGGTGGTCGTGCAGCCGATCACCGGTGCGGGGATGGCGGTGTTGGTCGGATTTTCGTTCTTCCACTGGTGGATCGTGGCGACCGTGGTGCTCTATGTACTGGTTGGCTTATGCTGGCTGCCGGTCGTCTGGATCCAGATCCAGCTCCGCAACCTCGCCGCTCAGGCGGCGCGGGACGGTGCGCCGCTGCCGGAGCGCTATCACAAACTGTTCCGCGTCTGGTTCTGGCTCGGCTGGCCGGCGTTTCTCGGCGTGATTGCGATCTTTGCGCTGATGATTTGGAAACCAATGTGAGGTCTAGTTGCAAGAGGATGGCATCATGACACTTGCCCCGCTGCTCAACGCCCCTGCGGTCATCCAGGTCCATGCCTTCGCCGCGATGGCGGCCTTTGCCCTCGGCGTGCTGCAGTTCGCGGCGCCGAAGGGCACCATTCCGCATCGCACGGTTGGCTGGATTTGGGTCACGTTGATGGTGACGGTCAGCGTCAGCGCATTCTTCATCCACGAGATCCGGATGTGGGGGCCGTGGAGCCCGATCCACCTGCTGGCGATCTTTACCCTGGTGTCGCTGCCGCTTGCGGTGCTGCACGCGCGCAAACACCGCGTCCCCAATCACGCCTGGACGATGATCAGCATCTTCATCGGCGGACTGCTGATCGCCGGCGCGTTCACCTTCTTGCCAGGCCGCATCATGCATGCGGTGGCGGTCGGGCCTTAGCCTGCAAACACCGCGCGTACGCCATCCAGCACGTATTGTACCGCGAGCGCGGCAAGGATCACGCCGAGCAACCTGGAGAGCACCACGTTGCCGGTGATGCCGAGCAGCTTGCTGATTCGCTCCGCCGCCAGGAACGTAACCAGGCAGGCGATCGCCACCATGGCGATAACGCCGATCAGGCACGCCAGCCATATCGGCCGCGCGCCGGCCTGGCCTGCCAGCAGAACGGTCGCGGTGATTGCGCCCGGGCCGGCGAGCAAGGGAATGCCGAGCGGGAAGGCCGCAAGGTTGCGGACGTGCTCTTCCATGGCCTGCTCCGCCGCTTGCGTCTGGCGCTCGATGCGCAAGCCGAACACCATTTCGAAGGCGATGGAGAACAGCAGCAATCCGCCGGCGATCCGGAACGCAGGCAGCGTGATGCCCAGCGTGCGCAGCAGCCAGTCGCCGATCAACGCGGCGCCGATCAGAATTGTTGCGGCGATCAGTGAAGCGCGCAGCGCCACCTGACGGCGGTGCTGCGGTGACAGCCCGTGGGTAATCGCAAGAAAGGTCGGCGCCAGCCCGATCGGGTCCACCACCACAAGCAGCGTCACCAGCGCGGAGATGAAAAACTCGAATGGCATGGAACCGGCGTAACGGGGGCCTTTGGCGGGGTCAACACAACGGCCAAAAACGCAGCATCGCGCAGCCTTCAAAAAGTCGTCACGATCGGTGTTGGCGCGAACACCAAGCCATTGAATTCGAAGCAAAATAACCCATGTATGAAGCGGCGTTTCAGGTGGCTTCCAAGCCCTAAATCGGCTATGAAAATCGAGATAAATTCGCGGTGAAAATCAGCTGATCGAGGCGCGCATCGGGCGGCCCAGACAACGAACCACGGACCGCTCAATATCGTTCATCGACCTCATATCGAGCTCTAGGAAACCTGCACTTGGCAGACGAAAATCCACCACCGGGTGGAACACCGCCCTCGGACCTGCGGCCCGTTTCGATCGTCGACGAGATGAAGCGCTCGTACCTCGATTACGCCATGAGCGTGATCGTGTCGCGCGCGTTGCCCGACGTGCGCGACGGCCTCAAGCCGGTGCACCGGCGCATCCTCTATTCGATGAACGAGCAGGGCCACACGCCCGACAAGAAATACGTCAAATCAGCGCGCGTGGTCGGCGACGTGATGGGCAAGTACCATCCGCACGGTGACCAGGCGATTTACGATGCGCTGGTGCGCATGGCGCAGGACTTTTCCATGCGCCTGATGCTGATCGACGGCCAGGGCAACTTCGGCTCGGTGGACGGCGATCCACCAGCGGCGATGCGCTACACCGAGTGCCGGCTCGGCAGGCCGGCGATGTCGATCCTTGCCGACATCGATGAGGACACGGTCGACTTCCAGCCGAACTACGACGGCAACGAGAGGGAGCCGGTGGTTCTGCCGGCGCGCTTCCCCAATCTGCTGGTCAACGGCGCTGGCGGCATCGCGGTCGGCATGGCGACCAACATCCCGCCGCACAATCTCGGCGAGGTGGTCGACGCCTGCATCGCGCTGATCAACGACCCTGCGCTCTCGATCGACGATCTGATCAACATCATCCCGGGGCCGGATTTCCCGACCGGCGGCATCATCCTCGGCCGCGCCGGCATCCGCTCCGCCTACCACACCGGCCGCGGCTCAATCGTGATGCGCGGCAAAGTGTCGATCGAGACGCTGCGCAAGGAGCGCGAAGCGATCATCATCACCGAGATCCCGTACCAGGTGAACAAGGCGGCGATGATCGAGCGCATGGCGGAGCTTGTGCGGGAGAAGAGGATCGACGGCATCGCTGAGCTGCGCGATGAATCCGACCGCGAGGGCTACCGCGTGGTGATCGAGATCAAGCGCGACGCCATGGCAGACGTGGTGCTTAACCAGCTCTATCGCTTCACCCCGCTGCAATCGACGTTCGGCGCCAACATGGTGGCGCTCGACGGCGGCCGGCCGCTGGTGATGACGGTGCGCGACATGCTCAAGTCGTTCATCGCCTTCCGCGAGGAGGTGGTGTCGCGGCGTACCAAGTTCCGGCTCGGCAAGGCGCGTGACCGCGCCCATGTGCTGGTCGGCTTGGCGATCGCGGTCGCCAACATTGACGAGGTGATCAAGCTGATCCGCGGCTCGAAGGACGCCAACGAAGCGCGGGAAAAGTTGATGGAGCGCGAGTGGCCCGCCACCACCGCCGCCGAGCTGATCGCCCTGATCGACGATCCGCGCCACCGTGTTTCGTCGGCAGGCACCGCCAAGCTGACCGCCGAACAGACCAAGGCCATCCTCGATCTGCGCCTGCAGCGGCTGACCGCGCTCGGCCGTGATGAGATCAAGGAGGAGCTCGACAAACTCGCCGCCGAGATTTCGGATTACCTGGACATTCTGCGCTCGCGCGCGCGCATCCAGTCGATCGTCAAGGATGAGCTCAAGGCGGTGAAGGACGAGTTCGCCACGCCGCGTCGCACCGAGATCGCAGAGGAGATGGGCGAGGTCGAAGAGGAAGACCTGATCCATCGCGAGGACATGGTCGTCACCGTTTCGCACGTCGGCTACGTCAAGCGTGTGCCGCTGTCGACCTATCGGGCACAGCGCCGCGGCGGCAAGGGCCGCTCCGGCATGCAGACCCGCGACGAGGATTTCGTCTCGCGGCTGTTCGTCGCCTCGACCCATACGCCCGTGCTGTTCTTCACGTCGCTCGGGCGCGTCTACAAAGAGAAGGTGTGGCGCATGCCGGTCGCAGCGCCACAGGCGCGCGGCAAGCCGCTGATCAACATCCTGCCGATCGAGCAGGGCGAGCTGATGAGCTCAATTTTGCCGCTGCCCGAGGACGAAAGCACCTGGGGCGAGCTCGACGTCATGTTCGCCACCACGAAGGGCACGGTGCGGCGCAACAAGCTTAGCGACTTCGTCGACGTGCGGCGCTCGGGCATCATCGCCATGAAGCTCGCCGAAGGCGAGGGCATCGTCGATGTGCAGGTCTGCTCCGAGAAGGACGACGTGCTGCTCACCACCGCGCAGGGCCAATGCATTCGGTTTCCGGTGACCGACGTGCGGGTGTTCCAGGGCCGCACCTCGATGGGGGTGCGCGGCATCAACCTTGCCGAAGGCGACCGGGTGATTTCGCAGTCGATCCTGCGTCACCTCGACGTCAGCGCCGAGGAGCGCGTGGCCTATCTCAAGCGCGCCAACGCGGTGCGGCGCGGCGAAGGCGATGAGGCCGAGGAGGTCGCCGCTGACGCCGAAGAGGCGGCAGCGAGCACGATCGAGCTCGGCGAGAAGCGCTATGTCGAGATGTCGGCGGCCGAGCAGTTCATCCTGACGGTCTCCGAGCGCGGCTATGGCAAGCGCTCATCGTCCTATGAGTACCGGATCACCAATCGCGGCGGCAAAGGCCTGGTCGCCATGGCGATCTGGGAAGGCAAGAAGGGCTCGGAATCGATCAAGGACAAGATCGGCCAGCTCGTCGCCTCGTTCCCGGTCGAGGAGGCGGACCAGATCATGCTGGTGACCAATGGTGGCCAATTAATCCGCACGCCGGTCAACGGCATCCGCATCGCCGGGCGCTCGACCCAGGGCGTGATCGTGTTCGACACCGCCGACGACGAGCGCGTGGTTTCGGTCGAGCGGCTGTCCGAAGAGGACGAGAACGGCGGCTGACGCGACGTCGCTCTAGCCGCCGTTTGCTGCGTCAGTACCAGCGCGGGCCGCCCCAGCCCCAATACGGGCGATAGCCGCCGTAGAAGAACCGCGGGCCGTAGACAACCGGCCGATAGAATGGGCGAAAGTACCCGTAGTTGGGCCGGTAGCCGTAGCCATAGTACGGCCGGTAGCCGTATCCGTAGCCGTATCCGTAGTAAGGCCGCCACGGCCGATAGCCATAGCCGTAGTACGGCCGCCACGGCCGGTAGTAGGACCGCCACGGCCGGAAGCCATAGCCATAGCCATAGCCGTAGCCGACCTTTTCCGTGACGTTGAGCGCGTCGGCCGCGTCGTTCAACGCTGCCGGAGCCGGCAGCGCCATCGCATGAGCCGGCGTGGACGAAAGCGGCATGGCAGCAAGACATGCCGCGACGAATGCACCAAATAGGGTGGACCGCATCTCCTCCTCCATCCCAATTCCCAACGGGGTTAGTGTCAGCCTGTGCGAACGCAGACGCAATGGGCTTTGATCACGTGTTGCCGGGACGGGGCGCCTAGCAACCACCGGTCGCGTCCCGCGATACGACCCTGACCAGCTGCGCTGATCAGGGGTCGTCGCTTAACTTTTTGCTTGAGCATGATCATTTTCCGAAAACTGGATTCCACTTTTCGGGATCATACTCTAATCGACCTTGATGTTAGCCGAGTGGATCACGCGGTCCCATTTTTGCACGTCGGCTCGGATATACTCGGCGAATTCGGCCGGCGAACCGGATAGTGGCTCAAACATGTAGGGGTTGAGCGAGCGCTCGCGGAACGTGCTGTCGGCCAGGATGCGCTGCACCTCGGTATTGAGCTTTGCCACAATCTCGCGCGGCGTGCTGCCCGGCGCGAACAGCCCGAACCAGAACACCGCCTCGAATGTCGGCCAGCCGCCCTCTGCGACGGTTGGAACGTCGGGCAGTTGCGGCACTCGCCTTGCGCCCGTCACGGCCAGCAGTCGGACCTTGCCGGCGCGCGCCAGCGGTGCCGTGATGCCCACGCTGGCGACGATCATCGGCACGTGGCCGGCGATCACGTCGTTGATCGCGGGCGAAGAACCGCGATAGGGCACGCCGACGAATTTCGCGCCGGTGACGCCAGCGAGCAACGCCATGTTGAGCTGCCCGCCGGCTCCGAAATTGGCGTAGCTCAATCCCTCCGGCTTCGACTTCGCCAACTCGACCAGTTCCTTGACGTTCTGGACCGGCAGCGCCGGCGTAACGACAACGCCCTGGTTGATGGTGATGAGACCGCTGATCGGTGCGAGATCCTTGGCCGGGTCATACGGCAGATTTTTGTAGAGGCTCGGGATCAACGCAGTGCCTTCGGTGAGCAGCAGTGTGTGGCCGTCGGGCGGCGCCTTGGCGACCGCGGCCGCGCCGATGGTATGGGCCGCGCCGCCGCGGTTCTCGACCACGACCTGCTGATTGAGCGCAGCCGAGAGCCGCAGCGCGAGCGCGCGGGCGAGTGTGTCCGAGACCCCGCCCGGCGCCACGGGAACGACGATGGTGACGCTTCGTGATGGATAATCCTGCGGCCACGCCGCGCCGCTTGCTGCGGCAAGGCAGGCAACGACGATGACCGCGCGCAACAGTTTTGCCATGACGTCACCGTCCTCCTGCTTCCTCCAAAATACGCGCCATTCCGACATAGCCGCGCCGTCGCGCGTGCTGCAACGGCGTGGTGCCCTGACGGTCAGCGATGTTGACGTCGGCGCCGGCATCGACCAGCGCCTTGAGCGTGTCGGTGTGGTTCTTGCCGCCGTTGCCGAGCACGATCGATTCCATCAGCGCGGTCCAGCCCAGGTTATTGACGTGGTTGAGCGGGGCCTTGGCGGCGATCAGAATTTTCACCACCTCGGCATGGCCGAGATGGGCGGCCGCGATCAGCGCGGTGCCATCGTAGCGGCTGGTGACGTTGCGAGCGCTGGCCCCGCCTTCGAGCGCGAGCTTGAGCATGTCGATGTCGTTTGCCACCGCCGCGATGGTGACGATGTCGTAGCGGTCGATCTCGAGCGCGTTCGGATTGGCGCCGAGCCGCAGCAGGGCACGGGCGGCGTCGTGGCGCTTGAGATAGACCGCGACATGCAGCGGCGTGCGGCTCCGAGAGTCCTGGATGTTGACCCGTTCACCTTCGCTGATCAGCTTCTCGATCTCGGCGACGTCGCCTTTGGCGGCGGCTTCGTGCAGCCCGGCATAGACGCGGATTTCTTCCGCGGTCGGCGCGGTCTGCGCAAGCGCGGGTGAAAGTGTGGCGAACAGCAGCAACCAAACGACCGGAGGCTTCATGCTCCGTCAACCCCGCTGTCATCGTCCGCGAAAGCGGACGATCCACTGCGCTCAAGCCTTGAGTTTTTCCTCGCAACCATCGAGCTTACTGGATGTCCGCTTACGCGGGCATGACAATTGTGGACTGGCGGTATGGCGGTAAACAAGAGCGTCGCGATCGTCGGCGGCGGCATCGGCGGGCTCACCGCCGCGCTGGCGCTGATCCGGCGCGGCATCGACGTTGACGTGTACGAGCAGGCGCCGGAGCTCAAGGAGCTCGGTGCCGGTGTGCAGATTTCCTCGAATGGGACTCGCGTGCTTTACGCGCTAGGCCTGGGCGAGGCGATCGAGCGGGTGGGGGTGATCGTCGCCGGCAAGGAAATCCGGCTGTGGAGCACCGGGCAGACCTGGAAGCTGTTCGACCTCGGCGCGGTCTCGGTCGAGCGTTACGGCTTTCCCTATATGATGTTTCACCGCGGCGACCTGCATGCCGTGCTGCTGGACGCGATCCGCCGTGCCAAGCCGGACGCCATCCATCTCAACAGCAAGTGCATCGGTGTTTCGCAGGACGACAACGGCGTTACCCTCGCGTTTGAGGATGCCGCCGCCGCGCGCGCTGACATCGCCGTCGGCGCTGATGGCGTCCAGTCGCGGGTGAGGGCCGCGCTGTTCGGGGCCGACCGACCGGAATTCACCGGCATTGTCGCCTGGCGCGGGCTCATTCCGCGCGATCAAGTGCCCGCCGGCGTCAAGCTCGACGTCGGGACCAACTGGGTCGGGCCCGGCGGCCACGTGGTGCACTACCCGGTGCGCGGCGGATCGCTGCTCAATTTCGTCGGTCTCCTGGAGCGCGACGACTGGCGGGTCGAAAGCTGGACCGTGCAAGGCACCAAGGACGAGTTCGCCAACGACTTCCGCAACTGGAATCCATTGATCCACGACTGCATCCGTCGCGTTGACGTACCCTACAAATGGGCGCTGTTCGCCCGCCCACCAATGCCGACCTGGACCAAGGGGCGCGTCACGCTGCTGGGCGATGCGTGTCACGCCATGCTGCCGATGCTGGCGCAAGGCGCGGTGATGGCGCTGGAAGACGGCTTGGTGCTGGCGCGCAGCGTCGAAAAGCACGGTGTCCTGCCGCAGGCGCTGTCCGCCTACGAAGCGGCGCGGCGCGAGCGCGCCAACCGCGCGGTGTCGGGCTCGGCCGACAATGCGAAGCGCTTCCATAATCCGGACATGGCGCACGCCGCGGGGGCGGAGGCCTACGTGACCCGCGAATGGCAGGAGGACAAGGTGAAGCAGCGCTACGGATGGCTGTTCACCTACGACGCGACCAGCGTGTCGGTGTAGCGGTTACGGCTTGATCCGCGGGTACGCGTCCTTTCTTCCTTGTCATCGATGACGCGAGTGCGCGCGGCGATCGCCCAGTCGCGCTATCCTTAAAACACTCTTCACGATTTTTGGGCCCGCTTTGCGCGGGTGTAGCGAGCAGCGGTGGAGTTGCGATAGCAAATCCGGGAAAAGTAGCGCGCATATGATCATTCCCGTTGTCCATTCTCAGCCTAACCGCTGCCCCCGAGCGCTTGTTCTGCACGAATTAACGTCTCGCAATGCTGTTTTTCAACGCATCAGCAAGCGTGTCGCGCAACGCATTCGCAACGCTGTTTCTCAACCGAATGCACATCCTGTTTCTCAACGGGATCGCAATCCGATCCACCGATGATCCGCCTGACGAGAGCGTCACCAAGACGCCGGTTGGGGAACGGGGATGTTCGGCAAACGGGTTCGCTGCCTGATGGCAGCGTCGTTCAGCGCACTTGCGTCTGTAGCGGCCGCCGCGGAGATCGAGGTGACAGGCTCGATCCACCGCGAGGCGGTGGATGTTTCGGCCTATCCGTGGTCGGCGATCGGCAAGCTGTTCAACGAGGCGGGCGGCTCTTGCACCGGCGTGATCATCGCGCGTGACAAGATTCTCACTGCTGCGCATTGTATCTATAGTGAGCGGACGCGACGGTTCCTGCCGGCTTCGTCGCTGCACTTCATGGTTGGCTATCGTGCCGGGCGCACGAGCGTGCATGCCCGCGTGGCGTCGTACGAGACGGGCGCCGGCTATGACCCGTTGCGCTGGGCACAGACGATGGACGCCGACTGGGTGGTTCTTACGTTGACGAAAGACCTGCCGGACACGATCGAGCCGCTCAAGCTGCGCCAGGAACAGGCGCCAAACGGCGCCAAGGCGATGATCGCCGGATATCCGCAGGACCGGGCCCACATGATGACGGCCGACCGCAACTGCGAACTCGGCGAGGGAGACGGCGAGGGCAAGCTCGTATTCCACACCTGCCGCGGCATTCGCGGCTATTCCGGCGCGCCGATCCTGATCAGCAATGCGGCCAATGAGTTCGAAATCGCAGGCATCCATATCGCCACTCGTCGCGGCGGCGGAGCGAGCAAGATGATCGCGGTGCCGGCGCCGACGATCGTGAAGGAGCAGCTGATTGCGCAGGACACGGCGCCCAGGGTGGTGCTGGCCTACGCCGCGCCGTCCGACAGCGGCTGGTTCGAGTAGCTGCTAGCGATTGACCGTGATCGGGACGCGGTCGGTGGTGACGACACGCGGCGCTTTATGGCCGCGGTCCTTGATGCAGCCAGCGTCGTAATAGGGCCAAGCCTGCTGCGAGCAATCGGGCGCTGTCGTCACGCGGACGTCGAGCCGGTCGCCCTTGTTGCTGGTGAGCGACGAACTGGCGGACACAGGCTCGCTGGCGCCGGGAAACACGGTCAGCGCGGCCGCAATGGCCGCCGCAGCGGCAATAGCAGAAATCGCGCTGGTAACACTCTTCAGCATGACACGCCCCTGTCTCTGGCCTTTCAACGGCCTTCTGAGGACTTAGTTGCGTCAGTAGTGCCACCGGTTCATCCGTGGCGCGAAAATCTCGGGCCGGGTCTGGCGCCATTCCGTTCCGCCGCCAAAACCCCGTGATTTACGGGCGGTTGGGGCCGGCTGGCCTTGTCGGGCGGGGATTTGCGCGGTATCTCCCCCACCATGCCGCGGATCGCGCTCTACGCTGGGTCGTTCGACCCGGTCACCAACGGACATGTCGACGTGATCCGCCAAGCGGCGGGGCTCGCCGACAAGCTGGTGCTGGCGATCGGAACCCATCCCGGCAAGACGCCGTTGTTTTCTGTCGAGGACCGGCTGGCGATGCTGGAGGCGGTGTGTGCGCCTATCGCCCGCGAAAAAGGCTGTGACATCACGACCACGACATTTGGCGACTTGGTGGTGACCGCGGCCCAGCGCGCGGGTGCGGCAACTCTCATCCGCGGGCTGCGCGACGGCACCGATCTGGACTATGAAATGCAGATGGCCGGCATGAACGGCACGCTTGCGCCCGAGGTGCAGACCGTGTTCTTGCCGGCGTCCCCGCGCGTTCGCCCGATCACCGCCACTTTGGTGCGGCAAATCGCAAGTATGGGCGGTGACGTGTCGGCTTTCGTGCCGGCGCCTGTCCTCGCCCAGTTGAAGAAGAAATTCGCCGGCAAGGCCGGTTGATCGCAAAGCTCAGCTCCCAGGAGAACCCATGCTTCGTCTTATCGTCGGCACGCTTGCGCTCTTGTCCGCCTTCGCTGCACCAGCGTTGAGCCAGGCCAATCTCGCCAATCCAACCACGCTACGCGAGCCAGCGCCCGCCATCTACAAGGCGCGCTTCGACACCAGCAAGGGCGTGTTCGTCATTCAGGTGAACCGCGCGTGGGCGCCCAACGGCGCCGACCGGTTCTACAACCTGGTCAAGAACGGATATTACGACAACGTCCGCTTCTTCCGCGTCATCTCCCGGCTTCATGGTGCAGTTCGGCATCCACGGCGATCCCGGTGTCTCGGCACAGTGGCGTCAGGCGCAAATTCCGGACGACAAGGTCACGCAGAGCAACAAGCGCGGCTATGTCACGTTCGCGACCGCGGGGCCGAACACGCGCACCACGCAGGTGTTCATCAACTTCGGCGACAACGCCGGGCTCGACGGGCAGGGCTTCTCGCCGTTCGGCCAGGTGATCCAGGGCATGGACGTGGTTGACAGGCTCAATCCGGAATACGGTGAAGGCGCGCCGCGCGGCCGCGGCCCTGATCAGGGCCGTTTGCAGCAGGAAGGCAATGCCTATCTACAGAAGGACTTTTCGCGCATGGATTTCGTGCGCAAGGCGACGATCGAGAAGTAGAGCAGCGCCGCCCGCGACAACAAGACAACGAAAGGCATAAACTTCATGGCCAAGCCGGAAGACACGATGATCCTGGAGACGACCAAGGGCAAGGTCGTCATCGAAATGCGTCCCGATCTCGCGCCCGGCCACGTCGCGCGCATCAAGGAGCTCGTCAACGAAGGCTTCTATGACGGCGTCGTGTTTCATCGCGTGATCGACGGCTTCATGGCGCAGACCGGCTGCCCGCACGGCACCGGCACCGGCGGCTCCGGCAAGAAGCTCAAGGCCGAATTCAACAAGGAGCCGCACGTGCGCGGCGTCGTGTCGATGGCGCGCGCGCAGGATCCGAACTCCGGCGACAGCCAGTTCTTCATCTGTTTCGACGACGCGACCTTCCTGGACGGCCAGTACACCGCCTGGGGCAAGGTGATCGAGGGCATGGAGAACGTCGACAAGATCAAGCGCGGCGAGCCGGTGCGCGATCCGGACAAGATCGTCAAGGCGACGATGGGGGCGTAACGGATAATCCTCGCCGCACACTCGATTGTCGTGCCCCGGCAAAAGCGGGGCATCCAGTATTCTAGGTCGGCGAGTACTGGATCGCCCGCTTTCGCGGGCGATGACACCGCGATTCAAAATGCGCACCGATCTCTTCGATTTTGACTTACCAGATGACCGCGTCGCACTGCGGCCCGTTACGCCGCGCGACGCGGCGCGAATGCTGGTGGTGCGACCCGGCGATCGTGCTGAGTTCGAAGACCACGGCGTGCGCGATCTGCCGGAATTGCTTCGCCCCGGCGATGCACTGGTGGTCAACGACACCAAGGTGATCCCGGCGCGGCTCATGGGCCGGCGCCTCGGCCGAGGCGCCGAAGCCAGGATCGAAGCGACGCTGGTGAAGCGCCTCGACGGCTCGCGTTGGCTGGCTTTCGTGCGCGGCGCGAAGAAGCTCGCCAACGGCGACGCCATCCGGTTCGGCGACGAGGGCAAGGTCTGCTTTCTCGGCCAGCTCGACGCCACGGTGGAAGGCAAGGGCGAGGGCGGCGAGGTGACGCTGGCGTTTGCGTTCCACGGGCCGGTGCTCGACCAGGCCATTGAAGAGCGCGGTGACATGCCATTGCCGCCTTACATCGCCTCCAAACGTTCGCCGGACGAACGCGACCGCGCCGACTACCAGACGCGGTTCGCGCACACCGAAGGTTCGGTTGCCGCGCCGACCGCCGGCCTGCACTTCACCGACGATCTCGTCACGAAGCTCGCCGCGCGCGGCGTTGCGCTGCACACGTTGACGCTGCACGTCGGGCCTGGGACGTTCCTCCCGGTGCACGCCGACGACACCGCGGATCACAAGATGCACGCGGAATATGCGGAACTCAGCGCCGAAACCGCGCTGGCGCTGAATGCCGTCCGCACCAATGGCGGCCGTATCATTGCGGTGGGCTCTACCGCGCTGCGCACGCTGGAAAGCGCCGCCACCGACGATGGCACACTCCGGCCATTCGTCGGCGAGACCTCGATCTTCATCACGCCTGGGTATCGCTTCAAGGCGGCTGACGTGATGCTGACCAACTTTCATCTGCCGCGCTCGACACTGTTCATGCTGGTGTCTGCGTTCTGCGGGCTCGACACCATGCAGCGCGCCTATTCGCATGCGATCGCGGCGGGATATCGTTTCTATTCCTATGGCGACGCCTGCCTGCTGTTCCGCACGCACGATGAGTGACCCCTTCGCCTTTCGCCTGATTGCGACAGACGGTGCCGCACGCAGCGGCGAGATCACGACGCCGCATGGCGTGGTGGAGACGCCCGCCTTCATGCCGGTTGGCACCCAGGCCACCGTGAAGGGTGTCACGGTCGATGAACTGCGCAACACCGGCGCCGAAATCGTGCTCGCCAACACCTATCACTTGATGCTGCGGCCCGGTGCGGAGCGCATCGCGGCGCTCGGTGGGCTGCATAAATTCATGAGCTGGGACGGGCCGATCCTGACCGATTCCGGCGGCTTTCAGGTCATGTCACTGTCCGGATTGCGTAAGATCACCGACCAAGGCGTCACGTTTCGCTCGCACGTCGACGGCGCGCTGGTGGAGCTCACTCCCGAACGCGCAATTGAAATTCAGTCGCTGCTCGGCGCCGACATTTCGATGCAGCTCGACGAGTGCATCAAATTGCCGTCGCCGCGCGGCGAGATCGAGCGTGCCATGCAGCTCTCGCTTGCCTGGGCGGAGCGCTGCAAGCGGGCGTTCGAAGGCGCCGCCGTTGGCCGCGCGCTGTTCGGCATCGTGCAGGGCGGCGACGATGCAGCATTGCGGGCGCGTAGCGCGACCGCGCTGACCGGGATTAATTTTCACGGCTACGCGATTGGCGGGCTCGCGGTCGGCGAGCCGCAGCACGTCATGCTCAGGGTGGTGGAGGACACCGCACCGCTGCTGCCGGCGGACCGGCCGCGCTATCTGATGGGTGTCGGCATGCCGGAGGATTTGGTCGAGTTGGTTGCGCGCGGCATCGACATGTTCGATTGCGTCTTGCCGACCCGCAACGGCCGCCATGGCGCGGTGTTCACCCGCTATGGCGTGATCAATCTCGCCAATGCGCGGCACCGCGACGATCCCCGCCCGCTCGATGAGGCGAGCTCGCACGACGCGACGCGGACCTATTCGCGCGCCTATTTGAGCCATCTGGTCCGCGTCAACGAGCTATTGGGCCAGATGCTGTTGTCGGCGATCAATCTTGCCTATTACCAGAGCCTGATGGCCGGCATGCACGAGGCGATCCGCCAGGGCCGCTTCGGCGAGTTCTGCGTAGCGATCCGCGAAGGCTGGGCCAAAGGCGACATTCCGGCGCGCTGACCGGCAACAGCCCCTCGACGCCGGAAGCGGCGGGGCGCAGAATGGAACCAATCCAAACAAACAGCGGTGCGCCAAGCGCCGCATCAAGGGAGGTCCGGCCATGGCCGTCAATCTCAGAGTCAATGGCGCAAGCCGGAGCGTGCCGGCCGATCCGGATACGCCGCTGCTCTATGCGCTGCGCAACGATCTCGCGCTCAACGGCGCCAAGTTCGGCTGCGGGCTCGCCCAATGCGGCGCCTGCACCGTGCTGGTGAACGGCAAGCCGGTGCGCTCCTGTGTCACCCCGATCGGCACGCTGAGCAATGCCGAGATCCTCACCATCGAAGGAATCGGCACGCCCGAGAAGCCGCATCCGCTGCAGAAGGCTTTCATCGACGAGCAGGCCGCGCAGTGCGGCTATTGCATCGCCGGCATGATCATGTCGGCCAAGGAATTGCTCGACCGCAACCCGCGCGCCAGCGAAGCCGACGTGCGCGCCGCGCTCGCCGGAAACCTCTGCCGCTGCGGCACCCATAACCGCATCATCGGCGCCGTGCTGCGCGCCGCCAAGGAAATGGGGAGGACCTGACCATGAACGCCCCCATGATGTCCCGGCGCAGCTTCACCAAAGGCCTGGGCGGGATCGCGCTCGCGTTCTCGCTCGACCCGTCCGAACTGCTGGCTCAGGGCGCCGCGGCGCCGCTGCCCGGCAGCCTCAACAACAACCGGATGCTGTCGGCCTGGCTGCGCATCAACGCCGATGGCACCGCCACGGTGTTCACCGGCAAGATCGAGCTCGGCCAGGGCATTCTCACCGCACTGTCGCAGATCGCAGCGGAAGAACTCGACCTGCCGCTGACGCGGATCAAGATGATCTCGGGCGACACCGGCCAGACTCCCAATGAGGGCATGACCGCCGGCAGCCAGTCGATCGAGAACAGTGGCACCGCGTTGCGGCTTGCCGGCGCCGAGGTGCGCGCCATCCTGATCGACCTGGCCGCCAAGAAGCTCGGCGTTGCCGTCGATACACTGACGGTCGCCGATGGTGTGATCAGCACGGCCGATGGCCGCAAGATCAGTTACGGCGAGATCGCGGCCGATGCCGATCTCAAGCGCGAAGCGACTGCAAAGGTTGCGCCCAAGCCGGTGGCGAGCCACCGCATCGTCGGCAAGTCGGTTTCGCGCGGCGACATCCCGTCCAAGGTTTTCGGCGGGGCGAGCTACGTGCAGGACTTGCGGCTGCCCAACATGGCGCACGGCCGCGTGGTCCGGCCGCCGCGGCCGGGCTCGACGATGGAATCCGTCGACGAAGGAGCGGTGAGGGCGCTGCCCGGTGTGGTTGCCGTGGTGCGCGATGGCTCCTTCCTCGGTGTCGTCGCCGAGCGGGAGGAGCAGGCGATCAAGGCGCGCGAGGCGTTGATCAAGAGCGCCAAGTGGAAGCTCGGCCCCGAATTGCCCGACCCCGCCAAGCTCTATGCGCATCTCAAGACCAGCTTGAGCGCCTGGCAAGTACGGCACGATCGGGAACACGCCCTGCGAATGGGTCCGACACTCGTCATCGCCCGTCCGCCGACTGCGCCACCGCACACGAAGCGTCCGATCGAGCGCATGCGCTCGATGTACGGCTTCGTGTGGGTCGCGCTCCAGCGCGCGCGGCGGCTGACGAGCGTGGCGCACTGCTTGACGCCGTTCCGCTGATGCCGACTTGCTCAGGCCCAGCGGCCGGTGCCCTCGATCCGCTGCGTGCACGTCGAAGGCTCCGGCTGCTACGGCCATAACGGCGCCGACGACGTCGCGGTCGACGCCGCGCTGCTCGCACGCGCGGCGCCGGGGCGCCCGGTGCGCTTGCAATGGATGCGGGACGATGAATTCCTCTGGGAGCCGTACGGCCCAGCGATGGTGATGCAGGCCAAGGCGTCGCTCAACGCTGACGGCATGATCTCCAACTGGGAGTACGAGCTGTGGAGCAGTTCGCATTCCACCCGTCCGCTCTCGACCAGCGGCACCAACGTGCTCGGCGCCTGGTATCTAGCCGAGCCGCAGAAGATGGGACCGTACACCAGCCCGCCGCAGCCGGCCGGCGGCGGCGACCGCAATTCGGTGCCGACCTATGATTTCCCCAACCAGAGCGTGGTGCATCACTTCCTGCAGGAGATGCCGCTGCGCGGCTCGGCGCTGCGCACGCTCGGCGCCTATGCCAACGTGTTCGCATCAGAGTCTTTCATGGATGAGTTGGCGGCCGCGGCGAACGCCGATCCGGTCGCGTTCCGGCTCGCGCACATGAGGGATGCGCGCGCCCGCGCGGTGATCGAAAAGGTTGCCGCGATGGCGAACTGGCAGCCAGGCGCGAAGGGCAACGGCATCCAGGGGCGCGGTATCGCGTTCTCGCGTTACAAGACGCTCGCCTGCTACGTTGCCTGCGTGGCGGAAGTCGAGGTTGACCGCACCAGCGGGCAAGTGCGCGTGCCGCGCGCCTGGCTCGCGACCGACGCCGGCCTGGTGATCAATCCGGATGGACTGATCGCCCAGATCGAAGGTGGCTTCGTGCAGTCGGCCAGTTGGACGCTGCACGAGGAGGTGAAGTTCGACAAGAACGGCATCCTATCTCGCGATTGGGCGAGCTATCCGATCCTGACCATGCCGGATGCGCCCAAGGTGCAGGTCGAACTGATCAACCGAGCGAACGAACGCGCGCTCGGTGCCGGCGAGGGCTCGCAGGGTCCGGCCGTGGCGGCGATCGCCAATGCGTTCGCGCATGCCACCGGCAAGCGCCTGCGCGATCTGCCGTTCGACGCGGCTCGTGTCAAAGCGGCGCTAGGCTGAAGCGAACTCGGCGGGCCGATCAGGTCCGCCGAGCGCATTTCATCGTAGGACAACGCGCTATTTTGGCGCGACGACCAGCTTGATGGTGGCCGTCGTGGTGCGATCCTGCTTGTCCTTGAGGTTGATCCGCAGCAGATGCGTGCCGGGCGGGATCTCGGCACTCGCCATGTCGATGCCGTCCGCCGTCAGGTGCTTCTTGACCCGCTCGGTCAGATCGACGTTTTGCGACTTGAGATAGGTGACCTTCACGCTGGCTGGATCAATCGCGACATTGTTGCGGGCGACGAATTTGACCTTGAGCGGCAGCGGCGATTGCACGCCGCGCTCGGGATCGGGCGACACTTGCTCGACACCCGGCCCGCGGCTTAGGCCGCGTGTGGTCATGGCGACGTCGGCCGAAGCGGGCAGCTTAGCCTCCGCCTCGGTAATCAGCATTTCGGCTGCACTGGAGCCCGGCCAGGCCAGTGTCACGCCCACGCCCAAGGCGATGGCTACGATGGATGACCGCATGAGGTTCCCCCTATGATCCGCAGGCCGCGGACACCGGAAGATTCCCCAACACAGTGGCAATTTCAATGCCCTCCGGTGACGCAGTCAGCTCATGAATTGCCGTAGGCCGGTGACGACGGAAATAACGGCGGTGCCGACGCTGACTGCAGTGCGGATCGCAGCTTCGATCTTTGCAGCATCCAGCTCACCCTTGCCTTTACCTTTGGGGGTCATGCCGAGCTTCGCTTGCACGAACTGGGTGCCAAGTCGGATCAGCGGATTGGCCATGACAGTCGGCGAGCGTGCTAAGAGCAGCGATCCCCGGATCAGCACGCCGGTAAAGAAGCCGAACGCGATGCTGGCGCTGTACTCGGCGAACTCGCGCCACCCGGCCGGGTCGTGCGGCAGGATCGGGACCTTGTCTAGCTTCGCCACGATCGCGGACATGGTGAGAATGGACACGACCGCGATACCGACGCCGACCCCGAAAGCGATCAGCAGGTGGCGCTTGGGGCGTTCATGATAGAGGAAGCCGAACGTCATCGGCACCACGATCGACACGATACGCAGGTAGATCAGCGACAGGTCGAAGTGCACGATGATGATGAAATGCGCCAGCACCAGCACGAGAAATGTGCCGAGCGCGGCCGCGGAGCGCGATAGGGTCGGCAGGCCGAAGCTGATCAGGCCGGCGACATCAGGCGCACCGGGCAGGGCGGGCGAAGCCGACGTGGCCTGCGGCGACAACGCGGGATCCGGCGCTTGCTCGAGCTCTTCGACACGCTTGGTTAGTTGGTCGATCTTTTGCAGCAGAGGCTGCACCACAAAGAAATCGCGGTGACAATGCTTGCACACCACTGCATTGTCCTTGATCTCCTCCGCGCAATACGGGCAGTCCATGGGCCCCCCGGCCTGACGTCCTGAAAACTATAGCAAATTCAGGCGCAGCCAATAGCCCGCCCATCGCCGGTGCGGCCACAAGGCGTGACAAGCGAGCGGTGCCCTGACTTGTGAGCGACGGCGGTGCCGGGATAGATCAGGCCTTTACCGAACTTGGCCGAGTAGCGACAAAGGGAACGGAGCATGCGAACGACCAGTAAGACGGTTCAATCGGTCTCGCGCCGGGCTTTCTGCAAGACGTTGGCGCTGGCGCCATTCGTCGCCCTGATCCCGTCCGGGCTGGCGCGCGGGCAGGCTGCTTATCCGACCAAGCCGGTGCGGTTCATCTTGCCGTTCGGTGCCGGCGGCGTTGCCGACGTCACGTCGCGGCTTGTCGCCGACAAGCTCGGCGAGAAACTCGGCCAGCGCTTCGTGGTCGAGAACATGCCCGGCGCGGGCGGCATCAACGCGGCGCGCGCTGCGCTCGCGGGCGGCACCGATGGCTACACTCTCGCGCTGATCACCAATGGCACCTCGATCAGCGTGCCGCTGTTCAAGAGCCTGCCGTTCGATCCCGTGAAGGACTTCGTCCCGATCTCGAGCATCGGCACGTTCGACTGCCTCTTCATCGTCAATGCGAGCTCGCCCTACAAGACGCTGGCAGACTGGGTGAAAGCTGCACGCGAGAAGCCCGGCGCGCTCAACGTTGGCACCATCACGGCCGGCAGCACGCAGCACCTCACCGCCGAACTGTTCAAGTCGACGGGCGGCTTGAACTTCGTCATCGTCCCGTCCAAGACTTCGGGCGAGGCGGTGGTTTCGTTGCTGCGCGACGACGTCCACATGGTGATCGACTTCTACGCGGCGCTGCGGGGCACCGTCGTGGACGGCAAAGCCCGCGCGCTGGCGTGGAGCGGGCCGACGCCTTCACCCGCCATGCCGGAGGTTCCGCCGGCGGCGCAGACCGTGCCGGGCTTCGAAGTGGTGTCCTGGAATGCAATGTACGCGCCGGCCGGAACGCCGCAGCCGGCGATCGACACGCTCAACAAGGCGCTGCGCGACGTGCTCGCCGACGCCGCTCTTAAGAAACGCGCGCTTGAGATGGGCATCGACCTCAAGGCCAGCGCGCCCTCGGAAGCGCACGCGCGGCTCGTCGGCGACATCAAGAAATGGGCCGACGTGATCGAGAAAGCCGGCATCCAAAAGCAGTAGGTTCCGCGAAGTAAATGGTCCCGCACAAGCACAAGGGCCGCACCGGAAATGCCGGTGCAGCCCTTGCGTTCCTCCCGCGCGACTTGTTTCGCGGGTGATCTCGGCGCGGCTCTTAAGCTCTTAGGCGGCCTCGCGTCCGAGTTCGACCGTGGTGCGGAATTCATGTCCGCAAGCATCGCAGGACCACGCGTGATGGATTACACCTTCGCCAACAAACTCAGAATGCTCCGGTGCAAACTGGTCTTCGCCACACTGCGGGCAGCTGGGACGGGCGAAGTAACGGGCGAAAGCGGTGACAACGGGCGTCGCACTCTGTAGTGGCATGACGTCCTCCTGCTTTTTCTCGATCCGATTCTGTGCTTGCGATCGGACTCTGCCGGGACTCTGTGGCGCAACCGCGACCGGTTTATGAAGAGCTGATGTCGCCGCACCGCAGCATGTGAGTCCGCCAGCTGCATGTCATTCTTCGCAGCATTTGATGCCAAATGTGCCGGCATCTCGTCACCGGACCGCGAAGCAACGAGCGGTCATGTCGGTGGTGAAGCGGGGACAATCGGTGAATTTCATCTCACCGTCACGATCGCCTTGGCCGACTACAAAGCGAACTTTTGTGATGGCGGTCACGGCGGCGAAACAAAACAGCCGCTAATCTCCAACACATAGACCGATACAACGCCCCCCTGCCTCCCCTGTGTCGGTCTTGAAAATGTCCGCCCGGATGTCCCCCCGTCCGGGCGGACGCTTGTTTGGGTCCTGGCCTGCGCTCACCCCGGCGGCGCCCAAGCTGATCCGGCCCTTGAATAGCTTGGCGATTTTGGTTGGAAAGCGCGTCCCCATGGCCTAGATGTGCGCCCGGGAGCGCGTAGCTCAGGCGGTAGAGCAACTGACTTTTAATCAGTAGGTCGTGGGTTCGAGTCCCACCGCGCTCACCAATTCCCATCGAAAGGTCATAAATCGTCGAGATTCGAGGTCATGCTCGAAGCTGAGCGGCCAGGTTGTGTTTCTTGAGAAGTCGGCCAACAAGAGCCCGGCATCGACCGATGTGGCGCTTACGGACGCTGCTTACGATCAGGCGGTCGATGGCGGCGCCAGCTTCGCTCATCGGCAGCGCTCCAAGTTCGCCAAGTTGGAGGCTCAATTCTTCGGCGAAATTGCGCACGCGATGAATATCGCGTTCTGAACTAAAATCGTTATTGATTTCGACACGCTATTGGTTCGCCCGGTGATCGAGAACGTCGCCGCCCGAGTTGGCCTCGCGCGTGCGGTCGCGGTCGGATAAGACCTCGACGGCCGACCTCGCGGTCTGCACGGCTTCATCGTAGTTCTCGAACTGCAACAACACATTCTCATCTGAACAGATCGCCCACTGGCCACGGCGTTTTCTAACCGCATAAACTTTCATTCCGAACTCCCCGATTGCGGAGAAGCGATCGAGCTGGGCCCTGGGATTTCAATCGTGCAAACGAAGGAGCTAAGCAGAAGTTAAATTGATCAGTTATGCACAACACGTTGCGCGTGGCTGTTGAAGCCACGGCTTCGGCGGCCCGGAAGTTGTCGTGACCACGTGCGAAACATGGCAGTGCGCTTGGCTTTTCACGCTTTTGACCGCACGAGCGCCTGTTGACCGGGGAAGTGCGCTCCGGTTTGCTGTGTTGGCGGCCGGGCCGAATGAGCAGGAACGCACCAGTTCCGAAGGAGATTGCAATGCCCATCATTAACCGCATCGGCGACATGCAGCCTGAGATCGCCGCCTGGCGGCAGGATATCCACGCCCATCCGGAGCTGCAGTTCGACGTGCATCGCACCGCAGGGGTGGTGGCCGACAAACTTCGCGCGTTCGGCTGCGACGAGGTTGTGACCGGGATCGGGCGTACAGGCGTGGTCGGCGTCATTCGTGGCAAAAAGGGGGAGGGCGCCCATACCATCGGGCTTCGCGCCGACATGGACGCGCTGCCGATCACCGAGGAAACCGGGCTGCCCTATATGTCGACCAATCCCGGCAAGATGCACGCCTGCGGTCATGATGGGCATACCGCCATGCTGCTGGGAGCGGCCAAATACCTCGCCGAGACTCGCAACTTCGCGGGCACCGCGGTGGTGATCTTCCAGCCAGCCGAGGAGGGCGGCGGCGGCGGCCGCGAGATGGTCAAGGACGGCATGATGGACCGCTTCAAGATCGAAGAGGTCTACGGCATGCACAACTATCCCGGCTTACCGGTCGGCGATTTTGCGATCCGGCCCGGTCCGATGATGGCCTCGGCTGACCGGCTCTACATCGACATCGAAGGGCTTGGCGGTCATGCGGCGCGCCCGCACGTGTCGATCGACACCGTGCTGGTCGGTGCGCAAATCATCAACCAGCTACAGTCGGTTGTCGCGCGCAACGTCGACCCGCTGGAGTTGGCGGTCGTGTCGATCACCCAATTCCATGCCGGCACCGCGGACAACATCATTCCGCAGACCGCCAAGCTGTCCGGCACGGCGCGCACCCTCGATCCTGCGGTGCGCGATCTCGTGGAAAAACGGCTGCATGAGGTCATCGAAGGGACGGCGAAGCTTTACGGCGCCAAGGCGAAGCTCGTCTACAAGCGCGATTATCCGGTGACGAGGAACCACGAGCGCCAGACGGCCTTTGCCGCCGAGATCGCGCGCGACGTGGTCGGCAAGGATCGCGTCGACGACCAGGTGGCGCCGGTGATGGGTGCGGAGGATTTTTCCTACATGCTGGAGGCGCGGCCCGGCGCCTTCATCTTTGTGGGCAACGGCGACACTGCCGGGCTCCATCATCCTGCGTACAATTTCAATGACGAGCTGATCTCTGTTGGTGCGTCGTATTGGGTGAAGCTGGTGGAGACCGCGCTGCGGGGTTAAGCTAGGTTTTTTTGCAGTCTCGGTCGTCATCCTCGTGCCCCGGGCGAGCCGGGGTCCCGGCTTGCGCTCCCCGGGTCAGGGGCGTTTGGCCGGGACACGATCACGGAATGACGGTGCTAGACTGCCCCGGCAAACTTCGGGGAGGGCACCATCGTGACGACCATCCGCAATCTCTCACTGGCCGCGGCATTCGGTGGCCTGCTGATGGCTCTGCCTGTGGCGTCCGCGCAGTCCCAAGCGCAGTCCCAAGCGCAGTCCTGGCCGCAGCGCTCGGTCCGCTTCGTCCTGCCGTTTGGCGCCGGCAGCGCGACCGATATCGCGGCGAGGCTGATCGGCGACAAGCTCTCCGCCAAGTGGGGCAAGCCCGTCATCATCGAAAACCGCCCTGGCGGTGACGGCTTGGTTGCAATCAACGCGTTCACTTCGGCGAATGACGACCATGTGCTGCTCTATGCATCGAGCGCGAGCTTCATTGCCCACCCGTACACGCTCGACAAGGTGCCATACGATCTCGAGCGCGACCTCGCGCCGATCGCGCGGGTCAGCGACACTGTCCTCGCAGCGAGCGTTCCGGGGGCATCCGGTTACAAGACCATCGGTGAATTCATCGCGGCGGCGAAAAAGGAGCCCGAGAAGCACAATTTCGCCGGCGCGGCCGGTCTGCCGGAGTTTGCCGCGATGGCGTTCGTGAAGAGCGAAGGTCTCGGCGTCACGAAAATCCCGTACAAGGACGTGGTGCAGGCCGGCCGCGACCTTGGCGAGAATCGCATCCAGTTCCTGCTGTCGTCCTTCGCGGTCGTGCAGCCGCTGATCGAAGCCGGCAAGGTGCGCCTGGTCGGAGTCGGTGGTCGCACCGCGCTGGCGCCCGGTGTGCCGACCGTGACCGAGGCCGGCTATCCGTCGCTACAAATCGAGACCACCTCAGGTTTCTACGGGCCGCGGGGTATGCCGCTTGAGCTGCGGCAACGGATCGGCCGCGACGTAATCGAGGTGACGAACGATCCGACCATTTCGCAGCGGATCGCGAGCTCCGGGCAGAATGTGCGGACCGGCGGTCCCGGCGACATGTCGCACACACTCAAGCAGCAGGCCGCACGTGCAGCCGAGATCGCGAAAATCCTCGGGATGACGGCCAAGAACTGAGCGCGGACTACTGCGCGGGCTCGATCCGCTTCTCGACAGTCGCGGTGGCGGGCGCGTCGGCGATGGGGGGCCGCTGCGGTGCCAGTGCCGCCAGCCGTGCCTCCAGTGCCCGCCAGGTGGCGAAGTCGTTGGCGCGGGAGCCTTCCAGCGCGGCAAGCCCCAGCGCCGACAGGAACGGCAGCGCCTGGACCACCAGAACCAGCGCAAACAGGTTGATCTCGTGCACGCGCTCCCAGTTCGTCGCATAGACGAACATGGCGCTCGCGATCAGCAGGCCCGCGATCACCGTCTCCCAGAATGCCGGGAAATCCGCGCTGCGGCGGGTCGTGCCACCCTTGGCGGTGCGCACGAACGGCAGATGGTCCTTGACCAGGCCGAAGCCGACCGCCCGCGCCACCGTCCATTGCACCGACATGGCGGCGAACACCGCGCCGAGCGCCTGACTGGCCGGGATCGCGACGCGCAGATGGTAGAGCGCGGCGAAGTGCACGATCGACACCACGAACGCCGCGAGGATCGGAATAGTCAGCACCTTGTCGGGGATCGCGATGCCGGCAAACACCACGAACGGCACCCAGATCAGATTGAGCAGCGCCACCACCACGCCCATGCTTTCGGCGCCGAGCCAGTTGAGCCAGCCCAACGCGAACTCGCGCTTCTGCTCCCGGGTCAGGCGGCTCGCGCCCGGCAGGAAGCGCCGCCAGTGCTTCTTCAGGATCTGGAAGCCGCCGTAAGCCCAGCGGTGACGCTGGCGCTTGTAGAACTGGAAATTGTCCGGCAGCAGGCCGTGGCCGTAGCGCCGGTTGGTGTAGTGCGCGAGCCAGCCCAGCTCAAGGATGGTGAGGCCGAGATCGGTATCCTCGACGATGGTGTCGCTTGACCAGCCGCCGGCCTCGACCAGCGCGGCGCGACGGATCAGGCACATGGTGCCGTGCACGATGATGGCGTTGGCCTCGTTCCGTTGCACCATGCCGATGTCGAAGAAGCCGGCGTATTCGCCGTTCATGGCTTGGTGCATCACGCTGCGCTCACCATCGCGATGATCCTGCGGGGCCTGCACCAGCCCGACCTTGGGGTCTGCAAACAGCGGGGCCAGATCGTTCAGCCAGTCAGGATGCACCGCATAGTCGGCGTCGAGCACGCCGATGACTTCAGCGTCGAGGGCGGTATGGATGAGCGCAAGGCGCAACGCGCCGGCCTTGAAGCCGGACATGTTGTCCTCGCGCAGGAACGTGAAGCGCTCGCCAAGTGTGCGGCAGTGCTCCTCGATCGGCAGCCAATACGCCGGGTCCGGCGTGTTGTTGATGATGACGATGCACTCGTAGTTCGAATAGTTGAGCCGCGCGATCGAATTGAGCGTCTGCTTCAGCATCTCCGGCGGCTCCATGTAGGCCGGGATGTGGATCGACACCTTGGGTGCGAACGGCGTTTCAGGGACGAGCGCGGGCGCCGCGACCAGCCGGAGCGGCTTGCGGCCGAACGCAACAGCCGCGATTTCCTCCACCCGGGCGAGCGCGATCAGGATCAGCGGAACGAGCAGCAACATGCCGAGCGCAAAGGCGAACGCCGCGCCGGGCACGAAGTAGTGGCCGTTCCAATACGCAAACACGATGGCGAACCAGCCGCCGACCACGTGCGCCGACCCGGCGAGCAGGGCCACCTGGCCCAACGTGGCGGTGGCCAGGGTCAGGATCGGCAGCGACAGCAGCACGCCGATCAGCACGGCGAGGCTGGCAAGCTTCCAGTGATCCGGATTGGTGATCGGCCCGCTCCACGGAAACTTCGCCTGGCGCAGCGTATCGAACATGCCCCAATACGGGCCGACGCCGCCTTCGAACGTCTTCCACGGTTGGTCGTAGGCTTCGATGATGTTGTAGTCGATGCCGAGCGCCTCGGCGCGGCTGACGAAGTCACGCAGCACTTCGGCCTGTGCAATCTTGCCCGGGAAGGCGTCGCGCCGGTTATAGCCCGCACTCGGCCAGCCGAACTCCGCGATCACGACGCGCTTGCCGGGATAGGCTTGCCGCAGCCGGTTGTAGATCGCGATGGTGTGCTCGACGGCCTGCTTGTCGGAGATGCCTTCCCAATAGGGCAGCACGTGCGCGGCGATGAAGTCGACCGCGGATGCAAGCTCCGGGTGTTCGATCCAGGCGTGCCAGATCTCGCCAGTGGTCACCGGCAGCGAGGTCTCGCGCTTGATCCGCTGGATCTTCTTGATCAGCTCTTCCGCGGTCTGTTCGCCGCGGTAGATGGTCTCGTTGCCGACCACAATGCTGTCGATGTTGCGGCCGCGCCGGGCAAGATCGATGACCGAGCGGAGCTCGCGCTCATTGCGGCGGTCATTCTTGTCGATCCACGCGCCGATCGAGGTGCGCAACCCGAACTCGGTTGCGATCTCGGGCACGAGCTCGGTGCCGCCGGTCGACGAATACGTGCGCACCATACGCGTGTAGGGCGCGATGGTCTTGAGGTCCGCGCGAATTTGCGCGGGCGTCGTGCGCGTGTTGCTATCAGGATGCGCCGAACCGTCGAACGGCGTGTAGGACACGCTCGCAAGCTGGCCGCCAAAATTAGGAGCGTTGGCCTGCTCGCGGGAGAGAGCCCAAAAGCCAGCGTGCACGCACGCCACGAACGCACCGACGAGGGCAACAATGCGCATCAAAGCGACCGGACGGGGCGGTATGATATCGATGCCAACCCGTCCCCTGGGCAGGCGCTCGTTGCAGTCCATCTTGCCTCGACGGAGGTCATTCGACAACTATTCCAACGACTTGACGCCCCGATGACACCCCAGCCCGACCCAGTTTGCCCCTCTAGAACGCAGCTACTTCGTAGTCGTTCCTGCGGGCGCCGGGCTCGAAGCAGCTGTCGATGGCGGAGCCGGCGAAGCCGGGTTTAGCCAGCAGACATGAACCCGAGCGCTCAGACTTTCCGGCGCCTTTGGATCGATGTTCCCCTTTCGCACAACGCACCTGAACGTTGCCTGAATGTGCTGCCCAGGGCAGCCAAACCGGTCGTAGAGATCGAGATGCCGGAATGCAGTGTCAAGGTCATCGCGCCAAAGCAATCCGACCACACGGCGGCCGAGCCAGACGCATTCCGGATTGCCAGCAGGACCGCTGACCTGGGCGGCCGCTTCGGCGAATTCATCGAGCTTGCGCTGTGATTCCTTGGCCGCATCAGCAGGGCTTACCTGCGGCGCCTTGTCACCGGGCTTGGCGTCGCTCGATTGGGCAAGGGCGGCTAACGGGCTCAGCAGGAACACCGCTGCAACAGGTGCAACGGGCAGGAGACGCGAAAGAAGGGACATGGCGCGCCGGGTTTTGTTATGCCGCGACCACTGCGGCTTTCGTTCTGGCTTCTCTGTACACCGATTGGGTCAGCATTGCGACGTGCGCGCCCGATCCGGAAGCAAGATTGCCGAACCTTGCATGTGTTTGTCCAGCCAGGGTGATTAACGTGCTTAAAGTGCCGCACCTTGGCAGCCCTCCCGGCAGCAGCTAAGTCGGGCCGGCTGGTCGGTCGGGCCGTTGGCGGATGCAGAAAGCTGTCAGTTTGTTCACGCTCGCGGCGGCGGCCATCATCGGCGTCTGGTGGTGGCTGGGAGCGGCCGTGCCGATGCCGGCTTCCCCGCTCGAGTTCGGCGAAAAACTCTACTGCATCTCCTATGCCCCGTTCCGCGGCCAGCAGACCCCGCTGGACCTTTCGACCCGGATCGAGCCCAGGCAGATCGATGAGGACCTCACGCAGTTGGCCCGGCTGACTGATTGCGTTCGCATCTATTCGGTCGATTTCGGGCTCGACCGCGTGCCGGAAATCGCACAGCGCCACGGGCTCAAGGTCCTGCTGGGCCTCTGGGTATCGAGCCACGCCGATCGGACCAAGTATCAGATCGAGACCGGGATAGCGCTTGCCAAGCGGTTTCCCGACGTGATCCGCGCCGTGATTGTCGGCAACGAGGCTCTGCTGCGCGGTGAGGTGGCTCCGACCGCTCTGGCCGATCTGATCCGCACCGTGAAAAGCCAGGTTTCGATGCCAGTGACCTATGCCGACGTATGGGAATTCTGGCTGCGCTATCGTGACCTTGCGGGCGCGGTGGACTTCGTCACCGTTCACATCCTGCCATATTGGGAGGACCATCCCATCCCAGCGCAGGAAGCTGCCAACCACGTCGACTCGATTCGGAAGCAGGTGGTCGCGGCATTCGCCGGCAAGGAAATCGTGATCGGCGAAGTGGGGTGGCCGAGCGCCGGGCGGATGCGGTCCGGCGCCCTGCCGTCGCCGGCCAATCAGGCACTGGTCGTTCACGACATTCTGGCGCGCGGCAAGCGCGAGAATTTCCGCGTCAACATCATCGAGGCGTTCGATCAGCCCTGGAAGCGTTACCAGGAGGGCACCGTGGGCGGGCATTGGGGCCTGTTCAGCGATGCGCCGCGTTCGCAGAAATTCAGCTGGGGTGCACCGGTGTCGAACCATCCCCATTGGCCGTGGCAGGCCGCGGGCGGTGTCGCGTTTGCGGCGCTGGTGTTCGGTGCCGCACTTACCGCGCGCAGTCGCTCGCCGTCCGGATTGGAAGACTCCGGCCCTGGGTTGGCGACCGCCATTAACGCCATGGTCGGCGGTGTTATGGTGGGCTGGACGATCGAAAATGTGCCGATCGAGAGCCTCGGCATCGGCGGATGGCTGCGCTCGCTTGCGCTGGCTGCGGTAGGGGTGGCGGCACCCGTCGCATGCGCCGCGGCGCTCGCAGGCCATGTCGCGGTACCGGCGTTTGCGGAAATGATCGGCCCCACCGACCGCCGCGTCCACGGCCGTTTCCAGCGGGCGCTCGGTTGGCTCTTCATCGCGCTCTGCGTTCTCGCTGTGCAGACCGCGCTCAGCCTGGCGTTCGATCCGCGCTACCGGGATTTCCCGTTTGCTCCGCTGACGGGTGCGGCATTGCCGTTCCTGCTGCTGTCGTTTCGTTCGGCTCGACCGAAGGGCGTTCGTCCCGCCGCCGAAATAGCCGCGGCAGTCGTGCTCGCACTGTCTGTAGCCGCGATCGTGTTCAATGAAGGCCCTGCCAACTGGCAGGCGATCTGGTGCGCTGCGGCGCTTGCCGCGGTGGCGCTCAGTCTGGCTCGGGCGCGCGTCGCGCCAGACTGAGGATCAGGAGAGCTACAGCGAGAGACGACAGCGCTACATTGTAGAGCACGACGCCAAAGCCTGCGCCGATCAGCGCAACGGCGCAAAGCAGTACCGACGGCCGCACCAGGTTGAGCAGTGCCGCACCGATCGCCACCGCCCCGAACACGGATGGAGTGAACAGCAGAATAGCGGTTCGCCGGCTGGTGCAAAGCCAAGACGTCGCCCCGGTCTCGCACGCAATGCCGACGGTCGACTGCTCGATCACCAGGTGACGGAGATAGAGTGCGTAGCCGACCGAGACCAGCGCGATGGCGGCAAGCCACGCGCTCTGGCGCAACGTCGGAAGAAACAGCGGCCGGCCCATCGGCGATCTCCGCGGCTGATCATGCCGCGCCCATCAGCGCAAGGCGAGCCTTTGTCCGTCGAACACCGTCGGGTGGCAGGTTGCGCCGGCCAAAGTGGCGCACAATCGTGCCGCCGCCGCTGCGTTCGACAGCGGCCCTGCGACCAGCCGCAGCTCGATGCCGCCGGCTCGCGCGATCTCGCGCACCACGATGATCGGGCGCAGCCCTTCCAGCGCAGCCACGTGCCGGCTTTTCATGGCGCCCCAAAGCTGGCGCAGACCGTCGACGCTGTTGGCTCTGCCGAGATCGATGCCAAACTCGGGCTTGATCGGGACCGGGATCTCCTCCGGCGCGGCTGGTGCCACAGTGCGTGGCAATGAAATATCCGGGGTGGCCGCGGGTGAAGTGCTGGCGACGGCAGGAGGTTCAGGCGCGGCTGTGACTGTCGGCACGGCGACAGGCGCTACGGCAATAGGAGGGGCGGCGGTCGGCGGATTGGCCGCACGGGCGATCGAGCCGGTCACTTCGCCAATATTCCGCTCGACCGTATCGAGCCTGGCCAGCAACTGATCGCGGTCGGCGGACAGTTCACGAACAGCATCAGCGAGCTGACGGGCCTGGCGATCGGCCGGCGTGTGGGCGAGCCGTTCGGGTGGCGGTACGCCACGAATACTGGCGACCGCCAGAATGAGCCGGTCTTCTCCGATGGGGAACGATGCCGCGTAGGTAGCGAGCGTCAGCGCTGCCAGTGTCGCCAAACCCCAGCCGGCGAGTCGCGACAAGTCATGCATGCCAAAGCGCCGCCCTGTCGGCGTGGACGCCATGCCATGCACGATTTCCGTCATCGACCGCCCTCGCTGCCGCGAATCAGCTCGTTGAAAACGTTAGCAGATTCGCCCCGGCGCTGCTTTGTTTGGGCTCCTGGCCTGTCGCGCCAGCTTTTTTCGTTAAGCGCGCTCGGCTATGACGGCCCGATCCGAAGCAAAAGGGTCACAGCACGAATGGATGGCGGCGGGACGAGCGCACGAACCTGCCTGGCGATCGTGCTGGCTGCCGGCGAAGGCACCCGCATGCTGTCCTCGCAGCCCAAGGTGCTGCATCAGATCGCTGGACGATCGCTGCTGTGGCACGTGCTGGCTTCGGTGCGCGAAGCTGCCGGCATGCGGAGCGCCGTCGTTATCGGCCCGGGCCATGACGCGGTCGCAGCTGAAGCAAAGAGCGTGCTTCATGATGCGGAGATTTTCGTGCAGCACGAGCGGCGCGGCACCGCACATGCCGTGCTCACGGCCAAGCCCGCGATAGCGCAAGGCTTCGACGATATTCTGATTGCGTTCGGCGATACGCCGCTGATCCGTCCGCAGACCTTCAGCCGATTGCGCACCGCGCTCGCCGCGGGTGCTTCCGTCGTGGTGCTGGGGTTCCGAGCCGCCGATCCGACCGGCTACGGCCGATTGATCACGCAGGGCGACGACCTGATTGCCATCCGCGAGCATGCCGACGCGAGCGACGCGGAACGAACCATCACCCTGTGCAATGCCGGACTGATGGCGATGGCCGGCAAGGATGCGCTGACGATCCTGGAGCAGATCGGCAACGACAATCGCAAGGGCGAATTCTATCTAACCGATGCGGTCGAGATCACGCGCCGGATGGGACGCAGGGCGGTCGCGATCGAAGCCATGGAGGATGAGGTGAGCGGCATCAACAGCAAAGCACAGCTCGCGGCCGCGGAAGGTCAGATCCAGCAGCAGCTTCGCCAAAAGGCGCTGCAGGCCGGGGTAACACTGGTGGCGCCCGAGACGGTGTTTCTCGCCGCCGACACCAAGCTCGGCCGCGAGGTGGTGATCGAGCCTTATGTGGTATTCGGGCCGGGCGTCACCGTCGAGGAGGGCGCCACGATCCGCTCGTTCTCGCATCTCTACGGCGCGCACGTGGGCAAGAACGCAATCGTCGGCCCCTACGCACGGCTGCGCCCCGGCGCCAACCTGGGTGAGGAGGTTCACATCGGCAACTTCGTCGAAGTCAAGGAGGCGACCATCGAAGCCGGTGCCAAGGCCAATCACCTGACCTACATCGGCGACGCGCGCGTCGGAGAGGGCGCCAACGTCGGCGCTGGCACCATCACCTGCAACTACGACGGCGCCAACAAGCACCGGACCGACATCGGCAAAGGTGCCTTTATCGGCTCGAATTCGGCATTGGTGGCTCCGGTCAAGATCGGCGACGGCGCCTATGTCGGTTCCGGCTCGGTGATCACCCGCGACGTGCCGGCTGACGCCCTGGCTTTTGAGCGAACTGAGCAAACCATTAAGGAAGGCTGGGCCAGGCGCTTGCGCGGGCGCAAAACCCCAGGCAAAAAGTAGGCAAGTGGCCATTTTGACGGGCGGATTCGGGCCGCCACCATGTGACCCAAGTTGATTGTCACACCCGGACATGCATTTTGATTTCCGGGGACCGGGGCGTGGCGGGTACAGCGTGAGGCGCGCGCCCGTTGCGGCGAGGGGGTAGAGGTCACCTTGTGCGGGATAGTTGGAATTCTCGGGCGTGAGCCGGTGGCGAGCCAGCTCGTCGACGCGCTCAAGCGGCTGGAATATCGCGGCTACGATTCCGCCGGCGTCGCCACGCTGGAACGCGGCACGCTGGCGCGTCGTCGCGCCGAAGGCAAGCTCAAGAACCTCGAGGAGCGGCTCGCTCTCGAACCGCTCCAAGGCACAGCCGGCATCGGTCATACCCGCTGGGCGACCCACGGCAAACCAACCGAGTTGAACGCGCATCCGCATGCGACTGAGCGCGTCGCAGTGGTCCACAACGGCATCATCGAAAACTTCCGCGAGCTTCGCGAAGCGCTCGGCCGGAATGGCGCACAGTTCAGCAGTGAGACCGATACCGAGGTCGTCGTTCATCTCGTCACCGATGAGATGAACAAGGGCAAGTCGCCCGTTGAAGCAGTGTCAGCGACCCTGGGGCGTCTGCGCGGCGCGTTTGCGCTGGCGTTTCTGTTCGCCGGCGAGGACGACCTGATGGTCGGCGCCCGCAAGGGCTCGCCGCTCGCGGTCGGCCATGGCGACGGTGAGATGTATCTCGGCTCCGACGCCATCGCGCTGGCGCCGTTCACCGACACCGTTACCTATCTCGATGACGGCGACTGGGCGGTGATGTCGCATAAGGGCGTCGAAATCCGCAACGCGAAAGGCGCAATCGTCGAGCGGGTCACCGTCAAGACCACCGCGTCAGCGGCGCTGGTGGACAAGGGCAACCACAAGCACTTCATGGCCAAGGAGATCCACGAACAGCCCGAGGTCGTGGGTCACACTTTCGCGCACTACATCGATATGACCACGGAGCGCGTTCAGCTGCCCGGAAAGCTGCCGTTCGATTGGAAGAAGCTCAATCGCCTCTCGATCTCGGCCTGCGGCACGGCGTTCTACGCCGGCCTGGTGGCGAAATACTGGTTCGAGCGCTTCGCCCGCCTATCGGTCGAGATCGATATCGCTTCCGAGTTCCGCTACCGAGAGGCGCCACTGACCCCCGGCGATCTGGCGATCTTCATCTCGCAATCCGGTGAAACGGCGGACACGCTCGCCACGTTGCGGTACGCCAAGGCGCAACAGCAGCATGTGCTCTCTGTCGTCAACGTCACCACCTCTACAATCGCGCGGGAAAGCGATGTGGTGATGCCGACCCTGGCAGGGCCAGAAATCGGCGTCGCCTCGACCAAGGCGTTCACCTGCCAGCTCGCGGCGCTGGCCTGCATCGCCGTCGCGGCGGGGCGGGCGCGCGGTGTTCTCTCGGACATAGATGAGCAAAGGCTCGTGCATGCCTTGATCGAGACACCGCGCCACATGGCCGAGGCGCTTGCGCTGGAGCCGCAGATCGAGCAGCTCGCCCACACGTTGGCGAAGTGCAAGGACGTACTCTATCTCGGGCGTGGCACCAGCTTTCCGATCGCGCTTGAAGGCGCGCTCAAGCTCAAGGAAATCTCCTACCTCCACGCTGAGGGCTATGCCGCCGGCGAGCTCAAGCATGGCCCCATCGCGCTGATCGATCCGACCATGCCGGTGATCGTGATTGCGCCGTACGACCGTGTGTTCGAGAAGACGGTATCGAACATGCAGGAAGTGGCCGCGCGCGGCGGACGGATCATCCTCATCACCGATCCCAAGGGCTCGGCCGAGGCGACGGTCGATTCCACCGTCACGCTCACGCTTCCCGAAATGGCCTCGACTGTGACGCCGTTGGTTTATGCGATCCCGGTGCAGCTGTTGGCGTATCATACCGCCGCGGTGATCGGCACCGACGTCGATCAGCCGCGCAACCTGGCGAAGTCGGTCACGGTGGAATGAGCGCGGTCCGATGAGCGACGACAAGGCCACGCCGCCCACGCCTGTGCTGCTTCAGGAGGCGCCCATACATTCCGGCGGCGCGGCGGCGCGCCTGCGCAACTACTTCCTCACTGGCCTCATCCTGGTGGGGCCGCTCTACATCACGATCAACCTGACGTGGTGGCTGATCAACTGGGCCGATGAGGTGATGCGCCCCTTCATTCCAGTCTGGGCGCGCACCGAGACCTACCTGCACTATCGGATACCGGGTATCGGCGTCATCGCCGCTTTTTTTGCCCTCACGCTGCTTGGCTTCCTCACCGCCAACCTGGTGGGACGTTCGCTGGTTGAGTTCGGCGAGGCCCTGCTCAACCGCATGCCGATCGTGCGGCCGATCTACAAGACGATGAAGCAGATTTTCGAGACGCTGTTCGCCAAGGACGGCTCGAGCTTTCGCAAAGTCGCGCTGGCGGAGTTCCCAACCGGGATGTGGTCGGTGGTGTTTGTGGCCTCGTCGCCGAGTGCCTATATCGCCGATCGGCTGCCTGGTCCGGAGTACGTGTCGTGCTTTCTGCCATGTACGCCGAATCCGACCACTGGCTTTTTCTTCTACGCGCCGCGCAGCAAGGTCATCGAGCTCGACATCACGGTCGAGCAGGCCATGGCGCTGATCATGTCCGCGGGCATGGTGCAGCCTAATGGCGACGTGCAGAAAAAGCTCGCCGCGCTTGCCGAGACCGCCCGGGTCAACGGTACTGTCCCCGCGTCGTAATCATCCGGACCGGATCAGCCGAACCGCTTCGTCGCGTTCGAACAGATAGAGCAGATTGCGCAGCGCTGCACCGCGCGGCGAAGTCAGATCGGGATCGCGCGACAACGCCAGCGAGGCGTCGTCGCGCGCCGGCGCCAAGAGCCTGCCGTGCACCTCGATGCGCGCAACGTGGAAGCCCGGCATGCCGCTCTGCCGGGTGCCCAGCACGTCGCCTTCGCCGCGCAGCCGCAAGTCCTCCTCGGCGATGCGAAAGCCGTCCTCGGTCTCGCGCAAAATGGCCAGCCGCGCCTTCGCAGTTTCACCCAGCGGGGCGCGGTAGAGCAGGAGGCAGGTCGAGCGACCGCTGCCGCGGCCGACACGGCCGCGCAGCTGATGGAGCTGGGCGAGTCCGAAGCGTTCGGCGTGCTCGATCACCATGACGGTGGCTTCCGGCACATCGACGCCGACCTCGATCACGGTGGTGGCGACCAGGAGCTGCGTCTCGCCGGCGGCGAATCGCTCCATCACGCGGTCCTTGTCGGCACCCTTCATGCGGCCATGGACCAGATCGATGCGGTCGCCGAACAGCTTCTTGAGTTGCGCGAAGCGTTCCTCGGCGGCGGCAAGGTCGGTTGTTTCCGACTCCTCGACCAGCGGACAAACCCAGTAGACGCGCTGGCCATCGTCGAGCGCGCGGCCCACCGCCGCGACCACCTCGTCGATGCGCGCGAGCGGCACGGCGCGGGTGTCGATCGGCAGCCGGCCGGCCGGCTTTTCCCGCAGTTCCGAAATCTCCATATCGCCGAAGAAGGTCAGCACCAGCGTGCGTGGGATCGGCGTGGCGGTGAGCACCAGCATGTCGACCGCGTCCCCCTTGCGGGCCAGCGCCAGCCGCTGATGAACGCCGAAACGATGCTGCTCGTCGACGATGGCGAGTGCGAGATCGCGGAATGCGACTTCGTCCTGGAACAGGGCGTGGGTGCCGACCACGAGGTCGATCTCACCGGCGGCGAGCCGCTCCAACGTTGCGGTTCGGTCCTTGCCGCGGTCGCGCCCGGTCAAAATGGCAACCCGGACGCCGGACTTTCCCGCAAGCGGCGCAATGGTCGCGAAATGCTGACGCGCCAGGATCTCGGTCGGTGCCATCAGCGCCGCCTGCCGGGCGGCCTCGACCACGGTCGCCGCAGCCAGCAGCGCCACCACGGTCTTGCCCGAACCGACGTCGCCTTGCAGAAGCCGCACCATGCGATGCGGCAGGGCGAGGTCGGTGACGATGTCGTTCACGGCCTTGATCTGCGAAGGTGTCAGCGAGTAGGGCAGCGCGGCGACGACCTTGGCGCGCAGCAGGCCTTCGCCGGAGCTGCCGCGGCCGGGCTGCCGGCGCTGGTGCGCGCGAACCAGCGCCAGCGCGAGCTGACCGGCAAATAATTCGTCGTAGGCAAGGCGCGACCATGCCGGGCCTTCGGGCTTGAGATCGTCAAGCTCCGCGGGCCGGTGCAACGTCCTGAACGCATCGGCGAAGGACGGAAACCTGTTGCGCTTGAGCCATGCTGCATCCTGCCATTCGGGCAGTGCCGGGATCTTGCTCAACGCGCCGTCGACCGCCTTGCGCATCTGGTTGATGCCGAGACCCTCGGTGAGGGGATACACCGGCTCGATCAGCGGCATTGCGGCCAGCTCGGATTCACTCATGACGCGGTCAGGGTGCGTCATTTGCAGGGCGCCGTCGTAGAGCGTGGCGGTGCCCGACACGTGGCGCAGTTCGCCGACCGGGAGGAGCTTCTCGAGATAGTCGCGCCGGGCGTTGAAGTAGGTCAGGGTCAGCGTGCCGGTATCGTCATAGGTTTCGATCCGATAGGGCGCGCGTGAGCGGTGCGGCGGAGCGCGACGATGACGGTCGACCGTCACCGCGACGGTAACGACGGTGCCAGGCACCACGTCGCGCAGCTTCGGTTGCGCCCGGCGGTCGACCATGCCCGACGGCATATGCAGAAGCACGTCGATGATGCGCGCCGGCCGGTCCGGCTGACCGAACAGCCGGCGGAACAGCTTTTCAAGCTTGGGCCCGATGCCCGACAGCGCGGTCAGCGACGCGAACAGCGGATCGAGCAACGAAGGGCGCATGAGCGAATTCTAGCATCCCATCCGCTGACATCAGCGCCGTTCCCGCCTATATAAAACCCGCACCCGGCACCTGCCGGGCTTTTGGCGTTGGAGGGACCGCATGACCGGCAGCACCAGATCGAGCGACGGGCTCGATGTCCGCCGCCGCCGGTTGCTGTTCCGTGCCTGGCATCGCGGGATCAAGGAAATGGACCTGATCATGGGCCGCTTCAGCGACGCGCACGTTGCGGACCTCGCCGACACCGAGCTCGACGATTTCGAGCGGCTGATGGAACTGCGCGACCAGGAGATCTTGTCGTGGATCGACGGCACCGCGCAGGTGCCGGCCGCCTACGACACGCCGCTGTTCCGCAAGCTGCGCGATTTCAACCATGCGCTGGAGAGGTGACGGCGTGGCGAAGTCTCCGGCCGAACTGCTGTCGCCGGATCGACCGCTGACGCTCGCCAGCGTGGCGGACGGCGCCGAGGGTCTGGTCATCGCCGATCTCGCTCGCGCCGTCGCGGCGCGGGCCAACGCGCCGGCGACCAGCGCGCTGGTGATCTGCCGGGACGGGCCGCGCATGGCGGCGCTGGCGCGTTCGCTCGCGTTCTTTGCGCCCGATATCGACGTGCTGCAGTTTCCGGCCTGGGACTGCCAGCCCTACGACCGCGTCTCGCCGCACGCCGGCATCGTGGCGCAGCGCATGACCGCGCTGTCGCGGTTTGCCCGGATCAAGGGCCGCGACAAACCCGCGGTGTTGCTGGCCACGATCAACGCGGCGCTGCAGCGCGTGCCGGCGAAGCACGCCATCGCCAAGCAGGCCCTTTCGGCCGCACCCGGCAACGTGCTTGGGATGGACGGCGTGATCCAGTGGCTGGAGCTCAACGGCTTCATCCGCGCCTCGACCGTGCGCGAGGCCGGCGACTACGCGGTGCGTGGCGGCATCCTCGATCTGTTCGCGCCGGGGATGGACCTTCCGGTGCGGCTGGACTTCTTCGGCGACACGCTGGAGACGATCCGCAGCTTCGATCCGGAGACGCAACGCACCGTCATGGAAATGCGCGGCCTCGATCTGGTGCCGGTGGCCGAATTCCAGCTCACCACCGAGACGATCCGCAAATTCCGCACCGGTTATGTGGCGGCATTCGGCGCCGCGGATCGGGACGATCTGCTCTACGAGGCGGTGAGCGAAGGTCGCCGCCATCCCGGCATGGAGCACTGGCTGCCGCTGTTCCACGACAAGCTCGACACGCTGTTCGACTACGTACCCGGGACGCCGCTGATCCTGGAACCGCTCGACGATGAGGCTGCGCACGAGCGGTTCACGCAAATCGCGGACTATTACGACGCGCGCAAGCAGGCGATGGGAGACGACAGCGTCCCGATCTATCAACCGCTGCCGCCGGACCGGCTCTATCTGTCCGAGCCGGAATGGAAGGCGCGGCTCGGTGCCTCGGCATTGGCGCGGCTGACGCCGTTTGCCGTACCGGACGGCGTGGGCGTAATCGACGTCGGCGCGCGGGCTGGGCGCAACTTCGCCGCCGAACGCACCGAGCAGGACGCCAACGTATTCGACGCTTTGGCTAAGCACGTGCAGGCCCTGCAAGGCGCCGGTAAGCGCGTCACTGTCGCGCTGTGGAGCGAAGGCGCACGCGAGCGCATGAGCCACGTGCTGGCAGACCACGGGCTCGCCAATCTCTCCAATGTCGGGTCATGGCCTCAGGCGCTGGCGCTGCCCAAGCCACAGGTTGCACTCGCCGTGCTGGGCCTGGAATCCGGCTTCGAAACGGCCGACGCCGCCGTGGTCAGCGAGCAGGACATTCTCGGCGATCGCCTGATACGGCCCCGCCGCGCCGCCAAGCGTGCCGAGAACTTCATCGCGGAAGTCACCAGCCTTTCCTCTGGCGATCTTGTGGTTCACGTCGATCATGGCATCGGCCGCTTTGTCGGATTGCAGAACATCGAAGCAGCGGGTGCGCCGCACGATTGCCTGGAAATTCACTACGCCGAAGCCGCCAAGCTGTTTTTACCGGTGGAGAATATCGAGCTGCTCTCGCGCTATGGCTCGGAGGACACCGAGGTCGAGCTCGACCGGCTCGGCGGCACCGGCTGGCAGACCCGCAAGGCGCGGCTCAAGAGCCGTATCCGCGAGATTGCCCACGAGCTGATCAAGATTGCCGCGGAGCGCATGCTGCGCGAAGCGCCTCGACTTGCGGTCGGCGACGGGCTTTACGACGAGTTCGCAGCAAGGTTCCCGTACGAGGAGACCGAGGACCAGCAGGCGGCGATCGATGCTGCGGTCGCCGATCTTTCAGCCGGTCGCCCCATGGACCGGTTGATCTGCGGCGACGTCGGCTTCGGCAAGACCGAGGTGGCACTACGCGCCGCATTCATGACGGTGATGAACGGGAAGCAAGTCGCGGTCGTGGTGCCGACCACGCTGTTGTCGCGCCAGCACACCAAGACTTTCAGCGAGCGCTTCCGCGGCCTGCCGGTGCAGATCGGGCAGGCATCGCGGCTGGTGTCGGCAGCCGACCTGAAGAAGGTGAAACAGGGGCTCGCCGACGGCACGACCGACATCGTGGTCGGCACCCACGCGCTGCTTGGCAAGAGCGTGAAGTTCAAGGACCTCGGCCTGGTCGTGGTCGACGAAGAACAGCACTTCGGCGTCGCGCACAAGGAGAAGCTCAAGCAGCTTCGCGCCGAGGTCCACGTGCTGACGCTGACCGCAACACCGATCCCGCGCACGCTGCAGCTGGCGCTCACCGGCGTACGCGATCTGTCGATCATCGCATCGCCGCCGATTGACCGGCTGGCGGTGCGCACCTTCGTGGCGCCATTTGATCCGATCGCGGTCCGCGAAGCGCTGCTGCGGGAACGCTACCGCGGCGGGCAATCGTTCTACGTCGTGCCGCGCATCGAGGACGTCGCCGGCGTGAAGGATTTTCTCGACAAGTCGGTGCCCGAAGTGCGGGTCGCGGTGGCGCACGGGCAGATGCCGCCGACGGTGCTCGAGGACGTCATGTCGGCGTTCTACGATGGCAAGTACGACGTGCTGCTTTCGACCACGATCGTCGAGTCCGGCCTCGACATCCCGACCGCCAACACGCTGATCGTGCACCGCGCCGACATGTTCGGGCTGGCGCAGCTCTATCAGCTCCGCGGCAGGGTCGGGCGTTCGAAACTGCGCGCCTTTGCGCTGCTCACGCTGCCGGCGGCGCGCAAGATTACTGGCCAGGCGGAGCGGCGGCTCAAGGTGCTGCAGTCGCTCGACACACTCGGTGCGGGCTTCCAGCTCGCCTCCCATGATCTCGACATCCGCGGCGCCGGCAATCTGCTTGGCGAGGAGCAGTCCGGGCATATCAAGGAGGTTGGCTTCGAGCTCTACCAACAGATGCTCGAGGAGGCGGTCGTCAGCCTCAAAGCCGGGATTTCCGCGCCGGTTGCCGACCGCTGGTCGCCGCAGATCACGATCGGCACGCCGGTACTGATCCCTGAAGACTATGTCGCCGATCTGTCGGTGCGGCTGGCGCTCTACCGCCGGGCTGCCGACCTTGAGGATGAGCAAGAAATCGAAGCGTTCGGCGCCGAATTGGTCGACCGCTTCGGGACGATGCCGGAAGAAGTGCAGCATCTGCTCAAGATCGTCGCGATCAAGTCGCTATGCCGGCGCGCCAACGTTGAGCGGATCGAAACCGGTCCGAAGGGCGCGGTGCTTTCGTTCCGGGACAATGTATTCGCCAATCCGGAAGGCTTGATCGCGTTCATCAGCAAGCAGGGCGCAGCGGCGCGGGTGCGGCCCGACCAGAAGGTCGTGTTCTTCTACGATTGGGAGAAGCCGAACCAGCGGCTGCACGGCACCACCGCCGTGTTGCGCAACCTCGTTCGCATCGCCGAGCAGGCCAAGGCGGCCTAGTGGGGCATGCGCAGCACCGGCTTGATCGTCCGGCCTTCGCTGGAATCCTTCGCCGCGCGGTTGATGTCGGCCAGCTCATAGAACGTCATCATGCGGTCGGCAGGGAGCTTGCCGTCCATCATCAGATCGACCAGTTTTGGAATGAACTCGTCCGGTTGACTGTCACCCTGAATGACGCCGCGCACAGTGCGACCGTTCTGCATCACCGGCATCTGGAACGTGACCTCGGTGCCGGCGCGCGCGGTGCCGACCAGCACGCACATGCCGACCGGCATCAGCGCCTCGACGGCCTCGCGGAACACCGCGGGCAGGGCGGAGGTCTCCAAGGCGAAGCGGACGCCGTTGCCGGTGATGCGCTTGATCTCGGCCACCACGTCGGTGCGGTTGGCGTGATTGATGACATGCGTGGCGCCGAGCTCGCGCGCGAACGCCAGCCGGCTGTCGTGCACGTCGACCGCAATGAGAGGATCACAGCCGGCGTGCTTCGCCGCCATCAAGCCGGAGAGGCCGACTGCGCCGGTGCCGAACACCACACAGCTGTCGCCGGCTTGTGGCCGCATGGCATTGAGCACCGCGCCGGCTCCGGTTTGAATGCTGCAGGCAAATGGCCCGAGCTGATCGAGTGGCGCGTCCTTGCGAACCTTGACGACAAAGCGCTCGTTCGAGATCGCATGGGTGCCGAACGACGATTGCTGGAAGAATGCGCTATAGACTGGCTCGTCGCCAACACACATCAGCGTCGAGCCGTCGGCGCGCGTGCCGCTCGACTTGAGCTTTCGAGCCTCGAGACAATATGCCAGCGCGAGCTGTCGGCAGTTGGGGCAGGCGCCGCACCAGGGAAACGAGATGATGACGTGGTCGCCGGGCACGACCTTGCGCACCGCCGAGCCGACCGCGACCACCTCGCCGGCGCCTTCGTGACCGAACACGGCGGGATATTTGAGCGTCGGATAGTAGCCGTCGCGGGCGTGCAGATCGGTCTGGCACATGCCACTCGCGGCGATCCGGACCAGCACTTCGTCGGGTCGCGGCTCGGTCAGCACGACTTGGCGAATTTCAAACGGCTTGTACTTCTCGGGTACGACCGCGGCCGTGATATCCATGACGCACCCGAGACACGTCCTATTGCGACATCGCCGCCTTGAGAATCGGCGTCAGGCGCGCAATTTCGCTTTTCATCAGGGCGGTGAGCGGCTTCGGGCCCCGATCCTTTTTCTCTGTGACCTCGGCGCCCAGATCGGTCAACCGCTTGCGCACCGCCTCATCGTCGAGACCCTTGTCGAGCGCATCGGCGAGCTTGTCGATCACCGCCTGCGGCGTGCCTTTGGGAGCATAGATCGCGTAGAACGGCGCGGCCTGGAAACCGGGGAGTCCGGCTTCGGCGGAGGTCGGCACGTCCGGCAGCAGCGAATGCCGCTTGCCGCTCGCAATGGCCAGGCCTTTGAGCGAGCCGGCGCGAATGTGCCCCGCCGGACCCAGGATGGGATCGCAGACATAGTCGACCTGTTCGCCGAGCATGGCGTTCAAGACGGGTGCGGTTCCGGTGAACGGGACGAACGTCGGCTTGATGCCGATCTCGTGGTTGAGCAGCAGGCAGGTCGTGTGCGACACCGATCCGATGCCGGCGTGCGCCGGATTGAGTTGGTTCGCGTTCGCTTTGCCATACGCGACAAATTCCCGAAGGTTGGTCGGCGGCAGTCCCTTCCGAGTCACCAGAATAACGGGCTGTGTGTTGATCAAGCCGATCGGCTCGAAATCCTCGAGCGGCTTGTAGGCGAGATTTGGCACCAGCGTGATCGCTGCGGCATGCGTTCCGACATGGCCAAGGCCGAGCGTATAGCCGTCCGGCGCGGCGCGCGCGACGCGGGTGGTGCCCGTCGTGCCGCCGGCGCCGCCGATGTTCTCGACCACGAACTGCTGTCCGAGCGCCTTGGTGAAGATATCCGCGGCGATGCGGCCGGTGATGTCGGCCGGGCCTCCGGCCGCGAACGGTACGATCACGGTGCCTGAGCGCGTTGGATAGCTCTGCGCCTGTGCTGTGACAGGCCCGGCCAGCGTGGCCAACAAGACCGCGAGCAGAAATTTTCTCATTGAATGGTCCTCGTGGAATTCATTTCAATTGGTAGACGGTCTAATTGCTCGGCGCCTCGATATTGTTGTCGCGGACCACTTGCCCCCAGTGCGCAATCTCTTTCTTCAGATAGGCCGCGGCTCCCGCCGGCGTGCGTTGCTCCTTGGGATACGGGCTCACTCCGGTCTTCGCCCAGGCGGCAAGAATCGTGGGATCTTCGACAGCGTCCTGCAGCGCGGCGTTCAGCGCGTTGACGATTGGCGCCGGCGTGCTGGCGGGCGCCAGCATGATGTGCCAGAACAGGATCTCGAGCTTGGGACCATAGCTCTGCACGAAGCTTGGCACCTGCGGCATCAGCGCAGATGGCTCACGCGAGGTGATGCCGAAGGCTTTGATCTCGCCGGCGGCGACGTTGCCGACCACCTGTTGCGGCGTCGCGAAGAACAGATCGACATGGCCGCCGAGAATGTCCTGCAGCGCCGGCGCCGCGCCACGATAGGGGACGTGCGTGACCTCGACGCCAAGCGCCTGGGCCAACAGGAAGGTGGCGAGATGTCCTGTGCTGCCGGTGCCGGGGTGCGCCATCCGCGCCTTGGTGGTCTTCATCCAGGCGGCGAACTCAGCCTGCGTGTTGGCGGGCAGCGACTTGCGCGCGGTAAGCACCAGCGGATTGTTGTTGATCATTCCGATTGGTGCGAAGTCCTTCTCGGTGTCGAAGGGCAGGGTCTTGTAGAGCGCGACGTTGGCCGAGAACTGCAGATTGGCGACGTAAAGTGTGTGTCCATCGGGCGCAGAGCGCGCCACCCGCTGGCCGGCGATGTTGGTGCCGCCGCCGCTGACGTTCTCGATGATGAAATTCTGCCCGAACTTGGCGGAAAACTTGGGGGCAAGCTGACGCGCCACCAGGTCGGTCGGACCGCCGGCCGGGTAGGGTACGATGATCGTGACCTGCCGCGACGGATAGGACTGTGCGTTGGCGACCGCGATGCCGATCAGCACCGCGCATGCGATGGCGACAACAAGCCTTGCCATTCCGTCCTCCCTGCAGCTTTTCCCCGAACGCTAGCACGCCGCTGCGGCAGCCGCGCTACTCCGGCTTGATGTTGCCGGCGGCGATGATCTTGACCCACTTCTCGATCTCGCGGTCGACGTGCGCGCGGAATTCGTCGGTCGTGGTGCCGATCGGATTGAAGCCGAGATCCAGGAGCTTCTTGGCGAATTCGGGATCCTTCACCGCGCTGGCGGTGATCCGCTGCAGCTTGGTGACGACTTCGGGCGGTGTCGTGCGTGGCACGATGATGCCCATTTCGCTCGCGGAATCGATACTGCCGTAGCCGATCTCCTCCATGCTTGGGATGTTGGGCAGCTGCGGCGCACGGCCGCGCGTCACGCCGAGGCCGCGCGCCTTGCCGCCTTCGATGTGCGGCTTGATGGTCGGCACCGCGCCGAAGGTGAAGTCGGTCTTGCCAGCCAGGAAGTCGGCGAGCGCCGGCGCCCCGCCCCGGTAGGGCACAACCACGAACTCGATCCCGGCCATCTGGCGGAGTTGCTCGCCGGCAAGATGAATGCCGGTGCCGATCCCGGCCGATGCGAAGGTCAGCTTGCCCGGATTGGCCTTCGCATGGGCGACCAGTTCCTTCGCAGTCTTGAACGGCGATGACGGATGCACGCACAGCACGAGCTGCGTACGCGAAAGCAGAGACACCGGGATGAAGTCCTTGCGGGTGTCGTAGGGCAGCTTGTCCTTGAGCAGCCCCGGATTGGTGACGAAGGCCGAATCCACCATCCCGATCGTGTAGCCGTCCGGTTGCGCATTCGCGACCGCCTGGGTGCCGATCACACTCGCGCCGCCGGCGCGGTTGTCGATGATGAGCGTCTGGCCAAATTCTTTCTCGATCTGCGCCGCAAGCAGCCGCGAGAACACGTCGGTGCCGCCGCCCGGTGCGTAAGGCACGATGAGGCGAACGGTGCGCTGTGGATAGGCCTGCGCGGCAGCCGGTCTGGCTCCGAACCATGCCGCGCCGGACACGGCGGCCGCTCCCTGTAGGACGGCGCGCCGATTGATCTTGTTCATTGCTTCATTCCTCCTGGCCATCGCCGTCGCCTGTGTCAGACGCGAAACTTTGTGAACAACTCTTCTTCCGGTTCGGCGCCGAGCCCGGGCCGGTCCGGAACCTCGACCGCGCCGTTGCGGTCAGGCACGGTCTTCGCATAGGTCACGTGCGCGACATCGGCAAACAGGCGCTCAAGCGGCGCGTCGCGCTCCTTGCTGGCGATGCAGTGCAAAGTTGCGAGATAGCCCGGCCCAAAGAAGAATGCATGCGGCACGCAGGTAATGCCGGCCTTCTCCGACTCGGTCGCGATCCTCCACAGGTGCGTAATGCCGCCAATTTTGACGATGCTCGGCTGCACGTAGTCGGTTGCGCCAGCGGAGATCATCTTGCGGAAATCGGACGGACTGGTCGCATTCTCGCCCATGGCAAGCGGGACGCCGGTGGCTTTGCGGAGCTTGGCCAGCGACTCGAAATCCTCCGGCGGCCAGATCGGCTCCTCGACCCAATAGGGGTTGGACACCATCATGGCGGCAACCGGTTTCTCGGCCTCGGCAGGGAGCCAGGCGCAATTGGTGTCGACCTTGATCGGAATGTCCGGTCCGGTGGTCGCACGAGCCGCGGCCACGGCTTCCGGGGTGCGCTCGTGCAGCTTGATGTGGCGGTAGCCAAGCTTCAGTGCGCGATCGGTGTTGCGCTTCACGTGCTCGACGTCGCCGTTGTATTGCAGCAGCGAGGCGTAGGTTTCGACCTTGTTGCGCTTGGGGCCGCCGAGGAGCTTCGACACCGAAACGCCCTCAAGTTTGCCGCGGATGTCCCATAGCGCGATATCGAGCCCGCTCAGTGCGTGCATCACCGGGCCGGCGCGACCGAGCCCATGTAGCAGCCGCTCGATCCGCGGCATCAGCGTTGCGTCGGTCGGGTCCTGGCCGACCGCGAGATGCCTGATCCAGTTGTCGAACGCCGCGATCACGGCCGTGCCGCTGCTGCCGAAGCATTCGCCCCAGCCGATCACACCCTTGTCGGTTGCGACGCGAACGTAGAGCGCCTCGACGTGGGTGCGCGGCCTGCCGGCAAACAGCGGCGGCGGTGCCCAGGTGTCCAGGGGAATACGGAGTGCGAAGATATCGATCTTGTCGATGGCAATCGCCGGCATTGCGTCCTCACTGCCGCGGACTTGCGGCGCCGCTATAGTGGCGGACATGACGCGGCGTGTAACCCGCCTAATTGCAATTCTGCTCTGCCTCGTCCCGGCATCGCCCACTCTGGCGCACACCGGCGACGTCGTGGGTGGCCTTGTGGGCGGGCTGGCGCATCCAATGCTCGGCCCGGATCACATCGCGGCGATGGTCGCGGTCGGATTGTGGGGCGCGTTTCTTGGTACACCGGCGATCTACCTGCTGCCGATCGTCTTTCCGCTGGTCATGGCGTTCGGGGGTGCGCTCGGCATTCTTGGCGTGCCGCTGCCTGGAACAGAGATTTGGATTGCAATTTCAGCGGTGCTGCTCGGCTTGGCGGTGGTCGTGGCCGTTCGACCACCGATCTGGATGGCTGCATTGCTGGTTGGCGTGTTCGCGATCTTTCACGGACACGCCCACGGCGCGGAATTGCCGCCGGGCGCCGATGCGCTGGCCTACAGTCTCGGCTTCGTGGTCGCGACTGGCCTGCTGCATCTCGCAGGCATCGCGTTCGGCCTGCTGGCGCGCTGGCCCGCCGGACGCTTGGCGGTGCGCGCGGCCGGCGGGGCGATAGCACTGGCCGGCGTCGTGTTCCTGGCGCGGCTCGCATGATCGCACGGACAGGCGTTGCTGCAGGGCTTGTTTTCGCGTTGACAGCCCAACCGGCGATGGCGCATCCGCCACCGCTCGGCATCGGCGGATTTGCCGGCGGACTGCTGCATCCGCTGTTCGTGCCGGCGCACCTGCTGGCGGTGCTGGCGCTCGGTCTGCTGATCGGTCAGCAGCCGGCAGGGAGGCGAGCGGCGGCGCTTTCCTTCGTTGCAGGGCTCGCGGCGGGACTCGGCGTAGTGACGCTGGGGGTCGTGCCATCGCTGATGAATGAGATCGTGCTGGCTTGCGCGCTGGCGGGCGGGTTGCTGGTCGCAGTGGCCCGCCCAGTACCCGAAATCGTCGGCGGTGCGTTGGCTGTTCTGGCCGGATTTTGCATCGCGCTCGACTCGCCGCCAGAAGCGATTTCGCTTCGCGAAGCAAACCTGATGCTGGCCGGCACCGGGACAGGCGGTGCGCTGCTGCTGATTGCCGTGGCTGCGATTGCGTCGCGGCTCACGCAAAATTGGGCCCGTGTCGCTGCGCGTATTTTCGGTTCCTGGATCGCGGCGAGCGCGATCCTGGTGCTGGTGCTGCGCTTCGCGCGTTAGGTCGCGGCCGCGCGCGCCTCGGCAAGAAACTTGTCGCGGTTGTTGGCGATCTGCTCGATCGCGTTGGCGAGGACGCGTGGGTCCTGCGCGCCGGAAATTGCGGCAACACCGCCGATGATAAACGTGGGCACGCCGTCGATCCCGGCGTCCTTTGCCGAATTGGCAGCGTTCTCCACGATCACCACGTCGGCGTCGCTGGCAAGTTTCTCGCGCACGGTGGCGGCATCCATACCGACGTCGGTCGCGGCCTTGACCAGCACCTCCCGGTCGGAGAGGTCGGCCCCCTCGGTGAAGTAAAGGTCCATCAGCCGCTGTTTCATCTGCGCGGCCTTCCCGAAGGCTTGCGCCCACAGGATCAAGCGGTGGCAATCGCGCGTGTTGGGCTGCCGCTTCATCTGGTCGACCGCGTAGGTGAGGCCTTCGTCAGCGGCAGCGGCGGCAACCCGCCCGGCGATGCTCTTGTAGCGCTCCGGGGAGCCGAACTTGGTGGTGAGGTATTCATCCCGGCTCATTCCTTCGGCCGGGACCCAGGGATTGAGGAAATAGGGGTGGTAGCGCACCTCGACCGGAATGTTCGGAGTCAGTGCCAAGGCCTTCTCAAGTCGACGCTTTCCGATAAAGCACCAGGGGCAAACCACGTCGGATACGACGTCGATGGTGACGGGGGCGGCGTGGTCGGTCGGCATGGCGGGCCTCGCTGGTGTGGCCCGCTAGAGTTAAGCCGCCGATCACTCCGCGGCAACCGTTCGTGCGGCGACGCGCGCCATCAAGGTGATCGCCGTGTCGCCCGGCTTGAGGGTCGCCAGCGTCACATTGGTTTGGGCCGGGTCACGGCGATGCGGCCCAAGCAGCGTATGCTTGATCACACTTGCCAGCCGGCGCGCCACGACGTGGGCGGCCCGCAGGTCGGTGCTGGTGAAGGCCGTGACGATCGAGCCGTCGTCCTGCCGGCACGCGAAATCGGCGCTGCGCATCAGCCGGCCCACCAGGCGGGCAGCATCCATGCTGGTGCGAAGATCGACTGCTTCTTCGAACGAAAGGCGCGCCAGGGAAAATCCGGTACCGCGCTGGTTGGCGTCGTCAATGGCACGCGCGAGATCGCGGCCGAACGCATCGGTGCTGAGCAGGCCGGTGCGCGGGTCGAGCATGCCCTTGGAATCGATCGACTTGAGCAGGCGCTTGAGCCGCGATTCGAAGGCGCGCTGGCGCACCATCGGAACCAGCCGCTCGATCAGCACCTGCGGATCGCGCGCGTGGATCAGGTTGGGCAATTCATCGACGTGTTCCTGGGGACCGAGCATCGCGACAGGCAATTCGCGGAAGCGGGGATCCTCGCCAAGCACCACCAGAAGAGCAACCACCATCTTGGGCGACAGGCCGTCGCCGATCACGATGCCATCGATCTCGCGCGCGTTGAGGCATCGCGCGGCGAGTTCCACGCTCATCGCGCCGAGCACGCCCATGCGCTCGCCGACCGCGACGCTCAACATGGGATGCATCCGGCCGCGGCCGACCACCATGACGGTCGCGTCCTCGATCGGATCGCCCGCAGGCAACTCGGCAACGATGTTGCGTTCCGCCAGCAGCGTGCGGGCGCGTCCCATTACGGTCGCATGAAGCGCGCGTAGCCGCAGCGCCGAAGTCAGGCGGGTGATGAGACGCTCGACCTGCGCCTCTTCAGCGATTGGCACCGCATTGGCCAGCGCAGCCGTGCCATCGTCTCGCGTGCGAGCGACGATCGGGACGTAAGCTTCGCTCGCGGCGATCTGCTGTTCGAGCGCTTGCGCGACGGCCTGGTCTGGCGCATCCGGCTCCGCGAGCACCACCGCCGACGGCTTGATCGATGCGACAGCCCCCGCTGCATCGCTCCAGCGTGCCTCGACCACTGGGAATGCGCCAGCAGCGGTGAACGCCTGAACGAGAGCCGCAACCGGCTTCTCGGCAACGACAACGATCGGACCTTGCAGCGACATGGACGAACGCAACGCCTGCACCTGAACGAAGGCGCAAGCCTACGCAGTCGCTGTTAACGGGGCGCTAAGACGGATAGGGCCGCAGGAGAGCGCACGCGACGCACAACCGCTGAAACTGTTGGCTTTTTCCGATTTCGCTGTTAACGAAAGGAGCAGGAAAAAGCACCAGCTGCTTCCCAGGTGCTTCCCAATTTTTCCGGAAACAGGCCCATGAAGACAAAACTGGATGCCAAAACGGTCACCGGCCTGGTGCTGGCAGATGGCCAGAACGAAGCGTTCTTCTGGGACGCAGACCTTGAGGGCTTCGGGCTCCGGTTGCGCCGCCGCCGCGGTGGTCCCGTTCGCAAATACGTCGCGCAGTATCGCGCCGCCGGGCGCAGCCGCCGCGTCACCATCGGGAGCGCCGACAAGCTGACGCCGGGCCAGGCCCGAGATGCCGCTCGCAAGCTGCTGGCCAAGGTGGCGCTTGGGCACGACCCGCAGGCCGAGCGGGAAGCGAAGCGGCAGGCACAGGCTCGCACGTTCAAGGCGGTTGTCGCTGACTACCTGGATGCCAAACAACCGCAGCTTCGACCCGCATCGTTTCGCGTCTCGAAGCTGTATCTGGCGGGGCCGTACTTTCGGCCGCTGCATCCTATGGCCGTCAGCGCCGTCACCCGAACCGATGTTGCCGCTGCCGTTCGGGCTATCACCCGCAGCCACAGCAGCAACACCGCTGCCGCAGCCCGCCGCGCTCTCTCCGCGTTCTTCGCTTGGGCCATCGCCGATGGCCTGCTCGGCGACGGCGCGAACCCGGTCGACGGCTCGCATCGGCCTGCTGACCCGGAGCCGCGCGATCACATTCTGACCGACGCCGAATTGGTCAACGTCTGGCGCGCCTGCGGCGATGACGATTACGGGCGCATCGTGCGCCTGCTCATCCTGCTGGGCAGTCGCCGTCAAGAAGTCGGCGGCATGCGGTGGGCCGAGCTCGATCTCGACAGGGGCGAGTGGCGTCTGCCGCGAGAGCGAAGCAAAAACAATCGAGAGCACGCGATTGCTCTGCCGCAAGAGGCTTTGGCCATCCTGTCGTCGACGCCCCGCGGCGACGGCGATCGCCTGTTTGGCTTTCGCGCCGCCGGGTTTACGTCGTGGGCCGATTCGAAGAAGGTGCTCGACGGTCGCCTTGCTGGCACCGTGAGACCCTGGCGGCTTCACGATGTCCGTAGGACTGTCGCCACGGGCATGGCCGATCTCGGCATCGAGCCGCACGTCATCGAAGCGTGCTTGAACCACTACAGCGGGCATCGTCGCGGTGTCGCCGGCATCTACAATCGAGCCCGCTACGAACGGGCGACCGCGGCTGCGTTCGTGCGGTGGGCCGAGCATCTAACGTCGTTGGTTGAGGGGCGCGAGAGCAAAGTCGTCTCATTGCGCGCCTAAAAAATTCAAGCGGACCGCCCGGCGCTGTGAACGCCGGAGCGGCCCTGACCATGCCACGGGGCGAACCATGGCAAAGGCTGACGACAAACCTACACCGGCCGGCTTCTGGATGTCGCTCCGCGAGGCGGTAGAGCGCGCGGGCTCGTTCGAGGCCTTGCTGCCGCACTTGCAGGCGGGCCGCATCGTGGCGCGTGCCGACCACTTTCGATACTGGGACGGCGCGCCAGTGAAATTCCCCTCGCTCGATATCGACCCAGACTGGTGGAGCCACGTGCTCAGCGTCAACCAGGCCCTCGGGCGGGTCGAATTCGAGATGGATATCGACATCATGGCGATCGGCGTCGAGCTCGAGCGTGCGGCAGTCGAGGCGTTGCTGCCGGGAGCGCCAGACGAACACGAGAAGATGGGTGGCCTGCCCCCCGCCAATGCGCAAAGCGCAGCCTCTGGTGCAAAGAAGCTCCGCTCCCAGCCGGGCCCGCAAATACGCCGCGTTCTACCGGTATTGAAAAAGCTCTACCCGCCCGATGGCATAGTGCCGGATGATGTCCGGACCGAGTTTGTGCGAGGGCGGGTCAACAAGGAGCTAGCGTCCGACAGCAAGAACCAGGGGCTGGGGGACGTCTCCCGGGACACGGTCAGTCGTGCGGTCAAGCGCCTGCAGGGTCGCGGCTAATCACCCTGCCGGCCGCTTGCGTGCCTTGTAGACGGCCTCAGCCTCATGCCGAACTTCCTTCCACTTCCACTCCGGCATGTTCTCCGCGAGCACGCGCCCGATGTCACGACCGTTGTCTTTCTTGACGTCAAACAACGAACCATCGCGATGCTCGGCAGCAGTTAGGCGTTCGGCCAGGTCAAGGTTAGTGCGGGTAAGCTGCTCGTTCTTGTCCTTGAGCAGCGCCATCGGGGACGCGTTCCGGCGCGGTGCTTCGCCAGGGGCCCGATTGAGAAACTCCCGCAACCGCTTGGCCATGCTGGTTGGATGATTGACGCTCGCTCGTTCGCTTGGCGTCCAACCCGCACGCATTTCCACAATGTCGGCGAGATGCTCCATTGCGTAGAGCAGATTGGAGCGCTCCACCTTGGGCATGTTGGCATACGGCGTTTGGGCACAAACTCTGCCGAACGCGTCGTTGTAGTAGCCGCCGCGGGCTTTCTTGAGATGCAATGCCGCCATTACGGTTCGGCGCACCGCCAGCAGACCATCGCCGATCGGCACCCAGTAGTCATCGAACAACTTACCGGCCTGCACGTGCTTGAGCAGATCAGCGCCGCGCTCGAACTTGACGCGGTCGTCATCGGTCATCTGCTGTTGTAGGTCTCGCGTGCTCATGGTGTCCGGCCTCCTACGCCGGGCGTCGTGCGCGTGCCGGCTCCGTTCGCGCGGGGCCGGTACACTGTTGAGGGGCGGGGAATTACTCATCCGCATCCGCTTTGCCTAGCGACGATGGGGCCGTCATCGACACTTGCTGCCGCCGCTGACGCCGCTCCAAGAATAATTAACGAATTATTAACCACGTTCGGATTAGCGTCGAGACAACCAAAATTCACTTAGGAAGAAGCTGATGGGTACCCAAACATCTGCGGCACCTGATGAAAAAACGCCTCCGCTCGATTTGTCCTTGGCGGCACAATTAAGCAAATTGGCAACACAAGAGAGTTCGAAACCCTCTGGCCCGCCGGAGTACAACGCCGAACAAATCAGGTCCTCCGTGGCGCGGTTGACCTCAAGTTCGATAGACGAACTTCAGGGATTGGTATCCGAACTCCAAAAAATGCAAGAATTCCTGAAGTACGAGGTCGACAGCGTGCAACGCCAAATCGACAGCGCGTTGGCCGGAATCAATATCATCGTCGAAACCATCGGTCCGTGGAAAAGCATCGCGACCTCGCAAGCACTTCCATACCGGAAACCGCACCAGTCGTGGGGGACCGGCGGCAAATATTGAGCAACGCAGTCGCGTCGGATAGCTGAGATCGGGCGGATCGAAAAATTGCCGCTACAGATCGCGGCGAACCCATGGACAAGACCAGCGCCGACTTCGCCGCGAGCGGCGAAAGCGCATTCCTGTAGCCGCGCTTGCAAGAAGATCAAAGGTCGCAAGCGGCACGCTGCCCAAAGACCTGCCGCCGAAGAGCACGGTGCACCTTTATCTCGAGCTCTGGAACTGGGACGGCACTTTGGAACGCATCCATCATGCGCTTTACGTTGCAGTGCGCGAGCAGGAAGGACGTCAAGCCCAGTCCGACGGCAGCGATCATCAACTCGCAGACCGCAAGGGGTGCTCAAAAAAAAGGGGGGCTTTGCTCGATCCTTCGGGCTACGACGCGGGCACGCCTTCCACTGGCATCCGGTCCAGAGCACGTAGAAAATCCCGTTCAAGACTTCGCGCACGTTGACCGAGCGTTTGCGCCCACCGTGTCTCGCCGGCGCGATCATCGGCGCGACAATGGCCCATTCGTCGTCAGTCAGATCGCTGGGATAACGCAGGCCCCTGCGGTCCGCGGCGCGGCGATGATCGGGTGTCCACATGGGGCGCTCCTTCGCAAATCTGCCGCCCAACAAGGAATCACATCCGACTCATCCAACTCAAGAACTTCCCGGATCGGCTCTAAGAGACCAGGATCGCCAAAACGGGCTAAAGCACCGTCAAAGATAGGAAATACGTGCGGAGCAGAGCTGCGTCACCAACGTCTCCGCTGTCTATGGAAGTCGAAGCGCATTTTGCTATCCTTTTCGGAATATGGCAGCGCCACCCCCCAAGCTTCGAGTGAACTTACGCGCGAGCGCTCAACCTGTGAGCCAACAGTTCGACAAGCGAGCGGTGCTGGCCGCGCACCCTTTTTTCAGAGACGTTCGGCCGGCGATCGTCGATAGCGTGGTGTCGCACGCCGTCATTCGCAAGGTAAAAACGGGCACCGTTCTGTTCCGCAAAGGCGACCCAGGGACAACGCTTTACGTGGTCTTGAGCGGTGCGGTCCGGATCAGCGCGCCGTCGCCGCAAGGACAAGACGCTATATTCAACTTAATCCCTTCGGGAGAAATGTTTGGCGAAATCGCGTTGCTCGACGGCGGGCCCCGCACCGCCGACGCAGTGATCATCGAAGATGGTGATTTGATGCTGATCGAGCGGCGCGACTTCGTGCCGCTGGTGCGTGACAATCCCGAACTCGCCATGAAGCTCGTCGGAATCGTGTGCGCAAGGCTGCGAAAGACCACAGAGCAGGTCGAAGACCTCATGTTTCATGGCCTGCCCACGCGACTCGCCAAGACGCTCTTGCAGCTCAGCGAACGAACGGCGTCAGGTGCTGACATCAAGTTGCGCCTAACTCAGCGCGACCTTGGTCAAGTCGTCGGGGTATCGCGCGAGAGCGTGAACAAGCTGCTGCGCGATTGGCAGCGCCGCAAGTGGCTGAAGCTGGAGCGCGGGGCGCTTGTTATCCTGGCTCCCATGGCGCTGGCGGGCGTCGCGTCCGACGAGGCGGAACAATCGGTGGGTGCAAAGCGTCCCCGCAACCTGCCGAGCTAGCAGTTACGCTTAAATTGCACAGCGGATGACTAGGCGTCGCGGACAAGACCACATCGTTTCGTGGTCGTTCGGGCCATCGATTGGCGCCCGAAATTCGTTCGCTCCCTTCTTGGAAACGCAGTTCGGGCGGGGGTCTATGAGACAGTTCAGACACCATTCCTAAAGTCTCCCGTCCTGCCGCGGCATGATGACGGCGATAGTTTGCCGCCGACGTGATCTGGTTCACACAGCCGCCGCTCAATCCAACGTTAGAATGTCTCAGCGTTGAGGAGAGCCAACATGAACACGATGATCAAGCTGGGCGTGACCGCCGCGCTTGCCGTGGTAATTGCGTGGCCGTTATTGTTTTGGGGAAAGCCAGAGGCCGGCAGCAGTGGCGTTCGCAAGATACAACCGGCTGTCCACTATCGGTTCTATCAGCAAGAGGCGGCTTGGTAAGCGATCTTTGAGCGCAGAGCACTTCGAAGTACTCCCGCACCGCGCCGGTCAAAGCGATCTGACCCGAGAGCCGGCATCGCGCAAGAGATCTGACGCAATCTTTCCAGTTCTATTGCGTCAAGATAAGATATTGTGGCGCTTGAGCGGCACGCCGAGTAGTCGGCGCGCTGCTCATGTGAAATTTGATGGGGGCGCAGGAAGAGCATTGCATCCTTAACAAACGGAAAGCCCGCTCGGGAGGACACCATGGGCGGTCGCGGTTCTGGTGGCGTAATTCGAAAGGCGCACAAATGCGCCGACGCGGACGAATGGCAAGCGCGACATGCGCCGGCGATGACGCTATGAAGAATCTGGAAAAACGCCTTGTGCGCCTTGAGTGTTCCCAGTCAGAACCGGCCCCCGCCTAGTTCGGAAGCCTCGCTGCTGAGGTAACCGATCACCGGCATCGCCGGCTGCTGCGCTCGCGCCGCCAGCGGGCACGCTGCCGCGCCGCCGAACATCGCGATGAACTCGCGCCGCTTCATTCGATCACCTCGTCGGCGCGGCCAAGCAGCGTGATGGGAAAAGTGAGGCCCAGTGTCCTGACGGTCTTGAGGCCTATCAAGCATTTGTCAATCTTGACTTGGCATTGACTAAATCCGTGGTGTCAAAACCCTCGCTAAAAAATCCGTAAATCTCGCCGAGTTGCGAGCGATACTTGTCGGCGTTTTGTCTCAGCTCGTGCAGGTCATAAATACTCATGCAAAGTTTAAGTTCGAGCGATTTGGCTTTCTGTTCGCGCGCAACCATAAGGCCCTTACACAAATAACGTTCCGCCTGATCCAGATCTCGACGTGATCGCAGATACGTTTCTCCGAGCAAGCGGTATATTTCAGCCTCGTAGAAACGTTCGGAGTTCTCTACATCGAGCCTTAACTTCGCCTGGTCCAAGAAGCTGAACGCTTGTTCGTATCGTTCATTCTTTATGCATACATCCGCCAGTAACCCCAGAGCATACAACTCAAACAATAAGGCGCCGGTTGTTCGTACTTTTTCCAAGCCGTCCTGAATCTCTGCAATACCTTTTTCAAACTCGCCTTGCTGGGCACTTGCCCATCCGCGCAAAATCAGAGCCAAGGCGAGATAGTGCACAAACCCATGCTCTTCGCAAAGTGCGATTGCTGCGTCAGCCTCCCGTTCGACAACGGCAGCCTCACCACGAAACTGATGCACCCGGAGGCTTATCGTGCGTGCCATTGCCTCGCTGAACGGATGTTGAGATGCATCCGCATAACGGTGGGCCTCAGCGCAAATCCGCAACGCCTGATCGGGATAGCCGAGCAACCACAGAGCCATGCCGTCGTACAGCCTTACATGAAGGCGCGGGTCTTGCGCTGACAGGTCAAGATACGCCGCGGCCTTGCTGTCATCACACATGCTAATGCTGCGTTTTAGGGCCGCGTGGGCGGGGGCAAATTTCCCGCGCGCAAACAAGGTAAACCCTGACGCTTCGTGGGCAAGAACCTTGAAAACCGAGTCATCTGCATTCTCGGCTGTATTCACCAAATGTTCGGCAAGGGCTTGAGCCTCATCCAGCGCTGCACGAAGGAAATGCCAGGACCACAAACCAAACATGGCAGGCAAGGTATGTTCGTCAAGCCCACTCTCTTTGCACAGCTGGAGTGCTCGCGTATATGCAAGCTTCACACTGTCAACGCTCCAGCCCTTAGTCGCCCGGAGGGAGTGGCCGAGCAACGTTTGAAGTAGCAACTCCGACTTGTTGCGTAGCATCGGGTCGTCGATAGTTGGAAGGAGCTCTAATCCACGAGCAAGATGGTTTAGTGCCTCGGCATTGGCCGAGCGTCGGGCTGCGTGCTGTCCAGCCTTGAGCCAGTAATCGATGGCGGGTTCAACAAGGCCGGCTTCCGTAAAGTGGTGTGCCACGATTTCCGGCTGGCTCGCCACGATGTCGGAAAACCTCTCCTCAAGTGTCCGCGCAATCCGGCCGTGCAATGGCTGCCGGCGGCTCTTGAGCAGGCTCTCGTAGGCCGCATCCCGCACCAGCGCGTGCTTGAAGCTGTAGATGGCTTCCGGCGGCTCGCCACGGCGAAACACGAGTTCCGCCTGCTCGAGTTGGGTGAGTGCATTCTGCAATGCGGTCTCGTCGCGTCCAACCAACACGCGCAGCAAGGAGTAGGAGAACTCGCGCCCGATGGCGGCACCGATTTGACCGATGTCTCTCACCGGCGCCAGGCGGTCGAGCCGCGACATCAAAGAAGTCTTGAAGGGTCGCCGGGATCGCCAGCGGCGGCAGTGGCCCGGCGAGCCGATAGCCCTCGGCGTCCTCGACGAGGATGCCCGCTTCCAACACCGCCTTGGTGAGTTCCTCAACGAACAGCGGGTTCCCGTCGGTCTTGGCGACGATCTGTTTCATCACTTCAGCGGGCGGCACGCGGCCGCCAGCCACCCGCGCCACCATGCTTTCAACGTCGTTGCGGTCGAGGCGACCGAGCGTCAAGGTGCCGACGTTGGGGAGACCAATCCAGGGCGGCTCGAACTCCGGTCGGAAGGTGAATAGTGCAAGGACCGGTAGTTGGCGCACCCGCTCGATGGTCAGATCGAGTAGCTCGAGGGAAGTGGCATCCGCCCACTGTGCGTCCTCGAACACGAGCAGGATCGGTTGCCGGCGGGCAAGTCCCTCAAATTGATCGAGCAGTGCCGCGAGCGTCTGGCGGCGCTGCTGCGTGGGGCTGAAAGCCAGCGGCGGATACCGCTCGCCGAACGGGATCGATAGCAGCGCAGCAAACAGTGGTGCCACGCCTTCAATCCGCGATGCGCCCATGGCAAGGACCGCTTCCAACTTGTCGAGGCGTTGCTCGGAGGTATCGTCTGCCTTGAAACCTGCCGCTCGCTCCAACTGGGCAATGAACGGACGAAGCGCGCTGTTGGTGTGGTAAAGCGAACATTGGTAGCGCAAGCGTGTATGCGGCTCGCCGGCGATGCGCACGGCGAGAGCCGCCGCAAGGTGGGACTTGCCGATCCCCGGCTCGCCCGAGATCAGCACGACCTGCCCTTCGTCCTTCCAGGCGCGGCGTTGGCGTCCCAGCAGGAAATCGATCTCGTTTTCGCGGCCAATGAGATCGGTCAGACCCGTCAGGTGGACCGCCTCGAAGCGGCTCTCGGAATCGGCTACGCCCTCGACCGCCCACGCTGCGACCGGCTCGGCAATACCCTTGACTTCGTGCCGGCCGAGGTCACGCAGATGAAACAGATCGCCGAGCAGCCGGCGCGTGGAGGCGGCGACGACGATCGTCCCGGGCTCGGCAAAGGTCTGAAGGCGGGCTGCAAGGTTCGGCGTCTCCCCGACCACGGCGTGCTCCCGCAACGCACCCTCGCGGCTAAGGTCGCCGATCACCACCACCCCGGTCGCGATGCCAATGCGAACCGCGAGTGGTTCCGCGGCGCGCGTCTCAAGTCGGCCAACAGCGGCAATGATATCGAGCCCCGCCCGCACGGTTCGCTCCGCATCGTCTTCGTGCGCGATTGGATAACCGAAATAAGCCAATATCCCGTCGCCCCGAAACTCGGCGAGAAAGCCGTCATAGGTTCGCGTGATACGGGCGCAGGCGGCGTGATAGGCATCGATCACGACGCGCATGTCCTCCGGATCGAGCCGCGCCGATAGGGCAGTCGAGCCCACCAGGTCGCAGATCATCACGGTGAGGTGACGGCGCTCGGCCTCGCCACGCAGCACCCGTTCGGTGGCTGTTTCAACCGGAGCAGGAGCGGCACCATCAAGCTCTGCGATTGCGCGCAGGATTTTGCGGCGATGCCCCAGCAGAACGCCGAGCTCCTTGAGATCTTGCTCTGTCAGATCGCGGATGACCGAGAGGTCAATGGCGTTGTCGGCGAAGCGTTGGGCGTACTCGGCCAAGCAGAGCTTTTCAAGCCAGTCCGCGATCTGCTGCATCGCGACCCCTACCACAGATTAACCGCGCTCTCGACGAAAGCTCGAGAATATCCAAAAAATTCCCCGCGAGTACGCCGCTGGACTCATCAGTCCGAACCACTCTTGAGGGTCATGTGTGGACGCCACCCGCGGGTCAAGGAGTGTCCGACCTGTTTGCGCGACAAAGCGCCAAAGGCGCGTTCCGGCAAGATCGAGTGCATCGTTGCTTCCCGATTGCGCCAAACATTTGTTCGTCGCTGCCATCGGCCGACGATCTTCACGTCGTGCTGCACCTCGATCGCGCTGCCCGGCTGGAGCGCGACCGACGGCGGCGTCACATGGCCGGTTTCGCCCAGGCCTTGGCGGAACGAATTCAGCACGTCTACACTTCCGGATGGCGAAAAGCCGCTGAGGAAACCGATTACGGGCATCGCCGGGCTGCTGCGCGCGCGGCAAGCGGCATCGCCGCCGCACCACCAAGAGCCACGATGAATTCCCGTCGCCTCATGCCCGTTCCCCGGCTCGGGATATGGCATCGTATAGGGTTAAATGATCACTTTGATAGGGGCTGGAGCCGCCTCAACTAACAGTTCGCAAAGGGCGCTGGCGGAGGGAGAGGGATTGGGGCCCAACCCTCTTCCTTGTGTGCCATCATATTGCACCGCAGAGCGTATTGGGCGCGCTTCAGCTGGCGCAGGCGCAATCTCAGGACTCATTAATGCGGCCTGCGCACCTACAACCTGTCATTCGGCAGTGATGCCAGTCTCCTGGATGACCCTCGACCATTTTTCGATGTCATTCTCGACGAGCTTTTTCAGTTCGTCGGGCGTGCTGGTTATCGCTTCCGCACCCTGCTTTGCCAGTGACTCTCGGTTTTCCCGCATCGTCAGGAAGGCTCCGCTCTCTGACGCGAGCCGATCGATAATTCCGCGAGGCGTCCCAGCCGGCGCCATGAGCCCTAGCCAATAGCGCATTTCGAAGTTGGGGAAGCCAGACTCGGCGACCGTTGCCAGCATCGGCATTAGAACTGACCGCTTAGCGTCTGTAACTGCCAGCGCTCGCAATTTCCCGGCCTCGATATGGGGAAGAGCCGGCGGTAGACCAATTACTCCAATCAGAATGTGCCCACCGATCAAGTCGTTCAGTTGCGGAGAACCGCCCTTGTACGGCACATGCACAATGTCGATACCGGCAGCCAACTTGAAAAGCTCCATTGCTAAGTGGTGTGGGCCTCCCACTCCCGACGAGCCGTAGCTGAGCTGCCGCGGCTTCGAGCGTGCCAACGCGACCAATTCGTGAAGTGTCGTAACTGGTAGTCGAGGATTGACGACGAAAGCGATCGGTATAAGCGCCGTGAGTGTGATGGGTGCAAAATCCATAGCAGAGTTGTATGGGCGCGGCTTGATCAGGCTATCATTCATGGCGTGCGTGTTGATGCCACCCATCACCAACGTGTAACCGTCAGGGCGGGCTTTGGCGACTGATTGGCTACCTATCGCGCCGTTTGCGCCAGGTCGATTCTCGACTACGACCGATTGGCCGAGTCGATCCGAAAGGCCTTTGGCAAGAACCCGTGCCACTACATCGGTCGCTCCACCAGCGGGGAACGGGACGAAATCGATATCGGTCGTGATGGATAGGGTTGAGCCGAGGCGGCCCGAGATACAGCTGGCAACGCGGCAGCGCTCACTGCCAGATGCAGAAATTGCCTGCGGGGAAGATTCATCGCATTCCTCCGGATCGATCGCGATTGCTAAATCCTAGCACCGAGCGACCGGGCGGGTGTGTGAGAAAGCGCTCACCCCCGAGCGCCTGTCTCAGTGGGTGCGATGTCCGTTGTGGGGTCATTCGCATCGCTTTCGGCCTGCCAGCATGACGTCTGCTTTACCCCTGAAAGCCGACTTCAGATAAGCGACATTCGCAGCGCAACAAACTGCGCCATTATCCGCTTTGCCCCTTGGGGGACGTTTCGTCTGTCAATGGTCTCGGCGTCTCGGCGGCGATGCCGAAAAGGAAATGGAGGGCTCATGGACAAACCCAATCCGCTCGTAGAGAATCGGCAGCGCTGACATTTCCATCGAAAACTCAAACTCTTGAAATTTTCTAGATCGGGAGGTTTTTTGTATGCAGCGCAGGCAGTTTCTCATTCTTGCCTCGACCGCTGCCGGCACCTTTTTGAAATCCAGCATGGCCGGCGCGCAATCGCTCGCCGCTAAGCAAATTCGGATCATTGTGCCTTTTCCGCCCGGTGGCCCCACTGACATTGTGGCGCGGCCTTTGGCGCAGATGCTGGGGGACTCGCTCAAGTCAATCGTGCTGATCGACAACCGCGGAGGCGCAGGCGGGTCGCTGGGTGCCGACGCCGTTGCGAAGTCAGCGCCCGATGGACAAATGTTACTCATGGCAACGGTGGGCACCCATGCCATCAATCCAGCTTTGTACAAGAAACTCCCTTATGATGCCGTGAAGGATTTCACACCCATTGCGCTGGTCGCTATGGCGCCAGTGGCCATCGTCGTTCATCCCTCGCTAAAGGTGAAGGACCTGGGTGATCTAGTGACGCTTGCAAAAAGCAGCCGTGGAAAGCTGAACTACGGATCGGCGGGCGCGGGAACACCTGGGCATCTGACTGGTGAAATGTTTAAGTCCGCAGCGGGTATCGATATCCAGCACGTACCATACAGGGGCAGTGCGCCTGCCGTGACGGATCTGATCGCCGGTCAGATTCCGATCATGTTCGATCCGCTGCAATCGGTGCTGTCGAACGTGCAGGCTGGCAAGCTGCGCGCCCTGGCCGTCAGCAGCAAGGCGCGATCACCCGCTCTGCCGGATATATCCACTATTGCCGAGTCCGGCTATCCAGGTTTCGAGACGACAGCATGGTGGGGCGTGTTTGCTCCGGCCGCACTTCCTTCCGCTTTGACAACCGTCCTGGCCAACGAGATGGTGCAGATCGTGCGAAGCGACGGGTTCCGCAGCAAGCTTGAGCCATTGGGCGTGGTTCCGACCGCACTCAGCGGTGTTGAGCTTGCCGAATTTCAGCGCGCCGAACTGTTGAAATGGGGCAAAGCCGTCAATGACTCCGGCGCTACGATGAATTGACGTCGATGAAGCTCAATGACGAAGAGCAGGATATTTTGGCCGGAAAGTTCGGTCCGCTTCCGCAGGAAGCACTTCAGCACCAAAAATCTGTCGGCGAATTCTTCGATGCCGCCGACTTTGTTCCGGTGACGCAGGCCCACATCATGGCCGACACCGAAAGCCTCGGCGAAGCTGGGGTGTGTTGGCTGGAGAGACTGGCCACGACCGTCCAAGGCCAACGGCGCGTGCGTATCCCAACCATAACCGACCCGCGCGGTACGGACTTTGCGAAGGCGGCATCGCTAGGTCAGACTTCAGCCATGCTTGATCTCGAGCGGCGCGCCATATCGGCATTCGTCAAGCTGGGCGTGGTTATGACAAACACATGCATCAACTATCAGACCGTTCAGGCCCCCACATCGTTTGAACACGTCGCCTTCGGCGACACCGGAGTGGTCATCTATTCCAACTCGGTATGCGGCGCGCGTTCAAATTTCGAGGGGGGGCCGTCTGCGCTCGCCGCCGGATTGACAGGGCGCACGCCACGCTACGGCTACCATTTACTTGAACTGCGCCGCGCGACCATGCACATCGGGGTCGACTTTACGCCCAGCTCGTTGAACGAGTGGGGTGCTTTGGGCGGCGTGATCGGGCGTCTTGCGGGAAACTACTGGGCCGTGCCGGTTATCGAAGGTATCGATGGTGCTCCGAGATCGGATCAGCTCAAGCACTTCGGTGCTGCCATGGCGAGCTTTGGCTCGACTGCGTTGTTTCACCTGGTAGGCCTCACGCCCGAAGCTCGCCGATTGTCTGATGTTGCATCGCCCAATCTGCCGACTCATCGCGTGACCAAGGCGGATATCGACGCTTTGCAAAAGTCCTATCATGTGGGTGACCGCGTGGATGTCGTCGTTTTCTCGGCACCGCAATTGAGCCTGTACGAGTTGCGCGACTTGGCCGAACTCTGCGAGGGGCGGCGATTTTCTGTGCCGCTCTTGGCGGTGACAAGCCCTCAGATCAAACCGGACTGCGACCGGATGGGCTATACGACGCGCATTGAAGACGCCGGCGGCTCCGTGCTGTCGGGCATGTGCTTCTATCAATCATATGCGCGCGAGATTGCAGAGGCCAAAGGCTGGAATCGTTTGGCAACCAATAGCGCGAAGTTGGTCAACATATTGGGGGGCTACGGCTACCAACCCATGCTGGCCTCGATGGAAGCCTGTGTGGACGCCGCCGTCAGCGGAAAATTGACATGAGCCTAAGTGCAAAGATATTTCGTGCGCGGCAGGCCATGGGGCGTACGGTGCGAGGGACAGCGCTGGTGGCGCACGATGGTTTTTCGGCTCGCTACGACCTGGACCGTATCGCGGGAATATTTTCTCGACCCGCGCACAAACTTGTCGGCCAGTCATATGTTGGGAAGATTCTAGTTCTGGACACCGCCAAGGGTGGCGTTGCGACAGCGTGGATGCTGCATGAAATGCAATCGCGCGGCATCGTTCCGTTGGCCCTGGTGCTCAATTCAGTGAATCCAATTCTGGCGCAGGGAGCCGCGCTTGGCGACGTGCCGATGCTCGCTGGCTTCGATCAAGATATTACTGCGGAAATCCCCCATGGAGCGACTGTGGAAGTGAATCCACAAGCACGCCTTATTTCGATCGTCAGCTAGGAGCCCTAACAGCGCTCACATCCGTGGCAGTCGCGTGCCGGGTGGAGGAGCCGTCTACAGCATCAGAAGCGGACATCACGACCCTTCCGCACATGGTCGCGACCGGCTAGCCTTTTTGGAGGCAAGGGGCAGCGAGAAGGGCACAAGCGTCGCCTTCTCGCAATGGGAGGGCCACCATGAAACTTCCCCGCAGACGATTTCTGCATCTGGCCGCAGGCGCTACCGCGCTGCCGGCCGTCTCGCGCATTGCGTGGGCGCAAGCCTATCCGACCCGGCCGGTGCGTCTGATCGTGCCATTTCCGGCAGGCGGACCAACGGACGTCGTGGCGCGTCTGATGGGTCAGTGGCTGTCTGATCGTCTTGGACAGCCATTCATCATCGAGAACCGGCCGGGTGCGGGCTCCACTATCGGCACGAGGCGGTCGTGCGCGCCGCAGCGGACGGCTATACGCTTCTCTCCGTCTCTACGAGTAGCGCGATCAACGCGACGCTCTATGACAATCTTAAATACAATTTCATCCGTGACATCGCTCCGGTCGCCTCCATTATCGCAGTCCCGAATGTCCTAGTCGTGCATCCGACGGTTCCGGCAAAGACGGTGCCCGAGTTCATCGCCCATGCCAAGGCAAACCCGGGCAGGATCAACATGGCATCGCCCGGCATTGGAACGTCGCCTCATGTAGCCGGCGAACTATTCAAGATAATGGCGGGGATCGACATGCTGCACGTGCCCTATCGCGGTGGAGGACCCGCGTACACCGATCTGCTCGCTGGGCAGGTGCAGGTCATGTTCTCCGTCACCATCTCAACGATTGAGTATATCAAGGCCGGCAAGCTGCGGGCGCTCGCGGTGACCACCGCAACGCGCTCAGAAGCTCTGCCGGACATGCCGACGGTGGACGAGTTCGTGCCGGGCTACGAGGCGAGCCAGTGGTTTGGCATCGGCGTGCCCAGGAATACGCCGGCCGAGATCGTCGAAAAGCTCAACAGGGAGATCAACGCCGCGCTCGCCGATCCCAAGCTGAAGGCGCGGCTTGCCGACGTCGGTGGCAATGTGCTTGCGCTCGCGCCCGCCGACTTTGGAAAGCTGATCGCAGAGGAAACCGAGAAATGGAGTAAGGTGATCCGGACCGCCAACATCAAGGCAGAGTAATCGGCGCGAAGCCGGCCAAATGTTCCGTAACGTCCGTTCGGCGAATCGCGGCTAATTGCCGTGTAGCCTGGCCGCGGCTGATACGTCGCGCGTTCGGCCTGGCATCGATCACCGAGCGGCGAGGGTGGTCGATGATCGGCGCAGGGCGATCCGCGACGCTGACGCGGCATCGCCCTGGCATGACGTGCGTCGTTTTTGGTTGGTGTTGATGCAAGTTTATTCGCAAGACTGCGCGCGCGCCGGCGACAAGCTCGGCCCCAAGGATCTGCGGTATGAGCGCGGTCATGTCGCCCATTTCATGCATGGGCTGATCAATGCCCGCCGGTGCCGATGAAAACGGTTCGCGAGGCGGATCGGCCAAGGCTGACGCGGTACTGACGTCAAATCAGTCTCGCGAGGCCGGAGTCTATAGGAGCTGATTGGCTCGGGGTGTTCGACCACCTCAAACAATCGGTCGGTGACGGTGCTCTAAGGCCCCGGCAGTCTCGCGTGTTTCACTGGGAGCCTCGGGTGGTCGGTAAGCCTTCCCCCGTCCACCCTTCTCCCGCTCTGGGTGAGGATCGTCGCCAGTGCGATTTTCGAGGGAGGCCGTTACGACTGAAGTTGCATCGACTTTTACTGTGGATGTGTTCCGTTGCGCGCGCAGCGTTCGGCTAGGGGATTTTAATGAATAACTATTTGCGGATCGCGCCGCTTACCGTCTGCCAAAAGCTTGTTCGTACATGCCAGGCGGAATAGCTGGGGCGGGCTGGCGGCTGCGGCGGCCCTGCCGTTTTTCGAGGCCGGGCCAAGCGGCATATTCGGACAAGACTTTGGCAACAAATAACAAGACGAACGCGAACAGTCATCGCTAGGGCAGGCTCATTCTCGCGGTCCCGTCTCCTGCCCGCGAGAAACGCCACCTTGGCGATGCTGTCGCACTCGTGCGTTCTCGTCGCTCGTGGCTCGCTCGCTCAAGCAGCTTCAGCAATCCTGGTTGGGGGCATGGAGAAAAAAAGTTATTGACATGAAAAGTTATGCTGTTCGTGGGCTGGTGGCGATCGTTGCACTCTCAGCGTCGCCGGTGATCGCTGATCAGACGCATTGGTGGTATTTAGGTTCATCCTCGACAGGGGAAGTTTGCACAGAGGACGTCGGGTCAAGACACTCGCCGGCTAAGCTGTACGAATTCATGAAGGGGCGCGACGAGTACAAAAATCCGAGAATAGAGGAAGATAACTATCTTTGGCTTGATCCGGAGGCGGGAACTCATGTGCGTAGAGTGCGCGTACGCTTTCAGCAAGATGGGCGAGCGTGGGCGCTTTATTTTTTCCGGACACTGGAGGAGTGTCAGGCCGTCGCGAAGTTTAACAGCCTTGTGAAAACTCCTGAGTTAGCGCGTCACGACGCTGCGCGCGTCGAGGCGCGCGGCGATCCGCGCCGACTCGCAAGCGGATCGAAGATGCCGCGCAGGCACGGCCGCGGGCCGCGCTGATTTAGTGCCCCGGAGGTGCCGCGAGGCTCCTCCGGGACGGGGTGCGGGGACGAGGGATAGAGAAGGCTTTCACCCCCGACACCTTAGGCAGTGGGATACGCGAGACTGTTCGGACGCGCTTGTTGCCGTCGGCCAAAAGTTTGTTCGTACGTGCCAGGCGAAAAAGCCGCTGCGGCCTTGGCAATCTCATCGCCTCATAGCTTTGCTTGAGCGACGCGGCTTCCTCGAGCGTCACCGCCAAGCCACTGATCGGCACGTTCGGTATCTGCGGGACGTGGCCGTTCATGAAGATCGTCCAAAGCCAGCGGTCGCCTGCCGGTACGCGCGTGAGATAGACGCGGCCAACGTCCAAGCCTTCGCAGCGGATCACGTAGTCGTCGCGTTCATCCGGCCAGGTGCTGCGGCGGGTGTAGGCATGCGCCGAAGGTATCACCGTCCTAATTGCTCGGGGGGCAACCTTTCATTAACCGGCCTGGGGCACCGTTGCCGTCAAGCTCGTCTCACCCCGAGCTGAGGGCCTCCGACGCCGACCAGTCGGGGCTGGGGCGCGGAGGCCCGCCACCCCACCTTGCTCAGCGCACCGCCACTGCCCGCGCGTTGAGGTAGTCGGCGATCCGCGCCGAGCCGCTGTCCACGGCTTTGTAGAACGTCGTTCGCGACCAGCCCCGTTGGTTCGTCATCCTGCGCAGCGGCTTGCCGTACGCAACGCAGAACGCCCACGCGAGCAAAACTTTCCCTTCGGTGGCGTGGCCGTTCGCCAAGATGGTCCCCGGCCAGGACAGCGCTTCCTCCATCCGGCTCACTTCGTGGGGCAATGCGCCACCAGCACGGGCCCACGCCTCCCACACGTTCTCACGGGCCAGCTCGCCCTGGCCGACGCGCTCGGCGAAGGTGTCTGTGGTGTCGAGCTTCCAAGTGTTGCGCACCATGGCGGGGCCGACGCGCTTGTCGGGGATGCGCCGCTCGATGGTGAAGGCCTCGACCATGCGATGCTTCACCCATTCGCCGGTCCATGCGCGCGGCTTCTCAAGCTCGCCGGTACCGGCAAGTGGCCGCAAGCTCAGATCGCGTTCCAGTGTCGAGGTGCGCATGTGGCAGCCGCCGTGTTATGTTTCGGGCTGCCATGGCGAGTTGAGTTGTCGAGGCCCCGCGGTGTTCGCCCCGCCGCGGGGCTTTTCTTTTGCGCTCATGCACGCACGCTCGCAAGCCGAGCGCGGGTGCGCCGTGGATGGCGCGCCATTCTACGCCGCGTGACTCGTGGTGCGCTTTTCGGGACAGGCGCGCCTGTCCGGGCCTCTCCTGCTTCCCAGGTGCTTCCCAAGCCGCCCTTTGGGAAGCAGGCACACGCGAAAAACCGCGCCATTGCTGGATTATTTTCGGGAAGCGGGAACGGCCCGGCTGTTAACGGGGCGTCAACGGCTGTGTTCAGGCGGCCTCCGCCCGGCGCCGCCCGCCGAATGCCCCACCGATCAGTGGATTGAGGCCGAGCGCATCAAGCGTCTGCCGGACCGCCGCGCGATCTTCGGCCGTGCCGGCGAGCCGATGGCCGGCGATGCCGTCGGGCAGGGTGGCGAGAATCGCGTCACCGTCGGACCGGCTCACCAGCTCCTGCAACCGGTCGGCCACGAAACGGTAGCCGCCAACGCTGACGATGCCGGGCGGCGGCGCGGTGATCAGCAGTTCGCCACTGTCGCGGTTGGCGCGGCAGGAGAACAGCGTATCGGCAAAGCCATCGGCGTCCGGCTCGAAACGCGCCATCGGCAGACGCTCGGCGCCGGGCGGAAACGGGTGACGCGGCACCATCGCGCCACGCAGCGCCAGCGTACCGGCCGGGGTGACCGCCGTTTCCAGGACGGGATGGCCAGCAATGCCGCGCGGCGCCTGCACCGGACCGAGCGGAATTTCCACCGGATGGCCGGCCGCGCCGCGGCGGCCGGCGATCAATCCCGTCTCGCCGAACGCCAGCACGTCGATCATCGTTGCTTCGGAATGCTGCCAAGCTGAGCCGACCTGAAGTCGTTCGGGGGCGCGCCAGAGCGCCAGAACGTTGCGCAGGAAGGGGTGCTCCAGCAGTCCGGCTTGTTCAATCCGGGACGCCAGTACGCCGGGCACGACCACCGTGTCGCAGCGGTCTTCGCGGCATTGCTCGGCGAAAACCGCCTGATCGAATGGATGATGCAACGACAAGCTTCCACCGGTGAGGAGCCAGGGCATCGTGCTCACCCCCAGGCCGGCGAACGAGTTGTTGGCGCACGTGGCGAGGATCGCCGCATTCTCAGGCAAACCGGCCTCGAGCAGCACCGCCTGTCCGCCAGCGGTGAGCTCCAGATGATTGCGCGCGACCGGCATCAGCCCGCTGGGCGTGACCTCGAAGGTTACAGCGGCGACGTGGGCAGCCGGATTGCCTTGCCGCTCGATGGGCTCCGCACGGTCGAGCAGCGGCGCTTCAGCGAGCAGATCGTCGAGCGGGATCACGCCGTCGGCGAGAATCTTTCCAAAACTGCAGACGTAGCGGATCGGGAACACGTTCGCGGCCACGTTCATCGCGATCTTGCAGTGATCGGTCGCGCCGATGCGCGACGTCGTGATGATGGCCTTGGCCCCCACGCGGTTGAGCGCCGCCGCCGCGTCAGCCTGCCGCCACAACAGCGGCAACGGGACCGCGATCAGCCCGGCGCGCAGCACGCCAAGCAGCGCGAGCACGCTTTCCACGGTGTTGGGCAGTTGCAGCGCCACCAGCGCATCGGTCGAGAGGCCGAGCCTGCGCAGCCGGCCCGCGATCGCCGCGACGATATGGTCAGCCTGCGCATAGGTCAGTTGGCGCGGTTCGCCATCGGAGAAGACCGCGCGATTTGGCGGATCGCGCAGCGCGACCGCGTCCGGACGTCGCGCGGCAGTGTTGCGGAACAGATCGTCGAGCGTCGAACGATCGCCGGTTCCGATATGCGCTTGGGATTCGCCGAGGATCATGGGCTGCGCCGCCACCAGGTTTCCGGCAGATAGCCGAACAGCGAAGTCGTTTCCGGGTGCGCAATGTGCGTCCAGCGCGCGACCCACTGCTCCGGCAGATGAAACAGCGGGACCACGTAGAAGCCCGAGAGCAGCAAGCGATCGAGCGCGCGCACGGCCGACACGAATTCGTCTCGCTCTCTTGCCGTGAGCAGGGCGGCGATCATCGCGTCGATCGCCGGGCTCCTGACGCCCATGTAGTTGCGCGTGCCCTGATCGTCGGCCGCGGCCGAGCCCCAATAGAACGCCTGCTCGTTGCCCGGAGAAAGCGACTGGTCCCAGCGATATTCGATCATGTCGAAATCGAAGCTGATGCGCCGCCGGTCGTATTGCACGGCATCGACGATGCGCACGCGCATGATGATCCCGGCCTGTTTGAGGCGGCGGGCGAACGCAATTCCGATCCTCTCCTGCTCCTTGGTGGTGACCAGGAACTCGAACACGAACGGTTGTTTGGTCGTGCGGTCGCGCAACACGGTCTTTGCCAGTTCGAAGCCCGCGGCCTCGAACAAGTCCAATGCGCGCTTGAGCGTCTCGCGATCCCGCCCGGAGCCGTCGGTGACTGGCGGTGCCCAGGTTCCATCCAGCATGTCGGCGCGCACCGCATTGGGAAACGGTGCAAGCAGGGTGCGCTCGCGCGCATCCGCCGGACGACCGTGCGAGGACAGCTCCGAGCCCTCGAAATAGCTCGCGGTGCGCTTGTAGCGATCGAAGAAAAAGTTGTGGTTCATCCATTCGAAATCGAACAACAGCATGATGGCTTCGCGCACGCGAATGTCGGCAAAGATCGGCCGCCGCGTGTTGAAGATCAGTCCGGACATGCCTTTGGGCATGCCGGTGGGAAACGCCTCCTTGACGATCCGGCCGTCACGCACCGCGGGCACGTCGTAGCCGGTCTCCCAGCGTCCGGGGTCGTGCTCGGCGCGCACGTCGAACAGGCCCTTCTTGAAGGCTTCGAACTGCGTGTTGACGTCGCGATAGAAGTCGGTGCGGACTTCGTCGAAGTTCCAGAAGCCGCGGTTGATCGGGAGGTCGCGGCCCCAATACGAGGCGTTGCGTTTGAGCGTCACACTGTGGCCGGGGCGCACATCGGCGATCACGTAGGGTCCGCTGCCGACGATTGGGTCGAGCGTGGTGTCTTCGAACGTCGCCGGGTCGATGGCGTGTTTGGCCAGCACCGGCATAAGCCCCAGGATCAGCGGCAGTTCGCGGTCGTTCGCACCCGTGAGGTCAAAACGCACGATGCGTTCCGAAACCGCCTCGGCCTTGGCAACCTTCGAATAGTAGGTGCGGAAGTTCGGCCGGCCTTTGTCGCGAAGGATTTCCCAGGAAAAGATCACGTCGGCCACGGTCACCGGCCTGCCGTCGGAGAACTTCGCCGCTGGATCTAGTGTGAAGGTGACGTAGGTTCGCTCGGCATCCGTCTCCACCGTGCGCGCTAGCAGGCCATAGAGCGTGAACGGCTCGTCATAGCCGCGCGCCAACAGGCTCTCGATCACGTAGCCCCGGATCTGGGTGGGGGCGAGGCCTTTGACGATGAACGGATTGAGGCTGTCGAAGGTGCCGACCACGCCGTGGGTGATGCGGCCACCCCGGGGTGCCGCCGGATCGACGTAGCGCAGGTGCTGAAAGCCCGGGCCGAGCGCGGGCTCGCCATGCATGGCGATGGCGTGCCTGCCGACCGCATGGTCAATTTGCCGCGCTTGCGCGGTTCCCTCGCGTGGCGAGCAGACCGCTGCAATCGCGACCAACAACGTAACCAGCAATGCAGGGCAACACGCCGTTACCGGCCGTGGGCCGGGAAGCGTTCGGTTGCGGCGTCTGGACGCGGTCAAGGCGGCCACATCCGATCGTTCGAATCGATGGTCTTGCCTGTCTATCACAGCTCGCCGAACCCGGATGGTCATGCTGGGATACCATCCCCATTAGGCTTTATCGGGACTGCGAATTCGGCTATCAGGCTGACTTTCCGCGTCACGCTCCTGCCTTTTTTGGCATCGAGAGAGGCGCGGGGCGTCCGCAAGGGCCCGATGGCGGGCGGCGGAAAAGAGGAACCAATTCATGACCTATCGGATCGTGTCTGCTGGCTCGCGGCGCCGGGTGCTTGCGGCGAGCGCGACGGCGGCGCTGTGTGCGTTGATCGCGGCCCCCGAGGCTGGCGCGCAGCAGCAACCGCAGCAACAGCAGCAACAGCAGCCGCAACGGGGCCAGCAACGGGCTCCGGCGCAGAAGCCGCCGCAGGCCCAGCCAGCGCAACCGGCGCCCGCAGCACCGCAGCAGCAGCAAGCCCAAGAATCGCCTCAGCTGATCTTTTCGCCGTGGGTCAAGCTCTGCAACAAGGATCCGGACCCGAACGCCAAGCGCGTTTGCGTCACCGTCAAGGACGGCCGGGTTGAGTCCGGGCTGCTGGTGGTGAGCGTCGCCATCATCGAAATGGACGGCGATCAGCGCAAGCTGATGCGCATGAGCCTGCCCTATGGTGTCGCGCTGACGCACGGCACGCGCATGATCGTCGATCAGGGCCAGCCCGCGACGGCGCCGTTCGTGACCTGCCTGCCTCCCGTCGTGCCGCCCGGCGGCTGCATTGCGGACTATGAGGCGACCGCCGATACCATCAATCGCATGAAGAAGGGTCAGGTCCTCACCGTGCAGGCGATTCACATGAACGGCCAGCCGATGAGCCCGCAGCTCGAACTCAAGGATTTCGCCAAGGCCTACGATGGACCGCCGACCGATCCGAAGGTGTTCGAAGAGCAGCAGAAGAAGCTGCAGGACGAATTGCAGAAGCGGGCGGAGGACGCGCGCAAGCGGCTGGAGAACCAGCAGCCGGCAGCACCGGCTCGCTAGCCGATACAGAACAAGCCGGTGAAAAGGCGCGCCTTGGGCGCGCCTTTTTTGCTTGGAAACGTCGGTCGCTAATTCAACACCGAATTGCGCAGGCGGTATCCGCCGTCGTCGTCGCGCGTAAACGCCTCGGCGACCTGCGGGTGCCGCACCGGATCGCCGGAGGTGTCCGGCAGCAAGTTCTGCTCCGAAACGTAGGCGACGTATTCGGTGTCAGAGTTTTCCGCGTAGAGATGATAGAACGGCTGGTCCTTGCGGGGCCGCACCTCGGCCGGGATCGAAAGCCACCATTCCTCGGTGTTGTTGAACACCGGGTCGATGTCAAAGACCACGCCGCGGAACGGAAATACGCGGTGCTTCACGACTTCGCCGAGCTTGTACTTGGCGATTCGCATTTTCAACTTGGTCAGGTCTTCAGTCATGGTGCGACTCTAGAACACGATTGTGGCGGTGACAGCCTCAAAGTCCATAGCGTGCAGCCATCTCGGGGTCTTTCGAGGCCACCAGCTTGGCGAGATCGAACACCACCTTGGCCTGCTTCCAGGTGGCGTCGTCCTGCATCTTGCCGTCGATCATCACGGCGCCGCTGCCGTCGGGCATGGCGTCGAGGATTTTTTTGGCCATCGTCACTTCGCCGGGGTCCGGTGAAAACACCCGCTTGGCGATTGCGATCTGGGACGGATGCAGCGACCAGGCGCCGGCACAGCCCATCAGAAAGGCGTTGCGAAATTGCGCCTCGCAGCCCGCCGCGTCGGAGAAATCGCCGAACGGTCCGTAGAACGGCTTGATGCCGGCCGCGGCGCAGGCGTCCACCATCTTCGCTGTGGTGTAGTGCCACAGGTCCTGCTGGAATTTCTGCCGGTCGGCGCCGGTACCGATGTCGGGTTTACCCGATATCGGCGCTTTCCCGGCGTCGGCCATGACGACATAGTCCGGGTGCCCACCGCCGACCCGGGTGGTCTTCATGCCGCGCGACGCGGCAAGGTCCGCCGGACCGAGGCTGATGCCGTGCATGCGCGGCGAGGCCTGCGCGATCGCCTCGACATTGTTGACGCCCTGGGCGGTCTCCAGGATGGCGTGGATCAGGATCGGCTTCCTGACCGCATGCCTGGCTTCCAGTTGGGCGAGCAGCTGGTCGAGATAGTGAATGTCCCAGACGCCTTCGACCTTCGGCAGCATGATGACATCGAGTTTGTTGCCGATCGCGGCGACGATCTCGTTGATGTCGTCGAGCGCCCAGGGCGAGTTGAGCGCGTTGATCCGGGTCCACAGCCCGGTCGCGCCGAACGCGACGGCCTTGGCCATGGCGATAAAGCCTGCACGCGCCGTGAGTTTGGCATCGGCAGGAATGGCGTCCTCGAGATTGCCCAGCACCACGTCGACCTGCCGCACCAGCTCGGGCACCTTGGCGGTGACCTTCTCGATATGCGGCGGGACGAAATGGATCATCCGCTCCAGCCGCACCGGCAGCTCGCGCAGCGGCGCGGGCGCGCCGATCGCCAGCGGCTGATAGAACTGTCGCGGTGGTTTCATGACCGTCTTCCCGAACCCGGCCTGCCTTTAGAGCAATGCAAGCTCCGCGCCAAGCCGATTTGCCGCCACCTTCCGGCTATTCCGAACTGGTGCGGCAGAGCAGCTTGCCGCATGCTCGGTTCCCTTAGCCGGGCCATTCATGCAGCCGCTCGCCGACGTCCTGGTGCTCGATTTCACCACGCTCCTGCCGGGGCCGCTCGCCACATTGATGCTGGCCGAGGCCGGCGCGCAGGTGATCAAGATCGAGCGGCCGGGCGGCGAGGACATGCGCCGCTACGAGCCGCGCTTCGACGGCGAGAGCGCGATGTTCGCCATGCTCAACCGCGGCAAGCAAAGCCTGGTGCTGGACCTCAAGGACAGCGCCGACCGCGCCCGGCTGATGCCGCTGGTCAAGCGCGCCGATGTCCTGGTCGAGCAATTCCGTCCCGGTGTGATGGCGCGGCTGGGGCTCGGCGCCAACGCGCTGCGCAAGGTCAACCCGCGGCTGATCTATTGCTCGATCACCGGTTACGGCCAGTCCGGGCCGCGCGCGGCTGAAGCCGGACACGACATCAACTACATCGGCGCCACCGGCTTGTTGGCGCTGCAGCCGGGCGCGCTGGACCGGCCGAACGTGCCGCCGGCGCTGATCGCGGACATCGGCGGCGGCACGCTGCCGGCCGTCATGAACATCCTGCTGGCGCTGCGCCAGCGCGACCGCACCGGCAAAGGCTGCGCGATCGACATCGCCATGGCGGACGCGATGTTCACCTTCGCCGGGCATCCGCTGGCGGTCGGCCACATCACCGGCCAGTTCCCGGTTGCAGGCAACGCGCGGCTCACTGGCGGATCGCCGCGCTATCAGCTCTATCCCACCAAGGACGGCAAGCTCGTGGCCTGCGGGGCGCTGGAGCAGAAGTTCTGGCTCGCCTTCACATCCGCCATAGGGCTCGCGCCGGAATTCGTCGATGATCGCAGCGATCCGCAAGCAACGAAACGAGCGGTGGCTGCGATCATCGCAAGCCGCAGCGTGGAGGAATGGCGGCCGGTGCTCGCGGCCGCGGACTGCTGCGTCACTATTGTAACGACGCTGGAGGAGGCGTTGCGCGACCCGCATTTCGTCGGGCGTGGGTTGTTCTCGCATCAAGTTTCCGGAGCGTCCGGTGCGACCATGCCGGCGCTGCCGGTGCCGATCGATCCGGCGTTTCGCGGCAAGCGCAAGTCGAAGCCGCTGCCGGTGCTCGGCGCCGACAACGACCTTGTCAAAGCGCCTCGCCGCGCATCAGCCGCGGCTGCGAGGCGGAAGGCGCGACGCCCTCGCGCAACACGGCGCGCCGCAAAGGGCCGATCCGGTCGATGAGGTAAAGGCCGAGGCCGCGCGCGCCCTGCACCGGCAGGAAATCGGTGAGCAGCGACCGGTTGAGCAGATCGACCGCGAGCGTGCGGCTCTTGATATCGGCGCGGCGCGAAGCATCGTAACGAGAGAGCAGGGCGGGTTCGCCGACGTCGTCGCCGGCGCGATACGCATGGACGGCAAGCTCGCCGATTGTTGCGGCGTCGCGCAGGCCGAGGTTGAGCCCCTGCGCACCGATCGGCGGAATGCTGTGCGCGGCTTCGCCGATCAGCGCGATGCGGCTTTGCGCAAAATGGCGTGCGGTCTCGATCGACAGCGGGAATGCGCCACGGCCAGGATCGAGCGCGATCTTGCCGAGCATCGAATGCGAACGCTGCTCGATTTCCTCCGCCAGCGCGGCATCGTCGAGCTCGGCGATGCGTTGCGCGTCGTCTTCCTCGACAACCCAAACCAGGCTCGACCGCGCGCCCGGCAGCGGCACCAGCGTGAACGGCCCGCTCTCGGTGTGGAACTCGGTCGAGGTCTCGTGGTGCGGCCGTGCATGACGCAGGTTGAAGGTCAGCGCGGTCTGGTCGTAAGTCGAGCCGTCGGTCTCGATGGCGGCGGCGCCGCGGCACATTGACTGCTTGCCGTCGGCCCCGATCACGAGCTGTGCCGTCACGCTGCCGCCTAAGCGCAGGCGAACGCTCACATCGACGTCGTGGATTTCGATCGAGCGGGCTTCGCCGTCGATGCGTTGCAACGACGGCAGTTCGTCGGCGCGCGCGCTCAATGCGGCCACCAAATGCTGGTTCTCGACATTGTAGCCGAATGCGTCGAGCCCGATTTCCTGCGCCGCAAAGCTGACCTCAGGCGCGCGGATCAGGCGCGAGGTGTCGTCGACGATCCGCATCACCTTGAGGGGCGCGGCATGCTCGCGGCACCGCGCCCACACACCGAGCGTATCGAGTGCGGTGACGGAACCCGCCAGCAGGGCGGTGGTGCGGTGGTCGGCGGGGGCCGCCTTGGCGATCAGCGCGACTTCGACGCCGGCTTCGGCCAGCGCGATCGCGGCTGTCAGACCGGCCGGTCCCCCGCCGACAATCGCCACCTGCACGGTTAACGCGGCCGGTTTCGCTGCCATGGTCCGTTTCCTAACGCGTCCCGGCGGCAAAAACGAGCGGCGGAAACCATGAATTGGGCACCCAATTCCGCCCGGTTCGCCGATGCGTTATCAGTGGCAAGTGACCGATGTTCCGCACGAAAGTGCGCTGACCCACCTTGCCGCGCCGGAGGCGCGATTGGCCGCCGCCTTGGCCCGTCCGAGGCGGCTCGCGGTCGCCTGTGTGTTGACGCTGACGGCGCTGGGATGGGCGACGCTCGGACTGATGGCGGCAGATACCAGCGTCTGGCTCGCGCTGTGCCAGCCGATGGGCGCAGGCGGCGGCATCGAAATCGTCGTGGTGCTGGCCATGTGGGTCGCGATGACCTTCGCGATGATGCTGCCGACCGCCGGTCCGATGATCCTGACGTTTGCCGAAATTGCCGATACCGCTGCGCAGAAGCACGAGCCCGCCGCATCGGCGCTGGTGCTCACCGCCGGCTACGTTTCGGTCTGGCTCGGGTTCGCACTCGCTGCGACCGCGTTGCAGTTCGCGTTGACGCAATTGGCGCTGCTCGAAGCCGGACGCGCCAGCACGTGGCTTGCCGCCGCGATCTTCCTCGGCGCCGGGCTTTATCAGTTCTCGCAGCTCAAGCACGCCTGCCTCTCGATGTGCCAGCGGCCGTTTCCGTTCTTCTTCGCCAACTGGACGGCGGAACCGCGCGGCGTGTTCCGGCTCGGCTTGCGGCAGGGACTTTATTGTCTCGGCTGCTGCTGGGCGATGATGCTGGTGATGTTCGCCGCCGGCGCGATGAACGTACTGTGGATGGCGCTCATCGGCATCGTCATGACGATCGAGAAGATGACGGCAACGACGTTGTTCTCTCATGTGATCGGCGCGGTCATGGTCGCGATTGGGCTTGGCTTCACCGCAATGGCGTTGGTGCACTGACATGTCGATGGTCGAAGATCTGCGCGTGGTCGATCCCTGGTACCTGAAGGGCGAGCTTGCGCTGTCCTGCAGTTGCGAAGTGTTCTGTCCGTGCGTGCTGTCGCTCGGCAAGCACGCGCCGACCGAAGGTTATTGCCAGACCTGGGCGGGCGTGCGGATCGACGACGGCCGCTTCGGCGAAACCGATCTGTCCGGCGTGAAATTCGGTTTCATGGCCGACATCCCGGGCCGGCTCGGCCGCGGCAACTGGACGGTCGCGTTGTTCGTCGACGACACGGCGTCGGCCTATGCCGTGAAGGCGCTGACCTGGATCATGACCGGACGTGCCGGCGGCTCGACCGCGCTGTTGAAAATCCTGGCCGGCAGCTTCCTCGGCGTGCGCCAGGTGCCGATCACTTACGACGTGAAGGGGGAGACCCGCATCGTCCAGATCGGGAAGATCGTCGATGGCGCGATCACGCCGGTGCGCGGCAAGGACCAGGGCAATGTCGTGATCCGCAACAGCGAGTACTGGATCGCGCCGGACATCATCGTGTCAAAGGCGGACCGGTCGCGGTTCCGGCTGTTCGGCCGGAATTGGAATTTCGAGGGGCGTTCAGCGGAAATCTGCAAGCTCGATTGGAGCAATCAGAAGAAATAGGGTGGGCAGCAGCGCGCTCTCCACTGGCGCCTCCGCTCTCTCCCGGCCCTCATGCTGAGGAGCGCACCATAGCAGGCGCAGCCTGCGTACACTTGGCTGCGTGTGCGCGTCTCGAAGCATGGGGCCGCCCCATCCTTCGAGACGGCGCCATAGCGCGTCGAAGACGCGCGCAAACGCGCTTATGGCGCCTCCTCAGGATGAGGGCGGAGGTGGGGCTGCCCCAGCCTCCCGTCAATGACGACCGATAGAGTGAATTCGCTGCTTCCCTTCCTCCCGTTGCCTTGGACCGCTAAAACACCAGCGTGCGTGCGCTCGCTTTCTCAGTCCACATCCTGACCGCGCTTGGCGCCGGCATCGCGCTGCTCGCGCTGTTCGCGGCCGTGCGCGAGGAATGGGCGCTGATGTTTCTCTGGCTCGGGCTCGCGCTGTTCGTCGATGGAATCGACGGTCCGCTGGCACGGTTCCTCAACGTCGCCGAGCATCAGCCGCGCTGGTCGGGCGACGTGCTCGATCTGGTGGTCGACTTCACGACTTACGTCTTCATCCCGGCCTACGCGATCGTATCCCTGGTGCCGACGGCATGGGGTTTTGTGCTCGGCCCGGTCATTGCCGTCACCGGTGCGCTCTATTTCGCCGACGGCAACATGAAGACGGCCGACAATTACTTCATGGGCTTCCCGGCGGTGTGGAACGTTATTGCGTTCTATCTGCTGTTGCTGCGGCCGACGCCGGTGATCTGCGCTACGACAATTGTCGTGTTCGCGGCGTTGCAGTTCGTGCCGGTCAAATTCGTCCACCCGCTACGGGTCCGTTTTCTGCGCTCGGCGACGACCGCGCTGCTTGCGCTGTGGGCAGGGCTGGCCGCGGTCGCGCTTTACTACAATCTGGAGCCGGAATTCTGGATCAAGGCCGTGCTCTGTGCGATCGCGCTCTATTTCCTCGGGTTTGGGCTGTTGCCGGAACGCCGCCCGTCATAGATAGCTGCCATAGTAACCGCCATGCTCGAACTCCTCCTTGACCCGCACGCCTGGGCCGCGCTCGTCACCCTGACGGTGCTGGAGATCGTGCTCGGCATCGACAACATCGTCTTCATTTCCATCCTGGTGTCGCGCTGCGCTCCGAAGCAGGCCAAGCGGGCCCGGCAGATCGGTTTGTCGCTCGCTCTGATCTTCCGCATCGTCATGCTGTTCGGCCTGACCTTCCTGATGAAGCTGACGGCGCCGCTGTTCTCGCTGTTCGGCATGGGAATCTCCTGGCGCGACATCATTCTGATCGGCGGCGGCCTGTTCCTGATCGCCAAGGCCACGCACGAGATCCACAGCGAGGTCGAGGCAAGGGACGAGCACGCCGGGCCCGGCGCGGTCGCGCAATCGTTCTTCCTTGTCGTGCTGCAACTGATCGCGGTCGACCTGATCTTCTCGCTCAACTCGATCATCACCGCGATCGGCATGGTCAGGGATATCGAGATCATGATCGCGGCCGTCGTTATCGCGATGGCGGTGATGTACGCGGCGTCCGGGCCGGTCTCGTCCTTCATCGCGGAGCATCCCACCACCAAGATGCTGGCGCTGGCCTTCCTGGTGCTGATCGGCGTGGCGCTGGTGGCCGACGGCTTCGAGGTTCATATTCCGCGCGGCTACATTTACTTCGCCATGGCCTTCGCGGCTTCGGTCGAAGGCTTTAACATCATCGCCGGCCGCAATCGCCGACGAGCGCGGGCGCAGCGCAAACCGGAGGCTTGATGGCTCCTGTCCTTCTCATCACCGGCGCCGGCCGCGGCATCGGCGCGGCGACCGCCAAGCTCGCGGCGGCGCGCGGCTTCGATGTCGGCGTCAACTACAAGTCCGACGCGCAATCGGCGGCGGCGGTGGTCGAGGCGGTGAAGGCGCAGGGCCGCAACGCCATCGCGATCCCAGCCGATATGGCGAACGAAGCCGACGTCGCACGCATGTTCCGGATCGCCGACGAGAAGCTCGGACCGCTCACCCATTTCGTCTACAACACCGGCATCCCGGGGCGTGCCGGCCGGCTCGATGCCGCGGACTCCGCGATGATGCGCGAGGTGCTGGAGGTCAACGTGCTTGGCGCGCTGTGGTCGCTGCAGCACGCCATCATGCGCATGTCGAAGAAGCACGGCGGGCAGGGCGGCTCGATCGTGCTGCTGTCGTCGGTCGCGGCCGACATCGGCGGGCCCAACGAATACGTCTGGTATGCGGCGTCGAAGGGCGCGATCGAGTCGATCACCTATGGTCTGAGCAAGGAGCTCGCCGGCGACGGCATCCGCGTCAACTGCGTGTCGCCGGGCGCGAGCGAAACGCGGGTCCACGCCGATGCCGGCACGCCGGACAAGCTTGCCCGGATCGCGCCGATGATCCCGATGGGACGGGCGGGCAAGCCGGAGGAGCAGGCGGAGGCGGTGATGTTCCTGCTGTCGGATGCCGCGTCCTACATCAGCGGAACCGTGCTGCGCGTGGCCGGCGGGCGCTAGCCCCGTCCCTTGCGTAAGTGCGGCGCGACCCTATGATCGCGCCCGATCGTTACAGTTTGCGTCATTGACAGGGAGTAAACCATGGTTGCAGCAGTCCGCGTTCATAAGACCGGCGGTCCTGAGGTCCTCACCTTCGAGCAGGTCGATATTCCGGCGCCCGGTCCGGGCCAGATCAAGCTCAAGCAGCACGCCTGCGGCGTGAACTACATCGACACCTATTTCCGCATGGGCATGTATCCCTCGCCGGTCGGCCTGCCGTTCACGTCCGGCAACGAAGGCGCCGGCGAGGTGATCGCGGTCGGCCCGAACGTGACCGACATCAAGGTCGGCGATCGCGTCGGCTACGTGGTCGGCCTCGGCGGCTATGCGCAGGAGCGCATCATGCCGGCCGATCGCGCGGTGAAGCTGCCGGACAGCATCACCTACGAGCAGGCCGCCGCGATGATGCTCAAGGGCATGACCGCGCAGTACCTGCTGCGCCGCACCTTCAACGTGAAGAAGGGCGACACCATCCTGGTGCACGCCGCAGCCGGCGGCGTCGGCGTCATTCTCTCCCAGTGGGGCAACGCGCTCGGCGCCACGGTGATCGGCACCGTGGGCGACGAGGCCAAGGCGAAGATCGCCAAGGACAGCGGCGCGCACCACACCATTCTCTACAACAAGGAGGACTTCGCCGAGAAGGTGAAGGAGATCACCGGCGGCAAGCTCTGCGACGTGGTCTATGACGGCATCGGCAAGACCACGTTCCCGAAATCGCTCGACTGCATCCGGCCGCTCGGCACGTTCGCGAGCTTCGGCAGCGCGTCGGGCCAGATCGAGGCGTTCAACATCAACATCCTGCAGACCAAGGGCTCGCTGTTTGCGACCCGGCCGACGCTGAACAACTACGTCGCCAAGCGCGAGGACCTGCTCGCCACCGCCAAGGACCTGTTCGACGTGGTGTCGAGCGGCAAGGTGAAGATCCCGGTCAACCAGAAGTACCCGCTCAAGGACGCGGTGAAGGCGCACCAGGACCTCGAAGGCCGCAAGACCACGGGGTCGACGATTTTGATCCCGTAACGCGTCCAAGCATCTGCTGCGATGGTGCGAGCATGCCCGGGTCTTGCCCGGGCATGCTTTTTTTGGTGCAACGAGACGACAGATATTCCATGGGCCGCCTGACCACTCACGTGCTCGACACTGCCTCCGGCAAGCCGGCTGCGGGCGTGCGTGTCGAACTCAGGCGCGACGGCGAAGCGGCGGTCGTGGCGGAAGGCGCGACCAACGCGGATGGACGGATGGACAAGCCGCTGCTGGAAGGCGGCGCGTTCAAAAACGGGCGATATGAGTTGACGTTTTACGTCGGTGATTATTTCCGCAAAGTCGGTGTCCCGGTTGCAGACCCCGCCTTTCTCGACGTTATTCCACTACGGTTCGGCATCGCCGAAGACGCGCACTACCACGTGCCGCTGCTGGTCTCGCCCTACGGCTATGCGACCTATCGGGGAAGCTGATGGACGTCTTCCTCGGCGAATGGCTGAACCTGCTGCTGCGCTGGGCGCACATGGTCGTCGGCATCGGCTGGATCGGCACCTCGTTCTATTTCATGGCGCTCGACTACACGCTGATGAAGCGCGAGAAGATGAACCCGGGCGTGTACGGCACCGCCTGGCAGGTGCACGGCGGCGGCTTCTATCACGTCGAGAAGTACACGGTGGCGCCGCCCGCGCTGCCGGACGTGCTGCACTGGTTCAAGTGGGAGGCGTATCTCACCTTCGTCACCGGCTTCGGCCTGATGATCGTGCAGTACTACGTGCACGCCGAAGCGTACCTGATTGATCCCGCGGTGATGCCGCTGACGCAGTGGCAGGCGATCGCCATCTCGGTCGTGTCGCTGACCGCGGGCTGGTTCATCTACGACGGTTTGTGCCGCACCAAGGTCGGCGAGCACACCGTGTTGCTGGCGCTGTCGGTGTTCGCACTGATCCTGATGGCCGCGGTGCTCTACACCAAGGTGTTCTCAGGCCGCGGCGCGTTCATCCATGTCGGTGCGCTGGTCGGCACCATCATGGCCGCCAACGTGTTCGCCATCATCATCCCGAACCAGAAGAAGATGATCGCGCAGATGATCGCCGGCCAGACGCCGGAGGCGCGGTTCGGCCTGATCGGCAAGCAGCGCTCGATCCACAACAACTATCTGACGCTGCCGGTGCTGCTGATGATGGTGTCGCAGCACTATCCGTTCCTGTTCAGCCACCCGCAGTCGTGGCTGGTGGTGGCGCTGATCCTGCTCAGCGGCGGGCTCATTCGCCACATCCTCAACCGGCTCGACGCCGGCGACGATTGGGACGGCTACGGCTGGGCGTTGCCGGCTGCCGCGATGGCGCTGCTGGCGGCGATCTACGTGACCGCCCCGCAGGCGCGCGGCAGCACCGCCGCGGGGCCCGCGGTGACCGACGCGCAGGCGCTGGCGATCTCGCAGAAACATTGCACCAGCTGCCACGCCAAGGCACCGACCCATGTCGCGTTCCGCGAGCCGCCGAAGAATGTTTCGCTTGAGACAACCGCCGAGATGCGGCGGTGGGGCAAATTGATCGTGGCGCAGACCGTGCAGAACCGCGCGATGCCACTGGGCAACCAGACCGGCATGACCGACGAGGAACGCGAATTGCTCGGCCGCTGGGTCAATGGCTCGAAATGAGCGCGCCCGACCCGCGGGAGTTCGGCAAGCGCGCCGAGGCGATGCTGAAAGAACTGGGCACGATCTCGGCCGAGCCAGGGCGGCTGGTGCGGCTGTTCCTCACGCCCGAGCATCGCCGTGCGGCCGATCGGGTGGCGCAGTGGATGCGCCACGCCGGCATGGCGGTGAGCGAGGACGCGCTCGGCACCGTGCGAGGCCGCTACGGCGAGGGCAGGCGCCTGCTGATCGGCTCGCACATCGACACCGTACCTGATGCCGGGATCTATGATGGTCCGCTTGGCGTAGTGGCCGGCATCCTTGCGGTGGACCATTTCGCCAAGGCCGGCCGCAAGCAGCCGTTCGGCATCGACGTGCTGGCGTTCGGCGACGAAGAAGGCTCGCGCTTCCCGGCCACCCTCGCCTCGTCCTCAGCCTGCGCCGGAGTTTTCGAGCAGAAGACGCTGCCGCTTGTGGACGGCAACGGCGTGACGATCGCCGACGCCCTCAAGGCCTACGGCAAGAACGTCGCCGGGATTCCGGGCGCGGCCTACAGAGCGGATGATGTTGCGGGGTACGTCGAGGTTCATATCGAACAGGGCCCGGTGCTGGAGGCGAAGGGCGAGCCGCTCGGCGTCGTCACCGGGATCGTCGGTCAGCATCGCGTGCGCGTCACGGTGACGGGCGAAGCCGGGCACGCCGGCACCGTGCCGATGGGGCTGCGCCATGACGCGCTGGCCGGCGCCGCCGAAATGGTGCTCGTGCTGGAAAAGATCGCGCGCGAGCATCCCGAGGACGGCATGGTTGCCACGGTGGGCCGCATCGAAGCGCTGCCTGGCGCGGTCAACATCATTCCTGGCAGCGTCGCCTTTACGGTCGACCTGCGTTCGCTCACCGACGGCTTGCGGCTGGCGGCGCTGGCGAAATTCGAAACGGCGGCCGGGCGCGTCGCCGCGACGCGCGGCTTGCTGCTCTCGCTCGAAACCTTCCACGAGATTGCGACGGCGCATTGCGCGCCGGCGCTGCAGGATGCGCTCGCCGCTGCCGTTATCGATCTCGGCTGCTCGCCGGTCCGCCTGCCGTCGGGCGCCGGGCATGATGCCCAGGTGATGGCGCGACTGTGCCCCGCGGCGATGCTGTTCGTGCGCTGCCGCGGCGGCGTGAGTCACAACCCGGCGGAGTTTGCCAGCGTTGCCGACATGGGACTCGCAGTGGCGGCGCTGATCCGCTTCATCGAACGGTTCGAGCCTGCGAAGCCCGCCTGACGCCGTTACAGCAGCTCGGCGATCTTTTTGAACGCCGCGGGATCGCTCGCGCGGGTCAGGCCGATCATCGGCATCGACATGAAACGCTTGAGCGTCATCATGGTGTCGTCGAGCGTTACCGAGGAGCCGGGCGTCTCGTTCACCACCAGGGCTTTGACGGCAAGCTTGCGCCGTTCGAGCACATCGAGGCAGGTCAGCGTGTGGCTGAGCGCGCCGAGATAGCTGCCGGTGACGACGAGGAGCGGCGCGCCGAGCGCGGTCATCCAGTCGAGCACCGTATGGGTGTCGTCGAGCGGCACCATGGCGCCGCCGACCCCTTCGATCAGCAGCGTGCCGCCTTTCGCGGCGATCGCGCGCTTGGAGAACGCCACCAGCTCGTCGAACGGGAGCTGACGGCTCTCGCGGCGTGTTGCCACGTGGGGCGACAGCGGCGCCGCGTAGCGCCACGGACAGATGCGCTCGATTTCCGCAACCGTGACCGGCCGGCCCAGTGCCTTGAGCAGGATACCGGCATCGCTGCCCTCGGCCTCCGCGAGGTCGAAGCCGGTCATGACCGGCTTGAGCGCTTCGACGACACGGCCCGCCGCCCGCCAATGCCGGATCAGGCCGGCGGCGACGAAGGTCTTGCCGATGTCGGTGCCGGTAGCGGTGACGAAGATCGCGCTCATCGCCGCTTCAAGATACGGGTGCGAATGAGTTCGGCAAGCCGCATCACGTCATTGTCGGTATGCAGCGCGCAAAACGTCAGCCGCAGCCGCGCGGTTCCCTCGGGAACCGTCGGTGGCCGGATCGCGACGGCGAGAAACCCTTCGTCTTCAAGGATGCGCGCCGCATCGAGCGCGGCTTGAGCATCGCCAATGACGACCGGAACGATCGCGCTCTGCGCCTCCGGCAGGTTGGTGGCGCGGGTGAAGGCGCGCGCCTTGGCAAGCGGTTGCGTGAGCAACTGAGGTTCCCGTTCGATCAGGTCGATCGCCGCGATGGCGGTGGCGAGCGTCGCCGGCGGCAGGCCGGTCGAGTAGATCAAAGTGCGGGCGCGGTTGCGGATCAGGTCAATCACCGGCCGCGAGGCCGCGATATAGCCGCCGTAGGCGCCGAGCGTCTTCGACAGCGTACCAACCCGCAGCGGGACGCCGGCGCGGGCCGAGGCAGACCAGTCGAGATCGTGGGCGTGGTCGACCATCAGCCAGGCGTCGTGCTGCCGGGCGAGCGTCGCAAGGTCGGGCAGCGGCGCGCGGTCGCCATCCATCGAGAACACGCCTTCGGTCACGATCAGCGCGCGGCGATGCTTGGCGCGAAGCTCTTTGAGCAGCGCTTCGATATGGCTCGCGTCGTTGTGATGGAATGCTTGGACGCTGCCGCGCGTGAGCCGCGCGCCGGTCCACAGGCTCGAATGCGCGAGTTCGTCGATCAGCACCAGGTCGTCGCGGCCCGCGAGCGCCGGCGCGATCCCGGTGTTGGCGAGATAGCCGGAGCCGAACACGCATGCGGCCTCGGCGCCGTTGAGCCGGGCGAGCCGTGCCTCCAGCTCGGTGTAGAGCGGATGATTGCCGGTGACCAGCCGCGAGGCGCCGGCCCCAACCCCGTGTTGCTCGATCGCGGCGATGGCCGCTGCCTTGAGTGCGGGATGCTGGGTCAGTCCGAGGTAATCGTTGCAGGAAAAGGAAAGCAGGCGGCGCCCGTTGCGGTCGACCCAAATGCCGTCGCTGCGCGCCGTGTCGGCAAGCGAGCGTCGCAAGTGATCCTGCTCCAGTTCGGCGAGCTTGTCGTTCGCGAAATCATCGAGTGACGGCATGTTTGCTGTTTATAGTACGGCGTCATGGACGATCACCACTGGTACGGGCCGGGGCTGGAACACATCTGGCTGCCCTATGCGCAGATGAAGACGGCTAAGCCGCCGCTGCCGGTGGTCGGTACGCAGGGCTGCCGCATCATGCTCGCCGATGGCCGCGAGCTGATCGACGGCATCGCGTCCTGGTGGACCGCCTGTCACGGCTACAATCATCCGCACATCAGGCAGGCGGTGGAGCGCCAGCTCGCGGCGATGCCGCACGTGATGTTCGGCGGGCTGGTGCATGAGCCGGCGCTGACCTTGGCGCGGCGGCTGGCGGCGCTGCTGCCAGGCGATCTCGAGCGGGTGTTCTTCAGCGATTCCGGTTCGGTGGCGGTCGAGGTTGCGCTGAAAATGGCGGTGCAATACTGGCGCAACCGCAGCGACCACGCGCGCACGAAGTTCATTGCGTTCCGCGGCGGCTATCATGGCGACACCACCGGCGCGATGGCGGTCAGCGATCCGGACACCGGTATGCACGACGTGTTCCGCGGCGCGCTACCGGAGCAGGTGATCCTCGATCTGCCGGTGGGAAAATCTGGCGAAGCGGCGTTGTCGGCCTATCTGCGTCTGCATGGCGAGGAGCTTGCCGGCATCATCGTCGAGCCGCTGGTGCAGGGCGCTGGCGGCATGAAATTCCACGACGCCGAAACGTTGAGACGGTTGCGCGCGCTGGCCGACCGGCATGAGCTGCTGCTGATCTTTGACGAGATTTTCACCGGGTTCGGCCGCACCGGAACCATGTTCGCCTGCGAGGCGGCGGCGGTCGTGCCCGATATCATCACGTTGTCGAAGGCGCTGACCGGCGGCACGCTGCCACTCGCCGCCACGGTGGCGCGCCGCCATGTGTTCGAGGCGTTCTGGTCGGATGATCCCAAACACGCGCTGATGCATGGGCCGACCTTCATGGCCAATGCGCTCGCTTGCGCCGCCGCCAATGCGTCGCTCGATCTGTTCGAGCGCGAGCCGCAGTTCGCCCAGGTGCAGGCGATTTCCGATCAGATGGCGCGTGAGCTTACGCCGTGCCGCGATCTGCCGGGCGTGAAGGACGTGCGGGTGAAAGGCGCGATCGGCGTGGTGGAGATGGAACGCATTGCCGACATTGGTGCGTTGCGCGCGCGGTTCGTGGAAGAGGGATCATTCATCCGCCCGTTCGGCAATGTGGTCTATCTGACGCCGAGCTTTACCATTTCGGCGAATGAGCTGACGATGCTGACGATTGCGGTTGCAAAAGTGGTGGCGGCAATCCGCTGACCTCGTGTCCCGGGCGAGCGCAGCGAGGCCCGTGACCCCGGTTGCGAACCGGGGTCCCGGATCAGCGGCGCAGCGCTGACGCGCTGCACCACGTCCGGGACACGAGACCGCTAAAACCCCGCGGTGCCATGCAAATCGTACTGGTCGGCGCGCTCGATCTTGACGCTGGCGATCTCGCCGACCCTCAGCGGCCGGCGGCTGGCCACATAGACCGTGCCGTCGATCTCCGGCGCGTCGCCCTTGGAACGGCCCTTGGCGACCGACGGTCCGACTTCGTCGATGATGATCTGCTGCCGCGAGCCGACCTTGCGCTTGAGCCGCCTGGCCGAGATCGTCTGCTGACGCGCCATGAAGCGGTGATAGCGGTCCTCGACGACGTCCTTCGGCACAGCCTCAGCGAGATCGTTGGCCGCAGCGCCGCGCACCGGTTCGTACTTGAAGCAGCCGACACGGTCGAGCGCCGCTTCGTCGAGCCAGTCGAGCAGCATCTCGAAGTCCTGCTCGGTCTCGCCGGGAAATCCGACGATGAAGGTCGAGCGCAGCGTCAGGTCGGGGCACTGCTCGCGCCAGCGTGCGATACGGAGAAGCGTCTTTTCCTGCGCCGCCGGGCGCTTCATGCGCTTGAGCACGTCAGGCGAGGCGTGCTGGAACGGAATGTCGAGATAGGGCAGCACCTTGCCATCCGCCATCAGTTCGATCACCTCGTCGACGTGCGGATAGGGATAGACGTAGTGCAGCCGCACCCAGGCGCCGAGCGAGCCGAGCTCGCGGGCGAGGTCGAGGAACCTAGCGCGGACCTCGCGATCGTTCCATCGGCTGGTGGCGTATTTGATGTCGATGCCATAGGCCGAGGTATCCTGTGAGATCACCAAGAGTTCCTTGACGCCGGCGGCGACCAGCTTCTCTGCCTCCTGCAGCACGTCCGCCGCCGGGCGCGAGACCAGGTCGCCGCGCAGCTTGGGGATGATGCAGAACGTGCAGCGGTTGTTGCAGCCTTCGGAAATCTTGAGATAGGCGTAGTGCCGCGGCGTCAGCTTGACGCCCTGCGGCGGCACCAGATCGAGGAACGGATCGTGCTGCGGCGGCGCGGCGCGATGCACCGCGTCGAGCACGCTTTCGTACTGCTGCGGCCCGGTGACGGCGAACACGTTGGGGTACTGCGCGGTGATCTTCTCGGGCTCGGCGCCCATGCAACCGGTGACGATCACCTTGCCGTTTTCTTTCAGTGCGCTGCCGATGGCCTCGAGCGATTCCGCCTGCGCGCTGTCGAGAAAGCCGCAGGTGTTGACGATGACGAGGTCGGCGCCCTTGTGCTCGCGGGTGAGTGCATAGCCCTCGGCGCGCAGCCGCGTGATGATGCGCTCGCTATCGACCAGCGCCTTGGGGCAGCCGAGCGAGACGAAGCTCACGATGGGTGCGGCCTGGTCGTCGGCTTGTTTGGATTTGTCGGTTCGCACGGGGAGGGGCTACAGGCGAACCATGGCAAGATCAAGCTGGTACGAGAGGTCGCTTTAGCGGTCCGCCCGGCTCAGCACGTCCATCAATTCGCTGACCTTGCGCCGCTGCTCGGTCTGGTCGCCACTGGCAATCGCCTGGTTGACGCAATGCGCGACGTGGTCGCGCAGCACCTCTTCCTCCAGGCGGCGCAGCGCAGCCCGCACTGCCGAGATCTGCGTCACGATGTCGATGCAGTAGCGGTCGTCCCCGACCATGCGGCCGAGGCCGCGAACCTGACCTTCGATGCGGCTTAGGCGCTTTTTCGCCGTTGTCTTGACATCGGATCGCATACCGCGCATATACCCCCTGGGGGTATTCTTGTCAAGGATCGCCATGACGTCCGCGCACGCCCACGCTTCGCACGACCAGTCGCCGGCGCCGGGCGTCGCGATCGATCCGGTGTGCGGCATGACGGTCGATCCGCACACCACGCCGCATCGGCACACGCACAAGGGCAGGCCCTATTACTTCTGTTCCAGCGGCTGCCGCACCAAGTTCGCCGCCGATCCGGCGAGCAGCATGCCGGCAGCGGCGGAGCCGGTGCCCGAAGGCACCATCTACACTTGTCCGATGCATCCGGAGATCCGTCAGGTCGGTCCGGGCAGTTGTCCGATTTGCGGGATGGCCCTCGAACCTGACATCGTAACCGCGGACAGCGGTTCCAATCCCGAGCTCATCGACATGACTCGGCGCTTCTGGGTCGCGCTCGCGCTCACCGCGCCGCTGGTGCTGCTGGAGATGGGCCAGCATCTCCTCGGCCTCGAACTCATCAGCCAGGACGTGTCGAACTGGATCCAGCTGGTGCTTGCGACCCCGGTGGTGCTGTGGGCCGGCTGGCCGTTCTTCGCGCGCGCCGACCAATCGCTGAAGACCTGGAACCTCAACATGTTCACGCTGATCGCCATGGGCACCGGCGTGGCGTGGCTCTACAGCATGGTAGCAACCGTGCGGCCCGACGTGTTTCCCGATGCGTTCCGCGATCACCACGGCGCGGTAGCGGTCTATTTCGAGGCGGCGGCCGTTATCACGGTGTTGGCGCTGCTCGGCCAGGTGCTGGAACTGCGGGCGCGCGAACGCACCTCCGGCGCGATCCGCGCGCTGCTCGATCTGACGCCGAAGTCGGCGCATCTCGTGCTGCCCGGCGCCTACGAGCGCGACATCGCGGTCGACGCGGTTGCGGTCGGCGACATGCTGCGCGTCAAGCCTGGCGAGAAGGTACCGGTCGATGGCGTGCTGGTTGAAGGCCATTCGGCGGTCGACGAGTCGCTGGTGACCGGGGAATCGATGCCCGTCACCAAGGAAGCCGGCGCCAAGCTGATCGCCGGAGCGCTGAACCAGAGCGGCGGCTTCGTGATGCGCGCCGAGAAGGTCGGCCGCGACACCATGCTGGCGCAGATCGTGCAGATGGTGGCGGCGGCGCAACGCTCCCGCGCGCCAATCCAGCGGCTTGCGGACCGGGTATCGGGATGGTTCGTTCCGGTGGTGATCGTCGTTGCGGTGCTCGCTTTCGCGGCATGGGCGACGTTCGGTCCGGAGCCGCGCTACGCCTACGGATTGGTGGCCGCGGTCGCGGTGCTGATCATCGCGTGCCCGTGCGCGCTGGGGCTTGCAACGCCGATGTCGATCATGGTCGGTGTCGGCCGCGGCGCGCGGGCCGGGATTCTGATCAAGCACGCCGAGGTGCTGGAGCGCATGGAGCGCGTCGACACGCTGGTGGTCGACAAGACCGGCACGTTGACCGAGGGCAGGCCCAAGGTCGTCGCCGTCATTCCCACCCATGGCCTGGATGAGAACGAGATTCTTCGCATCGCGGCCGCTGTTGAGCGGCCGAGCGAGCATCCGCTGGCGCGGGCGATCGTCGAGGCGGCGGCGGAGCGCGGCATCCCCGTGCCCGATGTGCGCGGCTTCAACGCGCCGACGGGCAAGGGTGTCGTCGGCATGGTGGAGCGGCGCCGCGTCGCGCTCGGCAGCGCGCGGCATCTGGCCGAGCTCGGCATCGCGACGGCAGAGCTCGATGTGCAAGCCGAGCGGCAGCGGCAGGAGGGCGCCACCGCGGTGTTTCTCGCGGTCGACGGCAGGCCGTCCGGCGTCATCGCCATCGCCGATCCGGTGCGGGAGTCTGCCATGGCGGCGATCAAAGCGTTGACGGCCGCGAAAATTCGCATCGTCATGATGACCGGCGATAGCGCCACCACGGCGCAAGCGGTGGCGCGGCGGCTCGGCATCAGCGAGGTCGAAGCGGAGGTGCTGCCCGAGCAGAAGGCCGCGGCGGTCGAGCGGCTGCGCAGCACCGGCCGCGTCGTCGCCATGGCGGGTGACGGCGTCAATGATGCGCCGGGGCTCGCCGCGGCCGATGTCGGCATCGCGATGGGAACCGGCGCCGACGTGGCGATGGAAAGCGCCGGCATCACGCTGCTGAAGAGCGATCTCAACGGCATTATCAAAGCGCGGCGATTGTCGCGCGCGGTGATGCGCAATATCCGGCAGAACCTGGCCTTTGCGTTCATCTACAACGCGGCCGGCGTGCCGGTTGCTGCCGGCGTGCTCTATCCGATGTTCGGCATCCTGCTGTCGCCGGTCATCGCCGCGGCCGCGATGGCGCTGTCTTCGGTGAGTGTCGTCGGCAACGCGCTGCGGCTCGCGCGCAAACGGTTGTAGTTAGGCCGGAATGCGCTCCGCCGCCGGATCGAGCGGCGCGGTCCAGGCATCGTATCCATAGACCCAGGCGGGATCGGTCGCCTCGCGCATCCAGGTGTTCTGCTGCGAGGTGCCCTGGATCTGCGCCGTGCGCTGCTGGCGGACCTTCCCATAGCGCTGGAACGCGGCCGGAATATCGTGCGGCGCGGCGGCAAGGCAGCGCGTCAGCAGCACGGCGTCCTCCATCGCGGTGGCAGCGCCTTGCGCCATGTATTGCGTCATCGGGTGGCCGGCATCGCCGAGCAGCACCATGTGGCCGTCGCCCCAGCGGGGCAGGGGATCGCGGTCGACGATCGCCCATTTGTGGACGCGCGGACACGCCTCGACCACGCGCCGCACCTGCTCGTGGAAGCCGGTGAACGCCGCACGCAGCGTCACGAGGTCGCCGGTCGCCGACCAGGACTCCACGGTGAACTCGGGCTCCGGCACGCTGGTGACGAAATAGACCTCGTCGCGGTTGGCGGTGACGTAATAGATCACGATGTGGCGGTCCGGCCCCCACCACTTGCAGCACTCGTCGATTGGGTAGCCGTTCAGCAGCGCCGCCGGGAACGTGGTTCGGTAAGCGACGCGGCCGGTGAAGTTGGCGCGCTCGTGGCCGAGCCAGAGTTCGCGCACCCGCGAGTGGATGCCGTCGGCGGCGATCACCGCAGCGGCGCGCGCGGTCGAGCCGTCGGCGAAGCGCAGGGCGACGCCGTCGCCGCGCCAGTCGACATCGGTGAGCTTCTTATCGAGCGAGATCAGCTCGCCGGGCACCGCCGAGGCGAGCGCCTCGTGCAGGTCGCCGCGATGCATCAAGAGATAAGGCGCGCCATACTTTGCCTCGGCGTCGGCGCCGAGCATCAGCTCGTTGGTCAGCGCGCCGGTATCCCACACGCGGTTGGTCCAGGAGTACGGCAGGAACGCCCGAGCACGGATGCGCGGCTCAAGCCCGATGCCGCGCAGCACCCGCATCGCATTGGGGCTCATCTGGATGCCGGCCCCGAGCCGCACGAAATTCGGCGCCTGTTCGTAGACGCGCACCGGGAAACCGCTTTGATGCAGCGCGGCGGCGAGCGTGAGCCCGCCCATGCCGGCCCCGATGATGGCTAGCGATGGCAGCATTTCGCTCGAATCCCCCTGGTTTGCCAGAGCCCTGGGTGGGTTTCCCAAACCAGTCTAGCGAAATCCGTGCTGGCGTGAGCGGCCCAAAATCCGGGCCAAGCGGGAGCCCGTCGGACATTCGGCCCGGACACTGGAAAACGTCAGGCGGTGTGGGAAATGCGACTTTTTGTGTTGGCCGGCACATTCCGATCGGTTGCAAGGGACCATAATGCACGTGCGTCAATTGGAAGTCATTCCGTCCGAAACACATTCTGGGAGGCTGACCATGCGCAAATTCATCATACCGACGTTCGTCGTTGCGAGTTTGACGGCTCTGCTCTCCACTACACCGGTTCACGCACAGGCTACCCGCACCTGGGTGTCAGGCGTCGGCGACGACGCCAATCCGTGCAGCCGGACGGCGCCATGCAAGACGTTTGCAGGGGCGATCTCCAAGACCGCCACAAAAGGTGAAATCAACGTGCTCGATCCGGGCGGCTTTGGTGGTGTCACCATCACCAAGTCGATCACCATCGCCTCCGAATATGTCGAGGCAGGCGTACTGGTTAGCGGCACCAACGGCATCATCATCAACGGCGCTGGCGTCGTCGTGACATTGCGCGGCCTTGACATCGAGGGCGTGGGCACAGGCCTCAATGGAATCAATTTCCTGCAGGGTTCATCGCTGCACGTGCAGAACTGCACGATCCGTGGGTTCAACGGCACCAATGCGTCCGGCATTTCGTTCACCCCGGGTACCGAGGCGCAGCTGTTTGTGACCGACACGATCGTCATGAACAACGGACAGTTCGCGGCCGGTAACGGGATAGTAGTCCGCCCGACCGGGTCGGGTAACGTCAGCGCTGTCTTCACTCGCGTCAACTCCAATTACAACACCACCGGCTTCAAGGCCGACGGCTCAGCCCACACCGGCAACATCCACCTGTCGATTCGCGAAAGCAGCGCGTCTGGGAATACCCAGAACGGAGTCTGGGTCACCAACAACGGAACGGGCGTCACCGACGCATTCGTCAACAACACCTTGGTTTCAAGCAATCTCCAGAACGGTCTTCGTGCCGACGGGACCGGCGCCCGGATTTTCTACAGCCAGTCTCTCGTCACGAACAACGGGGTCGGGGTGAGCTTCGTCGCCCCCGCGGGAAGCGGTCAGCAACGGCACCAACCAGAACCGGGGCAACTTCACGAATGGTGCGCCGTCGACCACGACTACGCAGGAGTGAGCGAAACAGCTCCAAGTCTGAGCGTAAGTGTCCAAGTCTTCATGGCGCCCGTGCTCAGCACGGGCGCCATTTGTCACGCTATGCCGCGTTGTAGAGTCAGCCGCACCTCGCGGCTGCGGGTGACTCGGTTGGCGGTTGTCGCCGGCAGCGGTTATGGCGGCGCTTCGAGCTGACGCGTCGAGCGCGTCGCGCCGGGTTGCAGCGGAGCCTCGGGCGTCACGCGAAGCACACCCACCGAAATATTGTCGTGGCCACCGGCCGCGATCGCCTCGGCGATCAGCGCCTCGCACGCCTCGTTGGGCGGCAGCCGTCCGATAATTTTTGCGATGTCGTCGTCCGACACCAGGCCAGACAGCCCGTCGGTGCACAGCAGCACAATGTCGTCCGCGAGCAGCGGAAGCGGTTCGCCCCAGATAACCGGCTCGATCGCGGCATTCGCGCCCAGCGCTTGAAGGATGACGTTGCTGACGGGGCTCGTCCTGGCATCTTCCTCGGTGAGCTTGCCCTCGCGCACCAGCTGAGCCACCAGGGTCTGATCGGAACTGAGCTGTGAGAGCGCATTGTTGCGCAAGAGATAGGCGCGGCTGTCGCCGATGTGGGCCAGCCACGCTCCATCGTCCTGCAGCGCTACGGCGGTGCAGGTGGTTCCCATTCCTTTGCATTCGGGATGATCTTCGCCCCATTGCAGGATGGCTTGGTTGGCGGCGTTGAACGCCGAGGCAAACACCTGCGGAACGGGGCCTTTGATTTCGAAAAACACGCGCCGGATGGTTTCGGCGGCAAGCGCGCTGGCAACTTCTCCGGCCGCATGGCCACCCATGCCGTCGGCGACCAGGGCGAGCGCCGCGGTTCCGGTGTTGCCGGGCGGGGTGACGTAAAGCACCACGTCCTCGTTGAGGGTGCGAACTGCGCCGACGTTCGTCAGCATGGCTCCGTCGAACCGGAGCCGTGACTTGCCGTTTTCCTGGTGCGCGTCCGTTGTCATGTGCGCCCCCCCGACCGCCCTTGATAGCGCCTCAATCCGTCACATCAGACCCTACACTCCGAATCCCCACGCGGATTGTGGGTGGAGCCCATCCGCTTGTTCCAATGCCAATCTGGATTGATGATTGCCCAGACAGTGGCTACCACACCGTTGGCGATGGCCAATGCGAGAACCCAAAACGCTAGGCCGTAGTACCCGGCAACACAGGCGCCCGCCGCGAGCACAATGATTGCTGGCGAAATCATCGCGATCCCCCACCGCAGCTCCGAGTGGCTAACTGGCCTAAAGGGAAACCTCGTCCGCAGAAGCCCGGTTCAATCGATTTAGCATGGCGCCAAGGAAATGGTAGCAAAGCGGTAGCAAACTGAGATTTGGCGCGAGCTATGCCCAAATAAAAGCCAAGCAATTCAGGGCTTGGAAGGGTGGCCGAGTGGTTTAAGGCACCGGTCTTGAAAACCGGCAGAGGGGCAACTCTCTCGTGGGTTCGAATCCCACCCCTTCCGCCAGTGGTGCTACTAAGTACTCAGCCATACGCCGCGATGTGGATCATCGAATGGGGAGCAAGCAGGAGAGCGTTGCCTAACATACCAGTAGGCTGAGGACGGAGTCGAAATGCCTGGTCACGCGCGCGAAGGCAAAATGCGGTCCAAATTGCGTGAAGCCATATTGGTCGGTTTCAGTCCTCCTGCTCTCTCCATCGTTTGTGAAGTCAGCCACTTGTCCCACAGGCAGCAAGAAGATCGATTTCTTCGACATTGACCAGCGCGGCTTCATGCTTGAAGTGCGCTGCTCAGGTGGCAAGACATTCTATCAACGCTACACCGACGCACGTGGCCGCGAGCGTCAATTCAAGATCGGTCCGGCGGACGTGCTGGGCTTGTCGGCGGCGCGGCGCAAGGCCCGCACGATTTCCGCGCAGGCGCTGGTCGGCGTCGATCCGCAAGCGCGGCGTGCCGAACTCAGAACTATTCCGACGCTGTCCGAACTGGTCCGCGATCGCTATCTGCCGCACGTCAAAAGCTATAAACGCAGCTGGCAAACCGACGAGACGGTGCTGCGGGTCCACATCCTTCCGGTGCTGGGATCGCAGTACATCGACCAGGTCGCCAGCGAGCCGATCGCGACGCTGGTGCAGCGGATGCGCGACAAGGGCTACGCCACCGGCACCACCAACCGCGTGGTGATCGTGCTGCGCCACATTTTCAACCTCGCGCGCAAATGGCGGGTGCCGGGCATCGGCGAAAACCCCACCGCGGGCATTGCGCTGGCGCCTGACGTCAACCGCGAGCGCTTTCTCAGCGTCGAGGAAGCCCAGCGGCTCATTGCGTCGATCGAGCAGGACGAGAACGAGGTGGCCAGGAAGGCGATCATGCTGCTCCTGCTGACCGGTGCTCGGCGCAACGAGATCACCCACGCCAAGTGGGAGCACGTCGACTGTGACAAAAGAACGTTGCTGGTTCCGCTGTCGAAGTCGGGCAAACCCAGAAGCATCGCGTTGAACGCCTCGGCGATCGCGTTGCTGCGAACAATTCGGGCAGGGGTAAGTCCCTATATCTTTCCGTCCCCGGCAACCGATCGTCCTTCCCCATCCCTGTACTTCCCGTGGCAGCGCATCAGGGTGCGGGCCGGCATGCCGGATCTTCGCCTGCACGATCTGCGGCATTCGTTTGCAAGCTTCCTGGTCAACAGCGGCGTGTCGCTCTACGTCGTCCAGGGCCTGCTTGGTCACGCGCATACGCGCTACACGCAGCGTTACGCCCACCTCACGCCCGATACGCTTTTGAATGCGGCGGAAACCATGAGCGGGGTCATCGCCTCGGAGCCGCGTGTGGCGACGGTTGATCGATTGGACGCAGCCGGTTCGAACGGCGTAAACCTAGGCAGGACCTAGCATCGCGGGCAGCGGTCTAGGTCCGAAGAGGACACCATGTCCGCATAGCACGCCGTATTGCAGCGAGTGCAGCTTGTTTCGCTGTTCGTGCCACCCAGGCGTCACCTAGAGCATTTTCACGTTTTGCGGAATCGGATGGATACCCAACGGGGCTGATTTGTGATTTTGGGTAGCGGTGCCAATGGCTGCGAGAATTGCCGATGGGCAAGCCCTATTCCCAGGATCTGCGTGAACGCGTGATTGCGACGGTCGATGCAGGAACGCGTGTCTGTGCGACGGCGCGGGTGCTTCTGGTCAGCGTATCCTACGTGTCCAAGGTCGTTGGCCGTCGGCGAACGACCGGTGAGACGACGGCGCGTTTGGGCCGAGCGGGACGCAAGCCGAAGCTCGCACCTCACGACGAAGCCATTCGCGCCCGCGTGGCGGCTCATCCGGATGCGACGCTCGAGGAGCTGCAGGTCTGGCTTGCGGACGAATGCAAGGTCAAGGTCAGCATCGGCTGCCTGTGGAACAGGCTGAAGTTTCTCAAATTGCCGCTCAAAAAAAGTCACTGCGCGCTTCCGAACAGGATCGGCCGGATGTCGCCGAGGCCCGCGATCGGTGGCGTGCGAACCAGCCCGAACTGAAGTCGGAACGCCTCGTCTTTATCGACGAAACCGGTGCGGCGACCGACATGGCGCGCCGCTACGGCCGCTGTCCGCGCGGCGAGCGCCTCGTTTGCAGCGTGCCGTGGGGACATTGGAAAACGACGACCTTCGTTGCCGCACTGCGGCTCGGCGAGGTCGCCGCGCCCTGTGTGCTGGACGGACCGATGGATGGGGAAAGCTTTCGCGCTTATGTCGAACAGTTCGTCGTCCCGATCCTTAAGCCTGGCGATATCGTGGTGATGGATAACCTTGCAAGCCACAAGGTCGCCGGCGTCCGCGAAGCGATCGAAGCCGCAGGCGCCGAGTTGCGCTACTTGCCGCCCTACAGTCCCGACTTCAATCCGATCGAGCAGTTCTTCGCCAAGCTCAAAGCCCTGCTGCGAAAGGCCGCCGCCAGAACCGTCGAAGCTCTGATCGCAGCGATTGCTGAAGTCCTCACCGAGGTCAGACCGCAAGAATGCGCAAACTACCTCGCCAACCAAGGCTATCGCCACGAATCATGAAAGTGCTCTAGAGCGACAACACGAGCCTGCAAAGACAAGTTCATAGGCGACAATCGACAGAGTATCAAAACGTCGTCACGCGATCGCGCGGGGAGCCAAATCAAAAGAATACGTGAAGGTCTGCAGCCTGTACGGCGCCGGCTATTACTACATGCCCGGCACCGACATCTGTCTGAAGTTGGGCGGCTTCGTCCGTTACCAGCTGAACTACAACGCCGGCAACAGCATCTCCGGTGGCCCGCAGCTGGGCTCGCCCGGCGGCTTCAACACCCGCGCAGTCCGAGCAGGAATTGACCCAGCGCGTCCGCGCCGTGATCACGGTCGATACCCGTCAGCAGACCGCCTACGGCACGCTGCGCACCTACTTGCTGCTCGGCTACAACCAGGACACCACGGCGCTCGGCACCACCTCGCCGCCGGTGTACATGAACCGCGGCTTCATCCAGATCGCCGGGTTCACGTTCGGTAAGGCGACGTCGTTCTTCGACATCTTCCCGAACGCGTCGTTCGCCTACAACGCCGGCAACAACTTCTCCGGTGACTCGGGCGACGGCGGCGTGATCCTGATGAGCTACACCGCGCAGTTCGGTAACGGCTTCTCGGGCACGCTCGGCATCGAGCATCAGCGGCGCGGTACCCCGACGGTGTACACCCTCAACGCAGTGGGCGCTCCGTTGAACCCGTACGTTCTCGGCGCTCTGCCGACCGGCGTGAACAACCTCGGCGGCGTGCCGGGCAGCTACCCGGACCTGGTTGGCAACCTGCGGCTCGATCAGTCCTGGGGCACCTGGATCGTGGCCGGTGCGTTGCATGACGCTTCCGCCAGCTACTACGGTCTGTCGGCGACTGGCGCCAACGAGGCGTTCGGTCACCCGGACTACAAGATCGGCTGGGCGGTCACCACCGGCTTCATCTGGAACCTGCCGTTTATCACCCCCGGCGACCGGTTCTCGGCGCAGGTGGCGTATTCGCAGGGCGCGACGCAGTACCATGCTGCGACCCGCACCGGTGCCAGCCCGATGTACTTCACCGGCAACACCGTTGCGTACGGCTTCTGGGAGGACGCGGTCTACTCTGGCAACTCGGCGATCAACAGCTTCGAGCTGACCACGGCGTGGAGCATCAACGCTGCGTTCGAGCATCTGTGGACGCCGTCGTTGAAGACCTCGTGGTATGGGTCGTACATCGACGTCAGCCACAGCGGCGCGGCGGCGATCGCGATCTGCAATGGCAACGCCACCTCGACCTCGATCCCGATGGCGACTGTGGCCTTGGGCTGCAACCCGGACTGGACCGCCTGGACGGTCGGCTCGCGGACGGAGTGGGAGCCGGTCAAGGGTCTCACCTTCGGCGTGGACGTGATCTATCAGCAGATCAATACCGCGACACCGAACGCTGTTGGCTCGTTTGCGACGGCGGCTGTCGCCAACAGCGGCAAGCCAGCCGGCACATACTTCGTCGACGATCTGAACGTGTGGTCCGGCGCCTTCCGCGTGCAGCGCAACTTCCTGCCCTGATCGCAGAAGCAGCCTCTGGCTCTAACGCTAATGACCCCCGGCGGCACCACCGCCGGGGGTTTGTTCTCTAAAGGCCCGCGGGTGGACCCAACGATGGCGCAAACAACTCCCTACACCCCGTCAAAATCGCACGTTGACGTTACGGATGCGCTTCGCATGGAGCGCTCGGCGTTCGGCGCCAAGGTGCGCGCCGCGCGCGCTATTCTCGACCTGAGCCAGGACGAGCTTGCCGAATGTGTTGGCCTGACCCAACGCTCGTCGCATCGAATCGAGCAGGGCCTGGTCGAGCCGCGGCTTCGCACCATGCTCACGATCGAGCAGTTCTTGAGTGATCGCGACATCGCATTCGAAGACTTGCCGGACGGCGGTTTCCGGCTGGTCGTGAAGGGCGCGTTGCTGCGCGGGCAATGACGTTCGCGGCGGCAGGATATTTCCCGGCTTTCCTGCCATAGGTCGCGGTCAACCGCCGCGGCCTTTTCTCATCCCTGATCGGCGCAATCGATTCGCGGTCGCTGGGACGCGGCGCGGCACCGACGACGACTGCAGCTCGTCGCGCGCGAGATTGTCCAGGATCGCGAGCAGCGTTCGGCGCGTCGCAACCACATCGGCCGCCTTGATGCCGCGAATGCCAAGGCCGTTGACCTCCTCCGCAAGCGGCACCAGTTTGCTTTTCAAGAGCCGGCCTTTTGCCGTGAGATGGATGAACACCATTCGCTTGTCGCCCGGGCGCTGGAGGCGCATCACATAGCCGAGCTTCTCCATCGCCTTGATGGCGGAAAACGTCGTCGGCTCCATCACACCGGCTTCATCGCTGAGCTCGCGCTGGTTGAGGCCGTTGCGCTCCCACAGGATGCGCAGGAATGCCCAGTGACCGAACGACACCGAATGCCGGGCCAGGCGGGTTTGCAGTGCACGGATGAAGGCGCGGGTCACATCCTTGACCAGATGCGCCAGCCGGTCGTTGGGAACGGCCTCCTGCCAGTGCTTAAGCATTGCCTGAGTACCGCTGCCGTTCGCGGGTATGGTTTTCTTCACGAGTTGTGACCTCGATTGTTGGGCCCGGGCTGCCATCGTCTCACCGGTCGAGCACGAGTTCGTCGGAATGCGCGCGCGATACGCAGATCATGATGTTGCCGCCGCGTTCGCTGTCGGCCAGCACCAGGTCGCGGTGGTCGGCGTCGCCGGCGATGAGCCGGGTGCGGCAGGTGCCGCAGCTGCCGCTCTCGCAGGAGCTTGCGGCCTGGTAACCCGCAGCGCGGATCGCCTCGAGAATGGTCGTGCCGGCCGGAACGTCGACCACCGCGCCGGAGCGCGCGAGCCGGACCCGGAACGGCCGATCGTCCGGTGCGTGCCGCTGCGGTTCGGTGAACGCCTCGAAGTGGACGGCCGACGGCGACCAATGGCCGGTCATGTCGCGCACCGCTTCCATCAGGCTGCGCGGACCGCAGCAATAGACGTGTCCCCTGGCCTGCTCCAAGATCGGCCACAAGTCGAGCGCGCGCGAGAGATCGCCGCCGTCATGATGGATGACGACCTGGCCGCGGAATTCGGGGCCAGCGAGCGCGTCGCGGAACGCGGTCACTTCCGGCGCGCGGGTGCAGTAGTACAGCTTGAACTTGCCGCCGCTCGCCTTGAGTTGCCGGATCATGGCGAGGATCGGTGTGATGCCGATACCGCCCGCAATGAAGGTATAGCCCGCTGGACTCTTGGCCAGCGGAAAATCATTGTGCGGCGGTGTGATCAGGATCTCGTCGTCTTGCCTGGCGTTGTCGACCATGCTCGCCGAGCCGCCGCGGCCCGCTGGTTCGCGCAGCACGGCGATGACGTAGTGGTCACGCTCCGCCGGATCGTTGCTCAGCGAATATTTTCGGATCAGCCCGTTCGGCACGCGCACTGAAATGTGCGATCCCGGCGTGAACTCCGGCAGCTCACCGCCATCGCCGCGCCTGAGCTCGAACGAACGGATGCCTTGCGCGACATCCGTGGCACGGACGATCCGCAGGGGGAGGGACGGGGCGACCTCGGAAGCCATTGATCCAGCAACAATATTGACGATTATCGGTGCGAGGACTACAATAAACTTAGAGACCTAAGTAATCAATGCCGTTCCACGAACCGCGGGGAAAAACGTCATGCTGACGCGCGAAGAGAACGACATCCTGTGCCGCGTCGAAGGCGATGCGCCGATGGGGCAATTGATGCGCCGCCACTGGGCGCCGCTGTGTCTGTCCGAGGAGGTCGCTGTGCCGGACGGCGCACCGGCTCCGCGCCCGGCTGTTCGGCGAAGATCTGGTTGTGTTCCGCGACACTGACGGCAAGCTCGGTGTGCTCGACGAATATTGCCCGCACCGCCGCGTGTCGCTGGCGCTCGGTCGCAACGAGGAATGCGGGCTGCGCTGCCTCTACCACGGCTGGAAGATGGACGTGGATGGCAACGTGGTCGAGATGACCTCCGAGCCACCGGAGAGCGGGCTCACCGAAAAGGTGAAGCACAAGGCCTACCCGGCGCGCGAAGCCGGCGGCTTTATCTGGGTCTACATGGGCCCGGCGGCGGAGATGCCGGATTTCGAGCCGCCGTCATTCGCGCCGACGCCCGACGTCAACGTCAGCATCCTCAAGATTCACGTCAAGGCGAACTGGGCGCAGGTGATGGAGGGGCAGATCGACTCCGCACACAGCTCCAGCCTGCACTCGTCCGACATGGTGCCGGCGCGGGTCGACAGCGCCAAGGCGACCGACAAGTCCTGGCTGCGCCCCTCGACCGATCGCGCGCCGCGCTACCAGTCCGAACGCACCGATTTCGGCTTCCGCTATGTGGCGATCCGCCGGCCGATCCAGAATGCCAGCACCCACGACTATCTGCGGATCACGGTCTACGTGGCGCCGTTCACGGCGCTCATTCCACCCAACAATATCCACAACGTCGCCACGGTGCTGGGTCCGACCGACGACACCACCACCGCGTTTTACTTCTTGGCCTGGAACGACGCCTCCAAGCCGGGCGTCGACCTCGCGACTTGGCGCACGTTCAACAGGTCGATGCCTGGCATCGACCTCGACGAAAACTTCAACAACACGCGCACCCGTGAGAACAACTACTTGCAGAACCGCGACGCTATGAAGCTCGGCGACTTCACCGGTATCAAGGGCATTCCGAACCAGGACATCGCCATGTGGGAGACCATGGGGCCGATCGTCGATCGCTCCAAGGAACGGCTCGGCGCCAGCGACTTTGCCGTTGTTGAGTTCCGCAAGATGATGGTGGAAGCCGCGCAGCGCGTGCGCGACGGTGGACCGGCAATCGGCACCAAGGAACGCAAGACGCCGTTCGCCCGGATCAGCTCGTACGAGGGCATCGTGCCCAAGACGACCAGCTGGCGGACGCTCTGCATTGCCGAAGCCGAGAAGGATCGCGTGGCCTAACGGTTACGCCGCGCGATCAAATTCGATCGAACCTGTGCACAGTCGTGCAGGGTTAACGCGCCATTAACCCGATTTCGCCGAAGGTCCTGCGGTGCGCATTCACTGCGGGGGATTCGATGCTGCCTGAACGTCGAATGTTCGAAGACGAGCCTTGTCCCGTTTCCGAGGACGTGCTTGGCGAGATGTATCGCGCAAGTTCGCACGGACTGAATGAGCTGATCGCGACGGTGCCTCCAACACTGCGCGGCATGCTGGCGATGTACTGCTACCGTCGCGCTCACCTTGCATCGATCGGCTTGGCCATTGCCGCAACCTGCGGCGAGGACGATCTCGCGCGTTACGGCGGGCATGCCGGCGCCGCACTGTTCGCGAAATCGCGCGAAGCCCCGGAGGCGCCGCGGCTCACGCCGAACCAGGCCGGACGGCGCAAGATCACGTTGGCCAGCGGCACGCTACGCAACATGGTGCCGGTTCACGAAGTTCACGACGAAGAGTGACGGGGCGGCTCTGCCTGCGCCGCGGCAACCATCTGTTTACCCTGCCTTTTGTTTGGACGGTCCCCAGGCCCATTTCCGCCGGGTTTTGACCAGGGTATGATACCGGCTCAGTAGATTGGGGATGGGCGGCCAGTTTTTGGGGCGCCCGCGTAGTTTTTTGAGGGCTGGATGGGGCGGCATTGCGTGCCGGCGGGGATGATCCGGGTCGTGCAGATCGGCGCGGCCGTGGTCTGCGCGTTGGCCGTCGCCAATTGCGGCAGGTCCAACGTCGACCCGAAATACGGGGTGGCGGCGAGCCGCCGGGTGGTCGAGTCCGGCGAGCCGGTGCCGAAGGGCGGCGGCACCTATCGGGTCGGCAAGCCCTATCAGGTCGCCGGTCGCACCTACGTCCCCGAAGAGAACGTCAACTATGACGCGCAGGGCATGGCGTCATGGTACGGCGACGAATTCCACGGCCGGCAGACCGCAAACGGCGAAGTGTTCGACATGAACTCCGTTTCGGCGGCGCATCCGACGCTGCCGATTCCGAGCTATGTGCGGGTGACCAACCTGCGCAACCAGAAATCCCTCATCGTGCGCGTCAACGACCGCGGTCCCTATCATGAGAACCGCGTGATCGACGTTTCGGTGCGTGCGGCGAAGCTGCTCGATTTCCACCAATTCGGCGTCACGCGGGTGCGCGTTGAATACGTCGGCCGCGCTGCACTCGAGGGCTCCGACGACGACAAGCTCGCGGCAACGCTGCGCACGGGTACGCAGGCGCCGGGTCCGGGGACGATGGTGGCGGCGGCGCCGCCGCCGAAACCGAGCCGGCCGTTCATGTCGGAGTACTTCGACCCCAAGCCGACGGTGCGAACCGACGCCGAGCCGGCGCGGGAGCGCGCCGCCGAGCCGCCGGTTCGTCCGGTACGGCGCGCGCCAGCGGCCGCGCCGGAAACGGTGGCGCGCCCTGTGGCGCCGGCCTATACGACCGCCTCCGCTGCCTCCGTCTCGGCGCGGTCTCAGCAAGCCCCCGTCGCGGAGGCGCCAACGTCGTTCGAGTCCCGCTTCGGCCCGGCAGCCGCCGGCGCACCGGCGTCGGCACGCACCGAGCCGGTATCGGCCTTTGCGCCCCGCTTTGACAGTGTCATCACCGGCCGCGGCATCTACTAGCGACGGCGCCCGCCGGCCATTTTCTTGCCCCTGAAGGCTTGCTAAGTCGTCGGCGTAGGAGAGGCGACCAAGCTTTCATGTCGCGGCACCATTGGCTCAGATCGCTGGCGGCCGCCGGATACTTCGCCGGGCTGGTCACCGCGTCTGCCGCGCCGGCACCGTCCCACGGCGGATTTCAAACATCGATCCCCTACGCGATTCTGATCGAGGCCGAGACCGGCACGATCCTGTTCGAAAAGGCGGCCGACCAGCTCATCGCCCCCGCCAGCCTCGCCAAGCTGATGACCGCGGAGGTCGTGTTCGATCAGATCGCGCTCGGCAACATCAAGCTCGACGAGGAGTTCGTCGTCAGCGCAAACGCCTGGCGCAAGGGCGGTGCGCCGTCCGGCGGCTCGACCATGTATGCGGCGGTGCACAGCCGCATCAAGGTGAGCGACTTGCTCAGCGGCGTCGTGATCCATTCCGGCAACGACGCCTGCATCGTGCTCGCCGAAGCAATCGCCGGCAACGAAGCCGCCTTCGCGCGGCTGATGAACGACCGCGCGCGTGAGCTCGGCCTCGATAAGTCGAACTTCACCAACTCGACCGGGTTGCCCGATCCGGATCAGCGCGTCACCGTGCGCGAGCTCGCGAAGCTCGCGCAGCACATCATCCGGACCTATCCCGAACAGTACAAGCTCTATGGCGAGCGCGAGTTCACCTGGAACAAGATCCGCCAGCAGAACCGCAACCCGCTGCTCGCCATGAACATCGGGGCCGACGGGCTCAAGACCGGCTTCACCAAGGAGGCGGGCTACGGGCTGGCCGGCTCGGCGGTGCAGAACGGGCTGCGCTTGATCGTGGTGGTCAACGGCGCCAAGCACGAAAAGGAGCGCGCCGACGAGGCCAGGAAGATTCTCGAATGGGGCTTCAAGGGCTTCGAGACGCGGGTGCTGTTTGCGGAGGGGCAGACCGTGGCCAACGCCAAGGTCTACGGCGGCGCCAAGGGCAGCGTGCCGCTGACCGGCAAGGGGCCGATCAACCTGATGGTGCCGCGCGGCGTGTCCGATCGCATCACCGCCAAGATGATCTACACCGGCCCGGTGCGGGCCCCGGTGCAGCAGGGTCAGCCGATCGGCAGGCTCCAGGTCTGGCGCAACGAAGCGGTCGCGCTGGAGGTGCCGCTGCAGGCCGCCGAAGACGTCGGCAGCGGCAACACCGCGCAGCGGGCGTTTGATGCTGCGACCGAATTGGTCATCGGTGTGTTCCGCGCCGGCGTCGGCAAGCTTTGATTTGGCACGATGTCCCCAAGTCCGAAACTCGCTCGGGGTGGCGCTTGGCCGCGGCATTTCGTACTGACTGCGGGGTAGTACGAGGCCTGAGCGGATGCGCGGACGCTTTATTACCTTCGAGGGCGGTGAGGGCACCGGCAAGTCGACGCATGCGACGCGGCTCGCCGAGCGGCTGCGGTCGTTCGGCGTCGGGGTCCACCAGACCCGCGAGCCGGGCGGCTCGGTGGGCGCCGAGATCATTCGCTATGTCATCCTGTCGGGCGTTGCCAAGCCGCTCGGCCCCGAGGCCGAAGCCGTGCTGTTCGCGGCGGCGCGCAACGATCATCTCAACACCGTGATACGCCCGGCGCTGGAGCGCGGCGTCTGGGTGATCTGCGATCGCTTTGCTGATTCCACACGCGTCTATCAGGGCGTGGCCGGTAACGTGGATGCACGCTCGATCCGCGCCCTGGAACGCATCGTGGTCGGTGACACCAAGCCCGACCTGACCTTCATTCTCGATGCGCCGGCTGCCCAGGGGATGCAGCGCGCGGCCAAGCGTCGTGGCAATTCGGATGCCGACCGCTTCGAGGACGAGGCGCTCGCCTTCCACGAAAAGCTGCGCGACGGTTTCCTGATGGTGGCGGCGAGCGAGCCGGAGCGCTGTGTGCTGATCGATGCCACCTCGCCAAAGGACGAGGTCGCCGAGCAGATCTGGCGCGTGGTCAACGAGCGCTTCGATCCGTCGACCGCGCCCGCGAGCCTGGCCGATGTGACGTCGTAAGCACCGAAATGGCGCCGCCGCTTATCCAACTCAAGGACATTGCGCTGACCTTTGGCGGCACGCCGCTGCTGACCGCGGCGGAGTTGTCCGTCTCGGCCGGTGAGCGCGTCTGTCTGGTCGGCCGCAACGGGTCGGGCAAATCGACATTGCTCAAGATCGCGGCGGGTCTGATTGTTCCCGATCACGGCACGCGGTTCACGCAGCCGGGTGCGACGATCCAGTATCTTCCGCAGGAGCCTGACTTTTCCGACTCGGCCACGACGCTCGCCTATGTCGAAGCCGGGCTCGGGGCGAATGACGACGGGCATCAGGTGCGCTATCTCCTGCAACAACTCGGTCTGACCGGAAGCGAGAGCCCGGCGCAATTGTCAGGCGGTGAAGCGCGTCGGGCGGCGCTGGCGCGGGTCCTTGCGCCGGCGCCGGACATCCTGCTGCTCGATGAGCCGACCAACCATCTCGATCTCGCAACCATCGAATGGCTCGAGCGTGAACTCGATGGACTTCGCACCGCGCTGGTCATGATCAGTCACGACCGCCGGTTCCTGTCCAACCTGTCGCGCAGCACGGTCTGGCTCGACCGTGGCCGGACGCGACGCATCGAACGCGGGTTTTCGGCGTTCGAGGAGTGGCGGGATCAGGTGCTGGCGGAGGAGGAGGTCGAACAGCACAAGCTCGATCGTAAGATCGTCGCCGAGGAGCACTGGTTGCGCTATGGCGTCACCGCGCGGCGTAAACGCAACGTCAAGCGGCTGTCCAACCTGCATGCGTTGCGCGAAGCGCGCCGCAACTATCGCGGCGCTTTAGGCGGTGCGACCCTGGCGGCGGCAGCGGCGGACAACTCCGGCAAGCTGGTCATCGAAGCCAAAAATATGAGCAAGTCTTACGGCGGGCGCGCGGTGGTTCGCGATTTCTCGACGCGCATCCAACGCGGTGACCGGATCGGCATTGTCGGCCCGAACGGCAGCGGCAAGACGACTCTCGCCGGCCTGCTGACCGGCATGCTGGCTCCTGACGAGGGCTCGGTGCAGCTTGGCGCCAACCTTGCGATGGCAACGCTGGACCAGCATCGCGAACGGCTCGATCCCGACACCACATTGGCAGAGGCCTTGACGCGCGGCCGCGGCGACCATGTTCTCGTGGGCGAGCAGCAGCGCCACGTGATCGGCTACATGAAGGACTTTCTATTCCAGCCGGAGCAGGCGCGGACACCGCTCAGCAGGTTGTCCGGGGGCGAGCGCGGCCGGCTCATGCTGGCGCAGGCGCTGGCCAGGCCATCCAATGTCCTGGTCCTGGACGAGCCGACCAACGATCTCGACCTCGAAACCCTGGACGTCCTCGAGGAAATGCTGGGGGACTACGCGGGCACCGTGCTGCTGATCAGCCATGATCGCGATTTTCTGGATCGGCTGGTGTCGGCCGTGATCGCGCCGGAAGGCGAGGGCCGGTGGGTGGAGTATGCGGGCGGCTATTCCGACATGCAGACGCAACGCGGCGGCGATCTCAGCCGTGCGGCGATCAAGGCTGCTGCCAGCCCGGTAAAATCCGCGAAGCCGGCCGCCGTACCAACCGCGCCCGAACGCAAGCGGCGGCTGAGCTTCCACGAAAAGCACGCGCTCGAAACGTTGCCGGGCGCGATGGCTGCGCTGCAGTCCAAGATCGGGATGTTGCAGCAACGTCTTGCCGATCCGAACCTCTATGCGAATGACCGTAAGGCGTTCGATGACGCTTCGAGCGCACTGGTCGATGCCCAGTCTGAATTGACTGGGGCGGAGGAAAAGTGGCTGGAGCTCGAAATTCTGCGCGAGGAATTGCTGGAGCGGTAGGTCGCTGCGACGTTCTAGAGGGCCTTGGTCGCGCGTTCGGCGCCTTCCACCAGCGCCTTGAGCTTGGCCCACGCGATTTGCGGGTGCGAGCGGCCGCCGAAGCCGCAATCGGTCCCGGCCATCACGTTGTCGCGGCCCACCAGCCGGGCGAACCGCTGCAGGCGTTGAGAGACGAGCTCGGGGTGCTCCACGATGTCGGTCGAGTGGGTGACCACGCCGGGCACGAGGATCTTGCCGGGAGGTAGCTTCACGCTCTCCCACACCGCGTATTCGTGCTCATGGCGGGCGTTGGCGGCCTCGAACAGATAGGCCTGCGCCTTCACGCGCAGCATGATGTCCACGATGTGGACCATCTCGAGATCATGGGCGTGCGGGCCGTGCCAGCTGCCCCAACATAGATGATAGCGCACGCGGTCTTCGGGGACGTTGCGCAGCGCATGGTTGAGCGCCTCCACGCGCGCCAGGCAGCGGCGGCGGAACGCGTCGAGACCCATCGCTATGCCGATGCGATCCCACATTGCAGGCAGCCAGGCGTCGTCGACCTGAAGGATAAACCCGGCTTGCGCGATCGCCTCGTATTCGGTTCGCATCGCCTCCGCGATCGCGAATACGAACTCTTCCTCGGTCTTGTAGAACTCGTTTTCGCGATAGGGCTCGAGACTAGCCGGCGACGTGCTGGTCAGAAATGCGTCGGCGGGCTCCACCACCGCGGCAAACGCCTCGATCTCCTGCTGCAGGGCAGTGGTTCCCCGATAGGTGATCGGCCCCGTGCAGGCCCAGTGCGGCCGGGTCGATCGCTTGGTTGCTTCGCCCGGCGTGTAGTAGAGCGTGCCCCGCTCGGAGGCGTAGCGGTAGAAATCCGCAAAGTCCTCGCGGTCCTTGCCCTGTAGCAGCACCGGCAAGCCTTTGGGCGGGCGTTGCTCGAAGCCGGAGAAGCGTTCCTCGACGTAGGCCAGCCAATCGCCGCCCTTGGTCCACTCGCCCTCGTTGATAATGTCGAGGCCGATCTCGCGCTGCTGCCGCACGATGTCTTCCACCGGGCCGCGCACGCCCGCGCCAGCGTCGTGGCGGCCCAGTCCCTCCGGGTCCGGCAGGCTGCCGGCATGAGTGGTGAGGATTTTGTCTGTACTTCGCCGCAATGGTTCCCCCGCAAAGCCTGATGGCGCCTGGCAACCACGGCCATTATAGAGGGAAGCACGAAAGGAGAGCTGCGCTTGAGTCCGGCCAAAGACTTGGAAGACGCTGACGCGCTGCCGCACCCGCGCGAAACCGCGGAGTTGTTCGGTCATGCCGAAGCCGAGCAGGTGCTGCTCGATGCCTATCGTGGTGGGCGTATTGCTCACGCCTGGCTGATCGGCGGCGAGCCCGGTATCGGCAAGGCGACCTTGGCCTATCGCATGGCGAAATTCGTGCTGGCGCACCCCGACCCGGCTGCGCCTGCGGTGCAAAAGGCGACCTCGCTGGCGGTGCCGGCCGACAAGCCGGTAGCGCGCCGCGTCGCCAGCCAGTCGCACACCGATCTGCTCACGCTGGAGCGCATCTTCAACGAAAAGACCGGCCGGCTGTTCACCACCATCCGCGTCGATGATGTGCGGCGCACGGTTTCGTTTTTCGGCTCGACCGCCGGGGAGGGCGGTTGGCGGATCGCGATCGTGGACACCGTGGACGAGCTCGAGGCTGCCGGCGAGAACGCGCTCCTCAAGGTGCTGGAGGAGCCGCCGCCGCGCTCGCTGTTGCTGCTGATCACGCAATCGCCCGGCCGTGTCCTGCCCACCATCCGGTCGCGCTGCCGCACGTTGATGCTGCGCCCGCTGCCGGTCGACGACATCGTCCGCGCGGCGGCTGCCACGTTAGGCGAAGATGCCGACCAAGCTGAGGTTCTTGCCGCGGCGCAAGCGGCCGACGGCTCGGTTGCGCGCGCGCTGACGCTGCTCGAAGGACCCGGCCTGGAGCTGCGCCAGCGCATCATCGGTCTGCTCGACAGCCTGCCGCAGGTCGATCAGCGAGCGCTGCATGCGCTCGGCGACAAGATCGCCGGCACCGACATGGCGCCGCTTTCGGCGTTCATGGATACGGTCAATTCCTGGCTCAGCGCGCAATTCGCCAGTGCTTCCCGCCGACAGCCGGCGTATGGCGCGGATTGCCGAGGCGTGGGATCAGGTTAATCACGCCGGGCGCGACGCCGGCGAGTACAATCTCGACCGCAAGCCGTTTGTGTTTTCGGTGTTTGGCGCGCTCGCAGAGGCGGCGCGGCGGTGACCGTTTTCGTCAATCGACGATTGCGGGCTGCAGCTGATAGGTCTCCGACATTCGCGTGCCGGAGTAATAGGTTTGCCGGAATGCCGGACGCGCTCTCTAACACTCGAGTCGGCGCGTTTGAAACCGGTTTGCGTCATGCGACGATAGAAGTGTTTGCGGATTGGCCGCACGTCCGACTGTTCGGCACGGAAGCGCTCGTCATCGAGCCCCGCGAAACGCGGCAGGAAGCCCATGTTGAACGAAGGCACCCGCACCGCCACGGTCGGCACTTCCTCGAGGTACCGCATCCACGCGCGCATTTTGGCGCGCTCGACGACGTCGTCCGGAGTGAGTTTGGGTGACGGGTATTTTTCGTCCAGATATTCGCAGATCACGCTGGAATCGATGATGATATCGTCGTCGTCCACCAGCGTCGGCACCACGCCGTTGGGATTGAGTTTCAGATATTCAGGCTTGAGCTGGTCCTTGGCCTTGCCGAGATCGAGCTTGATGTCCTCGAAGGCAAGGCCCTTCTCGTGCAGGCAAATACGGACCTTCTGCGAGCAGGTGGAGTGCGGTGCGTTGTACAGCTTCAGCATGGGCCGCTCCGGTGCTGATATTCTGCCCAACTTAACGGGCTGCTCGCGCTTGCCGAGGCCGCACCCGGTTGATACCTACGGAACGCCAAGAATTCGTGATCTATGCCCGAACAGCCCCGCTATTACGTCACCACTGCGATTTCCTATCCCAACGGGCCGCCGCATATCGGGCACGCCTATGAGGTGATCGCGACCGACACCATCGCCCGCTTCAAGCGGCTCGATGGCTATGACGTGTTCTTCCTGACCGGCACCGACGAGCACGGCTCCAAAATCCAGCAGACCGCGACCAAGGAGGGCATCACCGCGCGCGAGCTGGTGGATCGCAATGTGCTGCGTTTCCGCGCCATGGTCGAGCGTCTGAACTGCTCGAACGACGATTTCATTCGCACCACCGAGGACCGCCATCACCGCGCCTCGCAGGCGATCTGGGAGCGGATGGAAAAGAACGGCGACGTCTATCTCGACAAGTACGCCGGCTGGTACTCGGTGCGCGACGAGGCGTACTACGCCGAGAGCGAGACCCATCTCAATGAACACAAGGTCCGCCTCGCCACCAAGACCGGGACGCCGGTCGAATGGGTGGAGGAGGAAAGCTATTTCTTCAAGCTTTCAGCCTACCAGGAAAAGCTGCTCAAGCTTTACGAGCGGCCCGACTACGTGCTGCCGAAGGAGCGGCTGAACGAAGTCGCGAGCTTCGTGAAAGGCGGCCTGCAGGACCTGTCGATCTCGCGCACCACGTTCGACTGGGGCGTCAAAGTGCCCGGCAATCCCAAGCACATCATGTATGTGTGGGTCGATGCGCTGACCAATTACATCACCGCCGCCGGATTCCCCGACGACGACAGCGACACGTTCAAGCGCTATTGGCCGGCCGATCTGCATGTAATCGGCAAGGACATCGTGCGCTTCCACGCGGTCTATTGGCCGGCGTTCCTGATGTCGGCCGGCATCGAGGTGCCGCGCCACATCTTCTCGCATGGCTTCCTGTTCAACCGCGGCGAGAAAATGTCGAAGTCGGTCGGCAACGTGATCGATCCGTTCGATCTGGCGGATGCCTATGGCGTCGACCAGTTCCGCTATTTCTTCCTGCGCGAGGTGCCGTTCGGCCAGGACGGCAACTACAGCCACGAGGCGATCATCAACCGCATCAACGCCGACCTCGCCAACGATCTCGGCAATCTGGCGCAGCGATCGCTGACCATGATCGGCAAGCAGTTGGGCGGCGTGCTGCCGACGCCAGGCGCGTTCAGCGACGCCGATAAGGCGATCCTCGCCGCCGCCGACGCGATGATCGCCGCGGCGCGCGAGCACATGAAGACGCAGCAGCTCCATCTGGTGCTCAATGCGGTGTGGGCTGTGGTCGCCGACGCCAACCGCTATTTCGCGGGCGAAGCGCCCTGGGCGCTCGCCAAGACCGATCCGGCCAAGCAGGGCACGGTGCTCTATGTCACCGCCGAGGTAATCCGGCAGGTCGCGATCCTGTGCCAGCCGTTCATGCCGGGTTCGGCCGGCAAGCTGCTCGACCTGCTCGGCGTGCCGGCGACGGAGCGGGATTTCTCGATGCTCGGCGGCGGACAAACGGCTGGCGCCCGGCACGGCGCTGCCGCCGCCGGCGCCGGTGTTCCCGCGCTATGTCGAGCCCGACGCGGCCGCGAAGACCTAGCCTAAATGCTACGGCCGCTGTCGCGCCTTGCTCACGCTGACGGTGAAGCGGCGCAGCTGCGGCGCGCCCTCGAACGGGCGCACCTCCAGGACGATCGTGACACTGCCCTCGAAATCTGCCGGCGAACGGTAGATTGCGACGAGCGCGGGCACCTCCATCGCCAAGCATTGCTTGATGTTGGTGGCGCCTAACTTGCCCCGTCTGACCGTCACGGTGCCGCTCGCCGGCGGTGTTACCAGGCGGACGGTCGGCAGCGGCCCCGAGGTGCAGTCCGGGCGCACGTTGAGAAAGACCTGCAGGCGGGTGTCCCGGCCGGCCCTGGCCTTGACCTCGCTTTCAACCGTGCTGGGCTGCCCAGCTTGCGGGGCGGACGTTGAGGGCTGTTTCGGGACAGGCTCTTGAGCCCACGCAACCGTGGCCAGACCAACTGTCAGGACAATTGATCCGAGCAGCTTCACGTTTCCGCACCATCGAAGGGGTGGCGACCTGGCTCCAATTGAGTGTAGGGCTATCGACCATCCCAATCCAGGAAGGGCCGGTCCGACCCGCTCATGCCAGCCGAACACGACACAAGGGCGTCTGCATCGCCTTTTTTCTTGGTGGACAGCCACTGTCATCTGGATTTTCCGGACTTCCAAAACGACCTCGAAGGGGTGGTCGGCCGCGCCCGTGCGGCCGGGGTCGGCCGCATGGTCACGATCTCGACGCGGGTACGCCGGCTGGATGGATTGCTGGCGATCGCGGAGCGTTTTCCCGATGTCTATTGCTCGGTCGGCACCCACCCGCATCACGCCCACGAGGAGCTGGATATTGCGGCCGCGGATCTGGTGGCGCGCAGCCGCCATCCCAAGGTGGTGGCGATCGGCGAAGCGGGGCTCGACTACCACTACGACAACAGCCCGCGCGAGGCGCAGGAGCAGGGGTTTCGCGCCCACATCGCGGCGGCGCGCGAGAGCGGCCTGCCGCTGGTGATCCATGCCCGGGAGGCCGACGATGACGTTGCGGCGATCCTGCGGGAGGAGACGAAGCAGGGGGCCTTCAAGGCCGTGCTGCACTGCTTCACCGGCGGACGCGACCTCGCCTTCACCGGCATCGAGCTCGGCCATTATGTGTCGTTCACCGGCATTCTCACCTTCAAGAAGTCCGACGAGCTGCGCGCCATCGCCGCGGCGCTGCCTGCCGATCGCATTTTGGTCGAGACGGACTCGCCCTACCTCGCGCCGGGCAAGTTCCGCGGCAAGCGCTGCGAGCCGGCTTACGTTGTGGAGACGGCGCGCGTCCTCGCGGACGTGCGCGGCATAAGCCTGGAGGAGGTTGCTCTCCAGACTACGAGGAACTTCTTCCAGCTGTTCAGCAAGGTTCCGCGCCCGGCCGGGGTAGCGGCGGCATGACGCTGACGTTCACGATTTTAGGGTGCGGATCGTCGATGGGGGTGCCGCGCGCCGGCGCTCGGCTGGGGCGCCTGCGATCCATCAAATCCGAAGAACCGGCGCCGCCGCACCTCGCTGCTGGTGGAGCGGCGCGCGCCGGCGGGCGTGACGCGGGTCCTGGTCGACACCTCGCCCGACCTGCGCGAGCAGCTGCTCGACGCCGACGTGGACTGGGTCGATGGCGTGCTGTTCACCCATCCGCATGCCGACCATATCCACGGCATCGACGACCTGCGGCCGCTGTTCGTCAAGAAGCGCCGCCGGGTCGACGCCTATATGGACGAGCCGACCTCGCGGGATCTCAGGGGTCGGTTCGCTTACTGCTTCGAGGCGCCGATTGGGAGCGAATACCCGCCCATCATGACCGAGCACCGGATCGAGCAAGGCCGACCAATTCCGATTACCGGGGAGGGCGGCCCTATTACGGCGATGCCGGTCTTGCAGCAGCACGGCGACATCCCCTCGCTCGGGTTCCGGTTCGGCGGTCTCGCCTACAGCTGCGACCTCAGCGGGCTGCCGGCGCCGAGTGTTGAGCTTCTTGCCGGATTGGACGTCTGGATCATCGACGCGCTGCGCTACACGCCGCATCCGAGCCATCTCAATGTGGACGGCGCGCTCGCCTGGATCGAGCGACTAAGGCCCACCCGCGCGATTTTGACCAACCTGCACTGCGATCTCGATTTTGAAGAGCTTCGCCGTCGCCTGCCGCCGCACGTCGAGCCGGCTTTTGATGGCTTGCGGATCATATTAAAGTGAAATCTGAGGCCCCTGATATTCGCTGTACGATAACGAATACAATTGTCTGTAATTGATGATGTTTTGCATCCCCGCAAGCGCTTGGTCGATATCCGATCAATTCCTGGAATGAACTCGGGATTTCAATGTCCTGGCTCCGAGCTCTCAATCTTGGCAATCTGCGCCCATAAATATTCCATAATATGTCTTATGCGAATTTTCTTGTCACGGAACGTATGCGCCTTTGGCGCATTATCGGCGCGACGGTCGCGCCTCCTGCTTTGGCGCACCCCATCCGCTCGGTTTCCCGCAAACCCAATTTTCGAGGTGACTCGTGAGCAAGGTGACGAAGCTCAAGCCGCGCCATAAACCGGCTGCTGCATTGGATACCCCGACCGACCTGTCCCCGGAGGCCGTGACGGCCGTTTCGGAGGCGCTGAACACCATCCTGGCCGACAGCTACGCGCTCTACCTCAAGACCAAGAACTTCCACTGGCACGTCAGCGGCCCGCATTTCCGCGACTACCATCTGCTGTTCGACGAACAAGCCGCGGCCATCCTGGCCAACACCGACGATGTAGCTGAACGGGTCCGCAAGATCGGGGGCGTAACTCTCAAGTCGATCGGCCAGATTTCGAAGACCCAGACCATCGACGACAATGAGGACGATTATGTTAGCCCGTCCGAGATGCTCCGGGAGCTCATGAACGACCACAAGAAGATCGTGGCCTTCATGCGCGACGCCCACGGCATCTGCGACGACCACGAGGATGTCGCCACCGCCAGCCTGATCGAAGTGTGGATCGACGAGGCCGAAAAGCGGCTCTGGTTCCTGTTCGAGGCAGGCCGGACCGCGGACAGCGAGGGGCACTAGGCACCCTGCCCGGTTCCAGGTCTGGCCCTAAATCCGAGGCCGGACCTGGAATGTGTATTGCGCCACCACATCGCGCAGCCGGATTGGCACCACGGCTATCACGTCGCTGATGACGGCGACGTGGTAGCCGCCGCGGCGCAGCACCACCGCCATAACGTCCTCCAGACTCGGCCATTTTTTGTAGTCGAACGGCGGCGGTGGCGGCGCTACAAAAGCCCGCGCATCGTCGACAAGAAAGCAATGCTCGGTCTTGCTCCGCACCAAGCAGGCCTCGAGTTCGGCGGTCAACGGGCAATTGTCGGCATCGTCGAAGTGCCCGGCTCCGGCATGCGCGTCGAGCCAGAACAGCGCCGGGCCCGGCAGATTGGTGCAAATGCGCCCGAGCTGCTCGGCAGAGTTGCCCAGGACGAATTCCACGTTCGGCAGCGGTCCAACCTTGGCATGGGCCTCGGCCTGGTACTGCGCGTTGATTTCGACCGTCCACACCCGCTCGAAGTGTTGCGAAGCCCAGCGCAAGGAATCGCCCTGGAATGTGCCGGTTTCGACGAACAACTTGAGTCCGCCGGCCTGCGCGAGCGCCAAAGCCAGATTGGAGACCGGAGGTCTGTGGATTGAGCCCATGGGCCGCGTTCTCTAGGCGATTCGTGGCACCCTGGGCATCTCGCCTCTGTTAGCGTCGAACTGCATCCGAGGCCCGCTTGAAACCATCCCGCGATATTGCACGGTTGATCGAGATCATGGCGGCGCTGCGTACGCCGGGCAGCGGCTGTCCATGGGACCTCGAACAGAACTTCGCGACCATTGCGCCCTACACGCTGGAAGAGGCCTATGAGGTCGCCGACGCAATTGCCCGGAACGATCTTGACGATTTGCGTGAGGAATTGGGCGATCTGCTGCTGCAGGTCGTGTTCCATGCCCGGATGGCGCAGGAGCAAGGCGCGTTCGATTTCGGCGATGTGGTTGCGGCGATCACCGAAAAACTGCTGCGCAGGCACCCCCATGTGTTCGGCGAGGCACGCGGGGCGACGCCGGACGAAGTGAAGGTCCTCTGGGATCGCATCAAGAGCGAAGAGAAGGCGCAGCGTCCACCGTCGGCCGAACAAACGAAGGCCCTGGCGGGTGTGCCGGTCGCCCTGCCCGCGCTCACCCGCGCGCTCAAGCTGCAGGCCAAGGCCGGCAAGGTTGGCTTCGACTGGAACGATCCGCTGGCCGTGCTCGCCAAGATCCGCGAGGAAGCCGACGAGATCGAAGCTGAAATCAAGGCCGGCGGCGAGAACAGCGGGGGCGAGGTCGGCGACCTGCTGTTCGCGGTGGTCAATCTGGCGCGGCATCTCGACGCCGATCCTGAGGCCATGCTGCGCGCGGCCAACCTCAAATTCGAGCGGCGGTTCGGCGAGATCGAGCGCGCGTTGGCCGCGAAGGGCAAGACCCCACAGGACTCGACGCTGGCCGAAATGGACGCGCTGTGGGACGCCGCGAAGGCGCAGGAAGGTAGTTAGCTGGCCTTGCGGGCGCCGCCGAACCGGGCCTGTACCGTTGCCGCCTTGGCCGGATCGACCCGCACCGTCATGGCCAGCCCATTGTCCGCGTTGAGCGATTTCCCCATCACCTCGGTGTGACGGTGCAGCCAGCTCACCCCGGCGCCGTCGGCCGGGTCAAGCGTCAGGTCGAGCACGATGCGCCGCGCGCCGAGCCGCGCCTGGATCGCATCGGCAAGTTTGTCGACGCCCTCCCCGGTCAAGGCCGAGACCAGCACAGGCCTGCGGGCCGCAGGCTTGCGATCGGCGAGATTGGAGAGAGCGGTGCGAGCGTTGATGTCCAGTTGGTCGATCTTGTTCCAGACTTCGATGAGCCGCTCATCATTGTCGGTCTCGATGCCGAGCGCGCGCAGCACGTTCTCGACGTCATGGGACTGGGCTTCGGTATCCGCATGCGAGGCGTCGCGCACATGCAGGATGACGTCGGCTTCGATCACCTCCTCCAGCGTGGCGCGGAACGCAGCGACCAGCATGGTCGGCAGGTCTGAGATAAAGCCGACCGTGTCGGACACGATGATCTTGAGGCCCGATGGCAGCGCGACGGCTCGCAACGTCGGATCGAGCGTCGCGAACAGCATGTCGGCTTCAAGCACCCTCGCCTTGGTCAGACGGTTGAACAGCGTCGACTTGCCGGCGTTGGTGTAACCCACCAGCGCCGCGATCGGATACGGCACCCGGGCTCGGCTGTCGCGATGCAGCTTGCGCCGCTTCTTCACCCGCTCGAGTTCGGCCTCGATGCGCAGAATGCGTTCTTCAATGAGACGCCGGTCGATTTCGAGCTGCGACTCGCCGGGCCCGCCCAGGAAGCCGAAGCCGCCGCGCTGGCGTTCCAGGTGGGTCCACGAGCGCACCAGCCGCGTTCGCTGGTACGTCAGATGCGCGAGCTCGACCTGCAGCGCGCCCTCCTTGGTGCGCGCGCGCCGGCCGAAGATTTCGAGAATGAGCCCGGTGCGGTCGAGCACCTTGGCGCCCCAGGCCTTCTCCAGGTTGCGCTGCTGTACTGGCGAGAGCGCGCAATCGACCACGACGATGCCGGCCTCCAGGCTTTTCGCCAGGCCGGCGATCTCGTCGACCTTGCCTTTGCCGATGTAGGTCGCGGGCCGGATGTTGCCAATCGGCACGATGCCGACGTCGACCACGTCGAGATCGATCGCACGGGCGAGCCCGATCGCCTCTTCCAGCCGGGCCACGGGGCCGCGGTCGCTTTCGACATGTGGCGCGGAGGACGGTCGCGCGGGCGGCCGGCGCCGATAGGGGCCGATGACAATCGCACGCCCGGTCCCCGAGCCCGATGGACTCAGGCGATCCTTGTGTGCGTCGCGGCGCCGCGGTTCCAACTAGACCTTTTCCGTGGCAGGCGCCTCCTCGGCGCCTTCAAACAGCTGGATCGGATGACCCGGCATGATCGTGGATATGGCGTGCTTGTAGACAAGCTGCGAGTGGCCGTCGCGGCGCAGCAGCACGCAGAAATTATCGAACCAGGTCACCACGCCCTGAAGTTTCACGCCGTTCACCAGAAAAATGGTGAGCGGCACTTTGCTCTTGCGGACGTGATTGAGGAACGTGTCTTGAAGGTTTTGAGCGCGTTCGGCTGCCATTGCCGTGATCCGTTATGGCTCGCGGACCCCTGCCGCGAGACGTTGTTCTCAAGCCGCCGGTTTCTTGGAATTATGCCGGGCCGACTTGGGGCAGCACTATTAGATGGCACGTTTCCGGGTGGTGCAAGCACAAGATCGCGGCGTTGGTAGCCAAAATTGCTGTTAGTCCTGGCAAAATCAGGAGTTTTTTGCCTCGTGGGAGGTGCGGCTCAACTGACCTCGGCGTGCCGGTGGAAGTCGCGCCGCAGCGCCGTGGCGACCAGACCAGGCGCGCCATTGCCGACCGGGCGGCCATCGATCCGCACCACTGGCAACACGATCTGGCTGGCGGAGGTGATGAAGGCCTCCCGGGCTTCTTGCGCTTCTCCCACCGAAAATCCGCGCTCTTCCAGCTTAAGCCCGTGACTTTCGAGCATTTCGAGCACCACGGTCCGAGTGATGCCCTTCAAGATGGCATGGTCGACGTGCCGGGTGACCAGTTTGCCATCCCGCGTGACGATCCAGGCGTTGCTGGAGGAGCCTTCGGTCACATACCCCTGCTTGTCGACAAACCAGGCCTCGCGGGCACCCTGCTCGCGCGCGGCCTGCTTGGCCAGCACGTTGGGCAAGAGCGACACCGACTTGATATCGACCCGCTCCCAGCGATTGTCGGGCAGCGTGATGACGGCAACGCCGTCGGCGGCAAGCTTCTCAGCTGCGGCGAGGTCGAGATTGCGCGCGGTGACGACAACGCTCGGCGCGGTGCCGGGTGCAGGGAACGCATGATCGCGACGCGCCACGCCGCGGCTGATCTGCAGATAAACGATGCCCCAGCGGATCCGATTGCGGTGCACGACTTCGTGAAACACCACACTGAGCGCCTTCGGTGTCATCGGCACCGCGATCTTGAGCTCGCGGAGCGATCTGGCGAGCCGCTCCATGTGGCGTCGTTCGTCGATCAGGCGCCCTGCCCGCACCTCGCAAACTTCATAAACGCCGTCGGAGAACTGATAGCCGCGATCCTCGACGTTCACCACGGCTTCGCGCAGCGGGAGATAGCGGCCGTTGACATAGGCGATGCGTGACATTCGCTTTTCCAGATTGAGATCAGCCGATGCCCAGCGCCTTGAGCTTGCGATGCAGCGCCGAGCGCTCCATGCCGACGAACTCGGCGGTGCGCGAAATGTTGCCGCCGAACCGGCTGATCTGAGCGAGCAGATACTCGCGCTCGAAAAGCTCGCGCGCCTCGCGCAGCGGCAACCCCATGAGCTGCTCGCCACCGTTGCCGTTGGGCATCGACGGCACCATCGAACCCACGTCCTGCGGCAGCATGCTGGCGTGGATCGTCGCATTCGGATCGCCACCGGCGAGGATCATCAGCCGCTCGACGTTGTTGCGCAGCTGCCGGACGTTGCCCGGCCAATCATGCGATTGCAGCACTGCCATGGCGTCGGCGCCGATCTTGCGCTGCGGCAGCCCGGTCGATTGCGAGATCTGCTCCATGAAATAGATCACCAGGTCGGGGATATCCTCGCGCCGCTCCGCCAGCGGCGGCACCCGGATCGGCACCACCGACAGCCGGTGATAGAGGTCTTCGCGGAAGCGCCCGGCGGTGATCTCCGCCTCGATGTTCCGGCTGGTCGACGACACGATCCGCACGTCGACCGCGACCTTGGTCGAGCCCTCGACCCGCTGGAACGTCTGATCGATCAGCACGCGCAGAATCTTGTTCTGCGTTTCGCGCGGCATGTCGGCGATCTCATCGATGAACAGCGTGCCGCCGTGCGCCTCCTCCAGCGCGCCGACCTTGCGCGCCTGCGAGCCGTTGGTCTGCTCGATGCCAAACAGCTCGATCTCCATGCGGTCCGGCGTCATCGCCGCCGCGTTGATGACGACGAACGGTCCATTGGCGCGCGACGACTGGCCGTGCAGGGTTCGCGCGGTGAGCTCCTTGCCGGCTCCGGAGGGGCCCACGATCAGGATGCGGCTGTTGGTTGGGGCGACCTTTTCGATGGTCTGGCGAAGCGCATTGACCGACGGTGAGCGGCCGACCATGCCGGATGGCAGCGGCCCCAGCGCTTTCAGCTCCTTGACCTCGCGTCGCAGCCGCGAAGTTTCAAGCGCCCGGTCGGCAACCAGGATGAGCCGATCGGCCTTGAACGGCTTCTCGATGAAATCGTAGGCGCCTTGCTTGATCGCGGCGACTGCCGTCTCGATGTTGCCGTGGCCCGAGATCATCACAACCGGTAGGTCGGGGTGTTGTTCCTTGACCGTGCCCAGGAGCTGCAGCCCGTCGAGCCGGCTGCCTTGCAGCCAGATATCGAGGAAAACCAGGTTGGGCCGGCGGCTCGCGACGGCGGCAAGCGCACTGTCGCTGTCACGCGCCGTGCGCGTGGTGTAGCCCTCGTCTTGCAACAGGCCGGAAACCAGCTCGCAGATGTCCGCTTCGTCGTCGACGATGAGGATGTCGGACGCCATGATTATTGCCCGCTCATAGTCGTGCTCAATTGGCTCTCATTCGATTTGACCTTGGACGGCGCTGCGTTTGCGGGCTCAGCGACTTTCGCCGCCGCAAACCGCAGCCGGACCCAAGCACCGCGCTGATCGGGAAACTTGTCGGCGGCGTCGCGCAGTTCGATGACACCGCCGTGTTCCTCCAGAATGCGCCCAACGATGGCAAGACCGAGGCCGGTGCCCTTCTCTCGCGTGGTGACGTAAGGCTCAAGCAGCCGGTTGCGGTTTTCCTTCGGCAGTCCGACGCCGTTGTCGATCACGTCGATAACGATGTCGCCGCCGTCGCGCGCGGTGATCACGCGAATGCGGCCCTTGTCGATTTCGCCGGGCGGCATCGCTGCAGTCGCTTCGGTCGCGTTCTTGATGATGTTGGTGAGGCCCTGTGAAATCAGACGGCGATCGAAGCGCGCCAGCATCGGATCCTCGGAAATTTCCAGCTCGATCTCGACGTCGGCGTTGCCGACCCGCATCAGGAATACGACCTGACGCACGGTGTCGGCCACATCCTCGGCCGCCATCACCGGCTTGGGCATGCGCGCGAACTTGGAGAACTCGTCGACCATACGCTTGATGTCGTCGACCTGCCTGATGATGGTGTCGGTGCATTGCTGAAACACCGCCGGATCGTCGGTGATGGTGCGGCCGTACTTGCGCCGCAGCCGCTCGGCGGAAAGCTGGATCGGCGTCAGCGGGTTCTTGATTTCGTGCGCGATCCGCCGCGCAACGTCGGCCCAGGCTGAGGTTCGCTGCGCCAGCACCAGCTCGGTGATGTCGTCGAGCGTCACCACGTAGCCGTGCTCCGGATCGCCCGACTGCTCGGTGGTGACGCGTACCTGGAGATTGCGCTCGCGGCCCTCGCGGCGGATCGTCACCTGATCCTGGACCAGGCGCTGGGCGCCCGTTTGCGCGCTGTCCAATATCTCTTTCAGTTCAGGCACGATCTCGGTCAACCGCCGTCCTGACGCTTCCGCCTGCGACTGGCCAATCAATCGTTCCGCGGACCGGTTGAGAATGCTGATGCGGCCCTCGGCGTCGACCCCGATCACGCCGGCGCTTGCTCCCGCCAGCACCGCCTCGGTGAAGCGCCGCCGTTGATCGATCAGATCGCGTGCCCGCACGATATCGTCGCGCTGGGTACGCAGCTCATAGGTCATTTTGTTGAAAGTCTCGCCGAGGTGAGCGAGGTCACCCTCCGAGCGCTGGATCGGCACCTGGATGTGCAGGTTGCCGGTCGAGACCACATTGGCGGCGCCGATCAGGCGGCGGATCGGCGCCACCAGGCGGTTGGCAAAATTCAATCCAAGCCACGCCGCCGACAGCAGCACCGTCAGTGCGATCACCGTGTACATCAGCGCAAAGGCGAGCTGGACGCCGAGCCGCCGCGCCTCCAGACTGGCAAAATCGCTGACGCTCGCCTGCGTTTCGCGCAGTTGCGCGACCACCTGTGGGTCGAGCGGACGCGTCACGTGAAGATAGACGTTGTCGTAGCCGCGCAGTTTGATCATGGCGGCCACGGCGTTGGCCTCGAAAACGATACCGATGCGCGGTTCCGCTTCGGTGGTGGACGCGAGGCCTCCCTCCGACGGCATGATGGAATCGTGTTCGGCCTTTATGTCGGCGCGCTCGATCACCTCGGCGTTGTTGTCGACCAACATGGCGCTGGACAGCCCACGCACCTTGGCTTGCGCGATAAGGAACTGGCGGAAGCGGTCGCGGTCCTGGTCGAACAATACCTTGGCGCGGCTTGTGTCGATCGCCATCGCCATGATGTCGCCGCGGATGGTTTGAGCGTGTTCGCGAAGGTAAGCGTTCGCGACGTACATTGAATTCTCGATCACCGACTTGGTGCGTGTGGAGAACAGCCGGTCGAGGCCGCGATCGAGCGTGACGCTGGCGACGATCGCGACCAGGATCGCCGGTACCGCTGCAATCACCGAAAACAGGCCGACGATGCGCACGTGTAGCCGCGCGGCGGCGCGGCCGCGGCGGCGCGCCAGCACCACCTGCCAGACTTCGCGGGCGATCACGCTGAGCAGAATGAGCACCGTGAGGCCGTTGATCAGAAGCAGCGTGACGACGACCCGGTGCGTCGGTGCGACCGGGGTGAGATCGGCAAGCACGACGAAGGTCATGAAGGCCGACAGCAGCGCCAGGCTCGCCGCGATCGCACCGACGATGCGCATGGACCGTCCGGCCGTTGGAGCGGGCGCAGTCAGGTCGGCTGTCGTGGCCGGTTCGACGCTGGCAGCGGTCATAGACCCCTGATCCTGGACGCTGGGCGCGGTGGGGAGCCGGGGGCGGCGATGACCCGATGACTGGGATCAATGCCCGCGGCTAAGGCAACACACTGATGCTTTTATACAACAATGTTGCCCGATTGCGACATTTCCGCGGCGCCAAGACCAGATAGGAATGTGGATCAGCCGCTGGTCCGAATGACCTGGATATCGAGGTCGCGGATCTTCTTGCGCAACGTGTTGCGGTTGAGACCCAGGAGATCGGCGGCGCGGATCTGGTTGCCGCGGCTCGCGGCCAGGGCTGCCGACAAAAGCGGGTATTCCACCTCCCGCAGCACGCGGTGATAAAGGCCGGGCGGCGGCAAGCCGTTGTCGAAGCTGGAGAAATAGCGAGCCAGATTGCGTTCGACGGCGGACATCAGGCTGTCTTCGACGGGTGCCTGTTCAGCTGCCGTCGCGGCCGGCGGCGCGAGTTCGGTGTCGATCACCGCGGCCGTGATGGTCTCCTGCGGATACAGCGCCGCTAGCCGGCGCGCCAGGTTTTCAAGTTCCCGCACATTGCCGGGCCAACGGTAGCGCTTGAGCCGGTCGAGGGCGGCCTGGTCGATCTGTTTCTCCGGCAGGCCTTCGCGCTCGGCCTGGGTGAAGAAGTGGCGGATCAGGTCCGGAATATCCTCGGTGCGCTCGCGTAGCGGCGGCAGCCGCAGCGGCACCACGTTGAGACGGAAGAAAAGGTCCTCGCGGAACAGGCCCTGCTGGATCAGGATGCGCAGGTCCTTGTTGGTGGCGGCGATGATGCGCACGTCGCTTTTGATCGCGGTGCGCCCGCCGACCGTGGTGTACTCGCCCTGCTGCAGCACACGCAGGAGCCGCGTCTGCGCCTCCATCGGCATGTCGCCGATCTCGTCGAGGAACAGCGTGCCGCCTTCGGCCTGCTCGAAGCGACCGGAGCTGCGGGTATTGGCACCGGTGAACGCGCCCTTCTCGTGGCCGAACAATTCGGATTCGATCAGGTCGCGCGGGATTGCCGCCATGTTGATGGCGACAAACTGTCCAGAGCGGCGCTTGCCGTAATCGTGCAATGCGCGCGCGACGAGCTCCTTGCCGGTGCCGGACTCGCCCGAGATCATGACGGTGAGGTCGGTCTGCATCAGGCGCGCGACCAGACGATAAATCTCCTGCATCGCCGCCGAGCGGCCCACCAGTGGAATACCTTCCAGGTCTTCCGGATTGCCGGCCGGCCGCGCACGCTCCTTCGGCTCCGCGAGCGCGCGTCCGACGATCGCGATCAGCTCCTTGAGGTCGAACGGCTTCGGCAGATATTCGTAGGCACCGCGCTCCGACGCGCGGATCGCGGTCATGAAGGTATTCTGCGCGCTCATGATGAGCACGGGCAGGTTCGGCCGCAGCTTCTTGATCCGCGGCAGCAGATCGAACGCGTTCTCGTCCGGCATCACCACGTCGGTGATAACGAGATCGCCCTCGCCCTGGCTGACCCAGCGCCACAACGTGGCAGCGTTGCCGGTGGAGCGTACCTCATAACCGGCACGCGACAGCGCCTGGTTGAGCACTGTCCTGATCGCGGCGTCGTCGTCGGCGACGAGAATGCTTCCCGCTGGCATGGGATCCTCTCAGGTCCTTTGAGCGGGTGCCGGCCCGGCGCCGTCACCAGTGAACATGGGCATCAGCACCCGGAAGATGGTCTGTCGGGGCTGGGATTCGCATTCGATGATGCCGCCGTGATCACCGACGATCTTGGCCGCGAGCGCGAGGCCAAGGCCCGTGCCGGTCGGCTTGGTGGTCACGAACGGATCGAACAGATGAGGCAGCAGGTCCTCGGGCACGCCCGGCCCGTTGTCCTTGATGCAGAATTCGAGCGGCAGCGATACACGCGTCTTCAAGCCCGGCAGCGACAGGCGCACGCCGGGACGGAACGCGGTGGTGATCTGGATTTCGCCGTCGGTCGCATCCTCGCGGACCGCCTCCGCGGCATTTTTCACCAGATTGAGGAAAACCTGCACCAGCTGGTCGCGGTTCGCCAGCACCGGCGGCAGCGACGGATCGTAGACCTCGACAAACTTGATGCCGCGCGCGAAGCCGGACTGCGCCAGACGTTTGACGTGCTCCAGCACGACGTGGATATTGACCGGCTCGCGCTCGACCGGCCGTTCGTCGGAGAATACCTCCATACGGTCGACCAGCTTCACGATGCGGTCGGCTTCATCGCAGATCAGGCGCGTCAGCGTGCGGTCGTCATCGCCGGCGGACTGCTCGAGCAGCTGAGCCGCGCCGCGGATACCGGACAATGGGTTCTTGATCTCGTGCGCCAGCATGGCGGCGAGCGCGCTGACCGAGCGCGCGGCGCCACGGTGGGTGAGCTGGCGGTCCATCTTCTCGGCGATGGTGCGCTCCTGCAGCATGACCACGACATGGTCGGGCCGTTCGGGTAGAGGAGCGACATAGAGATCGACCAGACGGTCACCGGGATTGCGCGGTGTCGAGAGGTCGACCTTGTATTCGTTGACGGCGCCGCCGCGGTTGCGCACCTGATCGACCAGCGACAACAGCGGACTGCCGAATGGCACCAGCTCGCGCAGCATCTGGCGGCGCAGGTGCGTCACCGACTGTTCGAAGAACGACTCTGCCGCCACGTTGGCATCGGCGATCTTGCCGTCGCTGGCAACGATGATGACCGGCAGCGGCAGCGCGTTGAGCACGGCGTCGGCGGCGCCGAGCGAGAGCCCTGGCGGTCCGCCCGCCGGCACTTCCGATCCGCGCAATTCGGCGTCGGTCATGCCGCAGCTCCAAACGCCTGGAAGGCCTCGGTGAGCCGATTGCGCGCGGCGGCTGGGTCCTCGCTGGTCAGCACGTTGGCGCGCCAACGCTTGAGGGTGTCAAGCGCGATGCCGGCGCTTGCCGCGGCGGCGTCGAGCGCCCAGCCGAGATGCTTGCGGGCGTGGCGCAGGCCGATGCGCAGTCCGTGATGCTCCAGCATCTCCTCGTAGAGCGTTGAGATCAGGACGAGCTGCGTCTTAAGCGGCGGCGCATCGTCCCGACGGCCAGTCTCGAGATAGCGCGCGATCTGCCCGGGCAGCCAGGGTCGACCCTGCGCGGCGCGGCCGACCATGACGGCGTTGGCGCCGGAAGCGGCGCGCGCCGCATCGGCGTCGTCGAAATTCCTGATGTCGCCGTTGACGACCAGCGGAATCGCGATCGCTTCACGAACGGCGCGTACCGCGGTCCAGTCCGCGGTGCCTTTGTAGAACTGACAGCGGGTGCGACCGTGCACGGTGACCATGCGCACGCCCGCCGCTTCAGCGCGGCGTGCTAGCTCCGGCGCATTGATACTGGCGTCGTCCCAGCCAAGCCGCATCTTCAGCGTGACCGGAACGCGTGCGGCGCTGACCGTCGCCTCGATCAGGGTGAGCGAATGATCGAGGTCGCGCATCAGCGCGGAGCCGGACTGCTTCACTGCGACGTATTTCGACGGGCAGCCCATGTTGATGTCGATGATCTGCGCGCCGGCGTCCTGCGCGATCCGGGTGCCCTCCGCCATCCAGTGCGGCTCGCAGCCGGCGAGTTGCACCACGTGGATGCCGGTGCCCTGTCCTTCGGCGCGCAATACGGCGTCTGGTCTGCCCTGGACCAGCAGTTCGCAGGCCGTCATCTCGGAAACCACCAGCCCCGCCCCCAATCGCGAGACCAGCCGGCGAAACGGTGCGTCGGTGACGCCGGTCATCGGCGCCAAAATCACTGCGTTCGGCAGTGCGATGACGCCGATCTGTAATCCGGGTCGCTTGCGTGCCGTATGGTTCACAATTTTGCCTAGAAAGTAGGCTTCGCGGAAACTGCTTAGAGTTTAGCCAAATCGCAACGCAGCGCAAGTGCTGCATTGCAACAAATTATGCGACGGTGGAAATCCGTTTGCCCAACCCGTCCGACGCGCTAAAGCCATGGTGGAACACACGTTTGGGGCGAAAGTGGACATGCTACCTTCGGTCGCGGCGGTCATTGTGGCAGCTGGGCGCGGAACCCGCGCCGGAGGGGATTTACCCAAGCAATACAGGGCGTTGGCTGGAGAGCCAGTCATCCGTTCAAGTCTTTCGCTGTTCTCCTGGCATGGTGAAATCAAAGCTGTGCAGGCGGTCATTCATCCCGATGACGTGACCATTTACGAGGCGGCTGCCAAGGGCCTCAAACTTATGCCGCCTGTGTTCGGCGGTGCGACCCGGCAAGCGTCCGTGCGGGCCGGGCTCGAGGCGCTGAGCGAATATTCTCCGGACATTGTGCTGGTGCACGATGCCGCGCGGCCGTTCTGCTCGTCGGGGCTGGTATCGCGCGCGATCAAAGCCTGCGGCGTAACCGGGGCGGCGATCCCCGGGCTCGAAGTCACTGACACGATCAAGCGTGTCGACGCCGACGGCCGCGTCACCGGCACGCTCAACCGCGCCGAGCTGCGCAGCGTGCAGACGCCCCAGGCGTTTGCCTTCCCCGTCCTGCTCGACGCGCACCGCAAGGCCGCGGCCGCCGGACGCGACGATTTCAGCGACGATGCGGCGCTCGCCGAGTGGTCCGGCCTGAAGGTGGTGTCGTTTGCGGGCGAGCCGGGCAATACCAAGCTGACCACTGAGGACGACTTCTCACGCGCCGAGGCGCGGCGGATTGCGAGCCTCGCGGACCTGCGTGTCGGCAGCGGGTTCGACGTCCACACCTTCGGCGACGGCGACCACATCATGCTGGGCGGCGTGCGCGTGCCGCATGACCGCGGCGTGGTGGGCCATTCGGATGCCGACGTGGCCCTGCATGCGATCGTCGACGCGATCCTCGGGGCGCTCTCCGATGGTGACATCGGCAAGCATTTCCCGCCGAGCGATCCCCGCTGGAAGGGCGCATCGTCCGATCAATTCCTCAAGTTCGCAGTCGATCGCGTGACGCAGCGCGGCGGCCGGGTCGCGCATATCGACGTCACCATTGTTTGCGAGGCGCCGCGCGTCGGTCCGCATCGCGACGCCATGCGCGCCCGTATTGCGGAAATCGCCGGCATCGCGGTGGAGCGGGTCGCGATCAAGGCAACCACCAGCGAGGAAATGGGTTTCACGGGCCGGCGCGAAGGCATCGTTGCCATGGCGACCGCAACCGTCCGGCTGCCGTGGAGCTGGTAGCACGGGCGCGGAGTTTGGCGCGATGTTGGACGAAGAACTGGACGATAAGGCAACGAAACTTCTCGATCTTTGCAAAAAGAAACATCTGACGGTCGCGACCGCTGAAGTCATGCACCGGCGGCCTGCTGGCGGCGGCTCTTACAAACATTGCCGGCTCGTCCGCGGTGATCGACCGCGGTTTTGTTACCTACACGAACGAAGCCAAGCAGGAGATGATCGGCGTGCCGCCAACGACGATCGAAAAATATGGCGCGGTGAGCCGCGAGACCGCCGAAGCAATGGTCCAAGGCACGCTGGCGCACGCCCAGGTCGACCTTGCGGTTTCCATCACCGGGATCGCCGGCCCGACCGGCGCCACGCCTGGAAAGCCCGTCGGCTTGGTTCATTTCGGCGCGGCCGCACGCAGCGGCCGCTTGATCCATCGCGAGCGCAAGTTCGGCGATATCGGTCGCAGCGAGGTGAGACGCAAGTCGGTGCTGGAAGCGATCGCGATGCTGACCGAACTTGCCGAACAGGAAGCGGAGAAAACGCCGCGCAGCGAGAAGTGAGCTAGGCGCGGCCGTAAACCTTATCGGCACGCCGCTCGAACGCGGCGGCGAAGCGGCGGAACGCGGCATCGAACATGCTGCCCATCAGCACGCCCAGCACGCGACTGCGAAACTCGTAGTCGATGAAGAATTCAACCTCGCAGGCGTTCTCCTCGGTTGGACGGAACGTCCAGCGGTTTTCCAGATGGCTGAACGGCCCTTCCAGATACTCCACCAAAATCTGCAATTTGGGCCGCTCCAGGGTGACGCGGCTGCGGAACGACTCGCGCACCAGCTTGTAAGCGACGGTCATGTCGGCGACCAGAACCTCGACGCCCTCCTCCCTGACATCGCGCCGGCGCACCTTGAGGTCGCGGCACAGCGGCACGAATTCGGGATAGCGTTCGACATCGGCAACAAGCTCGAACATGTTGCTGGCTGAATGCCTCACTCGCCGTTTGCTGGTGAAGTTAGGCATCGAATTGCTTAGGCGGTGCGAGCGTGGCCGAGCCGGCGTTCCAGCAGAAAGCCGAGCATGGCCTCGGCTGTTGCGATGACTGCGATCAACGCCACAAAAGGCCGCAGGTCCTGCGACATCGCTGCGAGCGGCGTATCGATGATCAGGCCCGCGATCATCGCCGCGATCACGAACAAGATGATCATCAGCATTGGGTGCGCGAGCAGTCGCGTGACAGGATGTGGAATGAATTGGCTGATCGCGACGGCGGCGCCCCAGGCCGGGATCGCAGCGAACCCCAGAACGATGCTGTCGCCGAACACCGCGAGGCTTTCCCAGCCCTTGGCGTTGCTGGTCCAAACGCTGGTGACGATGACGTAGAGCGCGGCGACGACGACAAAGCGGATGCCGAGCGTGATGGCCTTGGTCGCCATGAGTTACCGGCCGGCCCGCGACTCGCGAGCGGCGCGCAAACGGGCGAAGTCCTCTCCGGCATGATGCGACGAGCGTGTCAGCGGGCTCGATGACACCATCAGAAAACCCTTGCTGTACGCGACGGTCTTGAGTGCATCGAACTCGTCGGGTGGCACGAACCGGATCACCGGATGGTGCTTGCGCGTCGGCTGCAGGTATTGCCCGATGGTGAGGAAATCGACGCCGGCGGAGCGCAGGTCATCCATCACCTGGAGCACCTCGTTTCGCTCCTCGCCGAGGCCAACCATGATGCCCGACTTGGTGAACATCGACGAATCGATCTCCTTCACGCGCTGCAGCAGGCGCAGCGAGTGGAAATAGCGCGCGCCGGGCCGCACGGTGAGATAGCGCGACGGCACGGTCTCGAGATTGTGGTTGAACACGTCGGGCCGCACCGCGACCACGCGCTCCAGCGCGCCGTCCTTGCGCAGGAAATCGGGCGTGAGCACTTCGATCGTGGTGCCGGTGCAGCGTTCGCGGATCGCGCGGATCGTCTGCGCGAAATGGTCGGCACCACCGTCATCGAGATCGTCGCGGTCGACCGAGGTCACGACCACATGAGCCAGGCCGAGCTTCGCGGTCGCCTCCGCGACATGCACCGGCTCGTGCGGATCGAGTGCGCCAGGCATCCCAGTCTTGACGTTGCAGAAGGCGCAGGCGCGCGTGCAGGTGTCGCCCAGGATCATGAAGGTCGCGTGCTTCTTCTCCCAGCACTCGCCGATGTTGGGGCAGCCGGCCTCCTCGCAGACCGTGTGCAGGTTGTTGGCGCGCACAATGCCGGCCGTCTCAGCGTAACCGCGCGAAACCGGCGCCTTGACGCGGATCCAATCCGGTTTGCGCAGCGCGGGCGAATCCGGCCGATGCGCCTTTTCCGGGTGGCGCGGCCTTTCGCCGGTGTGGTCGAGCACGACAGTCATCGAATGACCTTGACACCTCTACTTACGGAGCCGGCCGCGCGGGCGCAACTGCGGCCGAGAAGCCCAACAAATGCTGCATATCACGCCCGGTTGGCGGGCGTTCCTGACGTGGTTTCGGGTAGACTGCCGCCATGACGATTCAGGACGCCGCCAGCCCCTCATCCGCGCCAGCCCGGCCGCCGGTCCGGCCGATCGATCTCGCGCGTCACATGCTGTGCATGCCTTTCTACATCATGCTGGGTCTGATGACGATCGAGGCGCTGCTCGGCGCGGTCACAACCTACCTGGTGATCGAGGCGGGGCGCAATTTCACCAGAGACGAGCTGCTGATCCGCGATCTGTTGCTGATCCTCGCCGCGCAATCCGCGGCATACATTGTCGGTGCCATCAGCTGGATCTATGCCGAGCGCGCCGGCTTTCTGGCGTACGGCCGCTACATGCTGCGCTTCGCCCACGAAAACCGTCACCAGACCAAATCGCTGACCGACAAGGAGGTGCGTGAGCGTGTCGAGCCGTTCCTCACCGGCGAGACCTTCTACGTCTACTTCCATCTGCTTTACGAGATCGAAGGCGATTTGCGCCTGCTGCTCGGCTTGATTTTCAACGTCATCGTACTTGGAACGCAGATCGATGGCTCGCTGCCGGTCGCCTACGCCACCGCGTTCGTCGTGCTGTTCGCGATGCAGTGGACGATGCGCAAGCCGATCTCGCGGGCCTACCTCGACAACCAGCGCATGACCAATCGCATGACGGCGCAGGGCTACACCGCCTGGGACAACATCTTCACCGGCAACCGCTACAACCTTCGGCTCTGGCTGGCCGGATTCAAGTCCAAGCTGCGCGACGGCCTCGACGCGCAGATCAAGGCGATCATGACCAAGGAAGGACTGAGCGCGGCGAGCGCCATCGTCGGGCTTGGCATCGTGTTCGGCACCATGGCGTGGGTGGCCGCGATCAACGCCGATCAGCCGGAAACGCTGATCGCGCTGGTCGCCACGCTGCCGCGCCAAATCGAGATGACACACAACATGCATCAGTTCACCTCGGGCTGGAACGAGTTCCTGGCGGTGTGGACGCGGCTGCGCGGCGTCGCGGTCAACACGCACCCCGAGTTCGACACAAATTTCGATGCGCGCATCAAGCCCGACCGGTTGATCTTGCGCGACGGCGATAGTTCGAACACGGTCGCCTCGCTCGATGACGCGGTGCGGCTGATCATGTCGAAGCCGACCGGCCGCATCAACGTGCGCGGCGCCAACGGCTCCGGCAAGTCGACGCTGCTCACCAGCCTCAAGTCGCAGGTCAAGAACCGCGCCTACTATTGGCCGACCGCGGATCGGCTGGCGTTCAAGTTCGCGCAAGGCATGGAGCCGGAGGATATCGACTACGACGATGACGAGGCGCCGAAGAAACCGGAGCGGCCGCCGGGCTTCTCGTCAGGCGAGCGCCAGCTGCGCGCCTTGCGCGAGATCGTCACCTACACGCAGGCCGAGATGTATCTACTGGACGAATGGGATGCCAACCTCGACCCCAACAACCGCGCCGCGGCCGATGCGCTGGTCGAGGAACTCGCCAAGCGCGCTCGCGTGGTCGAGATTTCGCACCGCGATCGGATGTAGTGAGGCGCTATTCAATCTTCATCGTGCTGTCGGAATAGTTTACCGTGATGGTGATGCTGCCTTCGTTGAGGCGCCATTTCTGCAAGGTGTACGTGCGATAGCCGGCCTTGTGCAGCGGGTCCTCGTCGGCGATCGCCTCGGCCTCTTCGAAGGATTTGGCGCGCAGCACGAACATCCCCGCCTCCGGTTGATCGGAATTGCGCGGATAGAGCGGTCCGGCCGCGAACATGATGCCGCGCTTCTCCAACTCGACCTGGTGCTTGAGGTGCTCGCCCAACAGCTTCTCGACGTCAGGAGAGCGAACGGGCCGCGTTACGACCAGATACATTTCCTTGCCCAGAAAATTGGCGGCGAGCGGATGGACGTGGGTCGGCTTGTCGGCCATGGGTTTCTCCTTTCGAACGTGAATGAGCTCAGCGCTTGGCGATTCCGGCTTTCTCGGCCACCGTTTTCCAGCGCTGAACCTCCGCTGTGACTCGCGTCGTAGCTTCCTCGGGCGTGCTGCTTTTCGGAAAGCCTCCGAGCTTACGGAGTTGGTCGTTGACCTCGGGTTGCGCGACGGCGCGCTGAATCTCGCGTGCCAGCCGGTCGACGATCGGCTTCGGTACGCCGCGCGTGGTGCCGACCCCGATCCAGGCGATCATCTCAAATCCGGGGGCGATGGCTTCGGCAACGGTCGGAACGTTCATCTGCGTGGGCCAGCGCTCGGTGCCGGTGATGGCGAGCGCCCGGAAGTTGCCGCCGTCGATGTTGCCGAACACAGCGGTACCCGGAGCGATAATGGCGTCGACCGACTTGCCGAGCAATGCGGTCACCGCGCCGGCGTCTCCACGAAACGGCACGTGCTGCACCTGGATGCCGACCGTCGAGGCAAACAGCTCAAGACACATGTGCTGACCGGTCCCGATGCCGGCGCTGCCGATGTTCACAGTGCCTGGCTTCGCCTTGGCGGCGTCCACGAGCGATTTGTATGGGCCGTCCGCGTACGTCACCACAAAAAACGGCACATGCGTGACTTGTGAGATGAACGCGAAATCATTGACGGCGTCATAGTTGAGCGACTGATAGAGCGCCGGTGAGACGAGATGCGCTGTCGTGACCAAGAGCAGTGTGTAGCCGTCCGGCGTCGCACGGGCGACCTGCTCGGCTGCAAGATTGCCGCCTGCGCCGACGCGCGCCTCGGGGATGATCGGTTGGCCGAGCGACTTGGATATTTCCGCGCCGACAATACGAGTGACCACGTCGGCGTTGCCGCCCGCGGTAAATCCCTGCACGAATTTGATGGGCCGCGTCGGATAGTCCTGCGCGCGCGCTGCCACCGCGGCAAAGGCGATACCTGCCGCGACGGATATCGCGGCGAGGCGAGAGTTGGGCGGCATTGCTCCCTCCCTGTAACTCCAAGCGGAGTCACATATTCAGCACGCGTCCGTATGCGTCGAGCACCGCTTCCTTCATCGTTTCCGACAGTGTCGGGTGCGGGAAGATGGTGTGCATCAGCTCCTCTTCCGTGGTTTCGAGGTTCATCGCCACCACGTAACCCTGGATAAGTTCCGTCACCTCGGGACCAACCATATGGGCGCCGAGCAGCTGCCCGGTCTTCTTGTCGAAGATCACCTTGGTGAGGCCTTGGTCCTCGCCGAGCGCCACCGCCTTGCCGTTGCCGATGAACGGGAAGCGGCCGACCCGGATGTCGAGCTTCTTGTCCTTGGCGGCCTGTTCGGTCAGGCCGACCGAGGCGATCTGCGGCGCGCAATAGGTGCAGCCGGGGATGAGGCTCTTGTTCATGGGATGCGGATGCAAGCCTTTGATCGCTTCGACGCAGATCACGCCCTCGTGCTCGGCCTTGTGCGCCAGCATCGGCGGTCCGGCGACGTCGCCGATCGCATAGATGCCGGGCACATTGGTCTTGCAGAAGCCATCGATCACGATGGTGCCGCGCTCGGTTTTGACGCCGAGCTTTTCCAGGCCGATGCCCTCGATGTTGCCGACCACGCCGACCGCGGAGATCACGCGGTCGACGGTGAGCGACTGGGTGCCGCCCTTGCCGTCCTCAATGGTGGCCGTGACGCTGTCGGCCTTCTTGTCGAGCTTCACCACCTTGGCGCCAGTGAAGATCTTCATGCCCTGCTTCTCGAACGTCTTGCGCGCGAACGCGGCGATCTCCGCATCCTCGACCGGCAGGATCTGCGGCAGCACTTCGACGACGGTGACGTCCGCCCCCATCGCCCGATAGAAACTCGCGAACTCGATGCCGATCGCGCCAGAGCCGACCACCAGCAGCGATTTCGGCATGGTGTCGGGCGCCATCGCCTCGAAATAGGTCCAGACCAGCTTCTTGTCCGGCTCGAGCCCGGGCAGCACGCGCGGCCGCGCGCCGGTCGCGATGATGATGTGCTTGCTCTGATAGCTGCCGGGCCCAAGCGTGTCCTTCGGCGCCGGCGTGTTGCTCGCCTTCACGCTGATCTTGCCGGGCGCATCGATTGTGGCCTCGCCCCAGATCACTGAAACTTTGTTCTTCTTCATCAGGAAGCTGACACCGGCGTTCATGCGGCCGGCGACGCCGCGCGAACGCTTGACCACCGCGGCCGCATCGAACGACACATTGTCGGCCTTGAGGCCATAGTCCTTCGCATGCTGCATGGCATGATAAATCTCGGCCGAGCGCAGCAGCGCCTTGGTCGGGATGCAGCCCCAGTTGGAACAGATGCCGCCGAGATAGTGCCGCTCCACGATGGCAGTCTTGAATCCGAGCTGCGCGGCGCGGATCGCGGTGACATAGCCGCCCGGCCCGGAGCCGATGATGATGACGTCGAAGTTGGTGTCAGCCATGTCGTGTTGCTTTCGATCCTGCCGCAAGGGGATTGAGTGTAGCGGGTCGGGGTGAAACCTCTAGCCGCCCTTCCCGACTGCGAAGGTCTGCGCCAGCCTGCGGCGCACGATCCGGCTCCGGATATAGTATTCGATCAGCGCTATTGCGATCAGCGCGGCAACTGCGCTGATCGCGACGGTCCCGATGTGGTCGCGCAGCCAGCTGGTTGGCCGATGGCCCAGCGCCTGGCCGGCGACCTGGAGGCCGTAAGGATTGAGGATCGCAAACCCCGCCACCACCGTGGTGATCCAGGGCCAGCGCGTCAGGTCCTCCTCGCCTTGCAACCGCAGCCAGCGCCGGCGCACCAGGCCCCACTGCACCAGCACAGCGAGCAGCGCCGGGACGACGAGCTCCAGCGTAATCGCCACGCTTTCCATCCCGGCCAGTGGATTGGCCGTGTGTCCGCCGGAGCGCAGCAGCAGCGCGGGTACCGCGATTGGCGCAAACGCCAGCAGCACCAGCAATGCCGCGACCCAGCTGAACAGCCGGGCTCGCTGGGCCACGAGATTTGTGACGATGAGCACCAGCATGCAGACCGCGACAAAAACCGGCAGCACGATCAGGACCAGGATGAACTCCTCCGTGGCGCCAAAATAATCGGCAAGTTGCAGCGCGGCGAGCATGGCCACGAACAGCGACAGCAGGAACATGCCGATGAACGCGATGACGGCGCTCATGATGCCGCAGCCCGGACGGAGATCAAACCGCCCACCATGAGCGCAAAACGCTCCGCATTGCCGGGTCCGACTACTCCACCACGAGCTTCAGCTCCTCGACCACGGGCCGCACCTGGGCGATCTGGTCGCGCAGCATCTTGCCCATCTCGGCCGGCGTGTTGCCGGACGGCTCGGCGCCGACTTCGGTCATGCGCTTGGCGATGTCCGGACGGCCCACCGCCTCGGCGACTTGCTGCTGGATCCGGTCGACGATCGCGTCTGGCGTGCCCTTCGGCGCCAGGAAACCGTTCCAGCCCTGCAATTCGAGGTTGGGAAGCCCATCTCGCGCGCGGTCGGGACCTGCGGCAGCGCCGCCGACTTGGTGGCGACCGCCATCGCCTTGAGCGAGCCGGAGCGCACGTGCTGAAGTGAACTCGACAACTGATCGCCACCGAAGTGGATGCGCCCCGCCAGCATGTCGGTGACGAGCGGCGCGGCGCCGCGGAACGGGATATGATCCATCTTGATGCCGGCGTCGCGCTTGAGCACCTCGCCGCACAGATTCATGATGCTGCCCGGTCCGGTTGAGCCGTATAGCAGCGGCTTGTCGGCTTTCTTGGCGTAGTCGACGAACTCCTTGAGATTGTTGGCGGGCACCTCTGTGGCCGCGAGGTAGAGGATCGGCACCCAAGCGCCGACCGACACCGTGAATAAATCGTCGAACGTGTGCCGCGCGCGCTTCGACGTACATCAGCGATGACGTGGTGGTGCTGAACGTGATGTTACCGAACAGCAGCGTGTGGCCGTCCGCCGCCGCCTTGGCGACCTGATCGGCGCCGATCGAGCCGCCACCGCCGCCGACATTTTCGACCACGAAAGGCTGCCCCATCGTCTCGGTGAGGCGCTGCGAGATCAGCCGCGCCAGCATGTCGGTGGTGGCGCCGGCCGGAAACGGCACCACGACGCGTACGGTGCGGGATGGAAATTGCGATTGTGCCAGCACAGCCGGCGCAAACACCGCCGCACTGCCGACGGCTGCCGCGCCTTTGAGGATTTCACGCCGAGTCCTGATCATGTGTCGCTCCCTTCGAGTTTTCTTGGGTCACTTAAGGCAATCCTAGCCGGGAATCGCGCGCCTGCCAGCCCACGGCGCAGGATGCAGCGAACGGCTCAAATTGGAGGGGGACTTGTTCGGAAGCGGCGCAGAGTGGGCCTACACCACCATCATCACCGGATTTTCGATCAGCTTCTTGAACACGCCGATCAACTCGGCGCCGAGCGCGCCATCGACCGCGCGGTGATCGCACGACAGCGTCACGCTCATCACGTGGGCAGCCTCGATCTTGCCGTTCACGACGACCGCGCGCTCCTCCCCGGCGCCGACCGCCAGAATGGTGGCGTGCGGCGGGTTGATCACCGCGGTGAAATCCTTGATGCCGTACATGCCGAGGTTGGACACCGCGGTGGTGCCGCCCTGGTACTCATGCGGCTTGAGCTTGCGGGCGCGGGCTCGCACGGCGAAATCCTTCATCTCGTTGGAGATCGCCGAGAGCGACTTGGTCTCGGCCTTGCGAATGATCGGCGTGATCAGCCCGCCTGGCATCGCGACCGCGACACCGACGTCGGAATGCTTGTGCTTGAGCATGCCGGCGTCCGTCCAGCTCACATTGGCGTCGGGGATGCGTTGCAAAGCGAGCGCCAGCGCCTTGATGACGAAGTCGTTGACCGAGAGCTTGTAGGCGGGCTTGCCGTCCTTGTCCTTCGGCGCCGACGCGTTGATCTCCTCGCGCGCGGCGATGAGTTTGCCGATGTTGCAGTCGATCGTCAGGTAGAAATGCGGGATGGTCTGGGTCGATTGAGTCAGCCGCTGCGCGATGGTGCGGCGCATGCCGTCGTGCGGCACCACCTCATAGCTGCCCGCCTCGAACAGGGCACGGACCTGCTGGTCCGACATCGAGGGCGCAATCGCCGGAGCAGCGGCACCGGCAGCAACGCCGGCCGCGGCGGGCCGCAGGCCCTTGCCCGAGCGCGCGGCTTCAACGTCACGCTGGATGACGCGGCCATGCGGGCCCGAGCCCTGGATGCGCGACAGGTCGATGCCGGCCTCCTTGGCGAGGCGGCGAGCCAGCGGCGAGGCGAAGACGCGATTTGCGCCGCCATCCATGCGTGCGCTCGGTGCCGATGCTTGCGGCGGCGCTGGCGCAGCCGGAGCGGCCACCGGTTTTGGCGAGGCCGGAGGAGCCGCAGGAGCCGGTGCAGGCGCCGGCTTCGCCTGCTGCTGCGGGATGACGGGCCGCGATGCAGCCGCCGCCTTCACATCCTCGCCCTCGCCCGCCAAAACCGCGATGACCTGGTTGACCGGCACGTCGGCGGTGCCTTCGGGCACCACGATCTTCGCCAAGGTGCCTTCGTCGACCGCCTCGACCTCCATGGTCGCCTTGTCGGTCTCGATCTCTGCGATCACGTCGCCGGCCTTGACCTGGTCGCCTTCCTTCTTGAGCCACTTGGCGAGGTTGCCCTTCTCCATCGTGGGCGACAGCGCCGGCATGAGGATGTTGGTCGGCATGGCGCGCCGGTCCTCAGCGATAGCAGACGGCTTTCGCCGCCTCGACCACCTCGGCGACCGAAGGCAGCGCCAGCTTCTCGAGATTGGCGGCGTAGGGCATCGGCACGTCCTTGCCGGACACGCGGGTCGGCGGCGCGTCGAGATAATCAAAAGCGCCTGCCACCACCCGGGCCGCGACCTCGGCACCGACGCCGGCCTGCGGCCAGCCCTCCTCGATGGTGACGATGCGGCCGGTCTTCTGCACGGACGCGATGACGGTGTCGGTGTCCATCGGACGCAAGGTGCGCAGATCGATCACCTCGGCTTCGATGCCCTCCTTGGCGAGTTCGTCGGCGGCCTTGAGCGCGTAGCTCATGCCGATCGAGAACGATACGATGGTGACGTCCTTGCCGGCGCGCGCGATCCGCGCCTTGCCGATCGGCAGCACGAAATCATCGAGCTTGGGCACCGGCGCGCTCTGCCCGTAGAGGATTTCGTTCTCCAGGAAGATCACCGGGTTGGGGTTGCGGATCGAGGCCTTGAGCAGGCCCTTGGCGTCCGCCGCATTCGACGGCGCGATCACGATCAGGCCCGGAATGTGCGAATACCAAGCGGAATAATCCTGGCTGTGCTGCGCGGCGACCCGCGCGGCGGCGCCGTTCGGACCGCGGAACACGATCGAGGATTTCATCTGACCGCCCGACATGTAGAGCGTCTTGGCGGCCGAGTTGATGAGCTGGTCGATCGCCTGCATGGCAAAGTTGAAGGTCATGAACTCGACGACCGGCTTGAGGCCTGCGAACGCGGCGCCGACGCCGAGTCCGGCAAAGCCATGCTCGGTGATCGGGGTATCGACCACGCGCTTCGGCCCGAATTCCTGCAGCAGGCCCTGCGTCACCTTGTAGGCGCCCTGATACTCGGCGACCTCCTCGCCCATCACGAATACACTGTCATCGCGCCGCATTTCCTCGGCCATGGCGTCACGCAGCGCTTCGCGCATGGTGATGATGACCATTTCGGTGCCTTCCGGCACCTCCGGCAGCTCAACTGTGTCGGGCTTTGGTAGGAGTGAAGGTTGAGAGCTCGGGGCTTTGACCGCTTCGGTCTCCGCGACGCGCGGCTCGGATTCCTCGACATGCTGGCGGGTCGCCGGATCGGGTGCCTTTCGCGCGGGCGAAGGCGCCTTGAGCGCCGCAGCGTCTTCGCCTTCGCTCAGGATCACCGCGATCGGAGTATTGACCGCGATGTCGGCGGTTCCTTCCGGGATCAGGATCTTGCCGAGCGTGCCCTCGTCGACCGCTTCGACCTCCATAGTCGCCTTGTCGGTCTCGATCTCGGCGATCACGTCACCGGCCTTGACCGGGTCGCCCTCGCTCTTGAGCCACTTGGCGAGATTGCCCTTCTCCATCGTAGGAGACAGCGCGGGCATCAACACTTCAATCGGCATGGACGCCTAACCCTCTTCGCGTTCCTAGCGCGACAAGCGTGACAAGTTGGTGGACAGCGCGAAAGCGGCGGCGGCGATCATCAGACAGGTGAAGAACGCGACGATCGCCTTGTTGACCCTGGACGAATAGATGGTGGCCTCTCCGGTCATGTCGCGCGACGCGAACGGCCACGCCACGATCGCACGCCACATCTGCCGCCGATTGTTTTCGCCAGAAAGCACGCGCAGCGTTTGCAGGAAATTCATTGCGCCGATCACCCAGCTCGCAACGGCGCCGATCAGCGCCGCGACGGCCACGATGGATGCAAAGGTGGACATGTGGCATCCGGCTCAGCGCAACACGTCGGTGTAGAGCTCCGACGGATCGGGCTCGGGATCGTTGGTGGCGAACTCGGCGGCTTCGTTGACGGCGTCGCGCACTTTGGCGTCGATTTTCTTGACCTCGTCTTCGCTCACCCATTTGCGCTCGAGCAGCCGGCGGCGCACCTGCTCGATCGGATCGTGCTCGTTGCGCACCTTCTCGACCTCTTCGCGGGTGCGGTATTTCGCCGGGTCCGACATGGAATGACCGCGGTAGCGGTAGGTGAGCATTTCGAGAATGATCGGGCCGTTGCCGGATCGGCACTGCCCCACGGCTTTCTCTGCGGCTGCCCTGACGGCGCGCACATCCATGCCATCGACCTGCTCGCCGGGAATGTCGTGGGAGAGACCGCGCTTCGCCAGATTGGTGGTCGCTGACGAACGTGCGACGGAGGTGCCCATGGCGTACTGGTTGTTCTCGATGATGTAGATCACCGGCAGTTTCCAGAGCTTCGCCATGTTGAAGCTCTCATAGACCTGGCCCTGGTTTGCCGCGCCGTCGCCGAAATAGGTCAGCGAGACGTTGTCATTGCCGCGGTACTTGTTGGCGAAGGCGAGGCCGGTGCCGATCGGTACCTGGGCAGCGACGATGCCGTGGCCGCCGAAGAAGCCCTTCTCGGCGGAGAACATGTGCATCGAGCCGCCCTTGCCCTTCGAGTAACCGTGCGTCCGGCCGGTCAGTTCCGCCATGACCCCTTTGGGGTCCATTCCACAGGCCAGCATGTGGCCGTGGTCGCGGTAGCCGGTGATGACCTGGTCACCCGCCTTGAGCGCCATCTGCATCCCGACCACGACCGCTTCCTGGCCGATGTAGAGATGGCAGAACCCCCCGATCAGGCCCATGCCATACATCTGCCCCGCCTTCTCCTCGAAGCGGCGGATCAGCAGCATGTCGCGGTAGGCGGCGAGCTGCTGATCCTTGGGGAGGTCCGGCACCGCCATCTGGTCCGCCACTCCGGCGGGCGCGGGCCGCACAGCGTTCGGCTGTGCCGTGTCGTTGGCGACGGCCATGGTTCCCCTCGGGCGAAAGCGCCGTCGGTCGACGGCCGCTGAATCCAATAGCGTAAATCGCCACGCTGCGAAAGCGTGTGCGTTGGCCGCGCTCACAGCCTCAAGCTGCACGCAAGCGATTGTGCCGGCGATGGAATTGGCGACCCGGGACAGCGTCCGCGGCAGCGCAAGACGCCTATTCGGCCCGGTCAGGGCCGTTTGAGGATGTAGGTGAGTTCGCGCCGTTCAAGATAGCCGAGCACCGCCCGCGCCCGCTCGTCGAGCGTGTCGGGATCAATGCTTTCCGACTTGAGCAGCGCGACGCGGCGCTGCCATTCGTTGCGCTCAAGCCGCAGTCGCTCAAGCTCCTCGCTCAGCATCGCAAATTGCTGGTCGAGGTCCTGCTTGGCCCGCAAGCCATGATTGCCGGTGTAGGCGTTGACGCCGAAATAGCCGATGAACAGCGCGGCGCCGACGTAGAGGCCAAGCGTCGTCAGAAAGGCTCGCAGCCGGCGACGGATCACCATGCCGGCAAATTGCCGTGCGTCGCGTTAAGGCTGTGTTACCGAGGCTCAGCCCTAGCAGCCGGACTTCTTCGCCGGTTCGACGTTGCGCAGCGCGGCTTCAAGATCGCTCGGTCCGGCAGCGAGAATGTCGCGGCGCGGCACGTAGCCGTTGAGCACCAATGCCCTGAGGGCCTCGGTAACCTGCGGATCGGTCTTGATCTGGATGTCGCGGTCGCGGGTTTTGGTCTGCAGGTGATAGTAGTTCTTCATCGCCGCAAGCAGGTGGGTGCGGTGCGCGACCTGGCAGAGGCGCCGCGGATTTTCGGCGGCGAGGCAGGACACGTAGGCCACCGCCTGCCGGATCGCATCGTTTCCGGTGGCATCGCCGCGCGACCGGCAGATCTTGTTGACCTGATCGAGTGCTACGTCCTTGGCGCCGCTGGGTACGTAGGCTTCGGCGATCGTGGGCGCGGCTTCCTTCTTCCAGAACTTGTTCAACCCCTGCCCGGAGCCATTTGTGCCGACGTAGATTCCAACCATCAGCGCGCCGGCGCCGATCCAGAACACCATGCGCCGCAGCTTCGACGAGCCTCCGTTCAACTCATCATCGCTGGTGGTACGCTCGAACTTCACGCCATGGATGGCGCGAAGTCCCTCGCGCTGCGTGCCTGATCGTTGTCCGAAGCCCTGGCTCATGCGGCGGGCCTCAAGCGCAATGCAAAACCACGCCGCGAAGCGGCGGTGCGAGCGACTGGGAAAAAACCGGCCTGCGCATACAAATCCCCATCATTTGCCTTAGGCCAAGGCGGTAAAGGAACCGTCGCCGAAGTGCCGACAAAGTCGGCGAACCGCTGAAAAACCCCGTATAATCAAAGCCCACCATTAGGCTGCAACCTCATGACGCCACCCAATCCCGCACAAGTCCTTGCTTCGCTGTGGCGCCTCGCCGGCCAGCCCACCGCGGCGCTTACCGCCGTGGAACTGACGGGGGCCGATCCGGTACTGCCTTCTTCGTTCGCGGTTGGAACCGCGGCGCAGGCGACGGTTGCAGCGTCCGCGCTGGCGGCCGCCGAACTATGGCGATTGCGCACCGGCCGGCAGCAGGGAGTCAGCGTCGCCATGCGCGACGCCGCGATCGAGGCGCGCAGCGAGCATTACCTGGCGATCGACGGCAAGCCGCTTCCCCATCAGCGCGACAAGATCGTCGGGCTTTATCAGTGCGGTGACGGCCGCTGGGTTCGGCTGCACACCAACATGCCACACCATCGCGACGGCACGCTGAAGCTGCTCAAGGCCGACTACGATCGTGCCTCGGTGCAGCGCTCGCTCGACAATTGGAAGGCTTACGATCTCGAGGACGCCGCGGTGCCGGCAGGCCTGGTCATCACCGCAACGCGCTCGTTCGCCGAATGGGACGCGCACCCGCAGGGCCGCGCGGTCGCCGGCCTCCCGCTGTTCAGCATCGAAAAAATCGGCGAAGCCCCGCCGCAGCCACTGCCCGCTGGCGAGCGGCCGCTCACCGGCATCAAGGTCTTGGACCTGACGCGCGTCATCGCCGGCCCGGTGTGCGGGCGAACTCTGGCTGCGCACGGCGCCGACGTGCTGCTGATCACCGCCGCGCACCTGCCGGCGATGCAGGATCTCGTCATCGACAACGGCCGCGGCAAGGCGGCCGCACACCTTGACCTGCGCCTGGCGTCCGCCCGGGAGACGCTCGCGGGATTGCTGCGGCAGGCGGATATTTTCGTACAGGGCTATCGCCCCGGCGCGATTGCACAATACGGCTTCAGCCCGGAGGAAGCGGCGCGCATCAAGCCCGGCATCGTCTGCGTTTCGATCTGCGCCTACAGCCACGCCGGACCGTGGGCGAGCCGGCGCGGCTTCGACTCACTGGTGCAGAACGCCAACGGCCTCAACGCCGCTGAAGCCGAGGCGGCAGGCCAGGCCCAGCCGAAGCCGTTGCCGGCACAGGCGCTCGACCACGGCACCGGATTCCTGATGGCGTTTGCCGCCATGACCGCGCTCAAGCGCCGCGCCACCGAAGGCGGAAGCTGGCATGCGCGCTGTTCGCTGGCGCAGACTGCGCAGTGGTTCCGCGGGCTCGGGCGAATTGATGGCCTCGGGTGCCCCGATCCCAAGGCGGCGGACGTCAAGGACCGGCTTTACGACAGCGACTCCGGCTTCGGCCGGCTGACCGCGGTCCGGCATTCACCAGTGATGTCGGAAACACCGCCGCGCTGGAAGCGGCCGTCCGTGCCGCTCGGCGCCCATCCGCCGGCCTGGCCCTAGAACATTGGCGCATGTCCTTTTTCGGCGAACCGGTACCCACTTCGCCGGGACGTGCGCCCTAGCGCAGCGCCTTGAGCGCCGCGCGCCCGGCGTATTTCGCCTGGGTGCCCAGATCTTCCTCGATGCGCAGCAGCTGGTTGTATTTGGCTGTGCGGTCGGAGCGGGCCAGCGAGCCGGTCTTGATCTGCCCGCAATTGGTGGCGACCGCGAGGTCGGCAATCGTCGCGTCCTCGGTCTCGCCGGAGCGGTGCGACATCACCACGGTGTAGCCGGCCTTGTGCGCCATTTCGACTGCGGCCAGCGCCTCGGTCAGAGTGCCGATCTGGTTGACCTTGACCAGGATCGAATTGCCGAGCCCTTTGGCGATGCCATCGTTGAGATGTTTGACGTTGGTGACGAACAGATCGTCGCCGACCAGTTGGCATTTGCCGCCGATCTGGTCGGTCAAGAGCTTCCAGCCCTTGAAGTCGTTCTCCGCCATGCCGTCCTCGATGGAGACGATCGGATAGCGGCCAACCAGCTCGCCGAGGTATTGGGCCTGCTGCTCGACGGACCGCGTTTTCTTTTCGCCTTCATAGACATAGGCGCCGTCTTTGAAGAATTCGCTTGAAGCTGGATCGAGCGCGAGGGCGATATCCTGGCCCGGCCTGTAGCCGGCGGCCTCGATCGACTTCATGACGAAGCCGAGCGCCTCCTCGGCCGACTGCAGATTGGGGGCGAAACCGCCCTCGTCGCCGACATTGGTGTTGTGACCGGCGTCGTGCAGCGCCTTCTTGAGAGTCTGGAACACCTCGACGCCCATGCGCAGCCCTTCGGCGAAGCTCGGTGCGCCGATCGGCATGATCATGAACTCTTGGAAATCGATCGGATTGTCGGCGTGCACGCCGCCGTTGACGATGTTCATCATCGGCACCGGCAGGAGACGTGCCGATGTGCCGCCGACGTAGCGATAGAGCGGCTGTTGCCTTGCGGCGGCGGCCGCCTTGGCGACTGCGAGCGACACGCCAAGGATGGCGTTGGCGCCGAGCCGCGCCTTGTTCGGGGTGCCATCGAGCGCCACCAGCGTTTCATCGATCTTGGCCTGGTCCTCAGCCTCCATGCCGCCGACCGCGTCGAAGATTTCGCCGTCAACGGCAGCGACCGCCTTCTGCACGCCCTTGCCGAGGTAGCGCGACTTGTCGCCATCCCGCAGTTCGACCGCCTCATGCGCACCGGTCGAGGCGCCCGACGGAACCGCGGCGCGGCCGCGCGAGCCGTCTTCCAGCGTCACCTCCACCTCGACGGTGGGATTGCCTCGGCTGTCAAGGATTTCGCGTCCGATGATGTCGGTGATGGCAGTCATGATGCTCTCCGGCTTCTGGAGCATGTCCCGGAAAAGTGGCCCCGGTTTTCCGACCAGACATGCGACCACGAAAGAATCCAGAGCGCATCCCGTCCGAGCCCAGCGGGATGCGCTCTGGCGCCGCTTCTAAAGCATGATGCTGGAAAGTGAAACCCGGTTCAGCGCCCCAGAACCCGTGTCACGGCGAAGAACAGGCGGTCGTTGCCTTCAAAGCCGCGCACGTCCATTCCGACGATGACCGCCAGCGTGACCTTGCCGTCCGGCCGATCGAAGGCGTGCACCTCGGCGATGCCATAGCCGGTGACGCAATGGCGCGACGCCGGAATTGTCTTGTCATCGTTGAGCACGATGGTGCGGCCGGCTTGCTCGAGGGTCAGGCGGAAGCCCGCGCCCTTCTGCCAATCGACCTCCCTGGCGCAGCTGATGGCGCCCTTGTGCGTGCCATGCCGTGAGGTCTTGGGCCAGGCGAACTGCTTGATGCCGAGCGTCAGCTTGAGGTCGCCGAGCACGGGATGCTTCGCGGTGACGGTTTTCTCGCCGCTGATCGGACCACCGGAGCCCGAATGAGGCGCGTCGGTGCGCGCGGCCTCAACGCGAGTGAGGATCGCGCCGGGACGAGTGACATCAAATTTCTTGATCAGCGCTTGCGAGCGTTTCATGGCGAGCGCGAGGAGCTTGGCAGGATCCTCGGCCTCCTCTGCGATCGCCTCCTCGTCGACGGTGTTGATCCGGACCGGGACGCCCGGCGCGAAACGATCGCGGCTGGTGTCGATCACATAGGTCTCGGCGAGATACTCGCCGCCATCGCCCTGCCCGCCATATTGGACAAAGCCGAAATAGCGGCCGTCGGGCGAAAATCCGATCACCTTGAGCGCCAGCGCTTCCATGGAGCGCGCCGGGTCGTGCGCCAGCGCGATGGCTGCGGCAACGACCAGTGCAGCAGCAATCCATCTCAGCATTGGCAATGCTCCCGGCAGCGCGATGCGGCGCCGCCCACTATGGCTGCGGCCCTCCGCCACCCGTTGACGCGGCCCGCCGATCCGTCCTCTATGCCCGCGAGAGACCTCATGGCCAAACGAACCCTTCAGCTCGGCCACCCGGTGCCGTTACCCGCTTCGCCAGCCCAGGCGGAACTCGATCGCGTTGCGAACCCGCATTCGGACACGGACTACGTCGCCCGCTTCACGGCGCCCGAGTTCACCACGCTGTGCCCGATCACCGGCCAACCGGACTTCGCGCATTTAGTCATCGACTATGTGCCCGGCAAATGGCTGGTGGAATTGAAGTCGCTCAAATTCTACCTCGGAAGCTTTCGCAACCACGGCGCATTCCACGAGGATTGCACCGTCGCGATCGGCAAGCGGCTCACCGATTTGCTCAAGCCGAAATGGCTGCGGATCGGCGGCTACTGGTATCCGCGCGGCGGCATGCCGATCGATGTGTTCTGGCAGGTCGGCAGGCTGCCGAAAGGCGTGTGGGTGCCTGACCAGGGCGTCGCGCCGTACCGTGGGCGGGGTTAGTACGTGATCCCGAAAAGTGGAAACTGGTTTCCCGCCTGCGCGAAGCCCTTGGCACGGTTCCCCATTCTGGCCTGATGCTTCGGCGGGCCAAGGCAGGTCGGAAACGATCACGCACAAACAATCTAGGCGCTTCTCGGTTGTGTCAGTAGCTGCGCACTGATGATGCCGGTCAACGCAATGGCAATCGCGCAGATCGCCAGCGTGGGCGCCGATCCCAGATAAGCCAGGCCGTAACCGAAGGCGACCGTGCCGATCGATTGGCCGACAAAGATCGAGAAGGTGTGGAATGCGATCGCCGAGCTTCGCGTCGCCGGCGCAAGCTCGGTGACGAACACCTGGATGCTGGCATGTAGCATGTAGAAGCCCAGGCCCATGACTCCGACCACCGCGCACTGCACCTGCCAGGGCGGCGCGAATGCGAGCGCCGCGATGCCGAACGCCATGAACAATCCGCCGGTGATCATCACCCACTTCTGGCCCAGCAGTCGCAACAGCGCCCCGATGCCGATCGAGTAGAAGATGCCGCCAACCGCGAACGACGCGATTACTAGACCAGCGATCGAAGCGCGCGACTTGCCGACCTCGAGCAGCAGCACGGCGACATAGGCGAACAGACTCATCAGGAAGATGCCTTCGCAGAGCACGGTGAGGTAGCAGATGCGCGCGGTCGGGATACGGAAGATGTCGCGGTAGCGCAGGATCACAGTGCGCGGGTCGAGCGGCTGGCGCGGTGCTTCAGGCAGGCCGCGCAAGCCGATGACAGCCAGCACGAGCGCGATCAGCGAGACCACGCCAAGCACCAGGAAGACGCCGCGCCAATGGATGAAATCGGCGACCACGCCGGCCGCTGCCGATCCCATGAGATTGCCTGTGATGGTGCCGGCGAGCAGGCGCCCGATCGCGACCTGGCGTTGCGCCAGCGGGACGAGGTCGGACAGCAGCGCCATGCCGATCGGAAACAGGCCACCGCAGCCGGCGCCGGCGATGACGCGCAACACGAACAGCTGCGAAAACGTGGTCGTGATGGCGCACAGAAACGACGCCACGGTCAGCACGACCAGGCAGCCAATCATCACCTGCTTCTTGCCGACCGAATCTGCCACCGGGCCGAGCACCGGCAAGACCGCGCCGTAAGACACGAACGCCGCGGCCAGCATCGCCGCGGTGGCGGGCTGCACCCAGAATTCGCCGGCGATCTGCGGGATCACCGGGTCGACTGCGCGCACCGAGAGGGCGGACGAAAAGGTGAGAAAGCTGATGATCGCGAGCGTGCGGTTCATTGCGCGCTTTGGACACTGCCGCGCCAGGCGGCGCAACTCATTTCGGCGCAAAGCACCTATCCGACGATGGCGTGCGGCAAAAAGCGCGACGAGTTCTTGGTAATCGGGCTCGCGTCCTCGCGCACGTTGAGCCCGCAGGGCTGTCCCGCCGCGAACCATGAGCCGAGCATCGTGTGGTTGCCGTCGAACTCGGGCAACGGCGCGATGGCCTGGCGGATGAAGCCTTCGGTCCCATAGGGCCCCTCGTCGCGGTCCAGCGCCTTGCCATCGACGATGAGATCGACATTGGCGCCCTCGCGCGAATAGAGCGGCTTGCGCGCATAGGAATTGCCCAGCTCTGCCGCCTTCTCGTCGCCTTCAAAATAGGCAGGCAGCAGGTTGGGATGGTTGGGAAACATGGCCCAGAGCAGCGGCAGGATCGCCTTGTTCGACAGGATGGCCTTCCAGGGCGGCTCGACGAACTGGGTCGGCGCGCCGGGCAGCGACGTGCCGAATGTCTCGCGCATCATCCATTCCCACGGATAGAGCTTGAACATCAGCTCGATCGGCTTGTTGTCGAGATCGACAAAGCCGCCCCGCCCCGCCTTACCGATGTCCTTCATCTCGATCTGCTTGGTCTCAAGCCCGGCCTGGCGCGCGCAGTCCTCGATATAGGCGAGCGTGCCGGCGTCCTCGGCACTTTCGCGCACACCGGCGAGATGCAGAAGGCGACCGTTGCCGATCACCTTCCAGCCTTCGATCAGGCGCTCATGCAGCGAATTGAACTGGTCGGCATCGCCGGGAAGGACGTTTCGTGAGATGGCGTCCTCCAGCCACTTCCACTGGAACACACCGGTTTCAAATGCCGCGGTCGGTGTGTCGGCATTGAATTCCAGAAGCTTGGCCGGTCCGTTGCCGTCGTAGCGCAGGTCGAACCGCCCATAGAGGCTGAGCTCCTCCTTCTTGAAGCTTCTCGCAATCCAATTCCAGAACGGCCGCGGGATCTGCAGCATCGTCATCATGCGTTCGTCGTCGATCGCCTTGGCGACCAACTCGCGGCACATCGCCTCGAGCTCGGCGGTCGGCGCTTCGATGTCGCGCTCGATCTGTTCCAGCGTGAAGGCATAGTAGGCGCTCTCGACCCAATACGGCGCGTTGTCGATGGTGTGAAAGTCAAAGCCCATATCGAGCGCGATATCGCGCCAGTTCGCGCGTTCCTCGCAGGCGACGCGTCGCATCGGTCAGCCACCACCAGAGGACGAATGCGAGCTCGCAGTCGAGCCAAAGCCGCTGCGCGACGTGGTGCTGCTGGAGGCGCTGCGCGAGACGCTGGAACTCGTACTGCTGCTGTTGTTGCTGCTGTTGCTGGACGCCGAGCGGCTGGCCAGCGGCACCGACGTCGAAGCTGTCGCCGACGTGCTTCGTCGCGAAAAGATAGGCCAGCCGCTGGCGCTGGTGCTGCTGGTTCGTGTCCAGGTTGACCGGCTGGACGAGCTCGATGAACCCCACTGACGCCCCGGCGGACACGGCTCGGCGCCTGGCTTGAGCGGTGTGGCGGGCGCCGTGGTTGCCGAAGGGCTGCCCTGCGGCACGCAGTTCGGCGGCTTGGTCATCGCGTAGCCGGTCGCACCGACGCCGGTCACCCCCATCAGCAGCAAGGCCACCTGGGTCGAGCGTTTCATTGCGGCGTCACCACGTCATCGAGGCTGCGCTCAACAGCCCGGCCGTCACCGAGGCAAGTCCCAGCCAGATCGCTGGTGCGAGATCGCCCGCCGCAATACGCTGCGACAAGTTCGGCACCGGAATACGGGCGGTGTAGTACGCGATCACCTGCACGCAGAGCGCGATGATGCTCCAGATGATGCAATCGAGCACATCGGACGCATGCGCCACTGCGCTCGCCACCGGCAGCGCGAAGCCGAGCAAGCTCAAGCCGAGCGAAATCGCCGCGCCAGGAACATTCTTGGTGAGCAGCTCGAATTCATCGTGCTGGGTGATGCGCGTGTAAATCCATAGGAATGCGATGACCGCAACCGTGGAGATACAGAAGTAAAGAAGAAAAGCCGGCAATCCGGTTAGCGATTGCAGAACCATCGTGATCCCCCTCTCTATTCCCAACGCAATGATGCCACATGAGCGGCCGCACGACCTCTTCAATGCCGCGATTTGGCAATGTGATCGAACGCCTGCAGCGTTCGCAAGAGTCCCTCCATGTCCTTGAGGGCGATCATGTTTGGCCCATCGGAGGGCGCCCGGTCCGGATCCTGGTGCGTCTCGATGAAGAGCCCGGCGACTCCTATGGCAACTGCAGCGCGCGCCAGCACTGGAATGAACTCGCGCTGCCCGCCCGATGATGTGCCCTGGCCGCCCGGCTGCTGCACCGAATGGGTGGCGTCAAACACGACCGGCGCGCCGGTCGTTTCCGCCATGATCGGCAGCGCGCGCATGTCGGTGACCAGGGTGTTGTAGCCAAACGACGCGCCGCGTTCGGTGACAAGTACATTGCGGTTGCCGGCGCTCGTCAGCTTCTGAACCACATTGGCCATGTCCCAGGGCGCGAGAAACTGCCCCTTTTTGACGTTGACCACACGGCCGGTCTTGGCCGCCGCAACCAGCAGATCGGTCTGCCGGCAGAGGAAGGCTGGAATCTGCAGCACGTCGGCAGCTTCCGCCACCTCGGCACATTGCGCCGGCTCGTGCACATCGGTCAGCACCGGAACGCCGACGCTCTCGCGGATCTCCGCGAAGATCGGCAGCGCCCATTCAAGCCCGATGCCGCGCGGGCTCTTGGCGCTGGTGCGGTTGGCCTTGTCGAACGAGGTCTTGTAGACGAGGCCGATCCCCAACCGTGTGGTTATCTCCTTGAGGGCGTGTGCCATCTCCAGCGCGTGAGCGCGGCTTTCCAGCGCGCAGGGGCCAGCGATTAGAGTGAATGGCAGCGCGTTGCCGAACCGCGCCTGCGCGATTGTTACGACGGGGTTCGGAGTGGGCTCGACGGTCATGCGCCCTCGGTGCTCGCCCCGACCATGCGTGGCGGGGGAACGGTGGTCAACTCTAGTGCGTGATCCGGAAAAGTGGGATCCGGTTTCGGAAAGGATCGTGCACAAAACAATAAGCCAGAACCGCTATAGCGCTCGAAGTGCCTCGAATATCAAGGTTGCGCCCATGGCGGATTTTGGGCCGACGATCAGCTTTCCCTTGAATTCGTGGGAGGCGACGCCCGAGTTGCGTAGCGCGGAGGCCAATGTCCCGAAGTCGCGGACCGTAAAGCGCAGCGCCGCCAGCCGGGCGCCGCCGCTCAAATCGGGCGGAACTTCGCCGAACTCGCTTTCGAATGCCGCCTGCTCCATCACCTGAATCTCGCCGCGTGGCGTCGCGACGCTCAGCCCGCCGGTCGAGGCGATCACGTCGCGTTGGCCGGCGAAGGCCATCAGAAACCGGTGATGGTTGGAGGGTTTGGCCGCCGCGATGACCACGCCGGCGATGCCTGCCGCGGTGTTGTCGTGTTGCTGGAATGCGCGATTCCAGAAATTCTCCGGAAAGCGATGGTGGCAGGTGAAAAAGCCGATGCGTGGCGCGCTCGGATCGCTCGCGAAGGCCAGCGAGAACGCCACCTTGAGCGGAGACCCGTCCGGGCGCCTAGCCTCCCGCTCGAAATCGAAGGGATCGAAATCGCCGATCCCGGCCGCGCGAAAGGCGTGCGCGTCCGCCGCTGCGTCGCGGCCTTCAAGCACCAGCATCGAAAGCCCCTCGCCTCGCGCCAGCGTATCGCGGTTGAATGCGCCGAACGAAAAGAACCGCGGCCCGTGCGGCACGATCTGTGCGGGCTCGGCCACGGTGAGCAGCTCGACGAAGCAATTCGAAAACTGGACGATGTGGTTCTGGGTGCCCCACGCCGGCGGGTGACGGTTGCGCGTGCCGACCTGGAAGCCGAACGAGCGGTAGAGCGCGACCGCGGCATCGAGATCGTGCACCGCGTGGACGATGTGATCGATGCCGCGCGCCATAGGTGAGCGCTATTTCATCGGCGAGAACGCAGTCGGAGTAAGGAACGCGCTCTTGATGTTGGCGAGGATCGGACCGTCTTTCTCGCTTTCGGAACGTGCGGATTGCCAGGCCGGGTCGGCTTGGAACGTGTTCCAGATTTTCTCGCGCTCGGCGAGCGACTCCCAGGCCAACAGATAGTGCAGATCGTGATTGCCGTCGCCGACCAGCACGGTCCAGAAGCCGACCGGCCGCAGGCCGTGCTTCTTCCAGATCGGCAGCGTCTGCGTTTCAAACCGCTTGAGCAGAGCCGGCAGACGGCCAGGGATGCAGGAATAGATGCGCAGTTCGTAGATCATGGCTCCTCCCGGAGTGTCGGATTTATCGGTCGATCGAGGCGCATGTACCTTGGCACACAGGCCGAGCACAAGGCATGATCGTGCCCGCACGTCGTTGGGGGGAACGGCTATGCGTTTGCGCAGGATCTGTGCGCTGGCATTGGGACTGCTGCTGGGGCTAGCCCATGCTTTGCCCGCGGCGGCGCAAACCCGCACCGGCATCGTTCTGGTCCACGGCAAGCAACGATCGCCGCAGACTTTTCAGGGCCTGACCGACGCGCTGACCGCCGCCGGCTATCTGGTCGATCGGCCGGAAATGTGCTGGTCCGAGCGTCGCATTTATGACCTGCCCTATCTGGATTGCCTGCGCGACGTTGACTCCGCAGTCGAGCGGCTGCGCGCAGCCGGCGCCACAGCGACCGTGGTTGCGGGACAAAGTCTCGGCGGCAACGCGGCGCTGGGCTATGGGGCGCGGCGCGACGGCCTGCTCGGTGTCATCGCCATGGCGCCTGCGCCGGCGATGGAATTCGTGAGCCGCCGGCCCGACGTCAGTGAAAGTATCGCCAAGGCACGGCAGTTGATCGCGCAAGGCAATGGTGACTTGCGAGCCGTTTTCAAGGACGTCAACAATGGCCAGCCGTTCGAAGTCACCACGACGCCGAACATCTACATGACCTTTCTGTCGCCAGAATCTCCGGGCGTGATGCCGGACAATGCCGCACGGCAGAAGGCGCCGCTGCTTGTCGTGTCCGGTCAGTTTGATCAGACGCAGCGCAGCGTCGGCTATGTGTTCGCCCGCGCGCCGTCAAATCCGCTGAACTGGCACGTTACTCTGCACACCAATCACCGCGGCACCCCGATGGCGGCGCGCGAAACCGTCCTGGCCTGGCTCAAGCTGATCGCAGAGGGCACGCCGGGGAACTAGAGCCGCCAGCCAGGGTTGCAACGTCATGGATCGGTTTGCCGCAACGTTGTTGCTGGCTGCGCTGTTCGTCGCCGCGAACGGAATTGTCGCGTACGCCGCCGATGCGCGGATCGGCGTCGTGCTCCTGCACGGCAAGCAGAGCGCGCCGGACGAGCATGCGTCGCTTGCCGAAGCTCTCACCGCGGCCGGCCATCCGGTCGAGCGGCCGGAAATGTGCTGGTCGGCGCGGCGCATCTACGACTTGCCCTATCGGCAATGTCTGCGCGAGATCGACGCGGCGATCGAGCGGCTGCAACGGCGCGGCGCCACGGCGGTCGTGGTCGCCGGTCACAGCCTCGGCGCAAACGGCGCCCTCGCCTATGGCGCGCAACGCAAGCTCGCCGGCGTGGTCGCGCTGGCGCCGGGCCACCGACCAGAGCTGCTTGCGCAGCGGCCGCTCATCGTGGCGGCGCTCGATCAAGCGCGAAAGCTGGTCAGCGAAGGCCGCGCGAACAGCCGCCTGCCGTTTCCTGATTCCAACGGCGACCTGACCATCAGCGTGCTGGCCACGGCCGAAACCTACCTCAGTTTCTTTGCGCCGGATTCACCAGCGGTCATGCCGGCGAACGCGACGCGGCTGCAAGCGCCCCTCCTTTACGTGGTCGGCACCGGCGACCCGCTGCAACGCGGCCCGGATGAGATTTTCGCCAAGGCGCCGCAGCATGCGCTCAACCGCTACGTGATTGTTCGCGCCGGCCACTTCGACACGTCAGCCGCGGCCGCCAACCCCGTCGCTGCCTGGCTTCGCGATTTGGCAAGGCCGTGAATGACGGTCTCCATTTGTTGCGCTGCAAGGCCTAGGAGAAGCGTTCCCACGCCGCTTGGCGGGAGATGCCGAGCGCCTTGCCGATCTCGGCCCATTTCACACCGCGTTTGCGCAGCGTCCCGACGTGCCGATACATAAAGTCGGATGCGTCCTCCAGGATCGCCGAGGAGTGCGCAAGGCTCTTCAGGAGCTTGTCGTCAGGCAACTTATCCCAATCGCGCTGGGGTGGTACTTCGTCCGTTTTGCCGTCCAGAATCTTGTTACAGAGCCCGACGCATTCGTCGCAGATGAACACGGTTGGGCCGGCGATCAGCTTGTTGACGGCCTTCGAATCCTTGCCACAGAACGAGCAGAACATCAGCTTGGGCTTGCGCGATTTCCGGCCGAGCATGGGGGCTCCGCGGTTGTCAAGACAATCTTGACAGCATCAGGGCGCGCTGTCAAGGTCAGCTTGACAGTCGGCTACACCAGCCGGCTCTGCTCGACCGCGGCTCCGATGAACGACGAGAACAGCGGATGCGGCTCAAATGGCCGCGACTTGAGCTCGGGATGGAACTGCACGCCGATGAACCACGGATGGTCGGCGTATTCGATGATCTCCGGCAGGATGCCGTCCGGCGACATCCCGCAAAACCGCATGCCGTGCTGTTCGAGCCGACCCTTGTAGGTGGTGTTGACCTCGTAGCGGTGGCGATGCCGCTCGGAAATCTCGGTCGCGCCATAGATGTCGGCGACGCGACTGCCGCGCGATAGCGTCGCCGGATAGGCGCCAAGCCGCATCGTGCCGCCGAGATCGCCGTTGACGGCGCGCTTCTCCAGCGCATTGCCCTTGAGCCATTCGGTCATCAGACCGACGACTGGTTCGGAGGTCGGTGTAAATTCGGTCGAATTGGCTTCGCCGATGCCGCACAGATTTCGGGCCGCCTCAATCACCGCCATCTGCATGCCGAAGCAGATGCCAAAATACGGCACATGGCGCTCGCGGGCGAACTGGGCCGCTCGGATTTTCCCTTCGGCGCCGCGCTGGCCGAACCCGCCGGGCACCAGGATGCCGTTGACGTGCTCGAGGAACGGTGTGGGGTCTTCCTTCTCGAAGACCTCGGACTCGATCCAATCGAGGTTGACCTTGACCTTGTTGGCGATGCCGCCATGCGAGAGCGCCTCGATCAGGGACTTGTAGGCATCCTTCATGCCGGTGTACTTGCCGACGATGGCGATGGTGACATTGCCTTCGGGGCTGCGGATGCGCTCGTTGATGAACTCCCAGCGCGCCAGATCAGGCGCCTGACCGGGATCGAGCCCAAAGGCGAGCAGCACCTCGCGATCCAGGCCTTCAGCCGAATAGGCTTCGGGCACCGCATAGATGTTGTCGACGTCGCGCGCCTCGATCACCGCGCCCTCGCGAACGTTGCAGAACAGCGACAGCTTGCGGCGCTCCTCCTTGGGAATCGGCCGGTCGGTGCGGCACAGCAGGATGTCGGGCTGGATGCCGATCGAAAGCAGTTCCTTGACCGAGTGCTGGGTCGGCTTGGTCTTGAGCTCGCCCGCGCTCGGGATATAGGGCATCAGGGTGAGGTGGATGTAGATCGCGTGGTTGCGCGGCAGCTCGTTTCCGAATTGGCGGATCGCTTCGAGGAACGGCAGGCTTTCGATGTCGCCGACCGTGCCGCCGATCTCGACGAGCACAAAGTCGTAGCCGTCGTTGCCGTCGCGGATAAAGTCCTTGATGGCGTTGGTGACGTGCGGGATCACCTGGATGGTGGCGCCGAGATAGTCGCCGCGCCGCTCCTTGGCGAGGATTTCCTGGTAGATGCGGCCGGTGGTGATGTTGTCCTGGCGGCGCGCCGGATTGCCGGTAAAACGCTCGTAATGGCCAAGATCGAGGTCGGTTTCGGCGCCGTCGTCGGTGACGAACACCTCGCCGTGCTGGTACGGCGACATCGTGCCCGGATCAACGTTGAGGTAAGGATCAAGCTTGCGCAGCCGTACGCTATAGCCGCGCGCTTGCAGCAAAGCGCCCAGTGCAGCCGACGCGAGACCCTTGCCGAGAGAGGAAACCACGCCGCCGGTGATGAAGACGTACCGCGCCATGGGGCTCAACCTTTAACCCCCGCGAATTGATTCGACGAGGCTCGCGCGCGCAAACCCGGCATGTCCGTTTCGAGATGTGGACAGCGCCGGTAAAGTCCTGTGCCTACAATCTGTTGCCATGATCTTCTCATAGCTCACATCGCAAAAGCGAAGGGGCCGGTGACCCGGCCCCTCTGGCATTCCTCATTGCGGCCTCGGCACCTGCGGCCCGGCGGGTGGCGCCGGCTCCTGGCTCGGGCCACGGAGCGTGTCGAGCACCCCGCCTCCCGTTCCGCCGAGCGGTGATGGCGGCGACCCCGGCACGACCGGCGACGATTGTCCCGGAACCAGGATCGAGCGCGGCTTGCGATCCATGCCTGCGATCATCGAAAGCACCAAGCTGGTGGCAAAGAATGCCGCAGCCAGGATGGCGGTGGTGCGGGTCAGCACGTTGGTGGTGCCGCGGGTCGACATGAATCCGCCGCCCCCGCTGCTGCCCATCCCCAGGCCGCCGCCCTCGGATTTCTGCAGCAGGATCAGGCCCACCATGGCGAGCACGATCATGAGATGGATGACGATAATGACACTTTGCATCGAAGGGTCCGCTCAAGCACCGATCGGGCCGAAGGCCCGATCTTCGATCCCGATATAGGAATTCGGGGCGCTCTCTACACGATCCCCTGGCGCATTTCCACCCCGGGGGAGCAGTCAGCGGTACACGCCGCCGATTGCCAGGAACTCCTCTGCCTTGAGGCTGGCGCCGCCGACCAGGGCGCCATCGACGTCCGCCGCGGCCATGAGTTCCGCGGCGTTGGACGCCTTCACCGAGCCACCATAGAGGATCCGGATAGCCTCAGCGGCCGTCCCAAAGCGCTCGCCAAGGCGTTGGCGGATAAACCCATGGGCCTGCGCCACGTCGGCCACGGTCGGGGTCAGGCCGGTGCCGATTGCCCAGACCGGCTCGTAGGCCACGACCAGGTTGGCCGGCGTTGCGCCATCGGGCAGCGAGCCGTCTAGCTGCCGCGCAAGTACGTCCAGGGTGCGTCCCGCCTCGCGCTCCTGCCGCGTTTCGCCGATACAGACGATTGCGACGAGTTTGGCACGCCAGGCGGCGAGCGCCTTGGCGCGCACCTGCGCATCGGTTTCGCCGTGATGGGTGCGCCGCTCCGAGTGGCCGACAATGGCGGCGCTGGCACCGGAGTCGGCCAGCATCTCGGCTGCGATGTCGCCGGTGAATGCCCCGCTCGGCTCGGCATGACAGTCTTGGCCACCGATCGCGACTGGTGAACCCTTGGCGGCGTCGGCGAAGGCAGCCAGCAGTGTGGCCGGCGGGCAGATCAGCCAGTCCGCCTTGGCGGCCATGCTGGCGGCGCCAGCCACGATTTTTGCGAGCTCAGCGGTGGAGCTCCGCAGCCCGTGCATTTTCCAGTTGCCTGCGACCAGGGGTCGCCGCGTCACGCCTGCCATTTCGCCCTCACCAAGGAGCCGTTAGCAGAGCACTTTCCACCGCACCAGAGGCGCTTGATGCTTCCTGATGAGTTGCGAGAGGGTGCCGCCAACCCCTATATTCTCACCCCAAGCGGACCTTGAATCGGTCGCTATTTCAATCAACAGAACGGATCCATGCTTCGAGGTATTCATAGGGCCTCTTCCAACTGGCTCGGGCGCGTCGTTATGGGCGTGCTACTCGGTCTGATCGCCATCAGCTTTGGCATCTGGGGCATCGGCGACATTTTCCGCGGATTCGGTCAGTCTACCGTTGCCAAGGTTGGCGGCACCGAAATTCGCGTCGACCAGTTCCGTCAGCTCTATCAGGATCGCCTGCAGCAGATCAGCCGCCGGATCGGTCGGCCAGTGACGCCGGACCAGGCGCGGGCGTTGGGGCTCGACCGCCAGATGCTTGCCCAGGTGGTCACGGAAACCGTGCTTGACGAGCGCGCGCGCACGCTTCGGCTGGGCATCTCCGACGCCGAGGTGGCCCGCCGCGTCATGGATGATCCGACCTTCCGCGGTCTGTCCGGACAGTTTGACCGTCAGCGGTTCGAGTTCCTCATTCGTCAGATCGGCTACACCGAAGCGCGCTATCTGGCTGAACAGCGGCGCGGCCTGCTCCGGCAGCAGCTCGTCGGCACCGTCAGTGGCGAGTTCACGCCGCCCAAGATGGCGATCGACGTTGTCAATCGCTATCAGAACGAGGAGCGCTCGATCGAATACGTGGTGCTCGGCAGCGCCCAGGCCGGCGAAATTCCCGCGCCAACGTCGGAGGCGTTGGCGAAGTACTTCGAGGAGCGCAAGGTTCTGTTCCGCGCCCCGGAATACCGTAAGGTGCTGTTGCTGGTGCTCACCCCCGCCGAGCTTTCGTCCACGATCGAGCTATCGGATGCCGATCTCAAGAAAGGCTACGAGGAGCGCAAGGCGCGCTTTGTGACGCCCGAGCGCCGCCAGCTACAACAGATTCAGTTTCCCAACATTGAGGAAGCGCGTGCCGCGGCCGATCGCCTGGCCAAAGGCACGACCTTCGCGGCGCTTGCTGCCGAGCGCGGCCTCAAGGAGGCCGACATCGATCTCGGCACTGTCACGCAGTCCGCGATGGTCGATCGCGCCGTCGCTGACGCGGCCTTCGCGCTAAAGGAAGGCGAGACCAGCGCGCCGGTCGAAGGACGTTTCGGCGCGGTGCTGGTTCACGTCGCCAAGATCGAACCGTCAAGCACCAAGCCGTTCGATGACGTTGCCGCCGAGCTCAAAGCGGACATGGCCGCTGAGCGCGCCAAGGCGGAATTGCTCACCATGCATGACAAGGTCGAGGACGAGCGGCTGGGCGGCGCGAACCTCCCCGACATCGCCAAGAAGCTGAACCTCAAAGTCCGCACCATCGAGGCGATCGATCGTTCCGGCCAGGATACTGAAGGCAAGCCGGTCGCCGACCTGCCGCAGGGTGTCGACCTGCTGAGTGCCGCCTTCCGGGCTGATCAGGGCGGCGACAACGATCCGCTGCAGCTGCCGCAAAGCGGCGGCTACGTCTGGTACGAAGTCGCCGACGTCAAGCCGTCGCGAGAGCGTACGCTCGAGGAGGTCAAGGACCAGCTCGAAACGCGTTGGCGCAACGATCAGATCGCAGCACGGTTGAAGACGAAGAGCGATGAAATGGTTGAAAAGCTCAAGGCAGGAACGCCATTCGGGGACGTCGCGGTCGCCGCTAATCTCAAGCCGGAATGGCGGCCCGGCCTCAAGCGCGGTGCAACGCCCCCTGCCGGCTTATCCGCGCGCGCCATCAGCGAGATTTTCCGTACCCCGAAAGATGCTGCCGCGGCGACCGACGGCGCGTCACCGACAGACCGCATCGTGTTCCGCGTGACCGAGATCAAGGTGCCCTCGCTCGATCCCGAAGCGGCCGACATCAAGCGCCTCGACGAAACGATGCGCCGTGCGCTGTCTGAGGACTTACTCGGTCAGTACGTTGCGCGGCTGGAAACCGATATCGGGGTGACCATCAATCAGGCGGCACTCAACCAAGTCACTGGCGCCAGCTCCGGCAACTGAGTGCCGTCATGCAAATCGAGCCGTCGGCCAGCGTCTTTGCGGAACGCTACGCTCGCGGTGAGGCGCAGGTGGTATGGACTGCGCTGGTCGCAGACCTTGAGACGCCGGTGTCGGCATTCCTGAAGATCGCCGGCAGCAAGTCGATGAGCTTCCTGCTGGAATTGGTCGAGGGCGGCGCGGTGCGCGGCCGTTATTCAGTAATCGGCCTGGAACCCGATCTGATCTGGCGCTCCGACGGCACCCGCGCCGAGATCAACCGCTCGGCGCGTTCCAATCCATCGAGCTTTCAGGCCTGCCCGGAAAGCCCGCTCGACGCACTGCGGGCGCTTATCACGGAAAGCCGCATCGCGCTGCCCGACGACCTGCCGCCGATGGCGGCCGGCGTGTTCGGCTACCTCGGCTACGACATGGTGCGGCTGATGGAGGAGCTTCCCGCACCCAATCCCGACCCGATCGGCATTCCCGACGCGGTGCTGATCCGCCCTACCCTCGTCGTGGTGTTCGACGCAGTCAAAGACACCATCACCGTCGTCACGCCGGTGCGGCCGGAGCGCGGCGTCGCGGCTGCCGCGGCGCTCGTACGCGCCCGCGAACGGCTCTTCGCGATCGTCGATGCGCTCGACCGGCCGCTCGACAAGGCCGCTGCCGAGTTCGTTTTCGGACCGCTTGACGTGGTTGCTCAATCCAACACCACGCCAGACGAGTATCGTGCCATGGTGTTGCGGGCGAAGGAGTACATCCTCGCCGGCGATATCTTCCAGGTGGTGCTGTCGCAGCGCTTCGAGGCCCCGTTCGCACTGCCGCCATTCGCGCTCTACCGCGCGTTGCGGCGGGTCAATCCAGCGCCGTTTCTCTATTTTCTCGATTTCGGCGGGTTCGCGATCGCTGGCTCAAGTCCGGAAATCCTGGTCCGGCTGCGCGGCGGCACGGTGACGATCAGGCCGATCGCCGGCACACGGCCGCGGGGTCCCACGCCACACGAAGACAAGGCACTGGAAGAGGAACTGCTGGCCGACCCCAAGGAGCGCGCCGAGCATCTTATGCTGCTCGACCTCGGCCGCAACGACGTTGGCCGCGTCTCATCGATCGGTACAGTCAATGTCACCGACCAGTTTTTCGTCGAGCGCTACAGCCACGTCATGCACATCGTGTCGAACGTCGAAGGCAGGCTCGCGCCAGGCCGTGACGCACTCGACGCGTTGGCTGCAGGCTTCCCCGCGGGCACTGTCTCGGGCGCACCCAAAGTGCGGGCGATGCAGATCATCGACGAACTGGAGAAGGAAAAGCGCGGGCTATACGCCGGCTGCGTCGGTTATTTTTCAGCCGCCGGCGAGATGGATTCGTGCATCGTACTGCGCACCGCGTTGATCAAGGACGGCACCATGTACGTCCAGGCTGGCGCCGGCATTGTGGCGGACTCCGACCCCGGTTCCGAACAGGCCGAGTGTATCAACAAGGCCAAAGCACTGTTCCGTGCTGCCGAGGAAGCCCGCCGCTTCGCCAGCGCCGCGGGCCGGGGTCAGTGACGCGCTTCAAGCTCGCCCCCTAAGGCCCGAAACGTGCTAAAGAAATGGCCGCCATGGTGGTCCTGATCGACAATTACGACAGCTTCACTTTCAACCTCGTCCACTACCTGGGTGGGTTGGGAGCGGACGTCGTCGTGCATCGCAATGACAAGGTTTCGGTGAGCGACGTGATCGCCGCCAAGCCAGACGCGATCGTGCTGTCACCCGGACCCTGCACGCCCAACGAGGCCGGCGTATGCCTCAACCTGATCGAGCAGACCGCGCCATCGATCCCGATCCTCGGCGTCTGCCTCGGCCATCAGGCGATCGGCCAGGCGTTCGGCGGCGCGGTGGTGCGCGCGCCTGCTCCGGTGCACGGCAAGCTGTCCGAGGTGCACCACCAGGGCGCCGGCGTGTTCCACGGCATCAACGGTTCGTTCAAGGCGACGCGGTACCACTCGCTGGTGGTTGAGCGCACCTCAATGCCTGACGCCCTGACCGTGACTGCAGAGACCGACGACCGGTTGGTGATGGGACTCGCCCACAAGACGTTGCCGGTGCACGGCGTGCAGTTTCATCCGGAAAGCATCGCGTCGGAGCACGGCCATCTGATCCTGAAGAACTTTCTCGACCTGGCCGCGCAGTGGAACGCGCAACGCGGCCGGCAACGGACGCATTGAGGGCAGCCGTGCCTGACGATTTCAAAGGGCTCATCGCCAAGGTCGCCTCCGGTGCGTCGCTGTCGCGCGATGAGGCTGCGCACGCCTTCGATCAGATGATGTCAGGCGAGGCAACGCCCTCCCAGATGGGCGGTCTGCTGATGGCGCTGCGGGTGCGTGGCGAGACCGTTGACGAGATCACCGGGGCGGTGACCGCGATGCGCGCCAAAATGCTCAAGGTGAGTGCGCCGCCCGGTGCGATCGACGTGGTCGGCACCGGCGGCGACGCCTCGGGCTCCTTCAACATTTCGACCTGCGCGGCCTTCATCGTGGCGGGTGCCGGTGTGCCGGTGGCGAAGCATGGCAACCGCGCGCTGTCGTCGCGCTCCGGCGCAGCCGACGTGCTCGCCGCACTCGGCGTCAAGATCGAGCTTGGCGCCGCGCAGGTCGGCGATTGTATCGACAAGGCGGGCATCGGCTTCATGTTCGCACCGGCGCACCATCCGGCCATGAAGAACGTCGGCCCGACCCGTGTCGAGCTTGGCACGCGGACGATCTTCAATCTGCTCGGGCCGCTCTCCAATCCAGCTGGCGTAAAGCGCCAGATGATCGGCGTGTTCGCGCGCCATTGGATCGAGCCGATGGCGCAGGTGTTGCGAAACCTCGGCTCTGAGTGCGTCTGGGTGGCGCATGGCTCCGACGGGCTCGACGAGATCACCACCTCGGGGCCGACGTCGATTGCAGCGCTGGAGAATGGCCAGATCCGCGTGTTCGAGCTTGCGCCGGAGGACGTCGGCCTCAAGAAAGCCGGACCGGAGGCGTTGCGCGGCGGCGATGCGGAAACCAACGCCACCGCGTTGATGGCGGTGCTTCAGGGCACCAAAGGACCGTTCCGCGATGTTGCGATCCTCAACGCGGCGGCCGCTCTCGCGGTGGCCGGCAAGGCCAACGACCTCAAGGACGGCGTCGCAATGGCGGCGAAGTCGATCGACAGCGGCGCCGCGAAGGACCGGCTCGACAAGCTGGTCGCGGTGTCGAACGCGGCGGTCTGAGCCATGGCCGATATCCTGAGATCGATTGAGGAATACAAGCGCCGCGAGATCGCCGCCGCGAAGCGCACACGCCCCTACACCGAGGTCGAAGCGGCCGCTAAAGCGGCGCCGCGGGTGCGCAACTTTCTCGGCGCGCTGGAAACCCACGTCGTTACCGGCCAATACGCGCTGATCGCGGAGATCAAGAAGGCGAGCCCTTCGAAGGGGCTGATCCGCGAGGACTTCGATCCGCCCGCCCTGGCCAAGGCCTACGAAGCCGGCGGAGCGGCCTGTCTATCCGTCCTCACCGACACGCCGTCATTTCAGGGAGCGCCGGAGCACCTCACCGCGGCGCGCGCCGCGACGCGGCTCCCAGTGCTGCGCAAGGATTTCATGTACGAGATCTACCAGGTGGTGGAGGCGCGCGCTTGGGGCGCCGATTGCATCCTGATCATCATGGCGGCAGTCGACGACTACATCGCCAAGGACCTCGAGGATGCCGCGCGAGCCCTGGGCATGGACGCGCTACTCGAAGTGCACAACGAGTGGGAGCTGTCGCGTGCGTTGAAGCTGCAATCACGCCTGATCGGCATCAACAATCGCAATCTCAAGACGTTCGAGACCACACTCACCACCAGCCAGGCGCTGGCCCGCAAGGTGCCGGCCAACCGCATCGTGGTGGGAGAGAGTGGCATCTTCAGCGCCGGCGATCTCGACCAATTGGCGAAATTCGGCATGAAGGCCTTTCTCGTCGGCGAAAGCCTGATGCGCCAGGCCGATGTGACCCAGGCGACGCGGACGCTGCTGGCGCATAACCAGATCAAGCCCGCGGCAGAATAACTTTGAGCAAGAAGCTCACCCATCTCGGCAAGTCCGGTGAGGCGCGCATGGTCGATGTTTCGGCCAAGGCGGCGACCGAACGCACCGCGGTTGCCGAGGGCCGCGTGGTCATGGCGAAAAAAACACTCGATCTGGTGCTCAAAGGCAACGCCAAGAAGGGCGACGTGCTCGGTGCCGCGCGGTTTGCCGGCATCATGGCCGCAAAACGCACTCATGAGCTCATTCCGCTCTGCCATCCGCTCGCACTAGCCAAGGTCGAAGTCGACATCGCTCCGGAGCGCGACGGCCTCAAAGTGCGCGCGACCGTCAAGGTCAAAGGGCCGACCGGCGTCGAGATGGAAGCGCTCACCGCGGTGTCGGTCGCCTGCCTGACGATCTACGACATGGTCAAGGCGGTCGAGCGTGGCATGCGAATCGAAGGCATCCGCCTTATCGAAAAGCTTGGTGGCAAATCGGGCCATTACCGCGCCACAGATAGCGTGAGCTAGCCATGGCTGATCTGTTGTCGGTCGCCGACGCATTGGCCCGCGTGCTGGCTGACGCGAAGCCGCTGCCAGCGGAGGACGCGCCTCTTACCGACGCGCATGGGCGCGTGCTTGCGGCCGACTTGGCTGCGTTGCGCACGCAGCCGCCGGAGGATTTGTCCGCGATGGACGGCTACGCGGTGCGCGCGTCCAGTGTCGAGAAAGTACCGACGACCCTCAAGCTGATCGGTGAAGTCGCGGCCGGCCATCCGTTCGATGGATCGGTCGGCGACGGTGAAGCGGCGCGCATTTTCACCGGCGGCGTGGTGCCGCCCGGCGCCGACACCATTGTGATCCAGGAAAACACCAAGCGTGACGGCGACACGGTGCTGGTCACGACCGGCTCGCCGACGGGCCGCCACATCCGCCGGGCCGGGCTCGATTTCAAGCAAGGTGCGGTGCTGCTCGCCAAGGGCCATCGGCTCAGCGATCGCGACCTGATGCTGGCCGCAGCCATGAATTATCCCAAGGTGCCGGTGCATCGCCGTCCCATGGTGGCGGTGCTTGGCACCGGCGACGAGTTGGTTCCGCCGGGCTCTACCCCCGGCCCCGGCGAAATCGTCTATTCCAACGGCTACGCGCTGATGGCGCTGGCCTGCGCCGAAGGCGCCACGATAGTCGATCTCGGTATCGTGCCTGATCAAATCGAGGCGACGATTGCCGCAATCCGGCACGCCCGCCAAGCCGGCGCGGATATTCTGCTGACATCCGGCGGCGCTTCGGTCGGCGATTATGATCTTGTGCAGAAGGGCCTTGCCGCTGAGGGGCTTGAGCTGTCGTTCTGGCGGGTGGCGCTGCGGCCAGGTCGGCCGATGATGCATGGCCGGTTGGGCACCATGCAGGTGATCGGCCTGCCCGGAAACCCGGTTTCGGCGTTCGTCTGCGCGGTCCTGTTTCTGGTTCCGCTGGTTCGGCGGCTGTCGGGCCGCATTGATGTAGTGCCCAAGACCGAATCAGCTGACCTCGGCTGCGAGCTGCCCGCCAACGATGAGCGCGCCGACTATATGCGCGCCACGCTGGTTGCCGGCCGCAATGGAACTCCGGTCGCAATTCCGGTTCCGGTGCAGGATTCTTCGATGATGGCGGCGCTCGCAAAGGCAGACTGCCTGGTCATTCGCGAGCCCTTTGCCCCAGCTGTTAAGGCCGGCGATCAATGTGTCATCCTTAGGCTTACGCCCGCGTTTTAGCGGTCGCTCGACTTATTCACGGCAAATTAAAAGGTTGCGGAACACATATGGAACATATAGTGTCCGTTCATGATTTGTTTCGGCGCTTCACAGCCCGGGACTTTTGGGGAGAGACCAGGGATGCTGACCCGCAAGCAATTCGAGCTGCTTCGCTTCATTAACGAACGTCTCAAGGAGTCCGGCGTGCCGCCCTCCTTCGACGAGATGAAGGATGCGCTCGATCTGCGCTCCAAGTCCGGCATTCACCGGCTGATCACCGCACTCGAGGAGCGCGGCTTCATCCGGCGTCTGCCGAACCGTGCCCGCGCCATCGAGGTGATCAAGCTGCCGGACTCGGTTGCACCAGGTCTGGGCAACGGCCGCACCAAGCGCTTCACCCCGAGCGTAATCGAAGGTGATCTTGGCCGGGTGCGTCAGACCTCCGAGGAGGACACCAGCGGGCGTCCAGTTGCGGTGCCGATGATGGGCCGTATCGCCGCCGGCACGCCGATTGAAGCGATCCAGACCAAGAGCCATGTCATCAACGTGCCGCCCGACCTGCTGTCCAGCGGCGAGCATTTCGCGCTCGAAGTGCGCGGCGATTCCATGATCGAAGCCGGCATCCTCGAGGGTGACACGGTGCTCATCAAGCGCACCGAGGCGGCCGACACTGGCGATATTGTGGTCGCTCTGATCGACGACGAGGAGGCAACCCTCAAGCGCTTCCGCCGCCGCGGCGCCTCGATCGCACTTGAGCCTGCCAACACCGCCTATGAGGTGCGGATCCTGCCGCCGACGCGGGTGCGCATCCAGGGCAAGATGGTGGGGCTGTTCCGGCGCTATTAGACCTAGTCACCCGGCTCAAGGTCCTCCATCCGCGGCGTGGAGTTGCGCGGTTGCGGTCGTGGGGTCGACGCCGGTGACGCGGTCTCGGTGGCCGGTGGCATCGCACGCGCCCAGGGCCGGTCCTGTCCGGGCGGCCGCGCTGCGGTGATCTCCCACGCGTCGCCATTTCTGCGCAAAGAGCGCGCCCCGCCCGCTCGCGAGGCCTTGCGGTCAATGGTCGTCGCTGCGCACTGCGGCGGCGAATCGCGCGGCGTAACCACCAGCACCGCACGGCCGCAATCGTCCTCGAAAGCTTCCGGCGCAGTCGCGAATGCCACCAACTTGCCGCTCGCAAGTCTGCCGACACAGCCCGCGCCGTCACATGCAAAGCCGTCGCGCAACGCGGGATCCGTCGGTAACCGCGCATCGCCGTCGGCGGCGAGCCATTCGCGCACCGTGAAGGCGTCGCTACCCTGACGCAGGATCATAAGGCGGCCGTCAGCGCCACGCACGGCCAGCGCCTGAGCGTCGGCAGCGATCAGGACGTCGGGTTGCGGCGCGCGAATTGCCAGCACCGTGGCGAGCACCATCAGCACCGCCCCGCACCAGCGCAATGGCGTCTTGAGCAGGCAGAGCACAATCAAACCGGCGCTGCACACCAGCAGTGGTCCAATGCCGAACGCCGACATCCGCCCGACTGCGCCCGGCAGGCTCGCGACCCACAGCGCAACCGTCATCATCCAGCCGATGCCCTCGCCCATCAGCCGCCACAGGAAGCCATCAAAGCCGAACGGAATGGCGATCAACGCAAGCAGACCGGTCGGCATCACCCACGCCGAGACGATCGGCATGGCGATGAGGTTGGCCAGCACGCCATAGGGCGCAAGGCGGTGAAAATGAAAGGCCGCGAACGGCGTCGTCGCAAGGCCCGCGACCAGCGAGGCGAGAATGAGGCCCAAAACCGCATTGCCGCCCCACAACGCCACACGGGCGCCGACCGTGGTGTCCGCATTGGGCTGCCAGCGCAGGCTTCGCTCGTAGGCCGCGACCAGCGCCAACGTCGCTGCAAACGACATCTGGAAGCTTGGATGCACCACCGCCTGGGGCGCGAGGATGAGCACCGCAAACGCGGCCACGGCCAGCGTGCGCAGCGTGAGGGCGGCGCGGTCTGCCATCACGCCGATCAACACGATCGCGGTCATGATGAAGGCGCGCTGCGTCGCAACCTCCGCGCCGGAGATCACAAGGTAGGCCGCCGCGGCGAGAAGCGCCGCGAGCGCCGACCACTTCTTGATTGGCCGCCCGCTCGCCCAGGCCGGGACCAGGGCGAGCAACGCCCGCAGTGCGAAGAACACCACGCCCGCGACGATCGCCATGTGGTAGCCGGAGATCGAAAGGACGTGCGCGAGGCTCGAGACGTACATCGCGTCGTTGACTGGCGACGAGATGGCGTCGCGTTTGCCCGTGATCAGCGCCGAGGCGATCGCGCCCTGGTCGCCCGGAATGACCGCGCGGATCCGCGCGTTGATGGCATCGCGGACCGGCGGGGCGGTGCCTCTTGCGCACCGAGACGCTGCCACGCGTGCTGCCACGGGCGGCTTTGCCCCGGACCGGATACCGTCCATCTTGAGCGCGCGGACCACGATGCGATCGGAACGCTCGCGCTCCTCGCGCACCTCGACGAAACCGGCGACCTCCACATTGCCGGCAGGCGCCTGCAGGATCGGATGCGCTATTTGGAGACTTTTCAGCGTCGCCACAGAAAAACCCGCGGCAACCGCGGTCAGCGCCAACGCCATGGGAAACGCTATGGGCCTTGTGCGCGCCAAGATGGCAAAACCGACGCACATCGCGGTCAGCGTGAGCGCTGCCCACCAAGCCGGCTCGCGCTCCGCAGTGAAATAGATTGCGATGCCGAGGCCGAACGCGACCGGAAGCCACGGCAGCAGGCGACCGGGGACCAGTTCCGCGGCGGCGTAACCTCGCAGCTGCGCAGTAAGGGGCTCGACAATTTCAGGAAAATATCGCGGCCACGGCAACGCCCGCGGCTTCCCGCCGGGCGGCCAAGTTTCGGTCCGGCCCCTGCCCCACCACGCAACCATGCGCAGCGCCCCAACGCGCGTTTAGCACCCGTGCGGAGCGATGCCTATCTGCCCTTCGCCTCCGCACCCGTTACTTTGGCATAGGTATCGCGCAGACCAACAGTCCGATTGAAGACCGGCCGGGCGGCGCTGGTGTCGGGGTCGGGCGCGAAGTAGCCGAGCCGCTCGAACTGGATTGGCGTTCCGACGTCCGTATCGCCGAGTGCCGGCTCGATCTTGGTGTCGCCAAGCACCTCCAACGACATCGGATTGAGGTCGGTGGCAAAATTCTCTCCACCAGCAGGGTCGGGCCTTGTGAACAGCGGATTGTAGACGCGGACCTCGGCGGTTTGCGCGTCCTTGGCCGAGACCCAATGGATCGTTGCTTTCACCTTGCGGCCGTCCGGTGCGTTGCCGCCCCGGGTGGCCGGGTCGTACGTGCAGCGCAATTCGGTGACGTCGCCGGCCGCATTCTTCACCACCTCCTTGCACGTGATGAAATAGGCGTAGCGCAGCCGCACCTCGATGCCGGGAGACAGCCGGAAGAACTTCTTCGGCGGATTCTCCATGAAGTCGTCCTGCTCGATGTAGATCTCGCGGCCAAAGGGCACCTTGCGAGAGCCCGCCGCCGGGTCGTCGGGATGGTTGGCAGCCTCCAGTTGCTCGGTCTGACCTTCGGGATAGTTCTCGATCACCACCTTGAGCGGGCGAAGCACGGCCATGCGGCGCAACGCCGTGCGATTGAGGATCTCGCGGATCGAAAACTCCAGCACGTTGGCGTCGACCACGCTGTTTGCCTTGGCGACGCCGATCCGCTTGATGAAATCCCGGATCGCAGTTGGCGGAACGCCGCGGCGGCGCAGTCCGGCGAGCGTCGGCATGCGCGGGTCGTCCCAGCCGCTGACGTGCCCGCCGCGCACCAGCGCATTCAATACGCGCTTCGACAGCACGGTGTAACTCAAGTTGAGGCGGGCGACCTCGTACTGACGCGGGCGTGACGGCACCGGCAGGTGGTCGAGCAGCCACTCGTACAGCGGACGATGATCCTCGAATTCCAGCGTGCAGATCGAGTGCGTGATGCCCTCGATCGCGTCGGACTGGCCGTGGGCATAGTCGTAGCTCGGATAGATCGTCCAGGCGGTACCGGTGCGCGGATGGCTGGCGTGCAGAATGCGATAGAGCACTGGATCGCGCAGGTTGATGTTACCCGAAGCCATATCGATTTTGGCGCGCAGGACCCGCGCGCCGTTGGGAAATTCGCCGGCGCGCATCCTGCAGGAATAGATCGAGGTTTTCCTCCACGGTGCGGTCGCGGAAGGGGCTGTTCTTGCCGGGCTCGGTGAGCGTGCCTCGGTTGAGGCGTATCTCCTCTTGCGACTGATCGTCGACGTAGGCATGACCGGTGCGGATCAGGTGCTCGGCCCATTCGTAAAGCCGCTCGAAATAGTCGGAGGCGTGATAGAGGTGCTGGCCCCAGTCGTATCCCAGCCAGCGCACGTCGCGCTCGATGGCGTCGATGTATTCCTGCTCCTCCTTGGTCGGATTGGTGTCGTCGAACCGCAGGTGGCAGCGGCCACCGAACTCCTCGGCGATCCCAAAATTGATCCCGATCGCCTTGGCGTGGCCGATATGGAGATAGCCATTCGGCTCGGGCGGAAAGCGCGTCACCACGCCCTTGTGGCGGCCGGTATCGAGGTCGGCCTTGACGATATCGCGGACGAAGTCGCGCCCGGCCTCTGCCACCGCCGTTTCACCATCCGCCATGGGAGTCTCTTCGCATGTCGCGGCCTATGTGCCAAATCCGCGCCTGTGAGCCAAGCCCGCATCGGGCAGATGCAAGACGGCTTTTGTGGTACACGGTTCCGCGCTATTGAGCGGCGCCTATGCTGATTGCCCCTCCGACATGACCGATCGCGTCATCACCCGCTTCGCGCCCTCGCCCACCGGATTCCTTCATATCGGTGGAGCGCGCACCGCGCTGTTCAACTGGCTTTACGCACGCGGCCGCGGCGGCAAGATGCTGCTGCGCATCGAGGACACCGATCGCGCGCGGTCCACCAAGGAGGCGATCGATGCGATCCTCGACGGCCTGACTTGGCTCGGCCTCGAATGGGATGGCGAGGCGGTGTATCAGTTTTCCCGCGTCGCACGGCATCAAGCGGTGGTCCAGCAACTGCTCGATAGTGGCCGGGCCTACCGCTGCTATTCCAGTCCCGAAGAGCTGGCGGCGATGCGTGAGCGAGCACGCGCCGAAGGCAAGACCCGGCTTTATGACGGACGCTGGCGTGACCGCGATCCGAGCGAGGCGCCGCCCGGCGTCAGGCCCGCGATCCGCATCAAGGCGCCTTTGACCGGCGAGACCGTGATCGAGGACCAGGTCCAGGGCCGGGTCGCCTGGCAAAACGAGAATCTCGACGACTTCGTGCTGCTCCGTTCAGACGGCACGCCGACCTATATGCTCGCCGTGGTGGTCGACGACCATGATATGGGCGTTACTCACATCATCCGGGGCGACGACCATCTCAACAACGGTGCCCGGCAGAAGCAGATCTACGACGCGCTTGGCTGGAACGTCCCAGTGATGGCGCACATTCCACTGATCCATGGTCCGGACGGCTCCAAGTTGTCGAAGCGCCATGGCGCGCTCGGCGTCGATGCTTACCGCGCCATGGGCTATTTGCCGGCCGCGATGCGAAACTACCTGGTGCGGCTTGGTTGGTCGCACGGCGACCAGGAGATTTTCTCGACCGCAGAGATGATCGCGGCCTTTGACCTGCCGCAGATCGGCCGTTCGCCCGCGCGTTTCGACTTTGCCAAACTCGAAAGCCTCAACGCCCATTACATGCGCACCAGCGCGGATGCCGACTTGTTGACGGCGCTAGAGGGCTTGCTGCCTTATCTGCCGCAGGGCGGCGAAATCCTGAAACGGCTTACCCCCGAGATCCGCCAACGGTTGATGGCCGCGATGCCGGGCCTCAAGGACCGGGCAAAGACGCTGGTCGAATTGGTGGACGCCGCTGGCTTTCTCTGGGCCGACCGGCCGCTGGCGCTCGATCCCAGTGCCGCTGCTGTCTTGACTCCCGATGCGCGGGGGCTGATCGGCGAACTGATTCCGCGGCTAACAGCCACGCCCGGCTGGAGCGCGGCCGCGACGGAAGCGGAGGTGCGCGCCTTCGCCGAAGTCAAAGGCATCAAGCTCGGCGCGGTGGCGCAACCGTTGCGCGCGGCGCTGACCGGGCGGACCACCTCGCCTCCCATTTTCGACGTGCTGATAGTGCTTGGGAAGGGCGAGAGCCTGGCCCGACTGCGCGACCAAGCCTAGGCACCCCATCCCACCGTCGGGTTACACCTCGGAAGGGCAGCCATTGCAGGCGCTCTATCTTGCAGTGCACACATGGATAGGCTACGCAAAATTGGGCGTTTTCGCTGCTTATCGAGGGCTCGAAATATGAACGACAAACCCGGGGCCAATATCAAGACCGGCAAGATCAGCGTCGGCGACAAGAGCTGGTCGTTTCCGATCTACCCGGGTTCGATCGGCCCGGACGTGCTTGATATCGGCAAGTTCTACGCCGAGACCGGCATGTTCACCTTCGATCCAGGCTTCACCTCCACGGCGGCCTGTGAGTCCAAGATCACCTTCATCGACGGCGATGAGGGCATCCTGCTCTACCGCGGTGTGCCGATCGAGGATCTCGCTGAGCACGGCGATTTCCTGGAGACCTGCTACCTGTTGCTCTACGGCGAGCTGCCGACCGTGGCGCAGAAGGCGGATTTTGATTATCGGGTCAACCGCCACACCATGGTCCACGAGCAGATGAGCCGCTTCTTCCAGGGCTTCCGCCGCGATGCCCATCCGATGGCGGTGATGACGGGATCGGTTGGTGCGCTGTCGGCCTTCTATCACGACTCGACCGATATCTCCGACCCACACCAGCGCATGGTCGCCTCGATCCGCATGATCGCGAAAATGCCGACGCTCGCCGCTATGGCCTACAAGTATTCGATCGGCCAGCCGTTCGTGTATCCGCTGAACCACCTCGACTACGCCACCAACTTTCTGCGCATGTGCTTTGCGGTGCCCGCTGAAGAATACAAGCCCAACCCGGTGCTGGCGCGCGCCATGGACCGCATTTTCATCTTGCATGCGGACCACGAGCAGAACGCCTCGACCTCGACGGTCCGGCTCGCCGGCTCGACCGGCGCCAACCCATTCGCCTGCGTTGCTGCCGGCATCGCCGCGCTATGGGGCCCCGCGCACGGCGGCGCGAACGAGGCGGCGCTCAAGATGCTGGGCGAGATCGGCACGCCCGAGCGTATCCCTGAGTATGTCAAGCGTGCCAAGGACAAGAACTCGGGCTTCCGCCTGATGGGCTTCGGTCACCGCGTCTACAAGAACTACGACCCGCGCGCCAAGATCATGCAGAAGACCGCGCACGAGGTGCTCAACGAGATCGGGCATCGCGACGATCCGCTGCTGCAAGTCGCGATTGAGCTCGAGAAGGTGGCGTTGAGCGACGAGTATTTCATCGAAAAGAAGCTCTACCCGAACGTAGACTTCTATTCGGGCATCACGCTCAAGGCGATGGGCTTCCCGACCACGATGTTCACTGTGCTGTTCGCGCTCGCCCGTGCGGTCGGCTGGATCGCCCAGTGGAAGGAGATGATCGAGGACCCCGGCCAGCGCATCGGACGGCCGCGGCAGCTCTACACCGGAGCGCCACGCCGCGACTACGTTCCGATCTCGCGGCGCAAGTAATTCCACAAATCCCACCCGGTCGGGGCGCCGCGAGGCACCCCGGTCTTGTTTTGAATCGATCAGGACCGTTTGAGCTCGGCAAGCACGATGTCCGCCGCGCGCAATGCCGGCGCGCTCGCCCCGATCTGCATGATGTGGTCAAGCCGGCCGAACGCTTCGATCTGGCGTCGACGCTCGGGCGTTTCTTGCATGATCGGAATCAGCGCGGCAGAGAGGCGGTCGGCCGTGCATTCCTCCTGCAGGAACTCGGGAACAACGTTTTCGCCGATCACCAGGTTGGCAAGGATGACGGAAGGCACGCGGATCACGCGCCGCATCGCGAAGGCATCGAGGGCGGAGACCTTGTAGGCCGCAACCATAGGCACGCCGGCCAACGCTAGCTCCAGCGTGATAGTGCCAGACTTGGCAAGCGCCGCACGCGCAACGCGAAACGCGGCGCGTGCTTTCTGCGGGAGCGGTCACGATCCGCGGCTTGCACCTGCCATGACGCTGTCTCTTCCTGGACGCGGTCGAGCAGATGTGGGGCGGTCGGCAGCACCAGATCGATCGGACCGATCCGCTCGCGCACCCGTGCGATCGTGTCACCGAAGATCGACGCTAGCCGATGGATCTCGCCACTGCGGCTGCCAGGCAGCACTGCCAGCACCGGGGGTGTGGCAGTACGCCGCCGCGCCTCCTCCTCGTTCGGACGAAATTCCGTCACCTGCTCGATGATCGGATGGCCGACGTAACTGCATGGCGGTCCGCCAAGCCGGCGGTGGACGTCGGGTTCGAACGGCAGCAACGCAAGGATATGATCGATGTAGCGCCGCATCGAGCGCGCGCGTGATGGCCGCCAGGCCCAGACCGAGGGCGAGACATAGTCGATGATCTTGATGCCGGGATTCTGTTTGCGCACGGCCTGTGCGACATGGAGCGAGTAGCCGGGGCTGTCGATGATGACGAGCACGTCGGGTTGCTCGTTGCGCACCGCGCGCAGGGTCTGCCGGTAGTGCCACCAGATTTTTGGCAGCCGCCGGGGGATCGCACTCGCTCCCACGATCGAAAAATCGTCGGTCGAATGCAGGCTAACGAGCCCCTCCGCACCCATCCGGCGCCCGCCGACACCGGAGAATTTGACGCCCTCCCCAAGCGCGAGCGCAAGGCACGCATCAGCGCAGCGCCCAGTTGATCGCCGGACTCCTCGACCGCAACCAAGAAGGCCTTCAGCGGTGCGTTCGGCCGGCTCGGCAACCGGCTGTCTGCGTCCGTCATGCCACCGGCTCATCGGTGCGGACACCCACAACGAAGATATTGGCGCGGTCCGCCGCGGTCGCAATTCGGTCGGGTTCCGCAACCACGGCGCCGCCGGCCGCGACAGCAATGCCCGCGAGACCAGCTCGAATCGCGCCTTCGACTGTACGCAATCCGATCGAAGGTAGATCGAACCGGCGATCCTGTCCGGGCTTCGGAGCTTTCACCAGCACGCCAGCACCTTGCTTCGCGTGAATCTTCCCACTTTCACGGAGGTTCGCCAATCGCTCCAGCATCTGGTCGGTGCCCTCAGCCGCCTCGATTGCCAGGACGCGGTCGTCGGAAATGACGACGGCCTGGCCGACGTCGAACGGCCCCATGGCACGAAGCAATGCGAGCCCGCGCTTGATATCCGATCGGTCTCCCTCGGCCGGCTGCCGGTGACCCAATGTTCCCTGCGGCATCAGGATTTCAGGCGCCACCTCGTGGGCGCCCAGCAATCGGAAGCCGTGATGCTCGAATATGCCGGCAATGCCCGACAAAAGATGGTCGTCGCCGCTTCGAAACGCTCGGATCAGCCGGGGCAACATCAGCAAGGTCACGAAATCAAGCCTGACCTCACGCAGGATCGGGCGAACGACACTGCCGATCAGCACGACGTCTCGACAGCCCTCGGCCCTTGCATAGCGGCAGAAGCGGCCAAACTGACCCACACCAACCCAAGTGTGCGGATAGGCCGCGATGGCCTGCGGATCCGCTGAGCCGCGCAGGCCGACCAGCACCACGCGACGGCCCTGTCGCCGCGCCGCGTCTGCAACGGCGAACGGCAAGGTGCCGCCGCCGCAAATGATCGCAAGCGGATCAGACATCGTCGCGGGCGGCCCAGTGTCGGTCATGTCGGCGCATTGACGCCGCCAGAATCGGCCGCCGTCATCATCAGCGAACGTGATCGTTTGGCGTCAATAAAACTCAGCAGCTTCCCGACCAGCGGGTCACCGGCGAATTCAGATCGGGTTCTAGCCAGCCGCTCGGCGAATGTGCCCTTTCGGAGAAACAGCGACTGATAAGCGTGCCGGATGCGATGGATATCGTCGCGCGAATAGCCGCGCCGCCGCATGCCGACGATGTTCAAGCCGACCAGATCCGCGAACTGGCCCATGGCGAAACCAAACGGGATGACGTCCCTCGTGATGCCGCTCACGCCGGAGATCATCACGTTCTCGCCGATCTGGACATATTGGTGAACCGCGGCTTGTCCGCCGAGGAACACATAGTCACCAACCTTGACGTGCCCTCCGAGCACGGCATTGTTGGCAAACGTGACGTCGTTGCCGACCGTGCAGTCGTGGCCGATATGCGAATTCGACATCATGAACGCGCGGTCACCGACGATGGTCACCCCGCCGCCCTTGGCGGTGCCTGTGCTAATCGACACGCCCTCGCGAAATTGACAATCGCTACCGATCACAAGTCGGGTCGGTTCGCCGCGATGCGCGGTGGACTGTGGCGTCGAACCGAGCGATACGAAAGGATAGATTTCTGCGCGCTCACCGATTGAGGTGACGCCCGATATGCAGACGTGCGAATGCAGTCGAACTCCTGACTTGAGCTCAACTGTTGGCCCGACGATGCAGTACGGCCCAATTTCCACGTCATCGGACAGCCGCGCGCCGTCGGCCACGCGCGCTGTTGGATCGATCCGCGGCACGCTTACGCCTCGACGATCATGGCGCCGAGTTCTGCCTCGGCAACGATTTCGCCGGCGACCTTGGCTTCACCGCGGTACCACCACATGTTGCGGCGCTTTGCGATCCGATCCATGTGGTATTCGAGGACGTCGCCAGGCACCACAGGCTTGCGGAATTTTGCCTTGTCGATGGTGAGAAAGTAAACCAGCGCCGGCTTGGTACGGCCGGGCCGCGATCTGATCGCGAGGATGCCGCCGGTTTGCGCCAAGCCTTCCAACACCAGCACGCCGGGCATCACGGGATTGTTCGGGAAGTGCCCCATGAAGTGGGGCTCATTGATCGTCACGTTCTTGATGCCGATGCCATGCTCATCGCCGCGGATGTCCTTGATGCGGTCGACAAGTAGAAACGGGTAGCGATGTGGGAGCGCCGCCAGGATCTCCATGATTCCAACGGCGTCGAGCGTTTCCCCGTTCATCCCTTGTCCTCGCCCGGCCTTGAAATCTTTGGAGTTCGAAGGCTGGTCCTTCGCAATCAGGCGCCGAAGCAACACAACACTTCGCATCCAATCCCGAGCCGGCAACGCCGGGTAACCGCCCCACCGCTCACCCGGACCCACGTTCGCCATGACGCCGCTACCCGCCGCGAGAACGGCCCCCTCGCCGATAGTGAGGTGATCCGCGACCCCGACTTTGCCGCCAAGGATAGCGCGGTCGCCGATCGCGACGCTGCCGGCAACGCCAACCTGCCCGGCCAGCAGGCAATGCCGTCCAATGCTGACGTTATGGCCGATCTGAACAAGATTGTCGATCTTGCTGCCCTCGCCGATCACGGTGTCGCGAATGCTGCCGCGATCGATCGTCGTGTTAGTGCCGATCTCGACGTCGTCTTGAATGATGACCCGTCCAACTTGCGGAATCTTCTCGTGCCCCTTTGGTCCAAAAAAATAGCCGTAGCCGTCTTGGCCGATCCGCGCGCCGGAATGGATGATGACGCGGTCACCGATCAGCGCATGCGTGATGGCCGCGCTGGCGCCGACAGTGCAGTCGCGACCGATCCGCACATCCGGTCCGATCATGGCTCCTGCAGCGATTATCGTTCCTCGCTCCGATTTCAGCTGCGGGGGCCGATCACCGCGCCAGGGATCGATCGTGACGCCGTTCTCGATCCGGGCCGAAGCGTGCACGTGGGCGCCGGTCGCGACGCCGGTGGCTTCGAACAACGAGGATGGCCGCATCGAATCCGGAAATAGTGCCCGCGCGACCTCGATGAAGCTGCGGTAAGGGATCGGCGCAATGCAGGACCGTGATATGGGACGGTACGTGGCTGGCGAGACGTTCGCTGGTCAAGCAAACCTCGCCCTGCGTGGTCGCCAAGTCGGCGGCGAATTTCGCCTTATCGAAGAAAATCAAATCGCCGGGTCCGGCGCGATCGAGCGGCGCCACATCAACAACGCGCCGGTCGAGTTGTGCACCATCATGCGGCACGGCACCTGTCAGTGCCACGATCTCGCCAACCGTCAAGCCGGCATTTCGCTTGAAGAAGATCGGCTCGGCCATGCCACCAGCGCTGTGTCGGCGATGACTAGAACTTGGTCCCGCCGCCGAACCGGAACTCCTGCACCTTGTCCTGCGCTCTGCTTCAGCAACGGAATGGCGTAATCGAAGCGCAACGGGCCAAACGGCGAATTCCAAATCAGACCCGCACCGACCGAAGCGCGCACTTGCATGCTATTGTCGATCGAACAAGAAAGCCGCGGTAAAGGCGCCAGCCCGAAACCTGATTCCCCGGTCTGACGCTCCAACTCGTCGGTCCCTTGTAATCCCATAGCGAGCCGGCATCGGCGAATACCGCGACCTTTAAGCCGACGTCCCTGGGAATGAACGGGATCGGAGACTGCGCTTCCACGCTCGCGCCCCAGTACGTCGAGCCGCCCAGCGCGTCGCCGATTCCATCTCTAGCGTCGATGCGAGGAGATGTCGCGCGGACCGATGCCCGCTGGCGCGAAGCCGCGGACAAGATTCGGCCCCATCTGGAAGTGGTCGAGCATGCGCAACGAGCCGCTGAACGTCGGAGTCGTTGCTGCCGCCCCAGCCGGCGATGTGCCCGCCTGGAGGCGCAAGACCGCCACCACGTCAGATAGCACTTCATAGTAGCTGCGCATCGTCGGCGGTCGTGCGGATGAACTTTACGTCCCGCACCGGCACCGGCAAAATCCTGCTTGAACTCAGCATATACACCGCTGGTCGGGCTCCGGTTGTTATCCAGCGTGCTGTAGACCGCGGTGTAGCCGACGAGCGAGGCCAGCACCGCCCCATTGGCAAGCTCGCGGCGCACCGCGAGGCCGGATTCGCCGTCGGCGTAACAGCCGTCGGGATGCAGTCCGCAGTGCTGGGATTCGGGAAGCGGACATTCCGCGGTCGGATCTACGCCCGACGCCCGGGATTGGGCAACCCGGTAAAGGATTGTTGATGAGCGCGTTGGGCGAAAAGATACAATTGTTGAGATTACAACGGCAGACTGATTTCCTGCTGGTAGACATTGTAGCGCGCCTGGAACGCGAGTTCCTCGGTCAACGCGAAACCCGCACGCAGTCCGCCGCCGTAGGTCTTGTTGTCGTATGAATAGTAGCTCGATGCCAGGGTCTGCCGGGCGAAGATGTCGGCGCCAACCATAAGCCGGTTGCCGAGGAAATAAGGCTCGGCATAGGACAGCTCAAAGCCGCGGGCGCGCTGGCCGTATTGCACCGCAGCTTTGGCGTACTGACCATGGCCCAGCAGGTTGCGTTCGGCCACGCTGACCTCGGCGAGAAACCCATCGGCAGTCGAATAGCCGCCGGTAATCGAGAACTCACCGGTCGACTGCTCCTCCAGGTCCACGTTGATCACGACCCGGTCGGAAGCCGATCCCGGCTCGTTCGAGATCTTCACCACCTTGAAGTAGTTCAGGTTCTTCAGCCGCCGCTCGGCGCGGTCGATCAGTGCGCGGTTGTAAGCATCACCCTCGGCGATGTCGAACTCGCGCCGGATGACGTAGTCGCGGGTGCGGGTGTTACCCCGAATATTGATGCGCTCGATATAGACGCGCGGTCCTTCTTCGATCACGAACGCGATGTTGACTCTCGCATCGGCCGCCACGCGGTCGCCGCGCGGTCGCACGACCGCAAAGGGATAGCCGCGTCTCGCCACCTCGATAGCGAGGTTCTCGACCGACTTTTCGGTCGCTTCGGCGTTGTAAACGGAGCCCGCGCCGACTCGCAGGCGGCCGTAAAGCGTCTTGGGGTCGACCGCGGCAACGTTCGAAATGATTTCGACGGTGCCGAAGCGGTACCGCTGACCTTCGTCGATGGTGAATGTGACGACGAAACGCTTTGCTCTCCGGCTCGTACACGGCAACGGCCGAGATGATGCGAACGTCGGCATAGCCCTTCTTGAGGTAGAAGCGGCGCAGCAGATCGCGATCCGCTTCGATCCGGTCTGGATCGTAGATGTCGGCGCTCTGCAGGAAACCGATCAGTGGAATGGATTTCAGACGTCTTGATCTCGTCGCGCAGGCGGGTGGCCGAAAATGAATTGTTACCGACGAAATCGATCTTGCGGACGCCGGTCTTCTCACCCTCGTTGATCTCGAACACGAGATCGACGCGATTGTTCGGCAGCTCGATGACCTTGGGGGTGACCTGGACATCGAATCGGCCGTTCCGTCGATAAACTTCGACGATGCGCTGCACGTCGGCTTGCACAGCAGGTCGCGAGAACGTGCCGCGCGCCTTGGACTGGACCTCGAGCGCGATCTGTTCATCCTTGAGCTTCTTGTTGCCCTCGAATGCGACACGGTTGATGACCGGGTTCTCGACCACCGTCACAACCAGCCGGCCGCCGGACGGCGTGATGCGCACGTCCTGAAACAGGCCGGTTCCGTACAGCGACTTCAGCGCCTCGTCGGTACTGGCAGCATCCAGCCGCCCGCTCGGGCCAGTGCGGAAATAGGAGCGGATGGTATCGGCCTCAACACGGCGGTTGCCCTGCACCACGATGGAGCTCGAGCCCTGTGCCCAGGCGCGGTCAGCCGTGGCGACGGAGAGGGTCGCAGCGCCGAAAGCACATCCGCTGAGGACCAAGCCAACCAAGCCTAGTCCCCTGAACAACCGCAACCACAACATCATGCGCAACGCGCCCTTTTGGACCCTTTTTGCCGCTTGAACGACGGTATCGCGTAGCGTCCCTCAATCCCTGGTTTTACAGGCTTTTGGAGGCATCGCAACACAACTTGGCCGCTCAAATCGGGCGTTACCCGCAGGAATCTACCGGACACCCATGGCTCCTTACGACGTGGCGAGGTGGATGATGTCGTTGAAGGTTGCAAAAATCATCAACATCAACACAAGGGCGAGGCCGATACGGAAGCCGATTTCTTGGGCGCGTTCCGACAAAGGCCGGCCGCGCGCCGCTTCGATGGCGTAGAACACCAAGTGCCCGCCATCGAGCAGCGGTACCGGAAACAGGTTTAGCAGCCCGATCGACACCGACAGCATGGCCGTCAGGTGCATGAGCGCGGCAAAACTGACGCTGGCAACCTGCCCTGAAATCTGGGCGATCCGGATCGGTCCGCCGAGCTGGTCGGCGCATTCACGGCCGACGAAAATTCCGCCGATGTACGAGAACGTGCGTTCGATGATGAACCAAGTTTCGCTGATGCCGAGTCCGATTGCCGTCAACGGACCAACCGACTCGGTCTTGACCTCGGCCGGCGTCATTGAGCGGCTGACGCCAAGCACCGCCTGACAGTACTTGTTGCCGAAACCGTCTTTGCCCTGCTTGAGCGCAGGCGTCGCGCGCAACGTCACCGGCGCGCCACCGCGGTCGACTTTGAATTCCAGTGTGCGGCCGGCATTGGCGCCAACGATCCGCTGCATGTCGGAGAAACTGTTGACGGTGCGGCCGTCAATTGAAAGCACGACGTCACCTGGCTGAAATCCGGCATCGGCGGCGGCGGAACCGGTCTGCACCGCATCGACGCGAGCGCTCGAGGATTGCCGGCCGTAGATCGAGAACACCGCAGCGAAAATTACGATCGCCAGAATGAAATTGGCGATCGGTCCTGCCGCTACCACCGCAGCCCGCTGCGAGACCGGCTTGTGGAAAAAACTGTAACGACGCTCTTCGGCGCTCATGCTGGCAACAGCGGACTGGTCCGGCACGCTCGCGGCATTCTCGTCGCCAAAAAACTTGACGTAGCCGCCTAGTGGGATCGCGGCGAGCTTCCAGCGGGTTCCATGACGATCAGTGAAACCGAGCAATTCCGGGCCAAAGCCGACCGAGAACACCATCACCCGGACACCGCACCAGCGTGCGACCAGGAAATGGCCGAGCTCGTGGAAGAAAACCACGACGGTGAGGACAAACAGGAACGGAATGAGGTAACCGGTGACGCCTCCACCGAGGGTGCTGAGGCTGTCCAAGACATTGAAATTCATTGTATTTTTATCCCACGCCCGGTCCCTTGCCCCAATCCAGACCGCACCCGCACGGCCCTTTTAAGATGCCTTTGCGGCGATTTCGCGCAAACGGTCATGCGCCAGCGACCTTGCCATATGGTCAACGCCGATCGCTTCTTCGACATTTTGCGGTTCCTTGAGGGCGCCGCGGCGCTCCGCCGCTTCAAGCGTCGCCGCCACCAAGTCGACGATGCCAGTGAACCCGACTTGGTCGTTCAGGAAGGCGTCGACGGCCACCTCATTGGCGGCGTTGAGGATGGTCGGCGCCGCGCCACCGATCTCCAGCGCGCGCCGCGTGATGGCCAGCGCCGGAAACCGCATCGGATCCGGCGTCTCGAAACTCAGGGTCGCCAATTGTGCGAGGTCGAGCCGCGCCGCCGGCCCCTCGATGCGGTCCGGGAACGCCAAGCAGTAGGCGATCGGGATACGCATGTCGTGCGCGCCAAGCTGCGCAATCACCGAGCCGTCGACGTATTCGACCAGCCCGTGCACGATCGATTGCGGATGCACCAGCACGTCGAGCCGCGCCGCCTCCACCTCGAACAGGTGATGCGCCTCGATCAGCTCCAGCCCTTTGTTCATCATGGTCGCGGAATCGATGGTGATTTTCGCTCCCATCGACCAGTTCGGATGGCGCAACGCCTGCTCCCGCGTGGCCGCCCGCATCTTCTCAATGCTCCAGGTGCGGAACGGGCCCCCGGACGCGGTCAAGAGGATGCGGCTGACGTCTTCGCGGCGGCCAGCCTTGAGCGCCTGGTAGATGGCGTTGTGCTCGGAATCGACCGGCAGCACTTGCGCGCCCGCCTCGGCCGCCGTCCGCATGAACAGGTCGCCGGCGCACACCAGGCATTCCTTGTTGGCGAGCGCAACGGTAGCGCCGCGCTTCGCGGCGGCGAGCGATGATTTGAGTCCGGCCGATCCGACAATGGCGGCCAATACCCAGTCCGCTGGGCGCTCGGCGGCTTCGATCAGCGCGGTCTCGCCGGCGCCGGCTTCGATCCCGGAGCCGGCCAGCGCGTCCTTGAGTTCGCGATAAGCGGCGGGATCGGCGATTGCGGCGAAGCGCACGTTGAGCTCGCGGGCGAGCGCTGCGAGCGCGGCGGCGTTGCGATGCGCGCTGACCGCCTCGACCCGATAGCGGGACGGGTTTCGCTTGATGAGATCGATCGTGCTCGAGCCGATCGAACCGGTGGCGCCAAGCAGGGTGACACTGCGCGCGGTTGTTTCCGGGTGCTGCCTGGGTCGGGTTTCGCTACGCACGTCCATACCGCTTACCACACCAATAAACCCTGCGCTGGGGCGTCCACCCCGCCACGGACGATTCCGACCACCGCTGCCACCACTGCGGCCACCAGGAAGCCGTCCAGGCGGTCCATCACGCCGCCATGACCGGGGATCAGGCTGCCGGCGTCCTTGGCATCAAACTGCCGCTTGATCCACGATTCCAACAGGTCGCCGGCCTGCGAGGCCACGGAAAGCAACCCCGCCAGTACTGCGACAGCGACGAGATTCATGATGCCGGCGTACGAGGCAACAACCACGCCTCCGATGATCGCACCCAATGTGCCTCCGAACGCTCCGGACCAAGTCTTGTTCGGGCTGACGCTGGGCATCAGCTTGGGGCCGCCTAGCGCGCGGCCGCAGAAATACGCCACCACATCGGTGAGCCACACTACGGTGAACAGGAACAGGATCGCGACAAATCCCAGCGCCGCGTCGCGCCGCAGCAGCACCGGCGCGATCAGCAGCGCGCCGGCGTAAGCCACGCCAGCGACGCACCAGCCACGCCGAATCTTCGACGCGAGCGCGGCGGCACCGAGCATGCCAAGCAGGATCAGCGCGATGACGGTCACCGTGCGTCCCAGCGTCAGAAGCAGACCCGCGCCGGCGATGGCAACGCTGCCGATGGTCAATACCGGACTCTTATCGTGCGCGCAGACCAGCGTGTCCCATTCCCAGATCACGCAAAACGCGGCAATCATCCAGAACACGATGAAGACGATGCCGCCATAGTAGGCGGTGCCTACAGCGATCGGCGCCAGCACCAGCGACGACGCAACGCGTATGGCGAGATTGCTGCGACCGACCGGCAATGCGGCACCCGTTGGCTTGGCCGGATCGATGCCCGTCACGGTCACGATCCAGTCCGTGCGGCCAATCCGCCAAACCGACGCTCTCGCCGGCGATACTCGATGATTGCATTCTCCAACGCGGCGCGATCGAATTCCGGCCAGTAGATCGGCACAAAAACCAACTCGCTATAGGCGGCCTGCCAAAGCAAGAAGTTGGAGAGGCGCTGCTCGCCGCTGGTGCGGATCAAGAGATCGGGATCGGGCAAATCGGGCGCATCAAGATGCTGCGCCAAAAGTTCGGCGGTGATCGTCTCAGGCGCTATCGCGCCCGCCGCGACCTGCTTCGCAATTCGCTCCGCGGCTCGTGCAATTTCCTGCCGCGCACCATAGTTGAAGGCCACCACCAGGGAGAGGTGATCGTTGTCGCGGGTCAGTTGCTCCGCCTCCTCAAGCAGCCGCCGGATATCGGGATCGAGATCGTCGCGCTCACCGATCACGCGTACGCGCACGCGATTCTGGTGAAGCTCGGCGAGATCATTGCGGATGAAGCGGCGCAGCAGCCCCATCAGGTCACGGATCTCCGAGGCCGGCCGTGACCAGTTCTCCGAGCTGAAGGAAAAGATCGTCAGGTACGAAATGCCCATCTCGCCGGCGGCTCGCACCGTCTTGCGCAGAGCCTCAACGCCGCGGCGATGTCCTTCGGAACGCGGCAAGCCGCGCGCGGCCGCCCAGCGGCCGTTGCCATCCATGATGATGGCGACGTGCCGCGGGATGTCGGAAAAATCCGTCAAATCGGTGCGCGGGGTTTCGGCTTGGGACATCTCGATTATACCGTCATAATTTCCTTTTCCTTGGCCGCCAGCAATTGATTGATATCGCCGATCGCTTGGTCCGTCGCTTTCTGAACATCGGTGTCTAACCGCTTGTGCTCGTCCTGACTGATCTTGTGGTCTTTTTCCAACTTCTTGAGTACGTCCATACCGTCGCGCCGAACGTTGCGGACCGCGACGCGCGCCGTCTCGGCGTATTTGTGCCCGATCTTGACCAGCTCCTTGCGGCGCTCCTCATTCAGCTCGGGAATGCGCAGATGGATGACCTGTCCCTCCGAGGACGGTGTCAACCCGAGGTTGGCGGCCAGAATCGCCTTCTCGACCGCTTGCACCATCGAGCGGTCCCAGACTTGCACACTGATCATGCGCGGCTGCGGCACGCTGACGGTGGCAAGCTGATTGAGCGCCATGCTTTGACCGTAGGCGTCGACGTGAATTGGATCGAGCAGATGCGCGGAGGCGCGGCCAGTGCGCAACGCGGCCAGTTCCTGCTTGAGCACGCTGATCGCCGACTGCATGCGGCGTTTGAGGTCATTGATGTCGTATGTGTCGGATGCCATGGACCCCTCCTCGCGGCCAGACCCGACCGCTTGCTCGCATTCATCCGTCCCGGCGGCCTCGTCGCTACCGGGCGCGCACCACGGTCGCGCGTGCCTTGCCCCGTAACACTGCCTCGATCGCACCGGGCTTCTTGATCGAGAACACGATGATAGGCGTACGATTTTCGCGGGCAAGCGCGAATGCGGTGGCGTCCATCACCTTGAGGTCTCGATCGAGCGCCTCTTGATGGGTCAATGTTTCGTAGCGCTTGGCCTTGGGATCCTTCTTCGGGTCGGCGCTGTAAATGCCGTCGACATCGGTAGCCTTGAGGACGGCATCGCACCCCATCTCAGCGGCGCGCAGCACTGCCGTTGTATCTGTGGTGAAGAACGGATTTCCGGTGCCCCCCGCAAATACCACGACGCGCTTCTCGTCGAGATGGCGTAGCGCGCGCTGGCGCTCATAGACCTCGCAGACCTGCGGCATCGCCAGCGCCGACATGGTGCGCGCTGCGACGCCCATGCGCTCGATCGCTGCTTCGAGGACCAGTGCGTTCATCACGGTCGCCAGCATGCCCATGGCGTCCGCCGTCGGGCGTGACAGTCCCTTGCCGGTGACCTGGACACCGCGAAGGATGTTGCCGCCACCGACAACGACGCCCAGCGTGATCCCAAGCCCGTGAGTGGCGACGAGATCCTTCGCGATGCGGTCGATGGTCGGCTGGTGGATGCCCGAGCCGCCTGGGCCTGCAAGTGCTTCACCGGATACCTTGACGACCACGCGACGGTAGGCGGGACCCTTGGCAGCGTTGGCCATCCTTGTCCTCCCCGCGCGACGCCGGTGTCTCGGTCAGTTCGGCTTGGCGGCCGCCGCGACCTCGGCAGCAAAATCGCTTTCCTGTTTCTCGATGCCTTCCCCAAGCACGAAGCGTACGAACCCCGCGACCTTGATCGGGCCGCCAACCTTGCCTTCAGCCTCCTTGAGGGCCTGGCTGACGCTCTTCTTGTCATCGTGGACATACGCCTGCTCGAGCAGGGTGACCTCCTTGTAGAAAGTCTTGAGACCTGACTCCACGATCTTCTCGATCACGTTGGCCGGCTTGCCCTGCTGCTTGAACTTTTCGGCCAGCACGTCCTTCTCGCGTTGGATCGTCTCAGGTGCCAGCCCTGTGGCTTCGATCGCCTGCGGGTTCGACGCCGCGATATGCATCGCGACCTGACGGCCCAGCGCGGCGAGCTCGTCTGCCTTGCCCGTCGACTCCAGCGCTACCAGCACGCCAATTTTGCCGAGTCCGTCAGCCACCGAATTGTGCACGTAGCTGCCAACTGCACCCTGCCTGACCGAAAGGTGGGCAGCACGACGCAACGTCATGTTTTCCCCGATCTTTGGCGACCGTCTCGGCGATCGAGTCGCCGACCGTCAGACTTCCGGCCTTTGCAGCCCTAATCGTCTCAACGTCGGTACCGACGTCGTGCACGACATTGGCGATCATCTGTACCAAGCCTTGGAACAGGTCATTGCGCGCGACGAAGTCAGTTTCCGAGTTGACCTCTACGACCACGCCCTTGGTGCCCCTGACCGAAATGCCGATCAGGCCTTCTGCCGCGACGCGGCCGGCCTTCTTGGCAGCCTTGGAAAGGCCTTTCTTGCGCAGCCAGTCTTCCGCGGCCTTGAAGTCGCCGCCGGTCTCGGTGAGTGCGGCCTTGCAGTCCATCATGCCCGCGCTCGTTGCTTCGCGCAGGTCCTTGACCATTTGAGCGGTAATGTTCGCCATCGTTGTTATCCTTGCGGCAGTCGCGAAGTAGCGCGGCCGACTCCGCCGCGCATCGGCTACTCGGCCGTCAGTTCCTTGGCTTTGGCGATCCAACTGTCGACACGGCCGGGCAGGCCGACCTCCTCGCCGACGTTATGGGCCGCCTCTTTGCTGAACTCGGCGAACTGCGAATAGTGGAAGATGCCGAGGTCGTTCAGCTTCTTCTCGATCGCCGGTGAGACGCCTGGCAGCTTTTTGAGGTCGTCGGCGACGCCGCGCGGGCCAGGCAATGGCTCGAAGCCAAGACCCTTCTCGGCCGCCTTTGGCAGATCCTCGACCACCGGCCGCTCTGCGGCGCCGAGATCGATGCCGGCGCCACCCTGGGCGCGCGAAATGCCGTCGATCGCGGCGCGAGCAATGAGGTCGCAGTAAAGCGTCACGGCGCGGCTGGCGTCGTCGTTGCCCGGCACCACAAAGGTGATGCCGTCTGGATCGCAGTTGGTGTCGACCACGGCCGCGACCGGGATGTTGAGCCGCTGCGCTTCCTTGATCGCGATGTCTTCCTTGTTGGTATCGATCACGAACAGCAGGTCGGGCAGCCCGCCCATTTCCTTGATGCCGCCGAGCGAACGGTCGAGCTTGTCGCGCTCGCGCTGCAGGTCGAGACGCTCCTTCTTCGTGTAGCCGCCGGCCTCGTTGGAGGCGAGCAACTCTTCGAGCTTGCGCAGCCGCGAAATCGAGCCGGAGATCGTCTTCCAGTTGGTCAACGTGCCGCCGAGCCAGCGCGAGTTGACGTAATACTGCGCGCAGCGCTTGGCCGCTTCGGCGACAGCGTCCTGAGCTTGCCGCTTGGTGCCGACGAACAGGATGCGGCCGCCCTTCGCGACCGTGTCGCTCACGGCCTCGAGAGCCTTGTGCAACATCGGCACGCTTTGCGCGAGGTCGATGATGTGGATGTTGTTGCGGGTACCGAAGATGAATTCGCCCATCTTCGGGTTCCAGCGGTGGGCCTGATGGCCAAAGTGCACGCCAGCTTCCAAAAGCTGGCGCATGCTGTAGTCGGGCAGCGCCATGTCATTCTCCGGTTGTTCCGCCGCGGACCCGTGAGCCTCGCCCCTGCGGGCGAAGCACCGGACGGCCATTTGGCCAAGGTCCGCGTGTGAGATGGCGTGCATATAGCCAGCGAACCGGGCGAACGCAAGAAAAACGGCGGATTTGGCCTATTTTTTCGGGATTGCAGCATCGGAACGGCGTGAATCAGCGCCCTCGGTGCTTTCCGACCGCAAGAGCGTGCCGACCAGGTCGTTTAGCGCCGGACGCGGCAGCGCCGAGAACGGCAAGGGCCGGGTCGCATCAATCGCCAGTATGCCCAGCCGCGCCGTCAGGACGCCGTTGAGCACACCCTCGCCCAGCCGCGCCGAGACGCGTGCAGCAACTCCGTGCCCGATGATCTGTTGCAGCAGGCTGTCGGTCACCGCCACCCCGCCGGTCATGGCGAGGTGGGATACCACCTGACGGGCGAGCTTGAGCACGCCGAGCGTGCCGGGCCGGCCGCCGTAGAGCGCCGCAAGCTGGCGGATCATCGTTAGCGCGTTGATCAGCACGAACAGCATGTCGATCGCCGCTCGCGGACTGACTGCGGTGACCACCGAGACGCGTTTTGCCGCGGCGACCACCAGCCGTCTCGCCTGTGCATCGAGCGGCGTCATCAGTTCGCGCTCGGCGAGGCGCACCCGGTCACGGCCATCGATGATGTCAGAAAGATGCGTTTCGAGTCGGTTGCGGGCATTGGCGAGCCGCGGCATGCGCCGCGTCAACGCCAGCAAGTCAGCGACGACGGCTCTTCCCGCCACGCGATCGTCGCTTTGGATCGCGTCCTGCGCACGGTTGCGCAATTTTTCGATGGAGCCCAACCGGACGAGGCCGGCGATCTCGCGCACCATCAAGACAAGAAATGCAAGCCCGGCAACGGCTGCCAACGTCATGCCCACAGCGCCGAGCCATGGCGCACGCGCAAACAATTCCTCGACGATCTTGGTGACGGCTAGTCCGAGCGCCAGCAGCACCAGGCCGGATGCGGCGTACCAGAACAAGGCGCCCCAACGCCAGCGTCGCGACCGTTGCGCGATCACGGCCGCGGCCTGACTGTCTATCTCCACCACCGCCAGGTCCGTCTTCTCGGGCCGCCGCGATCTCGGGCTCGGCCACGACAACGCGGGGATCATCGACGCGAAAGGCAGCGGGCCGGCGAAACGCGTCGCTCATCGCAATCGATCTCCGAACAGGAATTGCATCGCACGGTCGAGGCGAATGTGCGGCAACGATGGCATCCCGTCCGCGGCCTGTTCCAGTTGTGGCGGCCGAAACCGCACGAACCGGAAGTCGGTGTCTGCGCCGGATGCAGTGGTCAGGCCACGAAATCCGGCTGTGCCTTCGTTAAACAATTCGGCCGCGTCGGCCGGTAGATCGCCGGGGAACACGGCGACTTCACGCGCGCAATCGAGCGGCTCACCGCCGGCGCTTTCGCCAGGAGACGGCAGGCCGACGATCGACGGCAGGGTGCCGCGGTCACCCCGCACCTGCGCCTCGCGGGTGGCGCGCACGGCGGCGAGCGCGATCACGTCCACCTCGGCGCCCTCGAATCCTGCCTGCGCGATCGCTCCGGTAACCATCGCAGCGAGGATGGCTTCCAGCCGGTCGTGGGCGACGTGATGCAGGTGATCAGCCTTGGTCGCTGCGAACAGGACCTTGCTGGCGCGGGGCCGGAACAGCGCGCCGAACACGCCGCTACGGCCGATATGAAGACAATCAACGATCGAATTGAGCGCGCTTTGCAGGTCGCGCATCGCCTCCGGCCCCGCGTTAAGCGCCGCAAGCGCATCGATCAGGATGATCTGCCGGTCCAGTCGGGCGAAGTGCTCGCGGAAGAACGGTTGCACCACGACCTCGCGATAGGAATCGTAACGCCGGCGCATCGTAGCCCAGAGCGAACCGTGCGGCGGTTCGATGCTTTCGGGCAATTCGAGCGGCGCGAAGGTTAGCGCCGGCGATCCCGCAAGATCACCTGGCATCAGGAATCGTCCCGGCGGCAACAAGCTCATGGCGTAGCGCTCATCGCGGCAGGCTTGCAGATACGCGGTGAAGAGCCTGGATGCTTCAATCGCGACGCTTTCATCGACCGGTGCCAATGGGTCGATCACGGCAAGATGAATGAGCCACGGCGCGGCAAGTGCCGCTCTCGCGCCGACACGCGCCTGCCGCAGGCTTTCCGCCGACCATTGTTCGTAGGTCTTATGGAGCAATGGCAGGTCGAGCAGCCACTCGCCTGGATAGTCCACAATGTCGAGAGTAAGCGTGCGCATCGCGCCGTTCTCAGACTGATAGTCGATCACCAGCCGGAGCTCGCTGATCTGCCGCGTCGAATCCGGCCATCGGCGTTCGTCGATCAGCGCGCGAACGTGGCTCTCGTAGTCGAAGCGCGGCACTGCGTCATGAGGTTGCGGCGTGAGCCTCGCCCCCGCGATGCGACCGTTGGCCATGGCGTCGAACACCGGAAAGCGCCCGCCGCGGGTGAGCCCATGCACGAGCGCGGTGATAAAAACAGTCTTGCCGGCCCGCGACAGCCCGGTGATGCCGAGACGGACCGTGGGATTGAACAGCCCCTCCCCGAATTCAGCCAGCGCCCGCATTGTAAGGCGGGCTTGTTCAACGACGTCGGAAATCAGCGGGCTCACGGCCCGCAGCATGTGGCCCCACTTGTACGACCGCGCAAGTGGTTACCCGCTACCCTCGACGCTCAGCTAGGTCACGGCCGACGCGTCGCGCAGGCTGTCGAACAACGCCGCACGGCGCATATAGGCGCGCGCGGTCTCCGCATTGCCGGCGGTGCGTCGCAGCTCGTCAAAATTAGCCGCGCGCACGGCGGGGTCACGCTCCTCCATCAGGCGCTTGTTGGCGATGGTCTGAGCCTGGACGTATTTCACCGCGGCGTGGCGACGCTGCCGGCTGTAGAGGTCGAGCAGCTCCTCGCCGGCCTCGCCGTGGATCACCTGGGCGAGCTTGCCGGCGAGATTGATGCCGTCATGCATGCCGCCGTTCATGCCCATGCCGCCGATCGGGTTGTTGACATGCGCGGAGTTGCCGGCCAGCAGGATGCGGCCCTTGCGGAAGGTCGCGGCGACGCGCTGATGGACGGCGTAGAGGTTGACGTACTCGATGTCGTAGCTGCCCGACCTTCGGGAAGAACTTCTGCAGCCGAGCCTCGATGCGCTCCTGCGACAGCGCCGTGGTTTCGTCTTCGTCATCCGGGATCGGAAAGATCGCGCGCCACAACCCGCCCGGCCTTTCGCCGCGCACCTTGAACAGGTTGCACCACTCGCGCGGGTCGGAGAAGTAATTGCGGAAGCAAAGGTCGGGATTGACCGTCTCGAATTTGAAACTGGTAGCGATCTTGATGAACTTTTCCGGATAGGTGAACCCCTCGAACTCGATATCGGCGAGCTTGCGCACCGTGCTGCGGCCGCCGTCACAGCCGATGACGTAGTCGGCGCGAAGGCGCTCGACGCCCACCGGCGACGTCACCTCGACGTCGATGCCGTTTGCCGTCTGCGTCAGCCCAGTCACGTTGTGGGAGAATTGCACGTCGAAGTCACCAGCGTTGGCGTATTCGGCGGCGATCGACGCCGTGAGCTTGTACTGCTCGTACTGCAGGACAAAGGGAAACTTGATTTCGTCCTTCAACAGATCGAGATCGAACTCTGCGACCACCGAGCCGCTGGGCCGGTCATGAAATCGGTAGGTGTTGGACTTGAGACCCAGCGGCAGGATTTTTTCGAACACGCCGAGCTCGTCCAGCATTTCGAGGCTGGGTGGATGAATGGTGGCGGCACGCTGGTCCTTGACCGGCGCCGGCTCGACCTCGAACACCGTGACGGGAACACCGCGCCGGTTGAGCGCGAGCGCACACACCATGCCGACCGGGCCCGCGCCGACCACCACGACGCGCGCGTTGTTCTTCGATGAAGACATGATTTTAACGTGCGCGAACAACGACTAAGCCGCGGCGTCCTTCTCCGACTTTGCCGGCACCACGTCCTTCATGGCGCCCTTCCAGCCACTCTCGGTGACATCGAAGATGAAACCTTCCGGTGTCGCGTACTTCACTTCGTAGTAGACGTTCGGACCGGTTTCCTTGCGGCCGGTGACATGCTGGCCGCCGGCATCGCGGATCTTCTTGTCGATCTCCTCAACGCTGTCGACCCACATGCCGAAATGGATGAGGCCCTGCACGCCCGGCCGGTCTTCGAAACCGTCGATTTTCTCGTCGCCGAAGTTAAGCAGCGCGACATTGAAAATCCCGTCGGTCATGTAGACGCCGCGCTGCGCCTTGCCGGCGCGGGTCATGCCGAATGCATCCTCGAAGAATTTCGCGGCCTTCTCCGGGTCGCGGACTGAAATCGCGATGTGGCGCAGTTTGTTGGCCATGATGAAACTCCGTTGTCGGACTGCGCCCACTATCGGCCCGCCGCCCGGCCGGGGTCAACCTGCCGCGGCGCGGCGCAGGGCTGCCGCTACATCATCTCGACTTGGACCACGCCCGGCACCGCCTTGATGGCGCCGGCGATCTGCGGGGAGATCTTAAATCGGCCGGGCAGTTTCACTTCGACCTCGTTGCCGCCGTCGAGCAGCAGCACCATGCTGATCTCGCCGTCACCCTTGCCTTCAAGTCGCTTGGCGAGAGGTTCGAGCGGTGTCTGATCGCGCAGGAAAACCCGGAGTAGTTTCTGTTGCCGGGCGGCCGCCTGATCGAGCGATTCCACCGTCTGAATGCGCGCGCGCACCTCGTCGCCCTGGACTTCGGCCGACAGGCCCAGGAGAACCGCAGCGCCGGGTTCGAGCTGATCGCGATATTGCTGGAGGCCCTCGGCGAACAGCACCGCCTCGTAGTGGCCCGACGGGTCAGACAGCCCGATGATGCCCATCTTGTTTCCGGTCTTGGTGCGCCGCTCGACGCGCGAAACCACGGTCGCCGCTGTGCGACCAGCGTTTGCGCCGGACTTCACTGAGCGGCAGAAATGTGCCCAGAGCTGGACGTTCAACCGCTTGAGCACCGTGGCGTAGTCGTCGAGCGGATGTCCCGACAAGAAAAACCCGATCGCCTCGTACTCTCTGCGTAGCTTCTCGGCGGGCACCCAGGCGTCAACGGTCGGAAGCTGAAGCTTGGTCTGCGAGGCGCTCCCGCCGAACGAGAACTCGAGAGCGCCGCTGGTGGTGGCTTCATATTGACGCTGCGCTTCGCCCAGAATGCGATCGATCGCAGCGAAAACGCGAGCGCGGCTTGGCTCCAACCGATCCAACGCGCCGGCGGCGGCGAGGCTTTCCAACACGCGTTTGTTGACGGCGCGCGGATTGATGCGGCGCGCGAAGTCGGACAGGTCGGCGAACGGCCGGCTGCCCCTCGCCTCGACGATCGATTGCACAGCCTGCGCGCCGACGCCCTTCAGCGCGGCCAACGCGTAGTGAATGGTGTTGCCGGCGACGTCGAAGGCGACGCCGGAGCGGTTGACGCAGGGCGGCTCGATCGTAATGCCCAGCCGCTCCGCCTCGGCGCGAAACTCGGCAAGCTTGTCGGTGTTGCCCATGTCGAGCGTCATCGAGGCAGCGAGAAACTCGACCGGGTAGTTCGCTTTCAAATACGCGGTTTGATAGGCGACCAGCGCGTAGGCTGCGGCGTGGCTCTTGTTGAAGCCGTATTCGGCGAAGCGCTCCAGCAGATCGAAGATTGCATCGGCCTGGGTGCGGTCCATGCCGCGCTCGACGGCGCCTTTCACAAAATGCGCGCGCTGTTCTTGCATCTCCTTGCGGATTTTCTTGCCCATCGCGCGGCGCAGCAGATCGGCCTGGCCCAGCGTGTAGCCGGCAAGGATCTGCGCCGCCTGCATCACCTGTTCCTGGTAGACGATGACGCCGAAGGTCTCGCGCAGGATCGGCTCGAGCTTGGGATGGATGTATTCGGGTTTCTCCAGGCCGTGTTTCCGCACGCAATAGGTCGGGATGTTCGCCATCGGACCGGGCCGATAAAGCGCGACCAGCGCGATGATGTCCTCAAAGCGGTCGGGCCGCATGTCGAGCAGCGCGCGCCGCATGCCCTGACTTTCCAGCTGGAAGATGCCGACCGCTTCGGCCCGTGACAGTTGTTCATACGTCTTGGGGTCGTCGAGCGGGATCGAGGACAGCTTGAGCTCGATGCCGCGCTGTTTGAGCAACCGGACGGCGGTTTCCAGCACGGTGAGCGTCTTGAGGCCGAGGAAGTCGAACTTGACCAGGCCCGCCGCCTCCACCCACTTCATGCTGAACTGGGTCACCGGCATGTCAGATTTCGGATCGCGGTAGAGCGGCACCAGCTCGGCGAGCGGCCGGTCGCCGATCACGATGCCGGCGGCGTGCGTGGAGGCGTGGCGGTAAAGCCCCTCGAGCTTGAGCGATATGTCGAAGGCGCGCTTGACCCGCGGGTCGCTGTCGCGCTCGGCCTGCAGGCGCGGCTCGCCCTCGATGGCCTTGGCCAAGGTGACCGGCGCCGCCGGATTTTGCGGAACCAGCTTGCACAGCTTGTCGACGTGGCCATAGGCCATTTCCAGGACACGGCCGACGTCGCGCAGCACACCGCGCGCCTGCAGCGTGCCGAACGTGATGATCTGGGCCACCTGGTCGCGGCCATAGCGGCGCTGCACGTACTTGATCACCTCGTCGCGGCGGTCCTGGCAGAAATCGACGTCGAAGTCCGGCATCGATACGCGTTCGGGATTGAGAAAGCGCTCAAACAGCAGGCCGAAGCGCAGCGGATCGAGATCGGTGATGGTCAGCGCATAGGACACCAGCGAGCCGGCGCCCGAGCCGCGCCCGGGGCCGACCGGGATGCCCTGCTCTTTGGCCCACTGAATGAAATCGGAGACGATCAGGAAGTAGCCTGGATATTTCATCCCCTCGATGACCTTGAGCTCGAAGGCGAGCCGGTCACGGTATTCCTCGATGGTACGATTGGGCGCGAGGCCGTGCGCCGCCACACGGCGTTCCAGGCCTGCTTCGGCGCGCTTGCGAAGTTCCGCGGCCTCGTCGACGTTGCGGTCGCCGACTGAAAAGCGCGGCAGGATCGGGTCCGCGGTGCGCGGCCGGAACGAGCAGCGCTGTGCGATCTCCACCGTCGAAGCGAGCGCCTCCGGCACATCGGCGAACAGCGCCGCCATCTCGGCGCGGCTCTTGAAATAGTGCTCGGCGGTCAGTTGGCGCCGGTCCGTCTCTGCCACCAGGCGGCCCTCGGCGATGCAGATCAGCGCATCATGTGCCTCGTAGTCCTCGCGGCGAGCAAAGAACGGCTCGTTGGTCGCGACCAGCGGGATGCCGTTGGTATAAGCGAGCGTAAACAGCGCCGGCTCGACGGCGCGCTCCGCAGGGACGCCGTGCCGTTGCAGCTCGAGATAGAGCCGATCGCGGTAGATGCGCAGCAGCGTGGCACAACGCGCCGCGGCAACCTCCGCCTGCCCGGCTGCGATCGCGGTGTCGATCGGGCCATTCGGTCCGCCGGTGAGCGCGATCAGCCCGTCGCTTGCCTCTTCGAGCCAGGCGAGTTTGAGGTGCGGCTTCTCGTTGGGCGGCGATTCCAGGAACGCGCGGGAGCAGAGCCGCGTGAGGCTGCGGTAGCCTTCCTCATGGCAGGCAATCAACGCGATGCGCGGTAGCGACTTGATGCGGCCGCTCGCGCGCGGATCGCGCGTCTCGTCGGCGAAATCGACGGCCAACGCACAACCGACGATCGGCTGGATGCCGGCCGATGCCATTTTTTCGGAGAATTCCAATACACCGAACATGTTGTCGGTGTCGGTCAGGGCAAGCGCCGGCTGGCGGTCTGCCTTGGCAAGGTCCGCGAGCTTGCTGATGGTCAGCGCGCCTTCAAGCAGCGAATAGGCAGAATGCACGTGCAAATGCACGAAGCCGGGGGCGGCCATCACGTCTCTCTCGATTCGATTTTGGACGATGGTGCGGACGTCGACCCGCCCTTGTCTATGGCCATCGATCGACGTCGAGCCTCGATACTGGCTTTCAACAGGACGCCAAGCCGACAGGTCCCGCCGTCATGGCAAGGGAGCCCGGGCAAGCCCGAATTCCGATGCCATCCGCGTCTTATTTCGGGGATGGGGAAAGACGCGGATACCCGAGGCAGTCGGGTATGACGAACGGCGGTACCGGCGGGGTACCTGGGGGAACGCAGACGCTACAGACGCAAAGTCGTTACGCAGCTACGCCACTCACATCGCCGCGAAAACCTGCACCCAAACCGCGATCATTCCGACAAAAAGGGCGATTGAGGTGAGTGCGGCAGCTTCCTCGACAACGGCACGGAACATGATCTCCTCCCTGAACGAAAGAAGAACATAGTTCTGTTTTTGTTCTGCGTCAAGCGCCATTTTCAAATCCCCGAAAATCTAGATTTTACGGCCGAGCACCGCGACGGCACCGCTCATTGACTTCGCGCGTGCTGCACGCGGAGACTTACCGAGAGCATTGGTCGGCAACATGCGGGAGAGGCCATGCGTATATCCAATATCGTGGCCACGGGTCTGATCGCCTTCACTCTAGGTGGCTGCTTCGAAGGACCGAAAGGCGAAAAAGGTGAACAAGGCACGCCGGGCGCAACTGGTGCTCCGGGCGAGCGCGGTGCTGCCGGCGCGGTTGGTCCCGCGGGCGCAACTGGTCCCGCGGGCCCAGCCGGTCCAACGGGGGCAACAGGTGCTGCCGGCCTGGCTGGTTCTGCAGGGCCGCCCGGAGCCGCTGGCCCGGTTGGAGCGCCTGGTCCGGTTGGACCTGCTGGTCCGATTGGGGCGATTGGTCCGGTTGGACCCGCCGGCCAACAGGGTACGGTGGGCCCGGCAGGACCAGCGGGACCTGCTGGCGCGCCCGGCCCCGCCAACGTCCGGCTCATTCAGGTCGAGAACTGCATCGGCAGCTGCAACAGCTCGTGCGCGACCGGCGAGGTTGTCGCCTCGGCGATCTGCCTGAGCGCAGGTCCGGCGGTGAATGCGACAGTCACCGCCGGCCAGGGCGGCGTGGCTTGGCAGGTCTCCTGCCCGATCGGATCCGGCGGTCTGATCGGCGTCTGCGTGAAAAAATAGCCGCTGCTACGGCAGTTCGACCACCAGCCCGTCGCGGATCGCGACGCGCCGGTCCATCCGCGCCGCCAGCTCCATGTTGTGGGTGGCGAGCACGACGGTCAGGCCGGAGGCGCGGATCAACTGCGACAGCGCTTCGAACACATGATCCGAGGTGCGCGGATCGAGATTGCCGGTTGGCTCGTCGGCCAGCAGCAGGCGCGGTGCGTTCGCCACGGCGCGTGCGATCGCGACCCGCTGCTGTTCGCCGCCGGACAGCTGCGCCGGCCGATGCGTCAGCCGGTCCTTGAGACCGAGATAGCTCAGGAGCTCGACACCCCGCCGACGCGCTTCGCCCCGCGCCAGGCCGCGGATCATCTGCGGCAGCATGACATTCTCCAGCGCGGAGAACTCGGGCAGCAGATAATGCGCCTGGTATACGAAGCCGATCATCGCGCGGCGGATGCGGGTGCGCTCGGCGTCGCTCAGCGTCGAGGTTGCGGCACCGTCAAAAAAAACCTCACCGGCATCGGCGTGCTCCAGCAAGCCAGCGATATGCAGCAGCGTCGACTTGCCCGCTCCTGACGGCGCGACCAATGCGACCGACTGCCCCGGCCACACCGCGAGCTCGGCCTTTTTGAGGATTTCGAGCACGGCATCGCCCTGATGATAACGGCGCTCGATATCGTGCAGGAAAACGACCGGTGTGCCCTGCTCCGCCATGGATTTACTCGTAACGCAGCGCTTCGACCGGATCGAGCCGGGCCGCGCGCCATGACGGATAGAGCGTCGCAAGCAGCGATAACGCGAGCGCCATCACCACCACGGCAATGGTTTCGCCGGTGTCGACCTCGGCCGGCAGCTTCGAGAGAAAGTAAAGCTCAGGCGGGAACAGGTCTGTATTGGTGAGCCACGAGAGGAACTGGCGGATCGACTCGATGTTGAGACACACCAGCATGCCAACGACGAATCCCACCACAGCCCCGACCACGCCGATCGCCGCGCCCGTGATGAGGAACACCCTCATGATCGCTCCCTGGGTCGCGCCCATGGTGCGCAGGATGCCGATATCGCGGCCCTTGTCCTTGACCAGCATGATCAAGCTCGAGGCGATGTTGAACGCCGCGACCAGGATGATCAGCGTGAGGATCAGGAACATGACGTTGCGCTCGACCTGGAGCGCGCTGAAGAACGTTGCGTTGCGCTGCGTCCAATCGACCATGAAGATGGGCCGCTGCGCCGCCTCGGTGATGATGGGTCGATAGCGCGAAATCTGATCCGGATTGCGGGTGTAGACTTCGATGGCGGTCACGTCCCCTGAGCGGTTGAAATAGGCTTGCGCCTCGGTGAGCGGCATGAACACAAACGCAGCGTCGTATTCCGACATGCCGATCTCGAACACCGCTGCGATCTTGTAGGGCTTGATACGGGGCGTCGTGCCCATCGGGGTCACCGCGCCGCGCGGCGCCACCATCGTCACAGTGTCGCCGGCGCGCAGCGTCAGTTGATCGGCAAGCCGCCGCCCGATCACCACGCTCTGTCCTTGGTCGAAGCCTTCAAGCGTACCCTGCTTGATGTTCTGCGCGATTGAGGCGAGTTGGGCGAGGTCGGCACCGCGAATACCGCGCACCAGAACTCCGGCGGCGTTGAATGGCGACGATGCGAGGGCCTGGCCTTCCACAATCGGCACCGCGATCCTGATCCCCTCGGCCTTGGAAATGCGCGCGGCCACTGCCTCGTAGTCGGTCAGCGGAGATTCCAGCGGTTGCACGAGGATGTGGCCGTTAAGCCCGAGGATCTTGCCCAGCAGCTCCTTTCGAAAGCCGTTCATCACCGCCATTACGATGATGAGGGTCGCAACCCCGAGCATGATGCCGAGGAAAGAGAACGCGGCGATGATGGAGATGAATCCTTCCTGCCGCCGCGCCCGCAAGTAGCGCAACGACAGCATCCATTCATACGGCGCGAAGGGACGGGTCCCGACAGGTTCGCTCATTCTTCCCCTTGCTATCGGATTTCATCCGATTCTGGCGGATTCAAGCCAGCGAGGGCGCCTAATGTCGCGAGAAGCACACAGTTTTCCCGATGGGTGCAGCAGTCGAAGCCCTTTCCTCGACCCGGATCGCGTCAGTGGCCTTGATACGCATTGCCCGGCAGGCCGTTGGCCGCTCCGGCTGGCACGCCCGAGCCGATCCAGCGACGCCTCGCCGAGGGGCTTCGCTATGCGTTGGACTTAGCCGCGGTCAAGGCGCGCTACGCCGATCTCGGCGTGCCGATCCGCAATATGACGCGCGCGCAAACCAGGGCCTTTGTCGACGGCGAGCAAAAGCTTTGGTGGCCGCTGGTGAGGGAATTCACGCCGCCGGAAGCAAGACACTAACCGGCGTCGCGGATTAGCGCGTTAACAACTCGACCGTCGCGGCCGGGCTCACATTGTCCCGGCTGCCATCGGCGCGCTTCTTCACCTCGAGCGTGCCGGCTGCGAGTCCCTTCGGACCGATCAGCACCTGCCACGGCACGCCAATCAGGTCGGCGGTGGCGAATTTTGCACCTGGGCGCTGGTCGGTGTCGTCGTAGAGCACATCGACACCTTTCGCGGTGAGTTCGCGGTAGAGGCTTTCGGACGCTCCATCGGTCGCCGCATCACCCTGCTTGAGGTTGAGGATCGCGACCTTGAACGGCGCCACCTGCTCCGGCCATTTAATACCGGCATCGTCGTGGTTTGCTTCGATCAGCGCCGCGACCAGCCGTGTCGGGCCGATGCCGTAGGAACCCATGTGCACCGGATGATCGGCGCCGTCGGGGCCTGCGACGACGGCCTTCATCGGCTGCGAATACTTGGTACCGAAATAGAAGATATGGCCGACCTCGATGCCGCGCGCTGACACCTGCTTGTCGCTTGGGACATTACCGAACGCCGCGGCGTCATGCTTCTCCGAAGTGGCCGCATAGAGCGAGGTCCATTTGTCGACAATGCCTTGGAGCGCGGCCGGGTCATCAAAGTTCACGTTCTCGCCCGGTACCGCGAAGTCGAGATAGTCTTTGTGGCAGAACACCTCGGACTCCCCGGTCGAGGCTAGAATGATGAACTCGTGGCTCAAATTCCCCCCGATCGGCCCAGTGTCGGCGACCATCGGGATGGATTTCAGACCGAGCCGCGCAAACGTCCGCAGGTACGCGACAAACATCTTGTTGTAGGAATGACGCGCACCAATCTGGTCGATATCGAACGAGTAAGCATCCTTCATCAGGAACTCGCGGCCGCGCATCAAGCCGAAGCGTGGCCGCACCTCGTCACGGAATTTGAGCTGGATGTGATAGAGGTTGAGCGGCAGATCCTTGTAAGAGCGCACATAGGCGCGGAAGATCTCGGTGATCATCTCCTCGTTGGTCGGGCCGTAGAGCATGGCGCGCTCGTGGCGGTCCTGAATGCGCAGCATCTCCTTGCCGTAGTCCTCGTAGCGCCCGCTCTCGCGCCATAGGTCGGCCGGCTGAATGGTCGGCATCAGCAGTTCGACCGCGCCGGAGCGATTTTGCTCCTCGCGGACGATGGCGTTGACCTTGTTGAGGACGCGCAATCCCAGTGGCAGCAGGGTGTAGATGCCGGCCGCCTGCTGACGCAGCATGCCAGCGCGCAGCATTAGCTTGTGTGAGACGATCTCCGCCTCCCGAGGCGCTTCTTTGAGGATCGGCAGGAAGAAGCGCGACAATCGCATTGCAGGTCTCTGGATTTGGCGGTTCGTGCGGCGCTGCAGTGAAACCGGATCGAATGCGAAAAGACAAGCGTGGCAAGGACATGAATTCCAATCAGGGTGCCCGCCATAGGGTCACATTTCGCTCGGGATCGCACCGTTTTGCTGCGGTGCGTAATGACAACCTCGGGCTAACCCGGCTAGATTGCAGCGGCGTTGCGGGGTCGCCGAAGTGGTGACCACGGCCTGAGTTTAGGGGAGAAAAATCCAAAGCGCGCCAACTGCGCCCATGCCTCGAGGATCGCACCGCGTCTCGGGGGCTAAGGATTGAGTTTCGCCGACACGAGCAGGGCATTGGCCCTGCTCATTTTTTTGCCCTTACCGATCACGAATTCCGCCTGGCTCGTTCTGGATACCTGAGACGTGACATGACAAGCGGCATTCGCGGTGTTCATTTAGAGGAAGCAACCTCGTCGGAAGGGAATCTCCAATGCGAACCCTGCTCGTAGCCCTCGGCCTGCTCATGGCAGTGTCCGTGGCCGATACCGCCTCAGCGATTGAGTATCCTTGGTGCGCCAACCTCGGGAAGGACATTGGCGCGACCAATTGTGGCTTCACGACCCTGGAACAATGCCGGGCGACCATCTCCGGTAACGGCGGCTTCTGCGAGCCCAATTCTCAGTATCGCACGCCCTATCCGTCGAGGCCGGCGCGCAAGCTGGTCCGCTAGCCTGGGAAGCCCAGCAGTGCGGCAAGGTCGTCGAGCGTGACCAGGCGGTTGACGTAAACGTAGGCCATGATTGCGAAGATCACGGTGGCGAGCGCTGTGGTCCAAACCAGCTTTGCCTTGAGATGGGGCACGCGCGGCGCGCCCGGATCGGTGCCGGGAGCGCCCTCTTCGCCTTGCGCGGTCACGCCCCACGGCAGCACGGCGAACAAAGTGAGCCACCAGATCAGGAAGTAGATCGCAATCGCGGTCGAGACGGCCATTCGTTAGGATAACCTAGGCCTGTTCCAGCTCCACCAGCGTGCCGCAAAAGTCCTTGGGATGCAGGAACATCACCGGCTTGCCGTGCGCGCCGATCTTCGGCTCGCCGTCGCCGAGCACGCGGGCGCCTTGCGCCTTGAGCCGGTCGCGCGCGGCCAGAATATCGTCCACCTCGTAGCAGACGTGGTGGATGCCGCCGTCGGCGTTCTTCTCCAGGAACTTCGCGATCGGCGAATTCTCTCCCAGCGGCTCCAACAGCTCGATCTTGGTGTTGGGCAGGTTGATGAAGACGGTGGTGACGCCATGGGCAGGCTGCGGCACCGCCGCAGAAATGTCTGCACCGAGCGTCTTGCGATAGACCTCCGACGCCTTGACGATGTCGCGTACCGCGATGGCCACGTGGTTAAGCCGTCCGATCATGGCAATCCTCCAGCAGCTCGGCAGGGTGAGGTGAACTAGTCGCCGAGCGTTTCCGGCACGAACAAGTCTTCCGGTTTGAACCTCCGCTTCGACAGCCCCTGCTCGTGATGGTAGCGCAGGAAAGTATCGAGCGCCTGGTAGTTCCGCTTCAGGCCGTAGGGAAACCAGTCGTCGCCGAGCAATTCCTGCATCTCCAGGCAGTGCTGCGTGAGCCACGGGATCATGAACATGCGGTGCATGTTCTCCGACTGATGCCGGTAGGTCTCATACGCCTTGTCGCGCGCCTCCTTGAAGGCCTTGTAGAGCGAGGTCGCGACCCAGGGATTGGCCTGATAGACGTCCTTGCGGATCGCAACGACGTGTTGGATCGGAAAGATGCCGGTCGACTTGTAGTAGTCGCGCTCAACCGTCTCGAAATCCGGAAACAGCCGCGCCACGTTTTTCGATTTGCGTGCCAGCGAGGGCGGCACCAGCGCCGAGAACAGCGCATCGATCTCGCCGGCATCGAGCATCTGGTCGAGCGTTGTCTCGGTGCCGATGTGCTGCACCTTGATATGCGCCGGCGGCTTCTCCTGATACCAGGGCAATGGCGGTGTCGGCCGCTCGACGCCGCCGATGTAGTTGTCGTAGCTGTCGATCGGCACGCCGTAGTGATCCTGCAGGATGCCCTTTGACCAGGTGCCGGCATCGTGCCCGTACAGGAAGAATTCGCCGACCTTCCTGCCGATCAGGTCCTTCGGCTCGTGGATACCCTTGTTGGTGTTGATGTAGATTGCCGAATGCGAGAACATCCGGATCGGATAGACCGGGATGGCGACGAACGGCGGGTCGTCGTAGTGCAAGGTGTCGAGATAGAACGTCAGCCCGAGCTCCGAAGCCTCGAACTCGCGCTTGCCCACCATGCGGTGAAACGTCGCCGCCGGAAACGAGTTGTGATAGGTGAGCTCGATGCCTTCGGGCTTGACGCTACCGTCCATCAGAGCTCGGGTGCGGTCGTAGTTCCAGCAGGCCAGCGTCAATTTCAAATCAGGCATTCTCAAAAGTCCCGTGGGGCCGCCGGCTGTGGATGATTCAACGTTCGCGTCACACAAGCAACAGATGGACGTGAACCAACGGTTTCTTGCCCCATTGCTCCGCGACCGTCGCACGCACGCTCCTGCGCACCGCTTCGGCAACGGAATCCGGATCGCGGCGGCGCGCCTTGGGCAGCGTCTCGACGGTTTCCATGATGGCGTCCATCGCGATCTCTATCATGGGTTCACCGCCGGCGGTGGTCTCGGGAATGCCGATCATTTCAACCTCGGGATCAGCGGCGAGTTGGCCCTTCTCGGTCAGCGCCAGCGCGACCGAGATGATCCCTGACATGCTCAGCCGCTTGCGATCGGCGATGGTGCGCGCCTGCGCATCGACCAGCAGATGACCGTCCTTGTAGAGCCGACCGGCGGGAACCTCATCGATGATGCCAGGATCGCCCGGTGCAAGCTTGACCAGATCGCCGTTGCGGCACATGCCGACCGCAACGCCGAGACTGCGCGCCAGGTCGGCGTGCTCGGCGAGGTGCAGAGCCTCGCCATGAACGGGGATCAGCAGCCGCGGCTTCACCCAGCCGATCATATCCTTGAGTTCGTCCTGGCGCGGATGTCCCGAGACGTGCACCAGATGGGTGCGGTCGGTGATGACGCGCACGCCCTGGTCGATCAGGCCGTTGATGATCGTCGAAATGGCCTTCTCGTTCCCGGGAATCGGCCGCGACGAGAAGATCGCCATGTCGCCGCGTGACAACGTCACTTCCGGATGCTCGTCCTTGGCGATGCGGGCGAGCGCGGCGCGCGGCTCGCCCTGGCTGCCGGTGCATAATGCCACCACCTTGTCGTTCGGCAGGTGGCCGTAGACGTCCATGCCGCGGAATTCCTGCACGCCTTCAAGATACCCGGTCTCGCGGGCGACCTGCACCACGCGCTCCATGGCGCGCCCGACCACGACCACCTCTCGATCGGCAGCCTTGGCGGCATCGGCCACGGCGCGAATGCGGGCGACGTTGGAGGCGAAGGTGGTGACAGCGACGCGCCCGGATGCGGTGGCGATCAGCTCTGCGATGGTTCGCGCCACGTCTTTTTCCGAGGGCGAGCGGCCCTCGCGCACCGCGTTGGTGGAATCGCCGATCAAAGCGAGGCAGCCCTCCTCGCCAAGCGTGCGCAGTTTCGCCTCGTCCGTCGGCGCACCGAGCACCGGCGTCGGATCGATCTTCCAGTCGCCGGTGTGCAGCACCGCACCATGCGGGGTACGGATGATCAACGCGTTCGAACTCCGGGATCGAGTGCGCGACGCAACAGAGCTCGATGTCGAACGGACCGACCTCGAAGCGCGAGTTGAGCGCCACTTCGGTGATCGGAATATCGGGAGCGTCCGGCTCGCCGAGCCGCTTCGCCGTGAGCAGCGCCGCGGTGAACGGCGTCGCATAGACCGGAACGCGTAGCTTGGGCCAGAGATCGAGCATTGCGCCATAGTGATCCTCGTGCGCATGAGTCAGGACGATGCCAGCGATGTTGCGCCGCTCCGAAACGAGAAAACGGATGTCGGGAAAGATCAGCTCGATGCCCGGCAGGTGTTCTTCATTGGCGAACGATACACCGACGTCGACGATCAGCCAGGTGCGGCGCCGCTCGTCGCCAAGCCCGTACAGCGACAGGTTCATCCCGATCTCGCCGACGCCGCCGAGCGGCGCGAACACAAGCTCGCCTGGTGCGGCCATGGTCCCTACGCTCTCACCAGCGCGGGCAGCACGTCGCCCGCGGTGATGGTTTCAGTCCTGCCGTCGACGCTGCGCAGCACCAGGCGGCCGGCTTGATCGATGGTCTCGAAGCGGCCCTCGCGCTCACCCTCAGGCAGCGCAACACGAACAGCCTTGCCGAGGCCGAACGCACGTTGCAGCCATTCGTCGCGGATAGCGGCAAAGCCTGCGCCCCGATCCCATTGCGCCAGCCGCGTGGTCATGGCGGCGGAAAGCCCGGCAAACACGCTGTCCGGTGTGGCGCGGACGCCGGCCGCTGCGAGATCTGTCGCGGGAAACGTCGTGCCGGCCGGATGGTGCTTGCAGTTGACGCCGATGCCGACCGCAACGGCCCGTCCCTCGCCTTCGATCAAGATGCCGGCGAACTTGTTGCCATCGATCAGGCAATCGTTCGGCCATTTCAGCGCCAGCCGTTCCGCAAGCCCCGGAATACAGCCGGCGACCGCGTCGTGCACCGCCAGCGCGGCGACAAACGACAGTTCGGCCGCTCGCTCCGGCGGCGACGCGTCGGTCAGCAGCAGCGTCGCGTACAGATTTCCCGGCTCGGAAACCCAAACACGGCCGCGCCGGCCGCGCCCCGCGGTTTGCCGCTTCGCCGTGATCCACAACGGGCCAGGCTCGCCGGCGCGCGCCAGCAACAGCGCCTCGGCATTGGTTGAGCCGATCGTCTCATGAGCGACGACCCGCAAGTCGGTCGCGCGGCTGGATGCCATCAGAACAGCGATTTGGCCGCCGCGCTTGCGGCCTCGAGCAGCGGCGCGGGATAGACAAAGTACAGCAGATTGAACAGGCCGGTGACGCCAAGCACCGCCTTGAGTTCGGCGGGCATCGGCTCGAATCCCTTGGCGGGCTCATCGAAGTACATCGTCTTGATGATCATCAGGTAGTAGTACGCGCCGACCACGCTGGCCAAGACGCCGAGCACAGCGAGGGTGAACAGCCCGGCCTTGATGGCCGCGAGAAACACGTAGTACTTCGCGAAGAAGCCGGCCAGTGGCGGAATGCCGGCCAGCGAGAAGAGCAGCAGCGCCAGGAAAAACGCCAGCGCCGGATTGGTGCGGGCAAGGCCGGCAAGATCGGAAATGTTTTCGACGGCGCCATCTGGGCGCCGCATCGCCAGGATGCAACAGAACGTGCCGAGCGTCATCGCCAGATAGATCGCCATATAGATCAAGACGCCCTGTATCCCCTCCGCGGTGCCGGCGGTCAGCCCGATCAGCGCAAACCCCATATGGCCGATCGACGAATAGGCCATCAGCCGCTTGATGTTGCGTTGGCCGATCGCGGCGAAGGCGCCAAGCGCCATCGACGCAATCGCGACGAACACCAGGATCTGCTGCCACTGCGGCACGATGCCGGGAAAGGCGCCGATCGCAAGCCGCATGAACAGCGCGATCGCAGCGATCTTGGGCGCGGCGGCAAAGAAAGCGGTGACCGGCGTCGGCGCGCCCTCGTAGACGTCGGGCGTCCACATATGGAACGGCACGGCTGAGATCTTGAAGCACAGCCCGGCGAATACGAACACCAGGCCGAAGATCAAGCCGATCCCTACCCCGCCTTGTGTGGCCTTGGCGATGCCGGCGAACGATACGATGCCGGTGAAGCCGTAGATCAGCGAAGCGCCGTAAAGCAGCATGCCGGACGAGAGCGCGCCAAGCACGAAATACTTCAGCCCGGCCTCGGTTGAGCGCACCGAATCCCGGTTCGAGGCGGCGACCACGTAGAGCGACAGGCTCATCAGCTCGAGGCCGAGGTAGAGCGCGATCAGGTCGGCCGCCGAGATCATCATCCCCATGCCGACAGCGGAGAGCAGGATCAGGATCGAATATTCGAACATGCGCTGCTTTTCGACGGCCTGATAGTGCAGCGACATCACGATCGCCACCGCGGAAGCCGCAAAGGCGAGCACCTTCAGGAAGCGCGCAAAGCCGTCGATCACGAAGCTGCCGCCGAACGTAACGCCATCCGGCAACGAGGCGGCGATAAACGCCGCCGCCACCAGCAGCATCACGGCGCCGAGGTTCACGACCTCATCGCTGCGCTCGCGGAAGGCGCCAAGCATCAGCAGCGCCATTGCGCCGATGGCCAGCACGAGCTCCGGAAAGGCCGGGTACAGCGGGAGGTATGTGGCGGTCATTGGCGGATCAATTCATCAAAGCGGCGGACTTGGTCGCCGCACCCAGCGCAGCATGGTAATTCTGCAGCAATGCGGTCACCGAAGTCGATGACAAGTCGAGGATCGGCTTTGGATAGATGCCGAACAGAATGGTCAGGATGACGAGTGGGGCGAATACGACGATCTCGCGCCAGCTCATGTCGGAGATGTTGGCAAGCGCAGGCTTTTCAAGCCTGCCGAGCATCACCTTTCGATAAAGCCACAACGCATAGCAGGCGGAGAGGATCACACCCAGCGTTGCCAATGTCGCAACGACAATGTTGACCTTGAAGGTGCCAAGCAGTGTCAGAAACTCGCCGACAAAGCCCGACGTGCCGGGCAGTCCAACGTTCGCGAGCGTAAACAGCATGAACACCGCGGCATAGACCGGCATCCGGTTGACCAGACCGCCGTAGGTCGAGATCTCGCGGCTGTGCATGCGGTCGTAGACGACGCCGACGCATAGGAACAGCGCCGCCGAGACGATCCCGTGCGACACCATCTGGAAGATGCCGCCGGCGACACCCTGCGCCGTTGCGGCGAAGATGCCCATGGTGACGAAGCCCATATGCGCCACGGAGGAATAGGCAATCAGCTTCTTCATATCCTCCTGCACCATCGCCACCATCGAGGTGTAGACGATGGCGACGACCGACAGCGCGAAGATCAGCGGGGCGAAGTCAGCCGAGGCGAGCGGGAACATCGGCAGCGAGAAACGCAGGAACCCATAGCCGCCCATCTTCAGGAGGATCGCGGCGAGGATGACAGAGCCCGCGGTCGGCGCCTCGACATGCGCATCGGGTAGCCAGGTGTGGACCGGCCACATCGGCAGCTTGACCGCAAACGATGCGAAGAACGCGAACCACAGCCAGGGCTGCATGTTGCGCGGGAAAGAGTAGCGCAACAGCACCGCGATGTCGGTCGTGCCGGACTGCCAGTACATCGCCATGATGGCGAGCAGCATCAGCACCGAGCCGAGCAGCGTGTAGAGGAAAAACTTGAAGCTAGCATAGACCCGGCGCGGACCGCCCCATACGCCGATGATCAGGAACATCGGAATGAGGCCGCCCTCGAAGAACAGGTAGAACAGCACGAGATCGAGCGCCGAGAACGTGCCGACCATCAGCACCTCGAGCGCCAGGAATGCGATCATGTATTCCTTGACGCGGGTCTGGATCGACCGCCAGCTCGCGACGATGCAAAGCGGCATCAACGCAGTGGTGAGGATGACGAACGGCAGCGAGATGCCGTCAACGCCCATGTGATAGGTGCCATAGCCGCCGAGCCAAGCCGCCTTCTCGACGAACTGGAACTCCGCGGAGCTTGCGTCGAACCGCGCCAGCAGAACCAGCGACACGCCAAACGTGACGATCGTGGTCCACAGCGCAACCCAGCGCGCGTTGCGCTTGACCGCCTCGTCCTCGCCGCGCAGCGCCAAAATAAACAGCACGCCGGCAAGCGGCAGGAACGTGGTGACGGAGAGAATTGGCCAGCTCGCCATCAGTGCGCTCCTCCAGGAGAAGCGAACATGAACCAGGTGATCAGCGCCGCGGCGCCGATCAGCATGGCAAACGCGTAATGGTAGAGGTAACCGGTCTGCAGCCGCACCACGTTGCGGGTGACGTCGAGCACGCGCGCCGACACGCCGTCAGGTCCGAAGCCGTCGATCACGTAGCCGTCGCCGCCTTTCCAGAGCAGGCGGCCGAGCCAGAGCACGGGGCGAACGAACAGGAAGTCGTAGATCTCGTCGAAGTACCACTTGTTGAGGAGGAAGCGGTACAGCAAGTCCTGCTGGCGCGCCAGTTCGACCGGAATGTCCGGGCGCAGCAGATAGAAGTACGCCGAGATCCCCCAGCCCAGAAACATCATCGCGGTCGGAGCGAGCGCGACCGACAATGGCACGTGATGGATCGCGTCGATTACCGCCCCACTCTGCTTGATCGACGCCCGGAAGAAGTGTTCGACGTCATGCCCGGCAAAGTATTCCTTGAACGGGAAGCCGGCCGCGATCGACCCGGCCGCCAGCACGCCGAGCGGGATCAGGATCACCAGCGGGCTCTCCTTCGCCGCCTCGTAGTGATGGTGATCGTGCGGCTCGCCGTGGAAAGTCTTGTAGATCAGCCGCCAGGAGTAGAATGCGGTCAGCCCCGCTGCGATCACAGTGAGGATGAAGGCGTAGGCCGCGGCGGGATTTTTTCCAGCGAAAGCCGCCTCGATGATGGCATCCTTGGAGAAATAGCCGGCGGTGAACGGGAAGCCAGTCAGCGCCAACGTGCCGATCACCATCGTCCAGTAGGTGAACGGGATCTTCTTCCGCAGCCCGCCCATGTGCCGGATATCCTGCTCGTGGTGCATCGCGATGATCACCGAGCCGGAGCCGAGGAACAGCAGCGCCTTGAAGAACGCATGCGTGAACAGGTGGAACATGCCGACCGAATAGGCGCCGACGCCCATGGCGACGAACATGTAGCCGAGCTGCGAGCACGTCGAATAAGCGACGATGCGCTTGATGTCGTTCTGCACCAGCCCGACGGTCGCGGCAAAGAATGCCGTGGTCGCGCCGACGATCGTCACCACCGTGAGCGCCGTGGTGGACAGTTCGAACAGCGGCGACAGCCGCGCGACCATGAATACGCCGGCCGTTACCATCGTGGCGGCGTGAATGAGTGCCGAGACCGGGGTCGGGCCTTCCATCGCATCAGGCAGCCAGGTGTGCAGCAGGAACTGCGCCGACTTGCCCATCGCGCCCATGAAAAGCAGCAGGCAGATCAACGTCAGCGCATCGGCGTGCCAGCCAAAGAAGTTGATGGTCTTGCCGGTGAGCGCCGGGGCCTGTGCAAACACGGTGTCGAGATCGATCGATCCCGTCATCATGAACGCCGCAAAGATGCCGAGCGCGAAGCCGAAATCGCCGATCCGATTGACGATGAAGGCTTTGATCGCCGCGGCGTTCGCCTCCGGCTTGTGGTACCAGAAGCCGATCAACAAGTAGCTTGCGAGGCCGACGCCCTCCCAGCCAAAGAAAAGCTGCGCCAGGTTATCCGACGTTACCAGTGACAGCATGGCGAATGTGAAGAACGACAGATAGCCGAAGAAGCGCGGCCGGTACGGATCCTCGGCCATGTAGCCGACGGAATAGAGGTGAACGAGCGACGAAACGGTCGTCACCACCACCAGCATCACGGCGGTGAGCGTATCGATGCGCAGCGCCCAATCCACCTTGAAGTCGGACGACACTATCCAGGTGAACAGCGTGATGCGCTCGTCGTGGCCGCCGAAGCCGACCCGTGCCAGCGCGATCCACGACAGCACCATGGTGATGAAAAGGAACGACGTGGTGATGACCTCGGCCGCTCGTGAGCCTTCCGCTGGCGGCTCGGCGGGGCCGTGACCATGGTCGTCGTGGTGCGCGGCCTGCTGGGCATGTCCGTGTCCCGCGTGCGCATGATGGTCGTCGGATGGCTCCGCGCCGGGAAACCGGCGGGATGCGCCGTAAAGCGAAATCGCGCCAGCGAGGATCGCGCCCAACAGCGGCAGAAGGACAATCGCCTGATACATTATTGCGACCTTACCTTCGTCATGCCCGGCCAAGCGACGCCGTCCTGCGGACGGCTGTGCCCGGCCATGACGCGGCGTTTGTGGTTGCGATCTGAAACCACCATCAGCCCTTCATCAGGTTGATGTCCTCGACCGCGATCGAGCCGCGGTTTCGGAAGTAGACGACGAGAATGGCAAGCCCAATGGCCGCTTCGGCGGCAGCCACCGTGAGGACCAGCATCGCAAACACCTGGCCGACGAGGTCGCCGAGGTGGGTCGAGAACGCCACGAAGTTGATGTTGACCGCGAGCAGGATCAGCTCAATGGACATCAGGATGACGATGACGTTCTTGCGGTTGAGGAAGATGCCGAAGATGCCGAGCGTGAACAGGATTGCGGCAACCGACAGGTAATGGCCGAGTGTAATCGTCATAGTCCCTGCCCCGGCCGGACCTGACGGATTTCCATCGCGGTTTCCTTGCTGCGCGCCACCTGATCGGCGATGTTCTGCCGCTTGACGCCGACCTTATGGCGCAGTGTCAGCACGATGGCCCCCACCATCGCGACCAGCAGCACCAGGCCCGCCGCCTGGAAGAAGTAGATGTATTGCGTGTAGAGCACGCGGCCGAGCGCCTCGGTGTTGGTGATGCTCGGTGAGATCGGAGCTGTGATGGCGCGGGGCACTCCCGGTCCAATGGCCCAAGCTCCGACCACCAGCAGCAGCTCGGACAACAGCACAATGCCGACCAGTGCGCCGAACGGAAGATATTGCAGAAAGCCTTGGCGCAACTCGGCGAAGTCGACGTCGAGCATCATCACCACGAACAGGAACAACACCGCGACCGCGCCGACGTAGACCACGATCAGGATCATCGCCAGAAACTCGGCGCCCATCAGCACGAACAATCCGGCGGCATTGACGAAAGCGAGGATGAGATAGAGCACGGAATGCACCGGATTGCGCGACGCGATCACCATGAAGGCGCAAGCGATGCAGACGCCGGCAAAGAGATAGAAGAACAGCGCGGGGAGGATCATCGCGGCGCTTGCCTTACCGGTACGGCGCGTCGAGCGCGATGTTCTTCGCGATCTCGCGCTCCCAGCGGTCGCCGTTCGCGAGCAGGCGCTCCTTGTCGTAGTAGAGCTCCTCGCGCGTCTCGGTGGCGAACTCGAAATTCGGTCCTTCGACGATGGCGTCGACCGGACATGCCTCCTGGCACAGGCCGCAGTAGATGCATTTCACCATGTCGATGTCGTAGCGCGTGGCGCGCCGGGTGCCGTCGTTGCGGCGCGGTCCCGCCTCGATGGTGATGGCCTGCGCCGGGCAGATCGCCTCGCACAGCTTGCAGGCGATGCACCGTTCCTCGCCGTTCGGGTAGCGGCGCAGCACGTGCTCACCGCGGAACCGCGGCGAGATCGGTCCCTTCTCGAACGGATAGTCGAGCGTCGCCTTCGGCTTGAAGAAGTACTTCATGCCGAGCACGAGTCCGGACAGGAACTCCTTCAGGAAGATCGAACGCGCAGCCTGATCGAGTCTCATGTTGCCAATCCGATCAACCCAGCAGTTGGCCGACATAGTAGCCGACCACCGCCAGCACCACGAAGTCGGCCAGCAAAATCGCACGAATGGCGGCGACGTTCGGTTGGGCGTCGCCCGAGGCCGCATCGCTGCGCTTGAGCTGGGGCATGATCGCCACGTAGGCGCCCAGCGCGAGCAACAGGCCGATCGCCGCGCCGATCAATCCCGGTATGGAGAGCGTCATGGCATCCTCCTCATTTTGGCGCGAGCCCGCCGAACTGCAGCACCGCCGCCACGATCGCCACCATGGCGAGCGAGATCGGCAGAAACACCTTCCAGCCCAGCCGCATCAGCTGATCATAGCGGTAGCGCGGCACGATCGCCTTGGCCATGGCAAACAGGAAGAACATGAAACAGACTTTGAGCGTGAACCAGATCACGCCCGGAACCCAGGTGAACGGCGCCACCGGGAACGGCGGCAGCCAGCCGCCCAGGAACATGATCGTGGACATCGCGCACATGGTGACGATCGCCACGTACTCGCCGAGCATGAACATCATGTACGGCGTCGAGCCGTACTCGACCATGAAGCCCGCGACCAGCTCGGATTCCGCTTCTACCAAATCGAACGGCGGCCGGTTGGTTTCGGCCAGCGCCGAAACGAAGAAGATCACGAACATCGGCAACAACCACAGCCAGTACCAGCCGAACATGCCGAACCGGGTGTCCTGGGCCGCAACGATCTCCGAGAGCTTCAGCGAGCCTGCGCACAGCAGCACGGTGATGATGACGAAGCCGATCGACACTTCGTACGACACCATCTGCGCGGCCGAGCGGATCGCGGACAGGAAGGCGTATTTCGAGTTCGACGCCCAGCCCGCCATGATGATGCCGTAGATCATCAGTGACGAGATCGCGAAAATGTAGAGCACGCCCACATTGATGTCGGCGATCATCCAGCCGGCGTTGACCGGAATCACCGCCCAAGCCGCCAGTGCCAGCGTGCAGGTGACCAGTGGCGCGAGCAGGAACACGCCCTTGTTGGAGCCGGACGGGATCACCGGCTCCTTGAACACGAACTTGAGAAGGTCGGCGAATGACTGCAGCAGGCCGAACGGCCCAACCACGTTGGGGCCGCGCCGGATCTGCACCGCGGCCCAGATCTTGCGGTCGGCAAGCAGAATATAGGCGACGCCGACCAGCAGCAGGACGAGCAGCAGCAACGACTGCGCGACCATGATGATCAGCGGCCAGATATAGCTGGTGAAGAACTCGGCCATGTCCCTACTCCGCCGCGCTCAGCGTGCGGCTCTCGGCGAGCGCCGAGCATTCGGCCATCACCGCGGAAGAGCGCGCGATCGGATTGGTGAGATAGAAGTCGTCATAGGCCTGGCCGAACGGCGCCTTGTCGGGCGTGCCGCCCTTTCCGGCCAGCGTGCGGACCGCCGCCGCATCTGCAGGCGTCACATCGCCGATGCGAGCCAAATGCGGGTGCGCCGAGAACAGCGTCTTGCGGAGCTGTGCAAGCGAGTCATAAGGCAGCTTCTTGCCGAGCGCGTCGGACAGCGCACGGAGGATCGCCCAGTCCTCGCGCGCTTCGCCCGGCGGGAAGCTCGCGCGGTTCGCCAGCTGCACGCGGCCTTCGGTGTTGATGTAAAGGCCGGACTTCTCGGTGTAGGCGGCGCCCGGCAGGATGACGTCGGCGCGGTGCGCGCCGGCGTCGCCATGGGTGCCGACATAGACCACGAAAGCGCCGGGCGGGACGTCGATCTCATCAGCGCTGAGCAGGAACAGCGCGTCGAGCGCACCGGTTTTCGCCATGTGTGCGGCGTGAAGGCCGCCCTCACCAGGGACAAAGCCGATATCCAACGCGCCCACTCGTGAAGCGGCCGTGTGCAGCACGCTGTAGCCGTTCCAGCCATCCTTGATGGCGCCAAGCTCGACCGCGGCCTTGGCAGCGAGCGCGGCAATTGTGGCGCCGTCGGGTCGTGCCAATGCGGCTGCCCCGACAACAAAGAGCGGCCGCTCCGCCTTCTTCAGCGGTTCGGCGAACGCATGGCGGCTACCGGCGAGCACCGTCAGCGTGTCCGCACCGGCGCCGAGATACTCATAGCTGTAGGTAAGATCGACGCGCTCACCGATCAGCGCGATCGGGAATTTGCCGGCGCGCCAGCGCTTGCGGATACGGGCGTTGAGCACGGAGCCTTCACGGCGCGGATTGGCACCGATAATGAGCAACGCGTCCGCCCGCTCGATCCCGGCGATGGTGGCGTTGAACAGATAGCTGGCCCGCCCCGCCGAGGGATGGACAGCCGCTCCATCCTGCCGCGCATCGAGGTTCGGGCTGCCGAGCGCCGCCATCAGTTGCTTCAGTGCGAACATTTCCTCGACGGCACACAGATCGCCGGCAATGGCGCCGATCCGCTCCGGCGAGGTCCGGCTGATCTTTGCGGCGATTGCGGCAAACGCCTCGCTCCAGGATGCCGGCCGCAGCCGGCCGTGCTCGCGGATGTAGGGCTGGTCGAGCCGTTGCGCGCGCAGCCCATCGACCACGTGGCGCGTCTTGTCGGAAATCCATTCCTCGTTCACGTCGTCATTGACGCGCGGCAGGATGCGCATCACCTCGCGGCCGCGCACGTCGACCCGGATCGCGGAGCCAACCGCATCCATCACGTCGATCGATTCCGTCTTGCTCAGCTCCCAGGGCCGCGCCGCGAACGCGTAGGGCTTGGAGGTCAGCGCGCCGACCGGACAGAGATCGACCACATTGCCCTGCAGCTCCGAGGTCATTGCCTGTTCGAGATAGGTCGTGATCTCCATGTCCTCGCCGCGGCCGATCGCGCCAAGCTCCGGCACGCCCGCCACCTCCGCCGAAAAGCGGACGCACCGCGTGCAGTGAATGCAGCGGTTCATGATCGTCTTGACCAACGGGCCGATGTATTTGTCCTCGACCGCGCGCTTGTTGTCGGCGTAGCGGCTGGAATCGACGCCGTAGGCCATCGCCTGGTCCTGCAGGTCGCATTCGCCGCCCTGGTCGCAGATCGGGCAGTCGAGCGGATGATTGATCAGCAGGAACTCCATCACGCCTTCGCGCGCCTTGCGCACCAGCGGCGTCCTGGTGTTGACCACCGGCGCCTCGCCGTTCGGGCCGGGCCGGCAATCGCGCACCTGCCAGGCGCATGACGCCACCGGTTTCGGCGAGCCTTTCAGTTCGACCAGGCACATCCGGCAATTGCCGGCGATCGACAGCCGCTCGTGGAAGCAGAAGCGCGGAATCTCGGCGCCGGCCGCCTCCGCCGCCTGCAGCAGCGTGAACTCCGGCGGGACGTCGATCTCTTTGCCGTCGACGACGATCTTGGCCATGTCAGTGCCACGCCGTCCAGATGACGAGCGCCGCCGCGACAATGACGCTTACGGCGATATCAACGCGCACCAGAGATGAAGCCCTGCGCCAGAAATGTTGAACCATGGTCCGGGTCATTCTCATCGCCCTACTCCGCCGCCACCCGCACCGCCCCGTGGGGCTCAGCATTGCGCGAATACTCGTCGATCCGCCGCTCGATCTCCGGCCGGAAGTGCCGCAGCAGGCCCTGCACCGGCCAGGCCGCGCCGTCGCCGAACGCGCAGATGGTGTGACCTTCGATCTGCTTGCTCACTTCGAACAGCATGTCGATTTCTTTTTTCTGCGCCCGCCCATCCGCCATGCGGGTCAGCACCCGCCACATCCAGCCCATGCCCTCGCGGCACGGCGTGCACTGGCCGCAGCTCTCGTGCTTGTAGAAATAGGCGATGCGCGCAAAGGCGCGGACAATGTCGGTGGACTTGTCCATCACGATCACCGCCGCGGTGCCGAGCGCGGATTTGTGCTTGGCGCAGCCGTCGAAATCCATCAGCAGGTCGTCGCAGCCGGTCGCGCCGGCCGGAATGAGCGGCATCGACGAGCCGCCGGGGATCACCGCAAGCAGATTGTCCCAACCGCCGCGCACGCCGCCGCAGTGTGTCTCGATCAATTCGCGCAGCGGCACGCCCATGGCGTCCTCGACCGTGCACGGCCGTTCGACGTGGCCGGAAATGCAGAACAGCTTGGTGCCGGTGTTGTTCGGCCGGTTGATGCCGGCGAACCAGCCGGCGCCGCGGCGCATGATATCGGGCACCACCGCGATCGACTCGACGTTGTTCACCGTGGTCGGACAGCCGTAAAGCCCCATGTTGGCCGGGAACGGCGGCTTGAGCCGCGGCTGGCCTTTCTTGCCTTCCAGGCTTTCCAGCAGCGCCATCTCCTCGCCGCAGATGTAGGCGCCGGCGCCGTGGTGGACGTAGAGATCGAAATCGTAGCCGTGGATGTTGTCCTTGCCGAGCAGCTTGGCGTCGTAGGCCTGATCGATCGCCGCCTGCAGCCGTTCCCGCTCGCGAATGAACTCGCCGCGCACGTAGATGTAGCCGGCGCAGCAATCCATCGCGCGGCCGGCGATCAGGCAGCCCTCGACCAGAAGATGCGGATCGTGCCGCATGATCTCGCGGTCCTTGCAGGTGCCGGGCTCGGACTCGTCCGCATTGACGACGAGGTAATGCGGCCGGTCGCCGACCGCCTTGGGCATGAACGACCATTTCAATCCGGTCGGAAAACCGGCGCCGCCGCGGCCACGCAGCCCGGAGGTCTTCACCTCGTTGACGATGGCTTCGCGGCCCTTTGTCGAGGATCGCCTTGGTGCCGTCCCAGGAGCCGCGCTTGCGCGCGCCCTCGAGGCCCCAGTCGCCGAGGCCGTAGAGGTTCTTGAAGATGCGGTCCTTGTCGTCGAGCATCGTCAGACTTTCACCGATTTCAGCGTGGTCGGTCCGCCGACTGGTGCGGATAATTGCCGGTCAATCTGCGGGCCTGGCTTCACCGGTTTGCCGTTGGCGAATCTGTCCAGCACCTTTTCGAAGCTTTCCGCGGTCAGATCCTCGTAAGTGTCGTTCCAGATCAGCACCATCGGCGCATTCACACAGGCGCCGAGGCATTCGACCTCTTCCCAGGAGAAATCGCCGTCCGCCGACACGTGGAGCGGGTCATGGTGGATGCGCTTGTGACAGACGTCGAACAACGCCTGCGCGCCTCGCAGCATGCATGGCGTGGTGCCGCAGACCTGGACATGCGCCTTCTTGCCGACCGGCGACAGCAGGAACATCGTGTAGAACGTCGCGACCTCGAGCGCGCGGATGTGCGCCATGCCGAGCATCTCGGAGACATGGCGGATCGCCGCCTCCGGCAGCCAGCCGTCGTGTCTGCTCCTGCGCGCGCCACAACAGCGGAATGATCGCCGATTGTTGGCGGCCTTCCGGATACTTGGCGATCTGCTTTTTTGCCCAGGCGGCGTTCTCCGCCGTGAAGGCGAAGTCCTTTGGCTGCTGCTCGGGCGGTGCGAGGCGGCGGACGGACATGGTGGTTTCTAATCTCTCGAATCAAGGAACCGGTGCAACGAACGTCACAACCAAGTTGCCTTGGACGCTGTTTCCGCTGCGGACGTCGGTCATCCGGATGAGGAGATGCTTGGTGCCTTTTTCGAGCAGCAACGCCAGCCCGCCTGGTTCGATCTGCGATTTGACGATCTTGTATCCCTGAGCGATCAGCGCACTCGGCGACATTTTCTTCGACCTAGCGCGCTTTCGAAGCGTTGGGACGCCTGCAATAACCTTCACGCTGGTGCGGGTTTCCTCGACGAAGACGCCAGGATAGGTAGGTTGAACGGGACTCATCTGTCCACCTCCCCGAACACGATGTCGAGCGAGCCGAGGATCGCCGACACGTCCGCCAGCATGTGGCCGCGGCAGATGAAGTCCATCGCCGAGAGATGCGCAAAACCCGGCGCGCGGATCTTGCACTTGTACGGTTTGTTGGTGCCGTCGGAAACGAGATAGACGCCGAACTCGCCCTTGGGCGCCTCGACCGCGGCATAGACCTCGCCGGCCGGCACGTGGAAGCCCTCGGTGTAGAGCTTGAAGTGATGGATCAGCGCCTCCATCGACTTCTTCATCTCGCCGCGCTTGGGCGGCACGATCTTGTTGTCATCGACACTGACGCGGCCCTGGCCTTCCGGCTCGCGCAGCTTGGCGATGCACTGCTTCATGATCCGGATCGATTGGCGCATCTCTTCCATGCGGATGTGATAGCGGTCGTAGCAATCGCCGTTCTTGCCGATCGGAATGTCGAAATCCATCTCCGAGTAGCATTCGTAAGGCTGCGCCTTGCGCAGGTCCCAGGCCGCGCCCGAGCCGCGCACCATCACGCCGGAGAAACCCCACTTCCAGGCGTCCTCGAGCTTCACCACGCCGATGTCGACGTTGCGCTGCTTGAAGATGCGGTTGTCGCTGAGCAGGCCTTCCAGGTCGTCGCAGACCTTGAGGAACGGATCGCAGAACCCCTCGATGTCGTCGATCAATCGCGTCGGCAGGTCCTGGTGCACGCCGCCGACGCGAAAGTATGCCGCGTGCATGCGCGAGCCCGAGGCGCGCTCGTAGAACACCATCAGCTTCTCGCGCTCCTCGAAGCCCCACAGCGGCGGGGTCAGCGCGCCGACGTCCATCGCCTGCGTGGTGACGTTGAGCAGATGGGACAGGAGCCGCCCGATCTCGCAATAGAGCACGCGGATCAACTGCGCCCGCCGCGGCACTGAAATCTTGAGCAATTTCTCGGCCGCGAGACAGAACGCGTGCTCCTGGTTCATCGGCGCGACGTAATCGAGCCGGTCGAAATACGGGATCGCCTGCAGATAGGTCTTGGTCTCGATCAGCTTCTCGGTGCCGCGATGCAAGAGCCCGATGTGCGGATCGACCCGCTCCACCACCTCGCCGTCGAGCTCCAGCACCAGGCGAAGCACGCCGTGCGCCGCCGGATGCTGCGGCCCGAAGTTGATGGTGAAGTTGCGCAGGTTCGTGTCGGACATCGCTAGCTCTTCGATTGTCCGGCTTCAGGTGGCGCAAACGCAGCGAATACTTCCGCACCTGTCATGTTGTGCGTCTTGTTTGCGAACTCGTAATAGGCCGGCTTTTCGTCGATAAAGATCTGGCTCGTGAGCGCATATCCATTTCGATCGTCGAAAGCCTCCGCCGACACGAAGTGCATCTGATTCGCGATCAATCGGTAGAACAGCGGCGTGCCGCACGTCTTGCAGAAGCAGCGCTCCGCCCATTCCGACGACCGATAGACGCCAAGGTTCGTGGGATCATCGACTTTCAAGGTATCGGCGCAGTCCAGCACAAGGAACGGCCCCGCCGTCCACTTCCGGCACATGCCGCAATGACAAGCGCCGACCTCACCGCTTTTCGGCGCGGCGGTGAAACGCACTGCGCCGCACAGGCAACCACCGGATAGGGTTTGGCTCATGCGGTCCTCTCAACTCTTCTTCTCGTCGCCGGGCAGCACGTAGTCGGTGCCTTCCCAGGGCGAGAGAAAGTCGAAGTTGCGGAATTCCTGCGCCAGCCGCACCGGGTCGTAGACCACACGCTTCACCTCGTCGTCATAGCGGACCTCGACGAAGCCGGTGAGCGGGAAGTCCTTGCGCAGCGGATGGCCCTCGAAGCCGTAATCGGTGAGCAATCGTCGCATGTCCGGATGACCGGAAAACAACACCCCATAAAGGTCGTAGACCTCGCGCTCGAACCAGTCGGCGCCGGGAAACACCCCGATGATCGAAGGTACGGCGGTGTCCTCGCCGACCTCGATCTTCACCCGGATGCGCTGGTTCAGTTTCGGCGACAGCAGGTGATAGACGACGTCAAAACGATGCTCGCGTGACGGCCAATCGATCGCTGTCACATCCGTGAAATTCCAGAACTGGCAGCGCTCGTCGTCACGCAGCAACGTCATCACCTTGACGATGTCGTGCGGCGTCGCGACCACGGTGAGCTCGCCGTCCGCGACCCAATGGCCGAGCACCGAGCCCACCAAGGCGCCGGCGATCGTCTCTCCCAGTCGTTCCAGCGTTCCGTCCATCACTTAGTCCACGATAAATAGTCGCGCGCCTGTGTCGGTATGGGAACGGTGCGCGCCGTCGTCATCGGCCACTTGATAGCTTTGTCCTGCCTTGAGCTTGAACGAGCGGCCGTCCTTCAGGTCGGTCGTCATTTCGCCGTCGACGCAGAAAATAATATGGCCCTTGCTGCACCAATGGTCGGCAGCGTAACCCGGCGAATAATCGACGACACGCACACGGATGTCCCCAAACTGTTGCGTCCGCCACGTCGCGACGCCGGCATCGCCCTTGTGAGTGGTCGGGACGATGCTTGCCCAATCGGTGGTTCCAAACGGAATGTTATCGATGCGCATGCTTATCGCTCGATCGTGCCGACCCGCCTGATTTTTTTCTGCAAGAGCAGCACGCCGTAGAGCAGCGCCTCGGCGGTCGGCGGGCATCCCGGCACATAGATGTCGACCGGCACGATGCGGTCGCAGCCGCGCACCACCGAATAGGAATAGTGGTAGTAGCCGCCGCCGTTGGCGCACGATCCCATCGAGATGACGTAGCGCGGCTCCGGCATCTGGTCGTAGACCTTGCGCAACGCAGGCGCCATCTTGTTGGTCAGCGTGCCGGCGACGATCATCACGTCGGATTGCCGAGGCGACGCGCGCGGCGCGAAGCCGAACCGCTCGGCGTCATAGCGCGGCATCGACATCTGCATCATTTCCACCGCGCAGCAGGCCAGCCCGAAGGTCATCCACATCAGCGAGCCGGTGCGGGCCCAGATGATGAGGTCCTCCGCAGTGGTGACGATGAAGCCCTTGTCGGCGAGCTCATTGTTGAGCCCGGTGAAAAAGGCATCGTCCGATCCGACCGGCTTGCCGGTGCGCGGATCGAGCACACCTCTGGGGTTCGGCGCGACCAGCGTGCTCATGTCGCGATCCTTGGTTCGCTCAATCCCATTCGAGCGCCCCCTTCTTCCATTCGTAGATAAACCCGATGGTGAGCACCGCAAGGAACACCATCATCGACCAGAACCCGAGCACGCCGAGCTGCCCGTAGGCCACCGCCCACGGGAACAGGAACGCGACTTCGAGATCGAAAATGATGAACAGGATGGCGACCAGATAGAACCGCACGTCGAATTTCATGCGTGCGTCATCGAATGCGTTGAAGCCGCATTCGTAGGCGGAAAGCTTCTCCGGGTCTGGATTGCGGTAGGCGACGATGAACGGGGCGATCAGCAGGGCCAGGCCAAGGCCGAGCGCGACGGCGATGAAGACCACAAGGGGAAGATAGTCCTGCAGCAGCGCGTTCATCGGTGGCCTCAATCGCGTGCCGGCCGTCGCTCCGGCAATTCCTGTCCCCGGCCCCCGCCGGCGCCCTCCTTCAGGCGCCGCCAGTCCTCCCGAAACGCCTCTTAACGAAGATCGGATTCGTTCCAAAGACAGGTCCGAGGCTTAGCGCAGTGCACAAATGGTGGCAAGGCAGCCCCGCGCCGCTCCCGAAATCCAACCTCCAGGCCGATTTTCAGCCCATCCCCAACTGGCGGACGTTCGCTCAGTTGAAGCGGGCCTGAACCGTTCCTCCGGTCGGTTCGGAGATCTGCACGACGCCCTTGGGTGTACGAGGCAACGTCACGGGTGCGGACCCCGACAGGCGTTTGTCTTCCACCGGTTGCAATGGAATGCGAACGCTTTTGCCATCGATCATGAGGATTGCCACGCCCTTGTGGCCCTTGGCCGAAAGGGTCTTGTCGCTGTGGTCCAGCAGATAAACGTCAACCTGCGTATCCTTGGCCACCAATTCCACGTGGTAGGTGCCGGCGACGACAATCGAGCCGCCGTATTGTGGTTTGGGATCGTGTGCGAGGCTCGTGGACATTGCCCCGAGGGTGATCGTCAGCGCCGCCAATATTGTCTTGGTCATGTCTGGTCCTTTCCGGGCCTAGTAAGTTGGCGCAGCTTGGGGGATGGGCCTGCCGCGTTCTTGGGGCCCAGATGAACGCAGCCGTTCGACCGGCTTTCGTCCAAATCGCAGCAGCAGCATCGGCGTTAGGAAAGCATCAAGCGCGGTTGCGCTGATCAATCCCCCGAAAATGGTCACCGCGACCGGATGAAGGATTTCCTTGCCGGGCGTCGCCGCATCGATCATCAGCGGAATGAGCGCGACACTGGCGGCGAGCGCCGTCATCAGCACGGGCGTCAACCGCTCCAGGCTCGCACGCATCACCAGTTCGCGGCCCCAGGGCACGCCTTCGTGCAGCGTCAGATTGATCGTGTGGCTGACCTTGAGAATGCCATTGCGGGCCGCGATCCCGGTCAGCGTGATGAAGCCGACCATGCTCGCCACCGACAGCGGCTGGCTGGTCAACCATAGCGCCGCGACCGCGCCGATCAGGGCGAGCGGCAAGCTGCCCATGATGATCAGTGTCAGCACCGCGGAGCGGTAGCGGCTGTAGAGAATGGCGAAGATCAGCGACAGCGAGACCAGCGAAAGAATGCCGATGGTTCGGCTCGCCTGCTCTTGCGCTTGGAATGTGCCTTCAAGGCTTGTGAAGGCGCCCTCGGGCAGCCTGAGCGAGCGCAGCTCGCTGCGGATGGACTCGACGATCGCCGCAGGGTCTGCGCCGCCTGCCACATTGCCCAACACGACGATGCGGCGCCGGCCGTTTTCGCGCAAAATCTGGTTGGGACCGTCGGTTTCCTTGATTTCGGCGATCTGGCGAGCCGGCACCCATCCGGACGGCGTTTCGATCAAGAGGTCGCCGAGGCGCTGCGCGGTGCGAAGCTGATCGGGCAGCCGCATCACCACGTCGAAATTGCGGTAGCCGTCGACCACCCGTGAGACCACGCGGCCGCTCGACAACCGGCTCAGCCGGTCGACGACGGCGCCCGGCTGCACGCCGTAGAGCGCGGCGCGGCGATAGTCGACATGGATTTCCAGCTGCGGGATACGGACCTGTTTCTCGACCTGGAGATCCACCAGGCCGGGCACGCGCGCGAGCCTCTGCCGCAGCTCCTCAGCGGTGTTCCGAAGTACGTCGAGGTCCTCGCCAAAAATCTTCACCACGACGTCCGCCCGCACACCCGACAACATGTGGTCGAGCCGATGCGAGATCGGCTGGCCGACGTTGATCGACAACGGCAGCATGGCGAGCCGCGATCGGATATCCGCAACGACATCCGACTTGGCGCGCCCCGATGTTTTCAAATCGATTTCGAGATCGGTGGAATGGACGCCCTCGGCGTGTTCGTCGAGTTCAGCACGGCCGGTGCGCCGGCCGACCGACTTGACCTCCGGTACGTCCAGCACCAGCCGCTCGGCGACCTGCCCCACCCGGTTCGACTCGGCAAGCGAGACGCCGGGGTTGAACGCCAGATTGATGGTGAACGTGCCCTCGTTGAACTGCGGCAGGAACGCTCGCGGCAACAGGTAGGCTCCCACGACCGCGCTCAAAATCGCAATCAACGTGACGCCAATTATTGCGCGGGGGTGGCGCAAGGCACGGTCCAGCGCGAACCGGTATGCCGGTTTTGAGCACGCGCACGAGCGCGCCCTCTCGCTCGTCGAGCCGCTTCAAGCCTGGAAGCATGTAATACGCCATCACCGGAGTGAGCGTGATCGAAACGACCAGGCTTGCCAGGATCGCGACGATGTAGGCTTGGCCGAGAGGCGTGAACAGGCGCCCTTCGATGCCGGAAAGCGCAAATAGCGGCACGAACACCAAGACGATGATCGCGCTCGCGTAGAGAATCCCCGAGCGGACCTCTTGCGAAGCGGACACCACCACATCGAACGCCGAGCGCGGTTGGGCCGCCGCCCGATTTTCGCGCAAGCGGCGGAAGATATTTTCGACATCCACCACCGCGTCGTCGACCAGCGCGCCGATGGCGATGGCGATGCCGCCAAGCGTCATCGTGTTCATTGTCAGACCGGCAAAATAGAAGATCGACGCCGTCGCCAGGATCGACACCGGTATCGCCGTCAGCGAGATTGCGGTGGTGCGCCAGTTCAACAGGAAAGCAAACAGCACGATTGCGACCACAACGGCCGCTTCGATCATCACGCTCTGGACGTTGTGGATCGAGTTTTCGATGAAATTCGCCTGCCGGAAGATCACCTGGTCGGCCTTGATGCCGAGCGGCAGGCTGGCATTCAATTCGGCGATGGCGGCTTCCAGCTGTCGGGTCAGCGCGACGGTATCGACGTTCGGCTGCTTCTCCACCGACACCACCACCGCCGGCTTTGCCATGTAGCCGGCGTCGCCGCGTTTCACCTTGGCGGCAAATTCGATGTTCGCGACCTGCCACAGGAAGACCGGCCGCCCGATCCGTCTTGGCGACCACGATGTTGCGCAGGTCATCGAGGCTGGTGGTGCGGCCGATGTTGCGGATCAAATATTCGCGCGAATGCAGGTCGGTGAACCCGCCGCCGGTGTTGGTGCCGAACTGCGCCAGCGCCCGCTCGACCTGGTCATAGCTGATGTCGAGCGCGCGCAGCGCCGATGGCTGCGGCGCGACGCGATACTGCCGCACCTCGCCGCCCATCGGGATCACCTGCGCGACCCCCGGAATGCTGAGCAGCCGCGGACGGATGGTGAAGTCGGCGACTTCGCGCAGTTCCATCGGAGTCGCGCGCTCGCTGGTCAATGCGATCATAAGCACCTGGCCCATGATGGAGCTGATCGGAGCCATGTGGGGGGCGACGTTCGCCGGCAGCTGACTGCGGACTTGGTTGAGGCGCTCCGAAACCAGCTGGCGATTGCGGAAGATATCGGTGCCCCATTCGAACTCGACGTAGACGATGGACAGGCCGATCCCGGACACCGAGCGCACGCGTGAGACGCCCGGCACGCCGTTCATCTGCGTTTCGATCGGGAAGCTGACCAGAAGCTCGACCTCGGGCGGCGCGAGTCCCTCGGCTTCCGTCATGATGGTGACGGTCGGCCGATTGAGGTCGGGCAGCACGTCCACCGGCAGCCGCAGCACGCTGAACGTGCCGAACATCACCAGCGCCAGGCTCAATGCCAGCACCAGCACCCGATTGCGAAGCGATTGGGTGACGAGGAATGTGAACATCGCCGTTCCCCCTCACCGCACGTGATCAAGCAGTTCGGCGCCCTGGACCGCGACCCGGACACCGGGTTCGAGACCCGCCAGGACCAGCACATGTTCGCCATCAAGCGGCTCGACGCGGACGGCCTTCGCCTCGAACCGCTCCGGCGCCGTGTGGACGTACACCACGTCCTGACCTCCCGAAGTGCGGACCACGCTGGCTCGCGGAACCGCAATGCCGGCCTTCTCTTCGCTGGTCGCCAGAAAAACGGTGACAAATTGACCGGCCCGCAGTCCTGCGCTTTCGCCCTGGATTTGGAACTGCACTGCGATTGATTGATTGCGATCGGCCCAGCCCGATCCGCGAAATGCGAGCGGAAGCCTGCGGCCGTTCGCGACTGTGGCGTACGCCTGGCGAGGCTCGACGACAGCATCGAAGCTCAGCGCTTCGACCCACAAGCGCGCCGGATCGATGACCTGGAACACGACGGCATTGGGCTGCGCGATCTGGCCGGCGATCGGCGTGCCTTCCGCGATCACGCCGCCGACCGGCGCGATTAACGCCTCCGGTTCGCGCCGCACCTTGTCGAGCGCCGCACGGCGCTCCTTGAGGCCCTCCAATTCAAGCTTTGTTTCCTCGAGTTGGATTTGCGCAATGGCGCCACTTGGCGCCAGCCGCTCGTAGCGGTGAAGACGGCGTTCGACGATCGCGAGCTGCTGATCGAGCTCGCCCTGGCGTTGACGCATGTCGGAAACATCGATCTGCTGCATCGGCGGCGTGACATGTGCCAGCACGTCGCCCTGCCGCACCGGCGCGCCCAGACGTGGAAACCCGGCAGGCGGCGCTGACAATCGTCCGCCCACCGCGGTCTGCACGAACCCGCTCGCGTTCGGGTCGGGAATGATGCGGCCGGGCAGCTCGATGGCGCGGTAGTGCGTCGCGGTTTCCGTGACCACGGTGCGCAAACCGAAAATGCGCTGGATCGGCTTGGGGACAAAGACTGCGCCGTCGGCGCTGCGCGAGGCTCGATCGCCGCTCGTGTACGACGGTGGCGTATTCGTGTCGTGCCCTTCGTGCGCCATGGCGCGGCCAGCCGGAAGCAGCAGCGCGACCGCCAGCAGCGGCGCCACGATGTGTCGCGGCCGCCGCCGAAGCGACATCAGCACGACCCCAACGATGAACCCAAGTCCGGCGGCGAACCCCGTCGCCGGCTGAAGCAACTCCCAAGGGCCGGCGAGGCGGTTCGCTGATTGTTGCGCGGCGGCGGCACGATCCGGAATGTCGATACTGACCGGCAGAATGTCGGTATCGGCCCCAACGGTTAGCGTGACAATGAGATCGACATGGCCCGGCTTGGCGAGCCACGGCGCCTTCAGTCGATAGGCGTCGTCGGCTGCGGCCGCGGTGGCGGGTCCGGCCGGCGTCTCGACCTCGACCGCGGCATCCCGAACCGGCTCGTTGGTCGCGAACCGGTCGATATAAATGACGAGCTCCTCGCCCTGCGCAATCGCCACCAGTTCGAACAGCGCCGACGATGCCTGGCCGCGCGGGGCTGCATCGATCCGTACAGACGGTTGCGGACCGTGGTCATGGCCTTCGTGCGCGCGGATCGCGCTTGCACCGAGTGTTGCAACCAAGGCCACCGCGGCAAATGCCGTAGCGATGACACGTGACATGTGAGGTTTTCCTTCGCGTTGAACGGAATTGAACGCGTTCACGCCTGCGCCAATGCGGGCGCAGTGCCGTGAACGTCAAAGCGGTTCAGGCGAAGGTTTTGGGAGGTCGTCGAAGCCGGTTGGATTTGGGGCTGCCGCGCGGCGGCGGGTCGCCGAGATCAGCAGCCGGCTCAACAACGGAGGTGCAGTGGCAGGCAACGTCGCCAAAACCAATCCATGGCAGCCGGTGCACGGCCCGTTGCTGCAACAGCCACGGCCGCAGTCGGCGTTTTCGGATGATTGCGACGGGGGCTGATGCTGCAGTCAGATCGGCCCTGATGGGCAGCCTCAGTCTTTGCTGCTGTCACCGGCTGCGCCGGTGCCTCCATCGTTTTGACGGCAGGAGCGTGAGAGTGACCAGGATGGGCATTTGCCGCCGAAGGCACGAGTAGCAGCACCGCGGCGACAAGCGCAGTCGCCGCGAAAGCGCCCGAGGAGTTGCATTGCCTGAAGCCGTAAGCCCATCGGTCGGAATTTACCACAATCCGTTCCCGGTCCCGGTATAGCGCTGATTTAGGCTTAATCCAGGCCTGCTTGAGGCCACCGGGCCGCAAATTCCCACGATTGGGGTAGCTGTGAGCCCGCTAGCGGCGTTTACGCTGTCCGCCAAGAGGAGCCTGTTGTGACGCTTGGCATCGTTTCTAAGCACCTGGAGACATGGTTGAATGGCCTGCGGCCGCAGGAGCAAGGGAGCACACGTTCGATGCAGCCACTCACCGGGGGAATTACCAAGGCCGGAACGGGCCTCGACGGCATCGTCTGGAACATCCTGGGGCAGACCTACATCCCCAAGTCGCTCAACGAGGGATCGTTTTCCTGGCACGCCACTTTCCCGGTCGGTACCTTCGTGCCGCCGCACATTCATCCGACCCAGGACGAGTTCATCTACGTGCTGGAGGGGCGCTTCGATCTCATCATCGACGGCAAGGACTTATGTCGGCACCGCCGGCGACCTGATCCGGCTGCCGCAGCAGATCATGCACGGCATCTTCAACAAGACCGACCAGCCGGTGAAGTGCCTGTTCTGGGTGACGCCGACCCGCAAGCTCTACGACCTGTTCTGGGCGATCCACTCCATGAAGGAGCAGAACCCGCCGGACGTGGTGGCGCTGTCGGCCAAGCACGAGGTGGTGTTCCTGCCGCCGCCTCCGGGGGCGTGACATAAATCTCGTGTCCCGGCCGAGTGAGGCGCGTAGCGCGAACGAAGCGCCGGGACCCCGGTTTACATTGACGTACCGAACAAAGCTCGGTCCCGGCTCGCGCTCCATGGCGCGTCCGTCAGGGCTTTACGCCCGCCTTCGACGGGCTATGGACGCGCGTGAACGCGTTGATGCGTTCGCTGGGCCGGGACACGCGAGCGGCGCGGGCTTTGTGCACCTCAGTTCAACGCCATAATGCCCTGAGCCTTGATCACCTTGCCCCACTTTTCGGCTTCGACGGCGATGTGCTTCTTGAAGCCTTCCGGGGTCAGCGGCATCGGCTCGACGCCGAGCTGGACGAATCGCTCCTTCACGTCGGGCACGGCGATGGCGGCGTTCATCGCCTCGCTGAGCTTCTTGATGATCTCGGGCGGAGTCTTGGCAGGCGCCCCAAGGCCATACCAGCCGATCGCGTCGTAGTCCTTCACGACTTCGCCGATCGCAGGGACGTCCGGCAGCGCCTTGATCCGGTAGGCCGTGGTCACGCCGTAGGCACGCAGCTTGCCCTCGCGGATCAGCGGCAACGCCTGAGCGATCGGGTTGAACACGGTCTGCACCTGGTTGGCGAGCAGGTCGGACATGTAGTTGCCGCGATAGGGGACGTGCACCATTTTGGTTTCGGTCTGGATCTGGAAGAGTTCGCCGCAAAGGTGCGGTGTCGTGCCGATACCGCCGGAGGCCATATTGACCTTGCCGGGGTTGGCCTTGAGATATTCGATGAACTCTTTCAGGTTGTTGGCCGGGAACGACGACGGCGTGATGATGACAAACGCTGTCTTGGCGATGCCTGCGATCGGCGCGATGTCGCGGATGAAATCGAAGCTGAGGTTGCGGTAGAGCGCGATGTTGACCGCGTTGGTCGAGACCGGCATCAGCAGCGTGTGGCCGTCCGGCGCGGCGCGCGCGACGTATTCGGTGGCGATGTTGCCGCCGGCGCCCGGCTTGTTCTCCACCACGACCTGCTGGCCGAGCCGCTCCGACATGTGTTGCGCAGCAAGCCGCGCGATGATGTCGGGCGCGCTGCCGGCGGGGAACGTGACGACCAAGGTGATCGGCCGCGACGGATAGGCCTGCGCCAGATGCGCGGCCGGAAAGTGCCGGAAGTGCGGCGGCGCCCGCTGCCGCGAGCAGGAATCGTCTGTCGTCCAATTGTCATGGCGCTCCTCCCAATACTGTATTGCGGACCTGTACGACGTGAGACGTCGGCACGCTTTTTATTGGGCAGTGTCGCAATCCTAGACCTTTCGGCAGGCCGGTCGCGAGGGGCTTTATGTCGCTGGTGCCTGCATCTCGTGTCCCGGGCGAGCCCATAGGCGCGCTTACGAGATCCCGGCGCACGCCTTCGCCCATGGCTCCGTGCCAGATGATCATGGTGATACCGCGAACAATGAAGTATCTTCGAATGCATCGGAAGATGCCTAGGTCGAGCAGCACCCTCCTCCGTTTGCCGCTTCAGCCGTTCTCGATCATCGGATCTTCGTTCTGCTGTTTCGGATTGGCGAGAGGCCGCAACGAGGCCGCGTGCTTGCCCCGCAATCGGCGGGCGAGCTGAACGAGGATCAATAGGATCGTCCGGGGATGCCGGACACCGGAGGCGACATGGCACGGGAGCAGGTCGAAGCTGTTGTCCGTCGGCTGCTGGAGGCCCACACCGTGAGCAACCCGGCATCGCTTGAGGGCCTCTTCGCCCCGGGTTACGTCAATCACACCGGTCCCGGCGGTCAGCAGAGTGCGGAGGCGCGGCGGCAGCAGATCATGATGTTCCATGCCGCCGCACCCGATCTGCGCACCCAGATCGACGATCTCCTGGTGGTCGGCGATACTGCCGTCGTCCGCTGGAATACGCGCGCGACTATTACCGGCCAGAGATTGGAGACGGCCTTTGGCCCAATCGAGCCGCGCGGTCAGAAGATCGAATTCTCGGGCGTCAACATCATCCGTACGAAGGGCGATCAGATCACCGAGGAATGGTATTACTGGGAAGAAACGAAGTGGTTGCAACAGCTCGGTGTGGTCCCTCGGACGTCTGGCTGATGACGCATCGGACGTCCCGTCCGCGACCATGCGCCACAAAAAGCTGGATTGGCGGGCCACGGCGATGTGCGCCGGCCAAGCACTGACAATCGATACGGCATAATTCTTGGATACGACTTACGCCGCCCTGCCCTTGTTGACCTGACTTTGCGCAAAGCCCGCCGCCCCGGCATAGCCGCGCACGATCGCCTTGCGCTCCTCGAACGACAGCACGTCGTCGATGTTCTGAAAACCGTCCGGCGCGCGCTGCTCGACCGCGTCGATCACGCCCTCCGGCCCGCCGCTGCGGTTCATCCGCACGATCTGCGCGGTCGGCGGCAGGCGCTCCTGCTCGTAGGTCCACAGCGCCTGCATCGGATGGTCGGCGTTCTTCAGCAAATCGGCGAGGCAGCGCGCATCGAGGATCGCCTGCGAGGCGCCGTTTGAGCCGACCGGATACATCGGATGCGCGGCGTCGCCGAGCAGCGTGACGCGGCCATGCGACCAGCGCGGCAGCGGATCGCGGTCGCACATCGGATATTCCCAGAACTCCGGCGTCGTCTCGATCAGCGCCTTGGCGTCGACGTAAGGGATGCGGAAGCGCTGCACGTGCGGCATCAGGTCCTCGAACCGGCCGGGCCGCGACCAGTCCTCCTTGTTGGGCGGCACGCCGCCCTCGCCCACTTTGACCAGCACCGCCCAGTTGGTCAGCGGGCGGTCCTCGCGGGCGCCCTCGCCGATCGGATAGACCACGAGCTTCGCCGCCATGCCGCCGGCGATCACCATGGAACGGCCGGTCAGGAACTTCGGCCAGTCGAGCGCGCCGCGCCACAGCATGGAGCCGTTCCAGCGCGCCGGACCCTCGTTGGGATAGAGCTTTTCGCGAACGTATGAATGAATGCCGTCGGCGCCGATCAGGACGTCGCCGCGCACGCTGCGGCGGTGGCTGCCGTGGCGGTCGAAGAAATAGGCGGTGACGCCGCCCTCGTCCTGCGTGAACGCACCGAGCCGGTGACCGGTATGGATGCGGCTTTCGCCGAGCCGCGACCGCACCGCTTGAAAGATCGTGCTTTGCAGCCGGCCACGATGAATCGAGAACTGCGGCACGTCATAGCCGGCATCGAGGCCGCGCGGCTCACGCCAGATCTCCTGACCGAACCGGTTGGTGTAGATCAGCTCAAAGGTGCGGATGCCGACCGCGTCGAGGCGATCCAGCAGCCCGAGCTGCTTCAACTCCTTGATGGCATGCGGCAGCGTGTTGATGCCGACGCCGAGCTCGCGGATCGTGTCGGCCTGCTCGAAGATTTCGCAGTCGATGCCGCGGGCGTGCAGCATCAGGGCCATGGTCAGCCCGCCGATGCCGCCGCCAACGATGATGACCTTCACGGCCGATACCCTTTACGCAACCGCATGTCCGCGACCCTATAATGTCCCGGCCGGGCACAACTTCAAACAATGACCTGGGCTTTTGGTTGATGGCGGGAGGACGCTGAAAATGGCACGAAAAGTGATGATTTCCTGCGCGGTGACGGGCTCGGCGGACACGCCGGGCCGAAATCCGGCGGTTCCGGTGACGCCCGAGCAGATCGCCAACTCCTGCCTCGACGCGGCCAAGGCGGGCGCTGCCATCGTGCACATCCACGTGCGCAATCCCAAGACCACCAAGCCCAGCATGGACAAGGCGCTCTACCGCGAGACGGTCGATCGCATCCGCGAGAAGAATTCCGACGTGCTGATCAACCTGACCACCGGGCCGGGCGCGCGCTTCTTCCACGACGAAAAGGATCCGTCGAAGCCGAGCGCGGACTCCGTCCTGCGCGGCCCGGCCGATCGCGTGGCGCACGTCGTCGAAATCAAGCCGGACATCTGCAGCCTCGACATGGGCTCGCTCAACATGGGCGACCGCGTGTTCATCAACACGCCCACCCACCTTCAAGCCATGGCGCTCGCCATCAAGGACGCCGGCGTGACGCCCGAGCTCGAAGTGTTCGAGACCGGGCACCTGCTGCTCGCCAAGCGATTCCTCGAGAACGGCTACGTCAAGGGTCCGGGCATGTTCCAGATTTGCCTCGGCATCTCATGGGGCCAGCCGGCGACAACCGAGGCGATGACCTACATGCGCAACCTGCTGCCGCCCGGCTGCACCTGGTTTGCGTTTGGCATTTCGCTGCAGCAATTCCCGATGGTGGCGCAGACCGTCCTGCTCGGCGGCCACCCGCGCGTCGGCCTGGAAGACAACATCTATCTGGAGAAGGGCAAGCTCGCCCCCAGCAACGCGGCGCTGGTCGAGAAGGCCGGCAGGATCATCCAAATTCTGGGCGAGGAGATCGCGACGCCGGCCGAGGCCCGGCAAATGCTGGGCCTCGGCGCGAACGCCTAGCACTCAAATCGAAATCTTCTCGTCCTCCCACACCTTCTGAACACCCGGGCGCTGCGCCATGCGGTCCTTGAAGGCGGTGAAGTTCTTGAGCTCCGGCATCGGCAGGCCGCGCCGCACGCCCCAGACATAGAACACCAGACCGTACGGATCGAGCGCCGAGTACTTGTCGGAGAACCACTCGCGGCCGGCAAGCTTGCCGTCGAGGTCCTTCAGGTAACCGTGGAAGGTCTTGAGCCCGGTTTCCTTGATGCTCGGGAAAGCCGCCTGATCGGTGGCATAACGCTCCGGCCGATTGAAGTGCGCATGCGCGGGATGCGCGCTGGCGGCGAGGAACCCGATCAGCGAGAGCGCCTTTGCCTCCGCTACCGGATCGGTCGGCCACACGTTAAACCGCTTGCCGAGGTAAGGCAGGATCGCGGTGTTCTCGGTGAGCGGCGAGCCGTCATCGAGCTTGAGCGCCGGCACGCGCCCCATCGGATTGATCTTCAGGTACTCCGGCGTGCGCTGCTCTCCCTTGGAGGTATCGATTTTCTGCGGCTGATACTTCTCGCCGCTTTCCTCCAGGATGATGTGCGCGGCCATCGAGCAGGCACCGGGCGAATAATAGAGCGTCAGCATGCGACCCCTCCCTACACCTTGGCGGCGACCGGCGCGTACTTGCCGGCAAGCTGCGGGGTGTGGACGCCCTGGGCGCCGCTTTCCTTGTGCTGCAGCCGGGTGATGCGCGCCCATTTGCGCTTGAGCTTGTCCTGAATCTTGATGTGCAGGACGCCGAGCCCTTCGCACTCCAGCTCGATCTTGTCGCCATCCATGAACGGATTGAGCCCGCGGTGGTTGGTGCCGGTTGCCACGATGTCGCCCGGCATCAGGGTGTGGATCGCGGTGAGCCATTCGATGCAGCGCGGGATCTTGTGCGCCATGTCGTCGGTGTTGAAGTTCTGCATCACCGTGCCGTTGTTCTTCAGCCGGACCTGCATCTTGTCGACGTTCTTGATTTCGTCGGCGGTGACGATGTAGGGCCCGATCGGCGCGAACGTGTCGCGCGACTTCATCTGGAAGAACACGTTGGTCGGCGGCACCACGCCGCGGGCCGATCCGTCGATGAAGTTGGTGTAGCCGAAGATGTATTTCTTCGCGTCCTTGGCTTTGACGTGGGAGGCCTTCTTGCCGATCACGATGGCGAGCTCGGCCTCGCCCTCGAACACCGAGGCCGCCATGTCGGGCAGCACCATGGTGTCGCCGTCGCCGATGATCGAGTTCGGCGTCTTGACGAAGGCGTTGATCGGCGCCGGCTCCGGCAGCGTGCCGTCCTCCATGTAGTTGACGGCCATGCAGATGATGTTGTCGGGCTTGGGCAGCGGCGGCCGCAGCTTGGCCTTGGACAGCGGCTTGCCCTTGCCCTTCTTGGCGGCCGCGGCGAGCTTCGGTTTCCACTTGCTCCATTCCTCGATGACGCCACGGATCACGTCCTGCGGGCCGAGCCGCGGAATGCTCTTCACCACATCGGACACATCGACGATCTTGTCGCCGGTCACGACGCCAAGCTTGTAGTTATCGAAAAACGCGAGCTTCATGTTCACTCCCTACAATTGAAGCAGTCACCCGGAATTGGGTTGAGATTGCCATATTTTTGGTCCCCGCGAAGGGGGCGCGGCGCGGACGTGCCGTGCGATCGGGGTGGACGGCGGTGGGCAAGAAACAGCCTTCGCGGTTGATCCGGATCGCGGCCTTTTGGGCCGGGGTGCGAAACAACCGCGAAGGCTGGCGGGAGCGACGGGACTCGAACCCGCGACCTCTGCCGTGACAGGGCAGCGGTAAGCGTGGCGATATGCGGCGACGGGTGGCGATAATCCTTTAAAATCAAGCAAAATCGGGGTATCTAGGTGGCGCGCTAAGGAGCGCGCGGTAGCGGAAAAGCGACCCATCCTGCTTACCCGGTGCTTACCCGATGAAATTGACCAAGGCCGTGATCGACAAGCTGAAGCCGAACCCGGCCAACGATCTCTTCCGTTGGGATGACGACCTGCCGGGCTTGGGGCTTCGCCTGAAACCGTCTGGAGTTCGGACCTTCCTCATTCAGTACCGGAACAAGCACGGGCGCTCTCGGCGGCTCGCTATTGGCCGGTATGGTGTGGTGACACCGGAGGAAGCGCGTAAGCGCGCCAGGGTGTTGCTGGGGGCGGTGGCGGCTGGCGACGACCCCGCCGAGCTACGGGCGGCAGATCGGCAGGCGATGACGGTTGCCGAGCTGTGCGACGAATATCTGGCCAAGGCCAAGGCCGGTCAGGTTCTAACCCGCCAGGGCAAATCCAAGCGGACATCCACCCTCGCGACCGATACGGGAAGGATTGAGCGGCACATCAAGCCTTTGCTCGGTCATCGGACTGTGAAGGATTTGCGGTCCGGCGACATCGTTTCGTTTCGGGATGACGTGATCGGCGGCAAGACGGCGGTCAACGTCAAAACCAAGTTGCGTGGGCGGGCCATTGTGAAGGGCGGCGCTGGCACCGCGGCTCGCACACTTGGGCTGCTTGGCGGGATCCTGTCCTATGCGGTCGAGCGCGGATATCGCCCTGACAATCCAGCGGGGGGCGTTGTGAGGCCCGCAGGCGAGAGGCGGAAGGTTCGGCTATCGATTGAGCAATACCGGGCGCTAGGACTCGCCCTGGAGGCCGCAGAGGCGCGTGGCGAACCTTGGCAGGCTGTGCAGGCCATTAGGATGCTGGCGCTCACCGGCTGCCGCCGCGGCGAGGTCGAGACATTGCGTCGGACCGAGGTCGACGCGACCAGCTCTTGCTTGCGGTTGGGCAATACTAAAACGGGGGCATCGGTGCGCCCAGTCGGAGCAGCGGCTTTGGCGTTGCTGAAGGTGGCGCATAATGACTCACCTTATGTATTTCCCTCCCCGCGCGACACCAGCAAGCCATTCGGCGGACTTCCGAACGCTTGGGATCGTATCGTCAAGGGTGACGGACTGGCCGGATTGACCCCGCACGGGCTCCGCCACGCGTTTGCCAGCACGGCAGATGACCTGGACTATTCACAGCCGACAATCGGAGCGCTGCTCGGTCATGCCTCACGCGGAACTACAGGCGGCTACATCCACAAGGCAGACGCGGCGTTGTTGGCGGCGGCGGATCGGACATCGCAAGCGATATGGCGGGCGATGACTGGCGAGGCCGACGAGGTTGTCGTCCCGTTGAGGGCGGCAACATGAGCCGCAGGGAGTTCGGCAAACGTCGAATAATCGCCGGGCATTGGCGTGAGCCCGGTCTTATCGAGCAATATCTTGCGAAACCGGTCGAGAAGAACGAAGGCCGCGAGTTGCGGGAGCGGTTGCTTCGCGCTCTGAAAGCTGTCGGGCCGGACGATTTCTACGACGACGTGCCCATAATGTTCCAGTCTTCGGACATCCACGGGGCGCCCGTAATGCTCCAGTTGACCATCGACGAGGCGCCCGTAATGCTCGGGCGTGCGGACATCAACGAATTGATCGCCATTTTGGAGAGCGGCAAAGATCTGAATGAGGCATTCGGATCAACCAAGCCAGCTCACCGCGAAATTGGCAGCGGCAAGCGGGGTGAAGTTGCCGCTAAGATCGTGCGCAAGTTGGTAGAAGGAAAACCGGTCAAGCAAATTGGAAAAGAATTGAACAGGCAGCCAAACGACGTGCGCCGAATTTTTAGGCGCTATCCGGAAGTGGTCTCGAAAACACTCAAAGATAAGCTCGAACGCACGCTCGTAAACGGCTCGCTCGTAAACGGCTCGCTCGTAAACGGCTGGCACAAGAAGTCTCTGACTTCCTGTACCCCCTTTTTACGGGGTGACACCAAATCTCTAGGGTCGCCACAGGTCGCCAATCATTGACCTGCGGAGAACCCAATGACTGTGATTGCAAGCCCGCCCCGTCTCAACGCCGCGGATGCGGCGAAGTATTTGCTGACGCGGCACGGCATCCCGGTTGCGAAATCCACGCTCAAGCAGTGGGCGTGGCGAGGCGGCGGCCCCGGATTTCAGAAAAGCGGCCAGCGCCGGCTCTATCCAATCGACCAGCTGGACGCTTGGGCTGCAAAGCGGCTCACGCCGGTTGTCGCCTCAACGTCTGAACTATCGGCAGCGTAAAGCGCAACGGCGGCCCGTGGTGGAGCCGCCGTTTTGATTTCACGTCCGCGAGAATGGAGGCACCGATGACGGATAAACCTACCGCTGCCAAGCTGGAGAGCGTCTCCCCGTCACCCACGCCGAGCGACGCCTCGGACATTGAAGCTCTATGGTTGGACCCGGCGCTGGGCGACGGGCTGACCGATACGACCTGGCACTCGATCCCGGTCGACAAGCCGAAAGACTTTTTCCGGGTCCACCCGGATCCCGACTTCCGGCGCCGTACCGAAATCTACGCCCACAAGACCGAAGGCCAGATCGAAACGGCGTTCTACATTCTGGGGCCGGAGATGCGGGGCGGTTGCAGGAAGCCCGACCCTGCGTTCTCGTCACTTGCATCTATCGCGACGGCTCGCCGCGCCTCTGGCCGATGATGTTTCCGCGCGAGGGCGAAAAGGACAACACAGCCTGGTCGACCGCCAGGTCCGCGGCGCGGACTGCAATCGACAAATGGGTGAAACTGGTCTGGAGCAAGCGCTCGTATCTGACGCGCGACGCGCTGCCGGGATACGCACCCGACCCGGACTGGAAGAAGTTGCCGGCGTTCAACGAGCTGGTGAAAGCCGCGTTCGGCCCGCACGGCGTGATCCAGGACACCGACGCACCCGATCTATCGCGAGTTGATGGGAGCGCCGGCCACGGTCAACGACGATGACGCCGATCTCTGATTGGCGCGATCTGCCGTTCCGCGAGATCTGGGTCGTCGATACCGAGTTCTATCCCGGCCCGGGCTTGGCCAATGGCGGCGTAGTGGGTGATCCCATTACGCCGCTTTGTCTTGTTGCGCTGGAGATGCGATCGGGCCGGCTGGTTCGGCTGTGGCAGGACCAGCTCGGCCCGTTCCCGCCTTACCGCCTCGACAACGACGCGCTGATCGTCGGCTACATGCTCGCCGCCGAGTTCGGCTTTCACGCCGCGTTGGGGTGGGGCGAGCCGGCGTGCGCGCTCGACGCCTACGTCGAGTTCCGGCACTACGTGAACGACGGCTCGGTCAAGAGCGGCGACCGCGAGAAGGGCTTCTATTCGATCGGCGGCGCGCTGCGATATTTCCTCGAGGATGAGATCGACGTCGCCCGCAAGGACGACATGCGCGATCGCATCCTGCAGGGTCCGCCGTTCAGCGCCCAGGAACAGCAAGACATCCTGGATTACTGCGAAGACGACGTGCGCGCGCTCGCGCGCCTGTTGCCGCACATCGTTCCGACCCTTCGCCCGCCGCTCTCGCACGCGATGTTCCGGGCCAAGTTTCAATGGACGATCGCGCAGCAAGAGCGGCGCGGTGTCCCGATGGACGGCGCGCTGCTCGCCCGTCTCCGCAACCAATGGCAGAACATGCGGCTCGATCTGGTCACCGAGCTGGACCGCCCGTTCGGCTGTCTACGAGATCGTCGACGGCCGTGGCGCACTGGCGCAAGCAACGGTTTGCCGACTACGTCCGCCGGCACCGCATGAGCTGGCCCACCTACGAGAACGGCACCCTCGACGAAACGGACCAGACCTTCCGCGAGATGGCCGGAAAGTATCCGCAGATCGAGCCGCTGCGCGAGCTGCGCTACTCGTTGTCGAAGCTGCGGCTCAACGATCTTGCGGTCGGGCACGACCATCGCAACCGCGCGCCGCTGTGGGCCTATGGCACCAAGACCGCGCGCAATGCACCCGGCGCATCGCAGTACGTGTTCGGGCCGGCCAAGTGGTTGCGGTTCCTGATCACGCCGCCACCGGGTCGCGCCCTGGTGCACCGGGACTACCGCCAGCAAGAAGTTCGCATCGCCGCCGTGCTGTCCGGCGACAGCGCGCTGCTGCAGGCGTGCGAGAGCGGTGACGTCTATCTCGGCATTGCCCAGCAGCTCGGTTTCCTGCCCGACAGCTTGAACGAGCAAGAGCGCAAGGCGGTGCGCACGCTGTTCAAGACCGTCGTGCTGGGCATCCAGTACGGGCTTGGCTTCCGCTCGCTGGCTGTCCGCACCGGCATTTCGTTGTTCGAGGCCGGCGAGATCCTGGCGCGCCTGCGGGCGCGCTTTCATCGGTTCGAGGACTACGCCCAGAGCGTCCGCGACCATGCCGGCCTGCGCCTGGAGATCGGCACGCCGTTCGGGTGGTGGATGCAATGCCCGTCCGGCACCAACCCGCGCACCATCCGCAATTTTCCGATCCAAAGCACCGGCAGCGAAATCCTGCACGTGGCGTGCATCCTGGCGGAGCGGCGCGGGATCGAGATCGTCGCCCCGGTTCACGACGCGATCATGGCCGAGGGCCCGGCCGATCAGGTGGAGGAGCTGTCGGCCGCGCTCGATCAGGTGATGGGTGACGCGGCCGCCGTGGTGCTGCGCGGCTACCGGTTGCCGACCGACTGCCAGATCATCCGGCCCGGCGAACGCTACTTCGACGATCGCGGCGAGGCGATGTGGACCACGGTCACCCGACTGCTGGCCAAGCTGGAACGGGAGACGGCGTGATGGGCACCGATATCGATAACCTGTTCGAGGACGTCGAGAACGACCCGCTGTGGCAGATGGCCGGGTTGCTGGCCAATGCGCCGCCGAGGCCGGCAAAGGGTTACGTCACGGTTTCGCTGGCGTGGCTGGCGCGGGTGCTGCCGGTGGTCCGCACCACCACCCATCTCGTCGTGGCCATGCTGATCTACCGGGAGTGCCTCAGGCGACGGAGCAACACTGTTGCTCTGTCCAACGGCGAGCTGCGGAAACTCGGCATCAGCCGCTACGCCAAATATCGGGCTCTGGCTTGGCTGCGCGGGGCCGGGGTGATCGCGATCGAGGAGGCCGACACCAGGCGCTCGGTACGGGTGACCCTGCTCTGGTTCCCGTAGCGGCTCGATGTGCGCCCAGCCCGCACTAGGGTCGGCCTCCTTAATAAGAGAAGAAAGAAAGAAAGAAAGGAAGCAAGGAAGCAAGGAAGCAAGGAAGCAAGGAAGCAAGGAAGCAAGGAAGCAAGGAAGCAAGGAAGCAAGGAAGCAAGGAAGCAAGGAAGCAAGGAAGCAAGGAAGCAAGAGAAGAAAGAACGTTTAACGTGTTTGGTGGTGCAGCGTCCGCAAATTCGTAAACCATCAGCACGGGTCAGCTTTGGTTTACCAGACCCCTTAAGCTTTCAGGTTCGAAGCCATGCCATGGTGGCTCGCAGATCGGGGACAAACACTCGACAGGGAAAGCGTCAGGGTCAGGCTGCCAAGCAGCCTGACCCGCTGTCTTGGGAGTGCAATGCGGGCATCACAAAAATCAAAGCGCAAGAAGGCAAAGGCGAACCGGACGCCTGCCTATGTGTCCTCGACACTGTCGATGGCCACGCACAACCTGGTCAATGTGGTTGCCATCACTGCCGTCTCGGGCACGGTTCTGCTCGCCCTTCTAGCCGCCAAGCATTTTTGAGACTTGCCGCATTCGCTTATAAGGCGGGCTGAATTGACGGAACGGGTATCAGCGCAGGCATGTGACGATAGGCTCCGGTCCTGACAAACCAGGAAACGCCGCCATGTCCGACGAAGATTTAAAAGCTGAGCTTGAGCGCCTCCGCAGCTTAATTGCGGCCCTCAAAAAGGAAGCGTCTACCACATCCGCATGAAGGTAAGCGAAAAGGGAGCAGTCTCGATCTACGGCATGGGGCGCTTTCCCGTGACCTTGTATAAAGAACAGTGGCTGAAGCTGCTGGACATGTCAGACGACATTCGTGCGTTCATTGCTGCCAACGAGGGGCAATTGAAGAAAAAGGATTAAGCGGGCGTAGGGACCGGGGGTGGCAGGGGCAACACCCACCGCGTCGCGATCTCCAATCGCCGGCTGCTGTCCGCCGACCAGAACACGTCACCTTCAAGTCCAAGGACTATCGGATCGATGGGGCCGCCCATTGATCTGGTGGAGATGCGAAGGGAAAGAGAAGCCCTTTCGGTGGCCGCTGTTGATCGCGCCAACCGATCCTGTCCAACCTCATCAACCCAAAACCCGCGGCTAAATCCCCATAGCATCCGCGGCACCGCCAGTGCCCCACTTCCCGCGATTTCCTGCCTTGGCGCTTTTCGGACGCCGGTCGCCGGAGCGCGTGGATGGCATCCCATGCCGGCGTCCGAAAACCTGCACACAAGCGGAAGTCGAGGCAGACTTCGTAAGCGTCATTCCATGGATCGCTGTATCCGAACCAAGCGCTGCGCCTCTGGTAACAGCAGCTTCTCTTTCCCTTCACATCTCCACCAGATCAACATCGCACTCCCACCCGATCAGCAGCATGGTGACGAAGATTTGCCACCATGCTGCTGTCGCCTACGTTAGGGCAACACGTTGGTGAAGCCTCCGCCGACACCGACACCGATGTTGTTGGAGATGCCGCCGGTGACGGCCGCGCCGTTGCCGATCGAGGCCGCGCCGCTCACGGCGTTGCTCTGACCCACAGACGCTCCGAGCCCGGTCGAGATGCCGCCGGCCGGGGACGCCGCCGCGAAACCAGCACCGATGTTGGTGGTGGTCCCGTTAGCGAGCGAACCCGCCGCCGCCGAGCCCATCGAGACCGCCCCCGTCCCGGTCTGGACGCGACCGAAGTTGAGGCCTCCCCCGATGGCCAACGTCGATTGGGCGTCAGCCGGCACGATGCTTCCCACCAGAGCGATAAACGAAACACTCATCAACAGCTTCTTCATGTGACTTTTCCTTCTTTACAGTTTTCGCCACGGCGCGTGCCGGGGCGGGTGATGCCGCCGTGTGAGAGGTTCCACCACTCGCCCTCGCCTTCGCCTTCTTCTTTGGTGCCGAATGGTGGACGGTGTGAGCCCAGACACGGCAGCGCTGCTGGGTCACATCGTAGTCGTTGCAAAGACGGTTCTTGCCGGTCGCCCCATCGACCAGCCAAATGTCGCCGCCAGTGTAGGGCTGCTCCTCGGAGGCTTCCGCCTGCGCGTAGGCGGTGGGGACCGGCGGCCGGGCGCGCGGCGGCAGGTACTTGTCGCAAACCTCCGGCATCGCGCGGTAGATGTCGCCGTTAAGGCAAAGCCGCGCCACCGCGGCCTTCTTCAGGCCCATGCTCCACAGCGTCCGCGCATCGAGCCGCGCAGCGCAGCCGGGATCAGGGATCGTGGTGCCGAAGCTAAATCCGGTCCCGACAAACGAGCCGCCGCCGGAAACCGACCCGAGGCACGTTTCGAGCCCGGCCGCGGCCAAGCCCGGTGCGATGGCGGTCGGCACGGTCTTGACCGTCTGAACGGCCGGGGCGGTGCTGTTGCTGATGATCGTCGCCGAAGGGTTGCCGCCGACGCCGACGCCGACCCCAGTGCCGCCCTGCCCCGAGATCGCCTGCGAGTTCGATGTCGATTTGGCATTGCCGACGCCCGTCCCCGTCACTCGTCGATGATTGAGCCCATGCAGGTCCGCTCGCCGCCATCGCAACGATGGCAGCCAACAAAAGCCGCTTCATGTGTGTTCTCCGTGCGCCGGTAGATTGCACGAATAAGACTGACGCTAACGGTCATTCTGACCGGAGTGATGTGGACCTCGCCGCAACAGGCGCCGACCTGCTTTGATAAAATTTAATTTAAATGCGGCGGGTGAGCTGGTGTTTACTCAAAGTTAACCAACTGCGCGACCGCAGATTTGATTCGTGGTTAACAGGCGCGGCACACCAGGGCATTTGCGGGGCCGGCTGCAAGTCCATTCGATGCAGCGCTGACCTTCCTCGAACTGGATTTCGGGTGAACTGCCTTCGTCGGTGGTGAGATAGATCGCCGCATCAGGGTTGCGTCGGTCTACAAACGAAAGCGGCGGAAGCATGCCGAGATACCGGGCATCGCGCCCACCATCCAGCAATATGTCAAATTCGGCGAGCGTGTTCTGGTAAGGCTCACCATTTGGCTTGAGGATCGGCTCGGGCTGCGAGATCATTACGTAGCGTATCCGGCGAGGATGCGCGCCCGCGCTTGATGTCGAGGCGCTTATAAATCTCGACGAACCATTCCGCCCGCTGACCAGCGTGGCAACACGCTGTTCTATGACCCGATGGGACGCAACACCGGGCGGTCTGTCACGCGCGGCAACACGACCACGACCTACGACAACATGGGTCGCCGCACGAGGCGCCGAACCCCCACCTCCACAGAGACACGGATGCGCCGCTTTCCGTTGTGCGATACGCCGGATGGCCTTCGGGACCTTCCAAAGCGCCCCCACGCGTCATGGTCAGGCAGTCGATGCCGGGGCGATTGTCTGATCGCATTTCGGGCGCAGTGAGGGCGTTTGCGATATGATGCTGGGTGTGCAGCGGCTTGACCTTGCACTCGACGTAGCGGGTTTTCATCGTAACGGGAGGGGGGGTACGCCCCCCGTAAACAATTGCCGCGCAAGAAAATACCAGCCGACATACGGTCACTGTGCCGGGCATACACCGACGAGAGTGTTCGTCACCTCGCCGCGATCATGCGCCAGCCGGAATTTCCGCCATCGGCGCGTCTGCAGGCTATTGCTATCCTGCTGGATCGCGGCTGGGGCCGCGCGCCGCAGCCCCACACCGGCGAGGACGACAAGGACATCCACATCACCGTGCGGAACCTAATCGCTGAGAAGCAGGCGCAGCCGCAAAAATCGCCGCGCCAAGAGCCGGAAGAATAGCGTCACATACGGGGCATTAGGCCGCTGCCTTTAGGCGGCTCAGCAACCTTGAGACGGTCGCAGGATGCCAAGCATCGCCTCTCGGAGCGTGGACGCCCCGGCGATTAAGCTCCTCAGCGATGCCCCTCACGGTCGTTACGCCTGAGCGCGTTATGTCCTCTACAATCCAGGTGAGGCTTTGAGCGCGCTGAACGGCATTGGCTTTGACCTTCGCCACAGCTTCAGCGTTGCCGGTCTGCTTGCCTCTGAGGGCACGTGCGCCGTTGGGGTTGCCCAGCTTCACTCCGCGCCTCTTGGCCGCTGCCAGCGCGTTCTTGGTGCGCTCACCGATCAGGCCAGCTTCCAGTTCTGCAACCGAGGCCATCTGTGTGAGGAGGAATTTCCCCATCGGCCCAGGAGGGACGTTTGGAAGGTCGCAGAACACTAGATCAACGTCGCTGGCCACGAGCGAACGCAGCAGGTCAACGTTACGGGTGAGCCGGTCCAGCTTCGCAAAAACCAACTTCGCGCCAATAGCCTTTGCATGGGAAAGGGCAGCGGCGAGCTTGGGCCGATCCGACTTTTTATCTTCCGCCAAAGGCTTGCTTGTTTATGCCAACATGACGGCGGCTCTGTTGGTTCATTTCGAAACGCGCTACATTTGATGAACGGATCGTCTCGCAAAAGAAGACATCGAGCATCTTCTGCTTGGTGCCCGCATTTTGCGGGAAAACCATCCTACCCAGCATTCGCTTTGGGATTTTCCAAACGCCGTCACTGGCGAACACGTAGTTCCGCGTTTTTGCTCCCTCAATGCCAAACAACGGTCTCTCCACGAACTTCAAATCTCATTCCAGCGCGGTTTGACTGCCGTTTGCGGGCCGCGTCACGTTGCGATGGCTGCTGCTTCCCGGCCAGAATATCGTCCAGCAGCCAAGCCCCCTGCGCCGGTCGAGGTCGAGGCGTCGGCGTTGATGCGATACGCGATGCGACGACAGCGCCTGCCGTGATGCGCCTAACCCAATCGCGGCGCACCCAGCAACAACACCGCAACAGGGTCACGATGGCAAGTAACGCCATGCGAACTTCCGATGATGATCTGGCCAATCGGTCGTGGTCTGAAGGTAGCGCCGCATCGGCAGCGATGGGTGTGCGATGGCACCGCACGCGATGACGTGCCGCGCGTCGGTCCGTCACGGCTATGATGTGTCGCGCGTCCGTCCGTCGCAGAACACTGATTAACTAAGCCGTGCGCCGTATCTCGTTCCGGTCGCGTTCGACCTGCTCGCGCGCTCGCTTGATGTTCGCGATAACGATGGCTTCAAGGTCGGCGACCATTTTGTCTTCGATCTTGTCGCGTTGTGCGTCGTGTCGCCACTTTGCCCACGCGGCGGAGATTGCGAGTAGCACGGCTCTCAAGATGTCCCTCATCTTGCGCTCCGTTGTTTTTGGTGGAGCAACAACGATAGGGCGCGATAGTTGACAGATCGTTGCGGCAGCGCGGTTGCAGAATACCGCCGCATTTCGCGCGTGCCGGGCAACGTTTTGCTGGCGTGGGTCGTGGCCGAGGTGATGACGTGCTGCTTGCCGCATGTCGGTCGTCGTGACGCTGGCGTGTCCGTGGTCGTGGTCGCGGCGTTGATGCGCGATGCGACGACAGCGCGTGTCGTGATGCGTGCTAACCCAATGGCGGCGGACCGAGCAACGCCGTGACCAGCAGGGCCACGATCACAAGCGCCAAGAACGTGCTTCCAATCAACACAACCCAATCGTTCAAGATCATGAGAACCCCAACCATCCAAACGAGTGCGCCTTGCCTGTCCGTCATCGAACACCGGCAACGATGACAAGCCGATGACGCTGCAACGACGCCTGCGCTGGCAACGTGCGCGCTGCCTGCCGCCGTCCGTCGCCCGCCTGATGCTGCTCGCCACTCATGCCATGTGGTCGAAGCGGCGTGGCTTGCAACAACAAGGAATTGGCGCATTCAAACAAGCGCAGACCGCTGGCCAGCGGCTACCTAAACCTCGCTCGCCAAGGTGTCGTATCGCTTTTACCGGGGTGGGCAAGCCCGCCCGGTTTTGCAGTCGCCCCCACCGGGCGGGCGCGTCTTTCGTATTCGCTGCCGCTCACCTTGCCGCAACGGCTCGGGTACGCCTGGCTGAAGTAGCGAAGGTAGTCGGCACCTTCGTGGCGGAGATCAACAACCGCGTGCGCGTCGCGATCATGGGTCCCGGCAGCCTGTCGGGACGATCAAACAAACGATGAAATATTTGACTGCATGGACACCAAAACGGAACGAGTTTCGCCGCCAATCTCATATGCTCGGAAGAGCGATGATGGCCTTTGGTATGTGGCCGTGACATGGGGCAACGGGCGGCAAGAGCGGCTAGGCCCCTACAAAACTGAAGCCGCCGCCCAAGAGCGCATCAAAGCGCAGTTGGACGCTTGGCATGAGGGCCGAAATGTATTTCGGAAAACGCTTTAGCGGCTCGTCGCATACCACCCGAGATTGCGACCGACGGGATCGTAGAACGTCGTAGTGTTGCCGGTCGTCGTCGCGTGGAGCCGGCTGGCCCGGCCCCTCGACGCTCCCGGCTCACTGGCGGGCATTTCTGGGGCTTCGGTCCTCACAGGTTGGGGATTGCCCGCGGGGGTTCTGCCGGTCGCCCCCGGTGCGGCTCTGACCCAGTCAGGCGGCGCATGGCGAGAATGCGGGAGCCGTGATCGTCATCGCGCTGGGTCGGCTTCGTGGTCGCGCTGCTGCTGCTTCGCCTGATCGTTGACCGCCAACGGCGGCGTGGAGCAGATTTGCGGCTCCTGATGATCGAAGGAGACGAGCGATGACCGCCGTGACCTTGGAGTTCATCGCTGAGAGGCTGGCGCACATCCAGATCGAACAAGCCAACATGCGGCAACTGCTGCTGCCGCTCAACAATAATGTCACGGCAACCAATCGGCGGCTGGAGCGGATCAGTTTACAGCTTAGCAACCTAACCGGCGAGGTCCGGCGCGTCGATCACCGTTTGCAGGCGCTGGAGCTTCGCGTTGCCGAATTGGCCGTGCGGCTTGACCGCCCTGACGCGCGGTCGAGCAAGAGGACCCGACGACGCGCTGATCGGGCGGGGACGCCATGACATGCGTGGCACGGCATCCCACGACGCGCTACCATCCCCGGATGGAGGGCGCCTGCAACGATGCGCGCTCAGCTCAGCTATCGCCCGCGCGAAGGGATCGTGTCCGGCGTTGTGGCCGGCAGGCTTGTTCGACTGCCAACCCAGCGCGACCACGCACGGGTCACGGCTTGGGAAAAGCAGCAGGAATTGCGGTCCGGCAAGGTCACGCTATGGGACCATGTGTTTGAAAGTCCGCACCAACATGTCGAGCGCGCCAAACCGTTCGCGGGCGCGTCGCCTGCCGGACCGGTCGCTCATAAGCTGACAGTCGTCGAGAATGCTGCCTTGGACATCTACGACTGGCCGGGAGAATATCTCCAGCGCCTCGACGGCGTCCCGCTGGCCAATCATCGGCATCGCGGAAGTGCGGTGTATGTCAGGGAGCAGGGCGGGTTGTGTCTCCACGGGATGCCGCCCTGCGGCAATCCGCGCTGCATCGTGGTCATGCACGACTGGGACTTCCTCTTCAAGGCACTCAAACAGACGCGACAGCTGACCATCGTCGTCGAGTTCTAATCGCGGCGCGCTCGGTCCCCGTCATTGCCGCCAACGCTGTCGCCCATACGATGTCATAACGATGTGGATGCTGATGCAGCGGCAGTCGTGATGTCGGTTGGCCCTTTGACCCACCGGTTGCCCCCCGGCGGGGCTTCGCGTTTCAGGGGCTGCTTGGGGGATCGTAGATGCGGCGGCGTCTGGGCGTGGCAAAGGGCATAACCAGTTTTTTACCAATCACGGCCATCCTTGCAGGGGGTGGTAGCGTAGTCATGCGTACTTGGTACGTGGCTTCTGCATTCGCGGTGATCGTTACCGGAAGCACTTTGTATGCGGTTGTCGGTAGCCCCGTTGCAAAGGTGGGGCCGAAAGCTGATGCGCCAGTTGATAAGGTGCATCTCTTTTCCGCGCCCAAAGATATCCCGCACGCCCCTGCTACAGACTTGATCGCTACGAAGGTAGCCATTCAACCGGTTATTTGGCCGGAGTTGCCGAAGGTGCAGGAGAAGAAACCTGCACCGCCTCAAAAGGCGCAGGAGAAGAAACCTGCGCCGCCTGAAAAGAAGCAGGCCAAGACCAAGCCGAGGCCGAAAAAGCCGGTTGCCGCGACTGGCTGACTGGAGGCGTCGCGCCTCTAGCGGTGGTGGTCGCGGATGCGGCAACGGTCGGCGCGTCAGTCAGTGCGCTAAGAACCCTTAAGCATCGGATCAAGCCAATAAGGGCCGTCAGTCGGTGTAAGTGTTTGACGGAGAGGCGAGCAGACGCCAGATCATCATGCAGCCTCCTCGTCCAGCACTGCCTTGTAGAGGCCGTCGCTGGCGATCTTCTCCAAGAGATCGCTGACCAGCCGTGCCGTGCTGTCCTTGCCCATCGCCGGCGCTGCCTCACGCAGCGACTTCAACACGCCGTCGCTGAGTGGCAGCGTCAGGTAGGTACGCTTGGGCAGTTTGGTGCGCTTACGCAGTGCCCCACCTTTGCGCAGTGATATGCCGCGCCGACAGCACTTCACCGCCAAGGTGCCGGGAGTGACGCCATACATCGCGGCAATCTCAGCCTTGGTCGTACCCTCAAGCAGCAACGCTGGAATGCGGGCGAACATGTCGTCGGTTATCCGTGACGTTTTCATGTTCTGAACTCAGGTTTCTCCGCCGAAAAAAGTGTCTCGTTGGGTAAACTCGCACTATCGTTTTCGCGGCAGATGTATCACGCAGACGTTCGGGGCTACTTGTGAAATCATGCCAAACATTTGCGATTAGCGGCCAATGCGAACCGCATCAGCGGGCATGCGGGACCGCCGCGTTGGTGGCCTGATCGTTGACCGCCATCGGCGAGCTGTGGAACAATTCCTGGCGGTCATTCGGACGGGGGCGGCGATGGATCGTTCGGCGGTGTTGCAGTCACCGGCTTATGCGGCGCTGACGCCAAGCGGCAAGCGATGCCTACATTTGATCGAGGACGAAGTCGAACGCTGCGGCGGTGTCGCCGCAATCCCGCGCCCTGTCTTTATGGCGCGACGCATCAGCAAAAAATCGGTCTCCTTCGGAATTAAACAGTGCGAACGCCTCGGTTTTATCAGCATCACGGTAGGGGTCGGCGCGCGCCACGCCAACGTCTTCACGTTGGTCGATGACTGGCGCACGGTCGATGCCTCCGAAGCTGCGAGGTTGGTGGAGTTGGCGCATCTGCCGAAGCCGCAGCGCGTGGCAGCGCCGAAGCCGGTGAAGCCACCGAAGCCCGTGAAGGACGTGCGACCGCGCACGATGCAACGCCAGGTGCCGTCACTGCCGCGCCTGTCATTCATGGATGACGGTCGATAGATCAGCCTGCAGGATGTTGCGACCTGATCGTGTCGGCGGTCAGCGCCATCGAGATGGAAGCCGATGCCAAGATCTGGCCGACGCGAACGCGCGACGGGCTGATCCGCCTCTCGAACGGCGTCACCACTGTCGAGAACACGCGCCGCCAAGCTATTTCCGACTGACGTCCCTGATCGTGCGTCCGTCTGTCCCGGATGTGTGCCACACCCCTGTTTTCAGGCAGTGCTTGAAGGCTGCTGGACATTGGGACACGCCTTGCGCTTCCCGACTAGCCACGCCCTTATCACATTCGGCCTTCAATTTTGAACAAGTTGTCGTCTGCGCAGTAGCCGCGGAACAGATTGCAATTAATGCCGCACTCAAGATACTCAGCGAAAGCTTATGCATCGCCCCCTCCCAGTCGCAACCTACATTAGAAGCCGCTGGGGTATCAAATGGCCTATCTTACATGCATGGCGGTGCGCGATGTGGCGCACGCGGATGCGGTGATGGCCGCAGCTTCAACTCGGTCAAGTTGCTTGGTCATCTCCTCGAGCACGACGCGGACCTTCAACTCGCCGCGCAGCTCGGCCACTTCGTGCTTGAGTGCCGCCAGTTGTTCGCGCAACGCATCGTTCTCGCGCCCGAGTTTGGCAACCTGCTGGTCACGCTTCTTGAGTTCGTCGCCGAGAACCTCGCCAACCGGCTGGCTCGGTTGCGGCGTGATCGGCACGACTTGCAGATCAGCGGCGGCTTGGCCTTCGTCTCGGGCGCAGGCAGCTTGGCCAGCCTCGCTCCGCGCCCGCCGCTCGGTAATGTTGCGCTGCAATTCCTTTAGGGGGTTCCATCCGTGCTTGTCGGCGATCTCACGGATTTTCTCGGCGGTCTTCATGGCTGGTGCTGCTTCCTAGCGTTGATGCTTTCGCTTCCGGACATTAGTCGAGTCGCTTCAAATCGGTCCATTTGATTTGCGAGCGTCGCCCAACTGCGTGCATCGCTCTAAGCATGTCACGGCGCTCATCAGACGAGCGTTTGGCGGCCAGTGTCATGCAATCAGCGGCCTTCTTACGCGCCGCGTCCCAAGGGTATTCACCTCGCGGTCGCCACCGTCGCCCCCACGAAAGTGGCCCCAGAGGGGTGCCCGCTCTGGGGCCGAGCGTGTGAGCTTAACCCGAGCAGCGCAGCTTGCAATTAGTCGCAGTCTCACTGCCGTGCCTACTCATCGGTACGTGAGTACTTGGAGGAACCGCAGCGATCATCATTTCAGACCACGCGGTGTTTCTATTTTGCGCCGGTTAAGTTCAGCCGCAATTGCACGGGTCCGAGTTCAGACGTGTGCGCGAGACGGGCCAATTCGTGAACCGTCTCATACATCAACTCTCGCATCTTGAGATCGTCAAAATATGTCAAGCGCAGTTTCAAAAACTGTTGTCCTAAAACTGCAACTGCAACCACACTCAACTGTTCTCCTATGAGAAAAGCTTGCAATGCAAAAGGCTCGATCAGGTGGACGGGCCAAGGTGCTTTCGCGTTTCCGTACATCATCTGGACCTGACTGCATACGGATTGCAATTCCTTAGCCCTGTTGTCCTCGGGTAGGCGTTCCTCTAGCGATTGGTTTACGGAACCATAAACGGAGATGGTGGCCTTCGCGCCCAATGCCGAATACTGCAATGAAATATCAAGCGCATGGTTATCCTGACCATTGTCGATCGTGCCGTCGAAGTGCAGCCAACCAATTTGTGAGACCGCGGAAAACGTCGTTCGAGGGTCGGTCCATTCGATCAAAGGTACTCCAGCAATTGGTACTCCATCCACCCGGCTCACATCGAAATGGTATGCGCGTTTTTCCGAGATGATCTCGTTCGGCGGGAATTTTACAGTCTCGATCCCTAGACGCTGAACCGCTGGAGCAACCTCGCGAATTGTCTCAACTTGCAACAAGCGCCACAGTTCGCGCCTGCTACGTCCAAGCCCACGAAGCAGATTTAGCTGCGTGCGGGTCGCATCCGCCGCGGAGCATGGCTCGATTACAAATGGATCGTCCCGTAGGCCGCTGCCGCTATCTACGAGGACCTCGATCCCGTAATCGGCCTTCAAAGTATGCCGAAGGTGAAAGTAGGTCATGACCAGTCCTCGGGACCGCACGCCGTTCTCCCGCATGTTAGCGAGATCCATCGGAGGGCCGAGGGGCATGCGGCATTGGGGTTCGTGCCGCGCAGCCGCGCATGAACCAGAGGCGGCTCAAAGGACGGACCCCGCCATTGCCTGCCAACCGCGCCCCGGTGCGTTTTTGTTAATCTGGGGTGTTTGATGTCTATCGCACGACGGCTTGCTTACCCGGCGCTTACCCGATCAGGGCAGCGCCGGGAGCAGTGTCACGTAAGTTATTGATAAATCTGGCGGGAGCGACGGGACTCGAACCCGCGACCTCTGCCGTGACAGGGCAGCGCTCTAACCAACTGAGCTACGCCCCCGCGGGACTGAGGGACTTAAGGCCCACCCTCACCCAAGTCAAGAATTGCCCGAACTGGCCGGTCAGCGCGGCGTCCACAAGTCGGTTCCGATCTGGTTGCCGCCCGCGTAGGTCCAGACGCCTTGCCAGCTGCCGTCCGACTTGCGTCCGTAGAGCGCCAGTCCCGTTTCGTTGCCGGAGCGGTACGACACCGCCAGGAAATTGTCAGAACCAATCCCGGTTCCGGTATAGGTCTGGCCGCCGACGTTCCAGACCACCCGGTAGGTGTCTCCGGTCTTGGTCACGGCGACCTCGCCGGAATACGCCGATCCGCTCCCGGGGTTGGTGCCCCGGATCGTATAGCGGCCGACCGGATCGGCGAGTGCAGCGGTGCTGATCAGCGCCACCGCCGCGGCCGCCGCGGCAACAGCTCTCACAATCATGCAGGTCCTCCCGTTGGCATCCTGATACGGAGCCGCATTAAATGCCGCGGGTGCGGCAGGCTCCGCAAACTGGAAACGGCGTCGCGCGTGCACGCCAAACCCGGCACAATCCTACCATGTCCGACCTCGATGTCGTCATCGTTGGAGGGGGTCACAACGGCCTGACCTGCGCCGCCTATCTGGGCATGGCGGGCCTCAGCGTGCGCGTCATCGAACGGCGCAAGGTGATCGGCGGCACCGCGGTGACCGAGGAATTCCACCCCGGCTTTCGCAATTCGGTCGCGGCCTACACGGTGAGCCTGCTGCAACCCAAGGTGATCGCCAACCTGGAGCTGCACCGGCACGGTTTGCGCATCGTCGAACGCCGCGCCCAGAACTTCGTGCCGACGCCGGACGGCAGCTATCTGCTCAGCGGCGAAGGCCGCACGCAGGCACAGATCGCGAAGTTCAGCGCCCAGGATGCGGCGCGCTACATCGAATTCCAGCAAGACCTCGGCCAGGTCGCTGACCTGCTGCGCGATCTCGTGCTGCGGGCGCCGCCCAATGTGTCATGGCGCGATCTGCTGCGCTCGCTGCCCGAGGCGCTGAAGTTCGCGCCGATCGGCGCCAAGGTGATGGCGCTGCCCGGCCGGTCGCGACGGGCGTTGTTCGACCTCTATCGCAAATCGGCCGGCGACTACCTCGACCAATGGTTCGAAACCGACGTGGTCAAGGCGCTGTTCGGCTTCGACGCCATCGTCGGCAATCTGGCGAGCCCCTACACGCACGGATCGGCCTACGTGCTCTTGCACCACTGGTTCGGCGAGGTGAACGGCAAGAAGGGCGTCTGGGGCCATGCCATCGGCGGCATGGGCGCCATCACCCAGGCGATGGCGCGTGCCGCCGGCGAGCACGGCGTGCGGATCGACACCGGCGCGGCCGTCACCGAGGTGATTGTCGAGCGCGACCGCGCCATGGGTGTCTCGTTGGCCGACGGCACCCAGATCAGGGCACGTGCCGTGGTCGCGAACGTCAATCCCAAGTTCCTGTTCGAGCAGCTGGTGCCGCGCCACACGGTCCCTGGCTTTGTCGCCGATCGTATGGCGCGCTGGAAAGCCGGGTCCGGCACGTTCCGCATGAACGTGGCGCTCGCCGCACTGCCGAACTTCGCGGCGCTGCCGAGCAACACGGTCGGCGATCACCACACCGCGGGCATCATCCTGGCGCCGAGCCTCAGCTATATGGACCAGGCCTATCGCGATGTCGCCACGCATGGCTTCAGCCAGGCGCCGATCATCGAAATCCTGATCCCTTCGACGCTCGACGACAGCCTGGCGCCGCCCGGCGCCCATGTGGCGAGCCTGTTCTGCCAGCACGTCGCGCCGGACTTGCCCGACGACAAGAAGGACCAGGTGGCCGACCTGATGATCGACACCGTGGAAGCCTATGCACCGGGTTTTCGCGCCAGTGTGGTCGGGCGTCAGGTGCTGTCGCCGCGCGACCTGGAGCGCGAGTTCGGCCTGCCGAACGGCGACATCTTCCACGGTGCGCTGTCGATGGACCAGATTTTTTCGGCGCGGCCGATGTGGGGACATGCCGACTACCGCATGCCGCTGCCGGGCTTGTACCTCTGCGGCTCCGGCGCACACCCCGGCGGCGGCGTTACCGGCGCGCCGGGGCACAATGCGGCTGCGGCGGTGATTAAGGATTTGAAAGGGTAGCTCTCGTGCCCCGGCCGACCCCGGCCTTGAGCCGGGGGAGAGCCGGGACCCCGGTTTGATTGCGACAAAGTAAGAAACCGGGGTCCCGGGTCTTCGCTCGCATACGCTCGCTTCGCCCGGGACACGGCATTTTTGATCAATAAATTCCCGGGATCAGCCGAAATCGCACCCTTCTCTGGTAGTCCGCATATCCCGGCAGGTTCTTGGCAAGGAACTTCTCCTCGTCAAGCAGGCGCCACACCAGGCCGATGACGCATGGCACCAGCATCAACAGGCCCCACCACGAGCCGAGGGCGAGCGGCATGCCCAGCGTCATGATCAGCGCGCCGCTGTACATCGGGTGACGGACGATGGCGTACGGGCCGGTCGCAATCACCCTCTGACCCGCCTCCACCTGAATGGTGGCCGCGCCGTAGGTGTTTTCTCTGAAGACGAAATAAAAACCGACATACGAGAGGACGATAAGAACGTCGCCGAGGATCACGATGGATGTCGGCACATCCGACCATCCGAAGCGGTGATCGATCGCGGGAATAACGGCAGCGCCAGCAAAGGAAACAAAAGCAAACAACACGATGATCTTTTGTGACGTCTCTTTTTCAGCCGCCGGCCCAACCTTCATCCGGCGCTCAAGGAGTTTCGGGTCCTTGATCAGGAGCCATATTGCGATTGCGGTTGAGCAGCAAAAAAACACGGCGCCGAACAGCCACGCCTCCCAATAGTTGAACGTCCCCGCAGGCAGAAAAAGCAGAACTGCCATGATGACCGGGAAGAGCAGAAGCTGCTGGGCGATCTTGAGGTATAGATGCGTACGCATTTGCTCGATTTGGCCGGTCGCGCGACCCGCGCACTTGGCGGAGTAATCCTGCGAAGCGCGCAGCGCGAAGCAGGATGGTGGGCGATGACGGACTCGAACCGCCGACATCCTCCGTGTAAAGAAGGCGCTCTACCAACTGAGCTAATCGCCCGCCGCTCCTATATCGCGCCGCGCGGCAGGCGGCGCAAGCCGAGGCACGCGCCCCTTTTTCCTGGCGCATGATCTTTTCGGCGAACCGGGGTCCACTTCGCCGGATCATGCGCAAGATGCGACAACGCCCTCGCGCAGGGCGCGAGGGCGTTGCGAAGTCCGAAAGCCAGTTCTTACTTGCTTACTTGTTGACGGCTTCCTTCAGTCCCTTGCCGGCGGAGAAGCGCGGACGCTTCGCCGCCTTGATCTTGACCGGCGCACCCGTGCGCGGATCACGGCCTTCGCGAGCAGCACGCTTGACGACCCTGAAATTACCGAACCCCATGATCTTCACTTCGCCACCCTTCTTCAACGTCATGGTGATGGCGTCGAAGCATGCGTCGACAGCGGCGGAAGCCGCGGTCTTCGTCATCTGGGCCTTGTCGGCCACTGCGGCGATGAGCTCGTTCTTGGTCATCTGACCGATCCTTTCCCAATCGAATCAACGGCGCATTTGCCGCTGAGGTCGCGGAAAGTCAGCCCAAATGCTGGCGATTGCAATGATTCGTTTCTGAAGAACGCAGGAAAAATCTCGAATCGCAGCCGCCGCCGTGCGACAAACGCAAGCGCGCTCTGTATTTGCGCGTGCGTCAAGCGCGCATGCGTTGCCGCGAATCGGTCACTGACCTACTGCTGCTTGAGCCCGAGCTCGCGAACCAGTCCGCCGGTGCGCTCCATTTCATCGGCCATCAGCTTGGCCATCCGCGCCGGCGTGGTGGTTTCGATCGGCGTGCCGTTCTCGGTGAGCCGCTTGACCAGCTCCGGATCGCGCGATGCCTTGACGAACGAGTCATTGAGCTTGTCGACGATCGCCGGCGGCGTGCCGGATGGCGCCGCGACAGCAAACCAGCTCGCCACCTTTTCATCGCCGAAGCCGCCCTCGGTCAGGGTCGGCACGTCAGGCAATAGCGGCGAACGCGCGGCGGCATCGATCGCCAACCCGCGCAGCTTGCCTGCCTCGAAATTCGTGCGCGCGGCGGTGAATGACGTCAGCGCAAAATCAACCCGGCCGGTAATCAGGTCCGCCATCATCGGGCCGCCGCCGCGGTAGTGCGCGTATTGCATCGGCGTGTTGGTGGCGCGCGCCAGCCGCGCCGCCTGGAGATGCGACGGCGTGCCGACGCCCGGCGAGCCAAACGTCAGACCGCCCGGCTTGGATCGTCCGATCGCCCACAGCTCCTTGAGATTTTTGGCCGGCAGTTCGGTCGGTACCGCGAGGATGGTCGCCAGATGGAACAGCAGCGAAACCGGCGAAAAGCCTTTGATTGGCTCGTAGGGCGCCGTCGTGGCCATGGCCGGTACCGCGACATGCTGCGAGCCGGAGAAGATCAGCACCGTATAGCCGTCAGGCGCGGCGTTCTGCACCGCGGCCGCGCCGACCGCGCCGCCGGCGCCCTGCCGGTTTTCGACCACCACGCGCTGACCGGTGACCTTGGACAGCGCTTCGGCATAGACGCGCGCCGTGACGTCGGTGATGCCGCCGGGCGCCAAGCCCACCACGATGGTGATCGGCCGGTTCGGGAAGTCCTGCGCTCCGGCGATGGACGCGTGCAGCGCCAGCGCGGTCGACAGCGCGAAGCCCCATAGCGCGCGCATCATGATCCCCCTCCTCGCTGTCCAGTCAAACGTACCGCTTGCGAAGTCGGGCGCAAGGCGTCCGCGTTATGAACTTTGCGGCCCGGCCGCTATAGTTTGCCGCACCTGGAATGAGCGGACGATGAGCCGGCTGCCGATCACCATCGCGACCTGGGACTATGACCGCGTGCGCCCGCTGGTCGACGGGCGCGTCAAAGTCGAGGGCTGCGACGTCAACTATATCACCATGCCGGTCGAGGAATGCTTCGAGCGCGCCTACTTTCACGGCGAGTTCGAGGTCGCGGAGATCGGCTTCAGCCCCTACCTGATCGCGCTGTCGCGCGGCACTCCACCCTATGTCGCGGTGCCGGCGTTCCTGTCACGAATGTTCCGGCATTCGGCGGTCTATGTCCGCACCGACCGCGGCATCGATGGCCCCGCGAACCTCAAGGGCAAGCGCGTCGGCGTGCCGGAGTACCAGATGTCCGCCGTGCTCTGGTTCCGCGGCTATTTGCAGGACGAGTTCGGCATTGCCGCCAAGGACATTCATTGGGTGCAAGGCGGCCTGGAGAACCCCGGCCGGCGCGAGAAGTTTCCGCTCAATCTGCCGCCGGGATTTCCGCTCGAAGTCGCCCCGGACAGCCAATCGCTGTCGCAGATGCTGGCGGACGGCGCGCTTGATGCGGTGATGGCGGCGCGGCGGCCTTCTGTTTTCGTGTCCGGCCACCCCAAGGTGCGCCGCTTGTTCCCCGATTACCGGGCAGTGGAGCGAGAGTATTTCCGCAAGACCGGCATCTTCCCGATCATGCATGCGGTCGGGGTGCGACGCGACGTGCTCACCCAGCAACCCTGGCTCGCGGCCAGCGTGTCCAAGGCGTTCGCCCAGGCGAAACGCCTGGCGGACGCCGAATTCGCGGAGACCACCGCGCTCAAGATCGGCTTGCCCTGGGTCAACGCGGAGTTCGATGAGACGCGCGAGCTGATGGGTGAGGATTTCTGGTCGTATGGGATCAACGACGCCAACCGGAGGACGCTCGATGCCATGGCGCGCTATTCATACGAGCAGGGCCTTGCGGTACGCTTGCTCACGGTTGAGGAAATGTTCGCCGAAAGCACGATCGGCGGCGAGCCGAGAGTTTAGGAGAGAGCTTTGCCAGTCCAGCTCATCTGCGCGTCGCACAGCCCGCTGATGACGGCCGAAATGGAGGAATCCCAGCAGGGCGTGCAGGGCCAGTTCTTCCGCGAGTTGGATAGCTGCGCGGCGGCGCTGCACAAGTTCAATCCCGACCTCGTCGTGGTGTTCGGGCCCGACCACTTCAACGGCTTCTTCTACGAAATGATGCCGGTATTCTGCATCGGCAGCGCCGCGGAAGGCACCAAGGACTGGCACCTGGAAGGCGGCCCGTTGCGGGTGCCGCGCGAGCTTGCGGTCGAGAGCGTGCGCTACCTGCAATCGCGTGACTTCGATGTGGCGCTGTCCCACGCCATGAAGGTCGATCACGGCATCACGATTCCGCTTTACAAGCTCACCGGCGGCCTGACGCGCTACGCGGTGCTGCCGGTGTTCATCAACTGCGCCGCCGATCCCCGCCCCTCGTTCCGCCGCGTGCGCGCGTTCGGCGCGGCGCTTGGCGATTTCCTGGCGCAACAGGGGATGCGGATCACCGTGGTCGGCTCCGGCGGGCTGTCGCACGATCCGCCGACCCCGCGCATCGATCACAGCGAGCCGAGCAAGACGCAACGTCTGATCGATCGCGCCACGCCCTCCCGAGCTGAGCTCGACGTCCGTGAGGGACGCGTCATCAAGGCGGCACGCGACCTGGTGAACGGCGGCGGGCCCTGCCTGCCGCCGAGCGAGCAATGGGACCGCGATTTCCTCGCGAGCTTCCTGGACCGCCGGCTCGAGGACTTCGATGCCATGGCTGACGCCGAAATCGATCGCGTGGCCGGCTTCGGCGCGCACGAGGTGCGCACCTGGGTCGCGGCCGCAGCCGCAGCACAGCGGATGGGCGATCCGCGGGCGGAGCTGCGCTACTACCACCTGGTGCCGGAGTGGATCACCGGCATGGGGATCGTCACCGGGCAGGCGTGAGCGCGCCGCAAGACTTCGGCCGCCATACGGACACCGTACTGCTTCGCAGCCAAGCCCGCGAAAACGCGTGGGGCTGTGCTGCGTGCCTTCGCCAAGCGCATCGCCTTACTTGCGGGATTCCGCCACCACGCCCCCTGGACCAGCGCGGACCTCGGTCGAGACATTCGTCGGCTCGTGCCGGCATGACCAACAAACAAGGGCGGCGCCTTTCGGCACCGCCCTTTTTATTCAACGCTCGCGCCGATCAGTGCGCGGTGAGACCGGAGGAAATCCTCCTCAACCACGCCGTCGACGGAGGTCTCGACCGGCTTGGCCACCTCATCCCACTCGATCGGCTTGAGCTCGCGCACCAGCGCGCGGGCCAGCACCTCGTCCATGCGGGACACCGGAATGATCTCCATGCCCTTCTTGATCGACTCGTTGATCTCGATCAGATCCTTGGCGTTCTCGTCCGGGATCAGCACCGTCTTGATGCCGCCGCGCTGAGCGGCGAGCAGCTTCTCCTTGAGGCCGCCGATCGGCAGGATACGGCCGCGCAGCGTGATCTCGCCGGTCATCGCGATGTCGCGGCGCACCGGAATGCCGGTCATCACGGAGACGATCGAGCTGACCATGGCGACACCGGCCGACGGGCCGTCCTTGGGCGTCGCGCCCTCCGGCACGTGCACGTGGATGTCGCGCTTGTCGAACATCGGCGGCTCGATGCCGAAGGCGACTGCTCGCGAGCGCACGTAGGACGCCGCTGCCGAGATCAACTCCTTCATCACGTCGCGCAGGTTGCCGGTGACGGTCATCCTGCCCTTGCCGGGCATCTGCGTGCCTTCAATGGTGAGCAGCTCACCGCCGACGTCGGTCCAGGCGAGGCCGGTGACGACGCCGACCAGATCATTCTCCTCGATTTCGCCAAACCGGTACTTCGGCACACCGAGATAATCGGCGACCACCTTGGTGTCGACCTTCACCGATTGCTTCTTCTTGAGCGTGAGGTCCTTCACCGCCTTGCGGATCAGCGTGGACAGCTCGCGCTCGAGATTTCGCACGCCCGCCTCCCGCGTATAGCGGCGGATCAGCAGGAGCAGCGCCTCGTCGTCGATCGACCATTCCTTGGCGGTGAGACCGTGCTTGGTGATCGCGGCCGGGATCAGATGCTTGCGCGCGATCTCGACCTTCTCATCCTCGGTGTAGCCCGCGATGCGGATGATCTCCATGCGGTCCATCAACGGCGGCGGGATGTTGAGCGTGTTCGCCGTGGTGATGAACATCACGTTGGAGAGGTCATAATCGACCTCGAGATAGTGGTCGTTGAAGGTGTGGTTCTGCTCGGGGTCCAGCACCTCGAGCAAAGCCGACGACGGATCGCCGCGGAAATCGGCGCCCATCTTGTCGACCTCGTCGAGCAGGAACAGCGGGTTCGACGACTTGGCCTTGCGCATCGACTGGATGACCTTGCCGGGCATCGAGCCGATGTAGGTGCGCCGATGACCTCGGATCTCGGCCTCGTCACGGACGCCGCCAAGCGAGACTCGCACGAAGTCGCGGCCGGTCGCCTTCGCAATCGACTTGCCGAGCGAGGTCTTGCCCACGCCGGGAGGGCCGACCAGGCACAGGATCGGCCCGGTCAGCTTGTTGGCGCGCTGCTGCACCGCGAGGTACTCGACGATGCGCTCCTTGACCTTCTCCAGGCCGAAGTGATCGGCGTCGAGAATGTCCTGCGCGGCCTTGAGGTCCTTCTTGACCCGGGACTTCTTGTTCCACGGGATCGAGAGCAGCCAGTCGAGATAATTGCGCACCACCGTGGCCTCGGCCGACATCGGAGACATCTGCCGCAGCTTTTTGAGCTCGTGGGTCGCCTTCTCACGGGCTTCCTTGGAGAGCTTGGTCTTCTTGATCTTGTCTTCGAGTTCGGCAAGCTCGTCCTTGCCCTCCTCGTCGCCCAGCTCCTTCTGGATCGCCTTCATCTGCTCGTTGAGGTAGTACTCGCGCTGCGTCTTCTCCATCTGCCGCTTGACGCGGGTGCGGATGCGCTTCTCCACCTGCAGCACGGAGATTTCGCTCTCCATCAGGCCGAGCACCTTCTCAAGCCGCTCGGCGACCGTGGTGTTCTCCAGGATGGCCTGCTTGTCGGGGATCTTGACGGCAAGATGCGAAGCAACGGTGTCCGCAAGCTTAGCGTAGTCCTCGATCTGCTGGACCACGGTGACCACTTCGGGTGAAACCTTCTTGTTGAGCTTCACATAGTTCTCGAACTCGGTGATCACCGAGCGCGCCAGCGCCTCGAGCTCGACGCGCTCGCCGGTGACATCCGCCAGCACGACGGCGTTCGCCTCATAGTAGTCTTGGCGGTCGGTGTACTGGAGCACCTTGCCGCGCTGCGCGCCCTCGACCAGCACCTTCACGGTGCCGTCGGGCAGCTTGAGCAGCTGCAGCACGCTCGCCAGCGTGCCGGTCTCATAAATGGAATCGGTCGCCGGATCGTCATCGGAAGCGTTCTTCTGCGTGGCAAGCAGGATGAACGTGTCCGAGCGCATCACCTCTTCGAGTGCCTTGATCGACTTCTCGCGGCCCACGAACAGCGGCACGATCATGTGCGGAAACACCACGATGTCGCGCAGCGGCAGCACCGGATACGCCCGGGTTTCGCCTGGGGTGAGTTGCGGTCGTGGCTTGGCAAGTGTCATGGCGGTAGTCCTTGTTGTTGTGCCCCTCCGCCGTGGCCCGCAGTTGCGCTGCCGCGATGGAGTGCCGGTGACCGGATTGGAGCATGCGGTCCGCCCCCGCGAAACCGCATCTTTGGTGGGGTCGGAAAGCCCAGTCCGGACGTCAAAGCTTAGCGAATCTACCCAACTTCGTTCCCGTGAACGCTATTAGGTGGATACAGCAGGCCGGAGTGTCAAGTAAGCCTGTAGATTCAACTATGTATGACAACCAAAGAGCCGCGCATGCGGCTCTGCCGCCACAGTCGGGCGGAACCGGCTACCGTCAGGAGGCGGCGTTGGTCGCGCCCTGGTCGCCGGCCCGGTCAGCGTAGATGTAGAGCGGCCTAGCGGTGCCCTCGACCACCTCGCGCGAGATCACGACCTCTTCGACGCCTTCAAGGCTCGGCAGGTCGAACATGGTGTCGAGCAGGATGCCTTCCATGATCGAACGCAGGCCGCGCGCGCCAGTCTTGCGCTCGATCGCCTTGCGGGCGATGGCGCCGAGCGCCTCCTCGGCCAACGTGAGGTCGATCGACTCCATCTCGAACAGCCGCTGGTACTGCTTTACCAAAGCGTTCTTCGGCTGAGTCAGGATGAGCTTGAGCGAGGGCTCGTCCAGGTCCTCAAGTGTGGCCACCACTGGCAAGCGGCCGACAAACTCCGGGATCAGGCCGTATTTGAGCAAATCCTCCGGCTCCACTTCTCGGAAAATCTCGCCGGTGCGGCGGTCTTCCGGAGCAATGACCTTGGCGCCGAAGCCGATCGAGGTCGAGCGGCCGCGTGCCGAAATGATCTTTTCCAGTCCGCCGAACGCGCCGCCGCAGACGAACAGGATGTTGGTGGTGTCGACCTGCAGGAACTCCTGCTGCGGATGCTTGCGGCCGCCCTGCGGCGGCACCGACGCGACGGTGCCTTCCATGATCTTGAGCAGCGCCTGCTGCACGCCCTCGCCCGACACGTCGCGGGTGATCGAGGGGTTGTCGGACTTGCGCGAGATCTTGTCGATCTCATCGATGTAAACGATGCCGCGCTGGGCGCGCTCGACGTTGTAGTCGGCGGCCTGCAGCAGCTTGAGGATGATGTTCTCGACGTCCTCGCCGACGTAGCCGGCTTCGGTCAGCGTCGTGGCGTCCGCCATCGTGAACGGAACGTCCAGGATGCGCGCCAGCGTCTGCGCCAGCAGCGTCTTGCCCGAACCGGTCGGCCCGATCAGCAGGATGTTCGATTTCGCGAGCTCGACGTCGTTGTGCTTGGTCTGGTGGTTGAGCCGCTTGTAGTGATTGTGGACGGCGACCGCGAGCACCTTCTTGGCGTGATCCTGGCCGATCACGTAGTCGTCGAGAACTTTCCGGATTTCCTTCGGGGTCGGGATACCATCGCGCGATTTCACCAGCGAGGATTTGTTCTCCTCGCGGATGATGTCCATGCACAGCTCGACGCACTCGTCGCAGATGAAGACGGTCGGGCCGGCGATGAGCTTGCGAACCTCGTGCTGGCTCTTACCGCAGAAAGAACAGTAGAGCGTGTTCTTGGAATCGCCGCTGCCGACTTTGCTCATTCCGCTCTCCGTGCCCGCGAAAACGCGGGTGGACCCGTTCCTTACGCCATCCGCGCTAAAAAAGCGTAGCGCAGATCACAGACTTGTCACAAACCACGCCTCCCAAACACTAGCGAAGCACGCTAGGGGACGAACAATCAAGATTTGATTAACGATAACAGCGCCATTCGCAACGGCTTTTTGGAGGCTGTTGCACCGATTCTAGGCCTTGTTGGCGGCCTCTTCGGGCCGCTTCTCGATCACCTTGTCGATCAGGCCAAACTCCTTGGCCATGTCCCCGGTCAGGAACGTGTCGCGCTCCAGCGCATCTTCGATCCTCTTGATCGGCTGGCCGGTGTGTTTGACGTAGATCTCGTTGAGCCGCTTCTTCAAGTTCAGGATTTCCTGGGCGTGCAGCATGATGTCCGTCGCCTGGCCCTGGAACCCGCCGGATGGCTGGTGGATCATGATCCTCGAATTGGGCAGCGCGAACCGCATGTCCTTGGAACCGGCCGCCAGCAGCAGCGAGCCCATGGACGCGGCCTGGCCGCAGCACAGCGTCGAAACCTGCGGGCGGATGAACTGCATGGTGTCGTAGATCGCCAACCCCGCCGTGACGTGGCCGCCCGGCGAGTTGATGTACATCGAGATTTCCTTCTTGGGGTTGTCGGCCTCGAGGTACAGCATCTGCGCGACGACCAGCGTCGCCATCCCATCTTCGATCGGACCCGTAATGAAGATGATGCGCTCTTTCAGCAGCCGGGAGAAAATGTCGTAGGCGCGCTCGCCGCGGTTGGTCTGCTCGACCACCATGGGAACCAGGTTCATGTAGGTAGCGACGGGATCTCTCAATTACCCCTCCTCAACAACGCAAGCTCGAATCGCGGCGTCCTGCCCAGACTATATAGTTTCGCAATCCGGCGAGACGAAGGGGTGCACAATGCACAGTTCGTCGCGCCTTGTACGCAAAAATCACAGGGCGCTGCCGACCCCCCGCGATCGTGTCGACACGAAATGCTTGACGGTCGGTGACCGGATCACTCGGCATTTGCGCGCAGGGAAACCGGAGGCGGCATCCGCCCTCGCCGGCGCGGCTAGTCTTCGTCATCCTTGTAAAGCTCTTCGCGCGACACGGTCTTGTCGGTCACCGAAGCCAGTTCGACGATGTAGTCGATCACTTTGTCCTCGAAGATCGGCGCCCGCAGGCTTGCGACCGCCTGGGGGTTCTTTTGAAAATAATCCCAGACCTCGCGCTCGCGCCCCGGAACCTGGCGCGCTCGTTCGGTGACCGCGGTGGTCAATTCCTGATCGGTAACCTGGATTTTGTTGCGCTCGCCGATCTCGGCGATCACGAGGCCGAGCCTGACGCGCCGTTCGGCGATGGCGCGGTACTCGGCCTGCGCCTTTTCCTCGGTCGTGCCCTCGTCCTCGAAGCTGCGGTTGCGTGCCTTGAGGTCCTCATCGATGGTGCGCCAGACGTTGTTGAACTCGTCTTCGACCAACGAGGGCGGCGGCGTGAACTTGTGCAGCTTGTCGAGCTCGTCGAGCAGCTGACGCTTGAGCCGTTGGCGCGTCATCACGCCATGCTCGCGGGCCACGCGCTCCTTGACGATGTCCTTGAGCTTCGACAGCAATTCAAGGCCGAGCGTTTTGGCGAATGCGTCATCGATTGTGACGGCGGTCGGCGTCTCAATCGACTTCGCGATGACGTCGAACTCGGCCTTCTTGCCGGCGAGATTTTTCGCCGGATACTGATCCGGGAAGGTGACGTTGACCTGCCGGCTTTCGCCGGCCGCGATGCCGATCAGCTGGTCCTCGAAGCCCGGAATGAAAGTGCCCGACCCGATCTGCAGCGTGACGTCGCCGCCGGTGCCGCCTTCGAACGGCACACCGTCGACCTTGCCGGTGAAATCGATGACGACGCGATCGCCGCTTTCGGCCTTGGCGCCCTCGCCTTTGGCCGCGAATGGCCGGTTCTGTTCGGCGATCCGGTTCAGCGCCTCGTCGATTTCGGCGTCGGTTATCTCGGCAGTGAACTTCTCGAGCTTCATGCCCTTGAAGTCAGCGAGCTCGATCGGCGGCATGATCTCGATCGCCACCGTGTAGGCGAGATCGGACTTGCCTTCGATCACCTCCTGGACCGCATTCTCTTCGGTCGGCAGCGTGACCTGGGGATCGCGCACCAGCTTGAAGCCGCGGTCGGTGACGATCTTGATATTCGCCTCGCGCACAGCGGCCTCGATCGCCTCCGCCATCGCAGAGCGGCCATAGAGGCGCTTGAGATGCGAGACGGGGACCTTGCCCTGGCGGAAGCCGTTGAGACGGACCTGGCCCTTGAGCTCGTTGAGGCGCTCATCGGCCTTCGCCACCAGGTCGGCGGCCGGGACCACCACCTGAAATTCGCGCTTGAGGCCTTCGCTGGCAGTTTCGGTTACTTGCATCACACGATCTTCGTCTTGGCCGCGTGGCGCGGCGCTTCAGGATACCCGGTTTTATCGGGCTGCGAGCCTATGGTGCGTCCCGGCGTGGTGCGGGCGGAGGGACTCGAACCCCCACGACTTGCGTCACGGGAACCTAAATCCCGCGCGTCTACCAATTCCGCCACGCCCGCCCGGAGTTTCGCGCAGCACCATGTTCGGCAGGCGGCGCGGGTTATAACACGGTGCCGCTTCCCAGCAAGAAAATAGACCTCCACAGGGGCTGTTCAACCTGCCGAGCCGGACGATCGCCGACAACGGGCCGAGCACCGGCCGAGCATGATCCGACTAACGTCAGACAACCCCGACGAAGTGCCTTGCTCGGCGGTTACGGCCAGGCGCCGAGGTCGACGAACAGCTGCCGATAGACCCCCCGCAGCGCGTCCGGCAAATCCTCGGCGATCAGGCCCGGACCCACGGCATTTCCGGCCTCGCCATGCAGCCATACCGCCGCGGAAGCGGCCTCGAATGCGGGCATTCCTTGCGCCAGCAGGCCCGCCACCATCCCGGCCAGCACGTCCCCCGACCCCCCGGTCGCTAGCCAAGGCGGCGCATTTTCGGCGATCGACACGTGGCGGTCGCGGCCCGCCACCACGGTATCGGCGCCTTTCAGCAGAACAGTCGCGCCGGAGCGCTCGCAAGCTGAGCGCGTTCGATCAATTTTCGAAGCTATTTCAACGGTTTTTCCGAAACTCTTGAAAAGCCTGGCAAATTCTCCGTCGTGTGGGGTGAGGATTGTCTCAGATCGTCTTGCTTTGATTGCAGAAAATAGAACCTCAGGGGCATCGGCGAAGCTCGACAGTGCGTCGGCGTCGAGCACAACGGCGCACTCCGCGGCGAGCGCGGCCAGAACCAGGTCGCGAAGAGCAGGCCCTACCCCGCCGCCCGGCCCAAGCACCGCGGCATTGAGCCGGCGGTCGGTGAGCAGCGCCGCCAGATCCGGCGCACCCTCGACCTGGCGGACCATGATCGACAGGTTGGCCGCCGCGTTGATGCCAAGCGCATCAGGCGGGCTTGCAATGGTGGCGAGACCCGCCCCGGCCCGCAGCGATGCCAGTGCCGCCAGCCGTGCCGCCCCGGTCGATGCCGCGCCACCCGACAGAACCACGACGTGGCCGCGGGAATACTTGTGCCCGTCCGGTTTCGGCACTGGAAAATGCGAGGCCCAGAGCTGCGGCGTATTGGCGAACTGACGCGGTTGCACACTGTCGAGAACGCTGGCCGGGATGCCGATATCGGCAACTTCGACCGGCCCGCAATGGAGCCGTCCCGGCAACAGCAGGTGCCCCGGCTTTCTCCGGAAGAACGTCACGGTGGCGGTCGCGGTGACAGCGGTGCCAAGGACGGTGCCACTTGCGCCATCGATGCCACTCGGCAGGTCCACCGCGATGACCGGTGCCCCGCAGGCATTCATCGCTTCGATCACAGCGGCGGCATCGCCCAGCACCGGCCGGTCGAGACCCGCACCGAACAGAGCATCGATGACGACCCCCGCCCCCGCCAATCCTTGGGTCGCAGCCGGCTCGATAGGCCCGGTCCAGCGCCGCGCCGCCTCGGCAGCGTCGCCCTTCAGTTTGGCTCGGTCGCCGACCAACAGCACACCGACTGGGAACCCGCGGCTCGCCAGGATGCGCGCCGCGACGAAACCGTCACCGCCGTTGTTCCCCGTCCCGACGACCACGCGGACGTCCGGAGCGCCGCGCGGAAAGCGCCGCGCCACAGCATCGGCGACCGCCCGGCCAGCGTTCTCCATGAGCTCGATGCCGGCGGTTCCAGCGGCGATCGCAAGCCGGTCAGCCTCGCCCATTTCCGTTGGCGTCAGCAATTCGATCATGGAATGGTGCACAGTACTGGCCGGCCAACACCGTCACAACGCCGCACCGGCATTACGCCCTTGACCGCTTGTTGGGCAATTTGCCTAAACTCCAAGCAGCGCGCATGCCGCGAGACCGGGCAGCATGTCCCGACAGGAGGTGAATTCCGTGAAAACCCCGATATTTAGGCCATTCGCGGCCTTGGCACGGACCCTGCTATCGGAGAACCCGGCACGCCTGATGACTTTTCCGGCCGGCCCGGGAGAAGAAACGCGATGAAGAAGATCGAGGCGATCATCAAGCCTTTCAAACTCGACGAGGTGAAAGAGGCCCTGCAGGAGGTCGGCTTGCAGGGCATCACAGTGACCGAAGCCAAGGGCTTTGGTCGCCAGAAAGGCCATACGGAACTCTATCGCGGCGCCGAGTACGTCGTCGATTTTCTCCCCAAGGTGAAGATCGAGATTGTGCTGGGTGACGAGATGGTTGAAAAAGCTGTCGAGGCGATCCGTCGCGCCGCTCAAACCGGCCGCATCGGCGACGGAAAAATCTTCGTCTCGAATATCGAAGAAGCGATCCGGATCAGAACGGGGGAATCCGGATTGGACGCCATTTGACGCGCCGGTCCAGCCGCTTTCAGTTCAAGTCCCGTCACGAAAGGGAATGCAATCCATGACGACCGCCAAAAATGTCATGAAGATGATCAAGGACAACGACGTGAAGTACGTCGATTTCCGATTCACTGACCCGCGTGGGAAGTGGCAGCACGTCACCTTCGACGTCACTCTCATCGAGGAAGACACTTTTGCCGAAGGCCAGATGTTCGACGGCTCGTCGATCGCCGGCTGGAAGGCCATCCACGAGTCCGACATGAACCTGATGCCGGACCCGGCGTCCGCCTGTATCGATCCGTTCTTCGCCGAGACCACCCTCGTGCTGGTCTGCGACGTGCTCGAGCCGACCACCGGCGAGCCTTACAACCGCGACCCGCGCGGCATCGCCAAGAAGGCCGAGGGCATGGTCAAGTCGATGGGCGTCGGCGACACTGTGTTCTTCGGACCCGAAGCCGAGTTTTTCGTGTTCGACGACGTGAAGATCAAGGCCGATCCCTACAACACCGGCTTCAAGCTCGACTCGGTCGAATTTCCGAGCAACTCGGACACCGAGTACGAAGGCGGCAACCTCGGTCATCGGATCGGCACCAAGAAGGGTTACTTCCCGGTGCCGCCGCAGGATTCGATCCAGGACATGCGCTCGGAAATGCTGGCCGCGATGGCGCGTATGGGCTGCGTGGTCGAGAAGCATCACCACGAGGTCGGTTCCGCCCAGCACGAGCTTGGGTTGAAGTTCTCGCCGCTCACCGTGATGGCCGACCGGATGCAGATCTACAAGTACTGCATCCACCAGGTCGCGCACATCTACGGCAAGACCGCCACCTTCATGCCCAAGCCGATCTACGGCGACAACGGCTCGGGCATGCACTGCCACCAGTCGATCTGGAAGTCCGGCAAGCCGGTCTTCGCCGGCAACAAATATGCCGACCTGTCCGAGACCTGCCTGTCCTACATCGCCGGCGTCATCAAGCACGCCAAGGCGATCAATGCCTTCACCAACCCGACGACCAACTCCTACAAGCGTCTGGTCCCGGGCTTTGAGGCCCCCGTGCTGCTCGCCTACTCGGCGCGTAATCGCTCGGCCGCCTGCCGCATCCCCTACACCACCAATCCGAAGGCCAAGCGCGTCGAGGTCCGCTACCCCGACCCGCTGTGCAATCCGTATCTCGGTTTCGCCGCCATGCTGATGGCCGGCCTCGACGGCATCAAGAACAAGCTCCACCCGGGCGACCCGATCGACAAGGACCTCTACGATCTGCCGCCGAAGGAGCTCAAGAAAATTCCGACTGTGTGCGGCTCGCTGCGCCAGGCGCTCGGCGAGCTCGACAAGGACCGCGACTTCCTCAAGGTCGGCGGCGTGTTCGATGACGACTTCATCGACAGCTACATCGATCTGAAGATGCAGGAGGTGATCCGTTTCGAGCACACCCCGCATCCGGTCGAGTTTGAGATGTACTACTCGGCGTAACGCCGCTGGGTTAACGCACGGCTGCAAAGGGCGCTCTTCGGGGCGCCCTTTGTTTTGACATGCGTGCGACGCGCTAATCCAACAGACCGGTTACCCGCGGCAGCCAGAGCACGATGCCGGGGAAATAGATGCACATCAGCAGCCCGATCACCTGGATCACGATAAACGGATACATGCCGCGGTAGATGTCGCCCATGCTGATGCCGGCCGGCACCGTGCCGCGCAGATAGAACAGCGTCGCCCCGAACGGCGGCGTCATGAAGGACGTCTGCAGGTTCACCGCAACGAGCGTGCCGAACCACGCCATGAAGAACGCCTTGTCGCCGAGATGATCGGCGAAATTGAACTTGGCGAGGATCGGCGCGAACACCGGCAGCACGATCAGGCAGATTTCGATCCACTCGAACGGGAAGCCGAGCAGGAAGATCAACACCATCACGAAGAACAGCACCTCCCACTTGGTGTCGATGCCGAACTTGGCGAGCGTCGAGATCATCAGCTCGTCGCCGCCGAGCGAACGGAACACGTAGGAAAACCCGGTCGCGCCCAAGAACAGCATGAACACCAGCGCGTTGGCGCGGCAGGCCGAGAAGATCGAATCCTTGACCATGTCCATGGTCAGGCGGTTGTTGATCCACGCAATGATGAAGGAGCCCAGCACGCCGACTCCCGCGCTCTCGGTCGCGGTCGCCCAGCCGGCGAAGATCGCGCCCAGCACGATCACCATCAGGAACGTCATCGGAAACAGGCCGCGCAGCATCACCCGCCAGAATTCGGCCCGGGTCTGCGGCCCGTAGTCGTCCGGGACCTTCGGCGCATAGCTGGGCTTAACGACCGCAACGGTGAAAATGTAGAGGAGATAGAGGCCCGACAGCAGCAGACCAGGCATCACGGCGGCGGCAAACAGCGCGCCGGCCGACGTGTTGAGCATCTCCGCCATCACCACCAGCATGATCGCCGGCGGGATCAGGATGCCGAGCGTGCCGGCAGAGGCCACGGTGCCGACCGCGAGCTGCTTGTTGTAGCCGGCCTCCAGGAGCTGCGGCAGCGCGATCAGGGAGAGCATGATCACCGCGGCGCCGACCACGCCGATCGGAGCGGCCAGGATCGTTCCCATCACCATCACCGCAATCGCCAGGCCTCCCGGCAGCCGCTTGAGCAGGATCTCGGTTGCCGACAGCATGTCCTTGGCGGAGCCGCTGCGTTCGAGAATTGCGCCCATGAAGATGAACATCGGGATCGACACCAGCACCGGGTCGGTCGCCACCCCACCCCACATCCGCAGCACAATGTTCGACAGCGCGATGAACGGCAGGTCGCCAAAGCTCCAGGCGATGACCGCGAATATGAAACCGGTGCCGCCCAATACAAAAGCAACCGGATACCCGGTGAAGATCACCACGAACATGATCAGGAACATGATCAGCGCGAGGTTGTCCCGGAACCAATCGATCATGGCGACCCTGCTACACGTCCGAGACCGCGTGGCCGATCTGGAGCTTGACTTGCTCCTGCGGCCGCCTGCCAAACAAATAAACGACGAGCCGCAGAATGACGCTGATGATGGCGACGAAAACCAGGAACAGGCCAAAAACGAAAACGCCTTTGATGATCCAGCGATAATGCAGGCCAGCAACGTTCTCGGAGCCCTCACCTTGCCAGTATGAGATCTTCAGAAAGTCCAATCCGAAATAGAGGATGACGGCCATGTACGGCAACGCGAACAGCAGGCATCCGATCAGCTCGATCCAGGCCCGCCGGCGAAACGGCAGCGCTTCGGTGTAGGAGTCAACGCGCGGATGCGCATTGATGACGTAGCAATAGCCCATCCACAGCGCGAAGATCGCGGCGTGCAGGTGCCACTCCATCTCCTGGAATTTGGTGTAGGGGATCGGGATCGAGAGCTTGCGGCAGATCACGTCGACGCAGGTCACCGTCATCAGCACGATCAGCAGCCAGCCCGCTGCCAAAGCGATGCGTTCGAGCGCGCGAACGATGGCGTTGCTGATGGCGAGCAGCGCGTCCATTTCGACCCACCGTTGGGGCGGCCGCGCGTCGCGGCCGCCCCGCCGGCTTCAGGCTACTCCTTGAGATAGCCGTGGTCTTTCCAGACCTTGTATTCCGCTCGGAACGTCGCGAGCGAGGCCCAGGCCTTGGCGAATTCCGGGCTCTTGGCCTTCTGCTCCTCGATCACCTCGCCCCAGGTACGGCGGTAAGTGTCGAGGATTTCCTTGGGCCAGTAGTGGATGGTCACGCCTTTGGATTGGATTTCCTTGATCGCCTTGGCCTGCACCGACTCGCCCTCGATGTAGTTGTGCAGCATCGTGGCATCGCACGCGGTGCGGATGATCTCCTTCTGGGTTTCCGAAAGCTCGGCCCATTTGTTCTTGGAAATCAGCAGATGCAGGAACGTCGCCATCTGGTGCCAGCCTGGGAAGTAATAGTGCTTGGCGACCTGGTGGAAGCCGAGCGTCAGGTCCATCACCGGCATTGAGAACTCGGTGGCGTCGATGGTGCCCAATTGCAGCGCTTGGAAGATTTCGCCGGCCTGCAGGATCTGGGTGGAGACGCCGAGCTTCTGCATGACGACGGCGCCCAGCCCGAAGAACCGCATCTTCAGGCCTTTGAGATCGTCGACGCTCTTGATCTCCTTGCGGAACCAGCCGGATGCCTCCGGTGCGATCGTGCCGCAGAGCAACGGCTCGACGTTGTACTTGCGCGAGATATCCTCCATGAGCTTCTCGCCGCCGCCATAGCGCATCCAGCCCATGTATTCGCCCATCTCCGGCCCGAACGGCACCGACGAGTAGAGCGCGAATGCGGTGTCCTTGCCGGTGAAGAAGCCAAGGCCGGTATAGGCGGCATCAAGCGAGTTGTTCGAGACCGCATCGAAATACTGGCTCGCTGGCACCAGCGCGCCCGGCTCGAAGAAGCGGATGTCGATCGAGCCGCCGGAAAGCTTCTTGACCTTCTCGACGAAATAAAGCTGGCCCGGCCCGAGCATCGCCATTGCGCTCGGGAAGGCCGCGCCCATGTTGATGCGCACGCGCTTCTCTTGAGCTGCGATGGGTTGCGAAAACACAAGTGCGATGGCCGCCGCAGCTACCGCTGCGGTAAGCGTGCGAACTTTCATGACTTGCTCCCCTCTGCTGTCAGCCTTGTTCACTGCTTCAAATAACCGTAGTCCCGCCATAGCTTGTAGCCGGAGCGGAATGTCGAGTACGAATCCCATGCCTTCTTGAACTCCGGGCTTTTTCCAGCCTGCTCCGCAGCGACCTCGTTCCAGGTCTTTTCATAGGCCGCGAGGATTTCCTTCGGCCAATAGTGCAGCGTCACGCCCTTCGCTTGCAGTTCCTTCATGGCAGCGAACTGCTTGGCTTCGCCTTCAGCGAACTGTTCGAGCATGTTGGCGTCGCAGGCTGCCTTCACGATCGCCTTTTGCGTGGAGCTCAGCTCCGCCCACTTCGCCTTCGAGATATAAAGATGGTTGAACGTCGACATCTGGTGCCAACCCGGGAAGTAGTAGTGCTTGGCGACCTGATGGAAGCCCAGCGTCATGTCCATCACCGGCATCGAGAATTCCGTGGCATCGATGGTGCCGAGCTGTAGCGCCTGGAAGATTTCACCAGCTTGCAAGATTTGCGTTGAGACGCCGAGCTTCTGCATGACGATGGCGCCAAGACCGAAGAAGCGCATCCTTAGGCCTTTGAGATCGTCGAGCGTCTTGATTTCCTTGCGGAACCAGCCCGAGGCTTCAGGCGCGATCATTCCGCAGGTGAGAACCTCGATATTGTACTTGGCGTGCAGTTCCTTCTGCATCTGCTCGCCACCGCCGTAGCGCATCCAGGCGAGATACTCGCCAGCCTCCGGTCCAAACGGCACCGAAGCGAACATGGCAAACGCCACGTCCTTGCCGGTGAAGAACCCGGACACTGTCCAAGCCATGTCGAGCGAGCCGTTGGAGATCGCATCGAAATATTGGCTGGCCGGCATCAGCGCGCCGGGCTCGAAGAAGCGCACGTCGAGCGAACCACCTGATAGCGTCTTGAGCATCTCGACCACACGGGCTTGCGCCGGACCGACGATTGCTGTCGTGCTCGGAAATGCCCCGGCGAGCTGGATACGAACTCGCTTGTCCTGAGCCGCAACGCTGCCAGCCGCCAGCATCACGGCTGCGGCCGTCGCGGCGCCCGCAACCGCGTTCAAGAAACGCATGTCGCCCTCCCTTGATGCCCGTGTTGTTGTTCCTGGTCGGAGCGTCGTGGGTCCCCCGCGCTCGCGACTAGGCTAGGGCCAATCCTCGGCTGACACAACTCAAGGTCGCCCACATGGCGTGCTGAAAAGACGCCCTGTCGTTGCCTCCGTGGGCGTCAGCCCCCGGCACCTTCGACCGAGATCTTGGCGTTCTAAACGCTCGCCATCAGAAGCAATAGCGCGAAGATTGCGGCTGCTGCGAGCAACGCACGGCGATGGTGGCGCTTGCCGCCGTAAGCACCGGCCTGCCGTCGCGAGGCGATCACGGCGGCCTCATACTCGTCCGAGCTGGAATACGGACAGGCCAACGCCAGGCCGGCGCGTGCGAGCTGCGCTTCAACCTGTAGGCCGGCGGCTTGGGGCCGCATGAGGGTCACTACGCGCCACATGAGCGCGACGGTATCAGGCGCGGGTAAACGTCCGGTTGGCGATCCCAATCCGCACCGGTTTCCAGGGTGCTATCGCGCTTCGAAGCGTCCGTCGTGGTTGCTGGTCGGATGGCGCGCACGGCTCGGGAAGCGTTTCGTTAACCGCCAGTTCGACCCGATTTCGGCCCTTCGACTTGGCCAAATAGAGCGCCGCGTCAGCGCGTTCCAGCAGCATGTTGATGTTCGCAGGCGTCACCCACGTGGCAACCCCGATGCTGACCGTTGCGCTCACGCGACGCGAGGAAACATCCACAGCGGCCGCCTGGAACGTGGCGCGCAACCGCTCGCCGATCATCACAGCTTCAGCCGAGCCCGCCGGCAGGATCGCGACAAACTCCTCGCCACCCAGCCGGGCGAGAACGTCGGCGGCGCGCAGGTTGCTGCGCGCCATCGCAGCGAACAGGCGCAATGCATCGTCGCCGACTGCATGTCCGAAGCGATCGTTGATCGACTTGAAATGATCGAGGTCAAACACCAGGACGCTCACGGACGCGTTGGTTTTTGCCTGTCGTGTGATGAGCTGTTGGCCAGCTTCGAAAAAGGCACGGCGATTGAACAATCCGGTCAAGGGGTCGGTCATCGCCGCAGCCTTATGACCCAACGCCACGCGCTCCTTGGTCATGATCACGACGATGAATGCAGTGCCGACGACGTAGAGCAGCGTTTGCAGCACGATCAGCGCGAACCAGCGGTCCGACGATGCGCCGGCCGGCGTGAGCAGGGTCAACGGAATCGGCGACAGAAAGACGAGGCTATGCAGCATCGGAACGAAGGGTGCGAGCCACGACCTCCCGAGGTCCTTGCGCCGGTCGCGGTGCAATTCAAGCGCGGTGAGAAACGTGTACCCGGCGATGACCAGTGACGACAGGACGACCCGTGCGTGTTCGGATGCGGCGAAGTCGGAGAACTGCATCGCCGCGGCCCAGGCGACCGCACCAGCGAACAATCCGCCCGGTAGTACGGAACGGCCGTGAAAGATCCGCGCGCCGTTCCAGATCAGACCACACGCGATGAACAGAAGCGCGTTCGGCGCCGCCTGCCCGATCGATGATACGCCACCCTGAGCTCCCCACAGGCCAACGGCGGAGCCGCCCAGCAGGTAAGCCGCACCCCACCACGCCAGCGCGCGCGTGCCGCGCTCGTGCACCCAGACGACGAGGATGAATACACCGAGCAAGCCCGTCACGCAGGTTGCGACGGTGAACAGCGTGGCGGTATCGAGCGACATCGGGTCCTGACTTCTTCAGGCAACGGTAAGGCGACGCATTCTGTCGCCGCGCGGCCAAATCGTTCTGCCGCGCCGCCACAATTGCCTTATGGAGTTTTCGGGAGCCTTGCGCTTTTCCGAAGGCTTTTCGCAAAAACAATCTACAAAACGCGAAGAGAAAACGTATCAAATGAGAAGGAGCGCTGCCGCGCGCCGCTTCTATGCCGCTCGATGCAGCGTCGTCAGCGCTTGGAGAACTGGAACGAGCGGCGGGCCTTGGCTTTGCCGTACTTCTTGCGCTCGACCACGCGAGGGTCGCGGGTCAGGAAGCCGCCACGCTTGAGTACGCTGCGCAGGTCCGGTTCGAAATAAGTCAGCGCCTTCGAAATGCCGTGGCGCACCGCACCGGCCTGGCCTGACAACCCGCCGCCGGAGACGCTGCAGACGATATCGTACTGACCGTTGCGGTTGCTCGCCACCAGCGGCTGCTGGATCAACATCCGCAGCACGGGACGGGCAAAGAAAACTTCGACCGGGCGAGTGTTGACGACAATCTTTCCCGCGCCCGGCTTGATCCAGACCCGGGCTACCGCATTCTTGCGCTTGCCAGTGGCGTACGCGCGGCCCTGCTTGTCGAGCTTCTGTACATACTTCGGCGCTTCGGGCGCCGCCGGCTTGAGCGCCGACAATTGATCGAGGGACTGCATGGTTTCGGCCATGGTCAAGCGCTCCTCTTGTTCTTGCGGTTCATTGCGCCGACATCGAGCGCCTCGGGCTGTTGTGCCTGATGGGGGTGATCGGGGCCGGGATAGACACGCAAATTACCGAGCTGCACGCGGCCGAGCGGACCGCGCGGCAGCATGCGCTCGATCGCCTTCTCGACGATCCGTTCGGGAAATTTGCCCTCGAGGATCGACTTGGCGGTGCGTTCCTTGATGCCACCGATAAAATTGGTGTGGTGGTAATAGACTTTCTTTTCGCGCTTGCGCCCCGTCAGCACGACCTTGGCGGCGTTGATCACGATGACGTTGTCGCCGTCATCAACATGGGGCGTGTAGGAGGCCTTGTGCTTGCCGCGCAGCCGCATGGCGACGATCGTGGCGAGGCGGCCGACGACCAAGCCGGAGGCATCGATCAACAGCCATTTCTTCTGCACGTCGGCTGGTTTGGTGGAAATCGTGGACATCGGGCTTCGATCCGCACTGGCGCCGAAAAACAGGGTTCGCGGGCTTCTAATCGAGGCATTGTGGCCAGTCAACGCCTGGCAAAAGTATTTTATCTCATAAAATCAGATAGTTATTGAATTGGTAATTTAATACCACATGCAAACGTCAAGTTTTTCGAGGGATTGAGTAGGTCGACGTGACATGGGCCACCACGTCCTCGCTGCCGTCCGAGCGGATCGCCACCTCGCCAATCGCGAGGCTCTTGCCGACCTTGAGAAGGCGGCAGTCCGCGAGCAGGTCCTGCGTGGCCGGCTTGCGCAGAAAATTGATATTCAGGTTGGTGGTGACGGCGAGCGGCACGGGTCCGATGGTCGCAAGTACGGCGACGTACATGGTGAAATCCGCCAGCGCCATCATGGTCGGGCCTGAGATGGTGCCGCCAGGACGAACGAATTGTGGGCTGTAGGCCTGCCGAACCCGAGCGGCGCAATGAGTTGCGGCTTCGATGGTGAGTCCGCTCTGCGGGTGGAAGACTTGCGAGAATTCGCGGGCGAGAAAGTCTTCGAGCTGCTTGACGTTCATCGCCGGCGCTTGCATGGCACGCTCCCGCAGCTCACTTGCGCCGGTCGCGCGACGCCCTAGATCGGATACAATGAAAGAGTCGCAACTGCCAAGACTGCAGGCTCAATGAACGCTCCCTCGCCCACGCCTCGTTCCGCCGTCGCCCCGGTCGTCCAGAGCAGCATGAAGGACGGCGTTGCGCTCGTCGTGCTCAATCGGCCGCAGGCTCGCAACTCACTCTCCGAGGCGATGCTGCATGCGCTGTCTGCTGCGTTTGCCGAGATCGCCACGAACAAGCGCGTGCGCGCTGTGGTGCTGGCGGCGAACGGCGCCTCGTTTTGCGCCGGACACGATCTCAAGGAGATCACCCAGCGCCGCCGCGATGCCGATGGCGGCCGAGCCTACGTTCAGGATCTCATGAACCGCTGCAGCGAGATGATGCAGAGTATCCATCGCATGCCGCAACCCGTCATTGCCGCAGTCGAAGGCGCTGCCACTGCCGCAGGATGCCAGTTGGTTGCGAGTTGCGATCTGGCCGTCGCTTCGAAAACTGCGAAATTTGCGACGCCTGGCGTCCACATCGGGTTGTTCTGCTCGACGCCGATGGTCGCGCTGTCGCGCAACGTTGCGCCCAAACACGCCATGGAGATGCTGCTGACCGGCGACTTAGTTTCAGCCGAACAGGCGTGCCGTATTGGTCTCATCAATCGCGTGGTCGCGCCTGGTGCCGAGCGCGAGGAAGCGTTCAAGTTGGCGCGCAAACTCGCTGCCAAATCTACCCTGACCGTGAAGTTGGGCAAGGAAGCCTTTTATCGCCAGCGCGAGATGGCTCTGCCCGAGGCCTACCGCTATGCGAACGAAGTCATGGTCAAAAACATATTGGTGCGTGACGCCGAGGAAGGCATCTCCGCTTTCGTCGAAAAGCGCACACCGACCTGGGAAGACCGCTGATGATCGCGCCGCGATCATTCGTTCAAACGCGATGAATCACGACAATTACAACGACGGCTACATCCGCGGCATCCTCAATACGGTGAAGTCGATTGCCATGGTCGGCATCTCGCCGAAAGACAACCGCCCGAGCTATTTCGCATTCAAATATCTGCTCGAGCGCGGCTACCGGATGATCCCGGTCAATCCAGGGCAAGCCGGCAAGGAGATCCTTGGCCAGAAGGTCTATGCGAAGCTCGCCGACGTCCCCGAACCGGTCGACATGGTGGACATCTTCCGCGGGTCGCAATTCGCCATGGGCATCGTCGACGAGGCGCTGGCGATGCAGCCGCGCCCGCAGACGATCTGGATGCAGCTCACCGTGCGCGACGACGCTGCGGCCGCCAAGGCCGAGGCCGCCGGGCTCAAGGTGGTCATGAATCGTTGCCCGAAAATCGAGTACGGCCGGCTGTCGTCCGAGATCGGCTGGATCGGGGTCAATTCGCGGACGCTGAGCTCAAAGCGCGCTCCGTTGCTCGGCAAGGGCGTCCAGCGCATGTCGCTCAACAGGAGCACGATGATCGGGGGCACGATCGACGCCGCCGACCGGGCGGCAAAAAAGGACACGCGCGAAAACTGAGCAGCGAAGCGGACTCGCGACGATACAAACACTTTTCTAGATTTGTTTGAATATTTTTTGATGTCCCTCTGTCAGATAAGCTGCGCCGAAGCGCTCAACGTCGCGCGCTCCGGCGCCAGAAAAGCCAGGAGGGCGGAATGAAATTTGGTGTCGCGCTAGCGCTCGCTGTCGTGGCGGTCACCTCGGTCGGAGCGATCGCCGAAACTGCCGAGGAGCGGCAGGCGTGTATGGACGATGCGTTTAGCGTCTGCGGACACGCCATTCCAGATCGCGACCGTGTCGAAGCTTGCCTTTACGAGAACAAGAGCCGGATTTCGTCCGCGTGCCGTGCCGTGCTCAACAAGTATTCAAAACCAGTCTCGATCACGGCGGCGCGGACCAAAGCCGCAACGGTCCGCTGAGTCCTCCTATCACGGGAGCATGGGCGTTGACGTGCGCCTTCGGCGCGTCGTCGCGAATTGTTGCCCGCGCTGTCTCTCGCCTTGACGCCCCCCTCCCGTTCGATAAGGGTTCCGCCTTAAGCATGGACCCGCGCCGTTGGGGACGCGGCCAGCATTAGGGCCTAATATGACCGAACACGTTCCCGGCTTTGCCACGCTCGCCATTCACGCCGGCGCGCAGCCTGATCCCACCACCGGCGCGCGGGCGACCCCGATCTATCAGACCACTTCGTTTGTGTTCGACGACGTCGACCACGCCGCCTCTCTCTTCGGCCTACAGGCGTTCGGCAACATCTACACGCGCATCGGCAATCCGACCTGCGCCGTGCTCGAGGAACGAGTCGCCGCGCTGGAAGGCGGCACCGCCGGCCTCGCGGTCGCCTCGGGTCACGCCGCCCAGGTCGTCGTCATGCATTCGCTGATGCAGCCCGGCGACGAGTTCGTCGCCTCGCGCAAGCTCTACGGCGGCTCGATCAACCAGTTCAACCACGCCTTCAAGAACTTCGGCTGGAACGTGGTGTGGGCCGATCCAGACGACATCGGCACATTCGAGCGCGCGGTGACCCCAAAGACCAAGGCGATCTTCATCGAATCGATTGCCAACCCCGGTGGCGTCATAACCGATATCGAGGCGGTCTCTGCAATCGCGAAGAAGGCTGGCGTGCCGTTGATCGTCGACAACACCTTGGCGACCCCATACCTATGCCGACCGATCGAGTTCGGCGCCGACATCGTCGTACACTCGCTGACCAAGTTCCTGGGCGGTCACGGCAATTCGATCGGCGGCCTGATCGTCGACGCCGGCACGTTCAACTGGTCACGCGAGAACCGCTATCCCATGCTCAGCCAGCCGCGGCCGGAGTACAACGGCATCGTGCTGCACGAGACATTCGGCAACTTTGCCTTCGCGATCGCCTGCCGTGTGCTCGGGCTGCGCGACATCGGGCCGGCGCTGTCGCCGTTCAATGCGTTCCTGGTGCTGACCGGTGTCGAGACGCTGCCGCTGCGCATGCAGCGCCATTGCGATAATGCCAATGCGGTGTCGGCTTGGCTCGCCAAGCATCCCAATGTGGCATGGGTCAGCTATCCGGGGCTGCCCAACGACCGCTATCACAACCTTGCCAAGAAATATTGCCCGAAGGGCGCAGGCGCGGTCTTCACCTTCGGCCTCAAGGGCGGCTACGAGGCCGGCGTCAAGCTCGTGTCCAACGTGAAGCTGTTCTCTCACCTCGCCAACATCGGCGACACGCGCTCGCTGATCATCCATCCGGCCTCGACCACGCACCGACAGCTCTCCGACACGCAGAAAACGCAGGCTGGAGCGGGTCCCGACGTGGTGCGGCTTTCAATCGGCATCGAGGACAAGGACGATATCATCGCCGACCTGGAACAGGGCCTTGCGGCGACCTGACCCGTATCGATCTACCCCACGGCTGCGCTACGGTTGGTCCGACCGTTTCTGCCGGGGGCTTCCAATGGAATTCGTCAGACTTGCCATTCTCACCGCACTTGCAGGTGCCATCACAATGTCAGCCGCATCCGCACAAACCGCCGTCAACATGGCGACCGCCACGCCTGGCGGCGGGTTTCCACTGTTCGGTGACAACGCCGCAGCCGTCATCAACGAGACCGACCAGTCCCTTGCGGTAAAAACGCACAATACCAAGGGCAGCGCTGAGAACATCGTGCTGCTGGAACAAGGCAAGATGGACGTCGCGCTGGTCGCGGGCGAGCCGGCCTACGAGGCTTTCGCCGGCATCGGCCGCGCGCCAACCAACCTGAAGATCATCTCGGCAATCTATTCCAACCCCGGCATGTTCGCAGTGAAGGGCGACAGCCCGGCGAAGCAGTTGCGCGACCTAGTCGGCAAGCCGATCGCCTGGGGCACGCGCGCCTCCGGGCTAACTCTGCTCGGCCGCTATGTGACCGACGGCCTCGGCCTCGACCGCGAGAAGGATTTCCAGCCGCACTATCTGGAGAAAGCGGGCGACGGACCGGTGATGGTGGCGGACGGCCGCGTTGCCGCGCTGTGGGGCGGCGGCATCGGTTGGCCCGGCTTCACCGCAATTATGAAGGCCGGCGGCCGCTTCATCGGGCTGACCCCCGACGAGGTGGCGAAGGTCAGCGCCAAGCATAACTTCCTCAAGCCGATCACGGTGCCGGCCGGTGCCTATGAGGGACAGAAGGAGCCGGTCAATTCGGTGGGCTCCTGGAGCTACGTCCTGGCGCGCACCGATCTGCCCGATGATGTGGCGTACCGGCTCGCGAAGGCTCTGCATCAGGGCCATCCGGCCCTGGTCCAACGTCTTGCACAGGGCCGCGAAACCACGCCGCAGAACACCAAGATGGCGGCACCCAAGGCGTCCGATATCCATCCCGGCGTGCAAAAGTATCTGAAAGAGATCGGGCTTTAGCTTTTCTTCAACGTCCTGGCGATGAAGTCGCGGACATGTGCCAGCGTGTCCGAAGACGTCCAAATCTGCCCGGCGAGCGCATCGACCCGCGGCCCGTCCTTGGTCATGCCGTCAATCAGCTTTTGCCTGATCTGGCCCTTGGTCATCGCAAAGGTCGCAGGCGGTAATCTCGCTAGTGCTTGCGCGGCGGCGTGCGCCTGAGCCATGAGTTGATCGGACTCAACGATCTCATCCACCAGACCACGCTTCAGCGCCTCGTCGGTTGGGAACGTGGCACCGCTCAGGATCACATCAGGAAAATACTGCGGCGCAGTCGCAAACCGCATCACCTCGAACGCCATCGCTGGGAACGGCACACCGACCAGCAACTCCGTCACGCCGATGCGGCCGGCGTCCTGCGCAGCGATGCGCTTGTCGGCGCAGCAGGCGAGCACGCAGCCGCCGGCCATGGCATGGCCGTTGACTGCGGCGATCACCGGCTTGGGATGATGGAACACCGTGTCGTAGAGCTTGTGCAGCGCAAGGAGGAACTTCCTCACATAGTCCGCGCCGCCGTCGACCAGCCGCGGCAGGTCGACGCCCGCGGAGAACATGCGCCCCTGCCCGGTCAGCACGATGGCCTGGTCCGGAGTGTTTCGCAGCTCGTCGAAGCGAGCCGCAATCGCATCGCAGAGCTCCAGATCGAGCGCATTGGCCTTGCCATGCACGAGCTTGACGACCGCCACCTTGTCCTGGCGTGTGACTTCGATCATGGCGTTCTCCTCGAAACCGACGCGTCCGTCATCACCGTCTGATCCGCTAGCACGCGTACAACTGGTCGCTGCGGAATAGCCCGAGCAACGTGAGCGACGGCAATGCTGAGAACCACGATCGCCATTGCCTGGTGCGCCAACGCCAATCCAATCGGTGCTTGAAACAGCAGCGTCACAATTCCGATCACCGCCTGGAGCGTCATGGCGGCCGCAAGCATCACCGCGCCCTGCAAGATGGGGCCGCGCAGCTTCGCCGCGTCGATGGCGTGGAGGATCGTCGCAATCCACAGGGCGTATGCCATCATGCGATGATTGAACTGCACCGTCAGCGCGTTCTCGAACAGATTGCGCCAGGCTGGCGTCTCGAACCACAACCGCTCGATCGACGGAATCAAGGCGCCGTCGATCAAAGGCCACGTGTTGAAGGTCAATCCGGCGTCGAGCCCTGCGACCAGCGCGCCCAGATAGATTTGCAAGATCGTTGCTAGCAGCAACGCCACTGCGGTCGCCCGCAGGCGCGGCGACGCCGACGCGGAATTGCGCCAGGACAGCCGTAGCGCGGTCCATAGGATCGCGGCGTAGATCGCGCACGCCAGTGTGAGATGGAACCCGAGCCGGTACTGCGACACGCTTACGCGCCCCGCCAACCCCGACGACACCATCCACCAGCCAACCGCACCGAGCAGTGCGCCCGCGCCGAACAGTGCCCACAGCCGCACCTGCAAGCGCGGCTCGATCCAGCCGCGCCACAGGAACACCATGAACGGCAGCAGGAATGCCGCACCAACCAGTCGGCCCAGCAACCGGTGCGACCACTCCCACCAGTAGATCGTCTTGAACGCGTCCAATCCCATGCCGCGGTTGAGTTCGCGGTACTGCGGGATTTCCTTGTACTTGCTGAACTCCGCCTGCCACGCGGCTTGCGACAGCGGCGGCACCACACCGGTCACCGGTCTCCATTCCACGATTGAAAGTCCAGACTCTGTGAGCCGCGTGGCGCCGCCGACGACCAGCGTCACCACCATCAGCGCTGCGACGCGAACAGCCAGAGTTGCACCGCACGCCGGCGGCGATCGGTCGAGGGCGTGGCGGTCGAGGGTGTGGTCATGGCGCTTGCGAGGGATAAGCCCGACGATATAGTCCTGCCTTCCCCGTTGCATCAATGGCGCGACATGTCCATCCGCATCCGCAAGCTGATCGGCGCTGTGGCTCTGCTGCTGCTGGTGATCGTCTGGGCGCTCGTGGCGATGGCGATTGCGCAGTTCCCGCCGATCTTTAACAATGGCTGGATCGCCGGGGCCTACTACGTGGTGGCTGGACTCGGTTGGGTGCTGCCGGCAATGCCATTGATCAAATGGATGTACGGGAAGCCCATCATGTCACGTTGATGGGGCGGAAACCGTTCCACAGCGAGGTCGCGGCACCTGACACCAGGACGCGCGCATAGCGTGGCCGCTGGAACTCGCCGTTAAACGAGATGCGCGGCAACGCCAAGAGATGTTCCGCGTGACCCGGAAAGATCGCGCCGGGCCGGGTTGTCACCGCGGTCTTGTAGCCGAGTTCCGCTGCAATCTTGAATTCACGCGGGCCGGCCGACGTCGGGTCACCCACAGGATAGGCGAAATGCTGCGGCCGAACGCTGAGCGCGGCCTCGATTACATCGCGGCTGTTGGCGAGTTCCGACCGGACCGCCTTGTCTGACACCTTCGCCAGCATCACGTGGTTCACGGTATGCGCCCCGATGGTCACCAGCGGATCGGCGGCAAGCGTGGCCAATTCCTGCCACGTCATGCAAAGATCAGCACAGAATTTGGAAATATCCACGTGGTAGCGCGTGGCAAGCTCGCGGACCACCTTGCGCAAATCATCTTCGGACTTGTGCGTGCGCAGCCACCAATAGAGATGCTCATAGACCGCGCGCTTTTCTTCAGTGGTCCGGCAGTGGAACCAGCGGTCCTGGCCGTCCATCTGCAATCCGATGTACTCGTTCCTCGCGATCACCGCCTCAAGCGTGAGCCACCACATCTCGCCGACACGGTCGATGAAGCCCGTCGCCACATAGATCGCGAACGGCACCTCGTATTTTTTCAGGACCGGATAGGCGAAGTCGAGATTATCGCGGTAGCCATCATCGAAAGTGACGCAGACGAAACGTTTTTTGAAATCCCGCTCCGTCATGCGGCGGTGCATTTCGTCGAGCGAGACGAGATCGGTTCCCGACCGGCGCAGCCGGCGGATTACCCGCTCGAAAAACGCAGGGTTCACCTCAAGCAGTCGATTGGGCTGAAAACGGTCCAAACGCGGCGGCCGCACGTGATGGAGCGTCATGATTGCGCCGACGCCACCCAACCACGGCCGGAACAGCACATGCGCGCCGCTGAAGTAGAGCGCCTCCATCGCGGTCCGGAAGATCGTGTTCCTGAGGCTCAAGACGCGCCCGCCTGGACCTACGCCGCCGCCGTTTTGCCCGTCAGATGGTCGAGGCTAGGCGGCTGACCCGTCATTACGGTGACATCGGCAAAGCCCGAAGACAGCAATTCGTCGCGCAATCCACCGACCGAACCTTCGGGCGCTGCGCCGGCCACCAGCACCGCCCGTGCCGTGAGCTGCCCGATTGGACCAATTGCGATGTCAGACTGCGCGCCTGCGTCGACGACGAGATAGTCGTAGCTCTGTCCCAACGCATCGACCGCGGACAGCAACACGTAGGATTCGAGCAACGCAGCCGCGTCGCCCTCGATGTGTCCTGCAGCAACCAGGTGAACACGGGAGAACCGATCCTTAGTGATGATATCTTGGAACGAAGCAGCACCGCGCACCAGCTCCGCGATTCCGGGCGCGGAGGGGTCGTTCGAGATCACGTCAATATTCGGGGCGTTGAATGCGAGATCGACCAGCACCACCCGAGAGCGGCGCGCCAACGCCCGTGCCAAGGCGATTGCCGTGCGCGTCGTGCCGACATCCCGTGCACTACCGATCACCGCGACGCGGCGTCCACCTTCTCCGGCGCGCTTGAGCGCCGCGGCAATGTCGTCGACGGGGTTGCGTGCGGGCACAGCAGCAAGCGACGCACTGGTGGCCGGCGTCGGCGCTGAAGCCAGCCCCTCGGGTGGCGGCTGCGGTGCATGGTCGTTCGCCCGCGTTCTTGCATCAGGCGAGCGCGCCGGAGCGCGGCGATCAACTATCACGGGAGCAGCAGCGACATCGTATTCGACCGGCATCGCGCGAGGCGATTCGCTGTTGAGCAGTGCGCCGGTAACAACAAACGCCGAGCTCAGACAGAACGTGCCAAGCGCCGCGATCAGCACGATCGGAACCTTTTTTGGCGAATGCGGCAGGTTGGAAACCATGGCGCGGGAAATGACCCGCGCGTCCGCCGGCGCGGCGGCGATGCTGTCACGCGCGGTCGCTTCGCGGAACTTGGCGAGGTAGGATTCGAACAGGTCGCGCTGCGACTTGGCTTCGCGCTCGAGCGCCCGCAATTGCACATCCTGGTCGCTGGTCGATACTGCCTGTCGCTTGAGTTGGTCGAGTGAGGCATTGAGCGTGTCGACCCGCGCGCCGGCAACCTTGGCATCGTTCTCCAGCGACCGCACCAGGCGCTCGCCTTCGGTACGGATCTGCTGGTCAAGGTCGGCGATCTGGGCGCGCAGTTCCTTGATGCGCGGATGCTGGGGCAGCAAAGTCGAGGATTGCTCGGCGAGTTGCGCGCGCAGCGTCACGCGTTGTTCGGCGAGCCGACGGAGCAGTTCGGAGTTGGTCACATCCGCCGATTCCAGGGGTTGCCCGGACCGCAGCTGGTCGCTGATGAGCCGCGCTCGCGTCTCCGCGTCCGCCTTTTGCGCGCGCGCCGCGGAAACCTGGCTGTTGAGCTCGCTCAACTGTTGGCTGGACAGGCTGGTGTTGTTAGTGCCGACGAAGATGTTCGACTTGCCGCGAAAATCCTCAACCTTGCCCTCGGCCTCCGAAACCTTGGTGCGTAGCTTCTCGATCTCGCCGGACAGCCATTGCCCGGCGGAACGCGCCTGATCCTGCCTCGCGACCTGCTGCAACACGAGGTAACGCTCGGCGACAGTGTTGGCTGCCCGCGCAGCAAGCTCGGGATCAGCAGACTGGAACTCGATCACGATGACGCGGGATTTGTCGACCGCGTAGGCATTGAGCCGCTCGTAGTAGGCACCGAGCAACCGCTCTTCGAGCGACATTGAATTTGGATCGCGGGCAAGACCAAGCAACCGTGGAATTGTCATCAGCGAGAAGCCGTCAGGCACCGAATTGAACTCAGGCAGCTCCGCCAAATTGAGTTTCTCGATCACTTGCCGTGCCAAGTCCCGCGATAGCACCAACTGCACCTGGCTGGCCAACGCTTCCTGATCGATCGTACCGCGGTCGATCACAGTCTTTTCCGCTTCCGGGCGAAGAAAAATGTTTTCCCGCCCCTCGTAGAGCACCCTCGCCTCGGATTTGTATTTCGGCGTCATCAAGTTGACGGCGATGAAGGCCGCGGCCGCTGCTATCAGTGTGGGACCGATGATCGATCGCTTGTTACGCCATAGTGCCCGGGCGACCGTGCCCAGATTGGCTTCGCCATCGTTGATGACCGCCACGTCGTCCACCCTACCTAACCGGCTCACCGACCCATGCATCTACGCGTCGCGCGATGCGTCGATTCCGCGCCCGCGGCTATTTCAGGCCACTATGGTTGCTGCGCCGTTAAGGGCGCACGAGATGAGGCCGCAAATCGCAACGTGAGAGAGTTTTTTAACGCGGCCAGGTGTTAATGGCGCTTAACCTTTCGTGCTGCGACGTCGTCACCGTCGGCAAGCGCTGGTTTCTGACGATGGTGGACACGACCTCGGTGAAAATCCTTCACGTGCTGCGGGCGCCGGTGGGCGGACTGTTCCGCCATGTGGTTGATCTCGCGCAAGGTCAGGCGGTGCGTGGCCATCGGGTCGGCATCATCGCGGCGCAGACCGACAATCCTCAGGCCGACTCCAAGTTTGGCGCCCTGGCCGGTCAGCTGGCGCTCGGCGTGAGCCGCCTTCCGATGCAACGGCAGGTCGGGTTCGGTGATGCCGCGGCCGTACGCCATGTGGCAAAAAGGCCATCGTCGCCACTGCGCCCGACGTGGTGCACGGCCACGGCGCCAAGGGAGGCGCGTTCGCGCGGCTCGCGCCGACGTCCGGTATTCGGGTCTACACGCCGCACGGCGGATCGCTGCACTACGGACGCTGGACACCCCAGGGCATCTCTACGGCGCCGTCGAGCGGTTTCTGATGCGGCGGACCGACCTGTTCATGTTCGAAAGCAATTTCGCTCGACAAGCCTTTGAGAAGACGATTGGAAAGCCACGCAGCATTGCACGCGTCGTGCACAATGGCGTGAGCGCTGACGAATTCCAGTCCGTAACGGCTGCAGCGGAGTCAAGCGACCTCGTCACGATCGGCGAACTGCGCCACATCAAGGGTATCGATGTGCTGATTGAGGCCATAGCGCTGCTCGCCAGCAACGGACGCAATTTGACTGCTACCATTGTCGGCGAAGGTCCGGACGGCCAGTCGCTGCGCGAACTGACAGCGCAACGCGGTCTGTCCGGATCCATCCGTTTTGTCGGCTATCAGCCCGCGCGAGCGGCTTTCTCGCTTGGACGCGTGCTGATCGTCGCCTCACGTGCGGAATTGTTGCCCTATATCGTGCTGGAGGCGGCGGCGGCCGGTGTCCCTATGATCGCGACGCAAGTCGGCGGAATTCCGGAGATCTTCAACGGCACGCAACCCTTGCTGCTGCCTGGCGATCCTTCTGCCCTGGCCCAAGCCATTACCACGGCGCTCGATGACATGCCGCAGACACGAGCCGCCGCAGAACGCGTGCGCGAGCGAGTGCGCAGCCAATTCGCGCAAGATGTTATGGTTGATGGCGTCCTGGCCGCTTATGGCGAGGCGATTGCAGCCAAGTTTCATCGATCCCACTAACGGATTTTTGAAGTTCTTTAACTACTTTGCGGCCCGTATTTCATCGATAACGCGGCCGGGCGATTGCGCTTGCGTCGCGAGCGAGCGCACCAATGGCTCATCAGTTTGACATGCGCAGCATCCGGAATGCGACGGCACCATCCGACGCATCCGGCACGCCGTTGTCCGAACCGCGGCGTCTGCCCGAGACCGCCGAAATCGCTGCACGAGAGCGCCTCGCGGCGCCGTACTCCCCGATTGTGCTCGCCGGCACCGTGCGGATGATCGAATTTGGGCTTGTGGGATTGATCGGGCTGGCAATCTATTTGGGGTACGTCGTTCCCCAGGACGGATTTGAGTGGCACTACGCTGGCGCGATTATCGGCATGGCGGTGTTGTCCCTATTCGCGTTCCAGACCGCCGACATCTATCAGATCCAGGCATTCCGCGGCCACGAGAAGCAGTACTTCCGGCTCGCCTCCGCCTGGTCCCTGGTCTTCCTCATCGTGATCGGCGTGTCGTTCTTCGCGAAAGCCGGTGATCAATTCTCCCGCATCTGGCTCGGTAGCTTCTACGTTACCGGACTGGTGACACTGCTGGCCTTTCGCAAGGCGCTGTTCGTCCTGGTGCGCCACTGGACCCAGCAAGGCCGGCTGACGCGCCGCACCGCAATCGTCGGCGGCGGCCCGCTGGGCGAGGCGCTGGCCTGCGCACTGGCAAGCCAGCGCGATTCTGACGTCCGCGTGGTCGGCCTGTTCGACGATCGCGGCGATGATCGCTCGCCGTCCGCCGCCGGCCTGCGCAAGCTCGGCACGGTGGATGACCTTGTCGAATTTGCCCGTCGCACCCGGATTGATCTGGTGATCTTCTCGCTGCCGATCTCGGCCGAGGGCCGCATCCTGCTGATGCTCAAGAAGCTGTGGATTCTGCCGGTCGACATCCGTTTGTCCGCGCACTCCAACAAGCTGCACTTCCGGCCACGGTCCTATTCCTACCTCGGCAACGTCCCGGTGCTCGACGTGCTCGACCAGCCGATCACCGACTGGGACGTGGTGATGAAGTGGCTGTTCGACAAAATCGTCGGCACGATGGCGCTAATCGCGTTGTCGCCGCTGATGCTGTTGACGGCGATCGCGATCAAGCTCGACAGCCGAGGGCCGGTGCTGTTCAAGCAGCGGCGCTATGGCTTCAACAATGAACTGATCGAGGTCTACAAATTCCGCTCGATGTACATCGACAAAGCCGACGCGACTGCGTCGAAGCTCGTTACCAAAGATGACCCCCGTGTCACACGGGTCGGACGCTTCATCCGCAAGGCCAGCCTCGACGAACTGCCGCAACTTTTCAACGTCGTGTTCGTCGGCAATCTCTCGCTGGTCGGCCCGCGCCCGCACGCAGTCCACGCCAAGGCGCAGGAGCAACGCTACGACGAAGCGGTGGACGGTTATTTCGCGCGTCACCGCGTCAAGCCTGGCATCACGGGCTGGGCGCAGATCAACGGCTGGCGGGGCGAAACCGATACCCACGAGAAGATCCAGCGGCGCGTTGAGCACGACCTCTACTACATCGAGAACTGGTCGGTCCTGTTCGACGCGTACATCCTGTTCGGAACACCGCTCGCGCTGCTCAAGTCCGAGAACGCCTATTGATGGCTGTGGCCGCATCCGCACCAGCGCTACCGACCGCGACGCTCTCGTGGCCGCAGCAGCAGCATCCGACACGTGCGGAGCGGCTGCGCCTGATGCTGCTCTGGCTCACCGGAGCGGCCAGCGCGCTGGTGTTCATCGAGCCCAGCCCCTACGAAGTCGCCTCGCTCGCCGCCATCCTGGTTTTCATGCTCAGCGGGTTGACACTACGGCTGACGCTACTGCCCTTGGTATTCCTCCTCATCCTGATCAACATCGGCTACACGATCTCGGCGAGCGAACTGCTCGGGGAAACGTCCGTCCTGACCTGGATCGTGACGTCGTGGTACCTCGCTGCAACCGCAATATTCTTTGCCATGATGCTCTGCGCCAACACACAGGCGCGGCTCGATGCGCTGCTGCGCGGCTGCTTGGTTGCCGGCCTCATCGCTGCACTGGCCGGCATTGCCGGATATTTCCGGCTGATCCCCGGTTCAGATGAGCTGTTGCTGCTCTACGACCGCGCGCGTGGCACCTTCAAGGATCCCAACGTGTTTGGCGCGTTTCTTATTCTGCCGGCCCTGCTCGCGCTGCAAATGATCGTTGCCGGACGTTTCAAACAAGCCATGTACGGCATGCTTCTGCTTGGGATTTTCTGCGATTGCAGTTCTGCTGTCGTTTTCGCGCGCAGCGTGGGGGCAGCTCGGTTTCACCGGCGCCCTGACATTGGCGTTGACCTTCCTCACCACGCGGTCGGCCAATCAGCGCCTGCGCATCGTTCTCATCGCCATGGCCGGCGTCGCTGCCTTGGCACTGCTCCTGTCTGCCTTGCTGTCGATGGAGACGGTGGCCAACCTGTTCAAGCAGCGCATGAGCCTTGACCAGGAGTACGACGTCGGCCAGCTCGGACGTTTCGGCCGCCATGCGCTGGGCGCGCTGCTTGCGCTCGACGTACCGCTCGGCATCGGCCCGCTACAATTCAGCAAGATCTTTCCGGAGGATCCGCACAATTCCTATCTCAACGCTTTCATGTCGGGCGGTTGGCTCGCCGGCGTCTGCTATCCGACGCTGACATTGCTCACGCTGGCGTTTGGCTTGCGCTATCTCCTCGTGACGACGCCATGGCAACCGGCCATGATCGCGATCTATTCGGCTTACACCGGCATGATGATCGAGAGCGCGATCATTGACACCGATCACTGGCGCCACGTCTTCCTGCTGCTGGGCGTGCTGTGGGGCTTGATTGCGGCGACGCGGATATTCGTCACCTCCACATCGCGGCCACGCGCAATGATCGCCGAACGGCGTCCCGCCGTTGTCCGTCCAAGCCTTGCGCGCGCAAAGCCGGCGTCGTAAACGTTTTTTGTCGGAGCGTAGCGCAGCCCGGTTAGCGCACCAGTCTGGGGGACTGGGGGTCCCGAGTTCAAATCTCGGCGCTCCGACCAGTGAATTCAAAGACTTATAAGAAGTTACTAACGCCGAACCTTCCCAGAAAATTGCCTTGGGAAGGACATGGGAAGGCTACGTGACGTTCTGCCGCCCCCGCCGCTCATCTGCATGGCATGGCCTCTAGGGCTAGCACCTGTGGTGATCTCATGGCCGCGACTGATAAGGTATTCGGCGGCTCGATCCCGGAAATCTACGATCGTTTTCTTGTCCCTCTGATCTTTGAAACCTATGCGCACGACCTGACCGGGCGAATTATCGATGCGCGGCCGCGGCACCTCCTGGAAACCGCGGCCGGAACCGGCGTGCTGACCCGGGCCATCGCGACGCGGCTGCCGCAGGCCGTGCGTATCGTCGCGACCGACCTCAACCAGCCGATGCTCAATCAGGCAGCCGCGCGGCAGTCCGATCCGCGGCTGACTTGGCGGCAGGCCGATGCGCTGGCGCTGCCGATCGAGGATCGCTCGTTCGATGTGGTGGCCTGCCAGTTCGGCGTGATGTTCTTTCCCGACAAGGTTCAAGGATACCGGGAGGCGCGCCGCGTGCTCAAGCCGGGCGGACGCCTCCTTTTCAACGTCTGGGACAAGATTTCAGACAACGAGTTCGCCGACGTGGTGACGCAAGCGCTGGCAGAGATTTTCCCGCAGGACCCGCCGCGATTCTTGGCACGCACGCCGCACGGCTACCACGAGCCGGATGAGATCCACGCGCAACTGACCGCGGCAGGATTTGACAAGATTTCAATCGACCCGGTGGACGCCACGAGCCGCGCGCCTTCGCCCCGGCATCCGGCAGTCGCCTACTGTCACGGCACTCCGTTGCGAAATGAAATCGAGGCACGCGACGCATCCGGTCTGGAAGAGGCGACGAACAAGGCCGCTGAGGCGCTGACCAATCGGTTCGGTAGCGGCGCCGTCGAAGGTCGCATGCGCGCGCTTGTCATCAGCGCGACTCGCTAATCGATTTCGCCGCCCTTCGCGGTAGGGCCGCGAGTTACCTCGCGCCCCCCGCACAGATCCGTACGTGCGGCGCATACGGCTCCCGCCTTCCTATGTCACACTTATCCGGCTCTGAGTTCGGCGCGTGCTTGGTTGACCCGCATTCCCCTTGGCCCCTGCCCTTGGCTCCACCAACTCCGCTGCGGACTACTCCGCTTTGTTCGCCGGCTTCCCAGCTACTATGGCAGGATCAGACTTCTCGGGTCCGTGCATCATCGGCTACGGCTCCTCACCTTCCCGATGCGGGCCGCAACGGCAGTGAACCGTTGCGGTCAGACCCGAGCCTCCCAGCTTCCGGTGTGATCCCTTTGCACGCGAGAGTGAGGTCGACGCCCACGAACTGGCCGGCTTCAAGCGCGATCGACGGCAACGCATCGAGGATGGCCTCGCCGCCGGACATCAAGGCTCGCGTCGCCGAGTCTGATCGCCGCGGCGGCCGAGCGCACTGTGGTCACTGTCGAGACGATCGCCAAGCAGCTGCCGTCTATGACGCGCGCCGGGCCGACGACCACCACGACGTTCGTCAGAAAACATCTAGATCATTTGCAGCGACGACGCGGCCTTTGTAGCCCTGCTTTTTTTCCTCGATCAGGACGTCCTCCTGATCCGAGCCTGAAGCTTGTTTCGCCGACATTCGAGCGATGATAAGTAATCAGAAGGCCGGGCCTCACTGTGTTTGCGATCTCTGCGAGTTGGACCGACGAGGTATGATGCCTTCGGCGGAATTCCGGGGAGGGGCGAGCGCCGCTGCGACAAGCCACCATCGAATAGGCTTCGTGGACGAGCACGTCGCAGCCGCGGCTGTGGTCGATTAGCGCCTGTCGGTGACGTGTCCCCGAAATCACGACGGTGCGGTCCGGCGTTTCAAATCGGTGGCTGAACGAATCAACCATTTCCTCGTGTGCGCGGGAAATGCCGTGACCGTGACGTTGCCATCCCGATAGACGACGCCAGGCGCGATCTCGTGCGCGTTCACCGTATAGCCGGTTGGATTGTGCTTGTTGAGACCATTGGTGCGGGCGTCGATATCGACCTGCCAAGCCTTCAGGACGTGCACAGTCATCGCCTTGATGCCTTCGGGCCATAGACCGCAAGCGGCTCCTTCCTCCCCATCACCCACGGCGTGAAGATGAGATCAGGAAAGCCGACCGTGTGATCCGAATGCATGTGGGTGAGGAACACCGTCTTGCAATTCGCGGAACAGGGGAATGGCGGGCTTGTTGTGACCGCGAGCGGCTTCGGCGCGAACCGCCCGCAATTCATTGCCGACTTGGCCGCACGTTACAAAGTCCCTGCGGTCTATCCCTTCCGGTACTATGTCGCCAGCGGCGGCCTGGCTTCCTACGGACCTGATGAACACGAGCAGTACCGCTTGGCGGCTCGGTACGTCGATCGCATTCTCAGAGGCGAAAAGCCCGCCAGCCTGCCGGTGCAGGCGCCGACCAAGTACGAGCTGGTGATCAACCTCAAGGCCGCGAAAGCCATCGGCCTCACCTTGCCGCCACCGTACTCGCCCGCGCCGACGAGGTGATCGAATAGGGATGCTGTTTGTTGCGGCGCGAAATGACGATTGGCACAAAGCGGACATCCGACCCGATCCGTTCCATGTCCGTTATTGGGTGCGGGCTCAACCGGTCGATGCAACACAGGCGTTAAATCTCTCTGCTGGGGTCTGGAATTTCAAGGTCTTTCGTGGCCGTTCGTTGAGCTGACGCGCTACCTTGTTCAGATGGGTTTGCGAGTACACCGACAGGTCGGTTCCCTTTGGAAAATACTGTCTCAGCAGGCCATTGGTGTTTTCATTGGAGCCGCGCTGCCACGGACTTTGCGGATCGCAGAAGTAAACGTCGATGTCGGTCGCCAACGTAAATCGTCGATGATCCGCAAGCTCCTTGCCCCGGTCCCAGGTCAGGGACTTGTACAGCTCATTCGGCAGCTTCTTCGCCTGCTTGATGAGCGCGGAAACGACCGTCTGCGTATCCTTATTGGCCACCTTCGCCAACATCACGTAACGCGTATGGCGTTCGACCAAGGTCGCGATGTAACTGTTCTTCGATCCGGACAGGAGATCGCCTTCCCAGTGACCAGGTACCGCCCGATCTTCAACCGCTGCCGGCCGCTCTCTGATTGAGACGATATCCTTGATTTGCCCCCGTCGATCGCCATTCAGGCCGCCCGCTTGGATCGACGTATCGTCCGCTTCGATCGAAGATGGTGAAGCAGCTCTTTCTTAAGTACGCCGCGGGCTTGAACAAATAAGCTGCGATAGATCGTCTCGTGTGACACGTGATCAGTCTCATCCCCAGGATACGCGCTCTTCAGCCAACCGGCGATCTGCTCGGGCGACCAATTCAATCTCAGCTTCCTCGCCACCGCTTGTCGTAGCCACGGATTGTCCGCCAACTTACAACGCTTCGGACGACGAGCCCGGACCCAGGCCTTCTCATCAGCCGGCGCCGCTCGGTATCGATCATAGCCGCCATTGCGGCTGATTTCTCGGCTCACCGTCGAGGGCGAGCGGCCCAGCAACCTGGCCATCGATCGCGCCGATTGATGCGCCGCAATGCCCCTGGATATCTCCTCGCGCTCCGAGAGCGTCAATGCCAACCTCGAGCGACGCCGTGGCGCAGGACGAATCCCACCGTGCGGCGCCACCTGGAAATAAATGGACGATGACGGCTTACCAAACGCTCGCCCAATCGCTTTCAGCGACTCCCCTCGCTGCCAGCGATCCCACAACTCCGTCTTCTCTGCCGCACGTGAAACCTCGACGATATCCTTGACTATCACCATCACACTCCATCTTTTCCGTCTAAGATAAAGTGTTGCGTCCACCCGTTGAGA
>CAWBFG010000018.1:0-258535 GCA_963787955.1 uncultured Alphaproteobacteria bacterium | reverse complement strand
CTTTCCGGGACAACCGCTGCGATCGTGCTGGCCCCGATAACCCCGATACCGGGGACCGTCTTGAAGCCGCTTGCTTTCCTCGCTCGAGCGATGCTGCGCAACGATCCGCTTCTCGATCGATCCGATCATCGTCTGCACGGCCTGAAGCTGCGCCGCCAGCACGATCAGGCTGGCATGAGCATCAATCGGCAAGCGCGTGTCACCATCCTGGGCGACGATCGCCAACAACTCCTTGATCCCTTCGCGTCCCTGCGCAGCCGCTATGCCGAGCTCGGCCAAATGCGCCCGCAAGGCATTGATCAACTGGGTGCGTTGGCGCATCAGCAGATCGCGTGCTCGATGCTGCATCAGCCGAGCCTTGCTGCTCGGCCGACTTGACCGCTACGAACCGCATGGTTGGCCGCCGCACCGCCTCGCAGATCGCCTCAGCGTCGGCGGCATCGTTCTTGTTGCGCTTGACGTAGGCCTTCACATCCTTCGCCGGCATCAGACGCACCTGGTGCCCGAGCTTCGTCAACTCGCGCGCCCAATAATGCGCCGTGGCGCAAGCCTCCATGCCGATAAGACATGGCGCCAGAGCTTTGAAGAACGCTATCACCTGGCCGCGGCGAAGTTGCTTTCTGACGACGACCTTTTCGGCCGCGTCAATGCCGTGAACCTGAAACACGTTCTTGGCGATATCCAAACCGATTAAGGTGATTTGCATGTCGAGGGCTCCCTGATGTAATTCGATCACAACGACCACCCTAGGGCAGCTCGTTGCTGGGAGCGGGCGCCGTCCACCACATCAATAGCTGCGTCAGCGAGCGGCTATTCGATCACCTCGTCGGCGCGGGCGAGCAGCGGCACCTCAAGAGCGAGCAAGACGCATTCTTGCGTCTCAACAAAAGCGCTAAAAGCGATGGGGACCTACCGCGGCCCACCTGGTGGCGTCGCGACCGGCTCGACCGACGCCATGATGGCGCGCAGCTCGCCAGCAATATCGGGATGCCTCGCGGCAAGCTCGTCAGAGTTTCCCGATCTCCACATCGGCCGGCACTACGCCCGGCCATTCGGTCGAGGCGCCGAGGAACCAACGGCGGCGGCCAGCAAGCCGCGCAGTGTGGAATGTGTTCCCCGGGATCAACAATTGCACGCGCTCGCCGGCGCGGATGTTGGGCCCGACCACGACGCGCTGGTGGCTGCCGTCAGCACGCAGCAGGAACACCTCCAGCGGGTCGCCCAGGTAATAGTGATAGAGTTGATCGTTGCGGATGCGGTGCAGCCGCACCGGCGCGACCGGCGTCACCATGAAGTAGAGCGCCGACCCGAGCGGCCGGCTATCGGCAAACGGCTCCGCCAGTCCGCCCGGAGCGATGGTCTGTTTGCTAACGAAGGTCACGCGCACAAAGCCGCAGGTCGCATTCGGCTGAAGTTCAAGGAGACTTTTGATTTCGCTTTCGGTCAAATCGCTGGACATCGGCGCTCCCTGTGAATGCGCCTCGCCCGCAGGCACGAGGGCCGCCGCGGCGGCGAGCTTACCTCGCGCCATAACGTGGCCCCGCGTGACGCCCGGCGGCGCAGTCACATCGTCATCTTTATCGCGCATAAAGTGTGACTCCACTCTGAAGCAGTATTAAGTGTCGCGCCGCCAGCCGGTGCACGTCAACTCGCGACAAGCGGACATTGCCTAACGTGCGCTACCTCCCTTTCGGAGTGCTCGTGCGAGCAGTCGATCGAGACGGCGGTTATGTCCGCTTCTCTAATCGGCCGTTTGGGGTCAAGCACTTTCAGACTATCCACCACTGCAGTGTCGATGTCGCTCACGGGCTCGCGCTTCTCTTCGGAATCGGCACCAAGGCCCTTGTATGGGGCTTTCTTTGTCAAGGAATTCGCCAGGGTCGCGCATCTTTTTCCTTCTGAATGGATCTCGGAGTCCGTTTCTTCGTCTCGACCCGCGCATCGCTGACGTCGATGCGCGCAGAAGCTGTCAAGGTTGGCGTCGCACCAACCTTGCGGCATGCTTCGCCCTTGCCAAGCCTTGACGGCTTCGAGCACGACAGCACGCTCAATGTGGTCGCGATGACGATCAGAGGGGAGCCCGCTTTCGGGCGCGGTTCAATCGCGCCACAACCTTGTATCCGGTAGGTCCAAGGACCCGAACCATGATGCAGTCATGCGCATCGGCAGCGAAGCTCCGAAGCGGCGGACCCATTCTTCCAGTCGGCGTGAAAGCCAAGGGGCGTCTCGGGTTTCCGCCACCTCGAACCGTCATCGGCGTCCCGTCACAAGCGTACGGACAAGGCCGAAACTGTCGTGGTGCCTTCAGCGTCCTCCGTTCATTGTGCTGGACGCAAAACAACGCCATCCGGGACAATGCCCTCCCGCACGAGCCGCCACAGGGCGATCAGTAGCTTGCGCGCCAAGGCCACGATCATGGGCTTTCGAGTACCGCGAGCGTTCTCGGTGCGGGATCGAAACCACTTCGTCAAGGCGCTGTTCTTCTGGTGTAGAAGGAACCGCCACGCCAATTGAATCATGCCGCGTCGGACCCGGGCATTACCCGAGCGGGCCAGTCCTCTCTCTCGGCGTTTCCTTCCGCTCTCGTCGGGTGAACCAGTGAGGCCGGCATAACGCGCTACGGCCCGTCGGTCGCGCATGTTTCGCGACAACACCTCGTGCACCAGCAGGTCCGCTGTCTCTATGCCGACCCCCATCACGCGCGCTAACAGGCGCACCATAACGTGCGGTCCATCACAGGGCGCTTGTTCAATACGCTCCAGGCGCTCCTCCTCAATCTGCCGGATTTGATTATTGACGAGCCGTCGGCGCTCCATGTCGCGACGTAACTCAGCCAGCGCGTTGGGCGGAATTGGCTCGCCCTCAGGCGTGCGCAAGCCGTCAAGGCGCGTGGTGGCCCTTTTCAGCTTAGGATTGAAGCCGCGGATGCCGAGCCGAACCAACGCTGCCTTCATTCGGTTGACGATCCGACTTCGCTCTCCGATGAGGCTGTCATGCTCGCGGTTGGGCCGCTTGGCATCCTCGTCCTGCATCGTCGGGATCTCGACCATCTTGCAGTGATCACGCTCGCCGCGCAGCCAGCCGAGAAAGGAGCGTTTGAGCAGCTCGGTGTCGAGACGGTCAGTCTTGGCGCGCCGATGCTCGCGAGACACCGCCACACTCGATGCGTGAATGACGTAGGCCTCGATGCCGCGCGCCTTGAGCCAGCGCGCCAGCCAGAAGCCGTCACGGCCAGCCTCGAAGGCGACTGCAATACGCTCGATCCTGCGTCCTGCTTTCTCCGCTTCCTCTCGCCATCGATGCAGCAGCTTCAGCAATGCGCTCTCGTCAACAGCGAGCTTTTTCAACGGCTGGCGCTCGACGCCAGGCACGATACCGGCAACGAGCCAGCTCGACAGGCTCATCTCAATGACTGCGATCAGCGTGCCGTTCGGTTCAAGGGCGGTGAGGGATCGGCTCAGGTCGTTCAACTTCTGCATGGGGCGCTCCATCGGTTCACATCAGCGACGATGGAATGCAATATCCTCGCCGCCGCCCCATAGCATCTTCCAGCATGGGATCCGAGGACGAGGCGGAACAATCTTTGGGTCGGCCTTGCCGTCAGACAAACGGCAGGTCCAAGCGGACATGCGAACTCACCTCATCCATCGTCCCGCGAGGGACATCTTTCCACCGCAGGGTGGAGCTCGAGTGTCCTCCTATCGGATATGATCCTGCCCAGTCGTCATGCTGCTGCCGCGGCCTGCTCTCGGCTCCAGCGGAACTCGGTGCCATCAACCCAGATGCGGTGCATGATCACGGCCAGCCGGCGGGCCAGCGCCACGATCGCCTTTTTCATCCCGCGGCGCCTGGCGATCTGCATCGCCCAGGCCTTGAGCCAGGACCATTTCTTGGAACGCATCATGCTCTGAGCTGCTTCGTAGAGCATCGCCCGCATCATCTCGTCTCCACAGCGCGATATTCTGCCGTTCCAATCGACCTCGCCCGATTGATACTTGGCGCATGTCAGTCCAAACACCGCCCCGACGGACTTGGATTTGCGGAAGCGAGCGGGCATGTCGACCGTGGCTCGATAGGTCAGCGACACCACGGGGCCGACACCGGGGTCGTCATCAAGCGCCGGCATACCTCGTCATCCCGGACGATGGCCAGCAGGCGGCGATGCAGGATGCAGAACTGTTCGCGAAGCGTCCGCCGGACAATGAGCAGCGGTTCGACCAGCGCTGCCAGGTCGGGAAGTTCTCGACAAGCTCCCTGATCCGGGCCTCGAACCTCACCGTCCCAACCATGCCGACCTTGAGGCCGAAGTTGCGCAAGGTGCCGCGCAGATCGTTCTCGATGGCGATCGCCTTCGACTGCAGCAGCTTGCGATGGGTCAGCAGCATCCGCAGTTTCTGACTGCGCAGCGTCTTCACATGCACCGGACGATAAAGCCCCACCCGCATCATCTGGGCGATGCCACGCGCATCGTTGCGATCTGTCTTGTTGATCTGCGCCTTCAACACCGCTCGCATGTGCCGCGTCTCGACACAGATCACTGGAAAACCTGCTTCAGCGAGAGCACTGAATAGCCATTGCGACAGCGGTCCCGCTTCCAATCCAATCCGCTTGAAGTGGTAGGCGGGGTTCTTCAGCACCGCCAGCAACGCTTCAGGTTCGCTCGCCACCTTTACTTCACGAACGATCCTGCCCGTGTCATCCACAATGCAGACGCTGGTCTCCTTGACCGAAACGTCCAGTCCCGCAAAATGCTCCATGCTGCGCTTCTCCTTCTGATGCTTGAGGCCGCTCAATGCGGACCTCGTTTCACCATCAGCCTGAAGCGCAGCACCCAAAATCTTCAGCTATCCACAAGCTGCCGGCCGATTACCCCATCTTTGGGTGGTGGTCTCAACCGGTCGACGCAACACCTATCTTGAACAGAAGAGATAGAGAGTACGTGCTGATGAGCGAAAAATGTCGTCAAGGGCTAACTACGGCCGAGAAACCGGAGCTTTGGCATCGCTGGCAGCCGGGAATCTTGAAAAGCGATTAGCCGAGCGTTTGGTAAGCGTTACGCGGGTGTTGCGTCGACCGGTTGAGCCGGCAGTCAATCGTGTCGATTGGCCTATCCGGGCCACGTCCGCTATTCACCCCATCGCGACCGCATAGCTGCCACCGGCCAGCCGCTATTCGATCACTCATGGCACAGCAGGCCTTCACCAGACCAAAACAGCCAGGATGAAGGCGGTTGCACCAGCGAGCAGGACCAAACCGAGCGCGAGATTGAGTGTTGTTGTGCTCATGTTGGCACTATGCGCCCTGCGGGGCTGCATTGATAGCAGCTTAGCCCCTCGCGCAGTGGATTGGTCCAAAGGAAAGCTGCGCCGGCCCCTTATGATCGGAGCTTCCGATCCTTAAGTAGCTTAGAGGCGGCGAAGTCCATCATGGCATCGATTAGATTTTCAACCCGCCACACCTACACGCGGTTGCATGCGCGGATCACCCAGGAGGAGGGTGCATTCACGGTCAGCGTTCGAATGCTCAATCACCTCAAGCAGGGGGAAGGAGCATGGGGAGAAGAAATTGCATCCTCGATTGATATGGCGAGTGCGATGATCAACTCGATAGCAAAGCAATTTTGCATTCCACAGAACTCCATCTCGGTCAGCATTGTCATGGATAATTTCAAGGACGGGACGTTCCACTAGGGAACGTCTGATTCGTGAGCCACCGACGCAACAGGGAGACGCAATGACCGCCGCCGAATCCAGGCAACTCAAGAAGGGCGCTCGCGTTTACTGGCACGGTGCCGGCGATGATAGCGGCGTTGTAACCGGCACAAGCTGGGACGCGGTCACGATCACCTGGAATAATGGTCATGTGGCCGTCGTTCATCACGGCGACATGCGCGAAATCCTGCGGACGCAACTCACGGCAAACGCGCGATCAGAGGATAGCTGACGCATGGGTGCCGGGGCCGTCGCATCGCCACATCCGCGACGCAGGTCCTGGCTTAATCCGAAATCGGACGTTCGCGGTTGCAGTTGGCATGTCGGTTCGGTGCCAACAGCTCCATCAGCCATTTTTATTCGATCGCCTCGTCGGCGCGCAGCAGGAACGAGTCCGGCAGCTTGAAGCCGTGCGACTACTTGAGGAAATCGTTGGATCGCAACACCACGGGCCGGTCGGCTTGGGCCTGCTCGTCGAAGAACTTGCGCGATGCTCGCTCTTCAATGACTTCGCGCAGCCGCAAAAACTGATCGACGCGCCGATCTGGCTTCACGTCACGGCGACCTTCCAGATCGTCCATCGCCGCGGTGCTGATCGCGCACGGAATGGCCTTGCCCTGATTGAGCATCGTGAACTCAACAATCATCCGATTGAAGTCATAGCCCTGCACCTCGCCTCGCTGCAGTGGCATTGCAAATTCTCCATGCTGGATGGATTGCATTATGCCACATCGATAGGTCGACGTCAGGTGAGTTTCCATGAGCAGACGTCAGCAAAGCGATACGAGACGGCCGGCTGTGCGATAGGTTGCGCGCCGACCCCGGGCGTCGAACGTTCATCACGAACGCGGCCGCAAGATTTCGACCGGGGGCGGCTCGCTCCGAGACATTCAGGTGCTCGCGGGTCACTCTGCGCTCAGCACGACCCAGCGCTACCTTAGCTGAAAAAATCGTGGAAGCCTGTCAGCGCGAACTGCACGCCCATGGCGAGGACAATCAATCCCATGAACCGCGTCACCATGTCGTGCAGAAGGTCGCCGCCGCCTTTTGCGCGAGACCGGCCGTGGGCCACAAGCACCATAACGACCCACATTACGACTGCAGCTGCCACGACTGCGACGAGTGCCGTCACTGGCAGCGCCTGCTTCGAATGCGCAACAGCGAGTGTGATGACTCCGGTAATCGTGCCTGGACTGGCCGCGAACAGGATCAGCGGCGTGAGCGATCGTTTCTCTGCGGCGCCATCTTTCGAGGAGCCTTGGGCTTGCAGTGAATGTCCGCGCAACATGGAGAACCCGATCCAGATCAGCACACCTCCGCCGGCAATCGAAAAAGCGTCGAGCGAGACGCCAAACACTTGCAGCACCCTTGCTCCCGCCAGTGCGGCTACGACCAGAATGACAAGCACGGCCAGCGCCGCCTTGGTGGCATCGCCCAATCGTGTGGCGCGCGTCTGCCCCGCCTCGATCTGCGCGAACATGGCCCCGCAGATGAAAGGATTCACCAGAGAAAGAACCGTCACGATCGCTTGAAGGTACTGTTCCAACGTGAACATTCGGTTGGAGCCTTGTACACCGGGGCTTTGGTAGGCAAGTCCGATGCAAGAGCAGACCCGCTCAACAATCCTGCAGCAGCGATGCACGTCGGGAAAAATTTCTGCACTGTCGCCTCCCGAAGGTCGGCCACAACACCGAAACGTAACACGAAATTGAAAGCCTTGCTGTTGCCCTTAGGGACAATATCGCTTCGCTGATCTCGGCGAGATTATACCCGCGAATAGCCTGCCGGTGCCCGCGTCGAGGGCCTGGAAATGACCGCGCTGACGCTCTGCACGCTCTCGCTGATCGCGATCTTTCTCACCGGATATGTCGGGTACGGTCGATAGGTTCTGGCCGGCCTTCTGTTACACACCGGTCGAGGATGGGAAGAACGTGTGGCTGTTCGCACCGGATCGTGTGTAACTTTGACCAAGAAATATTACTTCGTAAGCGACCTGCACATGGGCGGCGACGGCCGATTGCAGCATTGCGACTACACGACCGAGTTCATTGCCTTTCTGAAGGGACTGGAAAAAGAAAGCTCTGACACGGAATTGCTCATCGTCGGTGATACGTTTGGGTTCTGGGAACTGACGCTCGTGCATGGAATTGACAAGCTCGAGCACATCATCAAAGCGCACCAGGCCATTTTCGATCAACTCAGAGCCACCGGCGCGCGCATCACCGTGACCATGATGGTCGGCAATCACGATTACGACCTGGCTTGCAATCCTGACTTCACGGACAAACTGCGAGCATACAACATCCAGCTGGACACAAGCCTGAACCTGATCCGAACCATAGGCGACAAGAAGATTTGGATCGAACACGGGCAGCAGCGTGACGATTTCAACGCTTTCAGCGAATACGGAAACATCCACGCCCTCCCTGTGGGTTACTTTATCACCGATACGTTCGTGAGCGGCGCAAGCCGGCATTCGGATTTTGGGAAGGGAGACTGGCTCAAGGATATTCGCTCGGTTGGCACAATGCAGATTCCTGACTGGATTCTGTCGAACTACTTTTACCGCGAGATGAACTCGGTGCTGCGCTGGGTGGCGCTGCCGTTCTTGCTTCTCGCCGGATTGACGGTCATCGCGATCGCGGGCGAGATGCTTCGGATCGTCGGAATTTTTGATTACAATATCCTTTTTCACAATCCGCTGATGAGCAGATTTGGGATCATCGACAACGTCCTTCAGGTCGTGATCGCCATCAATTCCGTAATCCTGATTTTATTCGGTATACCGGCAGCGCTTGTTCAGCGCGATCTCTCGCGAACTCTACGTCGCTTTCAATTTCTCTCGGGCCGAGGGATGATGCCCGACCTCGACTCGCAAGATTCTTATTTGAGAGGCGCGCAGGAGGTCTTTCGAGGAGACGACAAAATAGCGGTGTTCATCTTCGGGCATACGCACGCCGCGTTTCTTAAACGACTCGGATCGGCAGGTCAGGTGGTCCTCAATACCGGAACGTGGCTGAAGTTATTGCATCGCGTCCCGGTTCGATTTGGTTTATTGCCTGCCGTTTATTATCCCTCGTACCGGCTGAATTACTTTTACATCGACAAGGAAGATGACCAACTGGTGATCCACTATGTCGCAATTCCGAAGACGCCAGAGCATGAACTAACATGGCTGCAGCGCTTGGTGACCTTGGGCCGGAAGCCGAAGCCACCGGAATCGATCCAAGCGAGGACGGTCATCGATTTGGCATCGGTAAATGATGGCGCCTAACATCATCCCGAGCAGCCAACGCTCAAACCTTTCACGGATTCTGCCGCAGTGAAGTCAGGATGTCGGCCAGCCGGTCGACTGCTGGTTCCGTCAATTCGGGATACAGAGGCAGGAATACGGCCTCGGTTGTGATGCGTGCGGCGTTGGGCGTTGATTGCAATGAACCGTCCGCTGTCGGGACGGCTCGCAATTGGCTGCCCGCTGACGCATCGAAGCCGGCCGCTCGCACGGCCGTCAAGATTGGGGCGGAGTCGCGAACACAGACCGGAAAGACCCAAAATGAATGCTCGGCCGCCGCAACACCGGGACACTCCACGACCAATGCCAGCCGATTGGCCAATCGTCGGCCCAGCCGTGCTTGTCGATCAAGCCGATCCGTGCGAAACGTCCTCAGCCTCCGAGCCAACAGACGCAGCATCGCGGTCGGAGAGCGATGCCGAAGCTGCGCAATCAACCCGTCTCCCGGAAAGTTGCGCACCGCGCTGTTGAGCACTCGGTCGGGATCACGTCCCAGCAGTTTCAAAATCGCCAGAAACACACGAAAGGCGATGCGTCCCGACAGAAACTTCAGCACCGCATACCGTGCGACTCGCGACACGAACGAGCGGCTGTTGGACAACGGCCAGGTCTCTTGAGCCGACCGCATCCGTGTGAGCAATTCGCGATCACGCACACGCAACAGTCCACCGCCGAGCGCCGTCGCGGTCTTGATCGGGCCGAAGCTGAACATCACTGCGTCCGCTTCGGGATGCCCGGCGTAACGGCTATCGAAGGCTTGGGCGCAATCCTCCCACAGCAGCAACCCGTGCTCTTGAGCTTTTTCGGCGAACGGCTGTAACGGCAGTCGCGTGCCGAACAGATGGGCAATCAGCATCGCCTTCGTGCGCGATGTGATCGCTCGGTCTATGTCCTTGAAACTTGGCGACATGTCCGTCGGATTCACGTCCATCGGAACCGCGACCAATCCGTGATGCCGTAGGATTGTCACCATGTCCTCGATCGTGACAGCCGAAACCAACACCTCCGAGCCCGCCGGCAGACCGAGTTGACCGAGCATCAGGTCCAATCCGCTGCGCACCGACAGACACGCGATGACGTCATCGCTGCCGGGCCACGTCTGCTCCGCCGATTGCTGCGCCGTCGCTCGCGAACCGGGAAACAGCGCATAGCCGGCTGCCGCCAACAAGTCGCGCCAGCCAATATCAATTCGCTTGCGTACCCACATCGCCGGAGGTCTCCACGCCGTATCGCCGGAAATCGCGCGAAATTGTCGGTCCCAGCGCCTTCCGCAGTCTTCAGGTTCACCACCAGCTCGAACTTGGTTGGCGGCACGACCGGCAGACAATAGAGATTGCAAACGATGGAAATCCTGGGGCAAGGTCGGCATGACATTCTATTCCATGCAGGCGACGAAGCGTTCGCCCCACGGAGGAAAATATGAAGGCACATCGGCCGACCATCATGGGCACGCGCCATATGGTCGCCGCTACCCAGTACCTAGCAGCCGAGGCCGGCTTCCGGATTCTGGAAGCGGGCGGCAATGCGATCGACGCAGGTGTCGCCGCGGGTATTTCACTGGGTGTCGTGCAGCCGGAATTTGTCAACGTCGCGGGCGTAGCCCCGATCATCATCTACTCCGCCGCCGAAAAGCGCATCGTCACGATCCCGGGTCTCGGCACCTGGCCGAAGGCGCTCAATCGCAACCACTTCAAGAAACACCACGGCGGGTCAATTCCGCAAGGCATAATGCGCACCGTGGTGCCGGCGGCGCCTGATGCTTGGATCACGGCGCTTGAGCGCTTTGGCACCATGAGCTTCGGCGAAGTGGCGCAATCGGCAATCAGCTACGCCCGCGACGGCTTTCCCGTCTACCCGCTGATGTCGGAGATTATCACCGACCATGAAGCCGAGTATCGGGCGTTTCCGTCGAACGTCGCGCTCTATCTGCCGAAGGGCCGTCCGCCGCAACCGGGCGAAGTCTTCGTGCAGAAGGCGCTCGGCGCCACGCTTCAACACATGGTGGACCAGGAGGCCGCGGTGCGTTCTCGCGGACGCGAGATCGGCCTGGCTGCCGCGCGCGATGCCTTCTATCGGGGCGACATCGCCCGTGCCATCGTCAAGTATCAGAAGGAGAACGGCGGTCTGCTGTCGGCCGAGGATCTGGCGAACTATCATTCGGGCTTCGACGAGCCAGTCGAGACATCGTTCGGCGACATCAAGCTCTACGCCTGCGGCCCCTGGTGCCAAGGGCCGTCGCTATTGCAGGCGCTCAACCTCCTGGATGCGGCCGAGCTGCACAAGCTGGGGCACAACTCCATCGGCTACCTGCACCGCATCACCGAGGCGGTGAAACTGTCCTTTGCGGACCGAGAGGCGTATTTCGGCGACCCTCGCATGGTCGACGTGCCGATCGAGGCGCTGCTGTCGCGCGACTACGCGCGCAAGCGGCGCGAGATGATCCGCCCGGATCGGGCCTGGCCGGAAATGCCGCCGGCTGGCGATCCGCGCAAGCTCGCCGCCGAACGCAGCACCCATGGCGCTGTACTGGTGCCGGAGCGCGCCTTCTCAGCGCCGGAACTCGACACATCGCACGTCTGCGTCATCGACCAGCACGGCAACGTGTTCGCTGCGACGCCGAGCGATGGCTCCTACAACGCCCCGGTGATTCCGGAATTGGGCATCATTCCGTCGCCGCGGGGGAGCCAGAACTGGGGCGACCCGGATCATCCGTCGGGCGTAGCCCCCGGCAAGCGGCCGCGGCTCACGCCCAGTCCGGCGATTGCGATTGAACCCGGCAAGATGAAAATGCCATTTGGCACCCCCGGCGGCGACGTGCAGACCCAGGCGATGATGCAGCTCTTCCTCAACATCCATTTGTTCGGCATGGAGGTGCAGGAGGCGGTCGAGGCGCCGCGCGTCGCGTCCTACAGCTTTCCCTCCTCGTTCGAGCCGCACGCCTATCATCCAGGCCTGCTTAATCTGGAAAGCCGGATCGACCGGTCGACTGGCGAGGCGCTCGGTCGCCTGGGCCACAAGGTTGAATGGTGGCCCGATTGGACGTGGCTCGCCGGCGCCGTCTGTACGGTCGTTTCCGACGAGGAGTCCGGCGTACTCAAGGGCGGTGCCGACCCACGCCGGCCGTCTTATGCGCTCGGGTTGTGACCCCGCGCTTTCAAGACAATGTCCAATAAGGAGCTGACATGAGACCATTGCTCTTGGCGCTGGCTTGTCTCGTTCTAACCCTGCAGGCGCAGGCAGAGGTCCAGGCCCAGAATTACCCGACGCGGCCGATCCGATTGATTTCGCCATTTGCGGCGGGTGGCGCCAACGACGTCCTGGCACGCGTGCTCGGAACAAAGCTCGCTGACCGTCTTCCAGGTTCCATCGTGGTTGAGAACCGACTTCATCGCGTTAACTGAGCCCGATTCCGCAGCGCCGCCAATCCCCAGCTGCCCGGCACCGGCGCCTTGCCGAAGCATGATCTTTTTCGAGTATCAGTCTCCACTGTTCGCAATCATGCTTTAGACTTGGGCTTTGAACCTTGGCGAGCCGATGCGCATGCCCATCTCCACGACCCTGCTCAAGGCCGCAGCCTTGCTGCTCGCGCTCACCGCCGCAGCCACGGCGCAGGACTATCCGACCAAACCGGTCCGGCTGCTCGTCCCATTCGCACCCGGCGGCAGCGTGGACATCGTGGCGCGCGCGATCGCCGCGCGGCTTGGTGAACGGCTCGGCAAACAGGTGCTGGCTGAAAACCGGCCGGGTGCGGCCACCATCGTCGCCACTGAACTCGCGGTCAACTCGCCGCCCGACGGCCACACGCTGTTGATGATCTCGTTCTCTCACGCCGTCACCCCGTGGGTCCACAGGGTCCCCTATGACCCGCGCCGCGCCTTCATCCCGGTCGCCATGCTCGCCAAGGGTGTCAACGTGCTGACCGTGCACCCGTCGGTGTCGGCCAACTCCGTGAAGGAGTTGATCGCACTTGCCAAGGGAAAGCCGAAGCAGCTGTTTTTCGCGAACGCCGGCATAGGCAGCTTCACGCACGTCTCGTCCGTCCTGTTCGCGACGATGGCGGGCATCGAGGTCGAGCACGTGCCGTTCAAGGGCAGTGGCCCGGCGACGATCGACGTGATCGGTGGTCACACCCAGGTCCTGCTCACCTCCCCCCTCTCGTCGTTGCCGCACATCCGTTCCGGGAAACTCAAGGCGCTGGGGCTGAGCGACACCAAGCGATCGCCTCTCATGCCCGATGTGCCAACGATCGACGAGGCCGGCGTGCCGGGCTACGAGGCGGGCAACTGGTGGGGCATCGCGGTCCCGGCCAGCACGCCACAGCCGATCATCGACCGGCTCAGCCGGGAGATCATGGCGGTGCTGAACACCAACGAGGTGCAGGATCAGTTCGCCAAGGACGGTGCGGAGATCGTGCAGATGAGCCCAGCAGAGTCCAGCCGGTTCTTCCTTGCCGAGCTGGAGAAGTGGGGCAAGGTGGTGAAGGAAGCCAACATAAAAGCGGAGTAGCGCGCAGCGTCTAGACCGGCACCAATGCCAGAAGCAGACATCGGCCAAACTCATTCAATCACCTCGTCGGCGCGGGCGAGCAGCGTCGGCGGGATGGTAATGCCGAGCGCCTTCGCGGTCTTGAGGTTGACGATCACCTCGTACTTGTTCGGCAACTGCACCGGCAGGGTCGGCCGGTTTTTCGCCCTTGAAGATGCGGTCGACATAGCGGGGCGGCTTTGCCGGTGCTGATCGACGACGTCGGGCCCGAAGCAAATCAGCCCGCCGATACTGACGAAACGACGGATACCGATTTGGTTTGACGCGCATGTATGCGTCGAGGTGTTCGACGGCGAAGCGCCGATCTGCGTCCGCACCTGGGCACCGCTTCATGTTCGCAGATGGCCGCGGTCGTCTGAAACCCAAAACAAAACCGTCACTTAACAGATGACATCTTCGGCGGTGTTCGCCAAAGTGTACCTCCAGCCGTGAAATTTGTTGGTATCGGTGCTTGGTGCCAACACTTCGACGGTGGTCGGATACCAACACATGGCACTCACCGACACCGCCTTCCGCACCGCCAAGCCACGTGCAAAACCGCTCGAGCTCAGCGATCGCGGAGGAGTGGTCGTGCGTATCGTCAACTATCCTCGTTTGCTAGCTGTAATTGGACTTTGCGGCCTCGCATATCTGGTCGGACTCCCGGTCGACATCGGCAATCTCAGTTTCATCTCCTTCGCGATGGGTCAGCCCGCAACACTCACCAAATCACAGTCGGATGCGCTCAATGCCTACAACAAAACAGTACAGGACTTCAGGTCGATCTTGAGCGAGCGGCGCGCACAGATCAATTCGAATCAAAAGCTGCCTGGCTTACCGGGACAAGCACTCTATCGTGCTCGCATCAGCATGATGGGCGCGTACAAAGACCTCACCGACGCGCTGCCGTCTAAAATCGGGAGACCCAACAAATATGGAATTCCTCCGGCATACCTCGATGCCGACACTGAACCGCTTATCGACGAGTATAAGAATCTTTTCGGCATCATGCAGGCGCCACCCGCCAATGCGCAGAAATCCGATACGCCCTTTGAGGACGTTGTCGATCTGGGGACCGCGATTGCGCGGATTAAGGGCCTCGATGTGGCACATGCCGAAGTCGCAGGCCGTATCAGTCTGGCCATCTTCTTTGCCGAGACAAATGGCAATCAAAACATAGGTAATGCGCGCTCGAATTCTTACAAAGGAAGTTTTCAGACGGGGGTATCTGAGGACAAAAATGGTCAGAAGAAGTGGGCGGCAATCAAGAAGTCCATCGCAGCCCTTGACCCCAAACTGAACGCTCGCGACGACCAGGAAGAAGCGCAGGTTGGCAATTCAGATCAGCGATACAATCACTGGACGGCTGTGAGAAACGGCCTCATGAACGCGCACGCGGACCTTTTCCCGAAAATACCGGCAATCATGAAAGCCTTGCCGAACTCAATCGATCAAATGAGATTTTTTGAGCTCATCCAAATCATTCCCAGTCCGACCAAATCCGCGCTCAATTCAGGCGACTTGATTAATTACAGGATTTCCGAACCGCGTATCATGGGATACTTGCGAAATAACAGCATGTTTGCCTTTGGCAAGGCCGACAGAGCGAAAACATCTGCAACCATGCGCGAAATTCTGGATTCGATGTGGCTCTTCAATGATATATTCGCGCGAGCGCTGGCCAAATTTGGCGAGATCAAAGCGCAGCAAAAAGGGTGAGCATCAGGCAACACGGCCATCCCGCCGCCGCACCACCCAACGCACCGAGAAATTCTCGCCGCCTCATGATCCCCCAAGGCTCTGGGACGAGGCATCGTAGCGGTTCAGCGGAGCATTCTGGAAGGGGCCGATGTCCGCTTCGGGTCGATGTCGTTGAAAAAGTCGGAGATTAGAGTGGCGGGGCTCTCGATTGGAGCCTTTGTTGGCCAGTTTTAGCCTCGATCGCCGGCGGTAACTGCACGCGTGCCGGCGACTTGAAGGTTCGATGACCGCCGAGTCCTATGCCTACGCTGGAGAATGAACCAAGTGGTTCGGCGGGGGCCGCCAGAGATAGCTCGCAATCGTCTTTAGGTTCTGGACCGTAGCCGCGAGTTGGAACTCATCACGGGCGCCAGTGAGCCCTCGCAATCGCATCCGCTCGAAGTGATGATGGACCTTGAGGTGTGCGAACCGCATCTCGACCTTCTTGCGAGCATCGCGTGACTTCTCAAATTCCGGAGTCCCCACGAGCGCTCGCGCATGATCGCGGGCATTCTCGTTGACGTCGCGGGGGACTATGCGTTGTGGAGTGTTCGGGCAGCACTTCGGCTTGAGCGGGCAAGGGCCGCAGTCGTAGGTGCTCGCCGTATTGCGCAGCACACAGCCCGCGAGAATGCGGCCCGTTGTCTTCAGAAGCTTGCCCGCCGGACAAACGTATCTGTTGCGATCTTTGACGAACGTAAAGTCGCTGCGGGAGAACGTACCGTCATCGCGTTGGCTGAAGTCCCGAACCGGAATATGCGGCGTAATACCCTTCTCCCAAAGCAAGGCCAGCAGCCTGCCGACCCCATAGGCCGTGTCACCGGCAAGCCAGTTGGGCTTTACACCAAATGTCGTTTCGGTCCGCTCAAGCATCGGCTTGGTTGCCGCAACTTCGTCGTAGGTGCGAGCGGGGGTCGCCTCAACGTCGAGGATGACGGCAGCCGGGCCGGTATCAATCAGGTAGTTGAGGCCATAGCCGAACTGCACGCGCTTATTGGCTTTCGCCGTCCAGGCCGAGCATGGGTCTACCGGCGAGATCACCTTCGGTAGTTTGCGATCGGCGTTTGGAACGTCGTCATCAATTGCGCCGAGGAACTCGACGACGGCACGTGTTTGGCGTTCTGGTGCCGACCAATCGATCTCGTCAGGCGTCTTGCCATGATAGCGGCTGGCATTGGCCTCGATCACACTGGCATCAATGGCGAAGCCTTCACCTTGGACCAGGCCAGCATCCATGCAGGCCCTCACCACAGCCTCGAATAGTTGCCGGAAGATATTGCTGCTGCGGAAACGACCATGGCGATTGACCGAGAACGTCGAGTGGTCAGGCACCCCGTCATCAAGATCGAGCCGGCAGAACCACCGATATGCGAGGTGCATCTCGACCTCCTCGCATAGCCGCCGCTCGGAGCGGATGCCGTAGCAATAGCCAACAATCAGCATCCGGATCATCAACTCGGGATCGATCGAAGGGCGCCCCAACTCGCTATAGAAAGGCTCCAGCTTCTCGCGCAGGCCAGCCAGAACATGCGTCACGACTGGATTGATCCGACGAAGCAGATGGCTCGCCGGAATGCGTTCTTCGAGGTTGAACAGGTAGAAAAGTTGGCTCTGATCGCCCGTCTGCCGGCCCATCATGACCCGCCTCCGTCGCCGCAAGAATCAAACGAACGAAATCACGAGGCCCCGATGAGCGCGACACCTTTTTCAACAGTATCGGTCAGAAGCGGACATCCAGGCATTGAATTGTGGAGTGCGCCCCTGATAGCGGACAGCTTCAGGCAGCAGTTCTCGGCAGGTTGCCGGGCGTGGCGGTCCTCATATTACGCTGGGCTTAGATAGCCCAGGGCGGAGTGAAGTCTGCGGGTGTTGTAAACCTTGTCGATGAAGCGTGGAAGATCGGCGGTAACGTCCTCGAAGGTTTCGTAATCCATCAGATACACGGCCTCGACCTTGAGGGTCTTCATAAAGCTCTCAGCCTTGGCGTTGTCGTAGGGATTGCCGCGCCGACCCATCGACCCTTCGGGGCCGTGATCGCGCAAATCGGTGCGATAGGGTTCGGAAGCGTATTGCGAGCCACGTCGGAATGATGCACGCAACCCCGTGCCGGATTGCGAGCGTTGATGGCGGCCTTGAGCACAGACAAACGTGGCGCGGATCGATCCAACGGCAGCTCGCGTAACCAACGACCCGCCGGGACCAGGCATCAAGGATACGCGGTAAAGTCGCGTAGCCAGTCGCGATTGCGACGTAGGATGTTGTCGAGCACGACGACTGGTTGGGGCCGGCGTCGGAGTGATGATGTTCGCGAACTCACCGCCGATGCGCGCGGCGAAATCGGTGCCGCGCTGCGCCGCATCGGCAATGCAGTCTGCAATGCTGCAGAGCAGTTCGTCGCCGGCCTGATGACCATAGTGGTCGTTATAGGCCTTGAACCGATCGGCATCGATCATCAGCAGACCGAGATGTTCGCCGGTGCGTCCCGCCCGCTTGAATTCCCGCTCGGCGACAAGGTCGAAGCCGCGTCGGTTTGCCAGCTTGGTCAACGCGTCGGTGCTGGCGAGGGCGGCGAGTTGGTCGTGAAACTCGCGTCGCTGGCGCAACTCGCTGCGCAGCACGAGCACCAGCACGACGGTAATGATGCAGAGCGCAACCGTTATCAGGCCGATGAACAGCGCGCTGTTGCGCCAGCCGGCATCAATATGCCCGGTCGAAATTCCGACCGACACGATCAGCGGCAGATCACCGACGCGTGCGTGGACAAACAACCGCTCGACCCCGTCCAGAACTGACATTCGCCGGAACGACCTGACCGGCGCGGTGGAACTGGCGCTCAAAGCAAATTCCTCGCTGTCCACCTTGCGTCCATAGTCGCTCGCCTTGAATGGCTCTCGAGCCAACACCGTGCCGTCGGTTTGCAACAGGGTGATCGAGCTCTCAGGCCCGAGGTTCAATTTGCGGAACGTGTCGAGAAAGTATTGCAAGCGCAATGTCCCGACCACGACGCCTGCAAAGGATTCGTCAACGGTGGAAATCCGGCGGCTGACGCCGACTACGTAGTCTCCCGCGCCGTCAATATCCACGTGGCTGAGGTAAAGGCCTTGGACCTTGTTCTGCTGATGGACCAGGAAATAGTCGGCGTCCGCATGCGACTGCCGAATCGGGTTGAGCTTCGTCGAGTCGGCCATGACCCGGCCGTCCTGATCCAGCACGAGGATCGGGCCCATGAACTTGGAGTTGGCGGCGCGATCGAACAGGATCAGGTTGCGCGTCCGTGCGCTGACGTGGGCAAGCTCCGGCTCGTGGAAATTCTCCACCACGCCCTGCAGCGACAGATCGTAGAGCTCGACGTTGCGCGCGATGTCGGTCTGGATGGCGGTGACGAGATTGGTCGCGGCGAGCCGGGCCTGGTCCCACTCGGCGCGACGCAGATCGATCAACACGTAGATGCAGATGCCGCAAAAGCCGGCGACGACGACGGCGATCAGGGCCCCGACGCCCCAACTCTCCGCAAAGCCTCGCTGACTTGATGGTTCGATCGTCGGCGTGTTCACCGGACGATTTTGCACTCATTCCTGGCTGGCGACGTGCCTGCGATACGGGCGTTTGACGGACACCCCTAACGACCGGTTAAGGCCGCGGCTGCGCAGTCCTGTGAGAGCAATGATTGCATTGCAATCATCAGGCCGAAGTCATAAGGTTTGCCAATGCCCTCGCTCACTGTCCGCCAGATCGACGACAGGCTCAAGAAGCGGCTTCGCCTGCGCGCGGCCAGGCAGGGCCGCTGGTCGAGGAGGAAATCCGCACCATCCTGCGCGCCGCGGCGGCCGAGGACGATGCGTTCGCGCCGGCGCCTGCCGACCACGATGCGAACAGTGCCCGCCGCGCGGCGGCGCAACGGCAGGTCTTGCTTGATCATCGGTGGTGGCATCGCCGCCTACAAGTCGCTCGACCTGATCCGGCGCCTGCGCGAGCGCGCGCTCAACGTTCGCGTGGTGATGACCAGGGCGGCGCAGCAGTTCGTGACGCCGCTCGCGGCCGGGGCGCTCGCCGGCGAGCGCGCCTTCACCGATCTGTTCGATCCGCAATCCGAGTTCGACGTCGGCCACATCCGGCTGGCGCGCGACAGCGAGCTGGTCGTGGTGGCGCCGGCCACCGCCGACCTGATCGCGCGTATGGCGAACGGCATCGCGGACGATCTCGCCACCGCCGTGCTGCTCGCGACCCGCGCGCGGATCCTGATCGCGCCGGCGATGAACCCGGCGATGTGGGCGCATCGCGCGACCCGGCGCAATCTTGCAACGCTCGCCGCGGACGGCGTCCAGCTGGTCGGTCCCGGCACGGGCGAGATGGCGGAAAGCCATGAGGCGGGCGTTGGCCGCATGGCGGAGCCGATCGAAATCGCGGAGGCGGCGCTGGCGGCGCTGGTGCCAGTGGCGGCATTGGCACCGTCGTCCGGGTGCACTGGCGGCACCGGCGCCACTGGCGGCATTGGCACCGTCGCCGGGGGCCTTGTCGGGCAAGCGCGTGCTGGTGACATCGGGGCCGACGCATGAGCCGATTGATCCGGTGCGCTACATCGCCAACCGCTCGTCGGGCAAGCAGGGCCACGCAATAGCAACAGCAGCAGCAGCAGCAGGCGCGCAGGTGACGCTGGTGTCGGGGCCGGTGACCATTCCCGACCCGCCGGGCGTCACCGTCGTCAAAGTCGAGACCGCGCGCGACATGCTGCGCGCCGTCGAGGCTGCGCTGCCGGCGGATGCCGCGATCTTTGCGGCGGCGGTGGCAGACTGGAGAACAGCCCACAACAGCACGCAGAAGATCAAGAAGAAGGGCGGAGCAACGCCGGAACTGGCGTTGGTCGAGAACCCCGACATCCTCGCCACAACGGCACAGCGCAAGTCGAAGCGCCCGGCGCTGGTGGTCGGCTTCGCCGCGGAAACGCAGAACGTGATCGAGAACGCCAAGGCAAAGCTCGCGAGGAAGGGCTGCGACTGGATCGTGGCCAATGATGTTTCAGCCGAATCTGGGGTTATGGGTGGCGACATGAATACGGTGCATCTGGTCACCGCCGAGGGCGTCGAATCCTGGCCGCCGCAGGGCAAGGATGCGGTCGCGGCGGCGCTGGTGACGCGGATCGCGGCGGCGTTCGGCGGCACTGCGTCATGAGCGTGCCCGTGCAGATCATGCGCCTGCCGCACGGCGCCGACCTGCCGTTACCGGCCCATCAAAGCGAGGGGGCAGCGGGCCTCGATCTGCTCGCTGCAGTGCCGGCTGATACGCCGGTCGTCATCGCGCCAGGCCGCCGCGCATCGATTCCGACCGGCATCGCGATTGCACTACCGCGCGGCGTGGAAGGTCAGGTGCGGCCACGCTCCGGGCTTGCCGCGCGGCATGGCATCACGGTGTTGAACACACCCGGCACCGTCGATGCCGACTACCGCGGCGAAATACAAGTTATTCTTGTGAATTTTGGCGACGAACCATTTTCGGTCGTGCGGGGCGCGCGCATTGCTCAGTTGGTCATCGTGCCCATCGTGCATGCACAACTCTTGGAGACCAAAACCCTTGACGAAACAAAGCGGGGCGCGGGGGGCTTCGGCTCCACAGGCCTTGAGACGATTGACAAATAGGGTTAATGCTGGCCGTAATATAATACCGTTATACGGTATAAGTACGAATAAGTAGCCGATTCGCATGGCGCTCCTTTCCCGCAAGGGCCTTCTGGCGATTGCCGCCGTAATCGACGTCGCCCTGTATCACCGCGGTCGCCCGGTGTCCGCCAAGGCGCTGGCGGTACGGCACGCGCTGCCGGCGCGGCATTGGAGCCTGTGCTGCAAGCGCTCGTGCGCGACGGCATTCTCAAGGGCATCCGCGGGCCGCGCGGCGGCTACGAGCTCGCGCGCGAACGCAAAAAGATTACCGCTGATGACATCCTGCGCGCCGCCGGGACGATTGAAGAGGATTCCGAGGCCAGTCGCACCGGGTCCGCGCTGCTCAACGACGTGGTGCGGCCGGCGGTGGCGCAGGCCGAACGCACGTTTTCCAGCGCGCTTGCCCGCATCAATGTCGACGATCTGGTCAAACGGGCTGAGCCGCTTCGGGAAGTGTCCGGCAACAGATAGCAGAAAATACGTAGCAAATTCAGCACGCTGCACATTGTTGCAACACCATCGCGCTCTCCGCCATGTTCATGATCTGGACTCTTCCGGCGCGATTCTGCTTGGAGTTAAAGTCCCAATGATTCGTGAGCGTTAGGGCGATCCTCGCCCGCTCAGGGGCAATCGGGACATGCCGGAAACGGTCCGGGCGGCGAGCGGGAGCCGGCAGGCTGATCCGCGGCGGAACGACTTCCAAACAGGCAGAGCAGCGCAGACGTCGGCGTTTGTCGGCCTGTGCTCGGCGCTTGTCTGGCCCATGTCGGCCGGTGCTCGGGGCGATGATCTGCTGGTTCCGGAGCTCCAGAGCATTTCCCTGCTCACGCTCTACGTCGATGCCTTTGCGAGCCTGGACCGGCAGGAACTCCTGACCTTGGTCCTTACGCTCGGCGTGCTGTGCTTCGCGGTCACCACCGCGATCATGCTGGTGCGCACCCGCAGCCGCGCCGCATCGGCCGAAGCTGCGTTGCGCGACCAGCTCGGCGCGCTGCGCGCCGAAAGCGACCGTTTCAACGCACTGCTGCATTCCGAGCCGCAGATCCTGGTGTCCTGGGCGGCGGCCGACAACGACCCGGACATCGCCGGCGACACCGCCCTGGTGACCAACGCGGCGACGCCGCAGCGCGTGCTGGCGTTCGGCAGCTGGCTCGAACCCGACAAGGCGCAGGCGATGGAGCACGCGGTCGATGCGCTGCGCAGCTGCGGCGACAGCTTCACCATGCCGCTGATGACGCTCGGCGGCGACGCCATCGAGGCCGACGGCCGGGTGATCGGCGGCCGCGCCGTGCTGCGGCTGCGCGATGTCAGCGGCGTCAGGCGTGAGCTCGCCGAGCTGCACGCCCGCCACGACAAGCTCATGGGCGACATGGAATCGCTGCGCAGCCTGATCGACGCGATGCCGTCCCCGGTGTGGGCGCGCGACCTCGCCGGCGCGCTGGTGTTCGCCAATCCGGCGTTCGCGCGCGCGGTCGAGGCCAAGGACCCCGCGGACGCGATCGCTCGCGGCGTCGAGCTGATCAGCCGCACCGCGCGCGATGAAGCGAGCCGCCAACGCAGCGCCGGACAGCCCTATGCCGGACGCCTGCCGGCGATCGTCGCCGGCCACCGCCACACCTTCGACGTGCTCGACGTGCCGACCCGCAAGGGCAGCGCCGGGATCGGCATCGACGCCACCGAGGCCGAAGCGATGCGCGACCAGCTCAAGCGCCTCACCGACGCGCACCGCCGCACCCTCGACCAGCTCGCAACCGGCGTCGCCACCTTCGGCGTCGACCAGAAGCTGACGTTCTACAACACGGCCTACCGTTCGCTCTGGGAGCTCGACACCGGCTTCCTCGACCAGACCCCGACCGATTCCGCTGTGCTCGACCGATTGCGCGCCGAACGCAAGCTGCCGGAGGAGCAGGACTTCCGGCAGTGGAAGGCCGCGCTGCACGAGGCCTATCGCGCGACCGAGACCAGGGAGCAGATCTGGCATCTGCCCGACGGCCGCACCATGCGGGTGGTCACGACGCCCAATCCGCAGGGCGGCGTCACCTATCTGTTCGAGGACACCACCGAGCGGCTCGAGCTGATGCGGCGCTACGGCGCGCTCAACCGCGTGCAGGGTGAGACGCTCGACAACCTCGCCGAGGGCGTCGCCGTGTTCGGCAGCGACGGCCGGCTGCGGCTGCACAATTCGGCGTTCGAGCGGATGTGGCAGCTCAATCCGAACCGGCTGGCGGAAAATCCGCACATCGAAGCGGTGATTGCCGAATCCCGCTACCTGCACGCCGACGAGGCGCTGTGGCAAACGCTGCGCGGCGCGGTCACCGCCATGGACAACCGCGCCGCGCTGATCGAACGGATCGAGCGCCGCGAAGGCACGGTGATTGATCTCCGCACCACGCCGCTGCCCGACGGCGCCACGCTGGTCACGTTCCAGGACATCACCGACACGGTCAACATCGAGCGCGCGCTGATCGAGCGCAACGAAGCGCTGGAAGCCGCCGACGTCCTCAAGGTCGACTTCGTGCACCACGTCTCCTACGAGCTGCGCTCGCCGCTGACCAACATCATCGGCTTCGCGCATTTCCTCAGCGAGCCTTCGATCGGCCCGCTCAACGACAAGCAGAGCGAGTATCTCGGCTACATCACCTCGTCGACCAACGCGCTGCTCGCCATCATCAACGACATCCTCGATCTCGCCACCATCGACGCCGGCGCGATGACGCTCAATCTCGGCGCGGTCGACATCCGCAGGACCATGAATGCGGCGGCCGAGGGCATCCGCGACCGCCTGGTCAAGGACGACCTCGAGCTGGTGATCGAAGCGGTGCCCGACGCCGGCAGCTTCACCGCCGACGAACGGCGGGTCCGGCAGGTGCTGTTCAACCTGCTCGCCAACGCTGTCGGCTTCTCGCCGGCCGGCGGCACCGTGACGCTCGCCTGCGACCGGCGCGACGACGCGGTGGTGTTCGCGGTGTCCGACTCAGGCCCCGGCATCCCGCCGGAAATGACCGACCGGGTGTTCGACTGGTTCGAGACGCACTCGCACGGCTCGCGCCACCGCGGCGCGGGCCTGGGCCTTTCGATCGTGCGCTCGTTCGTCGAGCTGCACGGCGGCAAGGTGCGGATCGACTCGACGGTGGGCCAGGGCACCACCGTGATCTGCACGTTCCCGCTGGAGCGTCCGCCGATGCGCAGCGCCGAGCGGACTGCGGCGTAGCTGGTATCGTCCGAAGCGCGTCGCCCGCTGTTTGCAAGAAAGCGCGCCTTCGCTGGCCTCAACGAGTCGCGCCGCACGAGGTGCATGCCACGCAGCCAAGGTCGCCCGCACATAGCGCGCGACCGGCAGACCCGGACTAGCTACGGCGTGTACTATAAATTCCTTCTGCAAACCGCTCGCTGATGTCCGCTTCGCTCCGAAAGCGACCGAATTGCTGCGACGCCGCGAAATGTCGCGAAGGGCCAATAGCGTACATCGCATTTTGTCGTGGCACTGGCTTGCTCCACGGAAGTTCACTTTGTAGAAGCAGACACCCTTGCACGTTTGTCGATCACACCTCTGAGTCGCGGAGCAGGCTCAATTTCTCCCGCCGCAATTTCGGATTCTACATGATCGCGCGACTGAGTAACGTCTGGCCTAGGCTGGTGATCGTCGAGGGGATCATGGGCTCCGGCAACTCAACGACCACCCTCAACATCGCCAATCGGCTGGAAGTATCCGGCATCCCCGCAATTGGGATAACCGAAGGGGTCGACCCGCATCCGATCCGCTTCGACTGGGACGTGCCTTGGAGCGAAATGCCGCCAGCGGAACTTGCCAAGGCGGGCATCGCCAAGTGGCGGGCGTACGTCGACACCTCGCTGACTCAAGCACGCATCTCAATTGTTGACGGGCAGCTCTTCCATGGTGGCCTGACCGCGCTCCTTTTGCTCGAAGCCGATGCCGACATGATTGCCGCGTATTGTCGGGAGATTGTCGCGGTCATCAAGCCTTTGAGTCCGCTGCTCATCTATTTCCACCAAGGAGACATCGATAGCGCAATTCGACTCGTCTCGACGCAGCGCGGCGAGACATGGGTGAACTATCAGGTCAAATGGAAACTGGAGTCGCCGTACGCCAAGAGGCGCGGCTTGGCTGGTCTCGACGGTCTCATTGCCCTTTATCGTGAATACCGTGGGCTTACCGACCGGCTGTTTGCAGATCTTGATATCCCGAAGATCAGCATTGAGAATTCGCGGCAGGAGTGGGCGGCCTATGACGACATCATTGATCGCGGGTTGATGAACGTGAACGCAATTTCGTAGATACCTGCAGCAATATGTAGCTCTATTCGATCACCTCGTCGGCGCGCGCGGCAGGCACGGCAATGTCGAGCGCCTCGACCGCCTGCAGTTTCGGCAGGTGAGATGCATGCGGTACACCACCGTCAGTCCGGTCGAGCGCGTGCATCCGCTGGTGCACACCCATAAGCAGCTCGACCGGGTGTTGAGCGAGATCGAGGCCTAGCCTTTTTGAAAGCGTCACTCTGTCCGGAAACCGTGCGAGGAAAACCTTATTCATTCCGCCGTCCAGTTCGCTGTAAATTGGGGCGGCTGGCACGTTGTCTTCAAGCAATTGCGCGTATTCAAGCTCGTCGGCGCGTTGTTTCTCCAGCGCCCGCCGCGCGATTTTCGGATTCACGACAAAGGCGGGGCATTTATCGGTGGGATTGAACACAAGAGGCTTCGGTGAATTCGGGGGACGCTGCGCATCGAATACATAGCGGCGGTTGCACACGTCCACCTTGGGTTCGAGATGCGTCGCCTCGAAGTGATCGTTGCCGATCTTGAGCATCTTCCAGAAGGCCAAGTTCGGATTATTTCGATGCCGCGCCAGATTCGCCGGCGTCAGGCGGAACGGATAGGTCTGGACCTGGAATGACGGCCGGCCACCCAGGAATGAGTCGCGCGCCAGCGAATAGATCTCGCTTATCTGTTCGTCGGTCATGGCATAGCAACCGCTCGACCAGCAGTCGCCGTGGATCATGAGCAAGCTGCCGTCGCGGTTGTTCGCTTTGTCAAAGCTGTTGGGGTAGCCGATGTTGATTGCAAGATAGTAGTTGGAGTGGGGATTCATCAGCTCGGGCGTAACTCTATAGAACCCCTCTGGAGTCTGACGGTCGCCCTCCTGCAACTTCGGCCCAAGATCGCCCGACCACCGACAAATCGGATAGGTCTTGAGGATCTGGAAACGGCCGGTGGTGTCCTGTTTCCAGACTTCGAGCTCCGCCTCTTCCTTGAAAACGCGCACAAGGATCGGTGAATGTATGGGCATCTTCTTTTGCCGGAGCAGCGAGAGCAGCTCGGGCGGTAGCTTCTTCGTTGCCTTGGTCGGCAACCGATTGCTGTTTTCGCCAAGGCACGTGACCGGCGTCAACGCCGCGGCAAAAGCCGCCGTCAGCACAAGCGCACGGAGTACCGTGGTGCGGATCATCGCTGTACCCCCGACGTGGAACCCTTCCTATCTGAATGCCTGTAGTCGGTGGCTTTAAGCATGCCTTGGTGAGCGATGGAACGGGGTTGAATCTTGACAATTCGACCCCCCGCGGATGCCCGCTATGGAGTGCGCCCCTGATAGCGGACAGCTTCAGGCAGCAGTTTTGATAGGTTGCCGGGCGTGGCGGTCCTCATATTGCGCTGGGCTTAGATAGCCCAGGGCGGAGTGGAGTCTGCGGGTGTTGTAAACCTCGTCGATGAAGCGTGGAAGATCGGCGGTAACGTCCTCGAAGGTTTCGTAATCCATCAGATACACGGCCTCGACCTTGAGGGTCTTCATAAAGCTCTCAGCCTTGGCGTTGTCGTAGGGATTGCCGCGCCGACCCATCGACCCTACGAGGCCGTGATCGCGCAAAACGGTGCGATAGGGTTCGGAAGCGTATTGCGAGCCACGGTCGGAATGATGCACGCAACCCCGTACCGGATTGCGAGCGTTGATGGCGGCCTTGAGCGCAGCAACGACGAGGCGCGCATCGATCGATCGGCTAATGGCGTAACCAACGACCCGACGGGACCAGGCATCGAGGATCGCGGCCAAGTACACGAAGCCAGTCGCGATTGCGACGTAGGTGATGTCGGCCACGAGGTATGCCGGCGCCTGATGACGACCCCTGGTGTCGGCCCCGTGGTGTCGCTGACCTATCGAGCCACGGTCGATATTCCGGCTCGCTTCCGCAAATCCAAGTCCGTCGGGGCGGTGTTTGGACTGACGTGCGCCAAGTATCAATCGGGCGAGGTCGATTGGAGCGGCAGAATATCGCGCTGTGGAGACGAGATGATGCGGGTCATGCTCTACGAAGCAGCTCAGAGCATGATGCGTTCCAAGAAATGGTCCTGGCTCAAGGCCTGGGCGATGCAGATCGCCAGGCGCCGCGGCATGAAGAAGGCAATCGTGGCGCTGGCACGTCGGCTGGCCGTGATCATGCACCGCATCTGGGTGGATGGCACTGAGTTCCGCTGGAGCCGGGAACAAGCCGCAGCAGCAGCATGAAAACTGCGCAGGATCAGATCCGATAGGAGGACACTCGAGCTCCACCCTGCGGTGGAAAGATGTCCCTCGCGGGACGATGGATGAGGTGAGTTCGCATGTCCGCTTGGACCTGCCGCCTGTCTGACGGCAAGGCCGACCGAAAGATTGTTCCACCTCGTCCTCGGATCCCATGCTGGAAGATGCTATGGGGCGGCGGCGAGGATATTGCATTCCATCGTCGCTGATGTGAACCGATGGAGCGCCCCATGCAGAAGTTGAACGACCTGAGCCGATCCCTCACTGCCCTTGAACCGAAGAGCACGCTGATCGCAGTCATTGAGATGAGCCTGTCGAGCTGGCTCGTTGCCGGTATCGTGCCTGGCGTCGAGCGCCAGCCGTTGAAAAAGCTCGCTGTTGACGAGAGCGCATTGCTGAAGCTGCTGCATCGATGGCGAGAGGAAGCGGAGAAAGCAGGACGCAGGATCGAGCGTATTGCAGTCGCCTTCGAGGCTGGCCGTGACGGCTTCTGGCTGGCGCGCTGGCTCAAGGCGCGCGGCATCGAGGCCTACGTCATTCACGCATCGAGTGTGGCGGTGTCTCGCGAGCATCGGCGTGCCAAGACTGACCGTCTCGACACCGAGCTGCTCAAACGCTCCTTTCTTGGTTGGCTGCGCGGCGAGCGTGATCACTGCAAGATGGTCGAGATCCCGACGATGCAGGACGAGGATGCCAAGCGGCCCAACCGCGAGCATGACAGCCTCATCGGAGAGCGAAGTCGGATCGTCAACCGAATGAAGGCAGCGTTGGTTCGGCTCGGCATCCGCGGCTTCAATCCTAAGCTGAAAAGGGCCACCACGCGCCTTGACGGCTTGCGCACGCCTGAGGGCGAGCCAATTCCGCCCAACGCGCTGGCTGAGTTACGTCGCGACATGGAGCGCCGACGGCTCGTCAATAATCAAATCCGGCAGATTGAGGAAGAGCGCCTGGAGCGTATTGAACAAGCGCCCTGTGATGGACCGCACGTTATGGTGCGCCTGTTAGCGCGCGTGATGGGGGTCGGCATAGAGACAGCGGACCTGCTGGTGCACGAGGTGTTGTCGCGAAACATGCGCGACCGACGGGCCGTAGCGCGTTATGCCGGCCTCACTGGTTCACCCGACGAGAGCGGAAGGAAACGCCGAGAGAGAGGACTGGCCCGCTCGGGTAATGCCCGGGTCCGACGCGGCATGATTCAATTGGCGTGGCGGTTCCTTCTACACCAGAAGAACAGCGCCTTGACGAAGTGGTTTCGATCCCGCACCGAGAACGCTCGCGGTACTCGAAAGCCCATGATCGTGGCCTTGGCGCGCAAGCTACTGATCGCCCTGTGGCGGCTCGTGCGGGAGGGCGTTGTCCCGGATGGCGTTGTTTTGCGTCCAGCACAATGAACGGAGGACGCTGAAGGCACCACGACAGTTTCGGCCTTGTCCGTACGCTTGTGACGGGACGCCGATGACGGTTCGAGGTGGCGGAAACCCGAGACGCCCCTTGGCTTTCACGCCGACTGGAAGAATGGGTCCGCCGCTTCGGAGCTTCGCTGCCGATGCGCATGACTGCATCATGGTTCGGGTCCTTGGACCTACCGGATACAAGGTTGTGGCGCGATTGAACCGCGCCCGAAAGCGGGCTCCCCTCTGATCGTCATCGCGACCACATTGAGCGTGCTGTCGTGCTCGAAGCCGTCAAGGCTTGGCAAGGGCGAAGCATGCCGCAAGGTTGGTGCGACGCCAATCTTGACAGCTTCTGCGCGCATCGTCGTCAGCGATGCGCGGGTCGAGACGAAGAAACGGACTTTGAGATCAAATCATGAAACCGACGAAGGAAACGATGCGCGGCCCTGGCGAATTCCTTGACAGAGAAAGCCCCATACAAGGGCCTTGGTGCCGATTCCGAAGAGAAGCGCGAGCCCGTGAGCGACATCGACACTGCAGTGGTGGATAGTCTGAAAGTGCTTGACCCCAAACGGCCGATTAGAGAAGCGGACATGGATCGCGACTGCAGGAAAGTCCGCTTTGTGCGGTGAGTTCAATCGATCAATGCAAAGCGGCTCGTAGTCTATCGGCGGGTGTTTCAAAGCCCAAGGTCTTCCGCGGACGCTGATTGAGCCGCCGGGCAACCTTGTTCAGGTGAGCCTGAGAGAAGTGCGAGAGGTCTGTTCCCCTCGGGAAATACTGTCGCAGCAAGCCGTTGGTGTTCTCGTTGCTGCCGCGCTGCCAAGGACTGCGTGGATCACAGAAGTAAACCTGGACGTTTGTGGCGATGGTGAAGTTCTTGTGGTCAGCCATCTCCTTGCCTCGATCCCAGGTCAAGGAGCGGCGTAGCTGCTGAGGCAGTTTGCTCACCTGTCGACCGAGCGCGGAGCTATGCGAGATTTTGGGTGACGAGGTTGATCAGGCGGCGTGGTGAGCCGACATTTCAGTGACCTCGATTCCGTTTTGGAATTTGACGCCCTGAACGACCTTTGGCAACTGGTTCTCGCCGTTCAATCGCCGCCATGTTTTCGCGGCGGCGTTGACAAGTTTGAACACCATGAGTTTGGCGGTCTTCCGCCGATAGCGCGCCCTTGGTCCGCACGGTTCGATGACGCACTGTCGCAAATACGCTCTCGATCGGGTTTGACGTGCGTAGATGATCCCAATGCTCGGCAGGGAAGTCGAAGAAGGCGAGCAGAGTTTCCCGGTCCTTCGTGAGACAAGCGACCGCCTTGTCGTACTTGGCGCCGTATTTGTAGGCGAACACGTCGATCGCGACCTCGGCCGCCGCGCGGGTCAGCGCGCCGTAAATCTCACGAAGGTCTGCCTTCATGTTGACCTGGACCGAAATGGCGACCTTGTTCAGCACGTTAGCGGTCTTGTGAACCCAACAGCGCTGGTGCCTGGTGCTCGGAAAGACCTCCTCGATCGCCTTCCAGAAGCCGAGCGCGCCGTCGCCGACCGCGAGGTCCGGCGCGATCTCGAGCCCACGCTGCCTGATGTCGATGAGGAGCTCACGCCAGCTCTGCGCGCTCTCGCGCACCCCGGTCTGGAAGCCGACGAGTTCTTTCTTGCCCTCGGGTGTCGCGCCGATCAGCACCAGCATGCATTCGGCGTTGTCTTCCATCCGGGCCTGCAGATAGACCCCGTCTGCCCACACGTACACGTATCGCCGTGCCGAGAGATCGCGCTTCTGCCAGGTGTCGTAATCCACCTGCCACTCCGCCGTCAGCCGCGAGATAACGGCCGGCGACAAGTTCGGCGCGTCCTTGCCCAGGAGGGCGGCAAGCGCCTCCTGGAAATCGCCGGTTGATACTCCGCGCAGGTAGAGAACCGGCAACAGCGCGTCGAGGCTCTTCGTCCGCCGCGCCCATTTCGGCAGAATCGCCGAGGAAAAACGGATTTTCTCCTCGGTGCCCACCTCGCCCCGGTCGCGCACCTTGGCGCGACGGACCTCCACAGGCCCGACCCCGGTCTGGATCGCGCGATGCGGCCCGTGGCCGTGACGCACGATCCGGTCGCGACCATCCGACAACTTCTCGTCCTTCCACATGGCGACGAAAGCGTCGGCTTCGGCGATCAACACCTGAGCCAACATTCGGCGGGCACCTTCGCGGGCCAACTCGGTCAGTGGATCGTCGACAGCATCAGGCTGACGGAACGCAATGACAGTGGTATCTCTCGACATGGCGTATCGCTCCTTTCGGGGAGGTTCTGGCAGGCTTCGACACCCGCCTCGATACGCCGCCTATCTCACACCGTCATCACCCAGTTTCCCGCATAGCTCCCGAGCGCGGCTACGACGGTCGCGGTGTCCTTGCTAGGCACTTTGAGAAGCATCGCAAAGCGAGTATGGCGCTCGACCAGCGTCACGATGTGCGTGTTGTTCGCTCCACAGAGAAGGTCACCTTCCCAGTGACCTGGCACGGCACGGTCATCGGCATCGGCCGGCCGCTCGCGGATCGAGACGGTGTCGACAATTTGTCCCAGCCCGCTCTTCGTCGTACCGCCCTTGGCTTGGCGCATCTGCCGTGCTGTACGCAGGTGCACCATCAGCTGCTTCTTCAGCACGCCGCGGGTCTGAATAAAGAGACTTCGGTAGATCGTTTCGTGAGATATCTGCATGCCTTGGTCGACAGGGAATTGCCGCTTCAGCCAGCCGGAGACCTGCTCCGGCGACCACTGCAGCGCGAGCTTCTGCGCCACCCGCCATCGTAACTCCGCATGGCGCGCCAGGCGACAAGACTTCGGCCGCAACGCGCGCTCCCAAGCCCGCGTCTCAGCCTCGCTTGCGCGGTAGGCGCCGCAGCCGCCGTTACGCCTTATCTCTCGGCTGACGGTCGAGGCCGATCGCCCGAGGTCCTGTGCGATGAGCCGCATCGACCGACCGGCGGCGATGCCACGCGATATCTCTTCGCGCTCTTCGCCCCGCAGCGCGACCCGAGCTCTGCGGCGTGCCGTCGGAGCGATTCCTCCATTGAGAGCCAATATCCGATAGACGCCGCTCTTGTTCCGCCTCTCAAGCGCTCGGGCGATGTCCGCCACACATTGACCGCTCCTCCAGCGCTCCCAGAGCTCGGCCTTCTGCTGCGGCGTGAACCAGGTCCGTGCATTCCCCTCCATGAGCCACCTCCTCATCGGCTAAGATTAGAAGGTGTTGCGTCGACCGGTTGAGACCACCGCCACGCCGCTGATCGCAAACAGAAGGTGTCGCAGCAGGCCCCTGGATGTCTTCGAAGCCGCCGGACCGAGATCTTTCTCGAGCTGTTCGAGAACCGTTGCTGTCCAATACGCTGCTCTGATGCCGCCGCCCGCCGTCGCTACAATCAACATCGGAACCGGCTTCCCCGGATGTTCCTTGTCGTACTCAAGGCGCGCCTGTTGGTACCAAGCCAGCGCGGCTTCGTTCACGGTGGGTCGTTTGTCATGTGACGGAACGGCAGTCCAGCTATTGACGGGGAGCGCCGCCGCCGCCGTGCAGCCCTGATCGCAGAGCCGGACCTGGTGGAAGGGCCGCAGAAACGAAGTGGCACCTACGAGCAACGCAAGCAAACACAGAAACACGGCATGGACGGTCCGCCGCCCCACATCAAATCCGAGAGTGCCGGCGTGGCGCGACAGCGCTTCCGCGACCAGGTCGAAGACATTGACGAGCGCCAAAATCGCGCCAAACGCGAAACACGCGACAATCAGTGAGCCGAAGGTTCGGCCGACCCACATCGGGTTCAGCCAAATGGTGATAATTCCGGCCAGCGTGATGACGCCGAAGCCGACGGTCCACGCGAGCGTTTCGAGGCGTTCAGACCTCTCGTCGCGCGCCCGCCGCTCCGGCGTGACATTCTCCCGACCAAGCGGCTTCGCACGCCGCAGGAAACTGATTGCGAGAAGAAAGACCACGGCCGAAGCGATAATCCACAGTGTTCCAAAGAACAGTCCATCCGGAATGTCACCATCCCACCACGCAAGGGTGATGCCTGCTATCAGCAGGAGTTCGAGAAGTCCGACATTGCGCATCGAGCGGCGAGACTGAAGCCTCTCAGCCTCTTCGCTGCGCTCTGACAAACAGCCACGGTCGAGAAACCAGAGGAAGGCGGTCGCAAGGCCGATGGCGATCGGCGCGGCAAACAGCACCCACCACGTGTTCCCGCTCAGTTCCGGCTGATTTCGCGCCGCGAAGGAGAGGCTCAAACCAGCCAGCAGGTGCGCGCTGACGCCAAGGAAACGCGGACCCCAAAAAAGCCTGGTGTCCCCTTTCTCAGGTTCAGGAAACCTGCGACTGAGGCCAACTCTGGCGCAAAGCCAGGTGTTGAGCGCCCAATAGATAAGCGTGATTGCGAGGAAGATGAGCGTCACTTGGTGAGCGCCCATGAGGCCAACGCCAAGGTCGCGACCCTGGTCGTTCACAAACAAGAACCAGGCGGCAACCCCGACAACAGCAAGCGGAAGCCAGATCGCTTTCAGGAAATCAGGCTTCAGGAAATTCAGGAAACTGAACAGCGAATTCAGGAAATTCAGGACAACAGGCCATGGGCCTTCGGACAACGCAAAGCCGGCACCAAACCTTATCAGGAGCAGCGATCCATAAATCTCGGCAAACAGGAATGCGACTTTTGCGACAAAGGTTACGTCCTGCCACCATGAAACGACCGCGATCAGGACCGCTATCAGAAACCTGACGGACAGCTTCTTGTAGTCGAGGACGTACTGAATGAACCCGGCTGTGGTGCCCCGCCCGTTCCGCTCTCTTTCAACGGGGGCACCAATGAGAAATCTGAGGAGCAATCTTAGGAACAGAACCGTGTAATGGAGGATGTACCGAATGAAGATGTCCTGAATGGCCTGCCCCGTGCGGGCGAAAAAATCTACGACGCGCCGGTGCATCGCCAGATCGCAATCTGATGCAGACTAAGTTTGGTTCTGCAAACCAATAAAGACCGGCGCTTCCTCCGTTGCTGCATCCGTCAACGGGGGCAGGCCCAGGAACGAAGACGAGACGTTCAATCGCAACCTAGAACAATGTCGCCGTTGCTATTGTGAACCAGATCACAGACGCCAATGGCTTTGCCAAGTCCTTGCCGGCAAACTCTAGCAACTTTGGCGGCCGCTGCAACAGCAGGCCGTGCTGATGGCGGCGTGGCGGACGTCAGCGCACCCGCGCCAGGTTCCAAGGCTTCACAAGCCCGTTACACGACTCGTCTTCCATGGCGAGGATAAGCGGCTGACCTGACGACATCGGCTTCATCGGCCTGTTGGCTCAACAATTTGCTGTCGTTGTCGAAGGGGCGTAGCCTTGCCCCGACAGTGGTGCAGAAATCATGCGGTCGAGACCAAGCTCCGGTCGAGACGTGCTGCTCGCCGTTGCGATCACGCTCGGCGCGGCTGCGGGCGCTGGCTCAGAGGCGCAAGGCCAGGCGCTCAAGTCCTACAACGCGTCCATCGACGAAAGCTCGATCTCGGGAATATCCTCCGGCGCATTCATGGCCGTGCAGTTCGCGACCGCCTGGTCGTCCGTCATAAAGGGCGTCGGCGTGGTGGCGGGTGGACCGTTCTACTGCGCACAGGCCAGCGCGGGCGATATCGTCACCGGCTTTTCCGGGCCCGTGCTCACGGCCACCGGACCCTGCATGAAAGGGCCGCCGCCCGACCTGCGGCCGATGATCGAAAAGGCCGAGGCCAAGGCTGCGGCGCACGAGATTGATCCGCTCGACAACATCAAACGCCAGAAGATCTACCTGTTCCACGGCTACAACGACGCCGTCGTTGCCCGAACCGTGACCGATGCGACTGCGCATTTCTACGAGCGCTATCTCGGCGATACCGCGCGCGGAAATCTCTTCTACCAGACGACGCGCGGCGCCGGGCATTCGTTCGTAACCAAGGATCAGACCGGAGGCGACATCAACGCCTGTCCTCTCAATCAGGGCCCGTTCATCAATCAATGCGGCTACGATCAGGCCGGCATTATTCTCCAGCACATCTATGGCGCCTTGCGCCCGGGCACGCTCGGTCAGCTCAGCGGCACCATCAGGAGCTTCGATCAGAGGCGCTATACCGGACGCCATATCCCCGGAGCGCTGAGTCTCGGGGACGAGGGATACGTGTTCGTTCCAAGCGCATGCGAACAAGGCGAGGCATGCCGCGTCCACATCGCACTGCACGGCTGCCGGCAAGACGCTGGCACGATCGGCCGAAGGTTCATCGAGCAAACCGGCTACAACGCCTGGGCCGACGCCAACCGCATCATCGTCCTTTTTCCGCAGGCCGAGACGAGTCCATTCCTACCTCAGAACCCGAACGGCTGCTGGGACTGGTGGAGTTACGTCAATCACAGCGACGACTACGTCACCAAGAAAGGTCTGCAGATTGCCGCCATCAAAGCGATGCTCGATGCCGTAACGGCGGGCGGCGTCTCGCAGACTACGCCGGCGCCCAGCCAGGGTCCGGGCGAACTGATCGTGACCGATACGTCCGATACGGCGGCCGCGCTCGCCTGGACGCCGGTCGCGAGGGCGTCGCGCTATGGTGTCTGGCGCGCGGGCGCCGACGGCGCCTTTCGCGTGGTGGGCGAGACCCACGGCCCGAGCTACGGCGATCACGGGCTTGCACCTCTGACGTCCTATACATGGCGAGTCACGGCCGTCGTCGACGGTGCCGAGCAACCGCCCTCGCCTTCTGCGCGTGCCACGACGCAGGCAACCCCGGCCCGCTGCGCCGCGCCGGGGACGTGTCCGTGAGCGCGTAGGCGGATTGGCGAAGCGTAATCCGTCATTTTCACACACACGCCGTGTCGCAAACAAATGGCGGAGCGCTTGACGCTCAGAACCCGTACGACACCCGGAACTTGCCCTCCCAGATGTCCAAGCGACCTGGTCAGCCGATACTTCCCGCAAAACGCTCCGCAAGGCGTTGCCGCTTGAACGCGTCGATTACGAAGTCCACGAACACGCGGGTCTTGGCGGGAACGAGCGTGCGCGTGGCGTAGTAGATCGAGATCGGGCCGAGGTCGGCATACCAGTTTGGCAAGAGCCGAATGAGCGCTCCGGATTCGAGATGCGGCAGCGCGTGCGGCACCGCAATGAGCGTCACGCCGACGCCGAGAACCGCGGCGCGGCACATCGCTTCCGGGTCGTCGAAAACGATTGTCTCCTTTAACCGCGCCGGCATTTCCTTGCCGTCAACATTCCGCATGATGCGCTCCCGGATGCGGCCGGTCTGCCCAAGGCGCAAGGCGATGCCGTCAAAGGCTTCAAGCTGCGATGGATCGGCCGGCATGCGCCGGCCCTTCATGTACGCGGGCGATGCCACGGCAACGATGTGAAGCGGGGCCAGCGTGCGCGACACCACGCCAGGCGCCAACTCGATGCCACCGCCGATGGCGGCGTCAAAACCCTCCGCGATCAGGTCCACCTGACGGCTTTCGAAACGCCACTCCGGGCGAACTTTGGGGTATCGCTTCAGGAATTCAGGCAGCAGCGGCACGATGTAATCAACGCCGAAGGTCAGACTCATGCTGACCTTGATTGCGCCGACGGGTTCGCCGGTATCCGTCGCCACCGCGGCGATCGATTCCTGCAGTCTCTCCAGGTCGCCGCTGATCGCATGGAGAAAGCGTTCACCCGCCTCGGTGAGCGTCAGCTTGCGCGTGCTGCGGTGAAACAGGCGGACACCGAGATTGCGTTCGAGCATCGCCACGTTGCGGCTGACCGCGGCCGGCGTGAGCGACAGGCGCCGGGCGGCGCCTGAAAACCCGCCGGCCTCAGCGCTTCTGACGAAAGCTTCAAGATTGGACAGCGTTTCCATCAGTTCAAACGATTGATTGAAAGAGATTCGATCAATTAACGACTAATCGTAGGGTAATAATTGGGCCAAATCTACTCCCACGAGCACACCAAACCTCATGGAGTAGATGCAATGACCCAGCCCACCACCCTCAAGAACGGCCTTGGCGCCCTCCTCAACCCGGAGGATTCCGTCCTGGTCCTGATCGACCACCAGCCGTTCCAGTTCGCCAACCTGCACAGCCATGAGCCGACGATGATCGTGAACAACGTCGTCGGTCTCGCGAAGGCGGCGAAGGTCTTCAAAGTCCCGACGCTCCTGACGACCGTGCTGGAGGATCGCGGTGGCAAGCTCATCAAGGGATTGCAGGACGTCTTCCCCGAGCAGAAGCCGATCGACCGCACCTGGATCAATGCGTGGCAAGACCCGCGCGTGGTGGAATGGGTGAAAAAGACCGGCCGCAAGAAACTCGTCATCGCGGCGCTGTGGTCGGAAATCTGCCTGGCGATGCCGGCGATCCAGGCGGCAGGCGAAGGCTACGAAGTCTACGCCGTGACCGACGCGTCGGGCGGCGTCAGCGCCGAGGCCCACGAGATGGCCGTGCGCCGCATGGCAATGGCGGGCGTGGTGCCGATCACCTGGATGGCGGTGGCCGGCGAATGGCAGCGCGACTGGGCCCGCGAGGAATCAGCCAAGGCACTCGGCGGCTTGCTCGCGGAGCATGGCGGCGGCACCGGCATCGCGTTCACCTGGGAGCTCCAGCTCCTCGGCCAGAACGCAGGCAGCGGGGCGTAAGCCCCGCCCGCCGTTCGCAACCCGTCATCCCGAAAACAAATGGAGAGTGTCATGTCCAATACCAGCATCAGCGAAGCGGCCAAGGCGGTCATTCGGCGCAACACCGAAGAGGTCCAGGGAGGCGGCAACTTTGCGGTCTTCGAGGAATTGTTCGCCGACAATTTCGTCGACCATACGCCGCAGCCGGGACGCACCCCCGACAAGGCGGGAGCGCGCGAACTCTACAAGGTGCTGCGCACGGCGTTTCCCGACTTCCATGCCGACATTCATTGGCAGCTCGCCGACGGCGACCGCGTCACGACCTACAAGACCTATCACGGCACGCATCGCGGCGAATTCTTCGGCATCGCGTCGACAGGCAGACAGATTCAGTTCGAGACCGTCGACGTGATGCGCGTGCAGGGCGGCAAGATCACCGAGCACTGGGGCGTGGCGAACCTGTTTTCGCTGATGCAGCAGCTCGGCGGCTTGCCCGCCAAAGCCTGAGCATTCCTCAAACCAGAAGCAACACGGAGCGTGTCATGACCATCGGAATCATCGGCTCGGGCGCGATCGGCGCCGCCATCGCAAAGAACCTGGCGCGGGCGGGCATCGAAGCGACAATTTCGAACAGCCGCGGCCCGGACAGTCTGAGAGACCTGGTCCGTGACCTCGGGCCTGCGATCAAGGCCGGGACCCGCGAAGAGGCAGCGGGCGCAGATATCGTGTTCGTCGCTGTGAACTGGACAAAGCTGCCGGCGGCGCTGCGCGACTTGCCGGCGTGGAACGGGCGTATCGTCATCGACGCCAACAATGCGATCGAAGCGCCGCTGTTCAAACCGGTCGAACTTGGCGGACGCGCATCGACGGATATCGTCTCCGAACTCGTCCCCGGGGCACGGGTCGTGAAGGCCTTCAACCATTTGCGCGCCGCGGTGCTGGCGGATGATCCCCGTGCAAACGGCGGCCGCCGCGTGCTGTTCTATTCGGGCGATGACGAAGCAGCCAAAGCCGAGGTGGCGGCGCTTATCGGCCGGCTGGGCTTTGCTGCCATCGATCTCGGCTCGCCTTCTGCCGGCGGACGCCTTGCCCAGTTTCCGGGCGGGCCGCTTCCGAACCAGAATCTCGTCAAGGTCGCGTGATTGTGCGCTCGTTCGTCGAGCTGTCGCTATGAGATGTGCGATGGTTCGGTCAGTGAGAAACGCGCTGCGGACGTTGCCAGCGGGCTGAGAGTCTTCCAATCGGGATAGGCACCTGCCGCAAAGCCGGGGCCGGCGAGCGAGCCGATGTCCAAGAGCCCGTTGCGGATCTTCAACCGCACCGCGCCGCGGCTGTGCTCGTAGAGATCGGGATGCGCGGTGAGAAACGCCTGCTGCTCGGCCTCAGGCAGGCTCGCCATCCCGTTGACGTAGTGATGACCGTTGCGCTCGACATGCCGGAGGCCGATCAGGTTGACCAATGCGAGGTCCTGCTGCACGGCAAGACCGGCCTGCGTCGTCAAATCCTCGCCGCTGATGAAATAGCGCGCATCGCCTGCTGCCGCGTTCCACATCGCGCAGCGGGCCGCGTTGAGAACCGACTTGTACAGGCCCTTGCAGCATTTGCTCGACACGCCCAGATAGCCCAGCGCTTTCGCGCGCGGAAAGGTGCCGAGGCCATCGTCGGATTCGTCGATAATCACCGGCTTGACCTGCGACAATGCCGAAATGTCGCCATCGAGCGCATGCGCGCGGGTGATGGGCTGCTCGATGAACAGCGTGCTGGACACCAGCCGCTGGAGCTGCGGCATGGCTTGGATCCGCCGCCATAGGTCGAGCATCGCGTCGATGTCGTTGTATTGCTCGTTACCATCGAGCGACACGAAATAGGGCACGGCGATCCGGTCCAGCACCGCGGCGATTTCGGTCAGGCGTTGCAGGTCGGCGTGAGGATCGCCGCCGACCTTGAGCTTGAAGAACGTGTGGCCGTACACGGCAACGACTTCTTCCAACGATTCCGGCAGGCCGTCGCCAACCTGCCCCGGGTGGCCACTGATGATGTCGACCAATCCGACCGTATGGCGCGCCGCGATGCTGCGCGCGGGGACAAGCGCTGCGAGAAAGCGGGCGATGTCGAAGCCGGCCAGATCGGAGAGATGCTTCGGCAGCAGAGCAGGATCGGTGCCGGCCAGGTTGTGGCGCATCACATCGTAGAACGAGTGCCCCGCGATCCGACCGAATGCATCGAGGATGGCGCGGTCGATCTGCGCCGGCCCGAAATTGGCTATCAACGGATTAAGCCCGCGCGTGGCGCCAGCGGCGATCAGCTCGTCATAGTGCGCGGCGAAATGGCCAAACGCAGAGCAGGGCTTGCGCGCTTGCGTATAGGCATCCGCCGCCAGCGCGAGCGACAGCCGCAGCTGATCGAAATTGTCCTCGTTCGACAGCGCCAGATTCTTGTCGAACCATTTCGGCGCCAGCAGCTCGGCGGCGGCACCCCATTGCGAGCGGCCGTCGGGCAGCTCGATCCGCACCCGCACGAAGCATTGCGGCGCATCCCGCAGCGTGACCACGCCAAAGCGGAACGGCATCCGCAGGTGTACGTCCCGTTCGTAGAGCTCCACCTCGCGGACGAGAAATTGAGGCGCGCTCACTTTCGCTCCATTGCAGTCGAGCCCTCAAATCTCAGGATCAGGTGTCCGCGCAGCCTTTTCGCTCGCACCGATCCAAGCAAGCAACTAGAGTCATTCCCGGCAGACCTCCGCGAAGCCGATTGCAACATAGAAATTGCAACAGAGAAAGGGAGGCTGGGGAGCGCCGGGAGACGCACGCACGAATGGCTCGTATCGTCCGCGTCGACATCAAGAGATTCGACTATTCGCTGGTTGGCGAATTCAAGTTCTTCAGAACGCCGGCGCGGCCGTCGATCCTCTTGCGCCTGACCGACGAGAACGGCGTCGAAGGCTGGGGTCAGTCCGTCCCGATCGAGACCTGGACTTACGAGACGGTCGAATCGGTCGAGACCACGCTGCGTCACTATCTCGCCCCGGCGATCCTCGGCGCCGATCCGGCCGATATCGCCGACATCCACGTGCGCATGGAGCGCGCCATCCGTCCGTCGTTCTCGGTCGGGCAGCCGCTGTGCAAAGCGGCGATCGATCTGGCCTGCTACGACCTCTGGGGCAAGCAGACGCGCCGCTCCGTGAGCGACATCCTGGGCGGCGCGAAGACGCCCGAAGTGAAGCTGAGCTGGACGGTGCAGTCGCCAACAATTCAGGGCGCGCAAGAGCAACTCCTGCTGGCGAGTTCGCAAGGCTATACGAACTTCAACATCAAAATCGGCTATCCGCAGACGCCAGCCTATGACCAGGAGCTGGTGCGGACGGTCATGTCCTTCGCACCCAATGGCTTTCATTGGGCCGACGCCAACACCAGCTATGATCTCGAAACCGCGCTCCTGATAGCACCGAAACTCGCCGATCTGGGCTTGAAGGCGATCGAATCGCCGCTGCCGCCCAATCGAATCCGCTGCTATCAGACGCTCAAGCGCCAGGGCGCGCTGCCGGTGCTGATGGACGAAGGCATCGTCTCGCCAGTCGAGACCGCTGAATTCATCGCGCTGGATATGTTCGACGGCATCGCCATGAAAGTGGCTCGTTGCGGCGGCTTGTGGAATGCCTCGCGCATCGCGACGCTGCTGCGCGGCAATAAGCTGCTGTTGTTTGCCTCCGGCCTGACCGACCCGGACCTTTCGATGGCCGCTTCCGCGCACTTCTTCTCTGCGGCGGGCCTCGAATTTCCCGCCGCCCTCAACGGCCCGCAATATATCGCCGGGCGCGGCACGAGTGATCCGCATTTCCGCGCCAATGGCGACGTGCTGCGCGTGCCGACCGCGCCGGGCCTGGGCATCGAGCTGAGCGACGAGGTGCGCGGCGCGATGACGCCCGTTGCCCAATTGCGGAATGCTTTACCGGCTTGAGGGCTCTGCTACGCTGACACCAATGCCGCGAACAGGGTGGGAACAGGTAGGACGATGGCGCTCGTGAGCGACACCGCGAAAGTCGGCGCGAAGACGACAGCCATACGCGGCATGGGAATCGTCAAGAAGCTCACACCGCTGGTCGGCATCGCGGCGTTCCTGCTGGCGTGGCAGGTTTTCGTGATCGTCTGGGAGGTGCCGCCGTATCTGCTGCCCACGCCGGTCGCCATTGCCGATACGTTCATCACGGAGCTTCCTGATCTGCTGCGCCACGGCTGGGTCACCGTCTACGAGATGCTGGCGGGCTATGCGCTCGCAGTCGGCGTCGCCATTCCGCTTGCCATCGCCATCACCTCGTCAAACCGCTTCAACGAACTCGCGATGCCGACGATGCTGTTCTTCCAGATCGTGCCGAAGGTCGCGATCGCGCCGCTGTTCCTGGTATGGTTTGGCGTCGGCGTGACGCCGAAGATTCTCGTCGCCTTCCTGATCTCGTTCTTCCCCATCGTCATCGATGCGGCCGTCGGCCTGCGTTCGATGTCGCCGGAGATGGGCGATCTCGCCCGATCGATGGGGGCGACGCGGCTGCAGATATTCACCCGGTTCCGGCTGCCGACGAGCCTGCCTTATCTGTTCAGTGGTCTGAAGGTTGCAGCGACGCTTGCGATCGCAGGCACCGTGGTCGGCGAGTTCGTCGGAGCTGACAAGGGGCTCGGCTATCTGCTGCTGGTCACCAATTCCAACATGCAGACCTCGCTCATGTTCGCGACCATCGTCGCGCTCACCATCATCGGCCTGGTGTTCTATTACTCGGTGGAGCTGTTGGAGGCGCTGCTGATCCCGTGGCACGTAACCCACCGGGTGCGCGAGATCGGCACAATGTAGAATACTTCACGCAACAACGACCACTAACAAGACTTCGTGACAGACGGAGTCGTAGCAGGGAGGAGATGGAAGCGATGCAACGCATGAGAACTTTGCGGCCGCTGCTGGCCGCGTTCGCGGCCGCGTCGGCGTTCGTGACGGCCGCCGACGCCCAATCCCTCGAGAAGTTCCCGTTTCGGTTGAATTGGACGTTGTATGGCGAGCACGCGCCGTTCTTCGTGGCCTTGGATAAAGGGTTCTACAAGGACGAGGGCCTCGACGTCGAAATCGTCGAAGGCAGCGGCTCCACGACAGTGGCGCAGCTGGTCGCCAACGCGACCAACCCGGTGGCCTATGTCGATGCCGCCACCATGATGCGAGGGATCAGCGCCGGTATGCCGATCAGGGCGGTTGGCGTCACGCTCCAACAGAGCCCGATGGCTTTCATTTATCGAGCCGACGCCCCGCGGCCGACCAAGATCTCCGAGATCAAGGGCAGCCGCATCGCGATTACCGCCGGCGACGCCAGCCTCGCCATCTTCACCGCTTTCATGGGCAAGCTGGACATGAAGGTGAGTGACGTCCAACTCATCACCGTCGCCACGCCGGCGTCCAAAGAGCAGGCCGTGCTCAACAAGCAGGCCGACTCGCTGCTGGGCTATTTCATGGATCAGGGCCCGCGCATGCAGCTCCAATCCGGTGTGAAGATGGGCTGGACGCGGCTCTTTGACATGGCCGGCGTCACCACCTTGAGCAGCGCCATCGTCGTCAACAACAACTGGCTCAAGGACGCCAAGAACCAGGATCAGCTCAGGCGCTTCCTGCGCGCGTCGCAACGGGGTTGGGAGTATACCGACAAGAACCGCGGCGAGGCCGCGAGAATGTTCATAAAGCACGCGAAAGTTTTCACCGAGGAGATCGCGTTGCTTGAGGTCGACGGCACCATGACAATCATCCGTACCAAGCACTCGGAAGGCAAGCCGCTGTTCTGGTCGGCGACGGAGGACTGGAAGGAAAGTCAGGATCTGCTGGAGCAGTTCGCCAAGATGCCAGCGCAGCCTGACTTGAACAAATATTACACCAACGAGTACCTGTCGGCGCCGCCGTATATGGCCAAGAAATAGCAAATGGAACCGGTCTCTCCGCGGCGCGTCCGCGGAGAGACCGGTCGCGCCGCGCTTCGATATTGGCAAAGAAGAATTGTCCAAGAAGAATTATCGATGAGTGAGCCCTTCATCCGCCTGACGAACGTCAGCAAGTCGTACCAGACCGAAGACGGCGTCATCGAAGCGTGTGCCGATATCAACCTGGACATCAAGCAGTCCGAGTTCGTCGCCATCGTGGGACCGAGCGGCTGTGGCAAGACCACGATCCTGAAGATGGTCGCCGGGCTCGCACCTTATACCTCGGGCACGATCACCGTCGGCGGCAAGCGGGTCGATCGTCCGCAGATCGATGTCGGCATCGTGTTCCAAGAGTCGATCATGCTCGACTGGCGCGACGTTCTCGCCAACGTGATGCTGCAGATCGACATCCGCAAGATGGACCGTGCCAGATACGAGCCGATCGCGCGCGATCTGCTCAAGGCCACGGGCCTCGAAGGATTCGAACATAGAAAGCCCTATGAGCTCTCCGGCGGCATGCGCCAACGCGTGTCGATCTGCCGCGCGCTGGTGCACGGGCCCGCGATGCTGATGATGGACGAGCCGTTCGGCGCGCTCGACGCGCTGACGCGCGAACAGATTTCCATGGACATCCAGCGGCTATGGATGGAGACGCGCAAGACGGCGCTACACATCACCCACAGCATTCCGGAGGCAGTGTTGCTCGCCGACCGCGTCGTCGTCATGGGGCCGCGACCGGGACGCATCGTCGAGATCATCGATATCGACCTGCCGCGGCCGCGCCGGCTGGACCAGTTGCCGCAGCGATTCCACGACTACTCGACGCGCATCCGAAACATTTTCAAGTCCAAAGGCGTCCTGGCGATGGATTGATGCCATCATTCCAAGACATGCCGAAGTCGCCGTCTGGCGTGGAATGTTCAGATTGACGGGTACCGCGCCCGACGCTCACTCCGACTTGATGTTGGAGTCCCGTATCACCTTGGCCCATTTCTCAAACTCGGTTCTGGCGTGCCGGGCGAACGCGTCCGGCGTGCTGGCGACCGGCTCGAAGCCGAGCACCGCCAGCCGCTCTTTGACATCGGGCAAAGCCAGGATCTCGACCATCTCGCGATGGACGAAGTCGATCGCCGCCTTCGGCGTTCCGCTCGGGACGACGATGCCCTGCCAGTTGTCGCCCGCAACGGCCGGATAGCCGGTCTCCGCGGTTGTCGGCACGCCCGGCAACGCCTGCGATCGCGCCTTGCTCGTGACCGCCAGGCCGCGCAACTTGCCTTCGATCACCTGCTGCGCGGCCGGCGATGGCGAGGCAAAGCAAATCTGCGTATGCCCGCCGACCGTCGAACCGACCGCCAGGCCGGCGCTGTTGAATGGCACATGTACGAGGTCAAGACCGAGCGAAAGGCGGAAGACTTCGCCGACCAGATGACCGGGAGTGCCGGCTCCCGGTGACGCGTAACTGAATTTTCTGGGATTGGCTTTGATGAGCGCGACGAGCTCTTGCAGCGTCTGCGCCGGCACCGAGGGATGGACCGCAATGACCAAGGTGGTCAGAACCGCGAGCGAAACCGGATCGAAGTCCTTTTCAAACCGGTACGGAGGATCGCGGTAGAGCGTGGGATTGACCACGTAGCTCGGATTGACCATCAGCAGCGTATATCCATCCGGCGCCATCTTGGCGACCCGGCCCATCGCGATATTGCCGCCGCCGCCGCCGATGTTCTCGACGAAGAACTGTTTGCCGGAACGATCGGAAAGCTTCTGGGCAATCAGGCGGGTGATCACATCGGTCGGACCACCTGGTGCGTACGGGACGACCACGCGCACCGGACGGTCGGGATAGCTTTGCGCAACGGCCATGCGCGATACCGCCGCGAGTGCGGCAGCAGCCGCTGACAGACGCAGAAATCGACGGCGCTGAGGAATCACTGTGCTTTCCTCTCTTGGATATCCTGCCGGTCAAGCGAAGCCCGCACCGCAGGCCGCGGCAGGCCGAAGTGGGAGCGCAGCGTCTCGCCCTGGTATGCGGTGCGAAACAGACCACGCCGCTGCAGCAATGGAATGACTTCGGCGATGAAGACGTCGAGCATCTCGGGCAGCACCGGCGGCATCACATTGAACCCGTCGGCGACACCGTCCCTGACCCAATCTTCCATCAGGTCGGCGGCCTGCTCGGGCGTGCCTTCAAAGGTGAAATGGCCGCGCGCACCGGCGAGCTTGGCCAGCAGCTGCCGCAGCGTCGGCTGTTCCTGCCTGACAAAGCCGACGATGACCTCGGTCCGGCTGCGGGATGCCTCGACCGCGCTCGGGTCGGGGAAATCCGCAGGCTTCAACTTCTTGTCCAGCGGCAGGTGCGAAAAGTCGTGTCCGCCGAACCGCAACGACAGGCGCTGCCGGCCGATCTCGGGATCCGCCAGTTCGTTCAATTCGCCGGCGTAGCGGCGCGCTTCGGCCTCGGTGGAGCCGATCACTGGACTGAAGCCTGGCAGGACCAGGACCTGACCGGCATCGCGCCCCATCTCCCCGACCAAGGACTTCAAGTCGACATAAAACTGCTTCGCGGTCGCCTTCTCCAGGTGCGCGGTGAACACCGCCTCGGCGTGGCGCGCGGCGAAGCGCCGCCCGGTGTCCGACGATCCGGCCTGAACGAAAACCGGCCGGCCCTGCGGCGAGCGCGGCAAGTTCAGCGGCCCCTTCACCTGGTAATGCGGGCCCGCGTGATCAATCGGCCGCACCAGTCGAGGGTCGGCATAACGGCCTTGAGCGCGATCATCGAGCACGGCGTTGTCAGCCCAGCTGTCCCACAGGCCCTTGACCACCGCCATGTACTCCTCGGCCCGCTCGTAGCGGTCGCCATGGCTGACCTGGCCGATGCCGCCGAAGTTGCCGCCCGCTTGCGGCGACCAGGTGGTGACGATGTTCCAACCGATCCGGCCGCGGCTGATGTGGTCGAGCGAGCAGAACTGCCGGGCGAGGTTGTAGGGCTCGGTATACGTGGTCGACGCCGTCGCGATCAGCCCAATGCGGCTGGTCGTCGTGGCGAGCGCCGCCAAGGTCGTGATCGGCTCGAGCCAATTGAAGGGCGTCTTCTCCACGTCGTTCCACAAGCCCAGCACGTCGGCCAGAAAAATCGAGTCAAACAGGCCCGCTTCGGCCTTTTGGGCCAAATCCACGGTGTAGCGGATATCGGTGAGCGGCAGCTTCGACGATGCCGGATGCCGCCACGACGCCTCGTGATGCCCGCGGCTCTGGATGAACAGATTGAGGTGCATGTGCCGCGTCATGAACGTGGCCCAACGACAAATGTTAGGGCTTCCGAATCCAAAGTGCCGAGATTGCCGCCAACTACGCTTGCAGCCTTGAATACTGCCTAGGCTGCTCTTCCTTTCGGCGATGTCGCGACAACCAAGCCTGAAACGTACGAGAGCGTTGCTTCCGCCTCGGCAACCAACTGGCGCATGATTTCAGCCACCGGCAGGACGTCGCTGATCCCTCCGGCGGTCTGGCCTGCCGTGAGCAGACATTCGTGTTGTCGGCCCGCCTGTGTGCTCGAAATGATCTGACCTCGTAAGCGATCACGATCCCGCCGCGCCTCTTCGCGCTTTGTACTCCATTCATCCAAGAACTCTGTGTGAAGCGAGCGCAGAACTGTGCCAAAGCCGGCAGTGCCCGGCAGGGGACTGATGTCGTTGAGAACATCGGCCTTGATCACATCCTCGGACTTAGCCCCGGCGATCGCCTGTTTCCATTCGTTGCCCGCAGGAGCCTCCAACGAAGCGATAAAACGCGTGCCGAGGTTGACGCCTGCCGCACCGAGCATCATCGCAGCCGCGATGCCGCGGCCGTCAAAGATGCCACCGGCTGCCACCACCGGGATCGGTGACACCGCGCTCACGACCTGCGGCACCAAGGTCATCGTGCTGACCTCGCCGCAATAGCCGCCTGCCTCACTGCCTTGGGCGACGATCACATCGACGCCTCGTTCAGCCGCCTGGACGGCCTGCGCGACTGTGGTCACCTGCAGCATCACCAACGATCCGACGTCGAGGGCCTGCCGGACCAGATCGCCCGGATCAGCAAGCGCGAAGGAAATCACCTTAGGCCGCGCCTCCAATGTGTAACGAAAGGCCTCGGCGTCCAGTGTTTGCGGAATGTGATTGATGGCAAATGGGCGGCTCGTGAGCTTTCTCACCACATCAATGTCACGCTTGACCGCAGCAGTGGTTCGGAACAGCGACCCAATGCCTCCGAGCCCACCCTCGTTGGATACGGCCGCCGCAAGCTCAGCCGACGTGCAAGTCCCCATCGGTGCCAGGATGATGGGCACCTCAATACCGTACAGATCGCAGAGAGGCGTCTTCAACATCGTGCCATCTCCAGTTTGCACGGCCCGCGCACCGCTCCAGCGCAAGCCAGTCCAGATAGTAGCGGCCTCACGCAAACGCGAAAGGGGGCCGGACGCGTGCGGGGGCTGGGTGTCGGCTTGGTGCCAGAAACGGGCACCGGTCCTTCAGCGCCAACCGGCACCTGTGCTACGGTCGCGCCGGCGAGTTGCACGCACCGTGCCATAACAAATGATCGGGAGGGCGCTGACCATGGATACGATCAGGCGCAACATACTGACAAGGCGCCGCGGCGACGGCCGTGGCCGCAGCGTCGCGCGTGTTTGCCCAGCAGACCGGGCCAGGAGGAGCTGCCATGTCGTTCTACGAAAAAGGCGCCGTTCGCATCTACTTCGAGGAGGCCGGTGCCGGCTTCCCGCTGTTGGTCATCCCCGGCGGAGGATTGAACTCGACGATCGCTGGCCTGAAAGCCAGCAACTCGCCATTCAACCCGATGGAGGAGTTCAAGGGCGAGTACCGCTGCATCGCGGCGGACCTGCGCAATGCCAATGGCGGCCAATCCTCCGGCCCGCTCGAGATCGATCGGCCCTGGGACGCCGTCGCTGACGACCAGCTCGGCGTGATGGATCACCTGGGCATCGACAAGTTCATGGTGTTGGGCTTCTGCATCGGCGGCCCCTTCATCTGGAACCTGTTGAAGCGGGCACCCAATCGTATCGTCGCAGCCGTGCTGGCACAGCCGAGCGGCTCGCGTCCGGAGCTGCGCGACCTGTTCTACGAGAACAACATGAAAGGCTGGGGGCCCGAGCTGGTGAAACGCCGGCCCGACATCACGATCGAGACGGTCGAGAAATTCCTGACCAAGATGTACCGCACCAATCCCGACTTCGTGTTCACCGTGACGCGCGATTTCGTACGCAACTGCCAGACGCCCGTGCTGATCCTGCCGGACGATATCCCGGCGCATCCGTATGCCGTGGCCATGGAGACTGCTATGCTGGCACCGAAGGCCGAGGTGAGCATGTTTCCGTGGAAGGAACCCAAGGAGCGGATACCGCTGGCGGTTCGCCAGATCCGGTCCTTCCTTCGCGCGCATCGCGCTGCTGTTGCCTAGACGGCGGTGTGCGAGGCGCACTCCCGCGACTTGCGTCACCGCGGCGCCGACACAGTCCTCTTCTCGCGGCGCACGTCGCCCTCAGTAGCGGCGGAACTTTTTGTACTGGCCGGGCGGCATCCCGCGACCGCGCCAGCCAACCTTTCGGCCTTGGCTCCAGCCGTAAGCATGCCAACCCTTTTTCTTCACCTGGATGAAGTCTTCGCCAGGCGCCGCAACATGGGCGCTCGATGCCGGGATCAGCGGAGAAGCCGACGCTGGGATAACAGACAAACCGAGCACGGCGGCCAAAATGAGCAGCTTCCTCATGGCGTCCTCCTAGGACGCCAATACAAGCTCCAGCAATGGCGTTGGGTTCCCACCCCGCAGTACGGAGCGCGTTGCGCCGCTTCGGCCTATGACGCTAAAGCTTCGGTACGCTCGATGATTCGGGAACGGGCATGACAGGAACCGGCGGATGCTGCTGACCTCGTCCGGCGGCTCGAGCTATGCGGTGGCGCTGGCGAGCGAGCAGGCCACGGTGCGGTTGGTCGCCGACATCGCGGCCGGGCTGGAGCCTGGCGACCTGATCACGCTGTCCGGCGACCTCGGCGCCGGCAAGACCACGTTCGCCCGCGCCATGATCCGCCATTTGGCCGGTGATCCGACCATCGCGGTGCCGAGCCCGACCTTCACGCTGATGCAGATCTATGAGCTGCCGCGGTTCCCGGTGGTCCACGCCGATCTCTACCGGCTGGACGCGCCCGGCGAGCTGCAGGAGCTCGGGTTCGACGACCTGCCCGAGCGCGCGATCGTGCTGGTGGAATGGCCGGACCGCGCCGCCGGCTTCCTGCCGCCGAACCGGCTCGACATCGCGTTCACGCTCGCGCCGCAACTCGGCACCGAGCACCGCAATGTGCGCGTCACCGGCTACGGCTCATTCGCGCCGCGCGCCGAACGCCTTGCCGCGATCCGCCGCTTTCTCGACTCCACCGGCTACGCCGAAGCCGAGCGCAAGCGCATCCAGGGCGACGCCTCGACCCGCTCGTACGAGCGGCTGCAGCTCGACAAGCGGCGCGCCATCCTGATGAATGCGCCGCGCCGTCCCGACGGCCCCCCGGTGCGCGACGGCAAACCCTACAGCGCGATCGTGCACCTCGCCGAGGACGTCAAACCGTTCGTCGCCATGGCCAACGGGCTCGCCCAGTTCGGGCTGTCGTCGCCGCGCATCCATGAGGCGGAGATCGACGAGGGCCTGCTGATCATCGAGGACCTCGGCAACACCAGTGTCGTCGAGGGCGAGCCGCCGGCGCCGAACGCCGAGCGTTACGCCGCGGCCGTCGACGTGCTGCTGGCGCTGCACGGGCAGAATGTTCCCGACACGCTGCCGGTCGCGCCTCATGTGCAGCACAAGCTGCCGCGCTACGATATGGATGCGTTGCTGATGGAGGTCGAGCTGCTGCTCGACTGGTACCTGCCGTCGCTCGGCAAGAAGGTTTCCGAGGCGACGCGCGCGGTCTACCTGGCGCTGTGGCATGAAGCTTTGCAGACGCCGATCGAGACCGATCTGACCTGGGTGCTGCGTGATTTCCATTCGCCGAACCTGCTGTGGCTGCCGGACCGGCAAGGCGTGGCTCGCGTGGGCTTGCTGGATTTCCAGGACGCGGTGATCGGGCCGACCGCCTATGACCTTGCCTCGCTGCTGCAGGACGCCCGCGTCGACGTGCCGGAAGAGCTCGAGGTCACGCTGCTGAGCCGATATGTGCAGAAGCGGCGCGAGGCCGATCCGGATTTCGATCCGCCCGCGTTCATCAAGAGCTACGCCACGCTGGCGGCGCAGCGCGCCTCGAAGATCCTGGGCATCTTCGCCCGCCTCAACCAGCGCGACGGCAAGCCACAATATTTACGTCACATCCCGCGCGTATGGGCCTATCTGCAGCGTTCGCTGGCGCATCCCTCGCTGGCCCCGCTCGGCGCCTGGTACAGCGTTCATGTTCCCAAGCTTGGCGCGTGATCAACCGGAGAGCCTGATGTCGGAGCAACACCGGCCCATCGCCCCCCGCAACGCCATGGTGCTTGCCGCCGGACTGGGCGAGCGCATGCGGCCGATCACCAACACCATGCCGAAGCCGCTGGTGAAGGTCGGCGGCCGGGCGATGCTGGATTTCGTGCTCGATCGTCTCGCTGCGGCCGGGGTCGAGCGCGCGGTGGTCAACGTGCATTACCTCGCCGACCAGATCGAGCGGCATCTCGCCGGACGCAAGAGGCCGCAGATCGTGATCTCCGACGAGCGCGCGAAACTCCTCAACACCGGTGGCGGCGTGGTCAAGGCGCTGGGTGATCTGGGCCGCGAGCCGTTCTTCCACGTCAATTCCGACACGCTCTGGATCGACAGCGTGAAACCGAACCTGACGCGGCTCGCCGAGGCGTTCGATCCGCCGGGGATGGACGCCCTGCTGCTGCTGGCGCCGACCGCGAGCAGCATCGGCTACATCGGGCGCGGCGACTTCACGATGGGAGCCGACGGCCGGCTCACAAAGCGCGGCGAGCAGGAGGTCGCGCCTTACGTCTATGCCGGCGCCGCGGTGCTGGCGCCGGCGCTGTTTCAAGGCGCACCGGACGGCGCATTCTCTCTGACCAGGCTGTTCGACCAGGCGGCGGAGGCCGGTCGGCTGCATGGCCTGCGGCTTGAGGGCGAGTGGATGCACGTCGGCACGCCGGATGCGATCGCGCTCGCCGAGGCGGCGATCAAGGCGAGCACCGAATAGTCCCTCCGCCGCCATTCCGGACGCTTGGCCGCAGCGAGATCGGCATTATCTGTCGGGATTCCGTGAATAACCGCATCGCCCGATCCCGCGGGCGATGACACAATGCAACCGCCATGGCGAGCAAACCACGCGTCTTCACGATCCCGGCCTCGGCGCCGTTCCTGCCCACGCTGATCGACGCGCTGCTGGGCGACCGGCTGGAATTGAACTTCAAGATCGCCAGCGATCCGTTGGCGCTCGCGCAAGTCACGCTCTATCTGCCGACGCGGCGCGCCTGCCGGCTGGCGCGCGATGTGTTCCGCCAGCGCATCGACGCGGCGATCCTGCCGCGCATCGTGCCGATCGGTGACATCGACGAGGATGAACTCGCTTTCGCCGAGGCTGCGGGCGGCGGGAACGCCGGCGCGATGCTCGATCTGTCGCCAGCGCTCGGCGGGCTCGAGCGCAAGATGCTGCTGGCCGAGCTGATCCGGAAATGGGCGGCGAGCCCCGAGATGCGCGGCGACGGCAGTTTTTCGCTGGTCGCCAACAGCCCGGCGGCGGCGCTGTCGCTCGCCGGCGAGCTGGCGCGGCTGATGGACGACATGATCATGCGGCAGGTGCCGTGGAGCCGGCTCGACGAGCTGGTGCCGCAGGAGTTCGACGAGTTCTGGCAGAAGACGCTGCGCTTCCTGAAGATCGCGCGCGAGTACTGGCCGGCGATGCTGACGGAGCGCGGCCAGATCGAGCCGGCCGAGCGGCGCGACAGGCTAATCGCCGCCGAGGCGAAGCGGCTCGCCGGCACGAAGGCGCCGGTGATCGCCGCGGGCTCCACCGGCTCGATTCCGGCCACCGCCATGTTGCTCGCCACCATCGCCCGCCTGCCGCATGGCGCGGTGGTGGTGCCCGGCCTCGACACCGATCTCGACGCCGCGACGTGGAAGAGCATTGCCGAAGCCGATGGCGAGCCCGCGCACGGCCATCCGCAGTTCGCCATGGCGGCGCTGCTTACGCGCATCGGCGTCGTCCGCGAGGCCGTGCAAACGCTCGGCGCACCGGCGGCGCATGGCCGCGAGCGGCTTGCGTCGGAGGCGCTACGTCCGGCCGAGGCGAGCGCGCTGTGGCGCGATCGTCTGAAAGACACCGATTTCGCCGCTCACACGGACCGCGCGCTGCGCGGCGTCGCGGCGATCGAGGCGGCGAGTGCCGAGGGGGAAGCGCTGGCCATCGCGATCGCGCTGCGCGAGGCGATGAACGAACCCGGCAAGACCGCGGCGCTGGTGACGCCGGACCGCGCGCTGGCGCGGCGCGTGCTGGCGGCACTGGCGCGCTGGAACGTGCCGGTGGACGACTCCGGCGGCGATGCATTGCCCGACACGCCGGGCGGCGTATTTGCGAGGCTTGCGGCGGAGGTCGCGCTGGAGGGCGTGGAGCCGGTGACCCTACTGGCGCTGCTCAAGCATCCGCTGTGCACGATGGCGGAGCCGGGCGCGGTGTCGACGCTCGAGCGCGCGGTGCTGCGCGGGCCGCGCCCGAAGTCCGGCACGGCGGGGCTCGCCGCGGCGCTGGAAACGTTCCGCGCCGAGCGAACGAAGCTGCACCGCACCGATCCGCGGCGCTTCCTGAACGAGGCGCAGCTCGACGCCGCAGCGGCGCTGGTTGCGAAGCTCAAGGATACCCTCGCCCCGCTGGAAACCTTGCCACGCGGCGCTCACGCGTTCCGCGAACTGGCCGAGCGGCACGCGAAGGCGCTCCACGCGCTGGGCGGTATCCCGGAGGAGCTGGCGCCGGCGTTCGAGGAGAACATCGAGACGGGATCGCTAGCGGTCGAGGCTGGCGACTACGCCGAGCTGTTCCAGGCCGCCCTCGCCGACCGCAAGGTGCGGCGCGCCGAGGCCGACGTGCGGGTGCGCATCTACGGCGCGATCGAGGCGCGTTTGCAATCGGTCGACCGCCTGGTGCTGGGCGGGCTGGTCGAGGGCATGTGGCCGCCGGAGACGCGCGCCGATCCCTGGCTCAGCCGGCCGATGCGCCACGCGCTCGGCCTCGACCTGCCGGAGCGGCGCATCGGCCTCTCGGCGCATGACTTTGCGCAGGCGCTCGGCGCCAAGGAGGTCATCCTCACCCGCGCCGCCAAGCTCGGCGGCACGCCGACGGTTGCCTCGCGTTTCGTGCAGCGGCTCGCCGCGGTTGCAGGCGAGGCGCGCTGGAAGGATGTGTTGGCGCGCGGCGCGCACTACGCCGAGCTGGCGCGGCGGCTGGACGAGCCGGCCGCGACCAATCCCTGGCCGCGCCCCGAGCCAAAGCCGCCGCTGGCCGCGCGGCCCCGGCAGCTCAGCGTCACCGAGATCGAGGACCTGCTGCGCGATCCCTACACGATCTACGCCAAGCATGTGCTCAAGCTGCAGCCGCTCGATGCGATCGACACGCCGCCGGGCGCGGCCGACCGCGGCACGCTGATCCACGACAGCATCGGGGAGTTCGCCAAGACCTTTCCGCATCCTGGCAACATGCCCGACGATCCGATAGGAGCTTTGCGCATGATCGGCGAGCGGCATTTCCAGCCGCTGGCCGACTTCCCCGAGGCGCGGGCATTCTGGTGGCCGCGTTTCGTGCGCATCGCCGATTGGCTGGCGCGCTTCGAGATCGCGCGGCGCGCCAAGCTGGCAAAGCTCGACGCCGAGATCGGCGGCAGCATTGAAATCCCGTTCGGTGGCGAGACATTCAAGCTCACGGTGCGGGCCGACCGCATCGAGCATCTGAAGGACGGCCGCTACTCCGTGCTGGATTTCAAGACCGGAGCGCCGCCGAAGGAACCCCAAGTGCGCACCGGATTGTCGCCGCAGCTCACGCTGGAAGCGGCGATCCTGCGCGGCGGCGGCTTCGAGAGCATCCCTGCCGGCAGCAGCGTGGCCGAGCTGATGTATGTGCGGCTGCGCGGCGGCGCGGAGGCCGGCGAAGAGAAGCCGATCAAGTTCACCGAAGGCGGGCCGCCCGACGCGCATGCCGAGGTCGCACTGGCCAGGCTCACCGAGGTGCTCGCCCAGTTCGCGGATCCGAACAATCCGTACTATTCGCTGCTGCATCCTATGTGGTCCACGCACTACGGCACCTACGACCACCTCGCGCGCGTGCAGGAGTGGTCGCTGACCGGCGCCACCAACGAGGACCCGATCTTCGAATGAACGCGCCGCGCATCATCCCGGATGCCGTGACGGAGCGGCAGACCGCGGCCTCGGACCCGGACAGCTCAGCCTGGGTCGCGGCCAACGCCGGCTCGGGCAAGACCCATGTACTGGCGCAGCGGGTGATCCGGCTGCTGCTGTCGGGCGTCGATCCGGCACGCATCCTCTGCATCACCTTCACCAAGGCCGCCGCCGCCAACATGGCGAACCGCGTGTTCGACGAGCTGCGCGCCTGGACCGTGTTCGGCGACGCGAAGCTCGACGACGCCATGCGCAACGCCGGCGAGAAGCGGATCGACGCGGCGCGGAGGCTGCGAGCGCGCCAGCTCTTCGCGCTGGCGCTGGAAACTCCGGGCGGGCTGAAGGTGCACACCATCCACGCCTTCTGCACCCAGCTCCTGCATCTGTTTCCGTTCGAGGCCAACGTCGCGGCGCGCTTCGAGGTGCTGGACGAGACCAAGGAGAACCAGCTTCTCGAACAGCTCAGCCTGGACGTGATGATGAAGGCGGCCGATGCGCCGGATTCAGCCCTCGGCAAAGCGCTGGCCCAGGCGGTACTGGCCGCCGCCGACGTCACGTTCCGCGATCTCGTGCGCGAGGTGATCCGGCAGCGCGACAAGCTGATGCGCTGGGTCGAGGCGTCCGGTGGCGTGCCGCAGGCGATGGATCAGCTTTCGCAGGCGCTGGGAGTCGGACCGGACGACACCGTTGCGAAGATCGAGAAGGACATTCTTGAGGGCAGCCTTATCCCCTCGTCGGAATGGGCGACGATATCCGCTGCGTTTCTCACCAGCGACGCAAAGGGCGACAAAGACCAAGCCACGCGTTTCAAGACTCTGGCGACGCTGGACAGCACAGACCTCCTCGACACCTATCTCGACATCTACTGCACCAGCACGCGCGAGAAGACCCGCGAGAGGCTTTTTACGAACGCGATCCAAAGAGGAAATCCGACGCTCTGCGAGCGGCTCAACCAGGAGCGCGAGCGTGTCTGGGCGCTGCTCCAGCGCAAGCGCGCCGTAGAGGCTCGTGACCGTAGCGTGGCGCTGTTCACCATCGCCCATGCAGTGATCGAGCGGTTCCGCGCCGAGAAGGACCGCCGCGGCCTGCTCGACTACGAGGACCTGATCGACAAGACGCTCACGCTCCTCACCAACGTGTCCGCCTCCTGGGTGCACTACAAGCTCGACCGCGGCATCCATCACGTGCTGATCGACGAGGCGCAGGACACGAGCCCCAGGCAATGGGCCATCGTCCAGGCGCTGGTCGGCGAGTTCTTCGCCGGCGCCGGCGCGCACGACCGCAAGCGCACGATCTTCGCGGTGGGCGACGAGAAGCAGTCCATCTTCTCGTTCCAGGGCGCGGCGCCGCGCGAGTTCGCCGCCATGCGCGCGCACTTCGACCGGTTGCACAAGCAGGCGCAGCTTCCGTTCGTCGCGACCGAGTTCAAGCACTCGTTCCGCTCGGGTCCGAATGTGCTGGGCGCGGTCGACACCGTGTTCACGCCGCCCGAGGCGCACGCGGGACTGACCGCGCTGCCCGAGGCCCCGGTGCACGAGGCGCTGCCGCAGGCCGCTCCCGGACTGGTCGAAATCTGGGACACGACCAAGACAGACGAACGCAAGGACATGACCGCCTGGGATGCGCCGTTCGATACCGAGCGCAGCACCAGCGGCGTCGTGAAGCTCGCCAAACGGATTGCCGGCCACGTCGCGCTGTGGCGCAGCCAGGGGCGGCTCGCCAAAGACGTGCTGATCCTGGTGCGGCGTCGCGGCGTGCTGTTCGAGTCGATCATCCGCGCCCTGAAGAACCGTGGCGTTCCGGTCGCCGGCGCCGACCGGCTGACGCTGACCGAGCACATCGCGGTGATGGACCTGATGGCGTTGGCCGACGCGCTGCTGCTGCCGCAGGACGATCTGGCGCTGGCGACGGTGCTGAAGAGCCCGTTGTTCGGCATCAGCGAGGACGAGCTGTTCAAGCTCGCGTATGAGCGCAAGGCGAGCCTGCGCCGCGTGCTCGGCGAGCAACGGCCCGATCTCTCGGCGCAATTCGATGCCCTGCGCGAAAAGTCGCGCACTATGACGCCATTTGCCTTCTACGCCGACCTGCTCGGCGCCCAGCACGGGCGGCAAAGGCTGCTGGCGCGGCTCGGCCGCGAGGCGGCTGACGCGCTCGACGAGTTCCTCAACCTCGCGCTCGACTATGAGCGCATCGAGACGCCGTCGCTGCAGGGCTTCGTCGCCTGGCTTCGCTCGGCGCAGGCCGAGGTGAAGCGCGACATGGAAATGGCGCGCGACGAGGTGCGGGTGATGACGGTGCACGGCGCCAAGGGGCTGGAGGCGCCGATCGTGATCCTCGCCGACACCGTCACGCCGCCGCAAGGCTTCCATCCACCAAGGCTGCTGCAACTGTCGCAGAAAGATGGTCCGCCGCCGCTGATCTGGGCCACCGCCAAGGCGAACGACGTCGGGCCGATGGAGGCGGCGCGCAATGTGGCGCTCGGTGAAGCGCGCGATGAATACCGAAGACTGCTCTACGTTGCGATGACGCGGGCCATCGAGCGGCTGATCGTCTGCGGCGTCGACGGCCAGAAGAAGCGGCCGGAGGGCTGCTGGTACGATCTCACGCGCCACGCGCTTGAGACGCACTGTATCGGCGAGACGGCCGACGATGGCGACGGCGCGGTTCTGCGCTTCCGCAAGGTTGCGGCGGCGCCACAGGCGAAGCCCGCCAAGGCGCCGGCGCTGGAGCTTGCGCTGTTGCCGCCGTGGCTGACGCAAAAGATTACGGAGGGGCCGGCAAGCGCGCCAGTCCGGCCGTCGGGTTTTGTCGACGACCGCGAAGCGCAGGGCCTGCTCGGCCAGCGCGAGGCGCGGCGGCGCGCCATCCTGCGCGGCAACATTCTGCACCGGCTGATGCAGTCGCTACCGGACCTGCCACAGGCCGCGCGCGCGGAGGCGGCGCGACAACACATCGTGCGGCAGGACACGGATTTCAGTGAGACCGATCAGAACGCCCTTGCCGCCGCGGCGCTGGCGCTGCTTAACGACGCCCGCTTCGACAAGCTGTTCCTGCCCGGCAGCCGCGCCGAAGTTTCAATCGTAGGCCGCCACCAAGGGCGTAACGTGTCCGGCCAGATCGACCGGCTGGTGGTAACGCCGGACGAAGTGCTGATCGCCGACTACAAGACCAACCGCCCGGCGCCGAAAAGCCTGGAAGAGGCCAGGACGCGCCATGCAGATTACGTCAGGCAGCTCGCACTTTATCGCGCGGTGCTGATGCGGCTTTACCCGGACCGCCCGGTGCGGGCGGCGCTGTTGTGGACCGATGCGCCTGATTTGATGGAGATTCCGGCGGCCGATCTCGACGCCGCCCTCGCTATCCTCACCTCGGCGTGACAATCCTTGACGCTGCGCCGGGGCGTCCATACGTTCCGGCCACACATCTGTCATATCCCCCGATTCGAACGAGGTTCCCATGGCCGTTGGCAAGGTTTCCGACGCGGATTTCGAAGCGCAGGTGCTCAAGGCCACCGGGCCGGTCGTGGTTGATTTCTGGGCCGAATGGTGCGGGCCCTGCCGCATGATCGCACCTGCGCTGGAAGAGATCGCCGGCGCCATGGGCGACAAGGTCAAGATCGTGAAGCTCAACGTCGACGAGAACCCGGACACCGCCTCGAAGTACGGCATCATGTCGATCCCGACGCTGATGATCTTCAAGAACGGCGAGCTGGCGTCGCGCCAGGTCGGCGCCGCGCCGAAGCAGAAGCTGGAACAGTGGATCAACACCGCGGTGTGATCACCGCCGAGTTTTCGATTTGATTGAAATGGCCGGCAGCGACGCCGGCCATTTTTGTTTCAGGTCAGGCTTGGCTGCGCACCTGTTCGCCAGCGGCCTGACGGCCGCGGCGATCCAGCACCACGAAGGTGAACGCGGCGAGCACGATCACGAACACCTGCGCCGCAACCGCTTCGACGGTCGGGTTGAGGCCGAGCGCCTCCAGCCATCCGCCGCTGCGGATTTCGGTGTAGGTAACATACTGCTGCTCCTGGAATTCCTGGATGGCTTCGCCGATGAACTTGATCGCCATCAGGAACAGAAACGCCGAGGTGACGATGAACAGCGGCCGCAGCGGCACGCGCTGCGCCACGACGTTGATCAGAAAAAACAACACCACCAGCGCCAGCGCGGCCGCGACCAGGCCGGCGATCAGTTCGAAGCTGAAGCCGCCCGACGTCTTCGCCAGCGCATGGACGAACAGCACCGTCTCGGCGCCTTCGCGGAACACAGCCAGGAACGCCAGCGCACCGACCGCGAGGTCGGTGCGCTGCGCAAGCGCGGCGGCGGCCTTGGACTTGAGATAACTCTGCCATGCGCGCGGATCCTGGCGCAGCAGCAGCCAACCGCTGACGTAGAGCATCAGCGCGGCGGCGGCGAGAATGACGAAGCCTTCGAGGATGTCGCTGTGCGCGCCATTGTTAAACGTCGCGAACGCCCAGGCCGCAACGAAGCTCGCCGCGATCGCGAGAAGTGCGCCGGTGTAGAGCGCGGGCAAGCGGTCGCGCGCCTCGGCCTTGTCGAGATAGGCGGCGAGCGCCGCCAGCACCAGCAGGGCTTCGAGCCCTTCACGCAACAGGATGATCGCCGACTGAACGAATACGCTTTTTATTTCTACATCTTTCTCCTCCCTTACTCTCATCACTTCTCCAACATTTCTTCTATGCCCGCTACTCTCAATAACAAACCACACTACTCCGTATTTAATAACTGAGATTACAAAATTAACGTAAGTGCGAAAACACAAAAAAAAATACCAACCCAAACCAGACTTAGACCACTCAAACACAAAAACAACCAAACTAACCACTTTATCCTGCTCACTGTAGACTTTGTAACGGCAACCACATCACAGCGAAACCTACAAATTATCACTTATCCACAATACAAGATTTTTCAATACTTCTTTTACCTCTAGCTAAAAACACCATATGAACTTTCACTCTTTACGGAGATTAAAGGAACTTAATTCAAGCGTTTGATCACAAACACTCACGGTGCGATATAACGCGGGCAATTCCCGGGTCTATCCCATAACTCTAAACATCATAATGCCATACGCGCCACCGTGGCCGGACTGCGTGCCTATGCTTTGTGCGTGATCTTCTCCGAAAACCGGTTCCCACTTTTCGGGATCACGCACTAGCGCTGCAATGGTCGTGCTGCTGCGCGATGTAAAGTACAATTGCTCTAAACAACTGCTCTTTAGAGCAATGCCAAAATGGTGCGATCAGTTCGGCGGCGTGCCGTTCTTCGCCAGCACGTCGCCCGCGAGATAGAGCGAGCCGGCAATCAGAATGCGCGGCGGCGGCTCGAGTTCCAGCCGGCTGACCGCAATGAGCGCGTCCTCGATCGTGTCATAGCGTTCGGCCGGGATACCGGCGTTGCGCGCCATCTGCGCAACGGTTTCCGCGGCCAGGCTCTTGTCCTGGTTTGGAATTGGGATCGCATAGACGCAGCGCGCCAGGCCGGTGAAGTTGCGCAGATAGCCTTCGCAGTCCTTGGTGGCGAGCATGCCGACCACCAGTACCAGCGGCCGCGGCACCCGCTCCTCGAACGCGCCGAGCGCGGCCGCAACTGCGCGGCCGCCGTCGGCGTTGTGTCCGCCGTCGAGCCACAATTCGCTGTGCGGCGGCGTCAATGCCTTAAGCGCACCGTTGGAGAGGAGTTGCAGGCGCGCCGGCCAATCCGCTTTGACGATGCCTTCGAATGCGCCGTTCGGCAGCTTCAGCCCGGCGGCACGTAGCGCCGCGATGGCGACGCCGGCATTGTCGAGCTGATGGCGGCCGGGGAGCTTGGGCACCGGCAGATCGAGCAGGCCGTCATCGTCCTGATAGACCAGCCGGCCGTGCTCCTCGTGCACGTTCCAATGCTCGCCGGCGGTGTGCAACGGCGCCCGCACCTTGCGTGCCTGACGCTCGATCACAGCAAGCGCCGCGTCAAGCTGCGGCGCGATCACGCCCGGCACGCCAGGCTTGAGGATCGCGGCCTTCTCGGCTGCGATCTTCTCCAACGAGTCGCCGAGAAATTCCAGATGGTCCATCGAGATCGGGGTGATCACGCTGGCGAGCGGCTGGTCGATCACATTGGTGGCGTCGAGCCGGCCGCCCAGTCCGACCTCAAGCAGCAGTACGTCCGCTGGATGGCGCGAGAACAGCAGAAAGGCTGCGGCCGTCTCGATCTCGAACACGGTGATGGCCTCGCCACCGTTGACACGCTCGCATTCCTCCAGCGCACCCGCCAGCGCTTCGTCCGACACCAGCGTGCCGGCGAGCCGGAAGCGCTCGTTGAAGCGAACCAGATGCGGCGAGGTGTAGACATGAACGCTACGCCCGGCTGCTTCCAGGATGGCGCGCATGAACGCGATGGTGGAGCCCTTTCCATTCGTGCCGGCGACGTGAATGACCGGCGGCAGGCGGCGTTCCGGGTGGCCCAGCGCGTCAAGCATGCGCCACACGCGGTCGAGTGAAAGGTCGATCCGCTTGGGATGCAGCGTCAAAAGCCGCGCGATGATGGAGTCGTAGGTCGTCATTCCGTGTCAGTGTGTTAGGCGGCTGGCAGGCAGGCGCCAGTCAACCGCCTGATTCTAACGCCAGAGCGACGGCAAAATCACGCCTGCGCGGGAACGCCGGCGAGGTCGGGCAGCGGACCGTTGACGCGCGGTGGCAGCACCGGCGCCTTGCACAGAAGCCGGCAGAGATTGGCCAAGGTCGCGCGCATCTCGTGGCGGTGCACCACCATGTCCACCATGCCGTGGTCGCGCAGGTATTCCGCCTTCTGGAACCCGTCGGGCAGCTTTTCGCGGATGGTCTGCTCGATCACCCGCGGCCCCGCGAAGCCGACCAGCGCACCGGGCTCGGCGATATGCACGTCGCCGAGCATGGCGTAGGACGCGGTAACACCGCCGGTGGTCGGATTGGTGAGAACGACGATGTACGGCCGTTTCGCCTCGCGCAGCTTCTGCACCGCCACCGTGGTGCGCGGCAATTGCATCAGCGCCAGGATGCCCTCCTGCATGCGCGCGCCGCCGGACGCCGCGAACATGATGAACGGCGTGCCGCGCTCGACTGCCACTTCGAGGCCGGCGATCACCGCCTCGCCCGCCGCCATGCCAAGTGAGCCGCCCATGAAATCGAAGTCTTGCACGCCGATCACGACCGGCAGTCCGTCCAGCGTGCCAATGCCGAGCTTGATCGCGTCCGACAACTCGGTCTTGGCGCGCGCGTCCTTCAGGCGATCGACGTAGCGGCGCTCGTCGCGGAACTTGAGCGGATCGGCCGCCACCTCCCGCACCGCGATGTCGTCCCATTTCTGTTCGTCGAAGATCGATTTGAGCCGCGCCACCGCGCCCATGCGCATGTGGTAGTTCGAGCCGGGGATGACGAATGAGTTGGTCTCGACGTCCTTGAAGAACACCAGCTGCCCGGTCTCCGGGCATTTGATCCAAAGGTTCTCCGGCGACTCGCGGCGGTTGAGGAAGCTGCAAATCTTCGGCCGGACGACGTTGGAGATCCAGTTCATGCGGGTCGCTTTATCTCTCGGTCGTCATGGCCGGGCATAGCCGTCCGAAGGACGGCGTCGCTTCGCTCGCCTATGAAGTCCCAGCCATCCACGTCCTGCTGCATCATACATAAAGGCGTGGATGCCCGGCACAAGCCTGCCCCGACCTCTATCCGAGGCATGCGGGCTACCTTTTCAGCTTCGACCCACGCACACCGCTGGCCAATTCGGCCACCAAATTCGTCACCGCCTTGACCGTTTTCGCGGTCGCCTTGCCCTTCTTATCGAGACTTTGCGCGACCGCGTTAACCAGCGCCGAGCCGACCACCACCGCCTCGGCGCCGCCGGCGAGCTCGCGCACCTGTTTGGCGGTGCGTACGCCGAAGCCGACCGCGACCGGCAATTTGGTGTGACGCTTGATGCGCGAGACCGCAGCGCGAACCTTGCTCACGTCGGGCGCCGCCGCCCCGGTGATGCCGGCGATCGACACGTAATAGACAAAGCCCGAGGTGTTCGCGAGTACCACCGGCAGCCGCTTGTCGTCGGTGGTCGGCGTGGCGAGACGGATGAAGTTGAGGCCGGCGTTGAGCGCCGGCAGGCACAGCTCTTCGTCCTCTTCCGGCGGCAGGTCGACCACGATCAGCCCGTCAACGCCAGCGGCTTTGGCGTCGGCGAGAAACCGCTCGACGCCGTAGATGTAGATCGGATTGTAGTAGCCCATCAGCACGATCGGCGTTGCATCGTCGCGCTTGCGGAAGCCGCGCACCATCGACAACGTCTTCGCCATGGTCTGGCCGGCGTCGAGCGCGCGCAGCCCGGCCGCCTGGATCGCCGGGCCGTCCGCCATCGGATCTGTGAACGGCATGCCGATCTCGATCACATCGGCACCGGCGTTCGGCAGCGCTTTGAGGATCGCGAGCGCTGTCTTGGCATCCGGATCGCCGCCCATCAGAAAGGTCACGAGTTCCGGCGCGGCCTTCGCGCTTGAGGTCCGCGAAGCGCGTGTCGATGCGGGTGGTCATTTCTTGACTTGATCCGGATCGACGAGCGGCAGGACGCGCTGGTTGCGCTCGCGCATTTCGGCCATGCGCACGTTGATGGTGCCGAGCGCGATGCCAACGAACGACAGCACGAAATACACCCACTCTTTGTTCGCAATCGGGTCGCCGCCGGCGAACAGCCGTGCCTTCAGGAAGTAGAGAATGTAGAAAATCGACAGCGCGAGAATGAGCCAGCCGACACGCTTCTGACGCACCGCGCCATTCCACCACGCGAACGGGGCCCACAACCGCGACATCAGAGCTTGCCCCCAAGATGATGCGCGACGCTGTCCAGGTCCTTGTCGCCGCGGCCGGACAGGTTGACCACCATCAGGTGATCGTTCGGCTTACCCGGCGCGATGTCCGACAGGCGCGCCAGCGCGTGGCACGATTCCAGCGCCGGGATGATGCCCTCGAGCCGGCTGCAAAGCTGGAACGCGGCGAGAGCCTCCTTGTCGGTGGCGGACAGGAATTTGATGCGGCCCACATCGTGCAGCCAGGCGTGCTCTGGGCCGATGCCCGGATAGTCGAGACCGGCCGAGATCGAGTGCGCCTCTTCGATCTGGCCGTCGTCGTTCATCAACAGGTACGTGCGGTTGCCGTGCAGCACGCCGGGCCTGCCGCCGGCAATCGATGCCGCGTGCTTCTTGTTCAGGCCATGGCCCGCCGCCTCGACGCCGTAGATCTCGACCTCCCGCTCGTCGAGGAACGGATAGAACAGGCCCATCGCATTGGAGCCGCCGCCGATACAGGCGATCAGCGAGTCCGGCAGGCGGCTCTCTGCCTCCTGCATCTGCTCGCGCGTCTCGATCCCGATCACGGACTGGAAGTCGCGCACCATCATCGGATAGGGATGCGGCCCGGCCACCGTGCCGATGCAATAGAACGTGTCGGCGACATTGGTGACCCAGTCGCGCAGCGCCTCGTTCATCGCGTCCTTCAGCGTGCGCGCGCCCGACTCCACCGCACGCACCTCGGCGCCGAGCGCCCGCATGCGCAGCACGTTGGGCTGCTGGCGGCCGACGTCGACCGAGCCCATGAACACCACGCACTTGAGGCCGAACTTGGCGCACATCGTCGCGGTGGCGACGCCATGCATGCCGGCGCCGGTCTCGGCGATGACGCGCGGCTTGCCCATGCGCTTGGCCAGCATGATCTGGCCCAGCACGTTGTTCACCTTGTGCGCGCCGGTGTGGTTGAGATCTTCGCGCTTGAAGTAGATCTTGGCGCCGCCAAAATGTTCGGTCAGCCGCTCGGCGAGATAGAGCGGCGACGGGCGGCCGACGTAGTTCTTGAGATGCGCGTCCATCTCGCGGCGGAATGCCGGGTCGGTCTTGGCTTCGGCGTAGGCCTTCTCCAGGTCGAGGATCAGCGGCATCAGCGTCTCGGCGACGAAGCGACCGCCATAGATGCCGAAGTGCCCGCGCTCATCAGGCCCGGTGCGGAATGAATTCACCGCCGGCGGCGCGCTCATGCGCTTCTCTTCCGCGCATCAAGCGTTTCGGCCGCAGCGCGCGCGGCGCGTATGAAGGCGCGAATCTTGTCGGGATCCTTCTCTCCGGCGCGCTTCTCGACGCCGGATGAGACATCGACCCCCGGCGCTCGGGTGATCATGATTGCCTCGGCCACATTCTTGGCATCGAGCCCGCCGGACAGCATGAACGGCACGCCGACGTCGACGTTCTCCAACAGGCGCCAGTCGAACGGCTTGCCGAGCCCGCCAGGCCGCGTTGCGGCGCGCGGCGCGCGTGCGTCGAACAGGACGCGGTCGGCGACCTTCGCATAGAGCCGCACCGGGGAGAGGTCCGACTTCTGCTCGACCGGGACCGCCTTCATCACCGGCAGCCCAAAGCGAGTCCGCACCGTGGCGACGCGTTCCGGCGTCTCCTTGCCGTGGAGCTGCAGCATATCGGGCTTGAGCGCGGCGACGAACTGGCCGAGGTCGGTGTCGTTGGCCTCGACTGACAGCGCCACCTTCTTGGCGCGGCCGTTGACGCGCTCGCCCAGGAGCCGCGCCGCCTCGAAGCCGAGATGGCGGGGCGACGGCGGAAAGAATACGAAGCCGACCATGTCGGCGCCGGCGTCGAGCGCCGCGTCGAGCGCGTCCGGGGTCGTGAGACCGCAGATTTTGACCAACAGAGCCATCGGCATCGTGCTTTTTTTCGCGCCGGTTCTACCCGATCGGGCCCGGTTTGTCTCGACCGGCGCCATGAGGGGCGGCGCTATTTGGACGCTGCCGGCTGCCCCCTTAGCACGGTACGCGCGAACTTGTGCGCCTCCATCGGTTTGCCAAACAAGGCCCCCTGTCCAAGATCAAATCCCATGTCGCACACCGCCCGGAAGTCCGCCGTGGCGTCGAGGCCTTTGGCGGTGGCTAAAGCGCTACGCCGTTCCGCAATGTCGAGCACCTTGCCGCATGCCGCGCGCTTCTGCCGGTCGGTTGCACAGCCGCTGACGAAGCTCGGCGCGACTTGAAGCTCGGCGATTGGAAAATCGCTGACGTCAAGCCATGACACTTCGCCCATGATGTCGTCGATTGCGATGACGACGTTGCAGGCTTGCAGTTGCCGTACGGCGCGCTTCACCAGCTCGGTGTCGCGACTGACGTCGACGCTGTTGATTTCGACCGTCAGCCTTGCAAACGCAGCATGATCGGGGAGCCGCCAGCACAACCTGTCGACAAACTCCTCGTCCTCAAAGACGGATACCGGCAGCGGGATGACCATTTCGACGGCCGCCCGCTGTTGAACAAAGTGCATCCAGTCAGTCATCGCGCGCCCGACCACGAATTCTGACAGTGCGCGGAACTGCGGGTCGCTGTCGGTTTGTATGAACGAATCGGCGACCACAATCCCCCACGCCGGATGGCGCATGCAGACTTGGGCTTCGGCAGCGCGCAACGACATCCGATGGAGATCGATTTTCGGCTGGTACCAAAGTTCGAGCCAGTTGTTGCGGAGCGCCTCGTCGACGTCGATCGGCAAGCTCGGCGATGGGGGGATCGGCAAGAACGCCGATAGATTGTCCTGCAGGTCGCTGTCGCGAAACGGCGTGCGCAGCGGCGGCAGCATGGCGAGCCCAAGCTGCTCGCCCAGCTCGTGAAGCGCCAGCAACGCGCTCGATGCACGCGCTCCAAACAGCATGACCTTACCGCGGTATCCACTCCGCGCCAGTACGTGAAGGACTCGCGTCACATCGCTCTCCGGAAACAGCAATCCGAGGACGATGAGATCGAGTTCGACGTCTCTCAGTGCGGCGTTGACCTCCGATGCCCGACCGCATTGGTGGGCGAGGAAACCCAGATCTTCGAGCGTTTCCGTGAGAAACGTCCGAATGTGCGGCTTGTGATCGACAACGCAAACATGAGGCGCCATTCGGCGATGGCCAAATTGAATTAGCGCGCGTGCGCCGAGAAGTGGCTCTTTCACTGGACGATCACCCCTTGAAGCTGGCGCTGCAAGATTGCACGGCCAACATGAGGGCAATCTTGGCGCAGTTCACTCGGCGTCGCTGTGGCCGAGGCTGAACGGAATGTGACCGCTCCACATGAATCGAAAATAAACCTTTACGCTTCAAACCATCACAGCAAGCGTGTCAAATTGTATTCGACTTGTAGTTTTGAGAGCGCGGCGCATCAACTGCGCAGGCGTTGCCACACCAGCATCGCCGCGGCCAAGTCCTCGATCGCGGTACCGACCGACTTGAACAGCGTGATCTCGTCCTTGCGTTTGCGGCCTTTGGCCTTGCCGCGGCAGAGCTCGTAGAGGTCGCCCTTGATATCGGCCGGCTTGATGATCTTGTTCTTCAACGGAATGGCGATATCGCCAGAACCTTTCGGCGCGCCGGCGCGGGTGTCGACATAGACGGTGGCGCGGCGCACCGCGTCATCGTCAGCCTCGCGCATCTTCGGCGTGAAGGCGCCGACCAGATCGACGTGCGCGCCCTTCTTGAGCCACTTCCCGCGGATCAGTGGCTTGGCTGACAGGGTCGCGCAGGACACGATGTCGGCGGTGCGGACTGCCGCTTCGAGGTCGTCGGCGATCAGCGGCTCGATGCCGGAGGCGTGCAGTGCGAAGGCGGTGGAGACGGCGCGTGAGCGTGTGCGATTCCACAGCGTGACGCGCTTGATCGGCCGCACTGCGCAATGCGCGCGGATGAGATGGGGGCTGAGCGCCCCGGCTCCGACCATGACGAGGTGCTCGGCATCGTCGCGGGCGAGATACCGCGCCGCCAATGCCGATGCTGCGGCCGTGCGCCAGGCGGTGAGCGCGGTGCCGTCGAGCAGCGCCAGCGTCTCGCCGGTCTCGCCCGACATGAGCAGATAGCTGCCGTAGACCGAAGGTTTGCCGAGCTTGGCGTTGTCCGGATAGACGCTGACAGCCTTGCAGCCGACCAGGCGTTCGCCGCGGTTGGTCCGAGAATCCGTCCAAGCTGGCATGAGCAAGAGCTTCGCCACACTGCCCGACGGCTGCGGGATCATATGGACATGGCGACCCGGCACGACGATATCGGCGCGGAACGCCGCGGCCAGCGCGTCGATCAACGCGGCGGGACTGAGAACACGGGCGATATCGGCGGCGCTAACGATGCGCACGGTGGGTGCGCCCTATGCCGCCGGCGGCACGATCAACGGCGGCGCCGTCTCCCGGGCCATTGGCGCGGTCGCAAGCGAGCGCTGCGCGTCGAGCTCGGTGCGCAGCCGCCGCACGTCCGCTTCGGCGCGGCGAGCCCGCACGCGCCACTTGTGCTGCTTGAGCCAGGCGGCGATGCCGCCGATCAGCACACCGAGCCCGACCAGAACGAAGATCAGGATGAACAGCGGCATCTTGAACGCAATAGCAGGGCTGGCGGAATCGAACGGATCGAACGACACCGTGATGATCTCGCGGTTCGCCACCGCAAACATGACGATGACGATGCCGAGTGGAACAAGGACGAAGGCGGTGACGAATTTGCGCATCGGGTGGCGCTCGGGCCTCCGCGTCGTTGATCGCTGCGAGTCTAAAGACGTGTATGGCCGGAACAAGCCCGGCCACAACGGCAGTGCAAAGTTGCGCGAACCTTACGGCGTCGCCGGCGGCGCCTTGTTCAGCCGCTCGCGCATCTCCTTGCCGGTCTTGAAGAACGGCACGGACTTTTGCGCCACTGCAACGTGTGCTCCAGTGCGCGGGTTGCGTCCGGTGCGGGCAGGACGATTCTTCACCGAAAACGCGCCGAAGCCGCGCAGCTCGACACGATCGCCGCGCGCCAGCGCGCCGGTGATCTCGTTGAGGATCGCGTTGACGATGTTCTCGACGTCGCGCTGATAAAGGTGCGGGTTGGCCGTCGAAATACGCTGCACAAGTTCGGACTTGATCATCGGTCCGCCTCAGGTTCGAGCCGAAAAGGCCCGTATTTTCAATCGCTCACGGGAGGGTGCCAAAGCGCCAATAGACCGTCAAGGTTGAGTCTTTCGATCGCCTGTATGGCGCCCCAGTCCTCCAAGCGCTTGGCCAGCGCGGCGAGACCGACCGCGTCGAATACCTTCGCCATCGCCACGTGCAGGAACGGCAGATCGCCGAGCCGCGGCGTCAGGCGGTGGTCGCGGACCGGGGTCTTCGGATCGACATTCTTCTCCTTGGCCAGCCAATCGATCGCGGACTGCTCGTTGCCGAGCGCATCGACCAGGTTCAGCGCCAGCGCCTGGCGGCCGGTGAACACCCGGCCGTCGGCCACCTTGTCGAGACCGGTGCCGTCGAGCTTGCGGCGGTCGCGCACCATGCCCTTGAACCAGTCGTAGGAATCCATCACCAGCGCCTCGATGGCGGCCCGCGCCTCCGGGCTGGTCGGCTCGTAGCCGCTCGGGGCCGCTTTGAGCGGCGAGGACTTGACCTCTTCGATCTTGACGCCGACCGTCTTCAAGAGCTCGGAGACATTGGGAAACTGGAATATCACGCCGATCGAACCGACGATCGAGCTTTGCTGCGCCACGATATGGTCGGCCGCCATCGCCGCAATGTAGCCGCCGGACGCGGCCAGCCCGTCGATCACAACCACCAGCGGCTTCTTGTCCTTAAGCCTGGCCAGCGAGTCGTGCAGCTGTTCGGAACCCGCCACCGTGCCGCCCGGGCTGTTGATGTGGACGATCACGGCGCGCGCACTGGACTCGCCGAGCCGCTTCAGCGCCTCGGTGCGCTGCTGATTGGCGCGAATCAGGCCCTCGATCTGGATGCGGGCGATGATGCCGCCCGGCTGCTCGATCAGGCCGGTCCGGTCTGCGGTAAAGAACACGCCACCACCGACGACCGCAATCACGGCGACCAGCACCGCAACGGCGCGCCAGAACGTCAGCTTGCGCCGCATCCGGCGGCGATCGACGATATGATCCGCATCGAGCGACATGGTCGTAATCCTTTGGCTCCGATCCTTCGGATTTGATTCGATCTCTATTGTAGCCATTTCCCGCGGAGGCGGCGCGGGTGCTGGCGCCCAATCGCCACCAACATTGCGTCGGAAAGTGGACGCAAGAATCCGGGCAGCACCTCCGAAATAGCGCAGGCCGGGTTGCCCCGGCCTGCGTCGCTTTGCTGCGGCTTGATGCGCCGTCAGCTTTTCTCAGTCGCGTCGGCCTCAGCCTTGTCGTCCCTGCGCTTGAGCGCGGTGCCCAGGATGTCGCCGAGCGTAGCGCCGGAGTCGGACGAGCCGTACTGGGCAATCGCCTCTTTCTCCTCGGCCACTTCGAGTGCCTTGATCGAAAGCTGCACTTTGCCGGCCTTGCGGTCCAGCTGAGTGACCCGGGCGTCGACCTTCTGGCCGACCTGGAAGCGATCGGAACGCTGGTCGTTGCGGTCGCGGGCGAGTTCGGAGCGCTTGATAAAGGCGCTGAGATCGGTGTCGACGATCTTCACCTCGATCCCGGTCTCCTTCACCTCGAGCACCTCGGTGGTGACGACGGCGTTCTTCCTGAGCTCGCCGGGCGCGCTGTCCATCGGGTCGCCCTGGAGTTGTTTGATTCCCAGAGAAATCCGCTCCTTCTCGACATCGACGTCGAGAACCTGCGCCTTGATCATGTCGCCCTTCTTGAACTCCTCGATCACCTGCTCGCCCGGACGCTTCCAATCCAAGTCGGACAGGTGAACCATGCCGTCGACGTCGCCGTCGAGACCGAGGAACAGGCCGAACTCGGTCTTGTTCTTGACCTCGCCTTCGACCGTCGATCCGGGCGGATGCCTCTCGACGAACACCTCCCAGGGGTTGCGCATGGTCTGCTTGAGGCCGAGCGAGATGCGGCGCTTGACCGGATCGACCTCCAGGATCTGCACCTCGACTTCTTGCGAGGTGGATACAATCTTGCCCGGATGGACGTTCTTCTTGGTCCACGACATTTCGGAGACGTGGATCAGCCCCTCGATGCCGGGCTCCAACTCGACGAACGCGCCGTAGTCGGTGATGTTGGTGACGCGGCCCTTGAACTTCGCACCGACCGGGAACTTGGCCTCGATGCCCTGCCACGGATCGTCGAGCAGCTGCTTCATGCCGAGCGAGATGCGGTGGGTCTCGTGGTTGATCTTGATGATCTTGACCTTCACCTGCTGGCCGATGTTGAGCACCTCGGTCGGGTGATTGACGCGGCGCCACGCGATGTCGGTGACATGCAGCAGGCCGTCGATGCCGCCGAGGTCGACGAACGCACCGTAGTCGGTGATGTTCTTGACCACGCCGTCGATGACCTGACCCTCTTCGAGGTTCTGCACCAGCTCCTGGCGCTGCTCGGCGCGGGTCTCTTCCAGCACGGTGCGGCGCGACACCACGATGTTGCCGCGGCGGCGATCCATCTTGAGGATCTGGAACGGCTGCGGCTGGTTCATCAGCGGGCCGACGTCGCGGATTGGCCGGATGTCGACCTGCGAGCGTGGCAGGAACGCCACTGCGCCGTCGAGATCGACGGTGAAGCCGCCCTTGACCTGGTTGAAGATGATGCCGTTGACCTTCTCGTTGTTCTTGAACGCCTGCTCGAGCTTGCCCCAGCTCTCTTCGCGGCGCGCTTTGTCGCGCGACAGCACCGCCTCGCCGAGCGCGTTCTCGATGCGCTCCAGATAGACTTCGACGGTGTCGCCGATTTTGATTTCCGACGGGCGGCCGGGGGCCGCGAACTCGCGGAGCGCCACGCGCCCCTCTGTCTTCAAGCCGACGTCGATGACCGCAAGGTCCTTCTCGATGCCGACGACGGTCCCTTTGACGACGGACCCTTCTGCTAAACCGGATGAGCCGCCGAACGATTCATCGAGCAAGGCGGCAAAATCTTCGCGCGACGGCGCGGCACTGGTGGCAGTTGCCATGAAGTCTCCTGTTGGGCGGGTGCGCCATTCGATGGATCGGCGTTCCGAGGTCCCGGTCCGAAGCTCCCCGCGGGACTTCGGTGACCGCCGGCGACTACGCAGGCGCAGGGCCTGCATGCCAGCGGCCCGGCGCAAACCGGGCGATCGAAACGATGGTTCGGGTCCGGCAGGGAAGCTGCTTGCGCGAGGCTCAAGTCCTCCAACACGGAAACGCGGTCTGCCGCACCTCCGGCCTCGCTCGGGCAGCCTCGGCAAACGAGGTCCGTCCGGACCGCGCGGATATAGCCAAAGGTGCAATGCCGAGCAAGGGCGCGCATGAAAAAGCGGCGCCGTCGATGGCTGCGTTGATCCAAAATGCCGCCGTTTCGGTCCGAATCCTTTCAAATCGAGGGGTGTACGCTTATTGTGCCCGAAATTCGGACGGAGCCGGCATTGCTGATCCTGATCTACGGCCTGATTGGCATTGCCGCGGTCGCGACCGCGATTTCGCTGGTCGGGCCGAACGTTGACCTCGGCATCGCAAGCCTGATCTACGATCCCGTCGCACGGCAATTTCCCTGGAACAACCCGCTCTACCGATTGCGCGACCATGGCGCGGTTGCGGTGATCAGCTGCATCGCGTGCGTCGCGCTGGTTTTCACAAAGTACTTGCCGTGGCGCCTGCCGAGCTTGCCCGGCCGCGCGGCGACGTTCCTTGCCCTCAGCCTGTTGCTCGGACCCGGATTGTTGGTGAACAGCATCCTCAAGGAACATTGGAGCCGGCCGCGACCGAACGAGGTGACGCAGTTCGGCGGCACGCGCGCGTTCGTCGACTGGTGGAATCCGACCGGCACCTGCCCGAAAAACTGCTCATTCGTGTCCGGCGAAGCCGCGACCGCGGCCTGGATGTTCGGGCCGGCCATGCTGACGCCGCCGCCATGGCGTGTCGCGGCGCTGGCCGCCGCCGCGGTCTTCACCGCCCTCATGGGCGGATTGCGCATGTTCGCCGGTGCGCATTTTTTCACCGATGTGCTGTTCGGCGCACTATCGACCATGCTGATCCTGCTGGCGACGCACGCCCTGGTCTATCGCCTGGCGGATCGCGTGGCCGGCCGCGCCAGAGGGCACGCGGACCGCTCGCGCGCGCGCACCCAACCGGCGCCGTGATCGCGACATGACGGCAACCAATCTCACGCTGCGCGGCGCGATCGCTACTCCGAGCTTTCAGGTCGTGCTGGCGGTGCTAATCGCCGTGACCGCGATCCGGCTGATCGGCCTGCAGTACTCGACGGTCGACCTGTTCTTCGATGAGGCGCAATACTGGGCGTGGTCGCGCGAATTGGCATTTGGCTATTTTTCTAAGCCGCCGCTGCTGGCCTGGATCATCGCCGCGTTCGATCCGATTTGCGGCAGCGGCGAAGCCTGCGTGCGGGCCGCCTCCCCGTTGTTCTATCTCGCGACGTGTCTGGTCGTGTACGCGGTCGCCAACGACCTCTACGGTCGCGACGTGGCCGCCTGGTCCACGCTGGCACTCGCCGCCGCGGCAGCGTTGTCGTTTTCAACGCGCATCATTTCGACCGACGTACCATTACTGCTCTGCTGGGCGCTGGGGCTGCTCGCCTATCTCAAACTCCTCAAGGCGCCGGACTGCCGCTGGGCGGCTGTGCTCGGCGTCTCGATCGGCGTCGGCCTGCTCGCCAAGTACGCGATGATCTATTTCGTGCTTTGTGCAGTCTGCGCGGCATTGGTTGACCGCGATGCGCGCGCGCTGCTGACCCGGCCGCAAACCCTAATGGCGCTCGCCATCGCGCTGCTGATCGTGTCGCCGAACATCTATTGGAACTTCACCAACGACTTCGTCACCGTGAAGCACACCGGCGACAATATCACCGGCGGCGGCCTGCAATTCCGGCCGATGGAGGCGCTGATCTTCTTCGGTTCGCAGTTCGGCGTCGCCGGCCCGTTCGTGTTCGCGGCGTTTCTGGTCATCCTGTTGCAAACCAGGAAGGCGCCGGTCAGCCGCGAGGACCGGCTGATGCTGGCGTTCGCGCTACCGCCGCTTGCGCTCGTCACCGCGCTGTCGTTCTTTCGCAACGCCAACGCGAACTGGGCGGCGCCCAGCGTAATGTCCATGACGATCCTCGCCGTCGCCTGGTGGCTGCGCCGTGGCGAGCGGCACTGGCTCAACGCAACTCTGGCGATCGGCGTGGTGGTGCAACTCGTTCTGATCGTCGGCGATGCCTATGCCTACCGCATCACGGTGCCGGGGCTGGGCAGCAAGGCCGATCCCTATCAGCGCACGCTCGGCTGGCGGTCGCTCGGCCAACAGGCGGCGCAGCGGGCCCACGCCATGGGCATCACCACCGTCGCGGCGGAGGGCCGCGGCGAGGCGGCGGCGCTAATCTACTATCTGCGCAACGAGCCGCTGCGCGCGTTGGCATGGCCGGCAGGCGTGACCCCGCAGCATCATTTCGAACTGACGCGTGCGCTCGACAATTCGGCGACAGGTCCGGTGCTGCTCATCACCGGCTGTCCTATTCCGGCGCGGCTGCAGCGCTACTATGCGGAGGTCACAGGGCTCGAGCCGATTGTTTCGATCACGGGCACGACCTCGACGCGCGGCCACAGCACGTTCAGGCTCGACAAGCGCAGCAACGCCATCGGTCCGCTTGGACCATGCGCCCCGGCGGCGGCGAAATAATCACGACTGACGAGTCGATCGCTCGATCAGTTCGACAGCGGCCTGAAACGCCGCATCGGCATTGAGCGTGGTGGTATCGAGCAGGTGCGCATCCGCCGCTTGCTTGAGCGGAGCCACCGCCCGCGACATATCGCGCTCGTCCCGCCGCAGGATGTCGGCAAGGACGGCTGCCTCATCGACCGGTTCGCCGCGATCCTGGAACTCGAGCACGCGGCGGCGCGCTCGCACCTCCGGCGTGGCAGTGACGAAAATCTTCACCCGTGCGTGCGGGCAGATCACCGTGCCGATGTCGCGGCCGTCGAGCACCGCGCCCGGCGCGCGGTTGGCGAAGTTGCGCTGGAACGCGAGCAACGCGGCGCGCACGTCCGGGATCGCCGACACCAGCGACGCCGCCTCACCGACCGCGTGGCTCTTCAGCGCCGGCTCATCGAACACCGCAGGATCGAGCGCGTCGGCGGCCGCAACTGCGCGCGCCTGATTGCTTGGCGAATGGCCGGCGTCGAGCAGCGCCTTCGCCACGGCGCGATAGAGGAGGCCAGTATCGAGATGGCGCAGCCCGTAGTGCGCCGCCAACCGCTTGCCGAGCGTGCCCTTGCCGGAGGCCGCCGGCCCGTCAATCGCGATGATCATGAAAGGTCCGAGCCGAGGCTGCGCATCATCTCGGCGAAGCCCGGAAAGCTGGTCGCAATGAACGCGGCATCATCGACCTTGACCGGCTCGGCGCTGGCGGTGCCGAGCACCAGCGCCGACATAGCGATGCGATGATCCATGTGGGTCGCCACCAGCCCGCCGCCTGGCGCGTTGCCCTTGCCCTGCACGATCAGGTCGTCGCCTTCGATCTCGACCTTGACGCCGTTGTTGCGCAACAGCGCCGCGGTCGCCTCGAGCCGATCGGATTCCTTGACACGCAGCTCCTTCAGGCCGCGCATGCGCGTGACGCCCTCCGCGAACGCCGCAGCCACGGCAAGGATCGGGTATTCGTCGATCATAGTCGGCGCACGCTCCGCCGGCACCTCAACGCCCTTGAGTGCAGAGCCTTTTACCCGCAGGTCGGCGACGTCCTCGCCGCCCTCGTTGCGCGACGTCAGGACCTCGATGCCGGCGCCCATCTCCTTCAGCGTTGTCAGCAAGCCGGCGCGCAGCGGGTTGGTCATCACACCGTCGAGGATAATCTCCGAGCCGGGCACGATCAGCGCCGCAACCAGAGGAAACGCCGCCGAGGATGGATCGGCCGGCACCACCACCGGCGCCGCTTCAAGCTCGGGCTGGCCGGTCAGCGTGATGCGGCGGCCGTGCTTGCCGTATTCCTCCGAGCGCAGATGGGCGCCGAAATGCCTGAGCATTTTTTCGGTGTGATCGCGGGTCGCTTCGTTTTCGATCACAATGGTCGTGCCGGGCGCGGCCAAGCCGGCAAGCAGCACCGCCGATTTGACCTGGGCCGAAGGCACTGGGACCTCGTAGACGACCGGAATCGGATCAAGAGCGCCCCGCACCGTCAGCGGCAAACGTCCACCCTCGACCTGATCGACGGTGCGGGCGCCCATCTTCTCCAGTGGATCGAGAATGCGCCGCATCGGCCGCGACCGCAGGCTGGCATCGCCGTCGAACGTCGCCGTGATGGGACAGCCCGCGACCGCACCCATTGCAAGCCGGCAGCCTGTCCCAGAATTGCCAAAATCGAGGGCGGCCCGCGGCTCCGCAAAGCCACCGACGCCGACCCCCATGACACGCCAGGCCTGTTCCCCGGTCCGTTTCACCAGCGCACCCAGGGCCCGCATCGCGTCAGCAGTGCTGATCGCGTCCTCGCCCTCCAGCATGCCGGTGATCCGGGTCTCGCCGACGGCCATGGCGCCCAGGATCAGGGAGCGCAGCGAGATCGACTTGTCGCCGGGCACACGCACCCGGCCCCGGAGCGGGCCGGAACGGCGGGCGGCGAGCGGCGAGACGGGTGCGGCAGGGTCCACGGGCGGGTCCGGCTTGGGATTGGCCGTCCTAGCACGAGGGCCAGCAATTCCGCGAGATGCTATTGACAGAGCCATTGCAAGCCGCCAGAGGAAACGCCACTTTTTCCCGATACCGAACGCTCAAGGATACCGAAGCGTGGCAAAACCCGAGCTTGGCACGAAGCGTCTCTGCGGCAGTTGCGGCGCGAAGTTCTACGACCTGAGCAAGGAACCGATCGTGTGCCCGAAATGCGGCACGACGTTCGTCGTTACCGTAGCACCGGTGTCGCGGCGAGCGGATGCCGCCGCGGCAGCGGCGGCCGCCACCGCAGCGGCGGCTGCGGCTGCGGCCGCGCGCGCACCGGCCAAGGAAGCCGAGAGCGACCTGCCGGAGCCGCAGGATGCCGAGTTTGTTTCGCTGGAGGACGCCGACGCCGAGGCCGAGGGCAAGAAGGCCGATGGCGGGGTTGTCGAGGGCGAGGACGATATCGAGATCGAGGAAACCGAGGAGGCGCCCTTCATCGAAGAACAGGAGGAGGGCGACGACGACGTCACCGACATCATCGGCGAAGGCCGCGAGGACGAGGAGGAGACGTAAGACCGGTTCTGGCAATATACTCGGGACCGTAGCAAGCTTTCCGGGGCCATAGCTCAGCTGGGAGAGCGCTTGCATGGCATGCAAGAGGTCGGCGGTTCGATCCCGCCTGGCTCCACCAGTTTTCGCGAAGCGAAAACTGCGCGCCGAAGCCCACAGGGCGAAGGCGGGCTCCATCCGAAAAGCCGCCGCTGGGCGGCTTTCTTTTTTTCTATCGACCCGACTAGGATCGTCCCCGCACAGGGAGAACCGGTTATGGACGGCAAGATTGGGCTCGAAGAGCATTTCGCGATCGACGACACGATCAACGACTCGGCGGGGTTTTTTCCCGATCACATCTGGGAGGAATTGCGCGGCCGGTTGTTCGACCTGCATGACCAGCGGTTGCGGCAGATGGATCAGCACGGCATGGCGACGATGATCCTGTCGCTGAACGCGCCGGCGGTGCAGGCCATCCCCGATGCGACGCGCGCCGACGAGCTTGCACGCAAGGCCAACGATTATCTCGCCGAGCAGGTCCGCAAGCGGCCCGATCGCTTCCAGGCACTGGCCGCGCTGCCCATGCAGGATCCCGACCTCGCGGCCCAGGAACTGCAACGCTGCGTCAAGGATCTCGGCATGGTCGGCGCGCTGGTCAACGGCTTCTCACAGATCGGCAATGCCGACACGATCGCGTATCTCGACGAGCAGCAATACTGGCCGTTCTGGAGCGTAGTCGCCGAGCTCGACGCGCCGTTCTACCTGCATCCGCGCAATCCGCTGCCGGCGCATTCGAGGATCTATGAGGGCGCGCGCTGGCTGATGGGACCGGTCTGGGCGTTCGGTCAGGAGACCGCCGTGCATTCGTTGCGGCTGATGGGCTCGGGCTTGTTCGACAAATATCCAAACATCCAGATCGTGATCGGCCACATGGGCGAAGGATTGCCGTTCAGCATGTGGCGGGTCGACAATTGCAACGCCTGGGTGCCGGACCGCAACAAGTATCCGGCGAAGAAGAAGATCGCGGACTATTTCCAGGCCAACTTCCACATCACCACCTCGGGCAACTTTCACACCCCGGCGTTGCTCAACACCATGATGGTGGTCGGTGCGGACCGTATCCTGTTCTCGACCGACTGGCCGTTTGAGAACATCGACCACGCCGCGATCTGGTTCGATGCCGCAACGATCAGCGAAGAGGACCGCGTCAAGATCGGACGTACCAACGCGCAGAAGCTATTCAAGCTGAAAGGCTGAGTCATTCCGCATACGTGTTCGGTGTATGCATGGATTCCAGGTTCGCGAGCTGCGCTCGCGCCCCGGAATGACGGCAGGGCTAGACGCGATAACGCTCGACCGCGCTCTTGTCCCACGCGATGCCGCTGCCCGGCCGCTGCGGTACCACCGCATGGCCGTCAGCGATCTGAAGCGGCTCGACCAGAATCTTGTTGGCCCAGTCGACATATTCGAGCCAGTGCGCGGTCGGCGTCGCCGCCAGCAGATGCGCGCTGAATTCTGGATAGAGATGCGACGACATCGGCATGCGGTGCGCCGCGGCGATCTCGGTGGCGCGCCGCCAGCCGGTAACGCCGCCGATCCGCTCGAGGTCGGGCATGACCAGATCGGCAGCACCTGCCGCGAGCGCCGCTTCCATCGCGGCGGGGAGCGAGAAGTTCTCGCCGATCTGGACCGGCGTCGTGAGCGCCTGTGCAAGACCAGCGCACCCGGTATAGTCGTCGTGCCGGATCGGCTCCTCCAGCCAAGTGATACCTTCCTGGTCGAGTGCGCGGCCGCGCTCCATCGCCTCGCCCATGCTGAGCGCCTGATTGTAATCGACCATGATCGAAATGCCGTCGCCCAGCCGCCGGCGTACCGCATGCAAGGCGGCGAGATCCTCCTGCAGCGTGGGATAGCCGAGCCGCAGCTTCACGGCGCGGAAGCCGCACGCCAGCTGTTCTGCTTCGTCGGCCAACGCCTCCGGCGCCATCAGACCGAGGCCGCACGAGTTGTAGGCGGGGACGCGCGTACGGCTGCCGCCAACCAGGTTGCAGAGCGGCACGCCGGCCGCGCGCGCCAGCGCGTCCCAGCACGCCATGTCGAAGCCGGCCATCGCCATCCGGACAATGCCCTGCACGCCGATCAGGGCGAACCGCGCGGCGAGCTTGGCCCAGAGATCGGCCGGCGCCACGCGCTCGCCCTTCACAGTGTCCAGCACCGCCGTGAGGATGCTGGCGATCGCCGGCATGGCCTGCGGCAGGTAGCTCCACAGATAGGCGCGGCCGGTGACCCCCTCCTCAGTGGTGAGGTCGATCAGCAATAGCGGCGCCTTGGTGATGGCGCCGCGGCTGGTGCCGAGCACATAGGTCATCGGTACCGCCACCCCGATGGCGCGCAGGTCCTGGACGGTCAGGATCGGCGTGAGATTGGGGGGTGCAGGGTCCATGGGACAAAACAGCCTTACCAAGTCGTTACCAGGCTTTTCTGAGGATTCTTGAAAGCTTAACCGAGGGTGCCCATATTGAGCGAGCGGATCGGCCGGTGGCTGGGCCGCGGGGGCGCCAGCGAGGGCCCCGTTCAAAGTCGCTTAAAGCGAGGGCTTTGAGAGATGTCCCGAGTTCCGTCGTTATCCAGCCCCTTCCTTATCGGCTTCGACCAGATCGAGCGTGCGCTCGACCGCGTGGCCAAGGCGGCCGACGGGTATCCCCCCTACAACATCGAACGACTCGGCCGTGACGACAAGAACCCCGAGCGCCTGCGCATCACGCTGGCGGTTGCGGGTTTCACCCTCGATCAACTCGAGGTCGTCGTCGAGGAGAAAGAGCTCGTCATCAGGGGACGCCAACAGGACGACAAGAGCCGGCAGTACCTCCACCGCGGCATCGCGGCCCGCCAGTTCCAGCGCACCTTCGTGCTGGCCGACGGGATGGAGGTGCAGAAGGCCGACTTGAAGAACGGGCTGCTATCCATCGACCTCATGCGCCCGGAACCCATGCGCATGGCGAAGACGATCAGCATCACGGAACACGAGTGAACCCAAGTTCGGACTCGACCGACAAACCAAGAAAGGAGTCGAGGGCCATGAATAAGATGTCAGACCAAGCCTTCAGCATCCTGGGCGGCGGCAAGGTTGCCTACGTCAAGCCGATCCGTTCCGAGGACGTGCACAACCTCTATCCGCAGGCGCCCGAGATGCAGCCTGGGTTGAAACTGTTCGCGCTGCACGCAGCCGACGGCACGCCGATCCTCGTCACCGACAGCCGCGAGGCGGCCATCGCCAACGCGATGACTCACGAGCTCGAGACGGTCAGCGTGCACTGAGCTGCTGCGCCGCAACAGCCGCGGCACCATACTCCGCCTGTCATGCCCCGCGACAGCGGGCATGCAGCAATCACAACTGGAGCTGGAGCGTACTGGATCATTCGCTTGCGCGGATGACGACAGCAACGTGCGCGGCAATTGACTACGCCGCCGTCGCGGACGTCATCGACAGCACGGAATAGATCGCGCTCGCATCCCGTGCGTCGCGCAGCTTGCGCGCGACCTCGGGATCGCGCAGCAGACGCGCGACGCGTGCCAGCGCCTTTAGATGATCCGCGCCGGCGCCCTCGGGCGCCAGCAGCAGGAAGATCAGATCCACCTGCTGGCCATCGAGCGCGTCGAAATCAACCGGCCGGTCGAGCCGGGCAAACAATCCGAACACCTGCTTGAGCTTCGGCAGCTTGCCGTGCGGGATGGCGACGCCATTGCCGACGCCGGTCGAGCCGAGCTTCTCGCGCTGCAGCAGATTTTCCAGAATGACGCGATCGCCCTGGCCAGTGAGCTCGGCCGCCTTGGCGGCGAGTTCGGATAGCGCCTGCTTTTTCCCGTTGACCTTCAGGTTCGGGAAAATCGCGTTCAGCGCGACGAGATCGTTGAGCGGCATGGGAACCGGTCAGGTTTCGGAGGAGGCGATCGTGGCTTTTCTGAAAGGTCGCGGTTTATAGGGAGGGTACCATCTGGCGTCAATGCCCGGAAACGGCCAGTGCCGGCGGGTCGATCCAACCGACATTGCCGTCAGGACGGCGATAAACCAAGTTGATTCGGCCGTGGCCAGCGTGGCGGAACACCACAACGGGAGCGCCGGTCATGTCGAGCTCCATCACCGCGTCGCTGACCGACAGCGACTTCAGCGCGGTGGTGGTTTCCGCGATGATCACCGGATTGAACTCGGCCGTCTCGTCGGCTTCCTCGCTCGGCGCTTCGATGACGTAGCTCGGCGCATCGACCGTCGGCGTCAGATTTTCCGCATGGCGGCCATTGGCGCGCGCGACATGGCGATCCTTGAGCCGGCGCTTGTAGCGACGCAGCCGCCGCTCGATGCGCTCCGCCGCTTGATCGGCGCTCGAATAGGCGTCGCCTGCCATCGCGTCGGCCTGCAGCACGATTCCCGAATCCAGATGCACCACGCACTCGGTGCGGAAGCCGAACGCCTCCTTGCCGACCGTGACGTGGCCCGAGTAGCCGCCGTGAAAATACTTGTCGACTGCTTCAGCAACGCGCGAACTCATTCGGTTGCGCAATGCCTCTCCGATATCGATGTTCTTGCCCGAGACGCGAAATGTCATGATCGCCTCCGACCGTTTTGCAACACCGCCGCGCCGCTGCGCGTGACTATTGCCGCCTCAGTAGATGCTGCCCCAGTGAATTGCCTTCCATATTGGGACCTATGAACCGTGCCTGGCATTGTCAACGCAGCCCTGCGACGCGGTGCCGCGGATCAAGGCGGCGCCGCCACAAGCGCCTGCTTGTCGCGCCGCCGCTGCACCGACGACGGTATCCTTAATGCATCGCGGTATTTGGCGACCGTGCGCCGGGCGATGTCGATCCCGACGCCGCGCAGGATTTCGACAATGGTGTCATCGGACAGAATGCTGGACGGGGCCTCGGCGTCGATCAGCTGTTTGATGCGATGCCGCACTGCCTCGGCCGAATGCGCATCGCCGCCGTCGGACGCAGCGATCGCCGAGGTGAAAAAGTATTTTAGCTCGAAGATGCCGCGGTTGGTGGCCATGTACTTGTTGGCGGTGACGCGCGACACCGTCAACTCGTGCATGCTGATGGCGTCGGCGATGGTCTTCAGATTGAGCGGTTTCAAGTGCTGGACGCCGTACGCGAAGAATGCATCCTGCTGTTTGACGATCTCGGTCGACACCTTGAGGATCGTCTTGGCGCGCTGATCGAGCGCGCGGATCAGCCAGGTCGCCGACTGCATCAACTCGCTGAGAAACGTCTTGTCGGTATCCTTGACGGCGCTCTTCGACAGCTCCGCGTGGTAGACCTGATTGACCAGCACCTTCGGCAACGTGTCCGAGTTCAGATCGACGATAAAGCCGCCATCGGGCGCCGGCCGCACGAACACGTCCGGCACGATCGGCTGCACCACGGTCGAGCCCAGCGCGAGACCCGGCTTGGGGTTGAGCGCGCGGATTTCGGTGATCATGTCGGCGAGGTCTTCGTCGCTAACGCCGCACAGCCGGCGCAGCCCCGCCAAGTCGCGCTTGGCGAGCAGATCAAGCCGGCCGACCAGCGCCTGCATGGCGGGATCAAAGCGATTGCGCTCCTTGAGCTGGATGGCGAGACATTCGGTGAGGTTGCGCGCGCACACGCCCGGCGGATCGAAACTTTGCACAATCGCGAGCACCGCATCGACTTCGGCCTGCGGCGCGTTGAGCTTTTCGACCACGATTGAGAGATCACCGCTGAGGTAGCCGGCTTCATCCACCATGTCGATCAGGTACTGCCCGATCAGGCGTCGCGCCGGATCGGAAATGGCGAGCGCCAGTTGTTCGGCCAGATGATCGGCGAGCGTCCGCTCGGCCGACACGAAAGCTTCGAGGTTGTAGTCGCCATCCTCGCGGCCGCCGCCGCCGGTGCCGGCCCATTCTGAATAGGCTGCCGGCTGGTCATCCCGGCTGGAGCGCGCTGGTGCCGCGCCTGAATCGTCGGGAAAGACGTTTTCGAGATCGGTGTCGAGCTTGGCCTCGATGTTGGAGCGGCTGGTTTCGAGATCCTGATTGACCCAGTCGCCGGGCTGACCGTCTGCCGCGGCTTCAGCCGGCTCGGCGACATCCATGGCGCGCTCGGGGGTCGCGGGCTCGCTCTCGCTGCCGCGTTCGAGGAAGGGATTGCGTTCAAGCTCCCCTTCGACGTAGGCGGCGAGATCCAGGTTCGAGAGCTGCAGCAGCTTGATGGCTTGCATCAACTGCGGCGTCATCACGAGCGCCTGGCTCTGCCGCATCTGAAGTTTCTGCGTCAGCGCCATCGGTGAACGAATTGGTCCAGTTCTTGCTTATATTCTCTTAAGGCGACTGTACACTGCATTGCTGCGTTGCAGCAACGGGCTGTTGACGGCGAAATTTCCCACAGCCTCGCAGTTTTCGGCCGCTAGAGCCGGAATTCCTCGCCGAGATAGAGCCTGCGGACCTCCGGGTTGTTCACGATATCCTCGGTCCGGCCCTCCATCAGCACTTCCCCCGAATAGATGATGTAGGCGCGATCGGTCAGTCCCAGCGTTTCGCGGACGTTGTGGTCGGTGATCAGCACGCCGATGCCGCGGTTGGTCAGGTGTCGTACCAGCTGCTGGATATCGCCCACCGCAATCGGATCGATGCCGGCGAACGGCTCGTCGAGCAGCATGTAGTTCGGGTTGGTCGCAAGCGAGCGGGCAATTTCAACACGCCGCCGCTCCCCACCCGACAGTGCGATGGATGGCGTCTTGCGCAGCCGCTCGATGTTGAATTCCTGAAGCAGTGAGGTGAGCCGGTCCTCGCGCTTCTTCCTGTTGGGCTCGACCACCTCCAGCACGGCGCGGATGTTGTCCTCGACGTTGAGGCCACGGAAGATCGAGGCCTCCTGCGGCAGATAGCCGATGCCGAGCCGCGCCCGCTGGTACATCGGCAGCGCAGTGACGTCGTAGCCGTCGAGCTCGATACGACCGATGTCAGCTTTGATCAACCCGGTGATCATGTAGAAGATGGTGGTCTTGCCGGCGCCGTTGGGCCCGAGCAGGCCGACGGCCTCGCCACGCCGCACGTAAAGGCTGGCGCCTTTCACCACCTTCCGGGTTCCGAACGTTTTTTCCACGGCGTGCGCGGCAAGGTAGTTGCCGTGCTCGGCCACATGCTTCGCTGCTTTGGCAGACTGCGCGGCAAGCGAAACGCTCTTGGTCTTGGCCGCGATCGGTCGGGGGCTATCGTTGCGGCGCGCGCGCGGCTCGGCCCGTTGCTCCGGTTCTGCCGACCGCGCTTGCGGCCGTGGTTGCTTGGGCGGCTGCTGGACCTCAGGTTGCCTGGGCTGTGGTTGCGGCTCCGCCGCCGGCTTGCGCGGACGCGCCGGGCGCGGCTCGGTTTGCGGCATGCTATCGCTGCGCGTGCGATAGATCGGCCCACCCATGGTTTCCAGATTCATCTGCCACCGCTCGTTGCCGGCGGGGCTTCGTCGTCGCGCAGGGGCGCGACGGCGGCGAAACAGCGTCAGGATGTCGTCGAGCACGTGGCTTCCGGCTCCGAATCGCTGGCGCGGTGATAGTCGCTCGCCGCCGCCGTTTCAACCAAGAGCCCCGCTTGCCGACCCTTCGGCAGACTAGCGGGACGATGGAAACTTGAGGGGACTCGTCGTGGTCGCGCCGTCCTTGCCGGTCTGCTCGATCAGCATCCGGACCGGCCCCCCGCCCGCACCGGCTTCGACGGTTGAAACGCCGGTCGTCATGTCGACCAGCAGTCGTTCGCCGCGCACCACGTTCTTGCCCTGGCTCACCACGACATTGCCGGTCAGGGTGATGGTGTTGGAGCGCATGTCGAACAATCCGTTGTCGCCGGTTGCGGTCTGGTCCGCCTGAGTGACGACCACGTTGCCCTTCGCCTCCAGGCGGGTGATCTGCTGCTGGCCGCCCGGCCCGGGCTGGGCGGCTTTCATGCCGCTGGCCGCCTCGCCGTCGTAGTGGACCACCAGAATCTTGCACCGCATCGTGGTGTCGCCCTGCACGACATGAACGTTGCCGATGAATGTCGCCTTCTTTTCCTTGTCGCGAACTTCAAGCGAAGCGGCCTCGATCTGCACCGGCTTGTTCTGATTCTTGGAAAAGCCCTGCATCGCGTTGGGCCCCACCGCGCTGGGGGGCGCACCCTTGCTGGCAGCACCGGCAGGAGGATTCCTGCTGGCCTGCGCCAGCGCGGAGCCAATCGATGCGACGCTCAGCAGCGCGATGGCGGCGACGAACCCTCGTGATGCTTTGCCGAATGCCATCAGCGCGACGTCGCCTGGTTGGGAGCGGACTCCGGCAAATTGTCGAGCGTCAATTTGACGTCGCCGATGAAACGGACCACCTCGCCGCCGTTGGTGACTTCCAGCCGATTGGAATGGAGCACGCCCTGCAGCATCTTCACCTGGACTGGCTTGTCGGACACCACGTGGCTGGACGTGGTGTCGACCACGGCTTCGGTCAGATTGACGACGTAGGACGACGTGGTCAGCACGATGTCGCGGTAGAGCTTGAGGATGCCAGACTTGCGATCATAAACACCGTCGATCGCGGTGACGTTGATCGGCGACTTGTCCTTGGTCTCCAGCTTGGCGCGGATCTCGTTCAATTCCACGATGTCCGGTTTGGTAATGTCCTGCGCGGCCGAGCGCGCGATCACCTCGTAGGGCCGGGAATCCTTGGTGAAGCCGGTGAGCTTGGGGCTTTCCATGGTGATTTTGGTGCCGGAGATCACCAGATTGCCGCTGGCCGTCGGCAGGCGGAGCAGAATGCGCATCGGATCGAGCCAGCTCACCAGCACGACGACTGCAAGCACCACCACGGTCCCCACCGGCACCGCGACGCGCAGCATGCGCACCAGGCGGCTGTGGCGCTGGGCACGCATGAAGATCCGGTTGTCGGGTTGGCTCGAGGCGTTGAGGCCGCGGGCTCCCAGTTGGCCGATTGTGGACGTCATGGCAGACGGTTCATCTCGACCGGCGCAGAATCATCGCTCGCGGCGGCCATCTTACGGTTCTATCGCCTAAAAATCCCCTCTGAATATGGCCCGTTCGCGGCGGAATGCCGCGCTTCTTGGCCTCATCGCGTGGCAGGGAACCGTTCCAAACGGCCGTTAAGGACACCTGACACTGATGGCGGCAGCCGGCGTTGCCGCTCAAGAATGCGCGAAAATGTCCTCGGCGCCCCAGCCGGCGAGGTCAAGCCGGGCCCGGTCGGGCAGGAAGCGGAAGCATGAGGCGGCGAGCTCGGTGCGGCCTTCACGCGCCAGCATAACGTCGAGCTTCTCCTTCAGCGCGTGCAGATAAAGCACGTCGGACGCCGCATAGGACAACTGCGCATCGGACAGCTTCTCGGCGCCCCAGTCCGAGCTCTGCTGCTGCTTCGACATATCGATGTTGAGCAGCTCGCGCGCCAGATCTTTCAAGCCGTGTTTGTCGGTGTAGGTACGCGCAAGCCGCGACGCGGTGCGCGTGCAATAGACCGGACCCGGCATGACGCCGAGCGTCTGCTGGATCATGGCGAGATCGAACCGGGCGAAATGAAAAATTTTCTCAATCGAAGGATCGGTCAGCAGTTTGGTGAGATTAGGCGCATGGACTTGCTCGGCCGGAATTTGCACGACATCCGCCGAGCCGTCGCCCGGCGACAGCTGCACCACGCACAATCGGTCGCGGCGCGGATCAAGACCCATCGCTTCGGTATCGACCGCGATCGCGCCCTTATAAAGCGCGATGTCCGGAAGGTCGCCACGGTGCAGTCGAATGGTCATGCGGTACGTCTCTACCACCGCGGGAGAAGCCCTTCAATCGATGTTGCACCGTGAACCAGGCCCAGATGGGGCGCAGCGCTTGGGCGAGCCCCGCCGCGCCATGCGGTCGAATGCGAATATCGCGCGCAGAATGAACAAGCGTCAGTGCGCAGTTTGCTGGCCGCCGTTCTCCGCAAGCGCCTCTTCGCGGTAAAGCCCGAGCGCCTGCATCGAGGGCACATCGCTGAACGAGAACAGCACGGCGGCGTCGCGTTCCGATGCATTGCCGTGCTCGTGCCAAGCCCAGGACGGCACCACGAAGATGTCGTTCTTCTTCCAGTCGAAACGCTTGCCGCTGATGATCGAATATCCTGCGCCTTTGGCGACGTTGTAGACAATCGAGCCGGTGTGGCGGTGCGCCTTGGTGTGTTCGCCGCCGCGCAGCAGCTGGATGCAGGCGCCGAGCGTCTTCATCACCGGGCCGCCGGTCGCCGGATTGACGTACTGCATGATGATGCCGTCGTAGGGCGAGCCGTCGCTGGCCTTCGACGCACGAAGGAGCGCCTCGTAGGTTGGACCCCATTCGTACTTGAGCAGCGGCGAGTACGGCTTGGTCCACGCTTCACCACCCATCGGCAAGAGGCCCGGCCCGCCGTAGACCATCGACGTGTCGTTGACGGGATAGTTCGACTTCTGCACCTGCTCGGAATGCACCGCGTAGAAATTCGCGTCGAGCTGGTTGACCAACAGCATGTCGAGGCCGTCCTGCCACACCGTGGTCTCGCCGCCCTTGTCGACGCCGTGATCATGCCAGGTGCCGTTCGGCGTGATGACGAAATCGCCGGCGCCGAGGTCCATCTTGTGGCCGTCGACCACCGTGTAGGCGCCGGAGCCTTCCATAATGAAGCGCAGCGCCGCGGAGGCATGATTGTGCGCGCCGGCGAACTCGCCGGGCCGCATCACCTGCAAGCCGGTGTAGAGCCAGCCGACGCAGGCCGAGAGGCCCTTGCGGCCCGGATTTTCCAGCGCGATGACGCGCCGCCCGGCCTTCTCGGGGCTGACCAGATCGAGCGCCTGAAGCACCAGCGGGCGCATCGCCTCATAAGGCCACAGCACCGGCACCGACGGCGGCTTCGGCTCCCACGGCTCGATCGAGTTGGCGACGGTCCAGAGCGCGTAACTGTCCTGCTTGCCGAGCCGGTCGTAATACGCAGCGAGTTCCGGCGTGTCCTCGACGTTGGCCCGGCCGATCACGTCTTCGCGCATGGAGTACTCCCACGACCGCACAGATAATCGAATCTATTGAGGGCCTGCGTAGGCCGCAAGCGGCATGGCAAGGCGACGACAGAATGCAGCGGGCCCGCTGCACGTTCGCAGCAGGCCCGCAGCAGGTCCGGCGATATTGATCGATGGTCAGATGTTCAGTCGTTGTCGGTAAAGACGAACGACTTGTCGTGCACCACCCAATTCGGCAATGCGAGCGTGTCGATCTTGAGCCGGAGTTCGGGCGGCGTGAACGAGTTCTGTGTCTGCCTGGCCACGAGGCGCGATACCGTGCCCCAGGCGCCGGCAGCACTGACGAGGAGGAGGGCGGCGCATGCGCTGATGATGACGGTCTTCTTCGACATATTCGCCTCCTAGGTTTGAAAAATAGTTGCTCGGACGCCGAGTTGTTCGGCGCGTCGTTGGATAGTCGCAGGGTAAGTGCGGGCTGTGCCGCACGATGTGCCGGGCATCACAAAACGGGCGATTCTATCGGTATGCCGATAGGGGCCACCGAACGCCGCGCCCTTCGAGGCGCCACTCGCGCGTTACGTCACCGCTGAATGCTGGTGCCCAGGAGAGGACTCGAACCTCCACGCCTCGCGGCGCCAGTACCTGAAACTGGTGCGTCTACCAATTCCGCCACCTGGGCAGGTGAGCTTGGGGCAGGCGGGCGACACATAAGGACGCAGCTTTCGCCTTGTCAATCCAAGCCATTCCGGCCGTCACACGCGCGTTCGCCGCCCCCTATACAGTGCAGCGTCCATCCTGTATTTCGCCAGGGCCGGACCGAGGCCCGCATGACCATCCAGACCAACATCGACAAGCTGATCACCGTGTTCGGCGGCTCCGGCTTCCTCGGCCGCCATCTGGTCCGCGCGCTGGCGAAGCGCCACTACCGCATCCGCGTTGCGGTGCGCCGGCCCGATCTTGCCGGTCACCTGCAGCCGCTGGGCAGGGTCGGCCAGATCCACGCCGTGCAGGCCAACGTGCGCTACCCGCAGTCGGTCGAGGCGGCGGCACGCGACGCCGACGTGGTCGTCAACCTGGTCGCCATCCTCTACGAGCGCGGCCGGCAGCGGTTCTCCACCGTGCAGAGCTTCGGCGCCGAGCAGATCGCGCTCGCTGCCGCGGCACATGGCGCGCGCATGGTCCATGTCTCGGCGATCGGCGCCGACGAGCACTCGACATCGCTATACGCGCGGACCAAGGCGGCCGGCGAAAGCGCGGTGCTCGCGGCGATGCCGAGCGCCAACGTGTTCCGGCCGTCGATCATGTTCGGCCCCGAGGATAGCTTCTTCAACAAATTCGCCGCGATGGCGCGAATGCTCCCGGCGCTGCCACTGATCGGCGGCGGCGAAACCAAATTCCAGCCGGTGTTCGTCGGCGACGTCGCCGAGGCGATCGCGCGCGCGGTCGACGGCAATGCCAAGCCCGGCACGACCTACGAGCTCGGCGGGCCGGAGGTGAAGAGCTTCAAGCAATTGATGGAGTACGTGCTCGCCACCATCGAGCGCAAGCGGCTCCTGATCCCGCTGCCGTTTGCGATCGCCAAGCTGCAGGCGCAGTTCCTGCAATACGCGCCCAAGCCGATGATCACGCCCGACCAGGTCGAGCTGCTCAAGGTGGACAATGTGGTGTCCGAGGCGGCAGCACGCGAAGGACGCACGCTCAAAGGCCTGGGCATCGACGCGACCGCAATGGAAACGGTGGTGCCGTCCTATCTGTGGCGGTTTCGCAAGACCGGGCAATTCAAGGTGCGCGGCGTCGCCTGATCTAGCGACCCAGCGCGAGACCGATCAGTCCCAGCGAGCCGATGATCACGCGCCACCACGCGAACAGCGCGAAGCCGTGCCGCGTCACGTAGCCGAGCAGAGTGCGCACCACGATCCAGCCCGCTACGAACGACGTCGCAAACCCAGCTGCGATCAGGATCGTGTTGTCGAACGTCATCAGCTTGTAGTTCTTGATGAGGTCGTAGGTGAACGCGCCCGCCATGGTCGGGATCGCGAGATAGAACGAGAACTCCGCGGCGGAGCGCTTGTCGGCGCCGAGCAGCATCGCCGAGACGATGGTCGCGCCGGAGCGCGACGTGCCTGGGATCATAGCGAAGCACTGGAAGATGCCGATCGCGAGATACATCGGCAGCGTGAACTGCGTCGCCTCGTGATACTTCGGTTTAAACTCGATCTGATCGACCCACAGCAGGATGGCGCCGCCGGCGATCAGCGTGAAACAGACCACCCACGGATTGAACAGCACGTTCTTGATGAAGCCGTGCGCCAGCGCGCCGATCACCGCGGCCGGCAGGAAAGCCAGCAGCACGCCGATCACGAAGCGGCGCGCCGCCGGGTCGCTGAACATGCTGATGAAGATTTTCCACAGCTTGACGAAATAGATCGACAGGATGGCGAGCACGGCACCGAGCTGGATCAGCACCGCGAAGGTCTTGCCGAAATCCTCGTCGGCGAAGCCGAAGAAGCGCTGCATCAGCAGCAGGTGGCCGGTCGAGGACACCGGGATGAACTCGGTGAGCCCTTCGATCAACCCGAGCAGGATGGCCTTGGACAGGGCGGCAAGATCGAACGACATGGCGGCCTCCAAATGTGCTTTTCGCGCACCGGCTCGGGGCCGGCAACGGCCATGCTGAAGTGCTCAACAGGATGCTCCGCTACCCGCATACCGTGACCGATTTTCCACCGGCGCCCCCGCTGCACACTTTCGCCAGAATATGCTGTAGCTTTGGGCATGATTCCCGCCGCGGCCCGCTCGGGCGCTTCTTCAACGATGGCCCCATGCTGACGCTGCTGCAGCACCCATTCTGCCCGCATTCCCGCTTTATCCGGCTGGCGCTGGCGGAGCACGGCCTGGAAACGCGGCTGGTCGAAGAGCGCGTGTGGGAGCGCCGCGAGGCGTTCCTGGAGCTCAATCCGGCCGGCACCACGCCGGTGCTAATCGAGGAGGGCCACCCGCCCGTGCCGGGCGCCGCAGTTATCGCCGAGTACCTCGAGGAGACCCGCGGTGCCGCGTTGCGCGAGCGGCGGCTGTTGCCGGATGACCCGATCGCGCGGGCGGAGGTGCGTCGGCTGACCGGCTGGTTCAACGACAAGTTCTTTGCCGAAGTCAGCAACCCGATGGTGACCGAGCGCTGCTACAAGCGACACATGCGCGTCGAGCAGGGCGGCGGGCCGCCCGACACTGATGCGATCCGTGCGGCGCGGGCCAACATCCGGTATCATCTGGCCTATATCGGATGGCTGGTGCGCACGCGAAACTGGCTCGCCGGCGAGACCATGAGCTATGCCGATCTCGCCGCGGCGGCGCATCTGTCATCGGTCGACTATCTGGGCGATGTGCCATGGAGCGAAGACGAGGCCGCCAAGATCTGGTACGCGCGGGTAAAGTCGCGCCCGTCGTTCCGGCCGTTGCTCGCGGACGCGCTGCCGGGCGTACCGCCGTCGCAGGCCTACGCCGACCTCGACTTCTGAACGATCCGGCAAAATTAAAATTGAAGACTGCGCTCGTCGCAGCCGCGCGCCAGCACGGCTTCGACGCAGTCGGCATCGCGCGCCCCGACGCCGCACCGCAGGCCAAGTCGCGGCTTGAACGTTTCATCGCCGAAGGCGCGCACGGCGATATGGATTGGATGGAGACGACTGCGGAGCGCCGCGGCGATCCCCGCGCGCTGTGGCCCGACGTGCGCTCGATCATCATGCTCGGCGTCAACTACGGGCCGCAGCACGACCCACTTGCAATTCTGCAAGAGAACACGCTCGGCGCGATCTCGGTCTATGCGCAGCGCGAGGACTATCACGAGATCATCAAGAAGCGCCTCAAGGCGCTGGCACGCTGGCTGATCGCGCAGGCCGGCGGCGACGTGAAGGTGTTCGTCGACACCGCGGCGGTGATGGAGAAGCCGCTCGCGGCCGGCGCAGGGCTCGGCTGGCAGGGCAAGCACACCAATCTGGTGTCGCGCGACTACGGCTCGTGGCTGTTCCTCGGCTCGATCTTCACCACGCTGGAGCTGCCGTTTGACGACGCCGACATCGATCACTGCGGCAGCTGCCGCAACTGTCTCGATGTTTGCCCGACCGCCGCGTTCCCCGAACCCTATCGGCTCGATGCGCGGCGCTGCATCTCCTACCTCACCATCGAGCACAAAGGTCCGATCGACCGCGAGCTGCGGCCGCTGATGGGCAATCGCATCTACGGCTGCGACGATTGTCTCGCGGTGTGCCCCTGGAACAAGTTCGCGCAGGCCGGCCACGACGCCAAGCTCGCGATGCGCGAAGATTTGCGCTTGCCCGAACTCGCGGAGCTGTCGCGGCTCGACGACGCAGCATTCCGCGCGCGGTTCGCCAAGACCGCGGTGAAGCGCGCCGGCCGCGACCGCTTTGTGCGCAATGTGCTGATCGCGATCGGCAACTCGGGCGACGCAACGCTCGCGCCGGAGGCGGAGGCGCGCATCGACGACGCGTCACCATTGGTTCGTGGCGCAGCAGTCTGGGCGCTCGGCCGGCTCGACCGGAAGCGACTGGCCAGGCTAGCCGACCGGCGCCGGGGTGAAGGCGATCCTTCAGTCCAAGACGAATGGTCGGCCGCCCTGGCCTGATGTTGCTGCCAGCCGGAACGCGATAGGATCGCTCCCAACAAGGGAGGGACGCCATGGCTGCGCTCACGCGCCGAACCTTGCTTGCTGGCTTGTCCGCAACTGCTGCGTTGGCACCGCGACGCGCATTCGCCGCCTGGCCCGAGCGTAATGTCACGCTGATGCACGGGCTGGCGCCTGGCGGCGGAGTGGACGTCAGTGCGCGGCTGATCGCCGAGGGTCTGTCGCGGCGGCTCGGCCAGCAGGTCGTGGTCGAGCCGCGCCCGGGAGCAGCCGCCACGCTTGCCGCCGCGCAAATCGCACGTGCCACGCCCGATGGTTACACGCTGGGTTTCATTCCGGGCAGTCACTCCGTCACCGCCGCAACGTACAAATCGCTGCCCTACCACCCGATCAATGACTTTACGATCATCGGCCAGACACTCGACGTCCCGTTCATCGTGGTGACGTATTCCGAGCATTCGATCCAGAACATCGCCGACCTGATCAAGACGGCGAAGGCGCGTTCGGAGCCATTGCTCTGCGGCGTGCCAGGACAGGGAACGTCACAGCATCTGCTCGTCGAGCACTTCGCGCGGCTCGCCGGCATCAAGGTCCAGCCCGTGGCGTTCCGCGGCGGCAACCTGGCGCTCAACGAACTCCTCGGCAAACGACTCGACTTTCTGATTGATCCGCCCACTGCACTGCTTGGACAGATCAGGTCCGGCACGCTGCGCGCGATCGGCGTCACCGCAAGTACGCGCTTCCGCGAGTTGCCGGATGTCGGCACGATCGCCGAGGCGGGATTTCCCGGCTTCTCCGTCACCTCCTGGATGGGCGTGGTCGGTCCGGCAAAGCTGCCTCCGGAGATCACAGCGCGGCTCAATTCCGAGATCAACGCACTGGTCGCCGAACCGGCGGTGGCGCAACGCATCCGCGCCCTCGGCAGCGAACCGGCCTCTGGGCCGCCCGAGCGGTTCAAAGCGCTGATCGCCGACGACATCGCGCGCTGGACCAAAGTCGTCGCCGAGGCCAATATCGAGCGCATCTAGTTACGAGGATCGAATGCGGCACGTCATCCTGCGCCTTCTGGCTTGCGCGGCAATCCTGGCCGTATCGCTGAGTTCAGCCTCAGCCGCGCCGCCGGCAAGCTGCGCCAGCAAATTCGTCGGCACCTGGGTCTATCCTGGCGGCACCACGGTGGTCGCTCCCGGCGGAATGGCCTATCCAAAGTGTCCGATGTGCGTCCCGACGCAGACCTGGACCTGTTCGGGCAACACCTACCTTTTCAGCAATTCCGGACCGCCCGGCCAGTTCTCGGCAACCCTGTCGGCAGATGGACGCCAACTGATCGGAGGGGGCACCGTCGCAACTCGCGTCGGCGGCGCTCGTGTCGCTGCAGCACCGGCGCCGGCCAAACAAGAGCAACAGGAACCAGCACAACAACAGCCTAAGCAGCAGCCGGCCCGAACCGGATCGCGGCAGCAGGCCAATTGCAGCGACATCACCGGCACCAAATCCGGCAGCAAGCTGAACGTGAATTGCAAGCCAAGCGGACAGAAGATTGCGGCAGCGCCGCCGCCCCAATCCCAGCAGCCGCCGCAGAAGCCGGCTCCCGCGCCGCAGACCAGCGCCGCGCCGCAAGGCGGCACGCCCTCTGCCGCACAGCAGGCCGCGCTCGCCGGCAACATCATCGACGAACTCGGAAAGATCCGTTCCGGTCAGATTCCGCCGCAGCCGATGACCGGCGCATCGACCCCACCGCCGCCCGACCCCAACCTCGATCCGAAGCAGGCCGACCCGTATCGGCCCGCTGAGACGCTTCCGGTCGATGGGCAGCCGTGCGTGCCGTATTTCCAAAACATGCGGGAGAATTTCAAGCGTCGAGCCGCACTTTGCCTTCGGGACACCATCTTGCTGGAAGCGCTGACCGTGGCCGCCGGCGTGACGGTCACGAAAACCTTCGGCGCAGCATGGTGAATCCCTACGGCGGCATGCCTGATAGACGCGCCAATCACGGCGCCGCAGCTGTTGCTAGTTCGACCCTCTGGACTCCGCGCTGGATGCTCTCCAACGACGAGGCCACACGCCAATCGCGATTTGCCGATGACCGTCGGTCTCGCAACGGGAAGCGTTCATGGAGTGCGCCCGGGTCTACATGTGCGGCATGCGCAGCGGCGAGTTGCGGCCGGAACGCGTCGCAGCAGACGAACACCAATCAATGCGTGCCGTCTCGCGCCAGTGTCTCGCCGATAACCCGATCCCGCAGCAGATGACAGCCGATCCGACGCCGCCGCCCTACCAGAAGCCTGACTGGGCGCAGCCGTCGCCGAGCGCCTCAGCCCGCCGCATCGCGAGAGCACGATCACCGGGCCGTCCGGCCCGGGCGGCGGCAGTTCGAGCGGCGGCGTGATGAGCGCGCAGCAGAACTGCCGCGCCTCAGAACTCCGCCACCGCCGCGATCAGCCGATCGAGGTCCTCCGGACGCGACAGCCGGTGATCGCCGTCCTTCACCAGGGTGAGCACCACGTCGTCGTGCGCCAGCCGAGATGACAGCTCGACCGCGTGACGCCAGGGCACGTCGGGGTCCTGCACGCCCTGCAGGATACGGACCGGGCAGCCGATCTCGATCAGCTCGCCGAGCAGCAGGTGGTTGCGCCCCTCCTCGATCAGCTTGCGCGTGATCGGGTAACCGCCCGGCTCATACTCCGAGGGCCGAACCCAGGAGCCCTGCTGCTCGATCTGCTGCTTCACCTGCGGCGAGAAGTTCTTCCACATCAGCTCTTCGGTGAAATCGACCGCAGGGGCGATCAGCACCAGGCCGGCGACCGACGCGTCGAACGTCGCACCCGCGGCGATACGGCGGCGCAACTCGCGTATCAGCAGCAGCGCGATCCATCCGCCCATCGACGAGCCGACCAGCGACCTGTGGTCCCCGTGCCGCGCCGGCGAACACGGCCAGGCTGTCCTCCAGCCACGCGCCGATCGTGCCGTCGGTGAATTCGCCGCTCAATTCGCCGTGACCGAAGTAGTCGAACCGCGTGCAGGCGCGGCCCTGCCGCTCGGCCCAGCCATCGAGCGCGGCCGCCTTGGTGCCCTTCATGTCGGACTTGAAGCCGCCCAGCCAAAAAATACCTGGGGCCTTGCCCTCGCGGTGCCGCATTGCGATGCGGCGGGCGGCGGGACCGGTTCCCACATCCAGGAATTTGGGGCAAGAATCGCTCATGACGTAGTGTCTGCGTTGATTTCGGCGGCTGTATTGCCGTGTTTCGCCGCAAGCGGCCGTCGAGCGCAAGGGGGTCGGGACGCCGCGATGGTGATCAGCACCGCCGAGGTCGCAAGTGCACGAGTGTTGCCGCGCGCGTTGGCCGGCGCGACCGTGCTGCAGATCATATCCTCGCTGCGCGACAATTCCGAAGCGCGCACCGCGACCAGCATCGCGCGCGCCCTGGTGCATGCGGGTTCGCGCGCCATCATCGCCGGCGGCGACGGGCCGCTGGTCAGCGAGCTTACGTCGTTCGGCGGCGAGTGGATGCCGTTCGCCAGCGTCACCGTCAACCCGCTGCGACTGCGGCGCAATGCCGACCGGTTGGAAGCGCTGCTGAACGAAGCGCGCGTCGACATTGTCCACGCCAAGAATGCGGGCGCGGCGTGGAGCGCGCTGATGGCGATCGATCCCAGCGCGGTGCGGCTCGTCACCGACCTGCCCGATCTGACCCATCAGCGCATGCGGTTTGCCGCGTTCTATCTCGGCGGGCTGAGCCGCGGCGATCGGATCATCGCGCGTTCGCAATACAACGCCGGCCCGATGATGGAACGCTATCGGATTCCGCCGGAGCGCCTGAGCGTGATCCCGCGCAGCATCGACACCGCGCTGTTCAATCCGGCGATCGTGCATCCTGACCGGATTGCGGCGCTGCGTCAGTCCTGGGGAATTCCGTCGCGGGTCCGCATCGTGCTGGCGCCCGGCCGGGTATCGCCAGGGAACGGCCAGATCGCGCTGGTGCGCGCCGCGCGCATGCTCGCACAGAACGGGATGAGCGGCGTGACCTTCGTCCTCGCCGGCGACGACCGGCGGCACGCACGCTACGCGCGATCGATCATGAAGCATGCGCAGGCCGAGCATGTCGATGCGCTGTTTCGCGTGGTCGGTCACGTCGCCGACCTGCCGGCGGCCTACGCGGCGTCCGAGCTTGTCGTCGTGCCGGCCATCGTGTCGCCGATCTATGGCCAAGTGGTCGCCGAAGCGCAGGCGATGGCAAGGCCGGTCATCGCATCGTCGATCGGGCCGATCCCGGAAAACATGGTGGCGCCGCCGCGCATGCCGGAGGACGTACGCACCGGCTGGCTGGTAAAGCCGGGCGATTCTATCGAGCTCGCGCGAGCGATTGCGGTCGCGCTGGCGCTCGATGCAACCGCGTATCGGGCCGTGGCCGCCCGCTCGCGTCAGTTCGCCGAATACATGTTCGCGCCAAGCCGTATCGCCGCCGCCACGTTGGAGGTCTATTCGTCGCTGCTGGAAGCCGAACCTTAGTCCTTAGTCGGTTGCGCGACCCGATAAAGCGAACTATCACCGCAGCTCTCATGGATGAGCGGATGGGCGACCCAGTGCACGCCGTTGCAATGCGAGACGGCGCGCTGTCGCCGATGTCCTGCGCCAAGCGCCGCGCCCGACCGGCCGCTGACCGCGCTTGTGGTTGTTCCGACGCTGCATGCCGGCGCCGCGGATGCCGGCGCGATCGAACTGGTCCGCATTTTGGCCTCGGCCGGCCACCGGCCAATCGTGGCATCGGGCGGTGGACGCCTGGTCGGGGAAATCGCCGCGGTTGGCGGCGAGAACGTGCTGCTCGATCTGGGCAGCCAGAATCCCGCGACGGTGCTGCGCAATGCCTTTGCTCTGGTGCGGCTGGTACGCCAGCATCGTTGCGATGTGGTGCACGCCCACGGCCGCGCGGCAGCGTGGAGCGCCTATCTGGCGGCGCGCCTGACCGGGGTCCCGTTCCTGACCACCTGGCACAAGGGGTTCCGCCAGCAGAACGGCCTCAAGCGCCTCTACAACAGCGTGATGACGCGCGGCGTGCGCGTGATCGCGGTGAGCGAGCAAATCGCGGTGCTGGTCAACCATCGCTACGGCACGTCGTGGGATCGCATCGTGGTGGTGCCGGTAAGTGTCGATATCCACCGTTTCGATCCCGCTGCTGTTTCCCCCGAGCGCGTCGAAGCCGCGCGCCTGGCTTGGGGTCTGCGGCCCGGCGAAAGAGCCATCCTGGTCGCGAGCCGCATGCTTCGCCGCAAGGGCCATCATGTCGTGGTGCAGGCGATGCGCCGGCTCAAGACGATGGGCCTGAAGGACGTGGTCTGCGTGTTTGCCACCCAGGACCAGGGCACCCGCTACGCGGCCGAGCTTTGGGATCAGGTGCTGGCGGATGGCATGACCGACCTGGTGCGGCTGAGCGGCCCGATCGATGACCTGCCGGCCGCCTACGCGGCCGCCAGCGTCGTGGTGTCGGCCGCAGTGCAGCCGGAAGGCGTGCAGCGTGCGCTGCTTGAAGCGCAAGCGATGGCGCGCCCGGTGATCGTCTCTGAGCTCGGCGCCGGCCCCGACGTGGTGTTGGCGCCGCCGGCGGTGCCGCATGACCGCATGACCGGCCTCCGCTTCGCAACCGGTGACGATGCGGCGCTCGCAGCGGCGTTGATCCAACTGTTTTCATTGCCGGAATCTGCCCAGCGCGCGATTGGCGCGCGCGGCCGGGCCTGGGCGATCGAGCATTTCAACGGCGCTGCCGTGTCCGAGATGACACTCAAGCTTTATGCCGACGTGGCGGGTTATCGCACCGCCGGTGATCCGAATTCCAACCAGCGGCGTTGACTTATGGCCGGTTTGTCCCAATTCTTAAGGCTCAAGTGAAACGACAGAGGAGACCGTAGCCATTCGTCGCCCGCAGAGAACGCCGGTGCCGGCCCAAAAGGGCGGACCGCGCATCAATGATGAGATCCGCATCCCATCGGTGCATCTGATCGACAAGGACGGAGCCAATCTCGGCACCGTCCCCATCGCCGAAGCCCTGGCCAAGGCCCAGGAAGCCGGCCTCGACCTCGTCGAAATTTCCCCGAACGCCTCGCCGCCGATCTGCAAGATCCTGGACTTCGGCAAATACAAGTACCAGGAGCAGAAGAAGGCCGCTGAGGCGCGCAAGAAGCAGAAGGTGGTCGAGGTCAAGGAAATCAAGTACCGGCCGATGATCGACGACCACGACTACGACGTGAAGATGCGCTCGATGAAGCGTTTCTTCGAAGAGGGCGACAAGGTGAAAGTCACGCTACGCTTCCGCGGCCGCGAGATGGCGCACCAGGAGTTGGGCACCAGACTGTTGGACCGCGTGAAGGAAGATGTGGCCAAGCTCGCCAAAGTCGAGATGGACGCCAGGCTGGAAGGCCGCCAGATGGTAATGGTGCTGGCGCCGCGCTGAGCCGGCATCACCCGCACGATCGACGCCCGCAAACCCATTGCGGGCGTTGCCATTTCGGCCGCAGGGCGGCTTTTCGTCAACGTCGTCTGGAGGTTGTCTTTTCTGGCGGCCTCTGCCATAACCCGGCCCGCTCGCCGCCCGGCTGAATAAGGGCTGCCGTGGCAGCGATATCGCTCATCAACACGCTCGTTGGAGCACATCCGGCCGGACCGGAGGTTTGCCGTGGTCGTGACGCCGAAATTAAGGAGAGCCAAATGCCCAAACTCAAGACCAAGTCAGGCGCTAAAAAGCGCTTCAAGGTCACAGCCAGCGGCAAGGTGAAGTCGGCGATGGCCGGCAAGCGCCACGGCATGATCAAACGAACCAACAAGCAGATCGCCCAGCACCGCGGCACCCGCGTGATGTTCAAGGCCGACGGCGAGAACATCAGGAAATACTGGCTGCCCAACAGCTAGTTCCTGACCGCCGTCCGTCGCCCCGTTCGATTTGATTTGAAGGAGATCAGCCATGGCACGCGTCAAGCGCGGCGTCACCTCGCACGCCAAGCACAAGAAGGTCTACAAGGCCGCGAAGGGCTACTACGGCCGCCGCAAGAACACGATCCGTATCGCCAAGCAGGCAGTAGAGAAGGCGAACGCAGTACGCCTTCCGCGACCGCAAGCGAAAGAAGCGCACCTTCCGCGCGCTCTGGATCCAACGCCTCAACGCCGCGGTGCGTCCGTTCGGCCTCAACTACAGCCGCTTCATCGACGGCCTGGCCAAGGCCGGCGTGACAGTCGATCGCAAGGTGCTCTCGGAGCTCGCGATCAGCGAACCGGCGGCCTTCCAGGCGATCGTCGAGAAGGTGAAAGCCGCGCTGCCCAAGGCGGCCTGACCGGGCGCTATTTGCGCGGCGACGATTTGGCGTGGCGGGCTTCGGCCCGCACCGCCAGTTCCGCACGGCAGAAGGCTTCGAACGAACGGTACATGGTGCCGCTCTGGTTCCGGTATTTGTTGTCGCAACGCTTGATCTCGCGGTCGTAGGCGCGGCGCTGCTCCTTGCTCAGCTTGCTCAGGAAGCCGGCTTCGCACTTTCCGACCACGATCTCGCCGAGCTCGGTGTCGCCGCCCGCCCCGTAGGCGCAGGCCTCCATCGTCTCCAGCGCCTGCTTGCAGGTCGGCGCCTTGCGGACCGCCTCCTCGCGGTCGGGCATCGGGCATTCCTTCTGGGGAGCGGCTGGCTTCGGCGCGGCGGACGCGGGCGACGCCAGGCAGCCGGCCGATCAGCGCAAGTGCGGCAAGCATCTTGGTGAACATCGGATAAGGCCTAAATTGCAGGGTTTTGCATTGTTTCATGCCCCCTGATCCCTGTCACCGCAGGGCTTGACCCGAACCCGGCCGGACGGCCACAACCTGCCCTGCTTCCGGGGATTTGAATGACCGACATCGCCAAGCTTGAACAAGACATTGCCGGCGCCGTCGCCGCCGCCGCCGACGAGGCCGCGCTCGAAGCCGTGCGCGTGGCGGCGCTGGGCAAGAGCGGCTCGGTGTCGGCGCTGCTCAAGACGCTCGGCTCGATGACGCCGGACGAGCGCAAGGCGAACGGGCCCGCTCATCAATGGCCTCAAGGATCGCGTTACGGCGGCGCTGGCCGCACGCCGGGATGCATTGAAGAACGCTGCGCTCGACCAGCGGCTCAACACCGAAACCGTGGACGTCACCCTGCCGGTGCGCGAGCCGCCGACCGACGCCGGCCGCGTTCACCCGATCAGCCAGGTGGTCGACGAACTGACCGCGATCTTCGCCGACATGGGCTTCGCGGTCGCGGAAGGTCCCGACATCGAGACCGACGACTACAATTTCACCAAGCTGAACTTCCCCGAAGGCCATCCGGCCCGGGAGATGCACGACACGTTCTATTTCCCGCCGAAGAGCGACGGTTCGCGCATGCTTTCTGCGCACGCACACCTCGCCGGTGCAGATCAGGACCATGCTGGCGCAGAAGCCGCCGATCCGCGTCATCATCCCGGGCCGCACCTATCGCTCCGACTCGGACCAGACGCACACGCCGATGTTCCATCAGGTCGAGGGCCTGGTGATCGACAAGACTGCGCACCTCGGCCACCTGAAATGGATTCTCGAAGAATTCTGCAAGGCGTTCTTCGAGGTGGATCAGGTGAAGATGCGCTTTCGGCCGTCGTTCTTCCCGTTCACCGAGCCGTCGCTCGAAGTCGACATTCAGTGCAAGCGCGACAAGGGCGAGATCCGGTTTGGCGAGGGCGAGGACTGGCTGGAGATCCTCGGCTGCGGCATGGTGCATCCGAACGTGCTGCGCAATTGCGGGCTCGATCCCGACGAATACCAAGGCTTCGCCTGGGGCATGGGGATCGACCGCATCGCCATGCTGAAATACGGCATGCCGGACCTGCGTGCGTTCTTCGAGGCCGACGTGCGCTGGCTCGCGCACTATGGCTTCCGGCCGCTCGACTTCCCGACGCTGGCGGGAGGGCTGAGTTCGTGAAGTTCACCCTCTCCTGGCTCAAGGAGCACCTCGACACCGACGCGTCGCTCGACGACATCGTCAATAAGCTGACGATGATTGGGCTTGAGGTCGAAAGCGTCGACGACAAGGGCAAGACGCTCGCGCCTTACGTCATCGCTCGCGTCGTCGAGGCAAAACAACATCCAAATGCGGATCGGCTCCGCGTGTGCATGGTCGACACCGGCGACGGCAAGCCGATCCAGGTGGTGTGCGGCGCGCCAAACGCGCGCACCGGCATGACCGGCGTGTTTGTGCCGCCGGGCGCCTTCATCCCCGGCAAGAACATGACGCTCGCGGTCGGCACCATCCGCGGCGTCGAGAGCCGCGGCATGCTGGTGTCCGAGTTCGAGCTGCAGATTTCCGACGACCACGAAGGCATCATCGATCTGCCGGCCGACGCGCCGGTCGGCCAGCCCTACGCGAAATACGCCGGGCTCGACGATCCGACGATCGAGATCAACCTGACGCCGAACCGGCCGGACTGCACCGGAATCAACGGCATTGCCCGCGATCTCGCCGCCGCCGACGTCGGTACCTTCAAGGAAAACACGCCGAAGAAGATCGATGGGCAGTTCCCCTGCCCGGTCGGCGTCAAGCTCGACTTCGGCGCGACGCCGCCGCTCTGCCCGGCATTCGCGCTGCGACTGGTGCGCGGCATCAAGAATGGGCCGTCGCCCGCCTGGCTGCAGAAGCGGCTCACCGCGATCGGACTGCGCCCGATCAACATGCTGGTCGACATCACCAACTTCATCACCTACGACCGCGGCCGGCCGCTGCATGTGTTCGACGCCGCCAAGGTGAAGGGCAATCTGGTGGTGCGCCGCGCACAGAATGGCGAGCAGGTGCTGGCGCTCGACGGCAAGACCTACACGCTCGACAACGCGATGTGCGTGATCGCCGACGACAACGGCATCGAATCGCTCGCCGGCATCATGGGCGGCGAGCACTCCGGCTGCGACGAGAACACCACCGACGTGTTGATCGAGTCCGCGCTGTGGGAGCCGCTCAACATTGCGCAGACCGGGCGCAAGCTCGGCATCAACTCCGACGCGCGCTACCGCTTCGAACGCGGCGTCGATCCGCACTTCATGGTGCCCGGCCTGGAGCTTGCAACGCAGATGGTGCTCGACCTGTGCGGCGGCACGCCATCGGAGGTCGTGGTGGCCGGCAAAGCAGAGGCGCCGGAGAAGATCATCGATTTCCCGCCGACCGAACTCAAACGCCTCGCGGGCCTGAGCCTCGATCTGCCGGAAATGCGGCGCGTGCTGACCAAGCTCGGCTTCTTCGTCGCCGGCCAGGGCGCCGTCGTGAAGGTCGCGCCGCCGTCGTGGCGTCCCGACATCGAAGGCAAGGCCGATCTGGTCGAAGAGATCGTGCGCATCGTCGGTGTCGACCGCGTGCCGTCGACGCCGTTCGATCGAGGCGACACGCCGCGCAAGCCGGTGCTGACCACTGCACAAGTGCGCACCCGCGACGCCAAGCGCGCGCTCGCGGCGCGCGGCTTGGTCGAGGCGGTGACCTGGTCGTTCATCGCGAAGCCGCACGCCGAGCTGTTCGGCGGCGGCCAGGCCGAGCTTGCGCTCGCCAATCCGATCGCAGCCGAGCTCTCCGACATGCGGCCGAGCCTGCTGCCCGGTCTGATCGCAGCGGCGCAGAAGAATGCCGACCGTGGCTTCCCGGACGTCGCGTTGTTTGAAGTCGGCCAGGTGTTCCGCGGCGACCGGCCGGAGGATCAGTTCACGGCGGCGACCGGCGTGCGCCGCGCGCTCGCCAAGAGCACCGGCGCCGGCCGGCACTGGTCGAGCAAGACCGCGCCGGTCGATGCGTTCGACGTGAAAGGTGACGCGCTCGCCGTGCTGGCGGCAGCGGGCGCGCCAGTGCAGGCGCTGCAGATCGTGCCTGGCGGCCCGGCATGGTTCCACCCCGGCCGCTCGGGCACCATCCAGATCGGTCCGCAGAACGTACTCGGCCATTTCGGCGAATTGCATCCGCGCGCGCTTGAAGCATTGAATGCCGAAGGCCCGCTCGCCGGCTTTGAGGTGATCCTGGAGCGTATTCCGCAGGCCAAGGCGAAGCCGACGCGCGCCAAGCCGGTGCTGGAGCTTTCGCCATTCCAGCCGGTCACGCGCGACTTCGCCTTCGTGGTCGATCGCGCCGTGAAGGCCGCCGACATCGTGCGCGCCGCGCAGAACGTCGACCGCAAGCTGATCACCGGCGTGTCGGTGTTCGACGTCTACGAGGGGCAAGGCATCGAAGCCGGTAAGAAGTCGATCGCCATTGCGGTCACGATCCAGCCGCGCGAGAAGACCATGACCGACGCCGAGATCGACGCGGTCGGCGCGAAGATCGTCGCCGAAGTGAGCAAGCGCACTGGCGGCGTGTTGCGCGGTTGACTTGTTCTCGACCGCACGATTTATCGCTCGACTCGTCCTGAGGAGGCGCGAAGCGCCGTCTCGAAGGACTGGGACGGCCTGCAATCCTTCGATGACGCGGCCTTCGGCCGCTCCTCAGGATGAGGCCGGGAGAGAATGGCGGACTTTACCGGTTTCGTTCGCTAGCATCGCTCCCAACGAAAATTTCAGGGAGTGGCGTCATGGAGATGAGCGTCAAGGCACCGGCGGCGCGCGAGCAGGACAAAGCGCAAGCACCGGCCAGCACCGCCAAGCCGCACGGCGCGAATGCCAGCGATCTCGACATCTGGCTGCAGAAGGTCGAGGCGCTTGGCGAGCTGAAGCGCATCACTGCCGAGGTCGATCCCGACCTCGAGGCCGCCACCATCACCTATCTGGTCGGCTCGGAGAAATCGCCGGCGCTGCTGTTCGAGAACGTCAAAGGCCATCCCGGCCACAAGGCGCTCTACAACATGATCGGCTGCAATCTGTCGCGGTTCTGCCTGATGATCGGCGAGAAGCCGGTCGATCATCCGCTCAAGGCCGTGCAGATTTTGCAGCAGAAGTTCGGCCGCAAGATTCCGCCGAAGGAGGTGCCGGCCGACACCGCGATCTGCAATCAGAACATCGTCGAGGGCGACGCGATCGACATCCGCATGTTCCCGGCGCAGCGGATGTGGCCGCTCGACGGCGGCAAGTATCTCGGCACCGGCGACGCTGTGATCACCAAGTGCCCGGAGACCGGCCGCGTCAACGTCGGCACCTACCGGATGATGATCAAGGGCCCGCGCGAGATCGGCGTCTACACCTCGCCCGGCAAAGACGCCACCATCGACCGCGAGAAGTACTGGAAGATGGGCAAGCCGATGCCGATCGCCGCGGCGTACGGCATCGACCCGCTGCTGTTTCTTGTCGCCGCCACCAGCCTGCCCAAGACCGAGAGCGAATACGAATACTACTCCGGTATCAACGGCGCGCCGATCGAGCTGTTCACTTCCGACCTCACCGGGCTGCCGCTGCCCGCGCGCGCCGAGATCATCCTGGAAGGTCATGTCTATCCGGACGAGACCTTCGCCGAAGGCCCGTTCGGCGAGTTCACCGGCTACTACGGCCGCCCGTCCGGCGCGACGCCCTACATGCGGGTCGAGCGGGTGCGCTATCGCGACAACCCGACGCTGACCTGCGCGCTGATGGCCGACGGCGCTGCCAACGAAGCCGGCCTGTTCTGGGCGGCGCTGCGCTCGGCCGGCATCTGGGCCGACCTGCAGAAGCTCGGCGTGCCTGGCATCCAGGGCGTGTGGTCGATCCCGGAAGCGGCCGGCTGGGGCATCACCGTCGTGTCGATCAAGCAGATGTACGCCGGCCACGCGTCGCAGGTGATGGCGCTGGCCGCGCAGTGCACCGCCGGCGCCTACTTCGGCAAGTACGTGATCGTGGTCGACGACGACATCGACCCGACCAACGTCTACCAGGTGCTGTGGGCGATGGCGACGCGCTCACGCCCGGCGCAATCGATCGACATCCTGCGCGAGACCTGGAGCACTTTCCTCGATCCGAGCCTCAACCCGCCGGAGATCAGGCCGTGGGGCTCCAAGGCGCTGATCAACGCCTGCATGGACTACAAGTTCATCAAGTCGTTCTCGCCGCGCACCAAGCTCGACAAGGCGACCTACGAGCAGGTGGTGGCGCGCTGGACCGAGCTGGGACTGACCGGCAAGCCGCCGGAGATCAACGTGTTCGAGGATAAGGCGGGCGCGAAAGAGATTACGTAAGCGGCGATCCGCCGTCATTCATGTGAGGATTACTGTCACAGCCCTGTCGCGAATCACTTCGGCCTGACCGTAGCATCGCACTCCGGACCGGAGATTCGCGATGCACGCCCTACGCAGCACGCCAATGTACCTGGTGGAAGACCTCGATGAAGCGCGGCTGCGCTATATCGGGTTGGGCTTCGTGCCGGTGCCGACCGCAGACGAAGGTTGCTGCGGCGTCAGCGCCGGGCAGACTTACATCATCCTGATCAACCGCGACCATGCCGAACGCACCTTGCCGCCGCGCGCCGTGGCGCTGCTGGAGGACCGGCCGGCACTCTACGTCTGGGTGGACTCGCTGGAAGACGTACGCGCCGCGGCTTGGACCGACACCGACACCTTCCTTGGCGAGGTCCGCATGGCCGGCTTGCGCGAATGGGCTGTCGAAAGCGAGCACGGCCTCCTGGTGTTCGCCGAGACCACGCACCGGCAGCACTAGCGCGATCCCGATGACTGGCGGCGGTCAACCCGTCGCCGGCAGTCTTCCAAATCGCGCTCACAGCACCCACATAGGAGATCACCCCATCAGTCAGGGGATCCCCCATGCTCGACACATCCGTCTCCTATTTGCTCGATCCCGATCCGGTCGAGACCGCTCCCGCCACCCCGCACAAAGCGGGCGATGGCGCGTTGCTCGACGCCTATTCGCAAACCGTCTCTTCGGTGGTCGACACCGTCGGCGCCGCCGTGGTGCGGGTCGACACCCGCGAAACCAACGGGCGCGCGGGCCGTGGCGGCGTCGGCTCCGGCGTCGTCATCTCGCCAGACGGGCTCGTCCTCACCAACGCGCACGTCGTCAACGGCGCCAAGGAGATCCGGCTGTCCGATACCGAAGCGCCGGACCACCGAGTCGCGCCTGCTCGGCATCGATCTCGACACCGATCTCGCGTTGCTGCGGGCTGACGCGGCGCGCAGCCTCGCCTATGCCCCACTCGGCGATTCCAAGGCGCTGCGGCGCGGCCAAGTCGCGATCGCGATCGGCAATCCGCTCGGCTTTGAATCGACCGTGACCGCAGGCGTCATTTCGGCGCTCGGCCGCTCGCTGCGCTCGGTCTCCGGACGGATGATCGAGGACGTGATCCAGACCGACGCCGCGCTCAATCCGGGCAACTCGGGCGGGCCGCTGGTCAATTCGCGCGGCGAGGTTATCGGCATCAACACCGCGGTGATCATGGGCGCGCAGGGCATCTGCTTCGCGGTCGCCAGCAACACCGCGAACCACGTGCTGAGCGAGATCATCATGCACGGCCGCGTGCGCCGCGGTTACATTGGCGTCGCCGCGCAGACCGCGCCGGTGCCGCGCCGCCACGCGATTGCGGCCGGCATCGACAACCGGTTCGGTGCGATGCTGTCGACGGTCGCCGCGGATGGTCCGGCGGATCGTGCCGGCTTGCTCTCGCACGACCTCGTGGTGCGGCTCGACGGCGAGCTTGTGACCGGTGTCGACGACATGATCCAACTCCTCGACCACACTCGGGTCAACAAGCGCATTGCCGTGGAGGTGCTGCGGCTCGGCAGGCTGCGTGAGTTTGAGGTCACGCCGAGCGAACGGCCGGTGCCGGCGGCTGCCTAACCCGGCAGAAAGTCCGCATAGGCAAAGCCATCGCGCTCGACCACGTCGCCGGGCGTGATGGTGATCGGCCGCGCCAGCATTGGCCCCGCGCACACGAACGAATGAAACTCGCCGTTCTCGCCGCACGGATCGATGCCGGGCGGCAGATCGGCGAGCAGCGCATTGTCGAGACGCCGGCCTGCGAACGTCTTGGATAGCTTCTTGAGATCGACGCAGACCAGCCGCGCATCGACACCCGACGCGATCATCTCCCGCGCCAGTGCATCGGTTGGCCGGTGCCAGATCGGGAACACCGGCGTGATGCCGATTGGTTGCAAGCGCGTCTCGCGATAAGCGCGGACGTCTTCCAGAAACAAGTCGCCGAAGATGACGTGCGTGACGCCCTGCGCCTTGGCCTGATCCATCGCTACCGCCATCTCGCGCTCGTAGATTTCGTTCGGGCAGGGATAAGGAATGTGCACCGTCACGGGCGCTAGCCCGGCCGCATCGAGCTGCGCGGCCAGCAGCTCCTGGCGCAGGCCGTGGATGCTGACGCGGCCGAACGCGTCGGTGATCGTGGTTAGCGCGCCGACCACGTCGTAGTCGCCGCTGCGCCGCACCTCGTGCAGCGCCCAGGCGCTGTCCTTGCCGCTCGACCACGCGATCAAAGCCTTGGGACGACCGCTCATGCTTTGTCGCGGGTGCGCCGACGCGGCGGCTGTTGCGGTTTGGGCTCGACGGGGTCTTTGAGCACGCCCATGCGGCGCAGGATCGCTTCGGCGGCGCGCTCGCCCGACGCCCAGGCGCCGCCGACCGTGCCCCATTGGATTTCGTGCACGGCCTCGCCGGCAAAGTAGAGCCGGTCGCGGACCGGCTCCATCATGGTTCGTCGCGCCGGCTGATGACCCGGCGCCGCCGTGGCGACTGCGCCAAGTGCATAGGGCGAAGTGTTCCAGCGCGTTGCATGGGTGCGTTTCACCGCCTTGCGGATGTCGGCGCCGTACAGCCCGGCAAGCCACTCCAATGCGAAGTCGATCATCGCCTTGTCGCCCTTGCTGGAAAGCTCGCGGCCGAACCGGCCGCCGACACTCACCATTGCAAGCGGTGTGCCGGACACATTGGCGAGCAACGCCGCGGTCTGCGCCCCGCTCGCCTTCTCAAACACCAGATCGTCGCGCTGCAGGCCAAGCGGATTGCCGGCGAGCTCCAGCGCAACGTGGTCGAAGCTGCCGAGCTTGAGCTTCGCCAACGCATCGAGCTGGCGCTTGGGCAATTCCGGAGCGAAAGCGATCTTACCCTCGGCGAGCACGCCGGTTGAAACTGTGACGATTGCATAGCGGCCCTGCAGCGTACCTTTTGACGTGCGCACATCGACCCGCCCGCTGCTGCTGCGGGTGTCGATCTGCGTCACGGGCGTCGAGAGCTGGATCGGGATGCCGGCCGCTTGAGCGGCGAGCAGCGCGCCAAAACCTTGCCGGCAGAACGCGCTGGAATCACGCTCGGCCGACCTGGCGAGATCCATCACCGAAATCTCGTTGAGATCGGTCCCACAATTGTACGGGCCGAGCACGAAGTCGATCGCCGGCCTCCATTCGCCGAGATCGCGCGGCAGCGCCTGAGCGCAGTGCATATCAACCTTGCCGCGCGCGGCTTCGCCGATCGCGCGGTTTGCCTTCACCAGGGCAGTCAGGAAATCCTCGAGTTCGCTGTCGCGCGCGTTGCGCCGGCCGATCCGCACCCGTTGACCCGACGGCGCCGGATAGATGTCGAGGCCGTCGCGGCGCGCAGTCCGGGTCAAAGGATTGACGTCCGGCGAATAGATCCAGTGCGCGCCGAGATCGAACGGCACGCCGAAGATGCGCGCGTCGGTGACGCAACGTCCGCCGACGCGGTCCGCCGCTTCGACCAGCACGTAGCGTCGGCCCGCCGCAGCAAGCCGCCGCGCCGCCGCGATTCCCGCAGCACCGGCGCCTACGATAATGACCTCGGTCTCACCGGACGCCGCCGGCGCACCGAGCGCCGGCGACGCCAGCATGGCGCCGGTCGCGGCAAGAAAGGAGCGGCGGTTCAATGGTTTCATGGTTGGCAATTGGTTGCCGGCAGTGGCCCATCTCGGGACGACTTTGCCCGAATGGGCCACGGGCCGCAAACTTCGTGGCTAACGAACCGTTGCCGCAATGGAACGCGAATGAACCGAATTGCAACCAGTCTCGACTAAACCGGTAAGACAATAAGGCGACGTGCGGTTCACGCACGCGGCACCCGGGGTCGAGACGTCATGAATTTGATGCTGACCGGCATCGGGCGGATGATCGCCCAATACCTGCAGCGGGACGATGGCTTCGAGCCGTCCACGCCCAGCGATCCCGACGCGTTGCGCGCAGCGCTCAAGCCCGGCGACGTGCTGCTGGTCGAAGGCAACAACCGCATCTCCGGCGTCATCAAGTATCTCACGCAGTCCACCTGGTCGCATGCCGCGCTCTACGTCGGCCCGATCGGCGAGCGCACCACCGAGGACGGTGAGCCGCTGGTGCTGGTCGAAGCCAACCTCGGCGAAGGCGTGGTCGGCGCGCCGCTGTCGAAGTACCACCGCTGTCACACTCGCATCTGCCGTCCGATCGGCCTCACGTCCGACGACTGCGCGCGGGTTTGCACCTATGCGGCGGAGCGCATCGGCTTCGACTACGACGTCAAGAACATCATCGACCTGATGCGCTATCTGATCCCACTGCCGATCCCGCGGCGCTGGAGGCGGCGCATGATGGCGCTCGGCTCCGGCCATCCCACCCGCATCATCTGCTCGGCGCTGATTGCACAAGCGTTCGAGAACGTGCGCTACCCGATCCTGCCGAAGGTGACGCTCACGGACAGCGAAGAGACGCGGCGCGAGATTTTGGAGATCCGCCATTCGTCGCTCTACGCGCCGCGCGACTTCGACATCTCGCCCTACTTCCAGCTGGTCAAGCCGACCATCGAGAGCGGTTTCGACTACCGGGCCGTGCGCTGGGCCGATCTGCCGGTGGTGGACGAGAACGACATCGCGGTCGCGCCCGCGCCGATGCCGCCGGTCGCGGCGTAGTTCCAATTCTGCGCCAAGCACTGGGTGTCATGCCCGCGAAAGCGGGCATCCGGTAATCACAATTGAATCCAGAGAAGACTGGATCGCCCGCTTTCGCGGGCGATGACAACCGAAGATGCTGCCCCACCTTGCCCTCCACGCCGTCAATCCCCACTTGTTCCGCGTTTGTGCGGAGAAACCCATGTTCGAAGCGGCCTACAAAGCGCTGGCGCAAATGGCCGCGCCGGAGTTCCGGCGGGTGCTGTTCAAGGCGATCGGCCTCGCGCTGGTGATGGTGGTGCTGTTCGGCATCGGCCTGCACCGCGCATTCTCCTGGATGGCCGACAGCGGTGCGAATTGGGCCGAGGCCTCGACCGGCTTCGTCCCGCACGCCGCCTGGAGCATCCTGGTCTGGATCCTGTCGTTCGCCGCCGCGCTCGGCATTCTCACCGGCGCGGTGTTCCTGATGCCCGCGGTGACTGCGTTCGTCGGCTCGTTCTTCGTTGACGAGATCGCCGCCGAAGTCGAGCACAAGTACTATCCCGCCGAATTGCCCGGCCATGAGCTGCCGCTCTGGCGCGCGATCTACGAGGGCTTCAAGACTGCACTCCTGTCGATCCTGGTCTACCTCTGCGCGGTGCCGTTCCTGCTGTTCGCCGGGCTTGGCCTGGTGATGATGTTCGTCGCCGCCGCCTATCTGCTCGGCCGCGAATATTTCCTGCTCGCCGCGATGCGGTTTCGCTCGCCCGAGGAAGCGAAGGCGATGCGTCGCGCCAACCGCACCAGCGTATTCATGGCTGGCACATTGATCGCGCTGTTCGTGATGATCCCGATCGTTAACCTCGCCACGCCGCTGTTCGCCATGGCGCTGATGGTGCACATGCACAAGCGGCTGTCGGGCGCACGGGTGGAGCTGATCGAACCGAAGCGGGCTTAGACGGCGAACTCGTTCTCTGGACGCCGCGTCATTGCCGGGCTTGACCCGGCAATCCATGCAATCAGGCCGCGCTACAAATTTACGATTTGGGCTCATCGCGAGCGCTCATGGATCACCGGGTCACGGCGCTTCGCGCCGGCCCGGTGATGACGGAGGAGCGAGCAGCGCGGTCTTGCCCGGCCACTTGCACAGGTCCGCGATGATGCAGCTCTCGCACAGCGGCCGGCGTGCCAAGCAGGTGTAGCGCCCGTGCAGGATCAGCCAGTGGTGCGCATGCAGCATGTATTTTTCCGGCACCACCTCGAGCAGCTTAAGCTCCACCGCCAACGGGTCCTTGCCCGGCGCCAAGCCGGTGCGGTTGCCGATCCGGAAGATGTGGGTATCGACCGCCATGGTGGGCTGACCGAACGCGATGTTGAGCACGACGTTCGCGGTCTTGCGGCCGACGCCCGGCAGCGCCTGCAATGCCTCGCGGGTGTTCGGCACCGTGCTGCCGTGCTCGGCGATCAGCTTCTCCGACAACGCGATGACGTTCTTCGCCTTGTTGCGATAAAGCCCGACGGTCTTGATCAGGTCGCGCACCTTGGCTTCGCCGAGCTTGACCATCTTCTCCGGCGTGTCAGCGAGCGCGAACAGCGCCGGCGTCGCCTTGTTGACCCCGGCGTCGGTCGCCTGCGCCGACAGCACCACGGCAACCAACAGCGTGTATGGATTGATGTGGACGAGCTCGCCCCTGGGCTCCGGCTTCGCCGCCTCGAAGCGGCGGAACGCTTCTTCGATCTCGGGTTTGGTCCATTGCGGCATGCCGCCATGCGCGGCCTTGGCATCGGCTTTTTTCTGAGCCCGCTTCGGCTTGAGCTTGGCGGCCTTGCCCCGCTTGGCGGCCTTGATGGCTTTGGTCGTCTTTCGGGCCATGTTTGACTTATAGTGTGGCGCCATGAGTGCCGACAGCAACCTGGTTCCCGAGCCCACGATTTTTTCGGCGATCATCACGCCGAACCGCTCGCTCGACCGCGTCGGCTTCATTGTGCTGATGAGTCTCGTTTCGTTCGTCAGCTTTGTCGGCGGCCTGGTGTTCTTCATCGCCGGCGCCTGGCCGGTGGTCGGCTTTTTCGGGCTCGACGTCGCGCTGCTCTATTGGGCGTTCAAGCTGAACTACGCCCACGCCAAAGCCTACGAGGAGGTGATGATCACCGCCGCCGAACTCAAATTGCGCAAGGTGAGCCATCGCGGCGAGGTGCGGGAATGGACCCTCAACCCCTTGTGGACCAAGCTCGACCGCGAGGCGCATGCCGATTTTGGCCTGCTGCGGCTGTTCCTGGTGTCGCGCGGCCGGCGGCTTTCGGTGGCCAATTTCCTCGGGCCCCAGGAGCGCGAGAGTTTTGCCGAAGCGCTGACGGCGGCGCTCAACGAGGCCAGGCGCGGGCCGACGCGGACCGTGGTCTGATCAGAAATCGGGTGGGACGGCCGTTCGAAGCGGCCTAGATGGAGAGCAAATGAAGGAGATGACCATGCTCTCACCCGACCGCCCGTCCAATCCAGGACCGCTCACCGGCGCGTGCTCCGATTACGATATCGTCCGCCGCGCCATCGCGCATATCCGAGGCAACTGGCGCAAGCAGCCCGAGATCGACGAAATCGCCGAAGCCGCCGGCGTTACGCCCGCCGAACTGCACCATCTGTTCCGGCGCTGGGCCGGTTTGACGCCCAAGGCATTCCTGCAGGCGCTGACGCTCGACAGCGCGCGGCAATTGCTACGCGACTCTGCGAGCGTGCTCGACGCCAGCTACGAGGTCGGCCTGTCCGGGCCGGGCCGGCTGCACGACCTGTTCGTCACCCACGAGGCGATGTCGCCCGGCGAATGGAAGTCCGGCGGCGAAGGTCTCACCATCTCGTACGGCTTCCATCCTTCGCCGTTCGGTACCGCGCTGGTCATGGCGACACCGCGCGGCCTCGCCGGGCTCGCCTTCGCTGACGCCGGCGAGGAGCGGCCCGCGCTCGACGACATGCGTCGCCGCTGGCCAACGGCGAAATACGTCGAGGACAGCGCGCTGACCGCGCCGATGGCGCAACGCATCTTCGACCGCAAGCTGTGGCGGCCGGACCGGCCGTTGCGTGTGGTCCTGCTCGGCACTGATTTCGAGGTGCGGGTCTGGGAAACTCTGCTGCGGATCCCGATGGGCCGCGCCACCACCTACTCCAACGTCGCCGGTTCGATCGGCGCGCCCAAAGCGGCACGTGCAGTAGGTGCAGCGGTCGGCAAGAACCCAATCAGCTTCGTGGTGCCGTGCCACCGTGTGCTCGGCAAGTCCGGCGAGTTGACCGGCTACCACTGGGGTATCACCCGCAAGCACGCCATGCTCGGCTGGGAGGCCGGTGCGGTGGCGGCGTAGCCAGCCCGCATTGAGCGCCGGCCCCACATCACCGCCCACACTGCGGTGGCAATTGCAGATGACCATGTCGTGGGGCCGGATTGCGTGCTTGGTTGTCAGCCTGGCCGTGTCGTTCGTGGTGGTGTTTGCGCTGGGGGTGCGCTGGCGTCGGCCTGGGCGGCGACAACCATCGGCCAAATGATTTTTTCCGCCATCGCTGCGGTGATCGGCCTCCTGGTCGGCCAATACGCCCAGCGGCGCTTTTCCCGGCGACCTGACGCAGTTTTTTCACATTGTCCGACACGCGCGGCCACGATTGACGGCCCTCCACCAATCGCCCATTTATGCGTCATTACGATTCACCACTAGGAACCGCTTTCAATGCAGAAGCGCCGGCCGGTCATGCTGGTGATCCTGGACGGCTGGGGCTGGCGCGAGGAGACGGCCGATAACGCCGTGCGTCAGGCCAAGACGCCGACCTTCGACCAACTCTGGAGCACCTGCCCGCACGCCTTCCTGCGCACCTCCGGCGCGGACGTTGGACTGCCGGAGGGCCAGATGGGCAACTCCGAGGTCGGCCATCTCAACATCGGCGCCGGCCGGGTGGTGATGCAGGACCTGCCGCGCATCAACGACGCCATCGCCAAAGGCCAGTTGCAGCGGGCGCCGGTGCTGATCGGGCTGATCCAGCGGCTGCGCCAGACCGGCGGCACCTGCCATCTGATGGGCCTGGTCTCGCCTGGCGGCGTGCACTCGCATCAGGATCACGCGGTGGCGCTCGCCAAGATCCTTGCCAGCACCAGGGTGCCGACCGTTGTCCACGCCTTCACCGATGGCCGCGACACGCCACCGCAGTCCGCGGCCGACGATCTCGATGCCTTCACGCAGGCGCTGCCGCGCGAGGTGCCGATCGCCACGGTGAGCGGGCGCTACTACGCGATGGACCGCGACGCCCGCTGGGAGCGCATCACCAAGGCCTATAACGTGATCATGGACGCGCAGGGCAACACCTTCCCGAACGCTCAGGCCGTCGTCGCCGACGCCTATGCGCAGCGGCAGTTCGACGAGTTCATTGTACCCGCCGCAATCGGCAACTATCGCGGCATGAAGAGTGGAGACGGCGTGCTCTGCTTCAACTTCCGCTCCGACCGGGTGCGCGAAATCCTCAGCGTCATCCTTACGCCGCCCGAGGGCTCCGGCTTCGCCCGCCGCGGCAGCGTGCAGATCGCAGCGGCGGTCGGCATGACGCAATACAGCGAGGAGCTCGACACGGTGATGCAGGCGATATTTCCGCCGCTGACGTTTCCTAACATTCTCGGCGAAGTCGTCGCCGCTGCCGGCCGCAGCCAGCTCCGCATGGCCGAGACCGAAAAGTATCCGCACGTCACCTACTTCCTCAACGGCGGCCGCGAGGAGCCTTACGAGGGCGAGGCACGCATCATGGTGCCGTCGCCCAAGGTCGCGACCTACGACCTGAAGCCGGAAATGTCGGCACCGGAACTGACCGACAAAGCAGTGCTCGCCATCAAATCCCGTCAGTTCGACCTGATCGTGCTCAACTACGCCAATCCCGACATGGTCGGTCATACGGGCAGCCTGCCGGCGGCCATCAAGGCAGTCGAGACGGTGGACACCGGGCTTGGCCGCATTGCCGAAGCCGTCACCAAGCAGGACGGCGCGCTGCTGGTGACCGCCGACCACGGCAATTGCGAAATGATGCGCGATCCTGACACCGGCGGGACGCACACCGCGCACACCACCAATCCGGTGCCGGTACTTCTGATGGGCGGTGGAAAAGGCCCGATCAGGGACGGGCGGCTCGCCGACATCGCGCCGACCTTGCTGCAGCTGATGGAAGTGCCGCAGCCCAAAGAAATGACGGGCGTGTCGCTGCTCAACACTGGGTCTACTTCCCCCTGAAATAGGGAGGTCGATTTGCCATAAACGCGTTCACGCGCGTCCATAGCCCGTCGAAGACGGGCGTAAACGCCCTTAAGGACGCGCCATGGCAAACCGGGTGGGGGTCCGACCTAGAATTCCGCCATGTCGACCCCCTCGCTTTCAGGGGAGAGGACGGAGAGAGCCCATCACATGTCGCCTAGGCCAAGCACGTCGGCCATCGAATAAAGCCCGGGCTTCTGGTTGCGCGCCCATTGCGCCGCCCTGAGCGCACCGCGCGCGAAGATCATGCGGTCCTCGGCGCGGTGGATCAGTTCGACGCGCTCGGCGGGGCCAGCAAAGATCACGCTGTGCTCGCCGACCACGCTGCCGCCGCGCAGCGAGGCAAAGCCGATGTTGCCGATGGTGCGCGCGCCGGTCTCACCGTCACGGCCGCGATGCGAGCGTTGCACGAGATTGATGCCGCGACCCTCCGCGGCGGCGCGGCCGAACATCAGCGCGGTGCCGGACGGCGCGTCGATCTTCTTGTTGTGGTGCATCTCGAAGATCTCGATGTCGAACTCCTCGCCGAGTGTCTTGGCCACGCGCTTGGTCAGCGCCGCCAGCAGGTTGACGCCGAGACTCATGTTGCCGGACTTGACGATCGCGGCGCTCTTCGCCGCGCTCCTGATCTGCGCTTCCTCATCGGCCGAATGGCCGGTGGTGCCGATGATGTGCACCTTGCCGGCGGTCAGCGCGGCGAGCGCCAGCGTGGCCTTCGGCACAGTGAACTCGACGACGCCGTCGGCTCTGGCGATCAGGTCCTTGGCATCCGCCGACAGCACGATGCCGTTGTTCCCGAGCCCCGCGAGCTGGCCGGAATCCTGGCCGATCAGCGGCGAACGGGCGTCCTCCAGGGCGCCGGACAGCGCCAGGCCCGGCGTTTCGGCAATCGCCTTGACCAGCGTGCGCCCCATGCGCCCGCCGGCGCCGGCCACCACAAGCCGCATGTCGGACATGATGTTCTCCCGGAGCAGCGATATAGCGCCCAAACCGACCAGCCGCTACGGCTGCGGGCCGTCGTAGCCTTCGGCGATGATCAGATCGGCGAGCGCCGTGGCCTGCCGGATCTTCATGTTCTCCTGATACTCCGGCGACCGGTAGCAAGCCACAGCCGCCGCATAATCGGGAAACTCGACCACCACGTTGCGCGTGCGGCTGGTGCCCTCCACGCCTTCGTATTTGCCGCCGCGCACCACAAAGCGCCCACCGAATTTCTTGAAGATGCCGGGATTGTTGGCCGCGTAGGGCTTGTAGGCTTCCTCGTCTTTCACGTCGACGCGCGCGATCCAATAGCCCTTCGCCATGCTCCACTCCCCTCTTTCGTTTTGCGCATGTGCTTTTCGGAAAACCGGTGTCCCCTTTTCCGGGACATGCGCTAATTCTTCGACGGATCGAAAGCTTCGATGATGACGAGATCAACCTCGGCCTTGCCTTTGCGCAAGGCAGCAGCCGCCTGATAGTCGTCCGAGCGGTAGCAGGCGAGCGCCGCTTCATAGCTTGGAAATTCCATCACAACGTTGCGAGCGCGCCCGCGCCCTTCCATCATCTCGCACCGCCCTCCGCGCACCAAAAAGCGCGCCCCGAACTTGCCGAACGGCACGGCGTTCGCCGTAACATAGGCCTTGTAACCCTCGGGATCGGTGACATCGACGTGGCCGATCCAGTAGCCTTTGAGAGCGGTTGCGGCCGTCGGCGTCCCGACTGGCGTCGGTTGCGGCCCGTCATAGCCCTCCACGATCAGGAAATCGCAGACCGCGTGCGGCTCGCGCAACGGATGGGCGCGTGAATAGTCCGGTCCATGGTAGGCGGCCAGCGCCACGTCGTAGGAGTCGAACTCGCGCAGCACGTTGCGCCCCCGCATCTTGCCTTCGACCACCTCGCGGCGGCCGCCGCGCGCCAATAGCTTTGAGCCGTTGGTCGCGTGCCATGCGTCTGCCATGGTTCGGTAGGCCTGGAAGCCTTCGAAATTGCTGACGTCGAGGTGCGGAATCCAGTAGCCCTTCGCCACGAAATCCTCCCTTCCCTATTTCGATTGCCCGGTCGCTTGCGCGATCTCGGCGATAATCGCCTGCGCGGCAGCATTCGGGTCGGCAGCTTCGACGATCGGCCGCCCCACCACCAGATAATCCGCGCCGGCGGCGATGGCCTTGGCCGGCGTCATGACGCGCTTCTGGTCATCAGTTGCAGCACCCGCCGGCCGAATGCCCGGCGTCACCAGCGCCATGCGGGCGCCGACGATCGGACGAACCGCCGCGGCCTCTTCGGCGGAGCAGACCAGACCGTCCACGCCGATGTCGTGCGCCTGCGCGGCGCGCTCGGCGACCAGCTCTGAAACCGTGAAGTCGTAGCCGGCGGCGGCGAGGTCGGCGTCGTCGTACGAGGTGAGCACGGTCACCGCGAGGATGCGCAATTTCGAGCCCTCCCTCGCGTCGACTGCGGCGTGCATGGTCTGCGGATAGGCGTGGACGGTCAGGAACGTCGCGCCGAGCTTCGCCACGCTCTCCACCCCCTTCGCCACCGTGTTGCCGATGTCGTGCAGCTTGAGGTCGACAAACACCTGTTTGCCGGCGCGGGTCAGCGTCTCGGCGAGCGGCAGGCCGCCCGCAAAGGCGAGCTGGTAGCCGATCTTGTAGAACGACACCGCGTCGCCGAGCCGCTCGACCATTCTCTTCGGCTGCCGCAACCGACGGCAGGTCCAGTGCAACAATGAGGCGCTCGCGCGCATCCATCACGCCATCTCCCGCGCCGTATCGGTGAGCCGCCGCACCACCCGCCTGAGCAGATTGGCGGCGCGCTCGTCCTTGAGATTGTCCATTTCGTCGAAGGCATCGCTGGCGCGCATCACCGCGATCTGTTCGGGGAGCACCAGCGCGCCGCAGCCGAGCTCGAGCACCTGCCGCAGCGCCATCAGCGAACGCATCGCACCGTAAGCCCCATCGGACGCGCCGCCGATCGCGAACACGCGGCTGCGGTATACCGCAAGCGGTTCCTCGCCGCGTTCGCGCACCCGTGAGATCCAATCGATGGTGTTCTTCAGGAGCGGCGTGACGGAGGCGTTGTATTCCGGGCTGGCGATGAACACGCCGTGATGGGTGGCCATCAGCCGCTTGAGCTTGACCGCATTGTCGGGCGGCCCGGACTTGGCTTCGAGGTCGCCGTCGTAGAGCGGCATCGGATAGTCGACCAGCGAGATCCGTGTCACCTCGGCGCCCGCCAAGGTGAGCTCCTTGGTGACCAGCGCCGCCAGCCGCGCGTTGTGCGAGCCGGTGCGGATCGAGCCGGCGAAAACCAGGATTTTGGGAAGCGGCATGGCGGCTCCGAAGTCCCGCCAGACTATCACGGAAGCGGCGTCAGTCTTTGCGATAGACCCAGACGCGCGCCGGCGGCACGTTCATCCAGATGCGCTCGGAGGCCTCGGTGCTCACACCGACGAGCGACTTCGGGATCGGCGGCATCACCGCGTAGGTGAATTGCACGAACGGCGCGCCGGGCTGCATCAGTCGGAACGCCTCACGGATCAGCCGCACCCGCGCCTTCAGCGGCTTGGTGACCAGCGGCAGGCCGGACACGATCGCCGCCGCCGGCTGGCTCAGCATGCCGCTGACCACGCGATGCAGCGCGTAGGCATCGCCGCGGATCACTGTCGCATCCGGATAGCGGTTGCGCAGCAGGCGGCAGAACTCCGGGTTGAATTCCAGCAGCACCAGGCGCGAAGGATCAACGCCCTGCTCCACCAACGCCTCGGTGACCGGTCCGGTGCCGGGGCCGAGCTCGATCACAGGTCCTGGAACGGTCGGATCGACATAGCCCGCCATGGTGCGCGCGAGGACTCTGCCAGACGGTGAGATCGCGCCCATCGTCAGCGGCCGCTCGATCCATGAGCGGATGAAGCGCACCTCGTCGTCGAGACGGATTCCGTTGCGCATCTCGAACAGACGGATTTGCCGCTCGATCTTTTTTTCGAGAACCTGGAGCGCCTGCAGAGGCATGGACTAAGTACGCCACCCAGTATTCGCTAAACTGTCATACATCGGTAATGCCCGCCGGGGCAGGGGTCAAGCCAAACCGGTCAGGCCGAGCCGGCGCCGGTCCCGAAGAAGTCCTTGACTTTGGCGAAAAATCCCGCGGATTCAGGCTGGGTTTCCAGCGAGGACAGTTTCTCAAACTCGGCCAGCAGCTCGCGCTGCCGCTTGGTCAGGTTCTGCGGCGTCTCGACCATGACCTGCACGTACATGTCGCCGGTCTGTTTGGCTCGCAGCACCGGCATGCCCTTGGCCGAGAGGCGGAAGCGCCGGCCGGATTGCGTGCCGCTCGGAATTTTCACGCGCGTGCGCGAGCCGTCGATGGTCGGCACTTCGAACTCGCCACCGAGCGCCGCGGTCACCATCGAGATCGGCACGCGGCAATGCAGGTCGGCGCCGTCACGCTGGAAGAACGCGTGGGTGGCGAGCGACAGGAAAATGTAGAGATCGCCCGACGGGCCGCCGCGCAGTCCGGCTTCGCCCTCGCCGCCAAGCCGAATGCGCGTGCCATCCTCGACGCCCGCCGGAATGTTGACCGAGAGCGTGCGCTCGCGCGTGGTGCGGCCGGAGCCGGCGCATGACGGGCACGGATTGTCGATCACCTGACCGCGGCCGTGACACGCGCCACAGGTCCGCTCCAATGTGAAGAAGCCCTGCTGATGACGAAGCTTGCCGTGGCCGCCGCAGGTCGCGCAGACCTTTGGCTTGGTGCCGGTCTTGGCTCCGGTGCCGGAGCACACTTCGCAGGTGACCGAGGTCGGCAGCCGCACCTGCGCGGTCTTGCCGCTGAATGCCTCTTCGAGCGTGATCTCCATGTTGAAGCGCAGGTCGGCGCCGCGCTCGCGGCCGGTACCGCGCTGGCGCGCGCCCGTCATGCCGAAGATGCCTTCGAAGATGTCGGAGAACGCCGAGCCGAAATCGGCGCCGAAACCATGCGCCGCGCCCATGCCGCCCTGCTCGAATGCGGCGTGGCCGAAGCGATCGTAGGCCGCCCGCTTCTGCGGGTCCTTCAGGACGTCATAGGCTTCGTTGATTTCCTTGAAGCGATGCTCGCTGTCCTTGTCGCCGGGATTGCGGTCCGGATGCCATTTCATGGCCAGCTTGCGGAATGCGCTCTTGAGTACGCCGTCGTCCGACGTGCGCTCAACTTCCAGGGTTTCGTAGTAGCAACGCTTTGCCATTTTCGGCGGGCCTTCCCCTCATGCTTTGCCGCGGACTTCTTCCGCGCGGCGCGCCTTCCCCAACCACTCGTTACAGGAATTTGAGAACGGAACCCTACAGAAACAATCGGTCCGGCGCGAGCCGCACCGGACCGAATCTGCTTTCATCTGCTGTGAGCCATCACTCCGGACTCCCGGCGATCAGGCGGACTTCTGGTTCTTCTTGTCGTCATTGACCTCGGTGAACTCCGCGTCAACGACGTCCTCTTTCTTCTTGCCCGGCTCGCCGCCGGCCGCAGCACCCGGATCGCCAGGGCCGCCGCCCTGACCGTCCTGCTGCGCCTTGTACATCGCCTCGCCGAGTTTCATCGAAGCCTGCGCCAGCGCGTTGGTCTTGGCCTGGATGGCATCGTTGTCGGTGCCCTTGAGCGCTTCCTTCAGATCGGCGATGGCGTTCTCGATCGACTTGCGATCGGCTTCGCCGACCTTGGAGCCGTGCTCGGTGAGCGCCTTCTCGGTGGAGTGGATGAGCGCCTCGGCGTGGTTCTTCGCCTCGACCGCGGCCTTGCGCTTCTTGTCTTCCTCGGCGTGCGTCTCGGCGTCCTTGACCATCTTCTCGATGTCGGACTCGGACAGGCCGCCCGACGCCTGGATGCGGATCTGCTGCTCCTTGCCGGTGCCCTTGTCCTTCGCCGACACGTTGACGATGCCGTTGGCATCGATGTCGAACGTGACCTCGATCTGCGGCACTCCTCGGGGCGCGGGGGGTATGCCGGCGAGATCGAAGCGGCCGAGCGACTTGTTGTCCTGCGCCATCTCGCGCTCGCCCTGGTACACGTTGATCGTGACCGCGGTCTGGCCGTCCTCGGCGGTGGAGAACACCTGGCTCTTCTTGGTTGGGATCGTGGTGTTGCGATCGATCAGCCGGGTGAACACGCCACCCAGCGTCTCGATGCCAAGCGACAGCGGCGTCACGTCGAGCAACAGCACGTCCTTGACGTCGCCTTGCAGCACGCCGGCCTGAATCGCCGCGCCGATCGCGACCACTTCGTCGGGGTTGACGCCCTTGTGCGGCTCCTTACCGAACAGCTGCTTCACGACCTCCTGCACCTTCGGCATACGGGTCATGCCGCCGACCAGGACCACCTCGTTGATCTCGGCCGCCGAGAGGCCGGCGTCCTTCAACGCCTGCCGGCACGGCTCGACCGTCTTCTGGATGAGATCGTCGACCAGCGCCTCGAACTTGGCGCGGGTGAGCTTCATGGTCAGGTGCTTCGGGCCCGACGCATCCGCCGTGATGAACGGCAGGTTGATCTCGGTCTGCGTGGTGGACGACAGCTCGATCTTCGCCTTCTCGGCGGCTTCCTTCAGCCGCTGCAGCGCGAGCTTGTCGCGACGCAGGTCGATGCCCTGGCTCTTCTGGAACTCGTCGGCGAGATAGCTGACCAAGCGCATGTCGAAGTCTTCGCCGCCCAGGAACGTATCGCCGTTGGTGGATTTCACCTCGAACACGCCGTCGCCGATCTCGAGAATCGAAATGTCGAACGTGCCGCCGCCGAGGTCATAGACCGCGATGGTGCCGGTCTTGGTCTTGTCGAGACCGTAGGCGAGTGCCGCCGCGGTCGGCTCGTTGATGATGCGCAGCACTTCGAGGCCAGCGATCTTGCCGGCGTCCTTGGTGGCCTGGCGCTGCGCGTCGTTGAAGTAGGCCGGAACGGTGATGACCGCCTGCTCGACCTTCTGGCCGAGATGCGCTTCCGCGGTCTCCTTCATCTTTTGCAGGATGAAGGCGGAGATCTGCGACGGCGAATAGGTCTTGCCGTCGACCTCGACCCAGGCGTCGCCGTTCGATGCCTTGGAAATCTTGTACGGGACGAGCTTCTTGTCCTTCTCGACCATCGGGTCGTCGTAGCGCCGGCCGATCAGGCGCTTGACCGCGAAGATGGTCTTCTCCGGATTGGTCACCGCCTGACGCTTGGCCGGTTGGCCGACGAGGCGCTCACCGTCATCGGTGAACGCGACGATCGACGGCGTCGTGCGCATGCCTTCCGAGTTTTCGATGACCTTTGCGTTCTTGCCGTCCATGACGGCGACGCAGGAATTGGTGGTGCCGAGGTCGATGCCGATGACCTTGCCCATGATATGCCCTCTCTTTCACAGCAGGTCGGCCGGGCCCTTGCGGCTCCCGAACGGACTTGCAGACCATCCCGCAAGTCTCTGGTCCGACCCCCAAATTAAACTCCGACGCAGCCCCCTGCGGCGTCCTGGCACATATAGGAGGAGAGCGTTGTGCTGCAAGGACTTGATGCAGGTTTCGCGCCGGTGGAACGGGATTAACGCCTGACCCGATAGGCCGCGAACGCCGGACCGGCGTCGAGCGGCTCAAGCCAGCCGGGCACGGCGCCCGCCCGCAACTGGGCCCACAGGCTGCGGCTGCGCGCCGGCTCCGGCAGTCCGTCGGGCGGCCGCGGCCCGCAGATCAGGACGTAGTCGACCTGGGCATCGAGCAGCACCCCACGGGCCTCGTCGGGCGGCGCGGCCAGGGCGCGGTGGGCGGTTGTGATCCCGCTTGAAAGCCGGTGATAGGGCCCGGCGAGAACCGAATGCGTGGTCAGCGCCAGCAGGTACGGTCCGAAGCTGATATCCGTCGCCACCAGGCCGGGCTTGAGCTGGCGCAGCGGTGCGTAGCTCGCAGTCGCGACGCAGGCGCGGCTGGCCGGCCGGGAATAGTCGTCGGTGTCGTTGAGGCCCGCGGCAGCGGCGATGGTGATCGCCCCCGACGAGAGCGCCATCGGGGTGAGGACCAGTCCCGCCGCCAGCCGGCCGACAAAGCTCTTGAGCCCCATAGCCGCGAACAGCCGCAAGCCCAGCACAGCGACCAGCGGCATGCCGAACCACATCGCGTAGGAGAAAGCGCGGATCGCGCCCACCATCGTTGCCGCCGCGACCAGGAACACCAGGCCGGCGGTGAGAAACCCGAAGTCGCGGCGCAACGCACGTTCGCCCGCCAGGATCAGCACCGCCAGCAATGCCGCCGCGGGAAATGTCGCGATGGCGGCGGCGGTCAGCGGATTGGTGCGCCATACCGAGAGGAGCGGTTGCATCTCGCGCACGTCGCTAAGCCAGATCGGCCAGATCGCCGGATCGACCAGCGCCAACGGCCCACCGGCGCAGCGTGGCTCCAGCAGCAGCACCACGGCGGCCGCCGCGACGCCGGCACCGAGCACCGCCGCGATCCGCGTCACGCGATGCGGATGCGCCAGCAAACCAGCCAGCGCGAGCACCAGGCCGCCGCAGACTGCGCCTGCGGCGCTGTTGATCGCGATGGCATCGCATGCGGTGCGCGCCCAGTTCGCGGGCGCAACGTTGACGCCGAACGCGATCAGCATGGAGGCGGCGAGGCTCAGGCCATAAGCGATCAGCGCCGGCGCAGCGTAGCGGTCGGCGATATAGCGTAGCGCGAGCGCGACGCCGCACGCTGCCAGATACGGCAGACATTCAAATCCGATCGCGAGCGCAAACCCGCTCAGCGCGCCGGCAGCAGCGGCCGCCCATCGCACGCAGTCCGACCACACCGTCGCGGCGGCCGCCAGGAAGGTCAGCGCGATCTGCACATTGTGATGGTCGATGCGGCCTGGTGTGAACTGCTGGTAGGCCGGCACACCGACCAGCGCGAGCAGCAGCGCGACCAGCGCCGCCTCGCGTCCTGCGATCCGCCAGGCGATCGCCACCATGCCGGCCATGGTCGGCAGCAACCAGAGCAACGGCCACCACGCGCGCATCAGGCGCTCCGCGTCGGTGTGGTCGGTGAACACTTGGAACACCATCAGCAAGCCCGCCAAGCCGGCATCGACCAATCGCGACCAGTGCATGTCGAAGCCGACGGGCGGCTGCATGCGCGTCACGTGCATGTCGAACCAGCCGCTCAGCAGGCCGGGACCATTGAGCCATGCGTGCAGCTGCGCGAGCCGCATCGCATCGTCGGTGTCGAGCAGCGTTTCGGCGGTTTGCGGCCAATGCTGCAGCAACAGCGCCAGCGCGACGACGAGCCACACCAGGACCAGCAGCATGACGAAATTCGGCTGACGCAACAGATTGCTGGGCATTAGAAAGCGGCCTCGAATGGGTGCGCCTACCAGATTGTGATGACCCAACAGGGTTGAGTTTCGTTTAACGAGCCGCCATACGGAGGGCCATGAACCGCCGGTCCGCCCTGTGGCTCCCCGCGCTGGCCGTATTGTCGGCCCTGGCGCTGCCGGCGCAGTTTTCCGCGGCGCAGCCGACGGTAAACGAACCACAGTTTCCATTGGCGTCACGCCTGGGCATGACGCCGCCGCCCGGGATGGCGCTGAGCACCTCGTTCCAGGGCTTCGAAGACAGCAAGAACAGCATCTACATCCGCCTGGTCGCAATGCCCGAGACCGCGTACGCGGAAATCGAAAAGGCGATGACCAACCAGGCGCTGAAGAAGCAGAACATGACGGTCGAGAAGCGCGAGCCGTTCACACTGCCGAGCGGCAAAGGCCTACTGATCGTGGCGCGCCAGGAGACCGACAATACCCGGCTGCGCAAGTGGCTCTTGATCGCGCCGGTCGGCGGACTGACCGCGCTGGTCTCGATGGAAATTCCGGTCACTGCCAAGGACGTATATTCCGAGCCAGCGATCCGCGCCGCGATGGCGAGCCTGGTGTCGCGCGCGGCCATCCCGAACGAGGAGCAGCTTGCGCTGGTGCCGTTCAATCTACGCGATCTGGCCGGCTTCAAGGTGGCGGGCGTGGTGCCGGGGCGGGCCGTGCAGCTCAGCGACACTGAGAAGCCAGACGCGGAAACGTTCGAGCACCCGCAGACTCGTGATCACCGTTGCGCCCGGCGGCCCGCCGACCGCCGGCGATCGCGATAGCTTCGCAAGGCTGGCGTTCGCCGGTCCACCCAGCGTCAAGGATGTGCGCATGTTGAGCTCGGAGCCGATGCGGATCGGCGGCCAGCCCGGCCACGAGCTGCGTGCGCTGGGACGGGACACCAAGTCCGGCGCCGAGATCGAGATCGTGCAATGGCTGCGCTTCGGCAGCGGCGCCTACATGCAGATGGTGGGGTTCGCGCGCAAGGACGCCTGGATTCCCGCGTTCACGCGATTTCGCACGGTGCGCGACGGATTAGAGCCTCGATAAAATTGCTGAAGGTCTAAGCGTTGTCGTTGGCCGGCGGCTCAGCTGACGCGGGCTTCGGCGCGCCCTTCGACACCGCAACCAACGCCGGACGCAGCACGCGATCCCCGATCAGGTAGCCAGCCTGGATCACCTGGGCGACATGGCCCGCGGGCACCGAGGCATCCTCGGCCTCGTACATCGCCTGGTGGCGGTTGGGATCGAATTTCTGGCCGAGCGGTTCGATCCGCTTCACGCCATGCTTCTCGAGCGCGTTGAGCAGCGCCCGCTCGGTCAGTTCGACGCCGTCGAGCAGCGCCTTGACGCTGGAATCGGATTTCTCCCGCAGCTCCTTGTCGAGCGCCTCGAGCGCCAGATGCATGTTGTCGGCGACGGTAAGGACGTCGCGCGCGAACGCCGAGACGCCGTATATCCGCGCGTCCGCGACCTCGCGCTCGGTGCGCTTGCGGAGGTTTTCCATCTCGGCCAGCGTGCGCAGCAGGCGGTCCTTGGTGTCGGCCAGCTCACGATCGAGCGACGTTGACGGCTTCGGCGCGGCGGCAGGCATGGCCTGGTCCTCCGGCTGAATCTGTTCTTCCGGTGGGCGTTGGGAGGTGTCTGACATGGCGTCCGGCATATCAGGGCTAAATCGCGAAAAATCAAGCCGAGACTGCGTTCGCTACCCGGAAATCAGCTTTCCCACCACCTTGGCGGTGTAATCGACCATCGGGATGACGCGGGCGTAATTGAGCCGGGTCGGGCCGATCACGCCGAGCACACCGACGATCGAGCCCGCGGCGTCGCGATAGGGCGTGACGATGGTCGAGGAACCCGACAGCGAGAACAGCTTGTTCTCCGAGCCGATGAAAATGCGCACGCCTTCGGCCTGTTCGGCCCGGCCCAGCAGGTCCACGACCTCACGGCGAGATTCCAGGTCCTCGAACAGCAGGCGCACGCGCTCCAGATCCTCGAGTGCCCGCAGGTCGTCGAGCAGATGGGATTGGCCGCGCACAATGAGCCGGCGCTGATCGGTTTCGCCGCCCGACCAGCTCGCCAGCCCGGCCTCCACGATCTTCTGGGTGAGCTCGTCGAGCTTGGCCTGGTCTTCCTTCACGGCGCGTTCGAATTCGGCCCTGGCCTCCGCCAATGTCTTGCCGCGCACGCGAGCGTTGAGAAAATTGGTAGCCTCGGTCAGCACCGACGACGGCAGCCCGACCGGTAGCGGGACGATGCGGTTCTCCACCTGGCCATCGTCACCGACCATCACGACCAGGGCCCGTTCCGGCTCCAGCCGGACGAACTCGATGTGCTTGAGCCGCACGTTCGTCTTGGCGGCCAGCACCACACCGGCGGCTCGGGTCAGGCCGGACAGCAGGCCGGAGGCTTCGTTGAGCACGTTATCGACCGACTTGCCTGAGCCGGCGACCTGCGCCTCGATGGCGCGCCGGTCGTTCTCGTTGACGTCGCCGATCTGCATCAGCGCGTCGACAAAGAAGCGCAAGCCGAGCTCGGTCGGCAGCCGCCCGGCCGAGGTATGCGGCGCATAGATCAGGCCGAGTTGCTCGAGGTCCGTCATGACGTTGCGGACCGAGGCTGGCGACAGCGGCGTCGAGATCAGGCGCGACAGATTGCGCGAGCCCAGCGGCTCGCCGGTGTTCAGATAGCTCTCGACGATCTGACGGAAAATCTCCCGCGCGCGGTCGTTGAGCTGCGCCAGCGAAACCTCGGCCCGGCCGATCGGGATGTTCTGCGACACGCGCTACGCTCCCTCCAACACCCAAACAATTGTCCATTCGGGTGCGGGAACGCAAGCCTGCATGGCTCGTCGGCACGCCCTGTTCCGTCGTCGTTCGCGCTGTTAGCCTCGCGCCGGTGCATCAGCATGGGAGGGCGACATGCGGACATTTCGAGCCAACGTAGGTTGTTGCAGTTGCGGCACTTTGCCTTGCAGCGCCAGGCACACGGGCACAGACCGTGATCGAGGAATGGGCCTCCGCCAAGCTGCCGGCCGCGCCGGCGCTCAAGCCGGCCAAGATTGTGGCCGGCGAGACTGCACTGCTGGTGATGGATTTCACCAACCAGACCTGCAGCCGGGAGCGGCGGCCGCGCTGCGCCGTGTCGGTGCCGAAGGTGCTCAAGCTCGTCAACGAAGCGCGCGCCAAAGGCGCGCTCATCATCTACAGCGTCGCGGTGCCGAAGTCAGTGCCCGGCGACATCGTTACGGAACTTACGCCGGCTGCCGGCGAGCAGGTATTGCCGCCGCTCGGGCCCGACAAGTTCATCAATAGCGACCTCGAAAAAACGCTGAAGGACAAAAAGATCACCACCGTGATCGCGATGGGCACGCAGGCGCAGACTTCAGTGTTGCATACCGGTGCGACCGCCGCGCTCAAGGGCTTCAAGGTCGTGGTGCCGGTCGACGCCATGTCGGCCGACGATGTGTTCCCGGAGGCTTACACCGCCTGGCACCTTTCAACCGCGGCGCGGATCAGCGCGAACGTGACGCTGACCAGGCTCGACATGATCGAGTTCTAAGCTCGTCCGGCACATGATCGCAGCCCGCACCAACCATCTGCGGAGCCGCCACGGCCACGAGCATGCCCGCGTCACCTTCGTCGAATTGTTCTTCGACCTGGTGTTCGTGTTCGCGGTGACGCAGCTTTCGCACGGCCTGCTGGAGCACCTCACGCCGCTCGGCGCGCTGCAGGCGGCGATCCTGCTGCTGGCGGTGTGGTGGGCCTGGATCGACACCGCCTGGATCACCAACTGGCTCGATCCGGACAAGCCGGCGGTGCGGGTGTTGCTGTTCGTGCTGATGCTCGCCGGGCTGGTGCTGTCGGCGTCGATCCCCAAGGCGTTCCAGGACCGCGCACTGGCGTTCGCGGCGGCCTATATCGCCATGCTGGCGCTACGCGACATGTTCATGCTGTGGGCGCTGCATCATCACGACCACGGCAATCATCTCAACTTCCTGCGCATCTCGATCTGGCATGTGGCGTGCGCGCCCTTGTGGCTCGCCGGCGCGCTGGTCGACGGTCCGTTGCGGATGGGGCTGTGGGCGGTCGCGGTCGGCATCGAGACGGTCGGTCCGATGGCCGGGTTCTGGGTTCCGGTGCTGGGCCGCTCGGCCACCTCCGACTGGAATATCGAGGGTGCGCACATGGCTGAGCGGTGCGGCCTGTTCATCATCATCGCGCTCGGCGAATCAATCGTGATCACCGGCCAGACGTTCGCGGGATTGAACTGGAACGCGGCCGCGGTCGGCGCCTTCGCGGTCGCCTTCATCGGTAGCGTTGCGATGTGGCTCGTCTATTTCAACATCGGCGCCGAGCGGAGCAGCCGGCTTGCCGCATCATCCGACGATCCCGGCCGGATCGGGCGCAGCGGCTACACCTATCTGCATATTCTGATCGTCGCCGGCATCATTGTGGCGGCGGTGGGCGATGAGCTGGTGCTGCACCATCCCGGTGGCGGCCACACCGATACGAAAACCGCTGCCGTCATCCTGGGTGGACCCGCGCTCTACTTGCTCGGCAACTCGCTGTTCAAGCGGCTGTCAGCCCCGAATTTCCCGCTGTCACACACGATTGGGCTGGGTCTGCTTTTACTGCTCATTCCTGCCGCCATGGTGGCGCCACCGCTGCTCCTCGCAGCGGCCACAACCGCCGTGCTTGTTCTGGTTGTCGCTTGGGAATGGATGTCGCTGCGCCAGCGCGCGGCCTCTGCTGAACGTTGAGACAAAGCCCGCAACATGATGGACGACAAACAGTTGAGCGAGCTTATCGCCTGGGTCGCGCAGACCGGTTTGGCCGGTGAGCCAGAACTCACGCTGGTGACCGGCTTCTGCGAGCGCGCCGTCACCACGGGGCTGCCGCTCGCCCGCGTGCACGTCTTCGTCGACAGCCTGGATCCGGTGCACGAAGGGCGCCTGTACCGCTGGGGGCATGATGCCGGCCTGGCACCCGAGCAGGAATATGGACGCACCAGCGTGACTGGGGGCCCGGTTCCGGATTTTGCGTTGTCCCACGCGGCTATCGACGCCTGGCGCGGCAGCCCGTTCTATCGAATGCGGGAGACCGGCGAAGCGCTGTTGCGGCGCCGCATCCCCGCAGCGGATGAACGCGAATTCAACATGCTGGCGGATATACGGACCGCTGGCTTTACCGACTACGTCGCCATCATCAATCGTTTTGCGGAAAGCGGCAGCATCGGCGACATGGATTGCGTCTACTCGTCCTGGGCGACCAAGGAGCCGGGCGGTTTCCGGGACGAGCATATCGCGGCGCTGCAACGCCTTGCGCCGTTTCTCGCACTCGCCGTCAAGTCCGTCGCGCTGACCCGGATGGCCGGCACGCTGATGCAGACCTATCTCGGACGCGACGCCGGCCGCCGGGTGCTGAGCGGCCGGATCGTCCGAGGCGTCGCCGAGCACATCGATGCCGTGCTGTGGTTCAGCGATCTGCGCGGCTTCACGCGGATCACCGACACGACGCCGGAGCACGTCATTCCCCTGCTCAACGACTATGCCGACGTCATCGTCTCGGCGATCCACGAACAGGGTGGCGACGTTCTGAAGTTCATCGGTGACGGCGCGCTCGCCATCTTCACGGCCGACGATCGCAACCGCGCCTGCAGCGCCGCACTCACCGCCGCCGTGACGGCGCGGCAAGGCGTCGCCAATTTAAACGAGCGTCGCGCCGCGCAGGGCCTGCCGACCACCGACATGTATCTCGGCCTGCATGTCGGCGAGGTGTTCTACGGCAACATCGGCAGCACGGACCGGCTCGATTTCACCGTGATCGGACCGGCGGTCAACGAAGTCAGCCGCATTGCGGCGATGTGCCGCTCGGTCGATCAGCCGATGCTGGTTTCCGCCGCGTTCGCCGAAGTCGGTAACAACAAGGGACGGCTGCTCTCCGTCGGACGTTATGCGCTGCGCGGGGTCAGCGCCGCGCAGGAGCTATTCACGCTTGATCCGAGCGTGTCTGTTGATCTGTGAGCCCGCGCTCCAGCTAACGCGGAAACCCATAAAGCCGCGCCGGATTGTCGACCAGAATTTTTCGGCGTACCTCAGCGTCCGGCGTCCAGTCGTGGAACAATTCGTAGAGGTGACCGGCGTTGGGCATCTCGCCTTCGATGCGCGGGTGCGGCCAGTCTGAGCCCCACACGATGTTGTCCGGATTGGTGCGCACCAGCGCCTCGTGGAACGGCCGCGCCTCCGGATAGTCCGGCGCATTGGTGGAGAGGCGGTGCGCGCCCGACACCTTCACCCAGCCCCGCCCGTCGCCGACATAGCGCAGCAGACTCTGGAAGCCCGGCGTGCCCGTGCCGGCCCGCGCATCGGTGCGGCCCATGTGATCGATCAGCACCGGCAGACCGATCGCATCCAGGATCGGGATCGTCTCCGGCATGTCCTTACAGTCGATCCAGAGCTGCAGATGCCAGCCGAGGTCCTTCATGATCGGCGCGAGCTTCTTTGCCATGTCAAGCGTCACGCCGCCGCGGTAGTGCAATTGCCCGCCGCGAAAGAAATGATTGAAGCGCAGCGCCCGCACGCCGAGCTTGTCCCAGCGGCGCAGCTCATCCGGTGAAATCGACTCGTCGGCCACTGCAACGCCGCGCAGCCGCTGCGGCGTGCGCTCCAGCGCGTCGAGCATCGCCGAATTGTCGTGGCCGTGGGCGCTGCCCTGCACCAACACGCCGCGCTCGAAACCGAGCGTATCGAGCATGCCGAGATATTTCGCGAGCGGCGCGTATGGCGGAGTGTAGCTGCGGTCGGCCGCGTAGGGAAAGCGATCCGATGGACCGAACACATGGCAGTGTGTGTCGCAGGCGTGCGGCGGCGGTGGATGCTTCGGCCGGCGCGGCTCGAGCGGTCCGGGACACGCCGGGATGGGGCTGCTCATGGGCCAAATCTGTTATGCTCGGCCATGACAGGTCAAGCGACGGCCGCACTGCGACAATCAATTCAAAGCAGTGGCGCACATTCAAAGCAGCTAGCCTGCTATAGTCGACCTGCAATCAGAAATGCACGTGCGGACTGTGGGGTGTGCGCATGAAATGCCTTTCTCGTCTGCTGATCGCCGCCATCGCGATGCTTGGCCTGGCGGCGCCGTCTGAAACCAACGCGCAGAGCTATCCGAACAAGCCGATCACCATCATCGTGCCGTTCGGCGCGGGCAGCGCCACCGACATCATCAGTCGAGTCGTTGCCCAGGAACTCGGCGCCGCCCTCAAGCAAAGCGTCGTGATCGAGAACCGCGTCGGCGCAAACGGAGCGATCGCGGGGCAGTTCGTCGCGCGCGCAGCCCCGGACGGCTACACGCTGTTCATGAGCACCAACTCACCGCATTCGGCAGTGCCTTTCCTGATGAAAAACCCTCCCTACGATGCGGCCAAGGACTTCACGGCGATCACGCGGATGGGAAGCTACACGCTAATGCTGGTCGTGCATCCGAGCATTCCGGCGACATCCGTCAAGGAGTTGATCGCCCACGTCAAAGCCAACCCAGGCAAACTGACCTACGCCAGCGCCAACACGTCCGGCGTCGTGGCCGGCGCGACGCTCAAGCACTGGGCCAAGCTTGACATGCTGCACGTTCCCTACAAGAGCGCGCCGAACGCCCTCCAGGACCTGATTCCTGGTCGGGTTTCGATGATGTTCAACGACTTCACCACCAGCCTCCCGCACATCCAGTCGAAAGCGATTCGGGCGCTTGCATCTACGCGGCTACAGCGCAGCTCGCTGTTTCCGGAGCTTCCCACCATGGACGAGGCCGGCGTCGAGGGCTTCGACATGGATTCCTGGGCGGGCATATTCGCCCCGGCCAACACGCCTCAGCCGATCGTCACACAACTCAACACCGAGCTGCGCAAGATCATCGATAGCGCGGAGACGAAAAGAAGCTGCGCGCGGCGGGTTTCGAGGCATTCTCGAGTTCACCGAAGGAACTGGACGACTTCGTCAAGACCCAGCTCGCCAAATGGGGCAAGATGGTCAAGGACGCCGACATCCAGCCCGAGTAGGGACGACGGCCATCGCGCCCCTTGTCGGTCCTCCCCGCCCCACCTAAAAGCGTGGGGCCCGGGCGTATATCGCGCCCGGTAGCGCGTGATTCCGAAAAGTGGGTACCGGTTTCGGTAGAGATCACGCGCCAGGCGATCAGGAGACCGACGCTTGCGGCCGAGCAAACGCCAACCCGACGAACTGCGCGCGGTGTCGCTCGAGCGCGGCGTGGTGAAATACGCCGAAGGCTCCTGTTTCGTGAAGTTCGGCGACACCCACGTGCTGGTCACCGCCACGCTGGAAGAGCGGCTGCCGCCCTGGCTCAAGGGCCAGGGCCGCGGCTGGGTTACCGCCGAATACGGCATGCTGCCGCGCGCCACTCATGAGCGGACCCGCCGCGAGGCGTCGGCCGGCAAGCAGGGCGGCCGCACCATCGAGATCCAGCGCCTGATCGGCCGCAGCCTGCGCTCGGTGCTCGACCTTCCCGCGGTCGGCGAGCGGCAGATCACGGTCGACTGCGACGTCATCCAGGCCGATGGCGGCACCCGCACCGCGTCGATCACCGGCGCCTGGGTTGCGCTGCACGACTGCCTCGCCTGGATGCGCGCCCGCGACATGATCAAGACCAATCCGCTGCGCGACCATATCGCCGCGATCTCGTGCGGCATCTTCAACCACGTCGCGGTGCTCGATCTCGACTACGCCGAGGACTCCGAAGCCGAGACCGACGCCAACTTCGTCATGACCGGCGCCGGCAATATCGTCGAGGTCCAGGGCACCGCCGAGAAAGACCCGTTCAGCGAGGCGCAGCTGCTGGCGCTGCTCGCGCTGGCGCGCAAGGGCATTGCCAAGCTGGTCGATCTGCAGAAACTGGCGGTGATGTGAGCGCGCGCCCCGCATTAGACCGCTCGCAGACCGGGCACCGCCCGATCTCCGGACGGCTGGTGATTGCGACCCACAACCCGGGCAAGCTTGCCGAGATGCGCGACCTGCTCGCCGCCTACGGTGTCGAGGCGACGTCGGCCGGCGAGCTCGGCCTAGGGGAGCCGGAGGAAACCGGCACCACGTTCCGCGCCAATGCGCGGATCAAGGCACAGGCCGCCGCGAAGGCGTCAGGCATGGCATCATTCGCTGATGATTCGGGTCTGGCGGTCGATGCGCTTGGCGGCAAGCCCGGCATCCACTCGGCCCGCTGGGCCGGCCCGGAGAAGGATTTCCGTTTCGCCATGAACGAGATCCAGACCAAGCTGATAGAGCAAGGCGCCAAGGCGCCCGAACAACGCTGCGCGCATTTCGTCTCGGCGCTGTGCGTCGCCTGGCCGGACGGCCATCTCGAGGAATTCGAGGCGACAGTCGACGGCACGCTGGTCTGGCCGCCGCGCGGCGACAAGGGCTTTGGCTACGATCCGATGTTCCTGCCGGACGGCCACGCCCTGACATTCGGCGAGATGTCGAGCGACGACAAGCACGGTCTACCACCGCGCGGCAAAGGATTGTCGCATCGCGCCCGAGCGTTTCTCAAGCTGGCGGAGGCCTGCCTTGAGCGGCGATGACATCCATGATGCAGCGCCGGCCACCGCCGAAGCATTCGGCGTCTATCTGCATTGGCCGTTCTGCCTGTCGAAGTGCCCGTATTGCGATTTCAACAGCCACGTCCGTCACGCCGCGATCGACGAGGCGCGGTTTGTGCGCGCGTTTGAGACCGAGATCGCTTCGACCGCCGCTCGCGCTCCGGGCCGCACCGTCTCGACCATCTTCTTCGGCGGCGGCACGCCGTCGCTGATGCAGCCCGCGACGGTGGGCGCGATCCTCGACGCGGTCGCCAAGCATTGGACCATGGCACCCGGCGCCGAGGTGACGCTTGAGGCCAATCCGACCAGCGTGGAGGCGACGCGCTTCAAAGGCTACCGCGCTGCCGGCGTCAACCGCGTCTCGCTTGGCGTGCAGTCGCTGGACGACGCCTCACTTAAGGCGCTCGGCCGGCTGCATACGGCAAAGGAAGCGCTCGACGCGGTCGCGATCGCGCGCGCCGCGTTCGAGCGCTATTCGTTCGATCTGATCTACGCCCGGCCGGGTCAGACGCCCGCGATGTGGGCGACCGAGCTCAAGCAGGCGATCGGCGAAGCAGCCGAGCATCTGTCGCTCTATCAGCTCACCATCGAGCCGGAGACGCCATTCCACGCCATGCACGCCGCCGGCAAGCTGGCGACCCCGGACGACGACACCGCCCGCGCGCTCTACGACACCACCCAGGAGATCTGCGACAGCGTCGGCCTGCCCGCTTACGAAATCTCCAACCACGCCCGGCGCGGCGCCGAGTGCCGGCATAACCTGGTCTATTGGCGCGCCCATGAATATGCCGGCATCGGGCCCGGCGCCCATGGCCGGCTCGACATCGACGGCTACCGCCGCGCCATCGCGACCGAGAAGCGGCCGGAGTCCTGGCTGATGCGGGTTGAGTCGCTCGGCCATGGCATCGTCACTGACGACCTGCTGTCGCGCGAGGAGCGCGCCGACGAGTTCCTGCTGATGGGACTGCGGCTCGCCGAAGGCATCAACCCCGCGCGCTATGCGGCGGTGGCGGGTAAGCCGCTCGATGCCATGCGGATCAAGGACCTCGCCTCGCATGGCCTGATCGAAAGCGACGGGCAGGGCTTCCTGCGTGTCACCAAGGCGGGCTTTCCGGTGCTCGACGCGGTGGTGGCCGATCTGGCGGCGTGACGCCCGCGATCAAGTCCCCGAACCACTGAACGCGCGCGGCGGCGGGCTGATGGTCTGGCCGCCGGTCGCGCTGACGCGCAGCACGGCAAGACCGCGTTCGTTGGTGCCATCGGTGCGAAAGCGGAACAGGCCGTCGATGCCGGCGAAGCCCGACGGATTGGTCAGCGTCTGCTCGGCGAAGCGCTGTTCGCCCTGCGTCTTCACCAGCGCGGCGACCAGCGCGACCGCATCATAGGCCAGCGTTGCGGTGCGCACCGGGTCTTGGCCGTACCGGGTACGATAGCGCGCGGTGAAATTCCGGAAGCCGGTGGAGTCGGGCGCGGCGTACCAACCGCCATGCAGATTGGCGTCGCTGAAGATGCGCGGATCGTCCCACAGTCCGGTGCCCATCAACTGAATGCTTTTCGGTTTGACGCCGGCGGTGGATAACGCCTGCACCACGCTTGGTACAGTGTCGGCGCCGTCCGGGATGAAAATCGCATCGGCGCCCTGCACCGACTGCGCCACGATGTTGACCGGAGCTGCGAGTTGTCCGGACTGATAACGTTCGAGTGCCACGACGCGTGCACCCTTGCGCGCAGCGACCTGTTGCAACGATGCCTGGACCACCGAGCCGTAGGCGTTGTCCGGCACGAGCGCGGCGTAGGAGCGCTTGCCGTTGGCGGCGGCAAAATCGACGATGCGCTCGACATCGGATTCCGGCAGGAAGCTGAGCAGATAGACGCCGCGCGCGGCGACGCTGACGTCGGTCGAGAACGCGATCACCGGCACGCCGCGGCCACGCGCCACCTGGCCGACCGCCTGGACCGACTGCGCAAACAGCGGACCGATGATGATCTCGGCGCCTTCGGCAAGCGCCTGCTGCGTCGCCATTTGCGCGCCGTGCGGAGAGCCGGCGTCGTCCTTCACCAGCAGCTGGATGTTCGGGCTGTTGAACTCGGCGAGCGCGAGCTCGGCGGCGTTGCGCATCGACAGCGCAGCGATGGCCGCGTTGCCGCCCGCCGACATCGGCAGGATCAAAGCAACCTTGACCTGGCCGGCCCCGATCGCCGCGGAGGGCTGGGCCGGAGCGGTCGGCCGCGAGGCAAAGAGATCCGGCGTCGAGCAGCCGGCCAGCAGTCCCAGCAGCCCACCGAGCACGATGCCGCGCCGCAGACGCGCGAAACGCGCGGCGGACGGATCGGCATCAAGCCCGGGAATCATATCTTCCTCGACAAAGGGCCGCCCGGCGAGGCGCGCAAGACCCCGCCGTGACAGCGGGATATCGGCCAATGGTTAACCAAATCGAAAGGATAACAAAGCCCTCCACGCCATGACGGGTGGGCCACCCGCGGCTAGAATGACGGCCAAATGCGGGCAGATCGTGCCAGAACCTACGTTCTCGCCGGCCGACCGGTCGAGGCGCCGCGGCTCGCCGCCGGGCTGTACCTGGTCGCCACCCCGATCGGAAACCTGCGCGACGTCACCCTGCGCGCCCTCGAGACGCTCGCCGCCGCCGACCTGATCGCCTGCGAGGACACGCGGGTCACCCGCAAGCTGCTCGATCCCTACGGCATATCGACCCCGCTCACCGCCTACCACGAGCACAACGCCGCAGCCGCGCGGCCCAAGCTGATCGCCCGGCTGGCCGCCGGCGAGGCTTTGGCGCTGGTGTCCGACGCCGGTACGCCACTTGTCTCCGACCCCGGATTCAAGCTGGTCCGTGCGGCGCAGGACGCCGGCCACGCCGTCACGGCGTTGCCCGGCGCCTCCGCCACGCTGGCCGCGCTCGCTTCATCCGGGCTGCCGACCGACCGCTTCTTCTTTGAGGGCTTCCTGCCGGCCAAGGAAGGCCAGCGCAAAAGTCGCGTCGCCGAGCTCGCCCGCATTCCTGCGACCTTGATCCTGTTCGAGAGCGGACCGCGGTTGCCTCGCGCTTTGGCCGACCTCGCGGCTGGTCTTGGTCCGCGCGACGCAGCGATCTGCCGCGAGCTGACCAAGCTGCACGAGGAGGTGCGGCGCGGCGACCTTGCCGCCCTGGCGCAAACCTATGCCGACGGCGCCGAAACGCGCGGCGAGATCGTCATCGTGATCGCGCCGCCGGCGCAGCAAGCCAGTGAATGGAACGACGGCGAGATCGACGCGCTGCTGCGCCGGGCGCTTGAGCGCGCCTCGGTCAAAGACGCAGTCAGCGAAGTGGCGGACGCCACCGGCCGGCCCAAGCGGGAAATCTACCGGCGTGCGCTCGCGCTCGCCGAAGAGGCGAACGATGGCGAAGCGCGCTAGCGGCACCGTCAAGCCGCCACCGCGTCCGGAGCGCGTCGCGGCGTTCCGCACCGGCATCTCGGCGGAGAGCCGCGCCGCCGCGTTCCTGATCGCCAAAGGCTATCGCATCCTGGCGCGCCGCTTCCGCACCCCGGTCGGCGAGATCGACATCGTGGCGGGATGCCGCAACACGCTGGTGTTCGTCGAGGTCAAGGCGCGCAACACGCTCGATGACGCGGCCGAAGCGGTGACCGACCGCATCAAGCAGCGGATCGTGGCCGCCGCCGAGTACTGGCTGTCGCAACGGCCCGACGATGCCATGCGCGATATGCGGTTCGACGCCGTGCTGGTCGCGCCGGGCAAGATGCCGCGTCACATTCCGGCGGCGTTCGAGGCGATATGAGTGTGTGAGATTACGCCGCCTTCAGCCGCTCGAAGAACGCGTCGACTTGGCCGCGCAGACGTTCGGCCACCGCGCCAAGCTCGTCGGCCACGGACTTCACCATCACCACGCTGGTGCGGGTGTTGTCGGTCGCGTCGCTGACGCGGCTGACCTCCTCGGCGGTCTCGATCGTGCGCTTGGCTGCGATTTCGACGCTGCGCGCAATCTCCTGCGTCGCTGCACCCTGCTCGGTGACCGCCGCCGCGATGGCGCCGCTGATCGCGCCGATGTCGCGGATGGTCGTCTCGATCGCGGCGATCGCGGCGATCGAGCGCGCGGTGGCGTGCTGCATATCGGCGATCTGTGCCGCGATGTCCTCGGTGGCCTTGGCGGTCTGCCCGGCCAGCGCCTTGACCTCGCCGGCGACGACCGCAAAGCCGCGCCCGGCCTCGCCGGCGCGGGCAGCCTCGATGGTGGCATTGAGCGCCAGCAGATTGGTCTGCTCGGCGATGTCGGTGATCAGCCGGATCACGTCGCCGATGCGCTTGGCGGCTTCATCGAGCTCCTTGACCGCAGTGTTACTGCGCTCCGCCTCGACCACCGCCTTCTCAGAGATCGTGTTGGAATGGCCGACCTGGCGGTCGATCTCCATGACCGAGGCAGCCAGCTCATCTGCAGCTGAAGCGATGTCGCGCACGTTGCTCGACGCTTCGGTGGACGCCTGCGTGGCGCTTTCAGTACGCTTGCTGGCGCGGTCGGCGACGCCGGCGAGATCGGTCGATGCATCGAGCATCCGATCGCAGATCTGGCCGAGCTCGGCGATGCCGGCTTCCACCTCCCCCGAGAAGCGCTCGATCTCGGCCGCGACCTGCTCCTGGCGCCGGGTGCGCGCCTCGGCTTCGCCGACCACCTTCCCGCTCAATTCCTTGTTGTGATGCATGGCGTGCTGGAATATCGCGATCGAACGCGCCAGCGCGCCGATCTCGTCACTGCGCGCGCCGTACGGGATCGCGACCGCATGGCCTTCGGCGACCGTCTCGGTGACGCGGGTGATGTGCGCCAGCGGCCGGGCGACGCTGCGCCAGATCAGGAACGCACCGGCGGCCGCCAGCAGCACCGCGACGCCGCTCAACAGGCTCATGATCCAGGCTGTGATCTCGATGCCGTGGTCGATCTTGCCGAAGGCATGCTTAGCGCGGTGTGAATACATTTGGCCGAACGCCTCAAGGTCGGTGTTCAGTGCGGTTCGAACCGACCGGTTGGCTTCGTTGTCGCCCCATGCACGGGCGGCCGCGATGCCGCCTTCATTGGTGCGGCGAAGCAGCTCGCTGCGAAACTCCCTGAATTGCCTGATCCGTTCGGCAAAGGCTTCGAATTGCGCCTTATCAGCCGGCAGCACCACCCACTGCCATTCCGTCATCACGTCCCCGATCCGCTCGTTCTGCCTGCGCAGCCCGTTCACGAAGGGGGCGGCAGCCTCGATATTCGGCGACATGTAAATGCCGCGCGATTCCATCGTCACGGCGTAGACCAGACCGTTGAGACGTTCGACATGCTTGGCGCCCTGGGCGGCGGCCTCGAACTCCTGGGTCAGGATGTTGTGATGGCGCGCGTTGACGACCGCCACTGCCGCCAACGCGACCGTGACGACCGCAAGCAAGGCGAAGATCGCATAGAGCTTGGTGGCAATTGATAATCTGGGCAAAATGCGCATCCAAAACCCCGCGCGAATGGGGCTAGAATTGGCCAAAAGATGTTAACCACTCGTTGTCCGGCTAATCCGGAATTCCGGGAAGTTTCATGACCCTAAGCGTCGCCGTTCAGATGGACCCGATCGAGCGGATCAACATCCGCGGCGACTCGACCTTCGCGCTGCTGTTGGAAGCCCAGCGGCGCGGCCATGAGCTGCGCTACTACACCCCCGACCGGCTGGCGATGGCGCAGGGCCGGGTGTTTGCCGGTGTGCAGCCGCTCAAGGTGCGCGACGAACTCGGCAGCCACTTCACCTTGGGCGAGCCCAAGCGAACCGACCTTGCCACATTCGACGTCATCCTGATGCGGCAGGATCCGCCGTTCGACCTCGCCTATGTCACGGCGACGCACTTGCTCGAACGCATTCATCCCGACACGCTGGTCGTCAACGATCCGGCCGAGGTGCGCAATGCACCGGAGAAGATGTTGGTGATGCAGTTTCCGGCACTGATGCCGCCGACGCTGATCACGCGCGACCTCGCCGAGATCAAGTCATTCCGCGCCGAGCACGGCGACATCGTGATGAAGCCGCTCTACGGCCACGGCGGCGGAGCGGTATTCCGGCTCACCAAGGACGACCTCAACTTCGGCTCGCTCTACGACATGTTCGCCGCGACCTTCCGCGAACCGTGGGTGATCCAGAAGTTCCTTCCCGCGGTGGCGAACGGCGACAAGCGCATCATGCTGGTGGACGGCGTGTTCGCCGGCGCGGTCAACCGGGTGCCGGCGGCGGACGATCTGCGCTCCAACATGGTGCGCGGCGGCTCGCCGAAAGAGACCGAGCTCACACCGCGCGAGCGTGAAATCTGTCAGACCATCGGCCCGGTGCTGAGCGAGCGCGGGCTGATCCTGGTTGGCATCGACGTGATCGATGGCCTGCTCACCGAGATCAACGTGACCTCGCCGACCGGCATCCGCGCCATCAAGAACCTGGGTGGACCCGACGTCGCGGCGCTGACCTGGGATGCGATCGAGAAGAAGCGGGCCGGTCGCTAGTGCGCCGGGCCGAGCGACTCCGCGTCCTCGCCAGCAACAAAGAAGCACAGCCGGCCGCGGCCCGGCTCGAAGCGCTGGACTTGGCCGATCAGGTCCTCGACGTCGGTCGAGGCGGCCTCGGCGTCGAGGCGGGCCAAGCGGGCTTGCTGGAGTTCGGTTTCAATGGCCTTGAGATCGATCAGCATGGGTTGTTCCTCACAATGGCGGTTCCCGAAAAACCCGCTCCGGCACTGTACGTCGAGTCTTTTTGTTCTGCAAATGTTCTTGCGCATGAGAACAAAGTTCCGGTAGGCTTACCAGTGGTTGAGGGGCGGCCATGGTCCAACGGGTCTCCACGGTGGCGTTCGAGGGCATCGAGGCCCGCGCCGTCGACGTCCAGGTGCAGGTTGCGCCCGGCCTGCCCGCCTTCAACATCGTCGGCCTGCCCGACAAGGCGGTGTCCGAAGCCAAGGAGCGGGTGCGCGCCGCGCTGGTCGCCTCGGGGCTCGCTTTGCCGGCCCGCCGCATCACCATCAACCTCGCCCCCGCCGACCTGCCCAAGGAAGGCAGCCACTACGATCTGCCGATCGCGCTCGGCCTGATGGCCGCGATCGGCGCCGTGCCGCACGACGCACTCGCCGGCTTCACGGTGCTGGGCGAGCTCGGACTCGACGGCTCGATCGCGCCGGTGGCCGGCGTGCTGCCCGCCGCGATCGGCGCCAACGCCCGCAACGAAGGGCTGATCTGCCCCGCCGCCTGCGGCTCGGAAGCCGCCTGGGCAAGCCCGGAGATGGAGCTCGTCGCCGCGTCCTCGCTGATCCAGCTGGCCAACCACTTCAAGGGCACGCAGGTGCTGATCCGGCCGAAGCCCGCGATCCGCGAGCTCGCCGGACCGACGCTCGATCTCGCCGACATCAAGGGCCAGGAAAGCGCCAAGCGCGCGCTCGAAGTCGCCGCCGCGGGCGGCCACAATCTGCTGATGGTCGGCCCGCCCGGCTCCGGCAAGTCGATGCTGGCGGCGCGGCTTCCGACCATCCTGCCGCCGCTCGCGCCTGCGGAACTGCTCGAAGTGTCGATGATTGCGTCGGTTGCCGGCGAGATCGCCGATGGCGCGCTGACCAACCGCAGGCCATTCCGCGCGCCGCATCATTCCGCCTCGATGCCGGCGCTGGTCGGCGGCGGCTTGCGGGCACGGCCCGGCGAAATTTCGCTCGCGCATCATGGCGTGCTCTTTCTCGACGAGATGCCGGAGTTCCAACCGCAGGCGCTCGACGCGCTGCGCCAGCCGCTCGAGACCGGCGAGGTCGCAATTGCGCGCGCCAACCACCGCATCACCTATCCGGCGCGCTTCATGCTGGTCGCGGCGATGAACCCGTGCCGCTGCGGCCACGCCAGCGATCCCGGCTACACCTGCCGGCGCGGCCCGAACACGCGCTGCGCCGCCGAATATCAGACCCGGCTGTCCGGGCCATTGCTCGACCGCATCGACCTCAACATCGAGGTACCGGCCGTCACCGCCGCTGACCTGATCCTGCCGCCGCCGGCCGAGGGCAGCAGAGAGGTCGCGGCGCGCGTCGCGCAGGCCCGCGCCATCCAGGCGCAGCGCTACGCCGCCATGCTGCTGCCGCCGCCGCACACCAACGCCGCGGCGCCCTCGGCCGTGCTCGAAGAGATCGCGCGTCCGGACGGCGCCGGCCTGGCGCTGCTGCGCGACGCCGCCGACGCCATGCGCCTGTCGGCGCGCGGCTATCACCGCGTGCTGCGGGTCGCCCGCACGCTGGCCGACCTCGACGGCGCCGACCAGGTCGGCCGCATTCATCTCGCCGAGGCGCTGTCGTATCGCGCGCTGACCGATGAGATCAGGCGCGCCGCCTGAGCAAGTCCGCCGTTAAGCTCCCGCTAACCATACCGGGCCTAGCCTCCCGGCATGGATCGATTCCGCAAATCGTTGATCCTGATCGTGGTGATCGCCGTGCCGGCAGCGGCGCACTCGACCTTCGCGCCGAGCGACGACCTCTGCTTCGCCAGCGGCACCGCAACCTACCGGCTGTCGCCCAAGGCCGCCGCGCCCGACTACCGGGTCAAGATCGACAACGATGCGCCGCGGCCCGATCTGCGCATGGCGCTGGTCGACCGGCCGGAAATCGCGGATTTTGTGCTGGCCGACGACTTCGGCGCCGCGCCCGGCAACGCCTGCCGCTCCTCGGTGCGGGTCCGGACCATCAAGGTCGACAACGAAACCCGCGCGCCGGACGTCACGGTCAGTCTCGCCCCCGGCGACACCCTGCCCGACTACCGGGTCTACGTGCACTCGGTGCGCTACTCGCACCAGGACGTCGCCGCCCTTCTGGCGGTGCTCTGGAAGGCGCGCCAGTCGCTCCAGCTCGCGGCGCACGATTAAGCCAATCGCTCAAACCCGCGCGCCGCCGTTAGCGCTCCGTCAACCTTGAGCGCCGTTCACCCGTCGTGGTGAAGCGAATTGCAAGCTTTCGCGGGCCAAACTCGTCCCCAGAAGCATTGAACAGGCAGGCCGTTTGCGGTGGCGCATCGAGCCTGGGCCCATCACTGGGGAAGGGCGTCGATGCAGGTTCGTCCCAACAACGGACAGCCGCGGCCGCGCTATCGGTTCTGGTTCCGGCTTGTGCTTGCTGCGCTGCGCTGGTCGTTCATCGTGATCGGCGCGGTGGCGACGGCGTCGGTGTTGTTCACCCACCTCTATTCGGTCAACGAGTCGATCTACGACCCGTCGTCGTTCGCCATCGGCGTCGCCGGCCTGTTCGCCATGATGTGCGGCGTCATGCTGATGGTGCTGTCGCGCAACAGCCGGCTGCGCATGGAGCTGCGCAATGCCAAGGTGCGCTGCGAGGAATTGGCGGACTTCACCTGGGAGCTCAAGGAGGCCGAGGCGCGCGCCATCAGCCTGCTCGAAGCACAGGGCGACCTGATCGTGCGGCGCGACAGCGAAGGCCGCATCACCTATGCCAACGACGCGTTCTGCGCGCTCGCTGGGCAGCCGCGCGACGCGCTGCGCGGCACCACGGCGACGCTGCCGGTGCTCGAACAGGGCGAGTTGCGCGTGATGGCCGACGGCACGCGCATGCATGACCAGAAGATCGCGACCGCCGACGGTCCCCGTTGGCTCGCCTGGCGCGAGGTGGTGGTTTCACGGCGGAAAACGCCGGCGCCGAGGTGCAGGCGGTCGGCCGCGACGTCACCGAACGCACCGAACACACACTCACACATAACAAAAACACAAAAAAAAAAAAAAAAAAAAAAAAAAAAAAAAACATCACAAACCACGGCGCACGAACACAGCCCAAGTGCAGGCGTTCGGCCGCGACGTCACCGACCCCAGACCGGCCGCGCTCTCGGCGAAGCTCGCGACGCCGCCGAATCCGCCAACCGCGCCAAGTCGCGCTTCCTCGCCATGGTGTCGCACGAGATCAGGACGCCGCTCAACGGCATCCTGGGCATGACCGACCTTTTGCTGGACACTCCGCTGACGCCGGAGCAAACCGCCTATCTCAAGGCCGCCAAGACTTCCGGCGACGCGCTGCTGGCGCTGATCGAAGACATCCTCGACTTCTCCAAGATTGAGGCCGGCAAGCTCGATCTCGAACTGCGCCCGTTCGCGCTGCTGCCGCTGGTCGAGGAGATGGTCGAACTGCTGGGACCGCGCGCGCAGGCCAAGGGACTCGAGATCGCCTGCGACGTCGACGACGTGCTGCCCGAGCAGGTGATCGGGGACGCGACCCGGCTTCGCCAGGTGCTGCTCAATCTCGCCGGCAACGCCATCAAGTTCACGCCTACCGGCGGCGTCAGCGTCGTGGTCGAGCCGGGCGCTGCGTCCGGCGAGATCGTGTTTGCGGTGCGCGACAGCGGCATCGGCATCGCGCCGGAGGAGCGCGAGCGCATCTTCCGCGAGTTCGAGCAAGCGGAAAACGGCACCGGACGTTCGTTCGGCGGCACCGGGCTCGGCCTGGCAATCTCCCGGCGCATCATCGAGCGCATGGGTGGCCGCATCGAGGTGGACAGCGCCCGGGGCCAGGGCTCGACGTTCCGAGTGGTGGTGACGCTGCCGCGCCACGCCGGTGCGGCCGCTCCGGCCTTCATCGCGCCCAGGCTCGACAGCAAAGTGGTGCTGATCGTCGCGCCGCAGTCGATCGAGGCCGCGCTGCTGGCCCGGCGGCTGACGCGCTGGGGCGCGGCGGTGACCCTTGCCGACGCGGTCAATGCGCCAGCCGCCATCGCTGGCAACCGCTTCGATGCCATGCTGGTCGACCACGCCTTGGGCGCGGACACCGTCCAAGCCGTGGTCGGATCACCCAGCGAGGCTGTCGCCCGTCGCATCGTCCTGATCACGCCAGGCGAGCGGCACTCCCTCCCGACGCTGAAAGCGACCGGCTCGACCGGCTACCTGGTCAAGCCGGTGCGCGCCGCCTCGCTCGCCGCAAGGCTCACCGCCAACGAAGCATTCGAGGATACCGGCGCAGCCGGCGTCGCGCCCGCAGTTGCGCACAGCACGCCGATCTCCGGCCGCAGCCTCGCCGTCCTGCTCGCCGAGGACAATGACATCAACGCGCTGCTGGCGCGCTCGCTGCTCAGCCGGCTTGGCCACCGTCCGACCGTGGTGTCGAACGGTGCCGCCGCCCTTGAAACCTGGCGCACCGCGCAAGCCGAGGCCGCGCCGTTCGACATCGTGCTGATGGACGTGCAGATGCCCGGCATCGACGGCCTCGAAGCGACCCGGCAGATCCGCGCCGCCGAGGCGGCTCTCGGCGAGCGCCGCACGCCGATCGTGGCGCTCACCGCCAACGCCTACGCCGAGGATCGCGAAGCCTGCCTGGCCGCCGGCATGGACGGCTTTCTGGTCAAGCCGCTCGACCCGCGACCGGCTCGCGGCGTTGCTCGCCGAGCTGCCGATCCGCGCCGCACTCGCGGCGTAGGCGCATGATCCCGAAAAGTGGGTACCGGTTTTCGGATCAGATCATGCGCAAACGAAAACCCTACAACTTCCGCAGCGCCACTTCCTCGACACGGTGACTCTGGCCCTTGTTGAGGATCAGATCGGCGCGCTGCCGCGTCGGCAGAATGTTTTCGTGCAGGTTAACCAGGTTGATGCTCGACCAGATCGCCGTGGCGGTCTTGACCGCCTCCTCATCGGAGAGCTTCGAGTAGCGATGGAAGTAGGACTTCGGATCGCGGAACGCAGTGCCGCGCAAGGTGAGAAAGCGGTCGACGTACCAGCTCTGCAGAATGCTTTCGTCGGCGTCGAGATAGACCGAGAAGTCGAAGAAGTCCGACACGAACGGGATGGCCTTGCCGTCCTTCGGCAGCCGGCCGGTCTGCAGCACGTTCAGGCCTTCGACGATCAGGATGTCCGGCCGGTCGACCTCGAGCCACTGGTTGGGCACCACGTCGTAGATCAGGTGCGAATAGATCGGCGCGCGCACCGGATTGCGTCCCGCCTTCACGTCGGACAGGAAGTGCAGCAGCGCAGGCAGGTCGTAGCTCTCCGGAAAGCCCTTCTTCTCCATCAGCCCTTCGCTTTGCAGGATGGCGTTGGGCAGCAGGAAACCGTCGGTGGTGACGAGATCGACCTTCGGCACGTTGGTCCAGCGCGCCAACAGCGCCTGCAGCACGCGCGCGGTGGTCGACTTGCCGACCGCGACCGAGCCCGCGACGCCGATGATGTAGGGCGTTTTCTCCTCGTCAGGATCGCCGAGAAAGCGCTGTTGCGCGCGGTGCAGCCGCTGCGTCGCCGCGACGTAAATCGACAACAGCCGCGACAGCGGCAGATAGATTTCCTCGACCTCCTCCATGTCGAGCCGGTCGTGCAGCGAGCGCAGCCGTGTCACCTCGTCCGGCGTCAGCGTCATCGGCATGTCGTCGCGCAGCGCCGCCCACTCGCTGCGCGAATAGGTGCGGTACGGCGACAGACCATCGTCGATGCGCTGTTCCATCACCGCGACGCCTTTTCGTCGAGCCCGGATTTCTTGGTCCGGGTCTCAAGCAGCGCCTCGACCTCGGCGAGCTGGATGCCGCGCGACTGCAGCAACACCAAAAGGTGGTAGAGCATGTCGGCGCTCTCCGCGATCAATCGCTCGCGGTCCTCGCTGACCGCGGCAAGCACCACTTCCACCGCCTCCTCGCCGAACTTCTTGGCGCATTGATTGACGCCGCGGTCGAGCAGCTGGCGCGTGTAGGATTCCTCGGCGGGCGCCTTGGCGCGCGCCTCAACTCGCTGCTCCAGGTCGGCAACGGTGAACTTGCTCATGGTTTCCACATAGCATCTCCGCCGCTTCCCGGAAACCGCCGCACAGCTTAGCTCGGTTCGCAGCAGCGCATGCCTGCGCTAACATCGCGCCATGTCTCAAGCTTCAATCGCAGCCGCCATCGACTTCTGGTTCGATTTCGCCTCGAGCTATTCCTACCCGGCGGCGATGCGGATCGGCGTAGCCGCCCGGCACGCCGGCGTCGCGGTGCGCTGGCAGCCGTTCCTGCTCGGGCCGATCTTCAAGGCGCAGGGCTGGGACACCTCGCCGTTCAACCTTTACGAGGCCAAGGGCCGCTACATGTGGCGCGACCTGGAGCGGCTCACCGCCGCGCTCGATCTGCCGCTGCGCCGGCCCGAGCCGTTTCCGCAGAACAGCCTGCTGGCGGCGCGGATCGCGGTCGCAGGCCAGGCGGTCGATGCGCCATGGGTTGACGAATTTTTCATCGCGGTGTTCCGCGCGCAGTTCGGCGAAGGCCGCCGCATCGATGACGCGGCCACGCTGAGCGCGATCCTGACTGGTCTCGACGTGGACGCAGCGACCGCGCTGGCCGCCGCGCAAGCCGACGACAACAAGACGCGCTTGCGCTCGCAGACCGAGGAGGCGCAGCGACTCGGCATCTTTGGTGCGCCGACTTTTGTTACGCCGGACGGCGAGCTGTTCTGGGGCAATGACCGGCTGGAGGCCGCGCTGGCTTGGGCGAAGCGCGGCGCGTGATCCCGAAAAGTGGGAACCGGTTTTCGGAAAAGATCACGCGCAAAACCTAAGGATCAAGCCGCATCGGCAGCCCGGCCTTGGCCATGTAGGTCTTCGCCTCGCGCACCGAATGCTCGCCAAAATGAAAGATCGAAGCCGCCAGCACTGCGCTGGCGTGGCCGTCGCGGATGCCCTCGACCAGATGATCGAGATTGCCGACGCCGCCCGACGCAATCACCGGCACCGTCACGCTGTCCGAGATCGCGCGCGTCAGCGCGATGTCGTAGCCCGATTTGGTGCCGTCGCGATCCATCGAAGTGAGCAGGATCTCGCCGGCGCCGAGCGCCACCACCTCCTTGGCATAGTCGATCGCGTCGAGCCCGGTCGGGTTGCGGCCGCCGTGGGTGAAAATCTCCCAGCGGTCTTTTTCGCCCGGCTGCGACGTCTTCTTGGCGTCGATCGCCACCACGATGCACTGGTCGCCGAATTTCTCCGCCGCTTCCTTCACAAAGGCACGGCGCGCCACCGCGGCGGTGTTGATCGACACCTTGTCGGCCCCCGAGGTCAGGAGCTTGCGGATGTCGTCCACGGTGCGCACGCCGCCGCCGACCGTAAGCGGCATGAAGCAGGCCTCGGCGGTGCGCTGCACCACGTCGAAGATGGTGTCGCGGTTTTCGTGGCTTGCAGTGATGTCGAGAAAGGTGAGCTCGTCGGCGCCCGCCGCGTCATAGGCGATCGCGGCCTCGACCGGATCGCCGGCGTCGCGCAGGTTGACGAAGTTCACGCCCTTGACGACGCGGCCGTCCTTCACATCGAGGCAGGGAATGACGCGGACTTTGAACATCGCCGGCTCGCCCCGCCCTGTTACTTTCCCCGTGCCGTGCGGATCATCTGCAACGCCTCGGCCGCATCGAGCCGGCCGTCGTAGAGCGCGCGGCCGGCGATCGCGCCTTCGAGCTTGCTCGCGCGCGGCTGCGTCATCTCCTTGATATCGTCGATCGAGGCAAGCCCGCCGGACGCGACCACCGGAATCGAGATCGCCTCGGCGAGCGCGATGGTGGCGTCCCAGTTGATGCCCTGCAGCATGCCGTCGCGCGACACGTCGGTGTAGACGATCGCGGCGACGCCGGCGTCCTCGAAGCGCCGCGCGATGTCGAGCGCGGTCAGCTCGGAGGTTTCGGCCCAGCCTTCGACCGCGACCTTGCCATCCTTGGCGTCGAGGCCGACCGCGACGCGCTTGGGAAACCGCCTGGCGGCGTCCTTGACCAGCGCCGGATCGCGCACCGCCGCGGTGCCGATGATGACGCGGTTGACGCCCTTCTCCAGCCAGCCCTCGATCGTCTCCATGTCGCGGATACCGCCGCCGAGCTGCACGCAGAGCCCGACGGTTTCCAGAATCCGCTCTACCGCCGTGACGTTCATCGGCTTGCCGGCAAACGCGCCGTCGAGATCGACGACATGCAGGTGCCGGAACCCCATCGTCTCGAAGGCATGAGCCTGCGCCGCCGGATCGCGGCTGAAGATGGTGGCGCGCGCCATGTCGCCTTGCTGCAGGCGTACGGCAAGTCCGTCCTTGAGGTCGATGGCGGGAAACAGGATCACGTCGCACTCACTCGCTCGGCCAATGGCCTACAATGCTCGCTAGGCCAGCGGCCTGGCATCACCGAATTTCACGGCTTCCAATTGAGAAAATTCGCGATGAAGGCAAGCCCAAGTTTCTGGCTCTTTTCGGGGTGAAACTGCGTGCCGGCCAGGCTGTCCCGCGCCACGATGGCGGTCACCGGCCCACCGTAGTCCGCCTCAGCCAGGAGATCGGCGGAATTGGCCACCTTCAGCGCATAGGAGTGCACGAAATAGGCATGCAGGCCGGCCGGCCCGACCGGGATGCCGTCGAGCAGCTTGTGGCTCTTGCGGGCGGCCAACGTGTTCCAGCCCATGTGCGGGATCTTCAGCGTGGGGTCGCGCGGCGCGATTTTGTCGACCTCGCCCGCGATCCAGCCGAGCCCTTCGGTGACCTCGTATTCGCGGCCGCGCTCGGCCATCAGCTGCATGCCGACGCAGATGCCGAGGAACGGCCGGCCCTTGCCGCGCACCGTCTCCTCCAGCGCCGCGACCATGCCCGCCACCGCATCGAGACCGCGGCGGCAATCGGCGAACGCGCCGACGCCGGGCAGCACCACGCGGTCGGCGCGGCGGACCTGATCCGGATCGCGCGTCACCACAATCGGCTGGCTGTGGCCGCTCTCGCGGGCGGCGCGCTCGAACGCCTTCGCCGCCGAGTGCAGGTTGCCGGAGCCGTAATCGACGATGGCGACGCTCATGGTGCTATCGGGCAGGCGACTGCGGCTCGGGGAACAGACCGATCACGGGCGGCGGGTCCGCCGCCGTGCGATAGGGCTGCTGCGGGTTGACGGCGAGCGGCATGGCCGGCGCCGGCCGTTCCCGGCGCGCGATCCAGGCGTCGAAAAAGCGGCGCTCCGCCGCCTCTTCGTCGTCCGCCACCACGACGCCGTGACTGATCCAGTTGCGCCGCGCGTAGGTCCAGCGCCGCAGCGAGGATGCTTCGAAGCCGATCAAAAGACTGACCAGCACGCCGACCGCGAACTTCACCCCGCTCGAAGCACCCAGCGCCCACAGCCCAGCCTGCAGCGCCGCCATCACGACGATGTAGAGCAGCAGCACGATCCAGAGCCGCCGCCACAACATCCAGAGCGGCGCGAACAGAAAGGCCCACAGCGAGAATTTGTCGCGCACGAACACGAAGCGGTCGGCGGCCGCCGCCTCGTCGTCGCCGTCCCGCGGCGGCGGCTCATGCACCGTAAAGACCGGCATTGTCGTCCTCCACCGCGTGCGCGCTGTCCTTCCCTAGATAAGAAGACCAACGCGATTGTCAGCCGCCGAGCGACCCCTTGGTCGACGGGACTTCGCCGGCCGCACGCGGATCAATCGCGAAGGCGGCGCGCAGCGCCCGCGCCAGACCCTTGAAGCAGGATTCGGCGATGTGGTGATCGTTGCTGCCGTAGAGCGTCTCGACATGCAGCGTCACGCCGGCGTTCATGGCGAACGCCTGGAACCACTCCTGCACCAGCTCGGTGTCGAACGCGCCGACCTTGTCGCGGCCGAACGTGGCCTTGAAGACCAGGAACGGCCGGCCCGATACATCGATCGCGACGCGGGTGAGCGCCTCGTCCATCGGCACGTGCACGTCGGCGTAGCGCGTGATGCCTTTCATATCGCCGAGCGCCTGCTTGACCGCCTGGCCGAGCGCGATGCCGACGTCCTCGGTGGTGTGGTGGTGATCGATGTGCAGGTCGCCCTTGGCCTTCACCATGATGTCGATGCGCGAGTGCCGCGCCAGCAGATCAAGCATGTGATCGAAGAAGCCGATGCCGGTCGCGACCTCGGACCTGCCCGCGGCCGTCGAGATCGACCGCAACCTCGATGTCGGTTTCCTTGGTGGTGCGCTTCACGGCGCCGCGGCGGCCACGCCCGGTTGTGCGCGCGACCGCGCGCGCGGCGCTCTTGGAAACGGTCTTGCGGCCGCGGGCCATCGCAACAGCCTTTTCGGTTCGGATTCGCGCCCTTTTATCAGGGGTTTGCCGGTTTCGCTACAGGCGGAACCGCGTTTGCAATAGCATCCTCAACCTCTTACATGCCTGCCGGCACGGGGCTTACGCGTATGCAATCTCAATCCGATCTCTGGCACGGCACCACCATCCTGACGGTGCGCAAGGGCGGCACCGTTGCGATCGGCGGCGACGGCCAGGTCTCGATCGGCCAGACCATCGTCAAAGGTAACGCCAAGAAGGTGCGCCGGGTCGGCAAGGGCGACGTGATCGGCGGCTTTGCCGGCGCCACCGCCGACGCCTTCACGCTGTTCGAGCGGCTCGAAGGCAAGCTCGAGCAATATCCCGGCCAGCTCACCCGCGCCGCCGTCGAGCTCGCCAAGGACTGGCGCACCGACCGCTACCTGCGCCGACTGGAAGCCATGATGATCGTTGCCGACGCCAACGTTTCGCTGATCCTCACCGGCACCGGCGATGTGCTGGAGCCCGAGGCCGGCGTGATGGGGATCGGCTCCGGCGGCAACTACGCGCTCGCTGCGGCGCGCGCGCTGATCGACGGGCCGCTCGACGCCGAGGCGATCGTGCGCAAGTCGCTCGACATCGCAGCCGAAATTTGTGTCTACACCAACCGCAACGTCACCATCGAGACGTTGAAGTCCGCGTAACCATGGCGCCGCAGTATCAATTTCGCCCGATGTCGGCCGGCGACCTGCCGCTGGTTCGCGACTGGCTGGCGCAACCGCATGTCAGGGAATGGTGGGGCGATCCGGACCAGCAATTCGGCCTCGTCAGCGAAGACATGTCGCATCCGGCGATGGATCAATACATCGTCGCGATCGATGGGACGCCGCTCGGTTATCTGCAATGCTACCGCATGACCGAGTGGAACACCGGCTTTGGCCCGCAGCCTGACGGCACCCGCGGCATCGATCAGATGATCGGCGTGCCCGAGATGATCGGGCGCGGCCACGGCTCCGCGTTCATCCGCGTGTTCATCGAAGACCTGCTTGCGACCGGAACGCCGCGCGTCGTGACCGATCCTGATCCCGAAAACCCACGCGCGATCCGCTGCTACGAAAAAGCCGGCTTCGCCAAGGACCGTCTGGTGGAGACGCCCGACGGCACCGCACTTCTGATGGTACGCGACGCATGACCGACTTCTCTCCCCGCGAGATCGTTTCCGAGCTCGACCGCTTCATCGTCGGCCAGCACGACGCCAAGCGCGCGGTCGCGATCGCGCTGCGCAACCGCTGGCGGCGGCTCAAGCTTGACGACAAGCTGCGCGAGGAGGTGCTGCCGAAGAACATCCTGATGATCGGGCCGACCGGCGTCGGCAAGACCGAAATCTCACGCCGGCTCGCGCGGCTCGCCGGCGCGCCGTTCCTCAAGATCGAAGCGACCAAGTTCACCGAAGTCGGCTACGTCGGCCGCGATGTCGAGCAGATCGTGCGTGACCTGGTCGAGATCGCGATCGCCATGACGCGGGAACGCAAGCGCAAGGACGTCAAGGCGCGCGCCGAGCTTGCCGCCGAAGCGCGGGTGGTCGACGCGCTGGTCGGCGCCGGTGCCAGTGCCGCCACCAAGGAGGCATTCCGCAAGCGGCTGCGCGCCGGCGAGCTCAACGACAAGGAAATCGAGATCGAGGTGCAATCGTCGGGCGGCGGCATGCCGCTGTTCGAGATTCCCGGCATGCCCGGCGCGCAGATGGGCGCGCATCAACATCGGCGACATTTTCGGCAAGCTGGGCGGCCGCACCAAGACGCGGCGCGTCACGGTCGGCGAGTCGCACGAAATCCTGGTCGCGGAGGAATCCGACAAGCTGCTCGATCACGAGCAGCTGGTGACGGAGGCGATCAAGTCGGTCGAGAACAACGGCATCGTATTCCTCGACGAGATCGACAAGATCACCGCGCGCGACGGCCGCATCGGCGGCGATGTGTCGCGCGAAGGCGTGCAGCGCGACCTGCTTGCCGCTGATCGAAGGCACCACGGTCTCGACCAAGCACGGCGCGGTCAAGACCGACCACATCCTGTTCATCGCCTCGGGCGCGTTCCACATGTCGAAGCCGTCCGACCTGCTGCCCGAGCTGCAAGGCCGGCTGCCGATCCGCGTCGAGCTGAAGGCGCTGACCCGCGACGACCTCCGCCGCATCCTCACCGAGCCGGAAGCCTCGCTGATCAAGCAATACGTCGCGCTGCTGGCGACCGAGAGCGTGACGCTCAATTTCACCGAGGATGCCATCGACGCCATCGCCGACGTCGCGGTCGCGGTCAATTCCGCGATCGAGAACATCGGCGCGCGGCGGCTGCAGACCGTGATGGAGCGCGTGCTGGACAAGATTTCGTTCGAAGCGACTGATCACGGCGGCGAGGTCTACACAATCAACGCCGCGTACGTGCAGGAGCACGTCGGCGACCTCGCCAAGAACGCCGACCTGTCGCGCTTTATTCTGTAGTGCCTATATAGAGCGACACAGACTCTCGTCATTGCAGTCCTAAAGGACGGCGCGCCATGCACACCCATTCGCTTCAAGAGTGGCAGCACAGCCACATCTTTCTCGGCCACCAGCACGCCCGTTACGAGCGGCAAACCTGGCTGGTGGTCGGCCTAACCGCGGCGACCATGATCGTCGAGATTGTCGGCGGGTATATTTACGGATCGATGGCGGTGGTGGCGGACGGCTGGCACATGTCGACCCACGCCGTTGCGCTGGCGATTGCTGCGTTCGCCTACAGCTACGCGCGCCGGCGCGCCGACGATCCGAGATTTTCGTTTGGAACCGGCAAGCTCGGCGAGCTCGCCGCCTATTCCAGCGCCATCATCCTGGCGCTGGTCGCGGTCGCGATCGGCTACGAGTTCGATCGGCCGATTGATGAGCCCGGTCGCCATCAGTTATCCGCAAGCCACGCTGATTGCCTGCATCGGTCTTGCCGTCAACCTCGCCAGCGCGTGGCTGCTGCGCGACCGCGAGCATCACCAGCACGGCGACGCGCCGCACGACCATCACGCCAGCGATCACAATATCCGCGCCGCCTATCTGCATGTGCTGGCCGACGCGTTAACGTCGGTGCTGGCGATCGTCGCCCTGCTGGGCGGCTATCTCTATGGCTGGACCTGGCTCGACCCCTTGATGGGCGTGATCGGGGCGCTGGTGATCGCAAGTTGGTCGTGGGGCCTGCTGCGTGCGTCGGGCGCGGTCTTGATCGACGCTATACCCGATCCGAAGCTCGCCGAAGTCGTCCGCGAGCGCCTTGAGGTCGACGGTGACCGTGTTAGCGATCTGCATCTGTGGCGTGTCGGGCCGGGCCATGCCGCGCTGGTCGTCGCACTGGTATCGGACCATCCGCAGCAGCCTGCGGCCTACAAGTCCAAGCTGGAGGGCATCGCTCTGTTGTCGCACGTCACGGTCGAAGTGAACCCCTGCTCTGGCGGCCCTGCGTGCAGTCCCGCATGATCGGCCCGCCCGGTTCGCGACCGCCCTGCCCTTGACCCGGTGGGCGGTCCCCATTGTTATTGTCAGGCGGCCTGATCGCCGCGATCGCAAGGACGCGCCATGCCCCCCGAAGTGTCGCCGAAGGGAACGCCGCTCGGTCCGATCGGCACTAAGGTTCTGTTCGAGAACGAGCACGTCCGCGTGTGGGAGATCCAGCTGCCACCGAAAGGCCACCAGCCGCTGCACGAGCACCACCATCCCTACCTGATCGTGCCGATCAGCGAAGGCAAGTCGGTGATGAAGTGGGAGGACGGCCGCACCCGCGATCTGGTCGACGTCGCCGGCGAGGTGAAGTACCGCGAGGCGAGCGGCGGGCCGCATGAATTATTTAATCTCGAGGACACCAAATTCCATTCGGTGCTGGTGGAGATCAAAGCTGACGGCAAGCCCGGATAAGATCACGCTCGAGTTAATGAACGGCGACAACAAAGAATACTTCGGGAGGACGGGACAATGAAAACAAGACACTGGGCGATTGCCGCGTTGGCGCTGGCCGGGCTATGCGCGCAGCCTGTTGCGGCACAGACCTATCCGACCAAGACCATCTCGATCGTCATTCCGCTCGGCGCCGGCGGTTCGATGGACGTCATCACCCGCACCATCGCGGAGCAATTGACAAAGCGGCTCGGCCAGCCGGTGATCATCGAGAACCGTCCGGGCGGCGGCATGGTGATCGGCGCCAGCGCGGTCGCCAGCGCGCCTGCCGACGGCTACACGCTGATGAACGCGCCGAGTGGCGCCTACGCCATCAATCCCACGCTGTTCAAGCAGTTGTCCTACGATCCCGAGAAGGACTTCGTGCCGGTTGCGCTCTACACGCGCATTCCGTTCGTGCTGGTGGTCAATCCGGCGCTGCCGGTCAACTCCGTGAAGGAGTTGATCAAGTACGCCACCGACAATCCCGGACAGCTCTCCTACGCCGCGAGCGGGCGCGGCGGCATGATCCATCTCGCCGGCGAGATGTTCCGCCACGCCGCCAAGATCAACATGACCAGCGTGCCGCATCGCCAGGGCGGGCCAGCCTCGCTCAACGACGTGGTCGCCGGTCACGTGCCGGTGACTTTCGCCGATCCTGGCGTTGCGCAAGGCGTGATCGCGGGCGGCAAGGTGCGTGCGCTCGGCGTCACCTCGCTCAAACGCATGCCAAACCTGCCGGACGTGCCGACCCTGGACGAAGCCGGCGTGCCGGGCTTCGAAGCGGTGTCGTGGCACCTGATCGTCGCGCCGGCGAAGACGCCGAAAGACATCGTCGACAAGCTCAACGCCGAGATCAAAGCGGTTGCGGCGATGCCCGAAGTGCACGACCGGATGCTCAAAATGGGGCTGATGCCGGTCGATACGCCTTCCGTCGATGACTTAAGAAAATTCATCGCGACCGAGAACAAGCGTTGGGGCAATGTGGTGCGAGAGGCCGGCGTCGCGGGCTCGATGTGATGTTTCTGTGTCCCGGGCGCAGCGCAGCATGAAATCATGCGCTGCAGACCCGGGACCGTTACGGGTACCGAATGTGGAACGGTCCCGGATCAGCAGTGCAGCGTTGCACGCCGCACTGCGTCCGGGACACTGAGAGGGACACCTATGCGTCTTGGAATGTTCATGATGCCGGTGCATCCGCCGGATCGTACCTTCTGGAGCACGCTCGACGAGGACACCGAGAAGTCGCTGCTGGCCGATCAGCTCGGCTACGACGAATTGTGGCTGGGCGAGCATTTCTCCGCATCGACCGAGCCAATCCCTTCGCCGCTGATGTTCTTCGCCAACCTGCTGCCGCGCACCAAGCACATCACGTTCGGCACCGCGGTCATCAACATCCCGAACCATCATCCGGCGATCGTCGCCGCCGAATGCGCGCAGTTCGACCACATGAGCAAGGGCCGTTTCATGCTCGGCATCGGGCCGGGCGGGCTCGTCTCCGATTTCGAGCTGTTCAAGATGACGGACCACAACGCGCGCAACCGCATGGTGGTCGAAGCGGTCGATATGATCGAGAAAATCTGGTCGCAGGACCCGCCCTACGATCTCAACGGCGAGTTCTGGAACATCTCGATCAAGGACGGCGTCGTGCCCAAGCTCGGCATCGGCTACATGCCGAAGCCCTACCAGCAGCCGCACCCGCCGGTGTTCATCTCGCTGGCGAGCCCGAGTTCGTCATCGGCCAAGACCGCCGCGCTGAAGGGCTGGGGCATGATCTCGGCCAACATCATCCCGACCTATTCGGTCGCGTCGCACTGGACGGTGTACCGCGATGCCTGCCAGGCCGCCGGCATCAAGCCGCGCGGCGACAACTGGCGGGTCGCGCGCAACCTGATGGTGGCGGCGTCCGACGCCGAGGCGTACGACCGCGTGTTCACCGCGCAGGCCTCCAACAGCTACTTCTACACCTACATGCGCGAGGTGCTCGACAAGGTCGGCCTGCTCATCATCCTCAAGCCCAAGCCTGACATGCCGGACAATGAGGCGACCGTCGAAGCCATCACCACGGAATGCGTGCTGCACGGCTCGCCGGCGACCATGCTCGACAAGCTGATCGCGTTCCGCGACGCGGTCGGGCCGTTCGGCGGGCTATTGCAGACCGGGCTCGACTGGGGCGGCAAGAACCAGGAGTGGGAGCGCGAGTCGATGCGCCTCCTCGCCCAGGAGGTGATGCCGAAGTTCCGCCAGCACTGCGCGGCGCGGGCCCAGGCGGCGGAGTAGCTATCGACGTCGTCGTGGCCGGGCATAGCCGTCCGAAGGACGGCGTCGCTTCGCTCGCCTATTTCGGGCATGACGTGGTTAGACCCGCCGCCAGCGGATGCGGCGGTAGCTGCCGTCCGGCGCCGGCACTGATGACAGCGTGAGATCGGCACCATTGAGCGTCACGCGCCGGATGATCGTTTGCCCGACCGCGTTCGGGTTGAGCGCCATCCGACATGATGATGCAGCACGCTGTCTTTCAGCTCGTAATGCCCGGCGTAGCAGACCATGCCGTCGGCGGCCGCGGCACGCTCTTCCGATGTTGCCGCGTTTAGGTCCGGGCCACCCGAGGTCTTGGCCAGCAGCTTGCGGCCGTTCGGCATGCTGACCACCGACATGTAGCCATCGGGGCTGTACATGATCTGCGCGGAGCGCGCGTTGTCGCTCACGACCGTGCCGTCGGCGCGGACAGTGTCCTCGCCGAGCGTGCGGTAGACCCCGACGATGTCGTCCTTGTTCATGCTGGCTTCCCCTTCCCAACTGCAGATCAGACCTGATTTTACAGGCCGGGACGGCAAGCTAGAATGCCCTCGACACTGAAGGAAAGTCCGCGCATGCGACTTGGACTGTTCATGATGCCGGTGCATCCGCCCGGCCGCACGATGTCGGATACGCTGCGCGAGGACACCGCCAAATCGCTGCTGGCCGACCAGCTTGGCTTCGACGAGCTCTGGATGGGCGAGCACTTCTCGGCCACCACCGAGCCGTTTCCTTCGCCGCTGATGTTTCTCGCCGGCCTGGTGCCGCAGACCAGGAACCTGACGTTCGGCACCGCGGTGATCAATCTGCCCAACCACCATCCGGCGATCGTCGCCGGCGAAGTGGCGCAGTTCGACCACATGTGCGGCGGGCGCTTCCATCTCGGCATCGGGCCGGGCGGGCTTGCCTCGGACCATGAGCTGTTCGAGGTCGGCGACGGCGCCAAGCGCGGGCGCATGTTCGTCGAATGCATCGACCACATGATCAAGATCTGGGCGTCCGACCCGCCCTACGATATCGAAGGCGAGTTCTGGAACGTCCGGATCAAGAAGGCGATCGTGCCCGAGCTCGGCTTCGGCACCATGCCGAAGCCGCTGCAGCAGCCGCATCCCCCGATTCACATTTCGATCGGCAGCCCCGACTCGTCGTCGGCGCGCGTGGCGGCGTCGCGCGGCTGGGGCATCATCTCGGGCCCGAACGCGCCGACCTATTCGATCGCCTCGCACTGGAAGGCCTATGCCGAAACCTGCGCCGCGGCCGGCAAGCCGGCGCGCGGCGAAAACTGGCGCGTATCCCGCAATGTCATCGTGGCGCCGACCGACGCGCAGGCCGAAGAGCGCGTGTTCGGCGCCGACACCGCGAACCGGTATTTCTTCACCTATCTGCGCACCGCGGTCGCCAAGGCCGGGCGGCTCAACACCATCAAGCCGCGGCCCGACATGAGCGACGAGGCGTTCACGCCCGACGTGCTGATGCAGGAGTGCGCGATCTACGGCTCGCCCAAGACCGTGCTCGACAAGCTGATCGCGTTCCGCGACGCCGTCGGGCCGTTCGGCACCGTGCTGAAGATGGGCGTCGACTGGGGCGGCGTGAGCGAGGCCTGGGAACGCGAAGCGATGACGTTGCTGGCGCGCGAGGTGATGCCGAAGCTCCGCCAGCACGCCACCGCGCAGGCGGCGGAGTGAGCGCGCGGCGCGCAGCGGCCCTGTTCGCGCTCGCCGCGGGGCCGGCGTTGGCATTCGACAGCAGCAAGATCGACGAGAGCGGCTCGCGGCAGCTCAAGGATGTCATGCCCATCATCGAACAGTCGCCGCAGCTCAAGGCTCAGGTGGACAAGATGGTCGCGTCGTCGAAGCAAGCGGAATCCGTCGTATGTTTCGGGCAGACCTTTCCGCTGCACTGGCGCCATCTCGGCGGCAAGGACGTCGGTCCTTACATTTGCGACTTTCCGTTTTACTTCCTCAGCATCACCACCGATGTCCGCGTCACCGACGGCAAGGGCAAGGTGTATCTCAAGGACACCCGCGACGCCCGGCGCAACGCTATGGAGCTGATCGAAACCAATCCGCGATGGAAGTGGTCGCGGAACACACGCCTCGACGGCGCTGAATCAGCCCCGCCCCCGCCGTAGCCGGACGTTCATCGCGCCCTCGCCGCCACGCCAGGCCGAAGTTCCGCCAGCACGCCACCGCGCAGGCGGCGGAGTAGCTACTCCGCGAACATCGCCTGCAATGTGCCGAGCGCCTGGCGGAGGACCTTCTCGTCGAGCGTGCCGGCCTGACGGACCAGCCCGAGCGTGTCGATCGCCCGCAGCTGATCCAGCAACAGTACGCCCTGCGAGCCCTCGAATGTCACCGCGGGGCGAAACGACACGGCGCGGCCGTGGCTCGCCAGCGGCGCCACGATCACGGTCTTCAACTGCCCGATCATGGCGTCGGGCGAGACAATGACGCAGGGCCGCCTGCCCTGGTCGCCAAGCTCAGCCCACCAGATCTCACCCCGGTTCATCACCAGTCCTTGCCGTTCGGGCGGCGGGCGCCCTCCCGCATCAGGCCGAATTCCCCGGCCTCGGCGAGTGTCTTGCACTCGCTGGCCCATTCGCTGCGCCGGTCGTGCGCCAGCGGGACGATCACCAGCCGCCGCTTTTTGTTGATCTTGAGCTCGACCAGGTCACCGGCCGCGACCCCGATCTCCTCAAGCAACAGCTTGGGAATGAGGACGCCGTGCGAATTTCCCATTCTGCGGATGTGGGTTTTCATGCTGGGCTCCGAATCGGTACCCACAATGTTATCCCAAGCCGAGCGCGGATCAACAATGTTATAACAATGGTGGCTCAATGGCCTACCCGGAGTGGCTGCGCCGCAGCCGCACGTACATCGCGCCTTCGCCGCCGTGGCCGACGCCGGCGGTCTCGAAGCCGATCACGTGCTCGCGGAAGTCAGGCAGGCGAAGCCACATCGGCACCTGACGCTTGAGCACGCCGCGCTCGGCATAGCCGTCACCGCCGCCTTTGCCGGTGATGACCAGCACAACTCTCGCGCCCGCGGCGCGCGCGGTTCGCAAATAGCCGAGCAGCGCGTCGTGGGCCTGCGTCTGCGTCATGCCGTGCAGGTCGAGCCGGCCGCCAATGGCATCGCCGCCGCGCGCCAGCCGCCGCCGCGCCTTGCGGCCGAGCGGTACGGGTGACGCCGCGGCTTCGCGGCGCGCTGCGACCGGAGCAGAGATCGGCAACGGCTTGGTCGCAGACTTTGTTGCAGACTTGGCCTGAGACTTGGCCTGAGACTTGGGCTGCGATTTTGGCGGCGACTTGGATGGAGATTTGGACTTGGCTCCGGAGGGCGCCGGCTCCGCATCGTCGTCGTTATCGCGGCGCCGCTTGTCGAACCGCGCAACCGAGCGGGTGACGTGTTTCCACAGCGCGCGTTCCTCGGGATCGAGCCTTCGCCTGCTCATGACCGTTGAACCCAGCCGCTGGTCCCCAAGCACAGCACGCTTTATTAGCTCGGCGGCGATGGATCGAGATCCCGCTTGGGCTTCTTCGTCTCAGTGCTCTTCGGCTCGGGTTTCTTCTTCGCCGCCGGCTTGGCCGCTGCGGCAGGCTTGGACTCGGCAGCCTTGGGTTCGGTCAGCTTGGCGTTGGTCGTCTTGGCGCTTGCCGTCTTGGTCTTTGCGGCCGCGTCGGGCTTCTTGGCCTCTTTGACCTCAGGCTTCTTTGTTTCAGGCTTCTTGGCCTCGGGCTTCTTGATCTCGGGCTTCGCCGCCGCCGGCGCGACCGGTTCAGGTTGCCTCGCTGCCACCACATCCGGCTTCTTGAGCTCAGGCCGCGCGACGGGAAGCGGCACCGTGTCGGGCTGCTTCACGTCCGGCTGCTTCGCAGCAACCAGCTCCGGCTTCTGCTTCGGCTCCTCGTCCTGCGGGATGTCGGTCGGACGCGGCAACGGCAGTGGCACCTCGCGCGTGACCGGGAACGGATCGATGCTGTTCGGGAACAGCATGACGAACTGGCCGGGATGCTTGAACCGTCCCGAGATCAAGCCGGCCTCGTCGCCGGCGCCGAGATAGATGTCGGCGCGCGCCGGGCCGACGATCGCGCCGCCGGTGTCCTGCGCGACCATCAGGCGGCGGAACTTGGTGGTCGGCGCCTCGCTTTCGATCGGCAGCTCGGCCTGGATAAAGAACGGCGTGCCGTAGACATGCAGGTTGCGGTCGACCGCGATGGAGCGGCCCGGCGTCAGCGATACGCCCTGCGCGCCGATCGCCTCTTCGTTTTCGGCGAGCCCGGTCTCGCGGAAGAACACGTAGGACTTGTTGAGGCGGCGCAGCGCGTTGCCTTCGTCAGGATTGGCCGTCATCCATTGCCGGATGCGGTCCATCGACATTTCTTCTTTGGTGTAGATCTTGCGCTCGATCAGAAACCGCCCGACCGCCGTGTAGGCGTGGCCGTTCTGCGATTTATAATTGACGCGCATCATGCCGCCGCTGGCGAGCCGCACGCGGGCCGAGCCCTGGATATGGATGAAGAACGAGTCGATCGGATCCTTGAGGTAGCAAATTTCGAGATTGCGGCCCTTGAGGACGCCATCGTCGATCGCCGCGCGGTCATAGAACGCGACCAGCTTGCGGCCGCCCTTGCGCAGCTTCTTCGCCACCTTGGCAGCCTTGCCCTTCGCGGCTTTGGCGGCGTTCGCCACCTTGCGGCCGAAGCTCGCAGCCTTGAGCCGCTTGCCGCCCCTGAGCAGGCCGCCGGGCGTGCGATAGAGCGGATGCACGTATTCGTCGGTCGGCTCGCGCGAGCCGTCGACGATCGGCTCGTAATAGCCGGTCAGGAAGCCCGCGGTTTCGCCAGCCGGCGTGATCCGCACCGGCCGGAAGTTCTGCTCGAAGAACTCGCGCGCCGCCTTGGCGTCCGCCGGCTTGGCTTCGGCGGCGGCCTGACAGGCCTGATGCAGTCCGCGGAATACCGGCCGCTCCGGTCGTGCCGACGGACCGGCGCGCAGGATCGGCTTGCAACTCGCCATGAACGTCGTGAACGCCGCGAGGTGGTCGTCCTCGGCCCAGCCCTCGAGCTTGACCCAATCGGCCGGCTCAAGCTGGCTGCTGCCGATCCGAATGGTGGGCCGCTTTTCTTCCTCGGCCTGCGCCGAGACGGCGAGACCAAGCAGCATCGCTGCGGCGAGCGCGACCCGATTTGCTCTGCGGTGAGAGAGCGGCTTGCCCGCTGTCATTGCCCGGCTTCGGTCGCGACCAGTTTCCAGTTGGGATCACGCGACGACACGTCACGCGCGAACGTCCACACGTCGGTGACGGTGGTGACCTTGTCGGGACTGCCGTCGATTACCGCGCCCGAGCGGTCGCGGGTGACCGATACGAGCTGCGACACGAACCGGACGGTGATCTGCGCGGCCTTGCCGCGCTGCTCGGCGCCGATGATGTCGGCCGCTTCGATCGAGACGAAACGCGATTCGATCTTCTCGCCGCGCTGCTCGCGATCCTTGATCGCGCCTTCGAAGCCCTCGTAGACCTCGCGCGCCAAGAGATCCTTGAGCTGGCGGCGATCGCCGTTGGCGTAAGCGGTGACGATCATCTCATAGGCGGCGCGGGCGCCGGTGAGAAACTCTGCGGCGTCGAACGTCTTGTCTTCGCGCGCAATCGCATTGAGTCCGGCGGCGAGCGCCGAGCCGGGCTCGGCGATCCCCTTCCAGCGATCGACGGCATCTTCGGACGGTGCGGGCGCCGGGCCCTTGTCGGCGGCGCGGCCAGGCAGCGTGACGACGTTGCCATCGGTGGTGGGGGCACGCGCAGCGTCGCGCGTCGAATACGGATCATACGGCGGCCGCTCGCGACCGGTGCGCTGGCCGAGCACGCTGCGCAATCGCAAGAAGATGAACACTGCGAGAGCGAGGAAGATGATGGTGTAGATGTCAAACACGTCTCGCATGCTCCTGAAGCGGCCGCGCTGACGAATCAGGCCCCAGTCGACTGAACCGGGGGTCGGCAGGCCCGTCCGCCGCTATAATGTAAGCACGCGACTAAGGGCATCCAGTGGCGCGTCGGTCGACCCGGCCGGCGTCGTGCTTCGAACCGACATTAGACGATCCCCGCCCCCGCGCCAACCTCGGCGGCGGTTGGAATCTCGGCCATGGTAAAGTGGATCATCGTCACCGTTCTGCTGCTGCCTGTCGCAGAAATTGCCACATTTGTCGTCGTCGGCCTCGTCATCGGCTTCGGTTGGGCACTGGTGCTCAGCCTGGTAACCTCAATGGCGGGATTTCTGGTGCTGCAGCAGGCCGGGCGAGGCCGCCTCGCCGGCTTTCGCAATACTGTTGCAAAGGATGGCCTCGCCGGGATCGAAGCCGGCGCCGGGAGCTTTCTCATCGTCCTGGCCGGTATCTTGCTGTTCCTGCCCGGGTTCCTGACCGATCTGGCGGGTGCTCTGTTGCTGATCGGACCAATCCGCCGCGCCTTCGCCGCGGCATTTCAGCGGATGGTGGTGGTCCGCGCGCGCAGTGCCCAGGGCGGCCGTCAGGTGATCGATCTGGAGCCGGACCAATGGAAGCAGGTGTCGGACCGCGAGCAACCCAAGCCACGCAACACGTTGGACAAGTCCTGAAGCGTCCGAACCGGCCAGGTGTTCTTGTTCCTTGCAGGACCCTGTGTTAGCCACTCCGCCACGAAAAGCCGCGCACGTGCTCCGTTTGGAGGAGGTTTCATGTCAATGGCGTCCAATGGCGGCCCCGCCGCCGCTCCACCTCCGCAAGCCGGCGGACAGCCGCAGGCCAGCGGACAGCCGCAGCTCGGTGTCGTCGCGCAGTACGTCAAGGATTTCTCGTTCGAGAATCCGAACGCGCCGCGCTCGCTCCAGGCCGGGGTGCAGCCGCAGATCGGCATTCAGATCAACGTGAATGCCAATGCGCTGGCCGCGCAAACGCCGGGCGCCGCTCCAACAGATTTCGAGGTCGATCTCAAGCTCGAGGGCAAGGCCGAGGCCAACGGCTCGGTGCTGTTCAGCTTCGAGCTTTCCTACGCCGGCATCTTCCGCATTCAGAACGTGCCGCAGGAAAGCCTGCAGCCGCTGGTCATGATCGAGTGCCCGCGGCTGTTGTTCCCGTTCGCGCGCGAGATCATCTCCAGCGCGACGCGCAACGGCGGCTTCCCTCCGCTGCTGCTCGATCCGATCGATTTCGTCGGGCTGTATCAGCAGCGGCTCGCGCAGCAGGCCCAAGCCCAGCAGGCCGCGCCGCCGAAGACCGCTTAAGCCGCGCCGCGCTCTTCCGGCTTTTCTTCCGGCAGATAGTCGCGCCACACCGCGGCCGCGCCGAGCGTCCGCACAAAGGCACGATGCGCCGCACGCACCTCATCGGTGACACGGGGGGCGAGTGGCTGCGGCCGGCACAAAGCTGCCATCGCCGCGCTGCGAGCCATGCCGGAGCCACTCATCACGTCGGTGAGGCCGAGCATCGCCTGGCGGGCGCCGATCAGCTCGAGATAAACCTCGGCCAGCAATTCGGCGTCGAGCAGCGCGCCATGTTTGGTGCGGCGCGAATTGTCGATGCGATAGCGCGCGCACAGATCGTCGAGCCGGTTCGCCCCGCCCGGATGCTTGCGGCGGGCCAGCAGCAAGGTATCGACCAGGCGATCGCGGCTCACCTCGCCCTTGCCGGCACGCTTGAGCTCGGCGTTGAGAAAGCCGAGATCGAACATCGCGTTGTGCGCGACCAACGACGCCTCGTCGCCGATGAACAGCACCAGCTCATGAACGACTTCAACGAACTTCGGCTTGTCCTTGAGGAAATCGATGCTGAGCCCGTGCACCTTGAAGGCCGGCTCGGGCATGTCGCGCTCGGGGTTGAGGTAGCGGTGGAACACCTTGCCGGTCGGAAACCGGTTGACCAGCTCGATGCAGCCGATCTCCACCAGCCGATCGCCGTTGTTGGGATCAAGGCCCGTGGTCTCGGTATCGAACACGATCTCGCGCATGGTGCTCCGAATCAATTTCGGCGGGATTATACCCTGGGCACGCGAGACAACGGTTCAGGATTGCCGAGACGGCATCTTAGCGACTGCGCCAAGAATTGCGCGCACTTGGGCACGCGCATGCTCGATTCCCTGCGAGGTATCCACCACAAAATCGGCGCGGCGGCGCTTCTCGGCGTCGGGCATCTGGCGGGCGAGCAGCGCGTCGAGCCGGTCTGGCGGTATGCCGCGCTCCAGCATGCGCGCGCGCTGCACATCCGCCGGCGCCGACGCCACCACCACCGCATCGACGCGGCTCTCGCCGCCGGTCTCGAACAACAGCGGGATGTCGAGCACCGCCGCATTGGCGCCCTTGGCCCGGGCATCGGCCAGAAACCGGTCGCGCACCGCGCCGACCAGCGGGTGCACGATGCTTTCGAGAAAGCGCAGCGCCTACCGCATCGCCGACGATGCGCTGGCTCAGCGCCGCGCGATCGACCTTGCCGTCCTTGGTGGTGCCCGGGAACGCCGCCTCGATCGCCGGCGCCGCTTCGCCTTCGTACAGCCGGTGCACCGCCGCATCGGCGTCGTAGACCGGCACCCCTTCCTCGGCGAACAGCCGCGCCGTGGTGGACTTGCCCATCGCCATCGAGCCGGTAAGACCGAGGATAAACATCAGATGCCTTCGCGCGGCGCCAAATGCGAGGTCATTTCAACTCTCAAGCAGCCGCTCTGTGCGCAACCAATCCAATAGCGGCAGCAGCGGCATTCCCAGCACGGTGAAATAATCGCCATCGACCCGCTCGAACAATTGCGCGCCCTGGCCTTCGAGCTGGTAGCCGCCGACGCTCGCCATGGCGGCATCGCCGACCGCATCGAGATAACTTTCCAGAAACGTGTCGGAGAACGCCCGCATGGTTAGCCGCGCCACCGCGACATGCTGGTAGAGCACGTTGCCGCCGCGCAGCACCGCCACTGCCGAATGCAGCGCGTGCGTGCTGCCGCGCAGCGCCTTCAACTGTTCACGCGCGCCGCCGCGATCCGCCGCCTTGGAGAAGCGCCGCGTGCCAAGCGCCAGCGTCTGGTCGGCGCCGAGCACCATGCGGTCCGGCCGCTTGATCGACACTGCCCGCGCCTTCTCACGCGCCAATAGCTGGGCGATTTCGCCCGGATCGGTCAGGTTGGAGCGCGCCTCGATGCCACGCTCGTCGATATCGGCGACCTCGACCTCGACCGGAATGCCGACCGCTTCAAGCACCGCGCGGCGCACGGCGCTCTTCGAGGCCAGCAGCAGCGGCTCCGCCGCACGCCACAGCGCCATCTCAAACCGCCATCTGCCGGCGGCGCTCCGTCAGCAGCGCCATGATCGCCGCCGCGGTTTCTTCGATCGAGCGGCGGGTCACATCGATGATCGGCCAGTTGTGCCGGCCGCACAGCTTGCGCGAGAACGCGATCTCTTCGGCGACCGACTGGCGATCGACATAGGAATCGCCCTTCTGCTCGACCTTGAGACCGAGCAGCCGGTTCTGCCGGATCTGCACGATGCGCTCCGGGCTGGCGATCAGGCCCACGACGAGAGGCTGCGCCAATGTTTCCAGGTTGGACGGCAAGGTCATGCTCGGTACCAGCGGCACGTTGGCGGTCTTCACACCCCGGTTGGCAAGATAGATCGAGGTCGGCGTCTTCGAGGTACGCGACACCCCGACCAGCACCACGTCGGCCTGTTCCAGGTCGTCCGTGTGCTGCCCGTCGTCATGCAGCATGGTGTAGTTGAGCGCGTCGATCCGCTTGAAATACTCGGCATTGAGCAGGTGCTGGGCGCCGACCCGGGGCTTGGTCTCGCCGCCGAGATAGGACTGGAACAGCTGCAGCACCGGATCGAGGATCGACAGGAACGGCAGGCCAAGCGTCTTGCATTTCTCTTCGAGTGGATTGGCGAGATCGCGGTCGAGCAGCGTGTAAAGCACGATGCCTGGCTCGTTCTCGAGCTCGGCCAGCACGCGATCGAGTTGCTTGCGGTTGCGGATCAGCGGATGAATGTGCTCGACCGGCGCCACATTGGCGTATTGCGCCGCGGCCGCGCGCGCGACCGTCAGCAGCGTTTCGCCGGTCGCGTCGGAGACCAGATGCAGATGGAAGTAGTTCCCGACGCGGTGAGGCACAGCTTGATAACCTGTGGGTCAACTGGGAGCAGGCCACGGCTCCCGGCCCGGTGCAAGCACCGGCACGGGATAACGCTGCCAAGCGTCCACACTGCCTCCAATGGAGCATCGCCGACCGGTTTGATGCCACGCGGTCTGGACAAGCCCGCCGCCCACAGGCCAAATTCACGCTTTCTGTCTAATTTATTGAAAATGCTAATGAAATGATCCACCACCGAACCCACAATGAGTGCCGTGCACTGCGGGGAAAACATGCCAAGGCGTGAATTGAATGTGGAACGGGAGTCATGAGTCCAATCCCATGACCAACTACAATAACAACTAGATTCTAGTATTTAGTATTGAAAGAGCGCCGTGACCGAGCCTTCAGTGCCCAAATTGCTTTGCGACGTACTCGACGGTCAGCGTCAGGCTGTGCCGCCAATCTGGATGATGCGCCAGGCCGGGCGCTATCTGCCCGAGTATCGTGCACTGCGCGAGAAGGCTGGCAGCTTCCTCAAGCTGTGCTTCACGCCGGAATGGGCCGCGGAGGTCACGCTGCAGCCGGTGCGGCGGTTTGGCTTTGATGCGGCGATCCTGTTTTCCGACATTCTGGTCATTCCGTACGCGCTGGGGCGCGAGCTGCGGTTCGTCGAAGGCGAAGGTCCGCGGCTCGATCCGCTGACCGATGCCGCGGCGGTGGCGCGGCTACCGGTCAAGGCTGCGGCGGAAAAGCTTGCGCCGATCTATGAGACGGTCGCCCGGGTGAAGGCGGAATTGCCGCCGCAGACCGCACTGATCGGATTTTGCGGCGCGCCGTGGACGGTCGCGACCTACATGATCGCCGGGCAAGGCACCAGCGATCAGGCGCCGGCGCGATTGTTTGCCTATCAGCAGCCGGAGGCGTTTGCGAGACTGATCGAGATTCTGGTCGACAGCTCGGTCGATTACCTTACGGCGCAGCTGGAGGCTGGCGCCGACGCGGTGCAAATTTTCGACACCTGGGCCGGCGTGCTGCCGCCGCCACAGTTCGAGCGCTGGTGCATGGCGCCGACGCAACAGATCGTTGCAAGGCTGCGCAAGAACATTCCCAACGCCAGGGTGATCGGCTTTCCGCGCGGCGCCGGCATGGCGGCGCGGCTCTATGCGGAAGCAACCGGCATCAACGCCATCGGTCTCGACTGGACGGTCGACCTCGCGTTTGCGCGCGACGTGCTGCAAAGCCGTCTCGCTGTGCAGGGCAATCTCGATCCGCTGGTGCTGCGCGCCGGCGGCGCGGCACTCGATCGCGATGTCGAGGCGATCATGGATGCGCTGGCCGACGGGCCGTTCATCTTCAATCTCGGCCACGGCATCCTGCCGGATACCCCGATCGGGCATGTCGAACGGATGCTCGAGCGCGTGCGGCTGTAGGTCTCGGCGTCATCGCCGGGCTTGACCCGGCGATCCATCTGCTTCGCAATGTGATGGACCCGCGAGTCATAGGCGAGCGAAGCGACGCCGTCCTTCGGACGGCTAAGCCCGCGGATGACAGCGGAAGCAGCGGGGAGGAAGCGCCATGCAGCCGTTTCTGGCAATCGCGCTCGTATTGCTTGCCACCAGCGCCGCAGCGCAGCCCTATCCGTCGCGGCCGATCACCATCATCGCGCCGACCACCGCCGGTGGACCGCCGGACACCATCGCACGTCTGTTGAGCGAGCCGATGCGCAGCGTGCTGGGTCAGCCGATCGTGGTCGAAAACGTCACCGGAGCCGGCAGCACCATCGGCGTTGGCCGGGTCGCGCGCTCGGCGCCCGACGGCTACACGCTGAGCATCGGCCATCTCAACTCGCATGTGTTCTCCAGCCTGACCTATCCGGTCAACTACGACGTGGTGAAGGATTTCGAGCCGATCGCGCTGATCGGCATCGCGCCGATGGTGCTGTTCGGCCGGGTTGGCCTGCCCGCCGCCGACGCCAAGGAGCTGGTCGCCTGGCTCAAAGCCAATCCGGACAAGGCGTCGTTCGGCACTGTCGGGATCGGCGGTCCGGCGCGGGTGTGGGCGACGGATTTCCAGAACACCGTCGGCACGCGCTTCCAGTTCGTGCCCTACCGCGGCGCGTTCGCGATCGTGCAGGACATCGTCGGCGGCCAGATCGACATTGGCTACACCGAGGGTTCGAACATCCTGACCCATCTCAAGGCCGGCAAGCTCAAGGCCTACGCGGTCACGGCGACCGCGCGCTGGCCGGCGGCGCCCGAGGTGCCGACCATCGAAGAGGCCGGCATCCCCGGACTGAAGATGCCGTTCTGGCATGGCATCTGGGCGCCGAAAGGTACGCCGCCAGAGATCGTCGCCAAGCTCAACGCCGCGGTGACGCACGCGCTGGCGGATTCGAACGTCCGCGCCCGGCTGACGCAGATGGGCCAGGAGATCTATCCGCGCGAACAGCAGACCCCGCAGGCGCTCGCCGCGCACCACCTGGCCGAGGTCGAGAAATGGGGCGCGGTCATCAAGGCGACCGGTGTGAAGGCGGAGTGAGGCGAAGGTTGCGCGCCCCTTCCCGTGCGGTGTACTAGGCTGGTGCGGGGCTCGCGTCGTCAGAGGGGGGCGGCATGCGTTTCACGTTCTGCGGAATGCTGGTGTTGGCGCTGTTGGCCACGCAGGCCTCCGCCGCGACCCAGAAGGATATCGACGATTGCAAAAATGACAGCGGACAGACGGCGATCGCCGCCTGTACACGGGTCATTGGCGACTCCAAGCAACCGCCAGGCACCCGCGCCGCCGCCTTGTACTTTCGGGCGGTCGAATTCTTCGATGCGGACAATTACGATCGCGCCATCGCGGACCTGACCGAAGCCATCAAGATCGAACCGAAGGTTGCGCGCTTCTATTACAAGCGCGCCGATGCGTGGGTTGAAAAGGAGAACTACAGCCGCGCCATCGCCGACTATGATGCGGCGATCGAGCTTAATCTGAAAAATGCCGCCATCTACACCGACCGCGGATTTGCGAAGCTCAACAAGGGCGACTTCGACGGCGCGACGACAGATTACGATGCCGCGATCAGCCTCGATCCGGGTTACGCGCGCGTGTACATCAACCGCGGCTATCTCTGGTACAGAAAGAAGGATTACGAGCGCTCCATCGCGGAGTACGACGAGGCGTTCCGTCACGGCGCGAGGCCTCATGCGGATCGCGCCAATGCCTATCTGGCAAAAAAGGATTACGATCGCGCCATCGCCGACTACAACGAAGCGGTACGGCGCGATCCGAAATATGCGCGCAGCTTCCATAGTCGCGGCGAGGCCTACGTCGCAAAAGGGGAACTGCCGCGCGCGATAGCCGATTTCACTGAAGCCGTCCGCCTGGAGCCCAATAACGCGATGTTTCGCGCCGCGCTGGCAAAAGCCAAGACCGGCAAGAACTGAACCGCACACGCCCACGACGTTCCGACCATGTACCGCTGGCTGCTCGCACTGCACATCATCGCCGTCATCGCCTGGATGGCGGGGATGCTCTATCTGCCGCGGCTGTTCGTCTATCACTGCGAGGCCGACGCGGGCTCCAGGCAGTCCGAGACCTTCAAGGTGATGGAATGGCGGCTGCTCAAGCTGATCATCAACCCGGCGATGATAGCGACCTGGCTGCTTGGGCTGTGGCTCGCCTGGCTGGGCGGCTGGTTCGCGGCGCCGTGGCTGCATGCCAAGCTCGCGCTGGTCATCCTGATGTCCGGGGCGCACGGCATGATGAGCCGCTTCGTGAAAGATTTCGCCGCCGACAAGAACCGGAAATCGCAGAAATTCTATCGCATCTTCAATGAGGTACCGACCGTCTTGATGATCCTGATCGTCATTCTGGTGGTGGTGAAACCGTTCTGAATTAAGCGAGTTTTCCGCGCACCCCTTGCAAAAAAGTCCGTCGTTCCGTATGTTTGCTGTATCCCTCCGAACGCAGGCGGATGCATTCGAGCCTCGGTCCTGAGTGATTGGACCGTCCGTCGCATCGGGCCAGGCGCCCGTACCAAGCCCAGCCCAAGACCTGCCACTACCCTCTCTCGCCTTTCGCGTCAGTTTTGTTTTTTCCAGACGCCAGAACTCCCATAGGACACCACCCGCATGCGGGAAATGAAGCTACAGGACCTCAAGTCCAAGACTCCCCCCGAACTCCTCGCTTTTGCCGAAGAACAGGAAATCGAGAACGCCAGCACCATGCGCAAGCAGGAGCTGATGTTCGCCATCCTCAAGCAGCTCGCCACCAAGGAGGTGGACATCATCGGCGAAGGCGTCGTCGAGCTGCTGCCGGACGGCTTCGGCTTCCTGCGTTCGCCGGAGGCGAACTACCTGCCCGGCCCGGACGACATCTACGTCTCGCCCTCGCAGATCCGCCGCTTCGGCCTGCGCACTGGCGACACCGTCGACGGCCACATCCGCAGCCCCAAGGACGGCGAGCGCTACTTCGCGCTGCTCAAGGTTAACTCGATCAACTTCGAAGACCCTGACAAGGCGCGCCACAAGATCAACTTCGACAACCTGACGCCGCTCTATCCCGAGAAACGGCTGAAGATGGAGCATGACGACGCCGCCAAGAAGGACCTCTCGGCACGCGTCATCGACATCGTGGCGCCGATCGGCAAAGGCCAGCGCGCCCTGATCGTTTCTCCGCCACGCACCGGCAAGACCGTGCTGCTGCAGAACATCGCGCACTCGATCACCGCCAACCACCCCGAGTGCTATCTGATCGTGCTCCTGATCGACGAACGTCCCGAGGAAGTCACCGACATGCAGCGCTCGGTGAAGGGCGAGGTGGTGTCCTCGACCTTCGACGAGCCGGCCTCGCGCCACGTCCAGGTCGCCGAGATGGTGATCGAAAAGGCCAAGCGCCTGGTCGAGCACGGCCGCGACGTCGTGATCCTGCTCGACTCCATCACCCGCCTCGGCCGCGCCTACAACACCGTGGTGCCAAGCTCTGGCAAGGTGCTGACCGGCGGCGTCGACGCCAACGCGCTGCAGCGGCCGAAGCGGTTCTTCGGCGCGGCGCGCAACATCGAGGAAGGCGGCTCGCTGACCATCATCGCCACCGCGCTGATCGACACCGGCAGCCGGATGGACGAAGTGATCTTCGAAGAGTTCAAGGGTACCGGCAACTCGGAGCTCATCCTCGACCGCAAGGTCGCCGACAAGCGCACCTTCCCGGCGATGGACATCACCCGCTCCGGCACCCGCAAGGAGGAGCTGCTCACCCCGCCGGATCAGCTCAAGAAGATGTACGTGCTGCGCCGCATCCTCAATCCGATGGGCACCATGGATGCGATCGACTTCCTGCTCGACAAGCTGCGCAACACCAAGAGCAACGCCGAATTCTTCGAGTCGATGAACACCTGATCGGCCAGCGCTCTCGCGTTCGAAGCTCGCAGGCCCCGGGACCCAAATCCCGGGGCTTTGCCGTAAATGCGCCAGGGGCCCCGGGCCGTTTACCGCACCGCCAAAAAATGCCGGCGTTAACGCAGGGCATTTACCAGCTGTGAACCATTGTGGCGAATGATCATCGACCGGACCCGTGGGGAGCCCCCCGACAAATTTCGAGTTGTGAAGGTCTGATGCGAATTGGCCGGACTGTCCTTATCGCGTTGGTGTGCCTGGCCGCCGCGACCACGGCGGCCACCTTGCCCGCCCATGCGATTGCGTCGGTTACCGTCTTCGGGCTCAAGGCGCCCGAGGAGGTCGGCGGCTTTCGGCTCAACGATTCGATCAATTTCGAACGCGCCAAGCCGGGCGAGGGATACGGCCTCGACTATTCGCAGCCGGGCTGGAAGCTCGACGTCTTCATCTACGATCTCAAGCGCAACGCCATTCCCGACGACGCCAAGTCGGCGATCGTGCGCGCCGAGTTCGAGCGCTCGCGCGAGGACGTGTTCCTGGCGCAGCCGCGCGGGCTCTATGCGCAGGTCTATCTGCGCCGCAACTTCACCGTCGAGGATCCGGCGAACCGCACGCGCTTCCAGTGCGCGGCGTTTCACCTGACCCGCGACGGCGCCAAGCCGCAGGACGGCTTTCTCTGCGTCACCTCGTGGAACAACAAGTTCATCAAATTCCGCATGACCTCGCTGAGCGACCGCGAGAACGAAGCGACGGCGCGCAAGCACATGGCGGCGTGGATTCCGGTGTTGTGGAGTGGCGCCAATGCCAAGGCCGAACAGGCCGCGGTGGAGCCGCGGCCGCGCGCACAGCGGCCGCGCCGGGCGGCGCCGCGCCGCGCGGTGGTGCGCCGCATCCAGTGCCCGCCGGGTTATATCTGCCGGTAGCTGCGCAGCTGACGTTCCGCTCATCCCCGCGAAAGCGTGACCCAGGGCCACCGCTACGCCTTGAGCAAGTCGCTCTGGATTCTCGCTTGGGAATGAACGGAGGCTATTTCTTCCGGCGCGCCACCGTCCGGCGCGGCGATTTCTTCGCCGTCCTTGCCACACGGCGGCTGGCCGATTTGACCTTGCGCCGCGCCGTGGTCTTGGCGCGCTTCACCTTGCGCTTGACGGGCTTGCCGCGCACCAGACGGCGCGCGCCCTTCACCGCTTTGAGCACCGTGCCGGTTGCCATTTTCGCGGCCGCATCGGCAACGCTGCCGGCCAGGCTGCGCACGCCGGTCGCACCGGCCTTGGCGGTGTCAACAATGGTGTCCTGCGCTGTCGTGACAATGCCCTGCTTTGCCATCGCAAACTGACTCCCCGGTATGGATCTCGTTAAGCGCTCTCTGCTTCCTGCCGCTCCGCCGCGGCTTCCCTGGCGAGGCGCTCAGCGCGCAGGCGCCTGGTCCTGGCCCGCATCGCATCCTGCGCCGCCAGGTACTCCCTCATCGCCACCGCGCCTTCGACGCGCTGTCGTTCCCGCTTGGCGAGAAGGGCTTCCTGCTGTTTGGGATTCTTCGACACGCAGACACTCCTTTCAAAGCGCCCCAAGTTCAAAGCGCCCCGAGTTTTAAAACGCCCCACGTCATGAAATTCGGCCGGCCGCCCGAGCCTTGCTGTCCTCCATGCGAAGTGGCCGTTCGCAAAATCGATACATCGCCCTAACCCCAACGCGCGACACGCGTTTTGGTTCCGTTGCGGATGCGATGCGGGTTGGAGCGAGCGTAGTGTGCGTGATCCCGAAAAGCGAGAACCGGTTTTCGGAAACGATCACGCACAAACAATCTGACTGGCCTAGCCAGATCGCGTCGCCGCGATCGCACCGGCGATTTTGTCCGGCTCAGTGACCGGCAAGGAGCACCGCTCGCCGACGCAGACAAACGCCGCGCTGCCGGTACCGGCCGCGACCTTGGCCTGCGCCGGATGCGACACCGGCAGTGCGTCGGCCGACGGCGCGCGCAGCAGTATCCGGTTAAGATGCGGCAGCTGCAGCGCCGCGTCCGCGAAGCGCTGATGGTCCGGTCCGGTGACGACGATCTCCACCGCGTTGAGCCGCAGGTCGAGCGCGTTGAGCAGCGCGGCGTGGGAAAACAGGTTCTCCTGCGCAAGCACCAGGACGCCGTCGAACAGCCGGTCGGCTTTTTCCCGCCAAGTTGAATCACCGGTCAGCGCGGCGAGCCGGACCAGGTTCGCCGCTGCCGTTGCGTTGGGGTTGGGCGTGGCGTCGTCGCTGGTCGAGCTGGGCCGCACCACCAGGCCCTCGGCGTCGGCGGCGGTGAGGTAATAGCCGCCGTTTACCGAATTGGCGTAGCGCGTATCGAACGCGCGCTGCCAGGTGAGCGCGCGCTCCAGGTCGTCGCTCCGCCCGGTCGCCTCGTAGAGCGCGAGCGCGGCGCGGATCATCTGCGCGAAGTCGGAGGCGAGGCCGGGATAGAGCAATCGCCCGGCGCGCCAGGAGTGGCCCAGGCGATCGCCCTTGGTCATGTCGCTGGCGATGAACTCGAAGGCGCGGCGCGCCCGGTCGAGCCAGGATGGCTCGCCGAACGCGGTGCCGGCATGGACCAGCGCGGCGATCATCTCGCCGTTCCAGTCCGCCAGGATCTTGTCGTCGAGGCCGGGGCGCACCCGCTTGGACCGCACGCCAAGCAGCTTGCCGCGCAGCGCGGCGAGCCGCGCTTCGTCGGCCGCGCTGCGCTCGTGCCGCTGCAGCCGGTTGAGGATGGTGTGGCCTTCGAAGTTGCCGCCCGCGATGACGTCGTAGTGCTCGGCAAAGAACGCCGCGTCCTCTTCGCCCAGCGTCGCCACGATCTCGTCGCGCGACCAGACGTAGAACTTGCCCTCCTCGCCTTCGCTGTCGGCGTCAAGCGACGCGCAGAACGCGCCCTCCCAGATCGTCATCTCCTGGGCGAGCCAGGTGACGGTCTCCTTGGCGCGTTCGCGGAACAATTCGTTGCCGGTGTGCGCGTGCGCAAGCGGCAACAGCTCAAGCAGCTGTGCGTTGTCGTACAGCATCTTCTCGAAGTGCGGCACCAGCCACTTCTCGTCGACCGAGTAGCGCGAGAAGCCGCCGCCGAGGTGATCGTAGATGCCGCCCTCGCAGATGCGCTCGAGCGTATGGGCCACCACGGTAAAAAAGCGCGTATCGCCGGTGCGCAGTCCCGCCCGCCACAGCAATTCGTAGAGCGCGGCGTTGGGAAACTTCGGCGCGCCACGCATGCCGCCGTGGACTGGATCGAGCGCGCCGCCGATCTGGGCGGCGATGCGATTGAGTTCGGGAGCGCCGATCGTGACGCGGCCCTGCGGGTGCGCGCGCTCGGCGAGCCGCTCCATCAGCGCGTCGCGGTTCTGCCCGATCTTGGCCGGCTCTTCGCGGAACAGTCTTGCCACTTCGCGCAGCACATCGGTGAACGCCGGCCGGCCGTAACGCGACGTCGGCGGAAAATACGTGCCGCCCCACACCGGCTCGCCGGCCGGCGTCAGGAACATGGTCAGCGGCCAGCCGCCCTGCTCGCCCAGGTGATGCAGCGCCGACATGTAGATCTGGTCGATGTCGGGACGTTCTTCGCGGTCGACTTTGATGTTAACGAACAGTTCGTTCATGACCGCAGCTGTCGCTTCATCTTCGAAGCTTTCGTGAGCCATGACGTGGCACCAGTGGCAGGCGGCATAGCCGACCGACAGCAGGATCGGCCGACCGGTTCGCTTGGCCTCCGCCAGTGCGTCCGGTCCCCAGGGCCACCACGCGACCGGATTGTCCTTGTGCTGCAACAGGTACGGACTGGTCTCGTTTGCCAGCCGATTCGCGACGTTTGACGACGAAATTTGTGGCATGGGTGATCTTACGCAATTGAGGCGGGGGCGCCATCGGGGTAGCGGGCCAGCCTTATTCGGGGTATGACTCGTAGTTGCTTCCTGGTCAGTCGACCCGGTGCGGCGAGAAGCATCTTAAGGAGAGTTGTTGTGCCTACAGGAACTGTGAAGTGGTTCAATCCGACCAAAGGCTACGGCTTCATCCAGCCTCAGGGCGGCGGCAAGGATGTGTTCGTTCACATCTCTGCAGTCGAACGCGCTGGCATGAGCACCCTCAATGAAGGTCAGCAGATCGAGTACGAGATCGTGGCTAACCGCGGCAAGGAATCAGCTGAAAATCTCAAAGTAAAATAAATTTTCGCACCGCTTGGGTTCGGGTCTGCCGTTTACGCGGCAGATAGGGGGAAGGATTTGCGAGAGCCCGGCTTCGGCCGGGCTTTTTCATTTTTTGCCGGGCCGGCAATCTTGATCCGCCCTCATCCTGAGGAGCCCGAGCGCAGCGAGGGCGTCTCGAAGGATGGGGCGGCCTCAATCCTTCGAGACGCGTTGCCATAGCGCGTCGAAGACGCGCGTGGACGCGCTTATGGCAACGCTCCTCAGGATGAGGCCGGGAGAGAGTCGCTTCGCCTCACGCAAACCAAGCCTTCTCCAACCACGCATTGCAGTCGCGGCAAATCCACGCAGGATCAGGTGATGGACGCTTGGTTTCCCGGCGCCGCCTCCGATGTCGTCGCGCTGACCATCTTGCTGTCGCTCGGCGCGCAACAGGCGCTGCGCAATCTTAGCTTCTCGTAATCAGCAGCGCACCGCGTTTCATCGTCGTGTAGTTCCAGATCCAGGTCAGCGCCACCATCAGGCGGTGGCGAACGCCGATCAGGAAATAGATGTGCGCCACCGACCATAGCAGCCACGCCAGGGTGCCCTTGAGGCTGACCCCGCCGAAATCGGAAATCGCGGCTCTCCGCCCGATGGTGGCGAAGTTGCCGTAGTGGCGGTACCGGAACGGCGCCGGCCTGGCCGTGCCGGTGATGATCGCCGTGATCACCCGCGCCGCATATTTGCCCATCTGCTTGGCTGCCGGTGCGATGCCGGGCACCGGCTTGCCGGACGCATCGCTGACCGACGCGGTGTCGCCGACCACAAAGATCTCAGGATGGCCGGGCAGCGACAGGTCCGCCGCAACCTTGATCCGCCCGGCCCTGTCGCGCTCCGCGTCGAACCATTGCGCCGCCGGCGAGGCCGCCACACCCGCCGCCCAGATCACCGTGGCGGCTTCGATCCGCTCCTCGCCCAACGCCACGCCGCGCTCGTCGCAGCGCGTCACTGGCGCGTTGAGCCTGATCTCGACGCCGGCGCGCTGCAGCGTCTTGTGCGCGTAGTCCGATAGCGCGACAGGGAACGCCGTTAGGATGCGCGGGCCGGCCTCGATCAGCAGGATGCGCGAGCGGCGCGGATCGATGCGGCGGAAATCTGACTTCAGCGTGTGCATCGTAATCTCGGCGATGGCGCCGGCCATCTCGGCGCCGGTCGGCCCGCCGCCGACGATGACGAAGGTCATCAGGCGCTGCCGCTCCACTTCGTCGTTGCTGATCTCGGCGTGCTCGAGCGCCAGCAGTATCCGCCGACGGATGCGCGTGGCATCCTCGATGCGCTTGAGTCCCGGCGCGGAGGCCTCCCACTCGGGATGGCCGAAGTAGAAATGCGTCGCCCCGGTGGCGACGATCAGAAAATCGTAGCCGATGTCGCCGGCGTCGCTGCGCACCACCCGCGCGGCGCGGTCGATGCCGGTCACCGTGCCGAGCACGACGCGCACGTTCGGCCGGCCGCGAAACAGGCCGCGGATCGGCCAGGCGATGTCGGCGGGCGACAGCGTTGCAGTCGCGACCTGATAGAGCAGCGGCTGGAAACAATGGTGGTTGTTGGCGTCGATGACGGTGACGTCAACCGGCTGACGGCTCAACGCGCGGGCGGCTTCAAGCCCGCCGAACCCGGCGCCGACGATCACGATGCGCGGCCGGGTGGTGGGTGCGGCCGCGCCGCGATCGATGGCGGTGCCGGGTTTGGTGTCCGTGGTCATCGCCCGTCAATGTAAGGTCGATGGGCGGTCGGTGAAATCCCGCCGCCTTGTATGTCGCAAAAGGAGCATTGTGAGGGGTGACGAAGGTCGAATCATGATTCGGCCCTCGTCGCGACCGGAAGCCCGCAGCCGCCTCGGATGTCAGACCGCGAATGAGCTTGGTGCTCCAGTCGCTTCTTCCATACCCGCACAGTTGCCTGGGCACGAGCCCGCATCAGCAAGGATGGGATACGAAGATGGAAAAGCTTTCCTATGGCGGCATTGACGTGTCGAAGGACCGCCTGGACGTGGTGGTGCTGCCTGAGGGCTGGTTCTTTTCGGTGAGTAACGATACCGCCGGCTGGGCCGAGCTGGTCGCAAGGTTGCGCCCGCTCGCGGTCTCCGCAATTGGCCTTGAGCCGAGCGGCGGTTACGAGCGTGGTATCATCCGTGCCCTGCTCGCGGCCGGACTGTCGGTGCGACGTATCAACCCCAACAAGCTTCGTCAGTTCGCCCGCGCCCGCGGCGTCCTGGCCAAGAACGATCGCCTCGATGCGCGACTGATCGCGGAGTATGTTGCCATCATGCCGACACGGGTTGTGCAACGGGACAACGCGGTCGAAAGGCTCGCCGAGGTCGTCACCATGCGGAGACAGCTGTGTGACGAGCATGTCGCCGTCGAGAACCAGGCAGCTCATCTCGAAGATGCCATGCTCAGGCGGCTCAGCAACCGCCGCCTGGTCCGACTGGAGGCCGATATCCGCCTCCTCGACAAGCGCTTGGCCGAGATGGTCGCCACCAATGCTGCTTTCGCTCAACTCTATGAGCTGCTCACCTCGATGCCCGGCGTCGGCCCGGTGCTGGCCTTCACGCTCATCGCCCTGCTGCCAGAACTCGGGACGATGAGCCGCAAGCAGATCGCCGCCCTCGTCGGTCTCGCACCATACGACTTCGACAGTGGCAAGCTCAGGGGACACCGCAGTATCTACGGCGGTCGGATGCCGATCCGTAATGTCCTCTACATGGCAGCCCTCAGCGCAAGCCGATACAATCCCGCTCTCAAGACCTTCTCCAATCGTCTTGCCCACGCCAACAAGAAATCCAAGGTCATCATCGTCGCCGTCATGCGAAAAATGATCACTACCCTCAACGCCATGCTCCGCGATAATGCTGCGTGGCAGCCGAAATCCAACTGAGCCAACAACACAGTTGCTCACTCGATCACCTCGTCCGCCCGCGCGAGCAGCTCCGGCGGCACAGTAAGGCCCAGCGACTTCGCGACCTTGACGTTGACCACGATCTCCAGCTTGGTCGGCTGCTCGATTGGCAGGTCGGCGGGCTTGGCGCCCTTGAAGATCTTGTCGACGTAGACCGCGGTGCGGCGGTACAGGTCGGGATAGTGCGCCGCGTAGGCGATCAGGCCGCCGGCGTCGACATACTCCCGGCTGGCGTAGATGATCGGCAGCCGGTGCCGCGCCGCCAGCTCGGTGATGCGCTCGCGGCTCGCAATCAGCACCGCGTCGTTGCCGACCGCCATGCCGCCGACGCCTTTGGCGACCGCCGCCTCGAACGACGGCGCGATGTCCTCGGGCTTTCTGACGTCGAACATCAGCGCGCTCAGCCCTAGCGCCTGCGCCGCCAGCTTGGTCTCGTCCCACTGCGGCGGCACGCTGGCGTTGCTCATGTTGCCCATGTAGGCGACACGACTGATCCGCGGCACCAGCTCCTTCAGCAGCTCGATGCGCTTCTGCGCCAGCTGGGTAACGAACGCCGAGTGCCCGGTGACGTTGCCGCCGGGCCGCGCCAGGCTCCGCGCCAGCCCGGTCTCGATCGGCTCGCCGACGGCCGTCATGACGACGGGAAGCGCCGGCGTTGCGTTCTTGGCGGCGAGCGTCGCCGGCGTGCCCCGCGTCACCAGGATGTCGCACTTGAGATTGACCAGCTCGGCGACCAGCTGCGGCAGGCGGGCGAGGTGGCCGTCCGGCGAGCGGTACTCGATCACGAGGTTCTGGCCCTCGACATAGCCGAGCGCGCGCATCCCGTCGCGGAACGCAGCGACGTTCTTGGCGTTGAGCGCGACCGGAACCGAGTCCAGGATGCCGACCCGCCAGACCTTGCCGGCCTGCTGCGCTCGGATGGGGCGTGGCCACGCCGCAGCTGCGCCGGTGACCAGCGCTATGAACTCGCGCCGTCTTGTATGTCGCAAAAGGAGCATTGTGAGGGGTGACGAAGGTCGAATCATAATTCGGCCCTCGTCGCGACCGGAAGCCCGCAGCCGCCTCGGATGTCAGACCGCGAATGAGCTTGGTGCTCCAGTCGCTTCTTCCATACCCGCACAGTTGCCTGGGCACGAGCCCGCATCAGCAAGGATGGGATACGAAGATGGAAAAGCTTTCCTATGGCGGCATTGACGTGTCGAAGGACCGCCTGGACGTGGTGGTGCTGCCTGAGGGCTGGTTCTTTTCGGTGAGTAACGATACCGCCGGCTGGGCCGAGCTGGTCGCAAGGTTGCGCCCGCTCGCGGTCTCCGCAATTGGCCTTGAGCCGAGCGGCGGTTACGAGCGTGGTATCATCCGTGCCCTGCTCGCGGCCGGACTGTCGGTGCGACGTATCAACCCCAACAAGCTTCGTCAGTTCGCCCGCGCCCGCGGCGTCCTGGCCAAGAACGATCGCCTCGATGCGCGACTGATCGCGGAGTATGTTGCCATCATGCCGACACGGGTTGTGCAACGGGACAACGCGGTCGAAAGGCTCGCCGAGGTCGTCACCATGCGGAGACAGCTGTGTGACGAGCATGTCGCCGTCGAGAACCAGGCAGCTCATCTCGAAGATGCCATGCTCAGGCGGCTCAGCAAACGCCGCCTGGTCCGACTGGAGGCCGATATCCGCCTCCTCGACAAGCGCTTGGCCGAGATGGTCGCCACCAATGCTGCTTTCGCTCAACTCTATGAGCTGCTCACCTCGATGCCGGGCGTCGGCCCGGTGCTGGCCTTCACGCTCATCGCCCTGCTGCCAGAACTCGGGACGATGAGCCGCAAGCAGATCGCCGCCCTCGTCGGTCTCGCACCATACGACTTCGACAGTGGCAAGCTCAGGGGACACCGCAGTATCTACGGCGGTCGGATGCCGATCCGTAATGTCCTCTACATGGCAGCCCTCAGCGCAAGCCGATACAATCCCGCTCTCAAGACCTTCTCCAATCGTCTTGCCCACGCCAACAAGAAATCCAAGGTCATCATCGTCGCCGTCATGCGAAAAATGATCACTACCCTCAACGCTATGCTCCGCGATAATGCTGCGTGGCAGCCGAAATCCAACTGAGCCAACAACACAGTTGCTCATTCGATCACCTCGTCGGCGCGGCCGAGCAACGTCAGCGGCACCGTAAGGCCAAGCGCCTTCGCCACTTTGAGATTGACCACGATTTCCAGCTTGGTCGGCTGCTCGACCGGCAGGTCGGCCGGCTTGGTGCCTTTGAAGATCTTGTCGACGTAGGTCGCGGCGCGGCGATAGAGGTCGGGATAGTGCGCCGCGTAAGCAATCAGGCCGCCGGCATCGATATATTCGCGGCTGGCGTAGATCGCCGGCAGCCGGTGCTTGGCCGCAAGCTCGGTGATCTGGACCCGGCTGGCGATCACCACCGAGTCGTTGCCCACCGCGAACGCATCGACGCCCTTGGCGATCGCCGCATCGAACGACGGCGCGATGTCCTCGGGCTTTCTGACGTCGAGCAGCACGGCCTCGATGCCGAGCGCCTGCGCGGCCGCTTTGGTCTCGTCCCACTGCGCCGGGACGCTGAGGTTGGCGATGTTGTCCAATGCGCCGATCCGGCGAATGCCCGGCGCCAGCTCTTTCAACAGCTCGATGCGCTTCTGGGTGAGCTGGGTGACGAACGCGGAAAGTCCGGTGACGTTGCCGCCCGGCCGCGCCAGGCTCTCCACCATGCCGGATTCGACCGGCTCGCCGATCGCCGCCATCACGATCGGAATCGCGCCGGCCACCTTCCTGGCGGCGAGCGCCGGCGGTGTGCCCCGCGTCACGATGATGTCGCACCGCAGGCTGACCAGCTCGGCCGCCAGCTGCGGCAGCCGCTCGATGCGGCCGTCGAACGAGCGATAATCGATGCGGAGATTTTGCCCCTCGACATAGCCGAGCGCCCGCATGCCGCCGCGGAACGCGTCGATGTTCTTGCCGTTGATCGTCGCGGGCGTGGTGTCCAGCATGCCGACCCGCCAGACCTTGCCGGCCTGCTGCGCGCGCCCGGCGAGCGGCAGCGCCGCCGCGCCGAGTCCGGCGATGAACGCGCGCCGTTTCATCGAACGCTCTCCACCACCAGCATCAGCCGGGCGGCCGCCTTCGCGGTCATGCCGACCTTGACGCCGCGCGCCGCCGCGGGCGCGTTGACCACCGAAATGATGCCGTCGTTCCAGGTGCTCGAGCCTTCGCCGAGCCGCGCCGACAAGGTCGCGACCGAAGCCGCCGGCACGCCGCGCTCGCCGAGCAGCACCACGCCTTGGACTGCGGTGTTGTTCTTGGCGATGCCGGCGTCGTTGGCAATGCCGCCCTTGGCGGCGATGCGCAGCGCACCGTCGGCGAACACGCGGCTGGAATTGGAGCCCGAGCAGAACACATCGTTCGGAATCTTGTCTTTGATCGCAGTGGTGCCGCCCGAGGTCCAGATCCGGCCGTTGGGCGTCTCCTCCACGACGACCGGCGTCTCTTCGGCGCCGGGCGACGTCGGGATCGGCTTGCCGGCCGGCGCCTTGGCCAGCAGCGCGGCCGCCTCGTGGGCCGGCATGCCCGGCGCAACCCCGAGCGCACGCGCTGGCGCGTTGGCCCGGCTGATCGCGCCGAGCAATGTGGAGCGGCCGTTCGAGGTCTCGGCCGACATGGTGACGATCGCGGCAACCGGCACGCCGATCGTCTCGCCGTGCTTGAGCCCGCCGATGCCCGCCTCGTCCTTGCCGATGCCGGCGTCGGTCGCGATCACCGCCTTGACGCCGCGTGTGAACATTGGCGCCAGAATGCGCGTGCCGCAATAAGAGCCGACCACGATGACGTCATTGGGCCCGGTCGGATGCGTGGTGAGATAGCTCGAGGAATCCAGCGCAACGATACGCCCCGCGGCGTCTTCGTGCACCACCAGGAGCTTGCCGCGGCCGATCGGCGTGCCGTCCGCGATTATGGCCGGCGGCGCGGCGAAGCCGCGGCGGATATTGGCAACCGCCGCCGCGCCGCCGAGCATTGCGATGAAGCTGCGCCGCCTCATCCGAGGTCCTCGTTCAAATCCGGTACTCGGCGATGCCCGCGATCGACTTCGTGGCGGGCCGCTTCGGCGTTTCCTCGGTGCCGTCGCTGTAGACGTACTTCGCCGCCGGTCGCGCCATGGCACGATTCCACCAGTCATTGAGCGCCGGAAACTTCGCGCGGTCAATCGCGCTCGCATAGAGTTGAAAGGTGCGGTGCACGATGGCCAGCATGTTGATGTCGCCCAGCGAAAACGTCGCGCCGGCCAGCCACGGCCCGCGCCCGGCGATTTCCGCGTCGACGCGGCCGAGCACGAACAGCACGTTGTCGAGCGCCATCTGCAATTGATCGTCGCTGTAGCCGCCCTTGGTCAGCACGCGCCAGCGGTCGCGCTTCTCCGGCACCGGCGTCGCCGCCAGCATGATCTGCTTGTCCTGCTCGCTCAGGCTGTCGACGCCCACCTGCAGCATCTTGGCGTGGGTGAGCCGCGCCAGCGCCAGGTGAACCTCGTCCGCGGTCCAGGCCCAGTAGCGCATGCGGGCGCGCTCGTGCAGGTCCTTCGGCCGCAGCGGCGGATCGGGAAACGCGTCGTCGATGTATTCATTGATGCAGAACGAGTTGATGACCGGCACGCCGTCGTGCACCAGGGTCGGCACCACGCCGTTCGGATTAAGCTTGAGATAGTCGGGGCTGAGGTTCTCGTAGCGCCAGAGCTCGACGTAGCGGCTCTTGTACGGCAGGCCCTTCTCGCGCAGGCAGTGCCGGACCTGCTTGGAGCAGGTGGTCAGGCCGCTGTGGTAGAGCTCAAGCATTGCAGTTCTCCGCTATTCGATGACCTACGAGCCTACGGCTTGCGTCCCCACACCTGCGCCACCGTGTAAAGCGTCGACACCGTGTCCGGGTTGCGCAGATGGGCGCGGCACTCGGCCAGCAGCGTTGTGATCTCCGCCTCGCTCAACAGCCCGAATTTCAGAATCGGCCCGCGCAGCGACTCCACGGTCGATGGCAACAGATCGGCTGCCGGATCGGTCGAGCGCACGCCATGGAAGACCGGCCGGTACTGCACGTCCTGCAAGCCATGCTGGCGCACCAGCCGGTACAGCCGTTTCGCCAGGTAGACGTCGCCGCCGGTGCGCTGGAATATTTCAATCACCGCCGCCTTCAACTTGTCCCAGGCCGGATGCGGCGGATAGCAATTGTAGGTGTCGGTGTCGGGCTCCTGCAGCGCGACCACCCCGCCCGGCCGCGCCAGCCGGATCGCTTCGCGCAACAGCCGCTCCGGGTCGCCCGCGGTGCTCGCGACAAAGCGCATGTGCACCAGGTCGAAGCTCTCGGCCGGCAGCTCCGCCGCAAAGGCGTCGCCCACTCGGAATTCGACATTGGCGCCCGCGCGGCTGCGCGCGTATTCGATGAAGTGCGCGTCCATGTCGAGACCGAGCACGCGGCCGCTGCGGCCGACCCGCTCGCTCAACAGAGTGGTGATGCCGCCGGGCCCGCAACCGATCTCCAGGCAGCGCCAGCCTTCCCTCACGCCGATCCGGCCCAGCATGATCTCGGTGTCGTGCGCCCACACCGCGGCCTGCATTTCCAGGCGCTCGATCTCGCCGGCGCGGCGCTCGATCGGGTAGTGACCGGAAGTTGTCTCGGACATGGTGCGTTCACCGCAGGCTGGTGGCCCACGCTCCGCTGTCATCATCAGCGCAAGCGGATGATCCAGTACTCACGGAAGGTCGTTTGTGGCGTGCCATCGTGTCATCGAAAGCTCCGTGGGTACTGGATTCCCGCTTTCGCGGGTATGACAGGGGGCCTTGTATGTCGCAAAAGGAGCATTGTGAGGGGTGACGAAGGTCGAATCATGATTCGGCCCTCGTCGCGACCGGAAGCCCGCAGCCGCCTCGGATGTCAGACCGCGAATGAGCTTGGTGCTCCAGTCGCTTCTTCCATACCCGCACAGTTGCCTGGGCACGAGCCCGCATCAGCAAGGATGGGATACGAAGATGGAAAAGCTTTCCTATGGCGGCATTGACGTGTCGAAGGACCGCCTGGACGTGGTGGTGCTGCCTGAGGGCTGGTTCTTTTCGGTGAGTAACGATACCGCCGGCTGGGCCGAGCTGGTCGCAAGGTTGCGCCCGCTCGCGGTCTCCGCAATTGGCCTTGAGCCGAGCGGCGGTTACGAGCGTGGTATCATCCGTGCCCTGCTCGCGGCCGGACTGTCGGTGCGACGTATCAACCCCAACAAGCTTCGTCAGTTCGCCCGCGCCCGCGGCGTCCTGGCCAAGAACGATCGCCTCGATGCGCGACTGATCGCGGAGTATGTTGCCATCATGCCGACACGGGTTGTGCAACGGGACAACGCGGTCGAAAGGCTCGCCGAGGTCGTCACCATGCGGAGACAGCTGTGTGACGAGCATGTCGCCGTCGAGAACCAGGCAGCTCATCTCGAAGATGCCATGCTCAGGCGGCTCAGCAACCGCCGCCTGGTCCGACTGGAGGCCGATATCCGCCTCCTCGACAAGCGCTTGGCCGAGATGGTCGCCACCAATGCTGCTTTCGCTCAACTCTATGAGCTGCTCACCTCGATGCCCGGCGTCGGCCCGGTGCTGGCCTTCACGCTCATCGCCCTGCTGCCAGAACTCGGGACGATGAGCCGCAAGCAGATCGCCGCCCTCGTCGGTCTCGCACCATACGACTTCGACAGTGGCAAGCTCAGGGGACACCGCAGTATCTACGGCGGTCGGATGCCGATCCGTAATGTCCTCTACATGGCAGCCCTCAGCGCAAGCCGATACAATCCCGCTCTCAAGACCTTCTCCAATCGTCTTGCCCACGCCAACAAGAAATCCAAGGTCATCATCGTCGCCGTCATGCGAAAAATGATCACTACCCTCAACGCCATGCTCCGCGATAATGCTGCGTGGCAGCCGAAATCCAACTGAGCCAACAACACAGTTGCTCATTCGATCACCTCGTCGGCGCGGGCGAGCAGTGTCTGCGGCACGGTGAGGCCGAGCGCCTTGGCGGTCTTCAGGTTGATCACCAACTCGTATTTGGTCGGCGACTGCACCGGCAGGTCGGCGGGCTTCTCGCCCTTAAGGATGCGGTCGACGTAACCCGCCGCTCGCCGATATTGACTCAACAGGTCTGGCCCGTAGGCGATCAGACCGCCGGCGGCGACGAAATGGCGATAGGGATACACCGCGGGCAATCGGTGCCGAGCCGCGCTTGCGATGACCGCTTCGCGATACAAGGTCGCGCCGCCGCTAGCTGCCACCACCAGCCCGCCATTCGGCTCGCGTGCGAAGCCGGCGATGCCGCGCTCGATCTCGCCGGGATCGGTGACCGCGAGCGGTGTCACTTCCATCCCTCCGGCGGCGGCGGCGGCCTGGATGATGGCCCACTGACCGATTCCGGCCGGGTTGGCGGGATCGCGCGGCACGCCGACGCGCTTCGTTCCGGGGGCGACCTCCTTGAGCAGCTCCAGCCATTTGGCGCTCAGGCCGTATTCGAACTGGGTGAAGCCGGTGACGTTGCCGCCTGGCCGGGCGATGCTCTCGATGAGACCGCTGCCGACCGGATCGATCGATTGCGCGAACACGATCGGGACCGTGCGAGTGGCCTGCCGCATGGCTTGTACGACGGGGTTGCTGGCAGCCACCATCACGTCCGGGGAAAGCGCGGCCAGTTCCTGGGCGTGGCGGCGCCTGCGCTCCGCGCTGTTGCCGCTCCAGCGCAGGTCGATGCGAAGATTGCGGCCGACGATCCAGCCGGCCTCCTGCATGCCCTGCTGGAACGCCGCGACATAGCTTTGCCCTTCCGGCTCTTCGGCTTCGGTGTGTATGAGAATGCCGACGCGACGCACGCGCTCCTGCGCGCGCGCGGCAAACGGCATCGCGGCCGCCCCGCCAAGCACCGAAAAAAATTCACGCCGACTACGCACGTGTTCTGCCCCCTCAAGCGGACCACGCTGTTCAGCTTTGCAAAGCGAAGATGATACAGGCCTTGGGCCGCTGAGTCCTTCGATGGAATCTGGGCTTTATGGGCTTCCGGGGACGGCTTCCACGTCGTCAGGCGGCGCGGCGCTCGTCGTCAGAACTTTGTGCCAACGGGTGGTCTTGGCCGAACGCCAGGTCGGGGCGCGGCAGGTCTTCAACATAGCGCCTGAGGCAGCTCGGGCTGTGCTGCTCGACCACGTAGGAGCCGAACGGGGAGTAGACCTGGGTATTGCCCTGCGTGAAGAACATCGCCGCCTCCTATCGCTGTACCCACTATTTCCGAATGCGTGAACCTTTGCTGTGCTGGCCATCACAAAAGAACTGATTTGGCGGCTTCGGTGCCGGCGATGTCGTCACCGCTTTTCGCTTTACCGGGGATCGGCGATCCGCTTCAAACCGGCGCGTGAGCGCCAACGACACCATCTTCGCCCTCTCCTCCGGCCGTCCGCCGGCGGCGATCGCGGTGGTGCGCATCTCCGGGCCGCGCGCCGGCGATGCGCTGAAGGCGCTGACCGGCCGCCTGCCTGCGCCACGCCAGGCCGCGCTGGCGCGCGTGCGTGATCCGGCGACCAGCGAAATTATCGACGAGGCGCTGGTGCTGTGGTTTCCGGGGCCAAACAGCGAGACCGGCGAGGACACCGCCGAGCTGCAGTTGCACGGCGGGCGGGCGGTGATCGCCGGCGTGCTCGCCGCGCTTTCGCGCATTTCGGGCTTGCGCCCTGCGGAGGCCGGCGAGTTCACCCGCCGCGCGTTCGAAAACGGCAAGCTCGATCTGACCGCGGTCGAAGGCCTCGCCGATCTGATCGGCGCGGAGACGCAGGCGCAGCGCCGCCAGGCGTTCCGCCATCTCAAGGGCCTGCTCGGCGAGCGCGCCGAGACCTGGCGGCAGCGGCTGACCGAAGCGCTGGCGCTGGTCGAGGCGCGGATCGACTTTTCCGACGAGGCCGACGTGCCGGAGGATTTAGTTACACCTGCAATCAATGCTGCGCAGCAATTGCGCAGCGAGATCGCCGAAGCGCTCGCCGGTGCCGCGCGCGGCGAGCGATTGCGCGACGGTCTGGTGGTGGCGATCGCCGGACCGCCGAATGCCGGCAAGTCGACTTTGCTCAACCGCATCGCCAGGCGCGAGGCGGCGATCGTGTCGCCGCTGCCCGGCACCACCCGCGACGTCATCGAGGTGCATCTCGATCTCGATGGGTATCCGGTTACCTTGCTCGACACCGCAGGCATTCGGGACAGCGACGACCCGGTCGAGCAGGAGGGCGTGCGGCGCGCCCGCGAGCGGGCTGCCGCGGCGGATCTGGTGCTGTGGGTGGTGGACGCGGCGGAGCCGGGTGCAGTTGGGCCGACCTTGGAGGCCGATCAGGCGGCGTGGGAGGTGGTCAACAAGATCGAAAGAGTGAATTCATCAAATGAATCTATAATTATGAGTGGGATCGGGGTTCAAATCTTCAAAATATCGGCAAAAACAGGTGAGGGAGTGAATTCACTGATCCAAGCTTTGGCCGCCCATGTGGCAAAGTCGTTCGCCGGCGAGCCTGCCTTGGTCAGCCGGGAACGTCACCGCCGTTCGCTGCTCGATACGCAGGCCGCGCTCGACCGGGCTTTGGCCGAGGGCCCGGCCGGGCGGGAAGACATCATTGCCGAGGAGCTGCGGCTGGCCGCCCGCTCGCTCGGCCGGCTGACCGGCCGGGTCGACGTGGAGGACGTGCTGGACGTGATCTTCCGCGACTTCTGCATCGGGAAATAGCCGAGCAGGGCCGACAAAGCCCGAGCAAGCCCCGAGCACCGGGCCGAGCACGCCCGAGCAGCGCCGAGGAACGCCGGAGCAATGGGCTTGTCGGCGCTGTTTCACGTGAAACCCCTCGCCTTTTTCACGTGAAACAGCGGCTTTGACGCACTTCGGCCCCTCGGCTACAAGCGCGTTTGAGGCCTCCATGGACGGAAAATTCGACGTCATTGTCATCGGCGGCGGCCACGCCGGCTGCGAGGCCGCGGCGGCGGCTGCACGGATGAGCGCCCGGACCGCATTGGTCACCCACACGTTCGCGACCATCGGGGCGATGTCCTGCAATCCGGCGATCGGCGGGCTCGGCAAGGGTCATCTGGTCCGCGAGATCGATGCCCTGGACGGGCTGATGGGCCGCGTCGCCGACCAGGGCGGCATCCAGTTCCGGCTGTTGAACCGCCGCAAGGGCCCGGCGGTGCGCGGTCCCCGCGCCCAGGCGGACCGCAGGCTTTACGCCGCCGCCATGCAGCGCGCGATCCGCGAAACCGCGAATCTAACCGTGATCGAAGGCGAAGCTGACGATCTGACCCTGGCGGACGGGATCGTGAGCGGCATCCGGCTGGCCGATGGTCGGGTTTTCGGCGCCGGCGCGGTGGTCCTGACCACCGGGACCTTCCTGCGGGGCCTGATCCATGTCGGAGAAAAGCAGACACCGGCCGGCCGGGTCGGCGAGGCGCCCGCAATCGGGCTTTCGCTGACGCTGGAGCGGCTCGGATTTGCGCTGGGGCGGCTCAAAACCGGCACTCCGCCGCGGCTTGATGGCACCACGATCGACTGGAAAAGCCTGGAAATGCAGCCCGGCGACGAGCCGCCGGAGCCGTTCTCCACCCTCACCGCCCGCATCCAAAATCCGCAGATCCAGTGCGCCATCACCCGCACCACCGCGGCCACCCATGACCTCATCCGGGCCAACGTGCACCTTTCGCCGATGTATTCGGGCCAGATTTCCAGCCGAGGCCCGCGTTATTGTCCTTCCATCGAGGACAAGATCGTGCGGTTCGGCGAGCGCGACGGCCATCAGATCTTCCTCGAGCCGGAAGGCCTCGACGACACCACCGTCTACCCCAACGGCATCTCGACATCGCTGCCCGAGGATGTGCAGCTCGCCCTGGTCGCCACCATTCCCGGGCTGGAGCGAGCCCGCATGGTGCTGCCCGGCTATGCGATCGAATACGACCACGTTGACCCGCGCGAGCTGCGCCCGACCCTGGAAACCAAGCGGCTGCGCGGGCTTTTCCTGGCTGGCCAGATCAACGGCACCACCGGATACGAAGAGGCGGCCGCCCAAGGTCTGGTGGCGGGGCTCAACGCGGCGGCCCGCGCGGGCGCGCGCTCGCATATCGTGTTCGACCGCGCGGAGGGCTATCTCGGCGTCATGATCGACGACCTGGTCACGAGGGGGGTCACCGAGCCGTACCGGATGTTCACCTCGCGCGCCGAATACCGGCTGACCTTGCGGGCCGACAACGCCGATCAGCGGCTGACGCCGAAAGGCCTGGCGATCGGCTGTGTCGGCGCCGAGCGCGAGAAAAGCTTTTCCGCCAAGCTCTTAGCCCTGGAAGCGGCGAGGGCGCTGGCGCACTCGCTGTCCCTGACCCCGACCGAAGCGCCCCGCCATGGCATCGCGCTCAATCGCGATGGCCAGCGCCGCAGTGCGTTCGACCTTTTGTCGTATCCGGACCTGAAGTTCGCGGACATCGCGCGGATCTGGCCGCAGTTCGGGGCGTTTGACGCCAAGATTGCCGAGCAGCTGGAAACGGACGCCAAATACGCGGTTTATCTGGATCGCCAGGCCCAGGACGTGGCGTCATACCGGCGCGACGAGTCGATCGAGCTGCCGGATGATCTCGATTACGCGGCTTTGGCCGGGCTTTCCAACGAGGTCCGGCAGAAGCTCGCGGCAAGGCGGCCCCGCACCATCGGCCAGGCCAGCCAGATCGACGGCATCACGCCGGCCGCACTGATGCTGCTGGTCGCGCACCTCCGCCGCAACGGCACCCGCCGCAAAGCCAGGGGCAACACCCGCCCCGCCGCGTGATGAGCGCCAGCGGCGATATCCTGGCCGACGACCGCGCCCGGGCGCTGCAGCTGACCCCCGTTTCACGTGAAACCGCCGACCGGCTCGACCGGTTTGTCGCGCTGCTGCTGGACTGGCAGCAGCGCATGAACCTGATCGCCAGGTCCACCATCCCGCATCTGTGGACTCGGCACATCGCCAACTCGCTGCAACTCCTCGACCTCGCCCCCGAGGCGAAAACCTGGATCGACCTTGGCTCCGGCGCCGGCTTTCCCGGCCTGGTGATCGCCTGCGCGCTCGCGGACCGGCCCCAGGCCATCGTCCATCTGGTTGAAAGCAATGGAAAAAAATCCAATTTCCTGCGCGAGGCGGCGCGCCACATTGGCGCCCCTGCCACAGTCCACCATATGCGAATCGAGGAATTCGCTGCGGCGTTTGGCGGCCGCGCTGATGTAATCGCAGCGCGGGCGCTCGCGCCGCTGCGCGAAATCCTTGCGCTGGCGCATCCAATGTCGAAAACAGGTGCACAAGCCATGCTGATGAAGGGGCAAGATGTGGGGTCAGAATTGACCCAAGCCTCTAAATATTGGAAGTTCGAGCCGGTCCTCGTGCCGAGTAAGACCAGTCCCGACAGCCGCATTGTGATCGTCCGTCGCTGGGAGCCGCGTTCGTCGAAGCGCTAGTGCGTGATGCGATTAGATTGGAACGGCCCTCGCCCGCTCGTCCCGCGAAAGCGGGGACCCAGAGTCACATCGAAGGAGATGCGCTTGGCCCTGGATTCCCAGCATACGGCGAGCGAAGCCACGCCGTCTTCGACGGCTATGCGCGGGAATGAGCGAAGGATGAAGTGAGTCGCTTGAGTGCGTGGACCCGCAACGCCAGGTTGAAGCCACCATGACCGAAACGCCCAGTATCCAGCCCGAAGCCGCCGGCCAGGTCGTCGACCTCGCCGCCCACACCGAGCCGGCCAAGCCGCCGCGGGTGCTGGCGATCGCCAACCAGAAGGGCGGCGTCGGCAAGACCACCACCGCGATCAATCTCGGCACCGCGCTGGCGGCGATCGGCGAGCGCGTGCTGATCATCGACCTCGATCCGCAGGGCAACGCCTCGACCGGCCTCGGCATCGACCGGCGCAACCGCCGCTGCTCGACCTACGACGTCCTGATCGGCGACGCGCCGCTGCGCGACTGCCATCGTCTCGACCGCGGTGCCGCGGTTGTCGCTCGCGCCCGTCGACCATGGATCTGTCCGGCCTCGAGCTCGAGATCGGCCAGGCCAAGGACCGCGCCTACCGGCTGCGCAGCGCAACCGCACCGCTCAACGCCAACAAGTTCGCCGGCGTCAACGACTTCACCTATGTGCTGGTCGATTGTCCGCCGTCGCTCAACCTGCTCACCGTCAACGCGATGGCGGCGGCGCACGCGATCCTGGTGCCGCTGCAGTGCGAGTTCTTCGCGCTCGAAGGATTGTCGCAGCTCTTGAAAACCGTCGAGCAGGTGAAGAGCACGCTCAATCCCGATCTCACCATCCATGGCGTCGTGCTCACCATGTTCGATGCGCGCAACAATTTGTCCAACCAGGTCGTCGCCGACGTGCGCGAGTTCATGGGACCGAAGGTCTACGACACCATCATTCCGCGCAACGTGCGCGTCTCCGAAGCACCGTCGTACGGCAAGCCGGTGCTGGTGTACGACCTCAAGTGCGTCGGCAGCGAAGCGTATCTGCGGCTCGCGACTGAAATCATTCAGCGCGAAAAAGAACTGCGTGCAAATTGACTCCGCCGTCATGCGCGGGCGTGACCCGCGCATCTATCTTTTTCACAAAAAGATGGATTGCCGGGTCAAGCCCGGCAATGACCAAGAATAACGAGGTGCATCGTGAACAGCTCTGAGGAGTCAGTCATGGCGGATGATGCCGCGCGCTCGCGGCTGGGGCGGGGCCTCGCGTCGCTGATGGGCGACGTCGGCGTCGAGACGCACGCAACCGAGCGGCATCGCAGTCAGCGCCGCGTGCCGATCGAATTCATCCGCGCCAATCCGCGCAATCCGCGCAAGCAATTCTCCGAGGCCGAGCTCGACGATCTCGCCGCGTCGGTCGGCCAGCGCGGCATCATCCAGCCGATCGTGGTGCGCAGCCGCGGCGCCGACGCCTACGAGATCATCGCCGGCGAGCGGCGCTGGCGCGCCGCGCAGCGCGCCGGCCTGCACGAAGTGCCGATCGTCGTGATCGAAGCGAGCGACGGTGAAGCGCTCGAGCTTGCCATCATCGAGAACGTGCAGCGCACCGATCTCAATGCGATCGAGGAGGCGAGCGGCTATCAGGCGCTGGTCAACGAGTTCGGCCACTCGCACGACGAGGTCGCGAAGATCGTCGGCAAGAGCCGCAGCCACGTCGCCAACACGATGCGGCTGCTCAATCTCTCCGATACCATCAAAGCCCACGTTCGCGCCGGCAAGCTGACCGCGGGCCACGCCCGCGCGTTGCTCGGCCAGCCCAACGCCGAGCAGCTCGCCGACGAGATCGTCAACCGCGGCCTCAACGTGCGCCAGGTCGAAGCCTGGGCGCGCAAGGATGGCGAGGCGCAGGCGAAGAAGCTGAAGCCGCGAAAGCGCGTCGCGAAGGATGCCGACACGCTGGCGTTGGAGAAGCGCGTCTCGGATGCGCTCGGCCTTGTGGTCAGCGTCGATCACCGCGGCAAGTGGGGCATTCTGCACATCCACTACCGCGATCTCGAGCAGCTCGAAGAAGTGCTGCGGCGGTTGGAGAAGGACGGCTGATTGCCGCGAACGAGTAGGGCGGATTGGCGCGGCGTCGTTCGCGACCTCACCGCACATGCGTCCGGGCCGCCTGCTGTGGGCGCTGACGCGCCACGTAAGGGGCGGGCTGACGGCATAAGGCATTGAATAATTGATGGAATCTGAATTGGGAGAGGACGCGCGACCCAATTCCTAGGGCTTGGCCTTACTCCTTTACCAATCGTAAATTTTTCGCCCGGTTTGCACACAGCGGGACGCCGAAGCCGGCCGGGATGTGCGACAGTCCTCTAGACCTCCTGCCCCGCGAGCATGGACTACAAATCCAGCTCGGATTATCTTGATTTCCTGAACTGACTATCAACCATTAACGATGCGCAGGGGTTAAGCCCTTCCCGGCGTATACCGGGAGCTGAGCGCATCCATCCCGTTTTCTACGCCGACAGCGCCGCCTGCTCCATCAGCCCCAGCCCTCAGTCGGCTACTTATCCACCGTGGCGTGCAGCGCGATCCGCACACGTACATCTACGTCGCTGCCGCCGATCTTGCCGGGTCTAGCTAGGACGCTGGGGGGTCAATCCACAACTGCAGGCGCCATGCTGTCCGCGGCCGGCGACACCGGCTTGCGCGCGCGGCGCTGCGCGCCGTTTGCCGCTGCCGGCGCAGGCGATCGCGCCGGAGGCGGCACTATGAGAATGAGTGAAAACGTCGCCGCAAAGGCGACAGGAAAGAGCAGGAATGACCACCTTCATCGTCTCGACGCTTGACGACACCATTGCGGTCGACGGCAAAATATCGCTGCGCGAGGCACTGCAGGCCGCCAACACGGATGCCGCCGCCGGCGATGCCCCGGCGGGCTCGGGCGCCGATACAATCAATTTCGCCGCGTCGATCACCGGCGGCAGCACGGCCGGCGTCAACGATGGCGTCATCACGCTCGGCGGCACCGAGCTCGAAATCACCAGCAACGTCACCATCGACGGCGACGTCAACGGTGACGGCAGAGCCGACATCACGCTCGATGCCAACGGGCTCTCGCGCGTCATCCTGATAATAAGCGGCACTTCGACGCTGCATGGGCTCACCATCACGGGCGGTGTCGCTTCCGCCGGTTTCGGCGGCGGCATCAACAACGCGGGTCAACTGACGCTGGTCAACAGCACTGTGACGGGCAACGCGGCGACCAGCGGATTTCGCGGCGGCATCAGCAGTTCGGGTACGCTGACGACCAACAACGTGCTGTTTTCGGCCAACACCGCGGCCGGCGGCTTTGGCGGCGCCTTGAACATCAGTGGTACCGGGAGTCTGACCAACACGACGTTCTCCGCAAACAGCGCCAATGGTGCTTTCGGCGGAGCCATCAACAACGCCGCCAACCTCGCGCTGACCAATGTCACGATAACGGGAGGCACCGCGTCCTTCGGCGGCGGCATCTACAACGCCTCCATCCTGACGATGACCAACACCATCGTCGCCGGCAACACGGCGGCATTCGGTGGCGATCTGAATCATGCCGGCGGCACCGTGACTTTGCTCGGCGACAACGTGTTGTCGGTTGCGGCTGGGGGGGCCGCGGTCCCCGACTTCATCATCGCCGCCATCACGGACATCTTCCACGACACCGGCATCAATGCGCTCGGCGTCGATAGCGGCGTGCTGGCCGACAACCGCGGCCCGACGCAGACGGTCGCCATCAAGGCAGGCGGCATCGCGCACAATGCGGCGAACACCATCCTGCCGGTCGACACCACCGACGCCGACGGGAACAGCAATACGGCGGAAAATCTGCTGATCGACGCGCGCGGCTTCGCGCGGCAAGTCGGCGCGACTGTCGATATTGGTGCGCTCGAACTGCAAGCGAATGAAGTACCGACGCTGGCAGTGGTGTCGGGCATCACCTACACCGACACGGCCGGCAACGACATGTTCGCGGCGGTCAGCGGCACGCTCGGCGGCGACGACATCGACGGCGATGACCTGATCTACGGCATCACCGGCGGAACGGCCGGCGGCGCCACCAACATCGGCGGCACGGTCTATGACGTGTCGCGCATCTCGAACTTCGGCACGCTCTATGTCGCCAGCGACAGCGGCGCCTACACCTTCGTGCCGCGCGATGCCGGGATCGAGGCGCTGAAGGCCGGGGCGTCCGAGAGCTTCACCGTGCGGGTCAGCGACGGCACGTTGAACGACACGGAGACCCTCAACATTACATTCAACGGCGCCAACGACGCGCCGCTCGCAGCGATGGGCAATCAGAACGTGCTGCCCAACGAGTGGATCCAGGTGCAGGGCCGCCTCAGCGCCGGCGACAGCGACGACGCCATCACCCAGTATCAATTCTACGATGCCGGAGCAGCGGCGAGCAGCGGCTACTTCTGGACCGCCGACCTCGGCCGGCGCGCGGACAACACCTACGTCACCATCGATGCCGACGATCTCGGCACCACCTGGCTGCGCGGTGGGGCGGCGACCGGCGGCGAGCTGATGTGGGTGCGCGCCTTCAACGGCGCCGTCTGGAGCGATTGGGACCCGTTCACGCTGACGACATCAAGCGCCGGGCCGGGCCCGAACACGGCGCCGGTCGCGGCCATCGGCGATCAGAACCTGCAGATCGACGGTTCAATCACGCTGGAACCCCTCGTCAGCGTCAGCGATGCCGACGGCGATGCCATCGCGCAATATCAGTTCTACGATGCCGGCACGGCGGCGGGCAGCGGCTACCTGTGGACCGCGAACGGCGGGCAACGCGCGGCGGGCCAGTACATCACCATCGCGGCCGCCGACCTTGGGACGGTCGAGCTGCGCGCCGGGCAGGCCGCTGGCACCGACCTGATGTGGGTGCGCGCGTTCGACGGCGCCGCCTGGGGCGCGTGGGATGCCTTCACGCTGGTCACCCAGGAGGGCGCGAACACCGCGCCGGTGGTGACGATCGACGTTCAGGTCTCGCAGCCCAACGCTTCCACCGCGGTGACCGACATCCTCACCACCTTCGATGCCGATGGCGACCCCATCACCCAGTACCAGTTCTACGATGCGGGGGCGGCGGCCGACAGCGGCTACTTCTCGACCGGTGGCGTGCAGCGCGACCCCCACACCTACATCAACGTCGCTGCGGCCGATCTTGCTGGCGTCGAGCTGCACGGCGGCGCCGTGGGTCCCAGCAGCGAACTCATGTGGGTGCGCGGGTTCGACGGCACCGCCTGGAGCGAGTGGGATCCGTTCTTCCTGATCATCAACGGGCTCTAGCGGTTCTGGCGCATTGCCAGGGATGCCGACACGCTGACGCTGGAGAAGCGAGCGTCGAATGCGCTACGCGCCGATCGCAACCGCGCGCTGAATCTCCTCGCCGCGAAACGACAAGTCGGCTAACCCGCCCTACCGCTCCTTACGGCGTGCCGTCATCGCCACCTGCAACAGCGCGCGCTGGCCGAGCGCGTCGGCGAGCGCCGGCGTGCGGCGGGCATTGAGCAGCGCGTCGGCGAGCTGCTGCATGGCGCGCGACAGCTGCGAGGAGGTCCAGGCCCGCAGTGCGGATTCGACCTGCGGCTTGCGGCCGAAATGAATGGGCGGCATGAAGCCGTAGAGCGCCGCGTCAGGACGCTCGCCTGCATCGATCGCCACGCGCGCCTTGTGCAGTTGACCGACATGGCGCAGCGCCGCCCCCAGGATGGTGCCGGCCGCGGTGCCGGCATCCAGCGCCTTGGTGAACTGCGCTTCCGCTTCGCCGGGGCGGCCGGCGAACGCCGCGTCCACCACCGCGTCGAGCGCCAGCGCCGAGGCGTCGGCCACGACGGCGAGCACGTCGGCGAGCCCGACCTGCTCCTGGCCCTGGGCGTAAAGCGTCAGCTTGCGAATCTCGCTGCGCGAGGCCTGCCGGTCGCCGCCGATCAAGGCAATCAACGCGGCGCGCGCATCCGGCGCGATGGTGAGCTTCGCGTTGCGCATCTCGTCATCGATGAGACGGACGAGATCGCGCTCGTCGTCGGCGTAACAGGCGATCGCGGCCGCCGCCTTGGCCTTCTCGCACGCGGTGCGCAGCGGCGAGGACTTGCGCAGATCGCCCGCCTCGATCACGACGCGGCAGTCGACCGGCGGCGTGTCCAGCACCATGTCGACCGCCGGCGCAAAATTCCGGCTGCCGGCCTTGATCCAGATCGCCCGCTTGCCACCGAACAGCGGCACGGTGTGCACCTCCTCGGCCAAGCGCGATGGCGTCGAAGCCAGCTCATCGCCCTCCAGCCGCACCAGCGCGAAAGGATCGTTCAGGTCTTCGACCGAGCTGCGGATGATCCGCTCGGCGCGTTCGCGCACCAGGCCGGCGTCGGGGCCATACAGCAGCACGATCAGCCGGGCCGGATCGGGGCGCGCGGCGAAGGCATCGGCCTCGGATTTCTTGATCGCGACCATGGTGTCGATTTTGCCCTGGCGGGCCGAGCGCTGACGCTAGCGTGTCATGCCGAAAAGTGGGAACCGGTTTTCGGAAAGTTCACAACGCAAATGTCTACGTACCCGCAATAAAGTACGACGCCAGCCGCGAGCGGATGTCTTCGGCGATGACCTTGGTGGCGCGGTTTTCGGCGTCGCGGCGGCCGCGGGCGCGCGCGAAGCGCTGCTCCTGTCCGGGGTTGTCGTAGGAGACGCGCGAGAAGGTCTGACCGGTCAAGACAACCTTGCCGGTGGCGATTTCGGTCAGGCTGTACGTCGCATTGACGCCAGTCTGCTCGACGTCGGGCCGCGACGTCGTGATATCGACAATGACCTGTTGCGCAACCGGGACGAGCGAGAGAGACAGCCGATGCGTCGGGGCGCCGGCCGGGGCGCCGCCGGTCAGTTCAAAGATCAACGCGTTGCGCAGCTCTGCGGCCATGCGCTGCGCCGGCGATGCGTTCTGCGTCGGGATGGGGGCGAGCTCGACACCGCGCAGCTGCTCGGCCACGGCCGAGCCGCCGGTGATCGAGCGCGATGCATAGAGCGGCTGGAAGCAGCCGGCGGCAAGGCCTGCGATCGCCACGGTCATGGCGAAGCGGGCCAGCTGGCGCACCCGTGGGCTCGGCTCAGACCACCACATTGACGATCCTGTGCGGGACGACAATGACCTTTTTCGGGCGTTTGCCATCGAGCGCCCGTTTTACCTCATCGAGCGCCAGGACGGCAGCCTCAATCTCTGCGTTTGTCGCATTGCGCGCCACCGTCGCCTCGGCTCGCTTCTTGCCGTTAATCTGCACCGGCAAAGTTACCGTGTTCTCAACGAGAAGAGCGGCCTCGACCGCGGACCAGGGCTCGCTGGCGATCAGGGTATTGTGGCCGAGCTCGGCCCAGCATTCCTCGGCGAGGTGGGGCATCATCGGGTGGAACAGCCGCACCAGGATCTCGGCGGCCTCGCGAACCGCCCAGGCCAGGTCCGGCGTCGGCGTGCCTTTTTCGCTGAGCACGGCGCCAAGCGTGTTGGCGAACTCATAGATGTGCGCGACGCAAACGTTGAAGTGCAGCTTCTCGATCGCGTCGGAAACCTTGGCCAGTGCGCCGTGTGATGCTTTGCGAAGCCGCAGCGCCGCCTCGCCGAAATTGTCGGGCCGCGCCGCCGGCGCCGACTTCGCGACCTCGGTCGCCTCGCCGACCAGGCGCCAGAGCCGCTGCGTGAAGCGCCAGGCGCCCTGCACGCCGCGCTCGGTCCATTCCACGTCGCGTTCCGGCGGCGAGTCCGACAGCATGAACCAGCGCGCCACGTCGGCGCCGTAGGTGGTCATGATGTCGTCGGGATCGACCGTATTGCGTTTCGACTTCGACATCTTCTCGATCGGCCCGATCTCGATCGGCTCGCCGGTCGCGTTGAGCTTGGCGCTTCGATTCTCATCGGCGCCTTCGATCGTCACCTCGGCCGGCGTTACCCATTCGCCGTTCTTCTTTTTATAGGTCTCGTGCACCACCATGCCTTGGGTGAACAGGCCGGCGAATGGCTCGTCGATACCGGCGTGCCCGGTCGCCTTCATGGCGCGGGTGAAGAACCGGCTGTAGAGCAAATGCAGGATCGCGTGCTCGATGCCGCCGATGTATTGATCGACCGGCAGCCAGCGATCGACGGCCGCGCGGTCGGTCGGTGCATTTTCGATCCACGGATCGGTGAAGCGTGCGAAATACCATGACGAGTCGACAAACGTGTCCATCGTGTCGGTCTCACGCCGCGCGGGCTTGCCGCACTGCGGGCAGGTGGTGTTCTTCCATGTCGGGTGGCGGTCGAGCGGATTGCCGGGGCGATCAAATGTGACGTCTTCTGGCAGCGTCACCGGCAGATCCTTTTCCGGCACTGTGACGATGCCACATGCCTCGCAGTGGATCACCGGAATCGGGCAGCCCCAGTAGCGCTGGCGCGAGACGCCCCAGTCGCGCAGGCGATAGTTGACTTGACGCTCGCCGACCGGACGGTTGCCGCGGCGCTCGCCTTCGAGCCGCCTGGCGACTTCCTCCTTCGCCTGCTCGATGGTCATGCCGTCGAGAAAGCGCGAGTTGATCATCGTACCGTCGCCGTCATAAGCGGTGTCGGTGATCACGAAGCTCTTCGGGTCCTGGCCCGACGGGCAGACCACCGGCGTGTTGCCCAGACCGTACCTGTTGACGAAGTCGAGGTCGCGCTGGTCGTGGGCCGGGCAGCCGAAGATCGCGCCGGTGCCGTACTCCATCAGGATGAAGTTCGCGACGTAGACCGGCAGCTTCCAGTCCGGATCGAACGGATGGATTGCCTTGATCCCGGTGTCGAAACCCATCTTCTCGGCGGTGTCGATCGCAGCCTGCGCGGTGCCGCGGCGTTTGCAATCGGCGATGAACTCGGCAAGCTTCGGATTCTTCGCCGCCGTGGCGGCCGCGAGCGGATGATCCGGTGCGATCGCCATGAACTTCGCGCCGAACAATGTGTCATGCCGCGTGGTGAAGACTTCCAGCTCCGATTCGCCGCCCGGCGTGGTCGCCGGGTCGAGCGCAAAACGCACATGCAGGCCCTCGGAGCGCCCGATCCAGTTCGCCTGCATCAGGCGGACCTTCTCCGGCCAGCGATCGAGCCGATCGAGCGACTTGAGCAGGTCTTCGGAGTAGTCGCTGATCTTGAAGAACCACTGGGTGAGCTCGCGCTGCTCCACTGGCGCGCCGGATCGCCAGCCCTTGCCGTCGATCACCTGCTCGTTGGCGAGCACGGTCATGTCGACCGGGTCCCAGTTCACGCTCGACTTCTTGCGCTCGACCAGCCCCGCTTTCACGAAGTCGAGGAACATCTTCTGCTGGTGCTTGTAGTAGCTCGGGTCGCAGGTCGCGACCTCGCGCGCCCAGTCGAGCGACAGCCCCATGGACTGGAGCTGTTTCTTCATCGCAGCGATGTTGTCGTAGGTCCAGCTCTTGGGATGGATGCCGCGCTCGAGCGCAGCGTTCTCGGCCGCAAGCCCGAACGCGTCCCAGCCCATCGGATGCAGCACGTTGAAACCGACGGCGCGCTTGTATCGGGCGACCACGTCGCCCATCGTGTAGTTGCGCACGTGGCCCATGTGGATGCGCCCCGACGGATAGGGGAACATCTCCAGCACGTAGTATTTCGGGCGCGGGTCGTCGTTGCGGGTCTTGAAGATGTCCCGTTGGTCCCAGATCTTTTGCCAGCGAATTTCCGCTTCGCGGGCGTTGTAGCGCTCGGAACTCATCGAATCTGCGAGTTATGGCCCCAGACGTGGCTGGACTAGGCCATCAATGCCGCCTGGTCAACGTCAACCGGGGCGCCGGCGCAGGCCCAGCGCCCTCAAAACACCGCCGGGACATACATCTCCGGCGGGATCGGGCCGCGATGGTATTCCGGGTTGCGGACCCGGTCCGGCAATACGACCGGCGGCCGCCCCACCTCCGAGTAGGGGATCTGGCTGAGCAGGTGGGTGATGCAATTGAGCCGGGCCCGCTTCTTGTCCACGGCGTCGACGATCCACCACGGCGCTTCGGGGATGTGGGTCTTCTCCAGCATCTCTTCCTTGGCCTTGGTGTACTGCTCCCAGCGGGCGCGCGCTTGCACGTCCATCGGGCTCAGCTTCCATTGCTTGAGCGGATCGTGGATGCGCATCAGGAAGCGGAATTGCTGCTCGTCGTCGGTGATCGAGAACCAGTACTTGATCAGCGTGATGCCCGAGCGCACCAGCATGCGCTCGAACTCGGGCACCGAGCGGAAAAACTCCTGCACGTCGGTTTCGTTGCAGAAGCCCATCACCCGCTCGACGCCGGCGCGGTTGTACCAGCTGCGGTCGAACAGCACGACCTCGCCGCCGGCGGGCAGGTGCGTGGCGTAGCGTTGGAAGTACCATTGCGTGCGTTCGCGCTCGTTCGGCGCCGGCAGCGCGGCGACGCGGCAGATGCGCGGATTGAGCCGCTGGGTGATGCGCTTGATGACGCCGCCCTTGCCGGCGGAATCGCGACCCTCGAAGATCACCACGATCTTTTTCTTTTCGTTGGCGACCCAGTCCTGAAGCTTGACCAGTTCGCCTTGCAGGCGGAACAGCTCGCGGAAATAGATCCGCCGGTCCAGGCCCTCGGGCTTGGCGTGATCGGCGGTGTCGGCCAGCAGGTTGTCGAGACGATCGTCGTCGAGTTCCAGCTCGTACTCTTCGTCAAAGCTGTCAGCCAGCTCGTTCTCGACGCGGGCGCGGTGTTTCTCTTCAATCGGGGACATGATGGTGCTTGCCAATCCAGCGCGAGGAAAAAGGGGCCATTTATTAGGTGCGCTAGAATGGGCGGCGACGTGTGACGGTACCATGACGTTCGCAAGAGAGAGCCGCGGTTCCCGCGTTAACTCTATTGGCTGAAACGAGTTGGGCCGCCCCGGGGCGGGCGTTAACTTGTTAACGCGGCGGGGAAGGGGACGTATGGCTTGCGGGGTTCCTCGCGTCGCGCTGCTTGCCGGCCTGTCGATTGCCGGCCTGTCAACGTTGTTCGCACAAGCCGACGACTGGGCGACCTGCGCCAAGGCGTCCGGCCAGGCCGCGCTCACCGCCTGCGACCGCGCCATCAACTCGGGGCAATACACCGGCCGCGCGCTGGCGCAGGCCTACAGCAATCGCGGCGTCGAGTGGACCGCGAAGGGCGAAGTGGCGCGCGCCATCGCCGACTACGACCAGGCCATCAAGCACGATCCCTCACAGGCCGCCGCATTCCACAACCGTGGCATCGCCCGCGCCAGCAAGCGCGACCACGACAACGCGATTGCGGATTACGACGAGGCGATCCGGCTCAACCCCAAATATGCTTCCGCTTATGGCAATCGCGGGCTGGCCTACTTCAACAAGGGCGATCGTGACCGCGCTGTTGCCGACTATGACGAGGCGATCCGCCTCGAGCCCGATGCGGTGAGTCTCAACAATCGTGGCAATGTGCACGCCAGCCGCAGCGACTACGATCGGGCCATCCAAGATTTCGACGAGGCGGTGACGCTCGATCCGCGCTACGCCATTGCGTTCTATAACCGCGGTAATGCGCACTACGCCAAGGGCGATCCCGATCGCGCAATCCGGGACTACGATCAGGCGCTGGCGATCGATCCCAAATACCAGGACGCGCTGGTTAATCGGGGCGTTGCCTACGAGCGCAAAGGCGAGCTGGATAAGGCGCTTCGCGATTACGACGACGCCATCAAGGCGGATCCGCGCGATGCGGTCGCATTCAACAATCGCGGCAACGCCCTGCTGAAGAAGGGCCAAGCCGCGCGTGCAATTGCCGACTACGATCAAGCGGTCCGGCTCGACCCGAAGTACGTCGCCGCCTACTTCAGCCGCGCCATCGCGCAGGAGAGCCGAAGGCAGTTTTCGTCCGCGATCGCCGACTACGACCAGGTCACGCGCCTGCAGCCCGCGAATGCCGGCGCCTGGAACAGCCGCTGCTGGACCCGCGCGGTGGTCGGCTACTTGCAGGCGGCGCTGGCGGATTGCAACGAGGCGCTGCGGCTGCGGCCCGATTTCGTTCACGCGCTGGACAGCCGCGCGTTTGTTCATCTCAAATCCGGTCGCTACGACGAGGCCATTACCGACTACGACGCGGCGCTGCGCATCGATCCCAACAAGGCGGCGTCGCTCTATGGACGCGGCATGGCGAAACGCAGAAAGCACGATTTTGCCGGCGGCAACACCGACATCGGGGCGGCGCGGACGGTCCGCGCCGATATTTCGGCGGAGTTCGCACGATATGGGATCAGCCCGCCGTTGTCCGATCCGCCGACGCGCCGCGAAGCCGAGGTGACGATTCACCGTGGCGTCGATCCGCGTCCGGCGCAGCGCCCGTTCTAGCGGTCGTTTCGCCCGCAGCCCACACGCGGCCGACAAAATTCGCGCCGGGCAATTCCGGCTGATGTAATCTGCTCCTCATGAGCATGACAGTGGCCGCGACCGGCCTACCGGCGGTCAAGCAAGCGATCGTGCGCGCCTGCGCTGAGGCGCGGCGTGATCCTTCGAGCGTGACGCTGGTGGCGGTCGCCAAGACGTTCGCAGCGGATGCTATCGAGCCGGTCATCGCGGCAGGGCAAAGGGTGTTCGGCGAAAACCGCGTTCAGGAGGCCAAAGCCAAGTGGCCGGAACTGCAGGCCCGGCATCCCGGCCTTGAACTGCACATGATCGGGCCGCTGCAATCGAACAAGGTGAAGGAGGCCGTGGCGCTGTTCGACGCCATCCATTCGGTCGATCGGCCCAGCCTCTGCGAAGCGCTGGCGAAGGAGCTCGCGAAGACCAGCCGCCGGCCCTTGCTGTTCGTCGAGATCAACACCGGCGCGGAACCGCAGAAGGCAGGCGTGCTTCCACAGGACGCGGATGCGTTCCTGGCACGGTGCCGCGACGCTCATGGCCTGACGATCGGCGGGCTGATGTGCATTCCGCCGCTGGAAGAAGCGCCGGCGCCGCACTTTGCGCTGACGGCCAAGATTGCCGCTCGCAACGGGCTCAAGCTCTTGTCCATGGGGATGAGCGCGGACTATCCGGTCGCGATCGCAATGGGCGCGACCCACGTGCGGGTCGGCACCGCGATTTTTGGCCATCGCTAAAGGAAAGAACTAGCGCCAGCGCGTGGGCGCTGGGGCTGCCGGTGGTGCGGCAGGTTCGGCCAGTATCGGCTTGCGCAGGATGCTGGATCGCTGCGGATCGAAGGCGGGCCGCTGCTCGATACTCGGCCGCTGCGGCTCGTAGCTGGGCGGCGCGGGGGGTGCCGGCGCCATTTGGGGAGGCGAGGTATCGTTCCATGAGCCGAGCTCGCCGTCGTCGTCGAACGCGCCCTTGTGACTTATGGTCGAAGCGCGCCACCGGTCGATGACTGAGGCGATCAGATCGCGATCGGCCGACATTCCGGTTGCAACACGGGTGTTGCCGCCGGCCTCGCTGGTCGGGCGCAGATGCGGCGGCACCTCCCGGAATTTCATGCGCGTGGGCAGCGCGACGCCAGCGCCAAAGGCGAAGACCTCGGCGGTCCCGAGCGAAGGGATGAAAGTCAGAAGATTGGCGGCAGCGTCCGACACTGCTGAGCGGATCAGCACTTGGTCGCGATCGTTCGACAGCCGCATCACGAACAGCGTGCTGCACTGGGAAATGATCGTCGTATCGATTTCGGCGGGCCGCTGCGTCACCAGGCCGAGGAAAACGCCGTACTTGCGGCCTTCTTTCGCGATGCGTGACAGCGCGCGGCGGGTCGGGCCAAAGCCGATCTTGGAATCGGCCGGCGCGTAGCGGTGCGCTTCCTCGCAGACGAACAGCAGCGGCGAGGCGCCATCGCTCCACAAGCCGAAGTCGAATGCCATGCGCGAGAGCACCGACACGACGGAATCGACCACCTCGGCGGGAAATCCTGCGAGCTGCATGATCGTCATCGGCTTGCCGTTCGACGGCAGCCGGAACAGGTGGCTCAGCACCTCCACCATGGTGTCGCCCCCGACCGTGGCGTTCTCGAACATGAAGCCGTAGCGCGGATGATTGCGGAAGGTCTGAATGCGCTGCAGCAGCTTGTTGTAGATCGCGGTGCGCGAGCGGTTCTCGAGCTTGCCCATGCGCTCGTCGATCAGCGCGGTGAGATCCTCGATCCGATACGGCACCGGCGTGTCGACGCCGAACCCGGACGATCGCACGTCCTTCCGCTTGGCGAGCTGGCGATCGTTCGCGCCGCCGCCCTTGTACTGGCCGTACACCGCCTTCGCGAGCGGAATGACCTCCGACAGGATCTCGACCTCTTCGTCGACCCCCGGCCGGCCGCCGAAGAATGCGTCGACGGTCTCTTCGAAATTGAACAGCCAGAACGGGAGCCGCAGATTGCGCGGCGTCAGGACCAGCGATTTTTCGCCGAAGCAGCGGCCGTATTCGTTGTGCGGATCGATCAGAAAGATCCGCAGCTCAGGTTGTTCGTCCAGAATTTTCTGCAGAATGATCGCAACGCCGTTCGACTTGCCAACGCCGGTGGTGCCAAGCACGGCGAAGTGCTTGCTGACGAGATTCTGAATGTCGATCTGCGCCGGGATGGAATGATCCTGTTGCAGCACCCCGATCGGCTGCAGCTTGCTGTCGCCGCCGCCGTAGATCACCCGCAGTTCGCGATCGGTCATCAGCATGGCCGGCTCGCCGATGATCGGATACTCGGTGACGCCGCGCTGGAAGTATGCGGTTCCGGCCGGACCCTTGGCTTTGATCTCGCCGACCAGATTGAGGCGCGCAACGCTGCGGCAGGCGTTGTCCTGCTCGCGCGCCGGCCGCTCGGCGATTTCGGTGATCATGCCGACGATGACCGAGCTGGTGCTGAGGATGCCGAGGAATTTGCCGACGGTCGCCTTCGATGCCTCGGTTGCTGCGGCCGCCGGGCTGAGGCCGACGGTCACCTGTGCGCCGGTCACCGCGTGGACGCGGCCGATCACGTTTCGGTTGACCGGCGCGGCGCTCGGGGCCGGCGCGAGGGGCGCGGGTGCCGGCGGGGGAAGCGGTGCGGAGGCTGCGGCCGGTGCTGGTGCAGGCGGCGGAACGGATGGCGGCGGCGTGATCGGCTGCCGGAGCAGCGGCGACGGCGGTTGCCGCGTAAAGGTTAAATCCATCGCCACTCCAGGGCTCGAAGACTTTAGGTCATGCCGCGGAACGGCGTTGGCTCGACGTTACGCGAGCAACGCTGGAGATTTTGTTAAGCTAACCTGTCGCAGTTTCGGGGAATTTCAATCTATACGTGTAATTTTTCCTAAGCAATATCGATCCGGGTATGCGGCCCGAGCCGCTCCAGAAGCAGCCGTAGCGCCTTGGCGTTGAGGGCAACGCACCCGGCGGTCGGCGCGAACTTGTCCCGGGCAATATGGATGAACACCGCGCTGCCGCGACCTGCCACTCTGGGTCGGGTGTTGTGGCTGATCTCAATGATGAGGTCGTAGAGCGCATCCGTGCGCCACAGTCGGTCCGCGTTGTTCCCTTCCGGTATCCGGATAGGCCGATTGTAACGGCGGTCGCGCGGATCCTCGCACCATCCGTCATTGGGCCCGATGCGCCGCACCGGAAGCCTGGTACGGGGCCGTGGGGCGCGGTCAGCCCGCCACCACAGTCGCCGCAGCACGAATGTGCCGCGCGGCGTGCCGCCGTCGCCTTCGCGCTTGTTCGCCTTGATGCCGCCCCGGCCGAGCGCTACCGGCAGAGCGAGCGGCCCAGCGACCAGCCATCCGCGGGTTGGCTGACCTGGCCGTGCACGCACTCGAAGAATCCTGATTGGTATCGTTTTCATAGATTGTAAGGCGCTTGCTCTTTGGTGTCCGAATGCTCTATTTCGCGCTACGCCGTTGCGCCGGCCCCGGGGCTCGAATTTAATGCCCAATACCCGAAAAATCCTGATCGTCGACGATGACAACGAGCTGCGCAGCGGCCTGGTCGAGCAGCTCGCCCTGCACGATGAGTTCGAGGCGATCGCAGTCGATTCCGGCACCAAGGGCGTGCAGGAGGTCAAGGCCGGCCAGGTGGACCTGGTCATCATGGACGTGGGGCTGCCCGATATCGACGGCCGGGAAGCAGTCCGCATTTTGCGCAAGAATGGCTTCAAGGCGCCGATCATCATGCTGACCGGCCATGACACTGATTCCGACACGATCCTCGGCCTCGAGTTCGGGCGCCAACGACTACGTCACCAAGCCGTTCCGGTTCGCTGTGCTGCTGGCGCGCATCCGAGCGCAGCTTCGCCAGCACGAGGCGAGCGAAGACGCGGTGTTCACCATCGGTCCCTACACGTTCCGGCCCAGCTCGAAGCTCTTGATGAATCCGAAGGGCGGCAAGGTGCGGCTGACGGAGAAGGAGACCGCGATCCTGCGCTATCTCTATCGTGCCGGGCAGCGGCCGGTGTCGCGCGAAACGCTGCTGCAAGAGGTCTGGGGCTACAACTCCGGCGTCACCACGCACACGCTCGAAACGCATGTCTACCGGCTGCGGCAAAAGGTCGAGAAGGATGCGGCGAATCCGGCGATCCTGGTCACGGATGCCGGAGGCTACAAGCTGGTGCCGTAGCGCATGATCCCGAAAAGGGGAAACCGGTTTTCGAAACAGGTCGTGCGAAAAAGAAAAGCAGCATGAGCATCGAAGACGACATCGCATTCCTGGAGCGCGTGCCGACGCTTCGCCTGCTTGGACGCACGGCGCTGCGCATTCTCGCGATCGGCGCCGAAAGTCGCTACGTGCACGACGGCGAGACGCTGTTTCACGCCGGCGAAAGCGCCGATAGCGGCTACGTGATTCAGGAAGGCTCGTTCGAACTGCGGCCGGCCGGTCCCGGGCCATCGGGCGAAGTGGTCGCCGGGCCGGGGACGTTGCTCGGCGAACTGGCCTTGCTGACCGACACGTCCCGCCCGGCTACAGCGGTTGCGCGTGAGCCTTCGACGGTGATCCGAATCTCGCGCAGCCTGTTCCTCAAGATGTTGGAAGGCTACCCCGATGCCGCGCAGACGTTGCGCGACCAGATCGCAGCGCGAACCGAGCAATCGCTCAAGGAAATGACCGACATTCGCAGCCAGCTTGACGCCAGCGAAGTCCGGCGCTGATCTTCTGCGTGGCGCATGATCTTTTCCGAAAACCGGTTTCACCTTTCGGGATCATGCGCTAAACCTCCAGCGTCGCGGTGACCGGCACGTGATCCGACGGCCGGCTCCAGCCGCGGGCATCCTTGGCGACCGTGATGCTGGCGAGCCGATCGCCGAGCGCCTGCGAAACCCAGACGTGATCGAGCCGCCGTCCCTTGTCGGCCGCGGCCCAGTCCGGTGAACGATAGCTCCACCAGGTGAAAAGCTTCTCCGGCTCGCGCACGAAGGTGCGCGCCGCATCGATCCAGTTGCCGGACTTCTGTGCGGTAATCAGTTTCTCGCACTCGATCGGCGTGTGCGAGACGACTTTCAGCAGCGCTTTGTGATTCCACACGTCGCATTCCAGCGGCGCCACGTTGAGGTCGCCGACCACGATCGAGCGATCGTTCTGGCTCGGGCTGCATGTGCGGGCACCCGCGCAGCTCGTCGAGAAATGACAGCTTGTGCGCGAATTTTGGATTGACCTGCGGATCCGGTTCGTCGCCGCCCGCCGGCACATAATAGTTATGAATAGTCAGCGGATCGCGAAGACCGGCCTTCTCGCCGAACGTCACGCCGACGTGGCGGGAGTCGATCTTGCCGCAGTAATCCTTCCTGCTCGTGGTGTCGAACGGCAGCCGCGAGATCACGCTGACGCCGTGATAACCCTTCTGGCCGTTGAGCGCGACATGCTCGTAGCCGAGCCGCTTGAAACGTTTGCGCGGGAAGGCGTCATCCGGGCATTTGGTTTCCTGGAGGCACAGCACATCGGGGCGTACTGCCTTGATGAACTTCGCCACTAGATCGATGCGCAGCCGCACCGAATTGATATTCCAGGTGGTGACCTTGAATTGCATGTCGTCTTGCTCGGGGTCATGCCCGCAAAAGCGGGCATCCAGCACACACCGCTCCAGCTATGGATACTGGATCGCCCGCTTTCGCGGGCGACGACACCGAATATAGAGGCGAAATCCGACCAGTGAAGGGTAGTAGCTGGACTGTTCGCTACTGAATCTGCCGCGTGTAATCGATCCGGAACAAGGTCGGATCCGGACGCCTGGTGCTGTCGAGATTGTAGACCGCGACAGTAGTGTCGTAGCCCTGCGGATCGGTCACGGTCCATTGCTTGAGCTGCAGATCCTTGGCGTTGAACATCAGCATCAAGCGATGGGTGCCGGCCAGGATTTGACGCTCTTCGATCACGACGGTGACGAACACGTCGTCGGCATAGACGCCGATGATGTTGGTGTCGCGCATCAGGTCGAGCTGGTCGGCCAGCAGGAAACGCAGCGGCGTCTGCGACAGCGGGTAGAGGTCCTGGGTCGCCAGCTTGCGGTCGCGCACCACGACCGATGAGCCGTCGGCGATCAGCTCGATCGGGCTCGGCGGGTTGTAGTCGAAACGAACCTTGCCAGGCTTCTGCAGGTAGAACTCGCCCTCGGACTTGCTGCCGTCCGGTCCGATCTGGACGAAGTCGCCGGAAAGCACCCGCACGCTCATCAGATATGTACTAACCCGGTCGACCAGTGCGCGCTGCCGCGCATCGAACGCGGTGGCCTGGCCTTGGCCAAAGTTGAAAATCGAAGGCGGGCGGATCACCGGCGACGCCACCGAAGGCTTGCTGTCGCGCTGGTCGCGCTGCGCGCCGGGCGAAAGCTGCATCGGCGGAGCGGCTGGCCGCTGCTGCTGCGCGGCCGGAGGCTGCGTGCCTTGCCGCTGCGGCGCCGGAACCGGAAGCGGAACGTTTTGTGCCACGGCATTCGTCGCGACCGCTGGACCAGCCAGCAAAAAGCCAACGAGCCACGCCCCGCAGATAGCCGCCGGCTTCGCCATCAGTTTCTCCGCCTTCCCCTCAATCAACGCCGTCGCGTGCCGATAATCAATGGCTGTGGCGATTTCGCGACTGCTCTTTTGAGCATGATCCTTTCCGAAAACCGGTACCCACTGTTCGGGATCATGCTCAGTATTTGTCGTGTTCCTCGGTACCGACCAGGATTTCGCGCTTCCCGGCATGGTTCGCCTGGCCGACGATGCCTTCCTGCTCCATGCGTTCCATGATCGAAGCGGCCCGATTGTAGCCGATCTGCAGGCGGCGCTGGATGTAGCTGGTCGAAGCCTTTTTGTCGCGGGTCACGATCTGCACGGCCTGTTGATAGAGGTCGGTGGCATCGCCAGCCTGGCCCATCGCGCTGCCGTCGAACACCGGATTGCCGTTCTCGTCTTCCTCTTCGAGGCTGGCGGTGACCGCCTCGAGGTATTGCGGCGTGCCCTGCGTCTTGAGGTGATTGACGACCTTTTCCACCTCCTCGTCGGCAACGAACGGGCCGTGGACGCGGCTGATGCGGCCGCCGCCGGCCATGTAGAGCATGTCGCCCTGGCCCAGCAGCTGCTCGGCGCCTTGCTCGCCCAGGATGGTGCGGCTGTCGATCTTGGACGTGACCTGGAACGAGATGCGGGTCGGGAAGTTCGCTTTGATCGTGCCGGTGATGACGTCGACCGACGGACGCTGGGTGGCGAGGATGACATGCAGCCCGGCGGCGCGCGCCATCTGGGCAAGCCGTTGCACGGCGCCTTCGATGTCCTTGCCGGCGACCATCATCAGGTCGGCCATCTCGTCCACCACGATGACGATGTAAGGCAACGGCTCGAGATCGAGTTCTTCCTTCTCGTAGATCGCTTCGCCGCTTTCCTTGTCGTAGCCGGTGTGCACGGTGCGCGACAGCGCTTCGCCCTTTGCCTTGGCGTCGGCGAGGCGCGCGTTGTAGCCATCGATGTTGCGCACGCCGAGCTTCGACATTTTCTTGTATCGCTCCTCCATCTCCCTGACCGCCCACTTCAGCGCCACCACCGCCTTCTTCGGGTCGGTGACGACGGGCGTGAGCAGATGCGGGATGTGGTCGTAGACGGAGAGCTCGAGCATCTTGGGGTCAACCATGATCAGCCGGCATTGCTCCGGCGTCAGCCGGTAGAGCAGGCTGAGGATCATGGTGTTGATGGCAACCGATTTGCCCGAGCCGGTGGTGCCCGCGATCAACAGATGCGGCATGCGCGCGAGATCGACCACGACCGGCTCGCCGCCGATGGTCTTGCCGAGGCAGAGCGGGAGCTTGGCCTGCGTCCCTTCGTAGTCGTTCGATCCCAGCATCTCGCGGAAATAGACCTTCTCACGCCGGTCGTTGGGCAATTCGATGCCGATCACGTTGCGGCCCGACACCACCGCGACGCGCGCGGATAGGGCGCTCATCGACCGCGCGATATCGTCGGACAGACCAATGACGCGCGACGACTTGATGCCGGGCGCGGGCTCCAGCTCGTAGAGCGTCACCACCGGGCCGGGCCGTGCGTTGATGATCTCGCCGCGCACCCCGAAATCCTGCAGCACCTTCTCCAGCGCGACGGCGGTTTCCTGGATGGATTCTTGACTCGGCGCGAAGCGGTCGATGGCTCGCGCCGCCGCCAGCAGGCTGAGTGGCGGAAGCTGATAGCCCCCGCTCGAACGCCTCGGCGCGCGCGGCTTAGCCGCTTTGCGCGGCGCAGCCGGCGCTGCAATCTCTACCCCGTCATCGTCGTCTTCATCTTCGACGCCCGGAAGGAGTTCGCCTTGTGCCGGCACGATGCGGTCGCGCGGTGACACCACCGGCGTCGGCGCACGCCGCACCGGCTCGTCGGCTTCCATCCGCCGCGCGACCAAGCGGGCAATACGCGCCTTGAGGCTCAGGAAAGCGTGGAACAGCCGGCCGCGCCAGATCGAGGTTCGCTCCTCGTCGTCATCGATCGGGCCCGCGGCCTTTTTCGCCCAACGCTCGTCAAGCTTTTCCGGCACGGCGCTTCGCCAGGCAAAGCCTGCGGCGATCATGATCGCAAACAGCGCGCCCCCTCCGAACAGCACCGCGGTCGCGATCAAATGCACGCCGGTTAGCGGTCCGAACAAGAATGCCGGTAGGCGCAACAGCGCATCACCAATCACACCGCCAAGGCCGGTCGGCAGCGGCCACTTCGGACTATTCGGCAGACAGGACGCAAAGCCCGAAGCGAGCGAAGTGCCAGCGAGCCAGAACAGCAGGCGTTGCCATTCGCGGTCGAAGTCGCGATGCGTCGCGATCCGCCAACCCCAAATGGCCACCGGCAGCACCAGCACGGTGGACGCAAGGCCGAGCAGCTGCATCAACAGATCGCTCCCGATCGCGCCGGGCGCCCCCAGCAGATTGCGGACGGGTGCGTCGGTGGCATGGCTGAACGAAGGGTCCTGCACCGACCAGGTGGCGAGCGCGCACCCCATCGTGACGGCGAGCGTTATCAAGGCGATGCCGCCGCACTCGCGAATGCGGCGACGGATCATGCCGCGCAGATCGTCGGTCCAGAGCGAGAGGTCGAAGGTTCGATCGCTTGCTGCCATGACTTATTCCGATTTGAGCATGATCTGATCCGAAAACCGGTTTCCACTTTTCGGGATCATGCTCAGCCGAGCACCGCGACGAGGCGGTGCAGCGCCTCCGCCGTGGTTTCCTTGTCTTGCACCAGTGCGACCCGGACATAACCGGTGCCGGGATTGCGGCCGTTGGCGCCGTCACGCGCCAGGTAATGTCCGGGGATGACGCGCAGCCCGCTGTCGCGCCAGAGTTTTGTCGTCACGGCCTCGTCGGTGCCTTTCGCGCTGACGTCGAGCCAGAGGAAGAAGCCGCCTTCGGGCCGTTGGTAGCCGTAGCGGTCGCCGATGATCTGATCGGCAAGATCGAACTTCGCGACATAGAGCTCGCGGTTCTTCTCGACGTGCGTCTCGTCGGCATAGGCCGCGATGGCGACCTCCTGCATTGGGACCGGAACCTGCGGGGCCGCGATATTGCGAAGCTCGACGTACCGCGCCAGGAAGCGGCGGTCGCCGGCCGCGAAGCCGACCCGCAAGCCCGGCAGGTTGGAGCGTTTGGACAGCGAGTGGAACACCACCACGTTGGCGAAGTCAGGCGTCGAAACCTCGAGCATGCCGTGTGGCGGACGGCCGTTGAGATAGATTTCGCAATAGCATTCGTCGGCAAACACCAGAAAGCCGAACCGGCGCGCCAGCGCGGCCAGCCGCGTGAGGTAGGCGACGTCGGCCACCGCGCCCTGCGGATTGGACGGCGAGGCCAGATAGAACACCACGGTGCGCGCCAGCAGATCTTCGTGGATCGCGTCGAGATCGGGCAGGAAGCCGGTCTCCCGTGTGGTCGGCAGATAGACCGGCTCGCAATCGGCGGCGGCTGCGCCTGCCGAGTAGGCGGCATAGAACGGATTGGGGATCAGGATGGCGGGCTTGCCGGCCCGCTTGCCGACGAAACGCGTCGCCGCGATCGCGCCGAGGAACAGCCCCTCGCGGGTGCCGTTGAGCACGATGGCCTCGGCTTCCGGATCGAGCGGCCGGGTCAGCTTGTAGCGCCGGCCCAGCCATGCGGCGGCGGCGCGGCGAAAGCCTTCGGTGCCCTTGTTGGCCGGGTAGCGCCCAAAGTCGTTGAGATGTGCCGCCAGCACCGAGCCGACGAACGGCGGAATAGCGTGCTGCGGCTCGCCGACCGACAGGTTGATCGGCGGTTTGCCAGGTTTGATGTCGGCCAGGAGCTCATGCAGCCGCACGAACGGCGAGCGGCCTTCGGCCTTCGCGGCGGTCGGGGAGGAGGCTGCGGCGGCTGCGGTGACCATGGACACGATTGACCGTGCGGCGGACCGCCCGCCGCAAACACTGGCGCCACCTTAGGGGTGGCGAGGTTAAGGCGTGATTAACCATCGCGGCTGCCCGGCGCCAGCCCCAAAACGGAGAGGGGGGCCCTGGTCTTGCGACCAGAGCCCCCCGACGGAGAGGGCGGTGCCGGGTTCCGCCCCAACCGTATTCCGGTTCCTCCCCCTTCCCCACAGAGCGGAAGAGGGGGAGTTGGTTGTTACATGTTGTAGGCGCGCTCCCCGTGGTCGTTGAGGTCGAGGCCTTCGCGCTCCTGATCGACGGTGAGCCGCAGGCCGACCGTGTAGTCGACGATCTTGTAGATGATCGCCGAGCCCACGCCGGACCACACCAGCGTCATCAGTACCGCCTTGGTTTGCGCCCAGACTTGATCGATGAAGACGTAGTCGCCGATCTTGCCTGCCGCGTAGTCCATGATGCCGGTGCCGCCAAGCAGCGGGTTCACCAGGATGCCGGTGCCGATCGCGCCGACGATGCCGCCGATGCAGTGGATGCCGAACACGTCAAGCGCGTCGTCGTAGCCGAACATGTTCTTGATCGTGGAGCAGAAGAACAGGCACACCACGCCGACGATCAAGCCCAACACGATCGCGCCCATCGGTCCGGCGTAGCCGGCCGCGGGAGTGACGGCCACCAGGCCCGCGATGGCGCCGGACAGCGCGCCGAGCAACGAAGGTTTACCCTTCACGGCCCATTCGGCGAACATCCATGACAGCGCTGCCGCGGCCGTCGCCACGAAAGTGTTGATCATGGCGAGCGCGGCGCCGCCGCTGGCTTCCAGGTTGGAGCCGGCGTTGAAGCCGAACCAGCCCACCCACAGCAGGCAGGCGCCGATGAACGTCATCACCAGCGAGTGCGGCGGCATCAGGTCCTTGCCGTGGCCGATGCGCTTGCCGACCAGAAATGCGCCCACCAGGCCCGCGATGCCGGCGTTGATGTGCACGACGGTGCCGCCGGCGAAGTCGATCGCATCCCACGAGAAGATCAAGCCGGCGTCGGCTTTGACGGCTGCAAGCGCGGCCGCGGCCTTGGTCTTGGCTTCTCCGTCGGCGGCGGCAGCGAGCGCCTTGGCGGCGGCGTCGATCGCGTCAGGGCCGGCCCAGTACCAGACCATGTGCGCGATCGGGAAGTAGACGAAGGTCACCCACAGCGGAATAAACAGCGCCACCGCGGAGAATTTCATGCGCTCGGCGAACGCGCCGACGATCAGCGCCGGCGTGATCGCGGCGAACGTCATCTGGAAGCAGACGTAGATCAGCTCCGTGATGTTGACGCCGACCGAGAACGTCGCAGCCAGACTTTCCAGCGTCACGCCCTTGAGGAAGATCTTGTCGAAGCCGCCAATGAAGCTGCCGCCGGTGAAGGTGAGGCTGTAACCATAGATCACCCAGATCACCGTAACGATGCACACCGTGTAGAAGACGTGGGCGAGCACGGACAACGCGTTCTTGGGGCGAACTAGTCCGGCGTAGAACAGGGCCAGGCCGGGAACAGTCATCATCAGCACGAGCACGCTGGAAACCAGCATCCAGGCGTTGTCGCCCTTGTTGGGAACGATCGCCGGCGCAGCAGGCGCCGCCGGAGCGGCGGCTGGGGCCTGCGCCAGCACCGGGTCACTGAGCAGCGCGGCAACGGCCAGAGCAGCAAGCCCCGCCAGTCCCGCGCGAATGAGTGTCTTTGTCGTCATGGTCAAACTCCTGTTCGCAAGGTTCGGGATGCGCGGATCACAGCGCTGCCGCGTCGGTTTCGCCGGTGCGGATGCGCACCGCGTGATCGAGATCCAAGATGAAGATTTTTCCGTCACCGATCTGCCCGGTCTTGGCGGCAGCGGTGATGGCTTCAACGACCTTGTCCGCCTGTTCGGTGGAAACGGCGACCTCGATCTTGACCTTCGGCAGAAAGTTCACGGCGTATTCGGTGCCGCGATAGATTTCGGTGTGGCCCTTCTGGCGCCCGTAACCCTTGACCTCGGTGACGGTGAGCCCGTGCACCCCCGCCGCGGTAAGAGCGTCTCGGACTTCGTCGAGCTTGAACGGCTTGATGATGGCCATGACGATTTTCATGGGTTTGACCCCCCGCTTAGGCCCGATCGGGGAGACCGGGCGTACTGACTGGATTGGCGCCACGCCCGCTCATGCACGCGTGCGACAACCGGCCTCATGGGAATCAAACCCCGTGCCAACCTTGGCTTGTGGGTTAACCGATTGTTAGGACTGCGGTTTTTTCGCCGTCGCGCCGGTGCGAGCGCGGAGGTGAGCGCTTGTGTGATGGGATTGCAAACAGATTAGCCAAACCGACGTACGATAGGCTTTCGCTGCCTATGTTTTGAGCAGAGTGCCTTTGATGGGGTCCCGGACAAAAAACGGGCCCGCCATTAGCGGGCCCGTTCGCGGCTCAAATGGACCTCTCGTTATTGCAGCGCCTCGCCGTGCAGCGTGACGTCGAGACCAGCCCGCTCGTCCTCGTCGCGCACGCGCAACGGAACGAAGAAGTTGATCACCTTAAGGAGGATGAGAGTCAGCACGCCGGACCAGATCAACGTGACGACGACGCCATAAAGCTGAGTTACGAGCTGGCCTGCGTTGCCTTCGATCAGGCCAGGCTTCTCGCCAATCGCCGCGACTGCAAAGACGCCCACCAGGATTGTGCCGGTCGCCCCGCCGATGCCGTGCACGCCGAACACGTCGAGCGAATCGTCGTAGCCGACCTTCTGCTTGAGCTTTGTGCAGCCCCAATAGCATAGCCCGCCCGCGACCATGCCGATAACAATGCCGTGCCACGGTGCGACGAAGCCCGATGCTGGCGTGATGGTACCGAGTCCGGCGATGGCGCCGGAGATCATGCCCAGCACCGACGGCTTGCCGCGGTCCCACCATTCCAGGAACATCCAGGTCAACACGCCGGCGCAGGCGGCAAGATGCGTGGCGACGATGGCGTGGCCCGCACGCGCGCCGGCGCCGAGCGCCGAACCGCCGTTGAAGCCGAGCCAGCCGACCCAGAGCAGTCCGGTTCCGATCACCGCCAGCGCGAGGTCGTAGGGCGCAAAATTCTCGCTGCCGTAGCCGCGGCGTGCGCCGAGCACATAGGCCGCCACCAGGCCGGCGATACCGGCGTTTAGATGTACGACCAGGCCGCCGGCGAAGTCGAGCACGCCGCCCTTGTCGCCGAGGGTGAGGAAGCCGCCGCCCCAGACCATGTGCGCGATCGGCACATAGACCAGCAGAATCCAGCCGACAACGAACCAGAGAAACGCGGAGAACCGCATCCGATCCGCCACCGATCCGGCAACCAGCGCTACCGTGATGACCGCGAAGGTCAGCTGGTAGAACATGAACACGGATTCCGGGATGGTCTTGGCGGCCGGATTGATCGCGTCAATGCCCATGCCCTGCAGCAGGACGCGGTCGAACGTGCCGATCACCGCACCTTCGCCGGTGAAAGCCAAGCTGTACCCGACCACCATCCATACGATGGAGCCGAGCGCGACCGCGGCCAGCGTTTGCGCCATGGTGGCCAGCACATTCTTCTTGCGCACCATGCCGGCGTAAAACAGCGCCAGGCCGGGAATGCTCATCATCAGCACCAGCGCGGTCGCCGAGATCATCCAGGCGGTGTCGGCTGCGTCGATCTTTGGTGGTGCCGCGGACGCCGGTGCCTGCGCCAGGACCGGCGTCGCAATCAGCGCAATTGCGGCCGCCGCAAAGCCAACGCGCATGCAACGCGCGAGAGCGAGTTTCGTCATGCTAACCCCCCTTGAAGTTCTTAGAGCGCGTCGTTGTCGGTTTCGCCCGTGCGGATGCGCACGGCGCGGCCGACGCTGTTGACGAAAATCTTGCCGTCGCCGATCTGACCGGTCTTGGCGGCGGCCGTGATCGCCTCCACGACCTTGTCTTCCTGGTTGTCAGCGATGCCGACTTCGATCTTCAGCTTGGGCAGGAAGTTCACGGCGTATTCGGCGCCGCGATAGATTTCGGTATGCCCCTTCTGTCGTCCGTAGCCCTTGACCTCGGTGACGGTCATGCCGTGGACGCCGATGGCGGTCAGAGCATCCCGGACCTCATCGAGCTTGAAGGGTTTGATGATGGCGGTGACGAGCTTCATGACTGAAAATCCTTCGGTAAGCCGGCGATGCGAGCACCGGGTTCTAACGACAACGCACAAGGACGGCAGGAAGCGCCATGCAGCCTACGATATCGGCATGTCGATCAAAAAATAAGCCGTAATGTTGAGATTTCCGCAGGCAGTTGCCCGAGATGTAGGCTTGTCGAAGGTCAGCCCTCCGCTCGCCGCTCCCGTAGCAACCCCTCCTACGCTGCCGACGCTAAAAAATCAGGCCGCGGGCAAAGGTTGGGACGGTCGTGGGCTACAGCAGCCAGTCGCTCCCATCCCCAGCGAAACTTCGCGCGAGATCGCGTCAAAACATCCAGATGGGGACGCTATGGCTGCCATTACCGGAAACAACAGCAGCAATCTGCTGATCGGCACCGGCTCCGCCGATCTCATCAAGGCGGGGAACGGCAACGACACCTGGGCCACCCGATGTCAACGTCGGCGATGGCGCTGGGGATGCGCTCGCAATCTAGGTCTTAGTGTCTCGCAATCTAGGTCTTAGTGTAATGACTTCATCCAGACGAGGCGGGAAACCGGAATACCCGCCCCAACAGGGCTACAAGCTCGCCCTGCCGATGCGTTCCGGTCTTGGCGAAAACGGCCTTCAACCGGGCACGCACGGTTTCGCGGGCGACACCCAGTTCCTCCGCCGCCTGCCCGAGAGAAAGACCGGTGGCAATCAACGATGCAAGCCTCGTTTCCGCCGGAGTCAGGCCGAAGGCTTGCGCGATCAGGGTGGTGTTCGGTGGGCGCTCAACATCCAGATCGGACAAGACCAGCAGCGCGCGAGCACCAAGGAAGGGGGTACGCGCCGCGCCGTCCACAGGCAGAATGCGTGCAATGAGAGGCCCTTTCCCCGAGCGCTGAATCACGATGGGCCCAGCGGGCAGCGTCGCCGTATCCGGCGTCGTGCGCAGTTGGTCGATGAACGCATCCAGCGCAGCGCTCGCACACTTGTCACGCACGAGGAGACGGCGGTCTCTGACAAAAACCTGACTATCGAAAACCCGCTCGGCCGCGGGGTTCGTATCGAGCACGAACCCTAATCGGTCGATTGCAATCGCGGGCTGATTGATCAGGTTGAGCACATTGGTCATTCCCGTCAACACCGCTCGACCGACCGCGTGCGATAGCGTTGCCGTCTCGGTCAGTCGTTGCGACAACCGGGCAAGGATGCGCTTGTCGTAGCGATCAAACGCTCCGTCTCGGCGCGACCGCTGAATTGTGCAGCCCCACAGCGCCGGGCCGGACCAGAAGCCGATGGCCGCGAACCAGTGCAGGCCATGCCGATTCAATGATTCCGCGTACAGGCCAACGCGCTGCATTTCCTCAGGCGTCACGATGTCTTGATCGATGATGACCTTCTCGCCTTGCAGCAACCGCGGCACTGCTCTCTCAGCACGGACATCTCGAATGTGCCATCCGTTGCCGAAATAGCTGCGGACATACTCATCCACCGCGGCCGTGCGCGGTATATCTGGCGTCCGTACATCGCTCTGGAGGAGCATGACGCCAGTCGCCTGGGCTGCCGCGCTGATCTGCTCCATGATTTCTGGCCAAATCGTCGGATCGATGGCTGCGTCGCCAAGTCGAGCGCTCGCCGCTTGCAATTGGTCCAGGTCGACCGCGCGCCTACCCATTATGCACCCCTGGATTTCGTCCGGCGTCAGCAAGCGCGAATGCCCAGTGAATTCTGGAAGTAGCAGCTCAACAGCCCCTGCACGGCCGTCGTTCGCGGAATGCCAGGTGTCCGGACGTCGCTGTGCAGGAGTGCCGCGCCAGTCGCGCCAACGGAATTGGAGATCTCCTCCATCACCTGCGGCCAGCCGGCAGGCTTCAGGACGGTATCGCCGAGCAGCGCGCTGGCGCGCGCAAGCTTGCCAGGATCGACTCTGCGCATCGGAGCGCCCCCCAAGCGGCTCCACAGCCAGTGCGAGCGTAGGGCTTAGATCAAATGGGTCAAGCCGATCCTTCCTTGTTGATGAACGAGCCCCCAGGGGGGCGGGCCCCGAGTCCGCCGGCTAATTTATCCCGATCCAGGAGAACATGTCCTGGTCCAGCGCAAGCCCTAGTCGGATGTCGCTGGTTTGGATTCCACCGCTCTGCCGACTGTACACAGACAGCAGTCCGTCGATCGGATTGCACATCTGGAAGCTGTGTTTTGTCGCAAGCTTGCGGCTTCATTCCCGCCTGCGGCGGAAGACCGGCACCGGGCGGCAGGCCGAGTTCACCGGGCTGCTTGCAAAGATCACCCGTTCCTGATCCGGCGATACACCCATTTGGGTGTTGTCGCGCTCTCCATCCTCGGCGAAATCTCGCGCGGGATCGCGTCAAAAGATTCAGATGGGGGACGTTATGGCTACCATTACCGGCAGCAACGGCAGCAATCTTCTGATCGGCACCAATTCCGCCGATCTCATCAAGGCGGGCAACGGCAACGACATCGTCTACGGAGGCAATGGCAACGACACGCTGTTGGGGGAAAACGGCGACGACCTCCTGCTCGGTGGCAACGGCAACGACACCGTCGATGGCGGCAATGGCACCGATATTCTGTCGGGTGGGGATGGGGACGACACGGTCGCCGGCGGCAACGGCACGGACATTATCTCCGGCGATGATGGCAACGACACCCTTTCGGGCGGCAACAGCAACGACCTCCTGACCGGGGGCGAAGGGGATGAATTCGATTGATGGCGGCAACGGTACTGATATCGCCGTCTATCTGCGACAGCTCGCGTCGTATCAGTTCATCCGCCTGGGCGACGGCGCGATCCAGGTCGCCGACGTTGATTCCGGCGAGACCGATACCGCGCGGAACGTCGAGCTGTTCGTCTTCACGGATGCGATCCGCGCCGTTGACGATCTGCCGTTTGCCGCCACGCTCACGGCGAACGACCAGGGCGGCGTCGACATCGACCTCAGCAACGCGGCAGCGCTCAGCAAATCGCTCGGTACGGCCGGCGTCGACAACGTAACCTACGGCGGCACCGACGATATCGACTTGCCCGACAACGTGGAGAACGTAACTCTCACGGGAATCGCCGATATTTCGGTTACCGGCAACGACGGCGATAACACACTCATTGGCAACGCGGGAAACAACACGCTCGTTGCCGGCGATGGCGACGATCTCGTCGATGGCGGCGACGGCGATGATACGCTAGTCGGCGGCAGCGGTGCAGGCGACGACACTTACATCGGCGGCGTCGGGATCGACACCGTGATCTATTCCAGCGCGACGCAGGGGATCACCGTCGATCTCGCGGCGGGAACTGCCAGCGGTCCGGAGATCGGCAACGACACGCTGATCTCGATCGAGAACGTGGTCGGCGGCTCCGGTAATGACATCATCCACGGTGATGCCGGCGACAACCAACTGTTTGGCGGCGACGGCGACGACCTGCTGACGGGGGGTGGCGGCGGGACTGACCTGTTCGATGGCGGCAACGGCCTCGATCGCGTCAGCTTCTCGGCGGCGACGGGTGCGGTGAATGTCCAGCTCGCGGCCGGCACGGCGGTTGTTAACGGCAATAACAAGACGTTCGCGAGCATCGAACTCATTCGCGGCACCCAGTTCAACGACGCCTACGACGCAACCGGGTTCAGCGGCGCCAGCGCCAATGCCGGCAGCAATGGCACTTTCAACGAGTTCGAGGGGCTCGGTGGCGACGACACCGTCATCGGCAACGGCGATACCCGCGTCAGTTACTTCAACGCCGTGGCCGGCGTGAATGTGAATCTCGGAACCGGCACCGCCGTGAGCCTGCTGGCTGGTGATGTCGCCGGCATCGGCACGGATTCCCTTACGAGCGTTAACGCGGCGCGTGGCAGCGAATTCGATGATGAACTGCGCGGCGGTGCCGGCAACGACACGCTGCTGGGCGGCGCCGGGAACGACTTCCTTGGCGGCGCAGCAGGCGACGACATCCTCAACGGCGGCGCGGGGATCGACACCGCTGCGTATGGCTTGGCCGGGGCCGCAGTCACCGTCGACCTGGCCGCTGGAACGGCGACCGGTGGGGGCGGCAACGACACCTTGACTGGCATCGAAGTGGTCAACGGCTCAGCCTTCAACGACGTGCTGCGCGGGGATGGCGGCGACAACACGCTGAACGGCAATGACGGCAATGACTTCCTGATTGGCCGTGGCGGCAACGATACGCTGAACGGCGGTAACGGCATCGATATCGCTGCGCTGCCGGGTGACCGCTCGGAGTACACATTCGGAATTCAAGGCACGGCTCAGTTTGTGTCCGGGCCAGGCGGCTTTGACCTCACAACCTCCGTGGAACTGCTCCAGTTCAACGGCGCGGACACGGTCGCCGATGCCTACCAGCTGGGTTACGGCATGACCCCGATTAATCTCACCGGCTTCGGGCTTGCGGGCGGGCTTCCGATCTTTGGGCGCGGGGTGGCGGATCTCTTGACCATGGGCACGAACGCCAACTTTCGCTTGATCGATCTTGGCGTAGGCGTCGATACCCTGACCCTCGGCACCGCCAATGCCAGCTATTTCCTCAACCTGGCCAACGTCGAAAACCTGGTGGGCTCGTCCGGTAACGATACGATCGGCATGACCACCTCCGTGGGTACAAGCAACATGCTTGTCGACGGGGGCTTCGGCAATGATACGCTCAGTCTCTCCGGCGGCAACAACGTCGTCAGTGTTACGAACGTCGAAACCGTCACCGCATTCGGCGGCGCGAATACGGTGTTTTTCGTGCACAACGACGGCTCGGTGGGTCAGAGCTTTAATCTCGGCGGCACTAGCGACGGCCTGGACAGGTTGTATCTTCAGGGGTCCAATTCCAACTATTCGCTGTCGTCAATCGTCGGCGACATGACCGTGATCGGCGACTCCCTCAGCGACAACGAGACGGTCAGCGTTTTCAACATCGTGGCGAGCGCCACGTTTGATCTCGGCAGCGGCAACGACTCGCTGACTCTGAATAGCAACAGCACCATTGGCCCAGCCTCCAATGTCGTGTTCGTCCGGGACGTCGAGACCGTCACCGCTGTCGGAGACAAGTCCGACTTTATCCATATCCTGGGCGGGGCGACCACCGTCACCGCTGGCGGCGGCCCCGACATGATCTGGGCCGGCCCGGACGCGGACCACTTCCGCTTCATGGGAACCGGCGATTCGCCTGACATTCCGCTCTCGCAAGGCCAGAAGGATGTTATCGACGGTTTTAATGCCGCCGAGGACAGGTTTGTCTTTGATGGCATTGCGGGAACGGCGCTGACCTGGGAGCTGACGACCTGGTCCGGCGCGGACCTCGTTCGCGTCGACTTCGATGGCAACGCGGTCGGCGATTTTGGTTGGGACATGGCCATCCAGGTCAACAATCTGACCGGAACGTTGACCAACGCCAACTTCGAGTGGGTTATCTGATCGGCTGACGCGAGCAGCACGGACTTAGCTTTGCGCCCGCCGCTCGCGCAGCAGACCTTCCTGCGCCACCGACGCCACCAATGTCCCGTCGGCGGCAAAGATCAATCCGCGCGCAAAGCCGCGGGCGCCGTGCAGGTTGGGACTGTCCTGGGCGTAGAGCAGCCATTCGTCGGCCCGGAACGGCCGATGAAACCACATGGCGTGATCGAGGCTTGCCGCCATGAAACTCCGCTCGAACAAGCTCCGGCCGTGCCGCACCAAGGCCGTGTCGAGCAGCATCATGTCCGATGCATAGGCCAGCACGCAGCGGTGGATCGCCGGATCGTCGGGCAAGGGGCCGGTCGTCCTGATCCAGACATTGAACTCGCCGGTCTCGGATTTCTTGCCAAGGTACCGATCGAATTCCAGTGGCCGCAGCTCGATGGGGCGGTCGCGCTCGTAGTACTTGCGCACCGGATCGGGCATCAGCGGCAGGATGCGCTGCTTGAGCTCGCTCTCGGTCGGCAGCGCTTCGGGCTTCGGTACCACCGGCATCCTGGCCTGGTGATCGAGCCCGCCCTCGTCGGCATGAAAGGACACCGACATGGAAAAGATTGCCTGACCGTGCTGGATCGCCACCACGCGCCGGGTGGTGAAGCTCTTGCCGTCGCGGATGCGGTCGACCTCGTAGATGATCGGCACCTTGGGGTCGCCGGCCAGCAGGAAATAGGCGTGCAGCGAATGCGGCGGCCGGCCATCGACCGTGCGGGTGGCGGCGACCAGCGCCTGCCCGATCACCTGCCCGCCGAACACGCGTTGCCAGCCCACCTGCGGACTGCGGCCCCGAAACAGGTTGACCTCGAGCGTTTCGAGGTCGAGCACGGACAGCAGGTCCTGGACGGCCGAAGACATGGGGCAGTGATATACTGCGGCCATGGCGAAGACAAAGCGATCGAGCAGCCGCGTTGACGTCCTGATCGGTGGCGGCGGGTTTGCCGGCCTCGCGCTGGCGCTCGCGCTGCGGCAAAGCCTCGGTCCGTCATTCTCGGTCGTGGTCGCCGATCCGGCGCTGGGCATCAGCCATGCCGGCGACGTTCGCGCCTCCGCGATCGCCGCGGCGGCGCGGCGCCTGTTCGAGACTATCGGCGTATGGGACGCGGTGGCGGATCAAGCGCAACCGATCCTCGACATGGTCGTCACCGATTCCAAGCTCAACGATGTGGCGCGGCCGGTGTATCTGAGCTTCGACGGCGACGTCGCGCCGGGCGAGCCGTTCGCCCACATGATCGAGAACAAGCCGCTCAACGTCGCCTTGGCCGGCAAGGCAAGGCAGGACGGCGTCGAGCTGCGTTCCGCGGCGGTGTCGGATTTTGAAATCAAGTCCGCAGGCGTTGAGATTCAGTTCTCCGATGGGAGTAGCATCGCAACGCGGCTGCTGGTCGCCGCCGACGGCGCGCGCTCGGCGATTCGCGAGCGTGCCGGCATCCAGAGCTTCGGCTGGGCCTACAGCCAATCCGGCATTGTCACCACCGTCGCGCACGAACGGGATCATCACGGCCGTGCCGAAGAGCACTTTCTGCCGGCAGGTCCGTTCGCCATCCTGCCGCTCAAGGGCAAGCGCTGCTCGATCGTATGGACCGAGCAGGCCGCGGAAGCCGACCGCATCGTCGCGCTGCCTGACGACGAATTCCACGGTGAGCTCGAACGCCGCTTCGGGCTTCGTCTCGGCGACATCAAGGTGGTGGGTCCGCGCCGCGCCTATCCGCTCAGCCTGTCGGTCGCGCGCTCGTTCGTTGCGGAGCGGCTCGCACTGATTGGCGATGCTGCGCACGTCATCCATCCGATCGCCGGGCAGGGGCTCAACATGGGATTGCGCGACGTTGCGGCGCTGGCCGAAGCGATCGTCGATGCGGCGCGGCTCGGGCTCGACCCTGGCGACGCGTTCGTGCTGGAGCGCTACCAGCGCTGGCGGCGGTTCGACACCATGTCGATGGGGGTCGCCACCGACAGCCTCAACCGGCTGTTCTCCAACAGTTCCGACGCGCTGCGGCTCCTGCGCGACGTCGGGCTCGGCCTGGTCGAGCGCGCGCCGGCGTTGAAGGACATGTTCATTCGCGAGGCCGCCGGGCTGACTGGCGACGTGCCGAAGCTGCTGCGCGGCGAAGCGCTGTAACTTATCGGGTTGTAGACTGTAGTCGCCGTTAACAGCCGATTTGATCGTTAAAGGGATCGCGAAGCTGCGCAGGAGCGCGGTCAGGATCAGGCGCGAGAATCCTCAGCCAGGCGAGGAGCAGGCGGAAGTTGTAACCGACGGCGGTGAGGATTGCGTTGGCGGCATCGCCGTCTCGGCCCTTGAGATAGCAGCGCCCGAGATGGCCATCGTTCTTCATGTGACCGATGGCGGCTTCGATGGCGGATCGACGTCGTAGCTCGCGCTTGATGGCACCGAACACGCCGCGCTTCTGACCGGAGATGAAGACACGGCGTGGGTTCGCCGTTTCGTGACCGCGGTAGCCCTTGTCGACATAGGCGCGCTCCACCTCACAGCCTGTGAGCTTTTCGGTCCCCTCAATGACGGCTGCCAGGGTATGGCCGTCGTAGGGGTTTCCAGGGAGAGCCTTGGCATGCAGCACGAACTGGCCGCCCGGCGCGCGGGCATTGGTGCTGACGATGGATGCCTTAACGCCGAACTCGTAGGGCGCGCTGGCCTTGCCCTTGCCGATGCATTCCACCTCAGGGGCATGGAACGAATACAGCTTCCAACCCCGCTGGCGCTGTTGCTGAGAGCGGATTTGTGAGGCGCACGACAGTGGCCAGGCAAATACGGCCTCAAGCTCGGCCCTGCCCACATTTTGCGTTGGACATCACGGATGATGCGGCCCAGCCGAGTGCGCATGATGCGCAGTTCGCGACGGTGGCGATTGAACTGTTTGGCATGGGCGTAGCGTCCCGCCATCATGGCGGCGCGCTTGGCGATGCGCAGATAGGATTGCCGCAGCCGCACGCCGTACTTGCTAGCCAGCCGGTTCAATCCCTTGATCGCCGCGTGCAGCAGCTTGGCATCGGTCGGAAACGTGATCGCCTTGGGCTGCACCGTGGTGTCGACCGTGACCCGCTTGAGATCCCTGGCCCGCAGCGCGCCGCTGGCATGCGCGACCCGCAGGCTTTCGGCCAGCAACAGCTCCAGCTTGTCACCCAGCCGCTTGCGCCAATGGCTCAGATCCGAGCGTTCGTGCGGGAACTCGTGCTGGAAAAACTCCTCTCCGGTGAAGTGTTGGAAATACGGGTCATGCACCCAGCGCTCGCAGACACCCTCGTCGGACAGTCCGTAGATGTGCTTGAGCAACAACAGCCCAATCACGAACCGGGTCTCAATCCCCGGCCGCCTTTGTCGCTGTAGAGCGGCGCGATCTCGCCGTCGATCCACTCCCAGTCGATCTTGCCTGCGAGCTGCACCAGCGCGTGCTTGTGTTGATGATCTGCTCGAGCCGCGCCCGGAACAGATCGCCAGATACCGTCGTCTCATGCTTCTTCGGCCGCATCGCTCCCTCCGATGCAGCCACAAATCACGCCTGCCATTCGAGGAAATCTTCAAAACGAAATTGCAAGCTTTCGGGCGCTCAGATCCCAAAACCTTGCGATCTCAAAACCACCCGGCATTCAAATCCATTCTTGGTCAACGGCTTATCAGTTGTTCACGGCCAACCTGTGGTGGGCTGAGCGCAGCGAAGCCCACCAACTTTGGTTCCGGCGGTGGGCACGGCGCTTTGCGCCTTTGCCCACCCTACAGGATCCGGCGCTACGACAGCGGCACCACGGCGATCTGCTCCCTGAACGCCGGCCGCGACGAGATCGCGGCGTACCAGCGGTCGATGTTGGCCAACGCTGGCCGCTCCGGAATGAGCTGCATGTAGCGATACATCATGATGCCGACCGGGATGTCGCCATAGGAAAAGTCGTTACCGGCCAGGTATTGCGTGGTGCCGAGTTGCGAATCCATGATCTTCGCGGCGGCGATGGTTTTTTCCTTGCCGGCGGCGATTGCGTTGGCGTCGCGCTTCTCGGGCGGCGTGCGGATCAGTCCCCAGAACACCGGCGTGATCGCAGGCGCCATCACCGAGAGCTGCCAGTCCATCCATTTGTGCGCCAGCGCGCGGGTCTTGAGATCGGCGGGCTCGAGTGTGCGATTTGAGTGCTTGGCCGCGAGGTAGCGCAGGATCGAATTTGACTCCCACAGCGTGAAGCCGTCTTCCTCTTCGAGCGTCGGCACCAGCGAGTTGGGGTTCATCGCGAGATAGAACGGGTCTTTGGTCTTGCCGAACGCGCCGCCGACGTCGATGCGTTCGAACGGCAGCTTCATTTCAGCGAGGCCCCAGATCACCTTCTGCACGTTCGACGAGGTGTTGCGGCCCCAGATTTTCAGCATGTTGATGTTCCTCCCAGGTGGCGTTGCCGCGTTTCGATCCACATGTTGCCAGAAAGATTGACCCCCGGGTCAAGCCCGGGGGCGGTGACAGCATGCGCGGTAAGTGCGCGGCTTTAGTCCAACCGCCGTGCCTCCTCCGGCAGCATGATCGGAATGCCGTCGCGGATCGGATAGGCGAGCTTAGCCTCGCGCGAGATCAATTCCTGCTTGGCGGCGTCGTATTCGAGCGTGCCCTTGGTCAGCGGACAGACCAGGATTTCGAGCAGCTTGGGATCGACACCGCTGGCGGGACGGTCGGGCAGGTTCGTCATGGGCGGACTCCAACAGGTTTCGGTGCATTCTAGCGAAAGGCAGCCGCGCGTGTCACTGCAGCGGGGTCTCGCCGCCGCTGGCCTTCTTGGCCAGCTCGATCTCGGTGACCGCGATCAGGATTTCCGCGCGGGTCTTGAGGTCGGGCGCCTCCAGCATCGCCTGCTTCTCCGGCACGCCGTAGGGCGACATCATTGCCAGCGCGTTGACCAGCGCCTCGTTTGGCGCGCTTTCGATGCCGCCCCAGTCGGTCTTAAGATTGTTGGCCTTGAGGAACGCGGTGAGCGCTTCCAGCAGCCCGTCGCGGTCGACCGCCTCCTCGCCCTTGCGCGCGATGAAATCGTCAGCGAACGGCGCGAATGTCGCGCGGCACTGCCGATAGGCGGTCAGCACGTCGAGCTCCTCTTCGACGCGGAACCGGGCGACGCCGGTAAGCTGCATCAGATATCGCCCGTCCCCGGATTCGGCGAGCTGGGTGATGCGGCCGACGCAGCCAATCTTGAACAGGTTGGGCTTGCTTTCCGGTCCGGGGTGCGCAGGGTCCGGCTGGATCATGCCGATCAGCCGATGGCCGTCACGCAGCGCGTCATCCACCATCGCGAGATAGCGCGGCTCGAAAATGTTGAGCGGCATCTGTCCGCGCGGCAGCAGCAACGCGCCCGGCAGCGGAAACACCGGAATGATCTCCGGCAGATCGACCGGTCCGCGGTACACCGCATTCATCGGCATCGTCGCCCTCCAGGCCCGGCGTTACCGGGCGGGAGCATTAGATTGTTTTGTGCGTGGTCTTTTCCGAAACCGGTTCCGAAAACCGGTTCCTACTTTCGCGATCACGCACTAAGAAAACAAGATCGAAGACAGACGTTTGCGACCGGAAATTGTCGCCTCGTCGGTTGGTCCCCAGGCGTCGAAGAACTGCACGAGCTGCTTGCGCGCGCCGTCGTCGTTCCATTTGCGGTCGCGCTTGACGATTTCCATCAGGTGATCGAGCGCGGCCTCGCGCGCGCCCTTGGCGTTCAACGCGACCGCAAGATCGAACCGGGCCTGGTGGTCGGCCGGATTGGCCGTGACCTTCTGCTCGAGCTCGTCGACCGGCCCGAGCGATTGCGACTGCTCGGCGAGCTCGATGGCGGCGCGCGCGGCCGCGACCGCGGTATCGTTGCGCTTTCCTTCCGGCACCATGGCCAAGGTCTGCTTGGCCTGATCGATCGCGCCGGTCGCCACGTAACAGCGCGCCAGGCCGGCCAGCGCCGGAATGCTGGCGCCATCTTCCTCGAGCACCTGCGCGTAGATCGAAGCGGCGGTGGCGTAGTCCTTCTTGGTCAGCGCCTCTTCCGCGGCGTTGAGCAGATCTTTGTCGCCTGCGCCGATTTTTTCCTTGGTCAAGCGCTCCAGGAACGCCATCACCTGACTTTCCGGCAGCGCGCCCATGAAGCCGTCGGCCGGCTGGCCGTTGACGAACGCGATTACCGCCGGAATCGACTGGATCCCCATCTGGCCCGGGATCGCCGGATGCTCGTCGATGTTCATCTTGACGAGCTTGACCTTGCCCTTGGCCGCCTTGACCGCCTTTTCCAGGATCGGGGTGAGCTGTTTGCACGGCCCGCACCACGGCGCCCAGAAGTCGATCAGCACCGGTTGGCGCTTGGATTCCTCGATGACGTCTTTGACGAACGTCTGCGTGGTGGTCTCCTTGATGAGACCGTCCGCGGCCGCGGCCGTCGTCGTTGCCCCGCTTTGCAGCATCTCGCCGATCCTTACCTGACGCGCCCGGTCCGAAAGCCGCGGCTTGAGGCCCTTAAATGGCGAGAAGTGCCAGGAAATGCAACGGCCTATCCGGCCTCCGCGGCCGGTCCCGCCAGCGCCACGACCTGTGGTGGGTGGCCGGTCGCGTTGAGGAAACGCACCAGGTCATCGCGCGCAATCGACGTGGTCATGGTGTTGACCAGCGGATGTGCGTTGATGATGTCGTAATGCATCAGAGCGGCGTCGAGCACCACGGTGACGCGGCCGTGAAGGTCATTGAGGGCGCCCAGCGGTGTGACTGCGCCGCGTTCGACGCCCAGCGTTTCGCGCATCAAATCGGCGGACCCGAATGAAAACCGGCCCTTGGCGCCAACGCGGTTGTGCAGCGATCTCAGTTCGATCGCGGCATCCTCCAGCGCGGTCACCAGGAACAAGGCGCCTTTCTTGTCCTTCAGGAACAGGTTCTTGGTATGGGCGCCTGGAATTCGTCCGCGCAGCGCCTGCGACTGCTCGACCGTGAACAGCGCGGGATGCTGGATGGTAGAATGCGGGATCGCCAGGCGCTCGAGATAGGCGAACAATTCGTCAGGAGTGGCAGGCATTTGTCGGTATTAAGGTGAAATTCGCGTTTCAGAGGGCATTGTTGCAAAGCCAGATGCCTTTTGGCATAGGAACGGGCTTGGCGGGCATACCTTGCCGCCATCGGATGCGGGTGTAGCTCAGGGGTAGAGCACGACCTTGCCAAGGTCGGGGTCGAGGGTTCGAATCCCTTCGCCCGCTCCAGTTTTTCAATCACTTAGCTGTCTTTGCAGGGGCGAGCTAGTGAGTCTGGCTGGCGTATAGCTAGCTTAGACGTGGCGCTCGGTATGAGATTGGCCGAAAGGCGTTTGTAGTCCGCCTCGTTCGTAGCTGGTGCCTCAGCCATAGCGCTGTCCGATGCCGCGTGATCCGGCCTATGAACCGGATGTCGCCTGCGCCACCGGGAGCCTAGCGACCGGTTCAACGGGCAACTCAAGCCCGCCATCAGCACGAGCCGTTTCAATCTCCGGAACCAAAGCGAATTCGCGTTGACTACGCCAGCGATCCTCAAAGGTCGCTGACGCGGGAAGACGTTGACGATCGGCGTGCCGCGGCGGCGGCGACCGATGACGAAGCGCGTTTCGGCGGCCCGACAGATAGCCAGGCAGTTTGGCGTCGACCCCGGCACAGTGCAGAGGATCAGCCGCCCTTTCGAGGACGCAAGCGCCGCCGCGTAAGGCCGCAAAGGCACCGTTAGCTGGTCATGGCCTTGGCGTGGGGTCTAGGGCGTGTACTCATAAACTGCGTTTGTTCGGCAATCGCTGGCTGATGTCCGCTTTGCCCTCGAAAGCGACCAAATAGCAGACATCTCTGTATCGCCGCTTTGTGCCAAAGCACTAAATCGCTGCGCGATAGCCCGCTGAGGCGGGGCCCGTGACGATCTGCACGGCAATCTGGGTGGAGATGGCCAATAGCGGGTTGGGCGTCCTGTCTTGAGGATCGAGGTGTCGTCAACCTCATCCCAGACAGGAGTTGCCTATGAGTACCGATACTGTCAGCCCGCTGCGCCAGCGCATGATCGAGGACATGAACGCGCGCAAGCTCTGTGCGGGCACGCAGACAGGTCATATCCGCAGTTGCAAGCGGTTCGCCGCGTTTCTCAAGCGGTCTCCTGACACGGCCACCCTTGAGGATATCCGCCGTTTCCAACTGCACTTGGCCGAGACCGGCGTGAGCATCTGCACCCGCAACCGCATCATGACCGGGCTGCGGTTCTTGTTCCGCGTGACGCTGCGGCGACTGGATTTGGCCGCCGAGATCTATCACCTCCGCGAGCCGCAGAAGATTCCACTGGTGATGAGCCCGGACGAGACCAAGCGCCTGTTGGCTGTCGCCAGCAGTCTCAAGGCCCGCATTCTGCTCAGTCTCGGCTATGGCTGCGGATTGCGCGCGGGCGAGGTAGTCCGGCTTAAGGTCAAGCATATCGACAGCGCGCAGAAGATCATTCGCATCGAGCAGTCCAAGGGCCGCAAGGATCGCAATGTCATGCTGTCGGCCGAGACGCTCGATCTGTTGCGCCAATGGTGGCAAGTCCGCCCATCGCGCCATGATGCCGGAACGCCCTTGGAGGAGCGCTGGCTGTTTCCCGGCCTTAGGTCCGGCAGGCCGATGACCACCCGCCAACTTAACCGCCTGTTTCATGAGGCGGCCGACGCGGCCGGTATCAGGAAAGGCGTGACGCTGCACGCGCTGCGCCACAGCTTTGCAACCCACCTGCTCGAACGCGGCACCGATATCAGAATCATCCAGGCGCTGCTGGGCCACGACAAACTGGACACCACGGCGCGCTACGCCCGCGTCGCCACCGGCATGATCGCCAGCATCGAGAGCCCGCTCGACCTGTTGTCCGAGCCACGCAGGAAGCCCAGGAAGAGCGAGAAAGATCAGCCGTCGGCGTAACAGCCCGCGGCCATGTCCCGTCCAGCGCTGGAGGTCGCGGATATCTTCCGCGACCACGGGGCGGCGTGGCGCAGAGCCAATGCCGGTCACGTCAGCCTCGACCACTTGAAGGTGATGTCAGCCATCGAGCGCTGCCGCACGGCGGCACTCGGCGGCCATGTCGCGCGCTGCGAGAACGAGAAGTGCACTCACACCATCATTGCCTACAATAGCTGCCGCAACCGGCATTGCCCCAAGTGTCAGGGCGCTGCTGCACGCGAGTGGCTGGCCGAACGCGAGGCCGAGCTGCTGCCGGTGCCGTACTTTCATGTGGTCTACACATTGCCGGCCGCGATCCGCGACATTGCCTATCAGAACAAGGCGGTGATCTACCACCTGCTGTTCAAGGCCTCGGCCGAGACCACGCTCACGATCGCAGCTGATCGCAAGCATCTCGGGGCTCGCATCGGCTTCATGTCGGTGTTGCACACCTGGGGCTCCGCGCTAACGCACCACCCGCATGTCCATATGGTCGTGCCGGGTGGCGGCCTGGCGCCGGATGGGTCGAGGTGGATCGCGTGCCGACCGCGCTATTTTCTGACCGTGGAGGTTCTCTCGGCGCTGTTCCGCCGGCTGTTTCTGGAGATGCTGATCGCGGCGCACGACGCCGGCCGTCTGCAATTCTTCGGCGACCATGTGCGGCTCGCCGACAAGGCGGCGTTCGATGCCTATCTAACGCCTTTGCGCCAGATCGATTGGGTGGTCTACGCCAAAGAGCCATTCGCCGGGCCCAAGCAAGTGTTGCGATATTTGTCGCGCTACACCCACCGCGTCGCGATCTCCAATCGCCGGCTGCTGTCCGCCGACCAGAACAGCGTCACCTTCAAGTCCAAGGACTATCGGATCGAGGGGGCCGCCCGGGACAAGACGATGACGCTGGCGACCGACGAGTTCATCCGGCGCTTCCTGATCCATGTCCTGCCGAAAGGCTTCCATCGCATCCGACACTATGGGCTGCTCGCCAGTACCAACCGAGCCGCGAACATTGCGCACGCTCGCGAGCTGCTCGCCGTGCCGTCTCGCCCAAAACAACCCGACACGCCCGAAGCAACAATCGACCAACCTCGCGTACTGTCGCAGCCATGCCCGTGCTGCGGCGGCCGCATGATCATCATCGAGACCTTCGAGCGCGGCTGCGAGCCGAAGCACCGGCCCACACCACCTTCGGCGGCGATCAGGGTCGACACCTCATGATGCCGTCACCGCCGATCAACGACAGCTACGATACCTGCAATTCCCGCTGGCTCTCAGCCAGCAGCGCCCAAGTTCGCGTTGATCCGCTCGATTGCCCCGGTCGCAATACCAACCTGGTCGTTCTACCCGCAGATCGCTCGTTCACCCCAACGTGCTCACACTGGCTTTGCAGAAAACCGATCGCGGCAACCGATCCTGTCCAACCTCATCAACCCAAAACCCGCGGCTAAATCCCCATAGCATCCGCGGCACCGCCAGTGCCCCACTTCCCGCGATTTCCTGCCTTGGCGCTTTTCGGACGCCGGTCGCCGCAGCGCGTGGATGGCATCCCATGCCGGCGTCCGAAAACCTGCACAATAGCGGAAGCGTCCCCATTCACGGCGTTCCCACCGGCGCGGCGTTTCCTTCGCTGATAAAGCCCCCGCTGCGGCCCATTCGCCACGAACGGCCGGACGCTGCTCAGCCCGAGATCAATCTGCAGGCATTCCTCAAACAGTTGGGCCGACGCCTCAGGACGGAGGCATTTGGGCCACAACTCCAGGCAAGGCGCTTAAAGAGCTGGGCATGTATCGCGCGATGACATTAAAGTTTTGCCATCTGCGTTCCCGGACACATTTCCATCACGAACAAAACTGAGATGCTCGGCCCGGAGAGCGTGGGGAAATCGCGCCTCTGTCTAGGGAGGGCCCCGCTGCGCTCGGCGCAGCGGGGCTTACCCTCAGTTCCAACCTTCGCCGCTTCGCGGCTACGGTTGGGAAGCCAGCAGGCACACGGCGAATGCTGCCCGCCAAAGCCTTGGCGACGGCGGGCTTCACCCGATCTCCTCTTCAATATCCCGCCGCCAGCGCGCCGCGCGTGCGCGTGTCGGCGGCGCCGACGAACGCCCTCGATCCGATCAGGATCGAATTGGCCGACGTACCCCAGATGCGCGGCACGATCTTATGACCGCGCGCCTCCAGCGCCTTGAGCACCGGTGGCGGGAAGCCGTTTTCGGCCCACACCTCGTCCGGTAGCCATTGATGGTGGATGCGCGGCGCCGCCACGGCATCGGCAATCGACATGCGAAAATCGACCACGTTGACGATCATCTGCAGCACCGCGGTGATGATCCGGCTGCCGCCCGGCGAGCCGGTGAGCAGCATCGGGCTGCCGTCCTTGAACATGATGGTCGGCGTCATGGACGAGAGCGGGCGCTTGTTCGGGCCTGGTGCGTTCGACAGGTTGAGGCCGACCAGACCGAACATGTTGGGCGCGCCGGGCTTAGCGGCGAAGTCGTCGAGTTCGTTGTTGAGCAGGACGCCGGTGCCTTCGGCCACCAGTCCGTTGCCGTAGCTCGCATTCAGTGTGTAGGTGTTCGCGGCGGCGTTGCCGAACCGGTCGACCACGGAATAGTGCGTGGTGTTGTCGTTGTCGCCTCTTGCCGGCGGATTGCCAGGGCGAATGTCGCGCGATGGCGTCGCCTTGTCGGGATCGATGGTTTCGCGCAACGTCGCGGCGTAGCGGCGGGAGGTCAGACCGGCAACCGGCATGTCGATCGAGCCGGGATCGCCGAGATATTGCGCGCGGTCGGCATAGGCGCGCTTCATGGTCTCGATCATCAGGTGCATCGATTCCGCATCACGTGGCTGCAGCTTGTAGCCTTCGAGCACGTTGAGCATTTGCAGCAGCAGCACGCCGCCGGAGGACGGCGGCGGCATCGACACGATGTCAAACCCGCGGTAGCTGCCGCGCAGCGGAGTGCGCTCGACCACGTGATAGTTCTTCAGATCGTCGGCCGTCATCAGCCCGCCGGCCGCGCGGACCGCAGCGGCGATCTTCTCGGCGATCGGTCCCTCGTAGAAGGCGCGCGGCCCGTCGCGCGCGATGGCATAAAGCGTGCGCGCCAGATCGCTTTGCACCAGGCGGTCGCCGCGCCCGAGCGGCTTGCCATCGCGGCGCAGAAAAATCTTCGCGGAGGCGGGCCAGCGCGCGAACATCGGCTGCGCGTACGGCAGCGAGTCGGCGAGATCGTCGTCAACCAGGATGCCGTCGCGCGCCATCACGATGGCCGGCGCGATCAGGTGGCCGAGCTTGAATTTCCCCGAGCCATACTTCTGATGCGCCAGCGCCAGGCCCGCCACAGTGCCGGGCACGCCGACCGCGGTGCCGAGCTCGCGCAGCTTTTTCACGTCGGGCTCGCCGCGCTCGTCGAGATAAGTGTCTGGCTTGGTCGCGGCAGGCGCGGTCTCGCGATAGTCGATCGCAAACTGCTGATTGCTTTTGGCGAGATGGATCAGCATGAAGCCGCCGCCGCCGATGTTGCCGGCGCGCGGATAGGTAACGGCCATCGCAAATCCGACCGCGACCGCGGCGTCGACCGCGTTGCCGCCGCGCTTGAGCACCTCGACGCCGATCCGCGCAGCGCGCTTTTCCTGCGCCACCACCATGCCGTTGCGTGCAGCGACCGGAGCAACGCGCGGCAGTTCGGCAATGCTTGCGCCACGCTGGGCGTGGGCGGCCGTGACGACGCTGAACACCAACAATGCGCCCACGGCCACGGCGCGATGAATCATTCCCGTCATGGCGCGAGCCTATCCGAAGCTTTGCCGGGGTGGTACCGTTTCGGTCCACAACCAAGAACGTGCGGGAGGAATGACCATGTTGACTCGGCGTGAGACGCTTGCAGGGCTTGCCGCAACGACTGCGCTCGCCGGCAGCGCCATCCCGGCCTACAGCCAGAGCTTCACCAAGCAGGTGCACATCATCGTGCCTTATGGCCCGGGCGGCACGTCCGACATCCTCGCGCGGTTGATCGGTCCGGAGCTGTCGAAGGCGATCGGCCAGCCGGTCATCGTCGAGAACAAGCCCAGCGCGTCGGGCAACATCGGCGCCGACTATGTCGCCAAGCAGCCGGGCGACGGCCATACGCTCTTGATCACCGACGTCGGCACGCTGGCGACCCAACCCAGCCTGGTGAAGAAGCTCTCATTCGACGTGCAGAAGGACCTGGTGCCGGTCGGCATGGTGATGTTCTCGCCCTATTGCTTCGCCGTGCATCCCTCGCTGCCGGTCAACACGTTCGCCGAGATGATCGCTTACGACAGGGCCAATCCCGGCAAGCTCAATGTCGCGAACAGCGGCGTCGGCTCGGTCCAGCATCTGCTCGCGATCGTGATCGCCAAGAAGTATGGGCTGAAATGGGGCATGGTGCCGTATCGCGGCGGCGCGCCGGCGATCCGCGCCGTGGTGTCGAACGAGAGCAACGTGATCTTCAACGGCGCGCTCGCCACCCAGCCTTTCGTCGTGCAGAAACAGCTCAAAGGCATCGCGGTATCCGGCGACAAGCGGCTTCCCGCGCTGCCCGAACTGCCGACCTTCAAGGAACTCGACATGCCGATCGTCGAGGTCGGCTCCTGGCAGGGCTTCCTGGCCAGCAAGGGCACGCCGTCTGCGGTGGCGGCGCGGCTCAACGCCGAGATCAAGAAGATTCTCGCGACGCCGGAGGTGTCCAAGAAGATCGTCGACCTCGGCGGCGAGGTGCGCACCGACACGCCGGACCAGTTCGGCGCCTGGATCACGAAAGCGATTGCTGACTGGGGCGCCGTGGTGAAGGCGGAAGGCATCAGCACCGACGGCTAGCTAGGATGACCGAACTCTCTGGGCCTCATGCTGAGGAGCATTGCGAAGCAATGCGTCTCGAAGCATGGGGCCGCTCCATCCTTCGAGACGCGGCCTTCGGCCGCTCCTCAGGATGAGGCGGGTTGATGATCTCCCGCCTCAACGTCCCCGATCTTGCATTTGCTGCGTTTCTCATTGCGCTCGGTGTGCTGGCGTTCGCATTGGCCAGTGAACTGACCGTCGGCACGGCGGCTGCGATGGGCCCGGGTTACGTGCCGCGCGGCCTCGCGCTGCTCATCATGGTCTACGGGCTGGCGCTGGGCGTGCGCGCGGCATTCTCGGGCCACGTCGCGTTTCCGGACATGGCATGGCGGCCGCTGTTCCTGATCTCGGCGTCGGTCGCGTTGTTCGCCGTAGTTTTGCCGATCGCAGGCCTGGCAATCACCAGCCTCGCCGTCGTGATCTGCGCCGGGCTGGCATCCTACGACGTCCGGCTGCGCGAGAACGCCATCCTGGCGGTGGCACTCGCGATCTTCGCGGTGCTGCTGTTCGTCACCGTGCTCGGGCTGCCGATCCCGATTTGGCCGTGGTGACAGGATGGATCTGTTCGCCAATCTCGCCACCGGGTTCGCGGTCGCACTGACGCCGGCCAACATCGGCTTCTGCTTTCTCGGCGCGCTGATCGGCACGCTGGTCGGCGTGCTGCCCGGCATCGCGCCGATCACCACCATTGCGATCCTGCTGCCGTTCACCTTCTCGCTGCCGCCGGCCTCGTCGCTGATCATGCTGGCCGGCATCTTCTACGGCGCGCAGTACGGCGGCTCGACCACCGCGATCCTGGTCAACGTGCCGGGCGAATCCTCGGCGATCGTTACCTGCCTTGACGGCCACCAGATGGCAAAGCAGGGCCGCGCCGGCCCGGCCCTGGCAATCGCCGCCATCGCGTCGTTCGTCGCCGGCACCGTCGCGACCATTGTGATCGCGACCGCCAGCGCGCCGATGAGCTGGCTGGCGCTGAAGTTCAACGCCGCCGAATACTTCAGCTTGATGGTGCTCGGCCTCACCGGCGCGGTGGTGCTCGCGCACGGCGCGCCCGAGAAGGCGGTGGCGATGGTGCTGGTCGGCTTGCTGCTCGGGCTGGTCGGGATCGACGTCAACACCGGCGCGCCGCGCATGACCATGGACCTGGCCGGTCTCGGCGACGGCATCGGCTTTGTGCCGGTGGCGATCGGCTTGTTTGGTATCGCCGAGCTTGCGGTCACGCTCGGCCGGCCGCAGGAGCGCCACCTGCTGTCGTTCAAGCTCCGCAATCTGTGGCCGACAGCGCAGGAGTTGCGTGCCTGCACGCCGGCCATACTGCGCGGCACCGTGCTCGGCTCGGTGCTTGGCGTGCTGCCTGGCGGCGGCGCGGCGCTGTCGTCTTTCGCCGCCTATGCCGTGGAGAAGAAGCTGTCCAAGGCGCCCGAGCGGTTCGGCCGCGGCGCGATCGAGGGCGTCGCCGCGCCGGAAGCCGCCAACAACGCTGGCGCGCAGACCAGCTTCATCCCGCTGCTGACGCTGGGCATCCCCGGCAACGCCATCATGGCGCTGATGGTGGGCGCGATGATGATCCAGGGCATTCAGCCCGGCCCCCAGGTGATGACCGCGCAGCCCCAACTGTTCTGGGGCGTGATCGCCTCGATGTGGCTCGGCAATCTGATGCTGATCGTTTTGAACTTGCCGATGATCGGTTTGTGGGTGTCGCTGCTGCGTGTGCCGTACCGACTGATGTTTCCGATGATCGTGCTGTTCTGCTGCATTGGCACCTATTCGGTCGGCAACACCGTGTTCGACATCTGGGTGATGCTGGTGTTCGGTCTGCTCGGCGTCTTTTTCTACAAGGTCGGCGCCGAGCCGGCGCCGTTCATCCTGGGCTTCATCCTCGGGCCGCTGATGGAGGAGAACTTTCGCCGCGCGATGTATCTGTCACGCGGGGATCCCATGGTGTTCGTCGAGCGGCCGATCAGCGCGATCCTGCTCGCGATGTCGCTCGCACTGCTGGTGATCCTGGTGCTGCCCGCGGTGAAGCGGAAACGCGAAGAGGTCTTTCGGGAGGAGTAGGGCGGGTCAGAACCCGCCCGCCTCATCCAGGAACGCCTGCACCACCTTGAACAGCTCCAGCCGGTTCTTTTCCATCATGATGGTGTGGGTGCCTTCGGGCAGCATGACGAAGCGCTTGCCGGGTGCGTTCACCAGCAACGGGAACAGCGTCTGCGCCATGTAGGGGGGCGTGTCGCGATCCCATTCGCCCAGCACCAGCAAGGTCGGAACGGTGATCTTCGCCGGATCGTAGTAGGGCTTGCCGGCCCCGAAGAACTCCGCACTGTCCTGCATCACGCCGTTCGGCGCACGCAACACCGGCGGATTCATCTTGGCGCCGTCCGGATCGCTGGCAAAGGTCGCGTCGGCCCAGGCATCGAACCAGCCGGCCGGGATCAGCGCCGCCTTCTTGTCTTCGGGGACGCCGGTCAGCCAGCGTCCCAGCGCCTGGTCGCGCTGGACGGTGCGATAAGCCGGGATCGGGCCGGGGCCGGTCTGCACCAATGACGGCGTCTGACGGATCCAAACCGGCGCATAGAGCGCGAGGCGCTCGACCTTGCCGGGGTTCTGCGTGGTGTAGGTCGCCATCAACGTGGTGCCCCATGACCAACCGAGCAGATTGAGGCGCGGGATGTTGCGCCGCGCCAGAATGAAATCGACCACCGTGCCGATGTCCTTGACCGCGGTGTCGCCACGCACGATCGGCGGATTGTTCTTGGCGTCCTCCGCCATCTCCTTGGGCCGGGTTGATTTGCCGTAGCCACGGACGTCGAGCAGATAAACGTCGTAGCCACGTAGCGCGATGTACTCCATCCACGAATACTCGCCGAGCCTGAGATCGAAAGCGGCATGCGCCGGATACGTTGCGCCGTGCACGAATAGCAGCGTGCGGTCGGAGCGGAATGTCGTCATGCCGACCGGGCGCTTGTTGCGAACGTAAATCTCAATCCCGGCGTCGGGGGATTTGACCATCATCTCTTCGGTGGCAAGTTGTGTCGGCTGCGCTACGGTGCCGGTGGCGACCGCAGCGCCGACCAACAGCGCGAGCAATGCCTTGAGCATCATGGCCTCCTCCCTCAGTTGGCTTCGTCCAGGAACGCCTGCACGGCCTTGAACAGCTCCAGCCGGTTCTTCTCCAGCATCATATGATGCGTGCCTTCGGCCAGCATGACCAGCCGCTTGCCGGGCGAATTGATCAGCAGCGGGAATATCGCCTGCGCCATGTAAGGCGGCGTGTCGCGGTCCCATTCGCCGATCGCGATCAGAGTTGGGACGGTGATCTTCGCCGGGTCGTACATCGTCTTGCCGGACGACCAGTATTCGGTGGTGTCGGCGACGGTGCCGTTGGGCGCGCGCACCACCGGCGGGTTCTGTTTTGCGCCCACCGGGTCGGTCGCCCAGGTGGCGTCGGCCCACTGATCGAACCAGCCCGGCGGGATGAGCGAGGCCTGCTTGTGCTCGGGAACGCCGTTGAGCCACCTTGCCTTGGCCTGCTCGCGCGTCACGGTGCGGTAGGCGCCGAGCGGGCCGCCGCCCGGGTTGAGCAGCGATGGCGTGGTGCGCAGCCAACCGGGTGCGTACAGCATCAACCGAGCCACCTTGTCGATGTTCTGGATCGCGGCGGTTGCCATCAAGGTGCAGCCCCACGACCAGCCGAGCAGATTGAGCTTGGCGATGTCGCGGCGCTTGAGGACCATGTTGAGCACCGCCGTGATGTCCTCCACGGCGTCGGGCGTGCGCACCACAGGCGGATTGTTCTGCGGCGGCTCGTCCATCTCTCTCGGCCGGGTCGAGCGGCCGTAGCCGCGCACGTCGAGGCAATAAACGTCGTAGCCGCGCGAGGCGACGTACTCCATCCATGATTGGCCGCCGAGCGGCGCGTCGAAGCCAGTGTGCGCCGGATAGGTCGAACCGTGCACGAACAGCACGGTACGTTCAGGTCGAGAACGTCGCCAGGTTGGACGGCCGCTTGTTGCGCACGTAGATGTCGATGCCCGGCTCGGAGGGCACCATCATTTCTTCGGTGATGAGTTGAGTCATGAACCCTCCGGCCGTCATGGCCGGGCTTGACCCGGCCATCCATCTCTTCGCGAGATGATGGATGCGCGGGTCAAGCCCGCGCATGACGACGTGCTACACCCTGCAATCCTTCAAAATCTCCGGCTTGAACGCGAGCCCGTGTCCCGGCCGCTCCGGCGCGGTGATCATGCCGTTCACCACCGGCACCGGATCGACGAACAAATCCTCCGACAAGCCCATGTCCTCGATCCAGGCACCGTTCGGGATTGACGCCAAGAGCTGCACGTTCAGCTCGGGAAACAGGTGAGGCGCCATCTGGATGTTCCAGGTGTCGGCGAGCACCGCGATTTTGCGCAGATCGGTGTAGCCGCCGCGCATCGGATCGGGCTGCAGGATCGGGCAGCGCGGGTTCTCGAAGAACGGCCGCAGGTCGAACCGCGTGAAGTGCGTCTCGCCGCCGACGATCCGGATTGGCAGCGCCTCGGCGACGCGCATGTAGCCTTTGAAGTCGTCGGCCGGCACCGGCTCTTCCAGCCAGTAGATGTCGTAGTCGGCGATCTTGCGGCCCTGGCTGATCGCCACTTCGGCGGTGTAGCCCATGTTGATGTCGATCATGATGTCCATGTCGGGACCGAGCGCCTCGCGCATGCGCTTCACGTTGTCGACATCCTGGCGCAGCGTGTGATTGTGCGCCATCTGCATCTTGATCGCCTTGTAGCCGCGCTCCTTGTAGTGCAGCGCCTTGGCGATCATGCCGTCGCCGCCCGAGCCGCGGAAGCAGCCTGAGCCATACGTCGGAATTTTCGAGCGGACGTGGCCCCACAGCCGGTGTAGTGGCATGCCGCCGCGCTTGCCGACCGCGTCCCACAGCGCAATGTCGAGCGCCGACTGGGCCATGGTGACGATGCCGCCGCGGCCGTAGGTGACGGTAGTCTTATAGATGTCGTTCCAGATGCCTTCGACTTCGGTGGCGTCCTTGCCGATCACGCGCGGGATGATGGTTTCCTCCAGCGCGGCCGTGATTGTTTTCAAGCCCGGCCGGAACGAGAACAGGTAGCCCATGCCGACGATGCCGCCCTTGGTCTCGACCTCGACCACCAGGAAGTTGCGCGCGTCGCCGAATGCATGGCCCTTGAGCCACGGCGTGTCGGGCCACGGCACGCGCAGCCTGGTGGTGCGCACGGCGGTAATGGTCATGTCGGTCATTGTCAGGTTCCCGGCTTGATTCCATTGAGGGTGGGTTCGACGCATTCATCATAGCTTGGCATGCGGGCGATGAACTTGCCCGAGTGCAGGCTTTTCGCGAGCCGCGCGAAGCCCTGCGGGATCATGCGAGGGTCGCGGGACCAGAGCCCGGCGTCCCGGTAGCGGCCCAACGAGCTGACCAGGATTTCCGCCGGCACGTCGGGAAAAAATTTCGCCACGGCTCGCGCCAGTTCCTCGGCAGGATTGGCATAGACCCATGCCAGCAGTTTCGCCGTCGCGCGCGTCATCGCGGCGAATTCGTCGCGGTGTTTGGCGCAGGCATCACGCGTGGCGATGAAGGCCGTGTAGGTGGTCGGCCCGCGGCTGCTGGCCGCGTAAAGCACCGCGCCGGCGCCTTCTTTCTCCGCCATCGATGCGAACGGCTCGAACGCCTGCATCACATCGAGATCGCCGGTCTGGAGCGTTTGGTAGTTGCGCGTCATGGTCCGGTCGGAGCTGCGCGGGAGCTTGTCCGGGTCCATTCCCTGGTCGCGCAGATCCTGCTGCAGGCACATCCATGGCGTCGGCACCTCGGACACCGACGCGAATTTCCGCGCCGACAAGTCAGTCAGTTGGAACGGGTTCGCGCCGCGCTTGCCGATCAGGAAAAATGGATCGTGCGACACCACCTCGCAGAAGTTCACCAGCGGCGAATGCCGGTCCTGGTCGTGCGCCCGCATCACTCGCATCGGCCCGCCCCAGGTGACATGGATGGTGCCGTCCATCAGCTTGGGCACCGCGTCGCCTGGTGCGTCGGAGGTCAGCAGCTCAACGTCGAGGTCCTCGCGCTCGTAAAATCCGAGCGCGTGCGTGGCGTAGTACGGTGCGTAAAAGATCGCGCGGAAATTTTCCATCAAGCGGATTGGCATGGACATTGCTGCTGTGCGGATAACGCGTTGGCCGAAGGTGGGTCGACTGTCTAGGCTTGTGGCCGGCCGAGTGTACGACGAGGATTTGCGGCATGAGAACCCTTCTTCGCCTTTGCTTTCTGGTTGTCGCGTTGATCGTCGCACCGATCGCGCGGGCCCAGGACGGCTATCCCAACCGGGCGATCACGCTGGTGGTGCCGGTGCCGCCGGGCGGCGCGTCGGACTTCATCGCCAGGACGGTGGGCCAGAAGCTCGCGGAAGCGCTCGGTCAGCCGGTGGTGATCAGCAACCAGGGTGGCGCCAGCGGCACTATCGCGTCGAACAACGTCGCGAAGGCAGCACCCGATGGCTACACGCTGCTGATGAGTTCGATCACCACCCACGGCATCGGCCCGCTGGTCAACACCAACGCACCGTACGAACTCGCTGCGGGATTTCACCTCGATCGTCTTTCTCGCCGACTTGCCGCTGATCATGACGATCAATGCCGGGCACGCGATGAAGTCGGTCGCCGAGGTGATCGCCTACGGCAAAGCAAATCCGGGCAAGCTCTCGTTTGCCTCGTCGGGCAACGGCGGCGCGCCGCATCTGTCGGGCGAATTGTTCAAGATCGTGGCCGGCATCGACATGCTGCACGTGCCCTATCGCGGCAGCGGGCCGGCGGTGGTCGATGTCGCCGGTGGCCGCGTCGACATCATGTTCGATGCGGCGCCATCGCTGCTCGCCATGATCCAGGCCGAAAAAATCCGCCCGCTGGCGGCGGCAAGCCGCACCCGCGTGCAGCTCTTCCCGGAGGTGCCGACCTTCGTCGAGCTCGGCATCAGCGGTATTGATGTCTCACTCTGGTTCGGGATCAGCGGCCCGGCCGGAGTGCCGGCTGCAGTGGTGCAGCGGCTCAACGCCGAGATCGGCAAAGTGCTTCAGATTGCCCGACATCAAGGATGCGCTGGCACGCCAGGGCGCAGTGCCGATGGGTGGTCCGCCGGAGCGGTACGACGCGTGGGTCCGCGGTGAGCAAACGCGCTGGCGCGACGTGGTGCGCAAGAACAACATCAAGGTGGATTAGGGTTGGCCTATCACCGCGCCTTCGCGTGATAGACGCTGTTCGGCCGCATGTCCGTCGCCGAGGCGACGCGGTTCGTCATGTTGTAGAGGCCGGCGACCGCGGCGATGTCCCAGATGTCGCGATCGGAGAAGCCGGCCTTTCGCAGCGCCGCCCGGTCATCTTCCTCGATCTTCCAGGATTCGATCGTGACCTTCACGGCGAAGTCCAGCATGGCGCGGTGCCGCTTGCTTAACCGCGCAGCGCGGTAGTTCATCACCATCAGCTCGCCCAGCACCGGATCGCCGGACAACGCGCGCACCGCCGCGCCATGCGCGACCAGACAGTAGTAGCAGCGGTTCTGCGAGGACACCGCGACGGCGATCATTTCGCGCTCGAGCTTGGACAGGCCGGAGGGCGCGAGCATCAGGTCGTTGTAAAGCGCGACAAAGGTCTGGAGCTTGAGAGCATCGAAGGAATAAGCCTGCAGAACATTCGGAACAAAGCCGAGCTTCTCGGTGCACTTGTCGAAATAGGCCTGCATATCCGGGGGCAACGGCGCAGGTTTGAGATCAAGCGCGGTGATTTTTGTGTCGTCGCCCGCCGCCGCCGCATTTGGCAGTGCAGCATTGCGCTTGCCTTTGATGGCGCTTGGCTTTTTCTGCTCCTTGGCCACGTCTTGCTCCTGTCGTGGTTATGCTGGCAGCGTACGACCTTTCACGACTGGGCGAAATCTCTACACTGGGATTCACCGTGATGAATGATACTCGCCTATCTCCGGTATCGCCTGGTCTGCTCGGGAGTGAGGACGAGCGCGCGGCTCTCGCATTGCTCCAGGCCGCTTCCGCCAACCTTCGCGGCGACATACCGGCGACCTTCGCCACTTCGCTTTTCGCGAGAACCGCGCCGGAAGATCTGCTGGTCTATGGCGAAGCGGAGCTTGCGGAACTCGCGCATGAGGCGTGGACGTTCCTCGCAGTGCGCCGACCTGGCATGCCGAAGGTCCGGTTCGGGTATCCGCCGGATGGGGCCGGGGAGCACCTTAAGTCGATCTCGGTGATCGAGATCGTCAACGACGACATGCCGTTCCTGGTCGACTCGGTGATGGGCGAGCTGACCGACCGCGGCCTCAACGTTCGACTGGTCGCGCATCCGATCTTGGCGGTGGCCCGCGACGCCGACGGCAAGCTCACCGGCACCGTGTCAGAAGCGCACGCCGACGGTAACAATGGTGGAGCACGCGAAAGTTTCATCCACGTTCATGTCGATCGCGTTGAGGACGAGGCGAAGCGCGAAGAGGTTGTCCACGCGCTGGAGCAGGTGCTGGCCGAGGTCCGGCTCTGCGTCGCCGACTGGAAGCTAATGCTGGCGCGGGTCAACGATGTGGTCGCAGAGCTCAAGGCCAATCCGCCGCCGGTGCCGGTCGGCGACATCGCCGAGGCCATCCAGTTTCTGGAATGGCTGATCGCCGGCAACTTCACGCTGCTCGGCGTGCAGGACTATTCCATCGACGCCGCGGAAAGCGATCTGCATCCCGTGGCGGGCACGGGGCTCGGCCTGTTGCGCCGCGCCGACCTGGCGGTGCTGCGGCGCGGCGGCGAGGTGGTCAGCGTCACGCCGGAGATCCGAGCCTTCTTCAACGAACCGAAGACGCTGATCGTCACCAAGGCTAACGTCAAGTCACGGGTGCATCGCCGCATCTACATGGACTACATTGGCGTCAAGCGCTTCAACGCTGCCGGCGTGGCTGCCGGCGAATTCCGCATCATCGGCCTGTTCACGTCGGTTGCCTATACGCGGCCGCCGCGCACCATTCCGTACCTGCGGCGCAAGGTCGACGCCATCGCGCGGCGTGCCGGGTTCGATCCAGGCAGCCATTCCGGCAAGGCGCTGGTCAATGTGCTGGATACCTACCCGCGCGACGAGTTGTTCCAGGTCGACGAGGACACGCTCTACCGCTTCGCGCTCGCCATCATGCAGATCGAGGAGCGGCCGCGCGTGCGGGTGCTCGCGCGCCGTGACCGCTTCGATCGTTTCGTCTCGGTGTTGGTGTTTGCGCCACGCGAGCGCTACGACACGCGGGTGCGCCAGGCGATTGGCGAATACCTGGCCGACGTCTACAACGGGCGCGTCAGCGCGTTCTATCCGTCGTTTCCTGACGGGCCGTTGGTGCGGGTCCATTTCATTATCGGGCGTGACCCCGGCGAGACGCCGAACCCGGATCGGGAAACGCTGGAGGAGGCGATCGCAGCGATCGTCCGCACCTGGAGCGACGCACTCGGCAGCGAGCTTGCTGCAGGTTACGAATCCACCCGCGCGCGCGCCTTGCTGGAGCGTTACCGTGGCGCGTTCTCGCAGGGCTACCAGGAGGTCTATTCGCCCCGCCAAGCGGTGTCCGACATCCGCGTGATCGAAGGATTGTCGGAGGAGCGGCCGCTCAACGTCGACTTCTACTACCAGGTCTGGGACAAGCAGGACCTCGTCGGCCTGAAGGTGTGGTGCCGCGGCCGGCCGATCCCGCTCTCCGTCCGCGTGCCCGTGCTCGAGAACATGGGTTTCCGCGTGGTCGACGAGCGCACCTATCACATCGACCCCGGCGAGCCGGGTGATGACGGCGTATGGTTCCACGACATGACGATCGAGTGCGTCGCTGCGACGGCGCAACAGCTTGAAGCGCGGCAGCAGGCGCTCGAAGCGTTGTTCATCGTGGTGATGCGCGGCTTTGCCGAGAACGATGGCTACAACGCGCTCAGTCTTGCCGCCGGGCTGATGTGGCGCGACGTCGTGCTGCTGCGCACCATCTCGCGCTTCCTGCGTCAGATCCGGCTGCCGTATTCGCAGGACTACATGTGGGCGACGTTGCGCAAGCATGCCTCCCTGGCGGCGCAGATCGTCGACCTGTTCCACCTGCGCTTCGACCCGCGCAGCTCCAGCTCCATGGATGCGCGCAAGCAGCTCGAATCGGCGGCGCTCGGAGACATCGAGACGGCCCTGCAGGCGGTCGAGAGCCTCGACGAAGACCGCATCATTCGCCATTTCGTCAACGCGGTGCAGGCGGCGATCCGCACCAACTATTATCAGGTCGACAAGGACGGTCACCCGAAATCGATCATCGCCATCAAGTTCGAGAGCAAGAAGATCGACGGCCTGCCGCTGCCGCGGCCGCTCTACGAAATCTTCGTCTATTCGCCGCGGGTCGAGGGCGTGCATCTGCGGTTCGGCAAGGTGGCGCGCGGCGGCATCCGCTGGTCTGACCGGCCGCAGGACTTCCGCACCGAGATTCTGGGCCTGGTCAAGGCGCAGCAGGTCAAGAACGCGGTGATCGTGCCGGTCGGCTCCAAGGGCGGTTTCGTGCCGAAGCTGCTGCCGGTTGGCGGCGCGCGCGAGGCGATCCAGGCCGAAGGCACGGCGGCCTACAAGCTCTTCATTTCGACGCTGCTCGACATCACCGACAACATCGACCTCAAGGGCGTGGTGCCGCCCGACAACGTCGTGCGCCACGATGGCGACGATCCCTATCTCGTGGTAGCGGCCGACAAGGGCACCGCGACCTTCTCCGACATCGCCAATGGTATTTCGGAGGAGCACAAGTTCTGGCTGGGCGATGCCTTCGCGTCGGGCGGCTCGGCCGGCTACGACCACAAGAAGATGGGCATCACCGCCCGCGGTGCCTGGGAGGCGGTGAAGCGGCACTTCCGCGAGATGGACGTCGACATCGGCACAACGCCGTTCACGACCGTCGGCGTCGGCGATATGTCGGGTGACGTATTCGGCAATGGCATGTTGCGCGAGAACACCACCAGGCTGCTGGCCGCGTTCGACCATCGCGATATCTTCATCGATCCGGATCCCGATCCGGTGCGCAGCTTTGCCGAGCGCACCCGCCTGTTCGCGCTGCCGCGCTCGAGCTGGCAGGACTACGACAAGACGCTGATCACCAAGGGTGGCGGGGTATTTCCGCGTTCATTGAAGGAAATCACGCTGTCGCCCGAGGCGCAGGCCGCGATCGGACTGAAGAAAGAGAAAGCGACGCCGCAGGAGGTGATGAGCGCCATCCTGAAAGCGCCGGTCGATCTCTTGTTCTTCGGCGGCATCGGCACCTACATCCGCGCCTCGACCGAAACCGATGAGGCGGCCGGCGACCGCGCCAACGACGCGATCCGCATCACCGGCAAGGATCTGCGCTGCAAGGTGATCGGCGAGGGCGCCAACCTCGGCATGACGCAGGGCGGCCGCATCGAGGCGGCATTTGCCGGCGTGCGGCTCAACACCGACGCGATCGACAACTCGGCTGGCGTCAACACCTCCGACGTCGAGGTCAACATCAAGATCGCGCTCAGCCTGCCGGTGCGCGATGGCCGGCTCACGCTCGCCACGCGCAACGAATTGCTCGGCAAGATGACCGACGAGGTCGCCGAGTTGGTGTTGCGCAACAATTACCTGCAGACGCTGGCGTTATCGCTCGCGGAACGTCGCGGCCTGGAGGACATGGGCTTTCAGCAGCGGTTGATCCAGATCCTGGAGCAGCGCGGCGAGCTCGATCGTGGGGTCGAGTTCCTGCCCGACGACATTGTGATCGCCGACCGCGTCAAGCGCTCGCAGCCGTTTACCCGGCCGGAGCTTGCCGTCATTTTGGCCTACGCCAAGCTTTCGCTCTACGCAGAATTGCTCGAATCGTTGGTGCCCGATGATCCCTATCTTGGCCGCGAACTGGAACGCTATTTCCCCAAGGAGTTGGCGCAGGCATTCCCGGACGCGCTGGAAAAGCATCGGCTGCGCCGCGAAATTATCGCAACCCAGCTCGCCAATTCGATGATCAACCGCGGCGGGCCGTCGCTCACAGTGCGGATCGCCGATCAGACTGGCGCAACCTCCGCGGCCATCGCGTCGGCGTTTGCCGCGGTGCGCAACAGCTACGACATGCCGGCGCTCAACGACGAGATCAACACGCTCGACAACAAAGTGCCCGGCAACGTGCAGCTCGGGCTGTACGGAGCGGTGCAGAACCTGCTGCTCGATCGCCTGGTCTGGTTCCTGCGCAACGTCGATCTCTCGCAAGGGCTTGCCAACGTGGTGGACCACTATCGGCAGGGCGTCGAGGCGGTTGCCGCGGCGCTCGACGGCCTGCCGCCGGATGCGCTGGCGGCGCGGCAGGCGCGCGCCGCCGAGCTCAACAAGGCTGGTGTGCCGGAAGCGCTGGCGAACCGCATCGCCGACCTGCCGTTGCTGATCGCAGCGCCCGACGTGGTGCTGATCGCAGACCGCACGCAGAAGCCGATCCCCGCCATCGTCGCGACGTACTTTGCCGGGGGCGCATTCTTCCGGCTCGACCGGCTCACCGCGGACGCGCGCAAGATCGTCGTGTCCGATTACTTCGATCGGCTGGCGCTCGACCGCGCGCTCGACACCATCGGCGATGCCGAGCGCCGTCTCACCGCTGCGATGGTGCAAGCTCGGCCAGTCCGGCGCCGAAGCGGTCGAGGCCTGGGCCGCGCCGCGCAAGGCCGAAGTCGAACGCATCCGTGCCGCGATCAACCAGATCGCCGCCGGTGGACTGACGCTGTCGAAGCTTTCGGTGGCGGCGAGTTTGCTGGGGGATTTGGCAAGCGAATAAGCCGCGGTAGGACTGGCTAATGTCGGAAATGCCGCGTGCCGGTGAATACCATCGCGACGCCGTGATCATCCGCGGCCTTGATCACCTCGTCGTCGCGCACCGAGCCGCCGGGCTGGATCACCGCGGTGGCGCCGGCTTCGATTGCGACCAGCAGGCCGTCGGCGAACGGGAAGAACGCATCTGACGCGACCACCGAACCCTTGGTGAGCGGCTCGGACAGCTTCAATTCCTTCGCCGCATCTTCGGCCTTGCGCGCCGCGATGCGTGCGGCGTCGATACGGCTCATCTGGCCGGCGCCGATCCCGACCGTGGCGCGGTCCTTGGCGTAGACGATGGTGTTCGACTTGACGTGCTTGGCGACGCGGAACGCGAACCGCAGGTCGTCGAGCTCAGTCGCGCTCGGTGCGCGTTTGGTGACGGTGTTGAGTTGCATCTCGTCGACCGTGGCGTTGTCGCGCGACTGCACCAGCAATCCGCCGGCGACCGACTTCACGGTGAGACCCGCCGCGCGCGGATCAGGGAGTCCGCCGGCCAGCAGCAGCCGCAGATTCTTCTTCGTGCCGACGATGGCAATCGCCTCTTCGGTCGCATCCGGGGCGATGATGACTTCGGTGAAGATCTCGGTGATGGCTTTGGCCGCCTCGGCATCGAGCGTGCGGTTGACCGCGACGATGCCGCCGAACGCCGACGTCGAGTCGCAAGCCAGCGCCTTGCGATAGGCCTCGACCAGACTGGCGCCCTCGGCGACTCCACACGGATTGGCATGCTTGATGATGGCAACCGCGGCGGCGCGCTTCGGATCGAACTCGGCCACGCACTCATAGGCCGCGTCGGTGTCGTTGATGTTGTTGTAGGAAAGCTGCTTGCCCTGCGCCTGGCGTGCAGTTGCGACCCCGAAGCGGGTATCGGGCGCGCGATAGAATGCCGCGCTCTGGTGCGGGTTCTCGCCGTAGCGCAGCGCCTCGGCGAGCTTGCCGCCGAAGGCGCGAAACGAAGGCGCCTCATCGCCGAGCGTGTGCGCGAACCAGTTGGAGATCGCGGCGTCATACGCGGCGGTGCGTGCGTAAGCCTTCGCTGCGAGCTTCTTGCGCAGCGCCAATGTGGTCGCGCCGCCGTGCTGGGCGAGCTCGGCGGTCAGCGCCGCGTAGTCCTCCGGCTCGACGAGGACGGATACGTCGGCATGGTTCTTCGCCGCGGCGCGGATCATCGCCGGGCCGCCGATGTCGATGTTCTCGATGCAATCGTCGTAAGACGCGCCTTTCGCGACGGTCGCTTCAAACGGGTAGAGATTGACCACCAAGAGATCGATCGGCTTGATGCCGTGCGCGCTCATCGCGCCGGTATGCTCGGCGTTGGACCGGATCGCGAGAAGGCCGCCGTGCACCTTGGGATGCAGCGTCTTGACGCGGCCGTCCATCATCTCCGGAAATCCGGTCAGCTCCGAAACATCCGTCACTTTGAGCCCGCCATCCTTCAGGGTTTTGGCGCTGCCGCCGGTCGAGACCAGTTCGACCCCGTGGCAGGTAAGTGCGCGCGCGAACTCGATGAGGCCGGTCTTGTCTGACACCGAGAGCAGAGCGCGGCTGATTTTGCGCAGTTCGGTCATTGGCATTCCGTCATGGGGTCGCCAGCGGCAGTTCGGGCGATTCGTCGCGATTGCGCCGTCCGCCGCCGCCCGCCGGCGTCACGTAGCTGAAGCTCCAGTGCACGCGCGGCACTTTGCGGGCCTTGCCGTAGATCACCAGCTGCACGGTGCGGCGCGGGCCGTCGGGGCCGGAGAGAAACACGCTCTCCTCCAGCTCGACGCGGTCCTCATGGGCGCTGAAGGTCCACACCTCCCGGTTGGGCAGCATCAGCATGACGCCGCGTCCGTCGGTGAGCTTGTTGGCCTTGATGGTTGGGTGCAGGTGGAAGCGCACCGCGAATTCGTCCGGCACGTCGGGCGGCAGGAGGTCGCTGTCGATCGGCACGAACAGGTCCTCACCGTCGAGCCGGTGACCTTCCGCGGCGAGCCGTAGCGCGCGCTGATGCACCACGCTGAAGCGGTCGCCGTAGCCATCGTGCGAGGCGCGCAGCAGCACGGCGTCATGGCGATCCTCGCGGGCGACCGGCACGTGCTCCGGCCCAGTGACGATCGGGGTGCCGATCAGGCTCTTGAACGAGGATGTCTCGAGGAAGCGGCACGATGAGGTATCGTTGAACACCACGGTGGAGTGCGCGGCCGTGGCGCGCGCCACCTGTCGCCAGGTGTCGCGGCTGGTGCCCGGCAGCCCGCAGTTGACGACGATACGCTGCAGCCCGGACGACAGCTCAAACGACAGGCAGCCGGCGTGCGCCTCCTGGCTCATGCTGAGCGGCGGCGGCCGGCCGGTGTCCATCAACACCAGCATGTCCTTCACCTCGACGCGCTGATAGCCGGAGTGCGGCGCGTTGGAGAGCGCGGTGCCGCGCGCGTCGTCGTAGGCCAGGATGGTGGCGATGAGGTCGGGTTGGGTCGGGCCCATGCCGTTGAACTGCGCGAAATTGCCGTCGGCGTGACGGAAGAACCGCAGCATCGGCATCATGCGATCAATCGCGTTGTTGAGCTGCGGCGGCGGCGCGACGTTACAGGCTGCGAACGCCTGGCGCAGCGGCAGGAGGTCGAGCAGAATTTCGACCAGCGCACCGGGATTGCGGCTGACGTGGCCGCCGTCGGCCAGGATCTGCCGATCGACTTCGCCGATCAGCTGGTTGATCGCGTTGCGGAGGTGGCGCGCCTGCCCAGCCATGCACAGCGCCGCGTAGGTGAGCGCGATCATCGACTGCATGCGCGGCACGCCGTCGCGTGCTTCTCGCGCCGCATGCCGCAGGTAGCGCACCTGGCGCTGCAGGCTGCGCAGGAAGCGGCGGTAGAACATCTCGTCGGCGTCGTGCAGGACCAGCGGCGCCTGGCTCAGCCACGCGATGATGCGCCGGGCCAGGATGTCGGGCTGCCAGCCGATCGGATGAAACGAGCCTTGCAGCGTGATCCATTCGTCGACCAGCGCGCGCGCGTTCGCCCGCGTGATGCCGGATTCCGCGGCGCGCAGGTGGCGCAGCCAGCCGAAACCGAGCAACGACGCTGCCCATTCCTCGGACGGCGGATCGATCTCGAACGGCGAGCGGCCGTCGCAGATCACCACCTTGCCCGCGAACGCATAGCGGCCGGCGTAGATTTCGCTGGCGCGGGTGCCGTCGGCGGTGCGCAGGTCCTGGGGCGAGATCACCAGCCGGTCGGTCTTGCTCGGAAACAGGTTCCAGCGGATCAGCGGATGACCGCGCAGCCGGCCGGCCCAGTTGCGCACGCCGCGGCGTCCCAGGAGCACGGACAGCTTGACGCGGTCCGCAATCGACAGTCCGGCCATGGACGCGTTCGCCTTTACGTTTGCTCCCGGGGTTGCAAAGGTCCCCGCCGACCCGCCCGCAACATATAGCGGAGGGTGGAACAGCGGCAAACCGGCAGTCCCCGCAATACCTTCTAGGTTCTCATGATTCGGGCGGCATAAAAGCCGTCCAGACCGGCCATGCGCGGCTCCGGGTCGGGCAGGTGGCAGGGTAGTGTCCGCAGGTCGCCGGCCGGCGATATCAGCTCAGCGAGCCCGCCGACCTCGTCGGCCACAATCGGCCGGCGTTGCAGACTCGGCCGGCGCTCGAGCAACGCGGCGATGGCTTGCTCGCCCTCTTCGGGTTCCAGCGAGCAGGTGCAATAGACCAGCGTGCCGCCCGGGCGCACCAACTCCACCGCGCGGTCGAGCAATCGGGCCTGCAGCGCGGTGAGTTTCGCCAGATCGGCCTCGTTCTTGAGCCAGGGCAGGTCCGGATGACGCCGGATCGTGCCGGTGGCGAGGCATGGCGCATCGAGCAGCACGGCGTCGAATGGTCCACCCTGCCACCGCGCGGCGTCGGCGTGGACGATCTCCGCGGTGAGGCGCAGCCGCTCCAGGTTTTCCCGCAATCGCTTAAGCCTGGGTTCCGATCGATCGACCGCGGTGACGCGTGCGCCCGCCGCCGCGAACTGGGCAGTCTTGCCGCCAGGCGCAGCGCAAAGATCGGCGACCGACAGACCGCTAACATCGCCGAGCAGCCGCGCCGGTAGCGCGGCGGCGGCGTCCTGCACCCACCAGCCGCCGTCGCCGAAGCCGGCCAGCCGCGGCACCGGACCATGCGCGGCGAGCCGCACCGTGTCGGTCGGCAAGACGCGGCCGTCGAGCCGCGCCGCCCATTGCTGCGGTTCGCTCTTCACCGTGAGGTCAAGCGCGCCCTCCTGGCCGTTCGCGACCGCGATGGCGCGTGCGGTGGCGTCGCCATAGTGCGCCTGCCAGCGCTTCATCAGCCATTCGGGTGTGTCGAGCGACACTTGATCCACCGCCGCGAGACGATCGGCGCCTTCACGGCTGAGGCGTCGGAGCACAGCGTTGACCAATCCGGCAAAGTGCCTGGCCACGCCATCGTCCTGCGCGAGCCGCACGGAAAGATCGACCGCAGCGTGGTCCGGCACGTCAAGGAACAGAATCTGCGCCGCGCCGATCAGCAGCGCGCCTTCGATGCGCGGTGCCTTGGGAGGCAATCCGCGATCGAGCATGCTGTCGATGAGATGACGCAGCGTACCGAGCCGCCGGATCACCATAGCGACGAGGACGCGAACCAGCGCACGATCGCGCTCTTCCAGCGTGTCGAGCTCGCTCGCTTCAAGCTGCTCGTCGAGCGGCCGCTTCTGCCGCAGCACGGCCTCGATGATTGCTATGGCGATGCGCCGGGCGGGAAGCCCGGGGATTGCTGCTGTAGTGGAAGCCGGTTGAGCCATATTCGGTGTTATCGCCCGCGAAAGCGGGCAATCCAGTACTCGCGATCCGGGATGTGGCGCACGAATGTGCGTCGACCGCAACAGCAGTGATTACTTGATGCCCCGCTTCCGGCTGTCGCTAAAGCTACGGCGGGCCAAGACCTCGCCCGTCGAAGCCTTAGCGAAGACGGGTCGCGGGGCATGACAGCCAGGCGCTTGGCCGGCAACTGCCGCAATCAACCCCACGGGCCGCTGCGCCGCGCGCCGCCGCCCCACTTGCCGTAGCCCGGAGTGGACTGCGCCTGTGGGCGGGCGGCGCTGCCGTCACCAAAGCCGCCGCCTTGCCCCATGCGCTGCGCGAGCTCCTGCAACGCCGCGATGCGGTTCTCGGTCGCCGGATGGGTCGAGAACAGATTATCCATGCGCTGGCCGCTGAGCGGATTGATAATGAACATGTGCGCGGTCGCCGGGTTGCGCTCCGCCGTCTCGTTGGGAATTTGATGTGCCGCACTCTCCAGCTGCTGCAGCGCGGAGGCGAGCCACTCGGGCCGTCCGACGATCCGGCCGCCGAGCTCGTCGGCGGAATATTCACGCGTCCGGCTGATCGCCATCTGCACCAGCATGGCGGCGATCGGCGCCAGGATCACCATCGCCAGCGTGCCGATGATGCCCGTGCCGCCGCTGTTGCTGTCGCGGTTGTGGCCGAAGAACATGCCGAACTGCGCCAGCATGGAGATCGCGCCGGCGATGGTCGCGGTGATCGTCATGATCAGCGTGTCGTGGTTCTTGATGTGCGCGAGCTCGTGCGCGATCACGCCCGCGACCTCTTCGCGGGAAAGATGCTGCAGCAGGCCGGTGGTGACTGCGACCGCGGCGTTCTGCGGATTGCGCCCGGTCGCGAACGCGTTCGGTTGCGGGTTGTCCATCAGATAGACGCGCGGCATCGGCAGCTCGGCGCGCTGCGCCAGCTCGGCCACCATCTGAAACACGTCGGGCGCGGCGCGCTCGTCGATCTCCTGCGCGCCGGTCATCGAGAGCACGGCCTTGTCGGAATTCCAGTAGGCGAACAGGTTCATCGCGGCTGCGATCGCCAGCGCGATCAGCGCGCCGCTCTGGCCGCCGATCAGAAAGCCGACGCCCATGAACAGGGCAGTCAGGCCCGCCAGCAACATGGCCGTACGCAAGTAGTTCATGGCGTGCCTCCCAGCACGCGGCCGGTACACGGGGCCGCCCCAGAAAAATGGGAATAGACGCCCCGGTTTCAAGCACGCTGTACCCCCGGCTTGACGGCGCGCAATTCCGGCGCAATTCCGGTGTACGTGAGGTCCATGGGCGACCCCAACCAGCCCACTCCAGGCAAGAAGCCCCTGCCGGCCGCGGCCGAGCGCGCGCTCGCGGAAGCCGCGGCGCGCCGCGCCGAGTTCGATCGCAGGGCTGCCGAGCAGCCGAAAGAAGCTGGCCGCAAGGGGCTCGACCCAACCCGCTACGGAGATTGGGAAAACAAGGGGATCGCCTCGGATTTCTAGCGCATGTCCCGGCGAAGTGGAGACCGGTTCGCCGAAAAGGACATACGCCAATGAAAGAAAGAGTTCCGGGGCAAGCCGCTAGCGCGTCACGATCACCGGCGTGCCGACGCTCACCCGCTGGTACAGATCACTGATGTCGTGATTGTGCATGCGGATGCAGCCGTACGACACGAAGCCGCCGATCGAGCCGGGCTGGTTGGTGCCGTGGATGGCGTAGTCGCCGCCGGACAGTGTCATGGCCGCGACGCCCATCGGGTTCTGCGGCGATCCGCCGGGAATCATGCTCGGCAGACCGGGTTTCTCCCGGCGGATGTCAGCCGGCGGAGCCCAGTCCGGCTTGACGTACTTGCCGGAGATCATCGAGCGCCCGGCCCATTGCCGGCCGGCGCGACCGACACCCACGGTGTAGCGCAGCGCCCGGCCCTCGCCGAGCACCAG
>CAWBFG010000017.1:0-70226 GCA_963787955.1 uncultured Alphaproteobacteria bacterium | reverse complement strand
CACGCTTGTGGGTTCGTTTTGGCGAACAAAGGCACCGACACTCGAACACTGCAGGCATACCTGGGCCATCGGAGCATTCAATCGACGGTCCGATATACCGAGCTTGCGCCGGGACGCTTTACGAACTTGTGGCGGTGAAGCCGAGGCCATCCGGTTGCGCAACCCCGCATGAGTTGACGACACCGCCCCTTGGTACCTCCCGAAAGCGAGCGCAAAAATCACTGCAGCGTTTTTTTTTTTTTAAAATGAGCACGATGCGACCGCCTGCTGCCTCTTGCGTGTACGAACCGCCCCCTGGCAGCCCCCGAAACCGAGAGAAGAACGGTTGCGACGCTGCCCGACAAAATTTTCAGCGCGGCAAGTTGATCGTAGTCCCGCCGGCGGCCTCTGGTGAGATTTTCAGTCGCTCGGCTAGCGCGGTATAGGTCAGCGTCTCAACGCTCATGGGTGAGTCTCCCTGGCCGCCTGGTGACCATCCTTGGCCGAGACTATGACTACACATCTGGGCCGGTCGCGATGTCGCCCGCATACGTGCAGAGCAACCCGTTCACCTCCAGATGGCGCACCCGTGCGCCATCTGGGGGGACTGCCGCTTCCGGCGTCTGGTAAAATCGCGCGGAATCCGCGCGAAGTTGGAACGTTTACCTATGTCGTACTCAGCATGGTGGCCACCGGCCGGGCGGCTCGGTCTCATCGCGCAATAGTAGTTCGGGACGTGTGATCGCTATCGTGGTGATGAGCGTGACGACGCCCATCAACTCGGTTAAGACCATGGGCGAAGTTTCACGAAATTTACGCATGAACTCGGCACTGACGTCGTAGATGCAGGCGGCGCGATCAGCTGGATTGGGCATTTGTTCTATAATCATGCCGATCGTTCGCCGGTGGTCGCGAAGGATCGGTTCGATGGTCTTAAGCTCGGTCATAATCCGTTCGGTCATTGCCTGACCCTCCATCATTGTGCCGGCGTCCGGCCGGCGCGGAGTTAGAGCAGTGCTGTGGTGTAGGGATTGTGGGCATCTGATGGATGTTTCCGTCCCTTTATAAAAACTGTCACTGACAGTTTCCGCGTATGGGGTTAAACATGCCCACGATCCCTACAATCCCTACACCTTGGAACTTCTTGTAATGCGCCATAACGCTCTCGTTGTGCTTCCTCGCCGCTCGAGGCGGCGGCCATTCACGATCATGTCGGCGTGGTCGCGCAGCCAACAACCGAGCTTTTGCACGCTCGCGTCGCCTCTATCGGCGGCGATTTCCAGCAAGGCTTCGCGCAGATCCACATCGGTGCTGCCGACGACCTCGGCGGCCCGCTTCTCGGTATTGAGGCCGAAAACTCGCACCCATGCCTCGAACAGCGCGCCGGCCTGTTGCCGATCGGGATCGTTCTGGTGCGCGGCCTGGGTCGTGATCACCGGATCGGCGCAGCGGAGCCAGACCAGCGCGGAACGCACGCAATCGCTCCATTCATTGAACGATCCGAATGGTGGCCGGCGACGGGGGCGGCCGGCGACCTGGTAGGCGCGCACGATGGTTAGAGCGGCTGCGACGTAGCGCCCACGGTTTTCCATGATCATCGCCAGCGGATCGCGCTTGAATTTACGCAGGTAGGGTTGCTCCATCTGCGCATCGAGCCGCGCTATGATCGAGCGGCGCGTCAGATCCTCGGCGATGATGAGATTGTTGCCGGTGGCGAACACCGTGACGCGCTGCTCGACCGATCATTTTCGACGTTCCGAGCACGCGCACCTCGACCATGGGCCGCTCGACCAATTGGCAGAGCGCGGCACCGCGCAGCGGCTTTGTGCAGTTGTCGATCGAGAGGATCGGATAGCCGGCGATCAGGGTCCCGACGATGCGCTTCTCGCCTTCCTCCTCGTTGCCGCCTTGTGCCTGCACGGCGCACGGGTAGCCGATAGCGATGGCGGAGGCGAGGTCGGCGACGTATGACTTGCCGGTGCCGGCAGCGGGTGCGGTGAAAGCATGCAGCGGCGCGGTCGGGAAAGCGGCGCGCGCAACCGGCGTGATCAACGCAGATATGCCGACCGCGAGCGAGGCTTTATCGACCCAGGGAAATTCGCCCAACAGCTTCTTCAGCAATTTGAGGGCGGCCGCGGCATCGGCGCGGGTCGGCCGCTCGGGGACTGGCGGCATATCGGGCGGGCTCAGGACATACAGGCCGGTCGCCGCATCGAAGCCCTCGGTCGCGAGCAGGCTGCCGTCGGGACGCAAAGTCGGCGCAGCCAGCACGCCGTGGATCTTGGCAAACGGCCAGCGGCCGCGCCGCACCAGCATAAGCTCGGCGATGTCCCTCGGTGGCTTGGTTTTCACCCAGTCCTTGGTGCGCGCGTCGAAGCGTTCGAACACCGCGGCGCGGCCCATGAACTCGCGCGCCAACGGCTCGGTAACCTGCATCAGCGCGACAGTCTTGATCTCCTGCCCGTCGGCCCCGCGCGCCTTGGTGACAACAGGCGTGGTGAGGATCCCGCCGCGATCGAACAGCGGCAGGCCGGCGGCCATGATCGCGATCTCGGCGGCTTCGGCGATCTCGTGGTATTTTCCGGCCTCAAGCTGGATGACCGGCCGCGCGCCAGGTTCCGGGCTTGCGCCGTTGGTGCGCTTCTTGTCGCCCTGCTCGCGCTGCTTGCGCACGCGCCGGATGCGTTTGAGCACAGCCTCGACCTCGGATTTCATGCCAGTTGCTCGCTGAGCAGGAACAACAATTCGTCGTCGATCACGGGGAAGCGGGGTCTCGCCGCGATCAGCCGCTCAATGACGTTGTAGATCTGCGCGGTGGACAGCTCGGCCAGGCGGTTTTGACAGGCTCGTTCCGCCAGTGCCGCTGCGCCGCGCTGGCGCAGCGCATAGACAACGGCTTCGACGGTGCTCTCCGCGGCGCGAGGTCCCGGCCGGCTCCGGCTCGGGTGGTGGGTCAAGAACTACGTCGGCGACAGGCCCGACGATCTGCGGCTTGCGCACGGCGGCAAACGCCTTCGCCATGATGGCCTGCACCGCGTCCTGGCCCAGCGCGCCGGCGAGGCCGGTCTGCACTGCGGCGGCCTGCAGTACATCGACGGCTTCGTGCAGGTCGAGATCGCCCTCGCGCCACAAGTAGGCGCGCGCCTCGGTACGCGCGGTGAAGACCTCGAGCGGGTCCGGCCTGGTAGCGAGCTTGGCAATGGGCGACATGGGCTCGATCCCCTGGTTCATGAGGACCGGCGCACTTGCGAGAACTCTGCCTGGCGTTTAGCTTTGCAGCTGCTCAGCTCTGCAAAGTTTCCGGCTCGGCGTTGCGTCCCCCGCAGCGACCGGGCCGGTTCTATGTTGCGTGTTGTGCCTCGTACACGCGCTTAGCGGCGCGCTGGCGCATGAAGCGCTCAACTTCGGACCTCCGCCACGCGATCCTCGTCGTCGGTTCGATCCTGAACCGCGAAGGGAACACGCCGCGCTTTTCCAAATTGTCGATACTCGACATGCTTAGGGGGACGAGCGCGAGCAATTCGGCGCGGGTTAAATACTCGGTAGGCGGTCCCCGCGGCGGCGGGCGACGGCGGCGTTGACGCTTCGGCGGCGTGTCGTTTGGATCCACCGCCGCAACCGGTCCGCCGGGATACGGTGCGGTTTGATCGATAGGAATGGTCGGCATCGTACGCTCCTTGTCTGGTGCGCACGGTAGCGATCGGGTGGGTGGCGGTAAAAATTGTGGCCAACTAAATTTTCACAGGGCCAAAATACAATGTCAGCCGTGCGGTTTGCGATGCAAGCTTCTCCTCCGCTTGACGATGAAGGCCACCAAAGTATCTGGCCTAGGCGCTTTGTCCTTCATCGCAATGCGCGACACAACTTTGAGGTAGCGGATCAGGGGCCCGCTCGGTTTCCCCGAGCTCTTGTCCCGTGAACACTTCGGCTTTCCACCACACGTCTCCCAAATATCGAGCGCTCCGCCCAGGAATTCATGGCGATAGTCGTGGGCGCGGTCAGGGAACTTCCCGGTTGCAAGACGGCGCGCAGCGGCGGCGTTCGAATCAAGCTCGTGGTGTATTTCCGAGAGGCCCCTCAAGAGGTGATCGAGCATCGGCGCAACAGTGTCTACCTTCTCGAAGGCACTCCGCACCTCTTCAACCGCCTCGGTTAGCAGTCGCGCTCGCTTTTTAGGTGTCGTACGAGCCCACATCTGGCCAAAATTTATGATGGTGACCAAATCTTCGCGCGCTCTGCGAGTCGGAGGCACGGGCAACTCGGCCAAAATTTTGGCCCACTGTTGCCGCGTCAAATCGCGTAGCGGCCAATCGCGCGGTTTGTTTAGTTTGCTGACTTCGGCGTCGGTCAGCATGGCCGTCAGGCCCGCAGCTGGATGACCTCGGTGTTCGCTTCGCCGCCGTCGCAGTAGTCTCTCCCAATCCAGCATCAAAGTCCTGCGCCTTTCGAACAGATCGCCTCGGCGATAGGCGCGTTCGACGCTCGACTTGATGCGGTGCCCGAGTGCCTGCTCGATCACCTCGGCGGGATAGTCGCGCGTTTCGTGGCACCAGTCCTTGAGACATGAACGGAAGCCATGCGGCACTGCATGGGCGTCGTGGCCGATCTGCGCCAGCAACTTGCTCAGCAGCTTGGCCGCTTCGTTCTTACCGATGGGGCGGTTGCCGTCCCGCGAGCCGCCGAACAGAAGCTCGCCATTGGTCCCGGCACGCAGCGCCTTGACGATCTCGACCGCACGCGGCCCCAGCGGAATCCGCTGATCTCGGCCCAGAGCCTTTCATGCGGGCTTGCGGCACCGTCCAGACGCCTGCGGCCAAGTCGAATTCGCCGAACCGCGCGAAGCGCACGGCGTCGGCCCGCATGGCAGTCAGGATGATCAGTTCCAGCAGCCGCGCCGCCGGGCCCTCGGCGTGCGCGCAACGCCTGCATCAGCGCGGGCAGCTTGGCGAACGGCAGCGCGGGCTGGTGCTGCACATCGGCCTTCTCCGACTTGAGCGGCAGCATGTGCGCGATGGTGTCTTTGGCCGCCGGGTTGTCGCCAGTGCGCCGGCCCGCCGCCTTGGCATAGTCCAGCACCGCCTCGATGCGGCCCCGCAGGCGCGCGGCCGTGACGGCCTTTTCCGTCACCAGCGGGGTCAGCACCTTGTGCACAAGCCCGCTGTCGATCGTGTCGACCGAGAGGTGGCCGATCACCGGAAACGCGAAGCGCCGCAGCGCAGACAGCCATTCGGTCCGGTGCTTCTCGTTGCTCCAGCGCGTCAGGTTGGCGGCGTGGTATTCCTCGGCGCACTGCTTGAACGTCATCAGCCGGGCGCGGGCCGCGCGCTGCTCCAAGGCGGCGGCCTTGCGGGCGTCCACCGGATCAAGCCCGCGCGCCAGTTGCTCGCGGCACTGGGCCGCAAGCTCGCGCGCCAGCGCCAGCGGCACAGATCGCGCTGCGCCCAAGCCCATCGCGCGCCGCGCGCCGTTGCGCTGGAATTGGAACACCCAAGCCTTGCCGCCGCCGCGCGCGGTCTGCAGATAGAGCCCACCGCCGTCCGCGTACCGGCCGCGCTTGCTCACGCTACGCACGAAATTCGCTGACAACTTGTTCCAGGCCCGCGCCATTTGGTGACCCTCACTCATATCCCTGTTTGCAACTGTGTATCGCTGGGATCATGTGGGCAAGGGTGTGAGGCGAAGCTGTGGAAAACCTTCGTAAATCAGTGCTCTTGGGTACCGGTGGGTAGCTGTGGGAGGGTCAGGGGGTGGACCGGCGCTCCATCCCCTCATGGGGAGAAGGAAAAACGGGAAAGACGGAGCCGGACGTCTCTAAACAACCGGCAGCGGAGCGTTGGCTAAGGGCTTGCAAATAAGACGTGGATGGAATGTAGCAGCAGCGTCGCGCCGGATGAATTGTTACCGTCAGTCAACTAAATACAGCCCGTGACCCGTAACGAACCCAACATCACCCCCGAGCTGGTTGCCGAGCACGGGCTCAAGCCCGACGAGTACCAGCGCATCCTCAAGCTGATCGGCCGCGCGCCGACCTTCACTGAGCTCGGCATCTTCTCGGCGATGTGGAACGAGCACTGCTCGTACAAGTCGTCCAAGATGCATCTGCGCGGCTTGCCGACCAAGGCGCCCTGGGTGATCCAGGGGCCGGGCGAGAACGCCGGCGTGATCGACATCGGCGATGGGCTTGCTGTCGTGTTCAAGATGGAGAGCCACAACCACCCGAGCTACATCGAGCCGTATCAGGGCGCGGCGACCGGCGTGGGCGGCATCCTGCGCGACGTCTTCACCATGGGCGCGCGGCCGATCGCGTGCCTCAATGCGTTGAGCTTCGGTGACCCCAGGCATCCGAAGACAAGGCACCTCGTCTCCGGCGTGGTGGCCGGCATCGGCGGCTACGGCAACAGCTTTGGCGTGCCGACGGTCGGCGGCCAGGTGCGTTTCCATCCGCGCTACAACGGCAACAACCTGGTCAACGCCATGGCGGTCGGCCTTGCTGACGCCGACAAGATTTTCTACGCGGCGGCATCGGGCGTCGGCATGCCGATCGTCTATCTCGGCTCCAAGACTGGCCGCGACGGCATTCACGGCGCCAGCATGGCGTCGGCGGAGTTCGGCGAGGATTCCGAAGAGAAGCGTCCGACCGTGCAGGTTGGCGATCCGTTCTCGGAAAAACTTTTGCTCGAAGCGTGCCTGGAGATCATGGCGAAGGATTGCGTGATCGCGATCCAGGACATGGGCGCGGCGGGCTTGACCTGTTCGGCGGTCGAGATGGGCGCCAAGGGCGATCTCGGCGTCGACCTCGAGCTTGATCGCGTCCCGACCCGCGAAACCGGCATGAGCGCCTACGAGATGATGCTCTCGGAGAGCCAGGAGCGCATGCTCATGGTGCTCAAGCCCGAGAAAGAGCAGGAGGCCGAAGCAATCTTCCGCAAATGGGGGCTCGACTTCGCGATCGTCGGCCATACCACGCCGACCAAGCGCTTTGTCGTAAAGCATGGCGGCGACGTGATGGCCGACCTGCCGATCAAGGAATTGGGTGACGAAGCGCCGGTTTATCAGCGGCCGTTTGTGATCGCGGCAAAACTTCCAGTGATCAAAGCGGGGAGCGTCAAGCCGCCGATGTCGAATGCCGACGCGCTGGAGAAATTGATCGGCTCGCCGGACCTGTGCTCCAAGCGCTGGGTGTGGGAGCAGTACGACCACATCATCCTCGGCAACACTGTGCAGCGCCCGGGCGGCGACGCCGCCGTGGTGCGCGTGCTCGATGGACCCAAAGCGTTGGCGCTGACCGCCGACGTGACGCCGCGCTATTGCGAAGCCGACCCGTTCGAGGGCGGCAAGCAGGCAGTGGCGGAAGCCTGGCGCAACATCACCGCGGTCGGCGCCAAACCGCTCGCGCTCACCGACAATCTCAACTTCGGCAATCCGGAGCGACCCGAGATCATGGGGCAGTTCGTCGGCTGCGTTCGCGGCATCGCGGCTGCCTGCAAAGCGCTCGACTTCCCGGTCGTGTCCGGCAACGTCTCGCTCTACAACGAGACCAATAGCAGCGCGATACTGCCGACCCCGACAATCGGCGGCGTTGGCGTGATCGGCGATTTCACCAAGTCGGCGACGCTCGCGTTCAAGGCGGAGGGCGAGGCAATCCTGCTGATCGGCGAAACCCAGGGCTGGCTCGGCCAGTCGTTGTATCTGCGCGAGGTTTGCGGCCGCGAGGAGGGTGCGCCGCCGCCAGTCGATCTGATCGAGGAACGTGAGAACGGTGATGTGGTGCGCGCGCTAATTGCCGACGGAGCCGTTACGGCGGCACATGACCTTTCCGACGGCGGGCTGCTGGTGGCGTTGACCGAGATGGCGATCGCTTCCGGCATCGGCGCGCAGATCGAGGCCGCGCCGGATGACACGCCTGCGCACGCGTTCTGGTTCGGCGAGGACCAGGCGCGCTATGTCGTGACAGTACCGGCCGCCAGCGCGGACGCCATCATGCGACGTGTCGAGTCTGGCCAGCGTGCCGGTGCGCAGCATCGGTGTCACCGGCGGCACGGCATTGAGCCTGGCTGGCGAGCACGCGATCGATGTTGCCGCGCTTACCGCGCGTTTCGAAGGCTGGCTGCCGGCTTATATGGCCGGCAGTGTGTAGCTCTTACTGTTGCTGCATCCGCTCGCGGATCGCTCGCCGCAGCGGTCCGACCGGCATAGGTCGCGTGCCCGGAGCGGCCGTAGGTGCCGCGGTCGGCGCGTCCTGTGCGGCAGCGGCGAGCGCGGTCCTGCAATCGGGCGATAGCCTGGCGGCATTGCGCTGCAGGCACGCCATCGCGTCCGGACCGCCCGGCGTGACACCGCGGCAGTTCGTCATGAAATCGCGCCGGCACGTGAACTTGATGGCGCTCTGTTGCTCCGGGGTCGGCATCGCCGCCGGTGCGGCGGCTTCAGCTGGCGCGGATGCCGTCGCTGCCGCTGGAGTGCTGCCGCCGCCAAGCGCTGCGACGGCGTTGCGGCAATTGGGCGAGAGCTGGGCGGAGTTGCGTTGCAGGCATTGCAGCGCTTCGGCGCCACCAGGCTGCACGCCGCGGCAGCGCGACATGAAGTCGGACTGGCAGCTTTGCCGGATCGCCGCCTGCTGTTGCGGTGTCGGCTGTTTGGGTGCGGCGGCCGGCGCCGGGGCAGGTGCGGGTGTTGCTGCCCGAGCCGGCTGCTTGGGTGGCGGCGCCGACGCGGGCGGCGGAACCGCGGTGGTCTTTGCCGGCGCTGGAGCGGCCGGTGGAGGCGCCGCAGCGGCTGGAGGTGCGGCGGCAGTCGCAGGAGTTGTAGCAGGCGCCGCGGTCGGCGCCGGTGCGGCTTGCTGCGGCGCGCTTTTCGGAGTCAGCGCGTTGACCGCGCTCTGACAGCCCGGCGACAGCTTGGCGACATTGCGCTGCAGGCATTGCAAGGCTTCGACGCCACCCGGCTTCACGCTGGAGCAGTTGGCCATGAAATCGGAGCGGCAATTGCTGCGGATCGCATTCTGCTGCTCCTGAGTTGGCTGTGACATCGCCGGAACGACCGTCAGAACCAAGCCCAGGCAAAACAGAGTTGCCGCCGTTCGCCCGCGCCGGGCGCACTTATCCAAGCTCATTAACTTGCCTCCCAACCCACAATGTCGCCCCTCGGAAAGACTAGCTCAAACAGGGCCAAGGCTGAACTGCCCTGTGGCGCGGGATAGCGGGATGGAACTGTCTTTCCGGCGAGCGGCGGATTCTGATAAAGGCTTTACACAAGCCATATGACAAACAGCCGGCCGGGAGTTCCCAGCAATGCCGATGAACGCCAGCGACATCGAACGGCTGATCAAAAGCAGCATTCCGGACGCAGAGGTGACGATCCGCGACTTGGCTGGCGACGGCGATCATTATGCGGCGACGGTGATCGCGGAGAGCTTTCGCGGCAAGTCCCGCGTCCAGCAGCATCAACTGGTTTATGAAGCCCTGAAAGGGCAGATGGGCGGTGCGCTGCACGCGCTCGCCTTGCAGACCGGCATTCCGGAACGCTGACGGACAGCGCGACGCAAGCCCGCTTAGACGGGCACGGGGAGGATGCACGCGTGGCCACGCAACCTGCCGCCTTGGGCGGTGACGCCGAACTGCCGGTTCTTATCGCAGGCGGCGGCCTGATCGGCCTAACGACAGCGATGTTCCTCGCCCAGCACGGCATCCGTTCGCTCGCGATCGAGCGACTGGCGCAGGGCTCGCCGTTGCCGCGGGCGGGGCACTTTCACCTGCGCACCATCGAATTGTTCCGCCAGGCCGGCATCGAGGAAGAGGTCCGGCGCCAGTCGGAAAGGGATTTCGTTCCAGAGGGCGCCATCATCGCGATGGATAGCTTGTCCGGGCGCAAGCTGGCCGACATCATCCGCGGCCTCAATGTCGGCGTCGACGATACGCTGACGCCGATCCGGCGCATGTTCATCAATCAGCCGAGTCTGGAAGGGATCCTGCGCCGGCGCGCGGATGAAGTCGGCGCAAGTGTACGCGCCGGTTGCGAGCTTATCGGATTCGAGCAAGATGATGCCGGCGTCACTGCGACGGTGAAGGATAGCGCGACCGGCGCGACATCCCAAATCCGTGCGAAGTACCTGATCGGCGCCGACGGTGCCCACAGCAAGGTGCGTGAGCTGCTCGACATTCCGCTCGACGGGCGCGGCATCTTTTCCAACAGCATGACGATCTATTTTCATGCCGATCTCTGGCCGCAGCTCGGCGAGAAGCCGCTCAGCGTCATCTACATCAACAATGCTGTGTTCGGCGGCTTCTTCCGGCTGGCAAAGGACTGTCAGTCTGGCTTCCTCGGGGTGAACACGGTCGGCGACCCGAAAGTCGACCCGGTCGCTGCTGCGAACGCGGCCGCGGACATCAGCGAGCCTAGGCTGATCGAAATCGTGCGCGCCGGTGTCGGCGTCCCGGATCTGCCTGTGAAAATCGATGGTGTGACGCGCTGGCGGGCCACCTCCGACGTCGCGCGACGGTTTCAGGACGGGCGCGTATTCCTGGTCGGCGACGCGGCGCACCTGATGCCGCCCAACGGCGGCTTCGGCGGCAACACAGGTATCCACGACGCGCACAACCTTGCCTGGAAACTGGCATTGGTGCTTAGAGGCGTCGCTGGCGCGGCGCTCGCCAACAGCTACGAGCCGGAACGCAAGCCGGTGGCGAAGTTCACCGTGGAGCAGGCGTACACCCGTTACGTCACCCGCACAGCCACCTATCTCGGTGCCAAGGACTTCGAGCCGCTTGCCCCCGACTTCAACATCGAGCTCGGCTATCTCTATCGGTCGCCAGCGGCCGTAGCCGAAGATGAAGACACCCGGGTCCACGAAGATCCGCGCCAGAGCATGGGCCGACCGGGTTCGCGTGCGCCGCACGTTGTTCTGGAGCGTACCGGGCAGCGGCTCTCGACGCTCGACCTGTTCGGGCGCACTTTTGTGCTGCTGGCTGGTCCCGGCGGGACCGCCTGGCGCGCAGCGGCGCCCGCCGCGGCGCGTGAGCTCACTGGACTGGAGCTCGACACCTATTGCGTCGGTGGCGGCACGGAGCTTTGCGATCCCGAAGGTCGCTTCTGTGCCGCCTATGGCTTGGCCGAAGACGGCGCCTGCCTGGTGCGGCCCGACGGCTTCGTAGCGTGGCGGGCCAAGGTGGGGAATCGCAAACCCGAGGTGGCACTGGCGGGTGCCCTGCGCGCCGCGCTGTGCCGGCCTTGATCGCCATATAAGCGGCCGCCGCGGGTGCCTCTGTAAAGCAGGGCCAGCTTACGCTATATAGTAGAACAACGCCGAATCTCGGGGTTGCCGAAGGCAACTCGGGCGGCCAGCAAGGCAGCATCGGACGAATCCATGGGCATCGAGCAGTTCATCGAGAACGAAGTGAAGGGCAATGAAGTGGTGCTGTTCATGAAGGGCACCCCGCAGGCGCCGATGTGTGGTTTCTCCGCGCAGGTTGTGCAGATCCTCGACTACCTCGGTGTGCCCTACAAAGGGCTCAACGTCCTGGAGTTGGATGAGCTGCGCAACGGCATCAAGGGCTATTCCAACTGGCCGACCATCCCCCAGCTTTACGTCAAGGGCGAGTTCGTCGGCGGTTGCGACATCGTGCGTGAAATGTTCCAGGCCGGCGAACTGCAGACGCTGATGAAGGATAGCGGGGTAGCGGTGAAGGCGCCCGCGTAAGAGCAAACATCTGTCAGCGCCTAGGCGATCAGGCCGTCCCGTGAGGGGCGGCCTATCTCATGCGCTGCATCAGCAGATAGATGATCGCCAGGATGACGCCGATACCAATCAGGCTGGGGGTGCCCATGCCGCTGGCGAACTTGGTGACATTCTCCGCCACCGAACTGACATAGCCGCCAGAACCCTCGCCGAGCAGCAAGTGGATCAGAATCAGCGATAGAACAGCCAGGAAGCCCAATTCAACGAACAGCCAGAGAAAGCGCCGAGTCTTTTCGAGAAATTCCATCATAGCCTGCTCCGATACCGACATGCGCCAGCAAGCATGATCGAGTGGGGAGGGCTGCCCCCCACTCGAATGGAGTGTTGTCGTCCGCCGGTTTCAGTCCGTTCGATCGACCCGGCGGATGGCGCTGCGTCGCCGTCAGGCCACGCTGCGGTTTGAGAACAGCCAGAGGATGACACCGAGCGCGATCAAACCGGCGAGGCCGTTCGCGCCAAGATCTTTCACGAAGGCGGTGATGTTGCCGGCGACATTGCCGAAGAACGGCAAGTTCTGGCTACCGACCAGCAAGGCGGCCACGATGCCCAAGGCAAGGAGCATCAAACCAAGTTCGGTCAACGCACCAATCCAAGACTTCAACGTTTGTAGTCCGCTCATGAGCAAGTCTCCCCAGTTTTGATTGCGAACGTTTGTTATGCGCTAGCGTACATTCGCGCCAAAAAGGCTACGAGTTGGCGCTCTAAAAACAACGGGCATGACCGATTTCGGCCAACTGCCGCGCGACGCGCCGATCAATCGGGCCAGTACGACTTTCGACTAATAGCATGATTCGTCATGCGAAAGGCCGCCCTCTGGGGGCGGCCTTTGCTGCATCGCAACCAAGCCTATGAATTAGCGTGAATAATATTCCACGACGAGATGCGGCTCCATCATTACCGCGTAGGGCACGTCGCTGAGCACCGGGATGCGCGCGAGCTTTGCCGTCATCTGGCCTTCGTTGACCTCGATGTAGTCCGGCACGTCGCGCTCGCCGAGTGCCCGCGCTTCCATGACCAGCGCCATCTGCTTTGACTTGTCCTTGACCTCGACCGTGTCGCCGACCTTGACGCGGTAGCTCGAAATGTTGACGCGCTTGCCGTTGACCTTGACGTGGCCGTGATTGACGAATTGGCGCGCGGCAAAAACCGTCGGCACGAACTTGGCGCGGAACACGATGGCATCGAGGCGGCGCTCGAGCAGGCCGATCAGGTTGGCGCCGCTGTCGCCCTTCATGCGGATGGCTTCTTCGTAGATGCCGCGGAACTGCTTCTCGGAGATGTTGCCGTAATAGCCGCGCAATTTTTGCTTGGCCTTGAGCTGCACGCCGTAGTCGGAGAGCTTGCTCTTGCGGCGCTGGCCATGCTGGCCGGGGCCATACTCGCGCTTGTTGACGGGGCTCTTCGGGCGGCCCCAGACATTCTGGCCCATGCGGCGGTCGATCTTGTACTTCGCCTCGTGGCGCTTGGTCATCGCGTCCTCTTTAGCTGTGAGCGTGATCGCTCGATTGAGGATCGCGTCCTCCTCTGTCCCGGCTTTGCCGGAACCGACAGGTCGTCGCCGAAGCGCCGGCGAAAACCGCGGATCGCGAAACACCGCGCGGGCCCCAAAGGCCCGCGAGATGGGCGGTATTTAGGAGGAAATCGGCCTCAAGTCAAACACCGGCAGGGGCGGCTTCAACGACGCCAAACTCCGCCAGGGCGGCGCGAAGCGGCGGCGGCGGCGCGCGGCGGGAGGTGAAGATCAGGCGGGCTTCAGCAGGGCGTTTAGCCGTGGCCACCAGCGGAAAAGTTGGGTCCAGCAGGTCGGTGACACGGCGCGCGATGGCTGGCGCTGGATCGATAAAAGTCACTGGCCAGGGTGCTAGGCGCTGAAGTTGGTCGAGCAGTAACGGGTAGTGGGTGCAGGCCAGCACCACAGTATCCGTGCGCGCGCCGTTTTGCTCAACGAAGCAGGGCGCAATCTCGCGAGCGACATCACTGTCGGCCACAGGCTGTCCCCGCAGCGCCATTTCAGCAAGCTCGGCAAGCTGCGGCGAGCCCACCAGATTGATGGCGCAGCCGTCGGCAAAATCGCGGATCAGCGCACGGGTGTACTCGCGTTTGACGGTGGCGTCGGTGCCGAGCACCGAAACCTGACGGCTGGTCGAAGCTGCGCACGCCGGTTTGATCGCTGGCACGGTGCCGACAAACGGCACCGCAAAGTGTTTGCGCAAATGGGGCAACACGATCGTCGATGCGGTATTGCACGCCACCACCACGATATCGGGATGATGTGCCGCGATGAGTACCCCGACCACCGTCAAGACGCGCTCGACCAGTTCGGCTTCGCCTTTGCGGCCGTAGGGGAAGAATGCGTCGTCTGCAGCATAGATGAAGCGGGCATCGGGCCGCGCCTTCGCCACCTCGCGATGGACTGTGAGCCCGCCGAGGCCGGAATCGAACACCAGAATGGTCGGCGCGGCTTTCATCCGTGGAAACTGATGCCAAGAAGCTAACGCGAGCGGTATCGACCCGCGGCGTCAAATTCCAATACCTTTCTTTACGTTCGGTTCACACCCCCAACGGCCCAGCCACCGGGCGCTCACAACCACCATTTTGATGTCGGCCGGTCTGTGAGATGGCAAGCGAGGGGGGTGGACCTACGCCGCCCGGGCAGCGCGGCGCTCCTGTAGCGAAGCTTCGGCCTGCTCGGCGCGCTTGCGATATTCCTGATGCAACGCTTCGAGATCCTCGTCACTCATGTCCTCGGCGATAGCCATGCTGTTGTGGGTGCCCCGCATCGCGATGATTACGTCAGCAAGCTTGATCTGCAAAGCCAGCGTATCGCGGTTCTGGGTGTTCTGGATCAGGAACACCATCAGGAACGTGACGATCGTGGTGGCGGTGTTGACCACGAGCTGCCAAGTGTCGCTGAAGCCGAACAGCGGACCGCTGAGCGCCCAGACGATGATGAGCGTAAGCGCGATCAGGAAGGCCGCTGGTTTGCCCGCCCAGTGCGCGACGGTATGAGCGAACCACGTGAACCCGTTTAGCTTGGATCCCTCGCGTGTCTGCCCGGTCAACGTATGCGCTTCGGCGGTGCGGACGGCAGTCCTGGATTTTGCCGCCTTGCCGCCGTTCGATTGCAAAACCGTCTGATTGCGCCGCATGGGCATGCCGTAATCCGGGCGGATTGTTGCTTGCCGGCCAACGCAGCAGATGACCTTGTGTTCCGTCGTATTGGAGCATCACGCGGGAACGATAGGGGGAACTCCGGGTTGTCTCCGCACCACGGCGTTTCGACAGCCGTAAATGTCCAAGGAGCTTGTCATGTTGGGTTGGGCCATCACCTTCCTGATCGTGGCGCTGGTTGCCGCAGTCCTCGGTTTTGGCGGGATCGCCACCTTCGCGGTGGACCTCGCTAAGATCGTGTTCTTCGTGGCTATCGTGTTGTTCGTGATCTCCGCGATCATCGCTCTGATCCGCGGCCGGTCGCCCACAATGCCCTGACCGGCGTCGCACAAGTCGGAAAACACATCGCCCGGCGAAAGCCGGGCGATGTGTTTTTCAAAAGGTCAAGAAACGGAAAACTTACGGCCGGTCGTTGCCCGCCAGTACTGTGCGCGTGGTGAGATCGGGCCCGAAATCCTCGGTGTTGTCGATTGAAAGCAGATGGCTCAACCGGGTGCGAGCGCGGTTGACGCGGCTCTTGATGGTGCCCACAGCGCAGCCGCAGATTTCAGCGGCCTCCTCATACGAGAAGCCGGACGCGCCGACCAGGATCAGCGCTTCGCGCTGATCGTCCGGCAGCTTGGACAGCGCAACGCGAAACTCCTCGAATTCGACGCGGCTGGTCTGCTCGGGCTGTGTCCGCAGCGATTCGGCATAACTGCCATCGGCGTCTTCAACTTCGCGGCGGCGCTTGCGGTATTCGGAGCGAAACAGATTGCGCAGGATGGTGAACAGCCAAGCTGACATGTTGGTGCCGGGCTGGAATGACTCGATGTTTGCAATCGCGCGCAGCAGTGTCTCCTGCACCAAATCGTCGGCACGATCGACATTGCCGCACAACGATATGCCGAAAGCCCGCAGGCTTGGCACCGCGGCTAGCATCGTGTCTCGCAGGGTCGGGTCGAGACTCATTCGGATCCCTTCCCCCCGACAGGTTTATCCAATTGACGCAACATGTCGGCGAAGCGTTCGGGCGTGGGCTCAATGAGGCCGTCGTAATAGGCACGAAGCTGTTGGCCGATCTTAGCTTGGACGTCCCGCCCCAGACTTGCATCCTTGCGCTTGACTGGTGCGGTTCGTGTTGAGGTCGAATCCATGGGCTGGGCTTTTTCCGGTGGTTTACGCTCGCTCATCCTGAACTTCCGCGGCCGACTTGTGGCCCGCAGCTCCCCTATTTGTGGCCTCCCGGGACGGCCTCTGGCCCGAAGGAGTCCGACCCCCACGTCCGTTTGCAACGCGCTGATTGGGCTATCGTTCCGTGCTATGGAACTTTTTTTCGGCTGGCGCATTGCTGGCAGAGGGCGCAGGGTACCATCGTTCAATTGGGAGGGTGAAAAGTGTCGACATCTCAAGCTGTTGCCCAGCACTTGCCGTTTTTGCGCCGGTACGCCCGTGCGCTGTCCGGCAATCAGCACTCGGGCGACGCCTACGTGGCGGCCGCCCTTGAAGCGCTGATCGAAGATCCCAGTGTTTTGAATGGATCGAGTGGGCCGCGCGTCGCGCTCTACAAACTCTTCACCAAGATTTGGAATTCGGTCGAGGTGAATGAAGGCATCGATGGGACGACGGGCGCGAAGTTGCCGGTCGAGCAGCGGCTCGGCCAAATCACCGCGTTGCCCCGCCAGGCGTTTCTTTTGGTTGCGCTCGAGGGATTTTCGGAAGAAGACGCTGCCGAAATTCTCGGCACTGAAGTGCCGGCGCTGCGCACGCTGGTCGAAGAGTTTGGACGCGAACTCGCCGCCGAGATCGCTACCGACGTCCTGATCATCGAGGACGAAACCTTCATTGCCATGGATCTGGAAGGCTTAGTCGAGGGCCTCGGGCATCGCGTCATCGGCGTCGCCCGTACTCATGCGGCCGCGGTGACGCTCGCCAAGGCCAAACGACCCGGCTTGATTCTGGCCGACATTCAACTCGCCGACGGCAGCTCGGGTCTGGATGCCGTCAACGAGCTGCTCAAGTCATTCGAAGTGCCGGTGATCTTCATCACCGCCTATCCAGAGCGCTTCCTCACCGGCGAACGACCCGAGCCGGCGTTTCTGATCGCCAAGCCGTTCCAACCCGCGACAGTGTCCGCCGTCATCAGCCAAGCGCTGTTCTTCGAGCGCAAGGCGAGGCGGCCGGCGCGACGCGCCAGCGCGTAAGTTTCAAGAGACGCGAACAAACGGGCTTGGCGCCGTGGCTCGGGGCTTACTATCAGCGGCGGCGTGCCATTGAGTAGCCCAGCAGAACGGCTTCGACGATCATCGCAAGTTGCGCGAATTGCGCCGAGCGCTGGCTGCCATTAACCTGTGCGTGCAGATTGAGTTGCGCTCTCGCTGCAGCCGGCTGTCCCGCGAACCGAAGCGCCAGCGCGCCCGCAACCACCACCAGTGCAAACACGGCGGCCAGGATCAGTCGGGCATAGATTTCTCCGACGTGCGGTTCAAGCGCGAGCACGGACGCAGAGGCGGCAAAACCGATCGCCGCGATGGCGCCGACCGCGCACACAACATACAGGATGACGTCGCGCCGAACCCGTGCGCCGATCCCGTTGAACGCGGACGCCACGATGTCCTTGATCTGCATGGCCGCGCTCGCTAGTGGCGACGGCCTGCCATCCCAGCCAGGAAACCGATCCCCGCTGCGATCGCAAGCGTGAGCAAAGGGCGTTGCTCGACCTCGTCCTCGATCCGTCGCAAGGCGTCTGTGCCGAGCTTCGTCGCCTCGTCGGTCACCGCGTGGGCGCCATTGCGAAGCCGGTCGGCGGTCTCAGAAAGGGTGTCCGATACGAACCCGCTGGCTTCACTGGCCGCATGGGATGCGCCCTTGCGGCTCAGCGTATTGAGGCGGCCGACACGATTTTCGAGGTCGCGCATCAGACCGGCGATTTCGCGCTCGATCTCGGTAATGTCTTCGGATGTGCTGCGTGTTCTACGGGCCATGATTGCTCCTCGCGCCAAAATGCTACGCGGCTCGAGATGAACCGCCGCGAACCGTGCAATACAACGCGCGACGCGCTGCCAAAGTTCCCCGCGGAGACCTTACCTTAGTCTCACGCGAATAGCATAACAAAAGGCGTAGCCGACGAGGTCGACTACGCCTTGGCTTTTACCGGCCGAGCACGAGGGGAGGGGAATCGCGGCCGGTCGGCGAACCAATCCGCATGCGCTGGGTTGGTTCCTGTGTTGCACAACCATTTTGCATCCAAGGTGGCACGCTTTGGACCACCATGAGTTTCGCCAGGGCTAGACCAATTTGCAGATTGGCCAAGGAGTTAAGGGAAACATTGCGATGCTCCTGCGTTTCCACTGACGGACTAACGCAATCGCGCGTCGGTCCATACTGACGAAGTTGCGCGATGCGATTTTCGAACACTGATATTGCCTGTTTCCACACGTCCCGATCGCTGCGACGGTGACCACTGATGTCCCCGCTGGAGTGGTTGTTGGGCAGTGCAGGCGAATTATCGCGGGGGCAGGCAATGCTCTGGCGCGCCGATCTGTTGCTGCTTCATGCGGTCGCTGATGCGATCATCGTCATCGCCTTCTTTGCTATTCCAGTCGGCATCGTCTGGTACATGCGGCACCGCTTCGGTCTGCTGCGAGAGTACCGCGTGGTGGCCTGGCTGTTCTGCGGGTTTATCTTCGCTGCCGGCGTAAGCAATCTGCTTGGCCTGCTGTCGCTCTGGTATCCGATCCACGGCCTGCACGGCGCGGCCAAACTTGCGACGGCACTGTTCTCCGCGGGAGCGGTGATCCTGATCTGGCCGCTATTGCCCGCCTTGGCACGCCTGCCGTCGTCCCGCCAGCTCAGCGACGTCAACGAACGGCTGCGCCACGAAGCGCAGGCGCACGAAACGACGCTGCGCGAGCTGGAGTTGTCTCGGCGCGAGCTTGAAACACGGGTTGACGAACGCACCAGGGAACTGAGGCTTGCCAAAGCGCGGTTCGAGACCGCGCTGCACGGCGCCAAGGTCTATGTGTTCTCCCAGGACAGCGACCTCAGGTACACGTGGATGTACGGTGCGATCGACAAGGTGGCGGCCGCCAAGATGATCGGGCGCACCGACGACGAATTGCTGCCGGCGCTCGAACGCGACGCGGTGGTTGACTTGAAACGGCGGGTGCTGGCAACCGGCGAGCCGGAAGATGGCGAGGTGTCAACCGTACTGCCGGGGCGTCGGGCGCTGTTCGCGCTTCATGTCGACCCGACGTTCGGCCCCGACGGCGCAATCGACGGCATTATGTGCGCCGCGATCGACATCAGCCGCATTCGGTCGCTGGAAAGCGAGCAGCGGCGCCTGACCGATGAGCTGGGTACGGCGTTGCAGCGCTACGAGACTGCACTGCGCGGTTCACACGTTACGGTGTACACGCAGGATCGCCGCCTGCGCTATACAACGGTCAGCAACGCGATGTTCGGACGAGAGGCCGGTGACATCATCGGCCGTCTCGACCAGGACATCCTTCCGCCCGAAAGTAGCGCGCCGATGATCGCGCTCAAGCGCGTTGTCCTCGACAGTGGTCAGCCCAAGGACGGCGAATTCCGCATTGTGCACGGCGGTGCCGTACACTGGTACGACACCCACATCGAGCCGCTGCGTGACATCGGCGGGGAAATAATCGGCCTGACCTGCGCTGCGGTCGACGTCACCGGTCGCAACGCCAGTGAGGCGCATCTGCGCGACATCATGCGCGAGCTCACCCACCGCTCCAAGAACTTGTTGGCGGTGATCCAGGCAATGGCACGGCAAACCGCGCGTCACGCTGGAACATTTGAGGGGTTCATCGATCAGTTCTCTGCGCGGCTGCAGGCGCTTGCCGCGTCGCACGATCTGCTGGTGCAAGAGAGCTGGCATGGCGCCTCGCTGTCGGAACTCGTGCGCTCGCAGCTTGGACACTACCTTGATCGTGAGGGCTCGCAGGTTTCGGTCGAAGGACCGGCGCTGCTCCTCAAGCCTGAAGCGGCGCAAAGCCTCGGCCTCGCGATCCACGAATTGGCGACTAACGCGGCGAAATACGGTGGGCTTTCGGTCCCCTCCGGTCGTGTCTCGATCGATTGGCGGCTGCTGCCAGCAAACGAAGGAGACGGAGTTGAAGTCATGTGGACCGAAACCGGGGGACCGAGCGTTGCGGCGCCGCGGCAACGCGGCTTCGGCAGCCTGGTGATCGAGCGCAATCTCGCCCGCTCCCTTGAGGCCGACATCAAGCTGGAGTTTCCGCCGGAAGGCGCGCGCTGCCGCATGCTGATTCCAGCGTCGAATCTCGCGATCGGTCGTTGACCTGTCGCAACGGAACCCCTGGTTGATGAGAACGTTGATGCGCTGATCAACCGCGCAGCGCCGGTGCTGTGGACCGGCTACGCGGTTCCAGGAGAAATCCTATGCCCCAGATTGTCCCGTACCTGCTCGGCGGGCTGACTGTGTTCCTAGCGACGGACGTTGTTTCGCTCCCGTCGCCGACGGAACTGGCCGGTGCGTTGCGCGCCAGCGTGTCGGTGCCGGCTCCGGCGCTGGCCGGCACTCCGGCGTCGAGCATCAACCGCCAGGCGAAGAGCGATCGCGGCGCACCAGCGCGCGCTACGCCGACGACCGCCAGTATCGCCACGGTCGAAGTGATTGGGTTGCGCGATGCCGCGATCGTCTATCGTGATCGTGACGGCCGCGAACTGTTCCGCACTGATCCGCTGAACAACGTCACTGTCGTCACCAAAGGTCTGCAATTGCCGGAAATCACGGTTCGCCAGGACAACAGCAGCGTTGTGCGGCCCATCCCAGTCAACGAAATCCAGGAACAAGTGCGGGAGCGCAAGCCGGTACCGCGCGAACGTAAGGTTCCTATGGGGTGCGAGCCGTCGTTCAGCCCGGTCGCGGCGCCGTCCTTGGGGCACCACACCGGCCGCTGCGTGGCGCGGCTTGAAGCGCCTTGGGCCAGCCACCAGGGGTGAACCGATCTACTTCTTCCGGAAACGAAAGGCCCGCAGTCGCGGGCCTTTCGTTTGTCTGCTCGGCTCAAGGCCCGCCCAATTTGTATCGCGTGGCCAGGACCGTTTTCCTCGGTAGTTTTGCAAAAATTCATCCGCGCATGACTGGTTATCGACTCGCTTTGCGATTGGCGGAAATTCGCTACAATTCGTGTTGGGTTGGGGGAGTCGATGATTCACACAGCGCTTGTCGCCACTTCGCTCATCGTGTTTGCGGCAACCGATTCCGGCGCCTCATGGCCGCCGCCGAGCGATCATGCCGGGGCCAATCTGCGGCACATGTCGGTTCAGCAGAAGCGCGCAGTGGTGCGACCGCTGGTGAAGTCAGCGAACGAATGCATCGCCCGCCGGGTTTCCGCCGATCCGCGTTTCGTTACATTGGCCCATGCGGGAGACGTTAATGAGCTGATCGTGGAATCAGTGCCATCCTGCATCGATGCGGTGCGGGCCATGATCGATGCACATGACCGGTTGTTCGGCGAGGGCGCCGGCGAAACCTTTTTCATGGGCCCCTATCTCGACGCACTCCCAGCTGCCGTCAATGACTTGGTCAAAGTCGGGCCAAAATCGAGCACGCGGTAGCCGCGGGGGCGCGGACAATTCCTTAGCCATATTTTCCTTGGCGGACCCTCGGCCGTCGACGCCGGGCACCTGCATCCTTTGGACTGCGGCGCGGAACAGTGCCGCGTTGCAACGAGTTTCATTTGCGGGACCGCGAAGCGGGTCCCGTCTCAATGGAGAATGTTCCATGATGCGAATTCCTCATGTTCTTGCCGGCGTGGCGCTTGTCATTGCATTTGGCGCGGTTTCTGCTCCGGCAGCAGCGCAAGGTGCCGAGCGTGTTCAAGCCGGCGTCTTGAGCTGTGATATCTCGGGTGGGCTCGGCCTGATCATTGGCTCGCAGAAGCAGGTGAGCTGCCTCTTCACACCGTCGCAAGGCGGACCGCGCGAAGTCTATGTCGGCACCATCAGCAAGTTTGGTCTCGACATCGGTGCCACCGCCGGCGGACGCATGGAGTGGGCCGTGTACGCGCCGACCACGCGGCGGGCCGGTGCCTTGGTCGGCCGCTACGGTGGCGTCGGTGGCGAAGCGACTGTGGGTGTCGGTGCCGGCGTCAACGTCTTGGTGGGTGGATCAAACCGCACCGTTTCGTTGCAGCCTCTCGCAGTCGAAGGTCAGGCGGGTCTCAACGTCGCGGGCGGCGTGACCGAACTGGAGTTGCGGCCTGCGCGCTGAGATAGCCTCACACGAAAAGATTAGGGCCGCCGAGAGCGGCCCTAATCTTTTGCAATGTGAATTAGTGCGCCGGACGGCTTCTGTCGGGGGGAGGGGGAATGCCGTCCGGCGCCGCCGCGACCGACGGGAGCGGTCGCGTCTGCCATGAAAACAAAACAGCCTCCCAATAGTTCCGACCGAGCTACGCAATGACGCTGATCAGCAATGCGCCAAAGATCGCCGCGATTAGCGTGAGACTTACCGCCAGGACGAGCAGTACCGGACGATCGAGGAAGCCGGCGCGAGCCTGCACTCCTGTGACAGTTTGACCACTGTGGGCTTTGCGCCGGAAGATTGAATTCCAAGCCATGATCAGACCTTCGGCGGATAGGCGTCGCGCCCGTAGGCCCACTCCGGAAGGAAATGCCCGTTGACACCCATCAGGCACACCTCCGCGTTGCCGCCACGCTCTCCGACCTTCTGTGCCGCCTCGATGGCGAACAGCATGGCTTCGGATTTGCTTTGATACGGTCCGTATTCTTCGTCTTCGAACTTGATCATCCAATTGTCGTTCTCGTCGCGAACAACGAAGTAGCGGCATTGCGGCATGTGACCCCTCGCATTGATCTATGGGTAGGGGGCAACGCCAGGCTCAGGTGATGGTTCCGATACGCTGCAGAAAAGCCGGGCGCGTTGTGCATATCGGGATGAGATCCCCATGCTGCTTGCGCATGGCGTTGTGTCCGCCGCAGTTTTGCCACGTAGGTCAAATCGATAAGTCCGGTCAAGACGCAGACTCGATTCAAATGCCTCCCATGACATTAATTCGCCCGAAACTGGCCGGCCCTGCCACAATCGTCGCCGGCCATGTTTGATTGGACCTGTCTGCCTCGCGTTCGTACCGTCCCAGTTGATTCGGATTCGGGGGAGGTGCCGATGGGTTGCGTCATGATCATGTGCCCAGTGACCGGCCAAGCGGTGTCGACCGGTATCGACACCGAGCTTGCGACGCTTGATCAGGCCCATCCGTTTCATTCTTTCGTGCTGTGCCCGGTGTGTGGTGCCAAGCACGGCTGGTCGCGATCGGATGCCTGGATTTGCGACACCATGCCGGTCGAGAAATCGGGCGCAGGCTAGATCAAAGGCTCGCACAGACGCGCTTCCGCTGCCTGAATCGGACCCCAATTCCGTGCAACCCATTGGCATGTTGCGCGTTATTGATTTGGGGGGAGTGGTGAACCCCGTAGGCATCTTGAGCGGTTCGCAATCGGCGGCCGTCCGGGCATGTCCCAATTCATTTTGAATTCGAACACGATTGGACCCTCCGTGCCGTTAGATCCACTCGATCTGCGCGACTTTGCTATTCTCCTCGATGTCGACGGAACGATCCTCGACATCGCGCCGACGCCGCACGAGGTTTACGTGCCTGAAACGCTGCTCAAGACGCTGACCCTGGTCGGCGCGCGCGCGCAAGGTGCGATCGCGTTGGTGAGCGGCCGGCCGATTGCCGATCTAGACTTGATTTTTGCGCCGCTGCGCCTGCCGGCGATCGGCGGGCACGGCGCGGAAATCAGGCCCGATCCCAAGCACGCGGTCTACGAACAACGCGCCGTTGCACTGGATCGCAGCTTAAAGCTGAAGCTCATGGAAATCGGCGCGCGCTATCCCGGCGTTGCCACAGAGGACAAGGGATACTCGCTGGCGCTGCACTATCGCCTGGCACTCGACCAAGGCCTGAACGTGGTCGACGACGTGTTCCGCATTTGCAAGCGCTATCCGGCGGATTTGTTCGAACTGCTCACTGGTAAGGCTGTCATCGAGGTCAAGTCCGTCGGCTTCAACAAGGGCAGCGCCGTTCGCGAACTGATGACCTATCCGCCGTTTTCGGGCCGAGCGCCGATCTTCATTGGCGATGATACCACCGACGAAGCGGCGTTCGAAGTGGTACCGGAGTTCAACGGGTTCGCGATTTCTGTCGGGCGCAAGGTGCCGGGCGTCAATGCCGTGTTTCAGACGCCGGCCGACGTGCGGCGCTGGCTCGACCGCATCTCTCAGCACATGGTCGTGCCGTCATGAACGATCAAAGTCTTCCCCTACGCAGCAGTGCCGTCATGACCGATCATGGATTGGACCTCGCCATTATCGGTAACGGCCGCACCGCGGCGCTGGTCGATCCCACCGGACGATTGGTGTGGTGGTGCTATCCGCGCTTCGACGGCGATCCGATCTTTTGCCGCCTGGTCTCAGGCGACGACGAGAAGGGCTTCTCCGACGTCGTGCTCGACGACATGGTGAGCTACGAATCCGAATATCAGCGCAACACCGCGATCGTTGTCACTGTTCTCACCGACAAGCAGGGCGGCGCGGTGCGCATCACCGATTTTGCACCGCGCTATATGAATTTCGGCCGCATGTACAGGCCGCCGCAACTGGTGCGGATCATCGAGCCGATAGCCGGCTTGCCGCGCATCACCATTCGCCTGCGACCGACGCACAGTTACGGCGTTCCGGTCACGCAACGCTCGTCCGGAAGCAATCACATCCGCTATTGGGCCAAGGACACGATCATCAGGCTCACCACCGACGCCCCGATTTCGTACATCGAAAGCGAAGCGCCGTTCGTACTGACGCGTCCGGTCAACCTCGTGCTCGGCAATGACGAGCCGTTCCCGGCCGAGCTTGCCCGCACCTGCCGCGAGTTTTGCGATCGCACGCGGGACCACTGGACGGACTGGATACGGCGGTTGTCGATTTCCTACGATTGGCAGGAGCCGATCATTCGCGCTGCAATTTCTCTCAAGCTGTCGAACTTCGAGGAAACCGGCGCGATCATCGCGGCCCACACAACGTCCATTCCCGAGGCACCGGGGTCCGGGCGTACTTGGGACTACCGGTTTTGCTGGTTGCGCGATGCCTATTTCGTGGTGAAGGCGCTCAACCGTCTGGGCGCGACGCAGACGATGGAGGATTTCATCTCCTATATCGTCGGCATCGCAGCCAACAACAGCGAGGCGTTGCGTCCGGTGTACGGCATCGTGCCGTCGGATTTGCTTGATGAGCGGACCGCCCCGCAGCTCAACGGCTACCGCGGCGACGGGCCGGTGCGTGTCGGCAACGCGGCGGCGTTGCAGGATCAGCACGACACCTACGGCAGCATCATCCTCGCGGCAATGCCGATGTACTTCGATTATCGGCTGCCGCGGCCCGGCGACGAGGCGTTGTTTCGCATTCTTGAATTGCTTGGCAGCAAGGCGGTTGACTTGGCGTTGAAGCCGGATTCAGGAATCTGGGAATTTCGCGGTCGGCGCAGCGTTCACACCCATTCGGCAGCCATGTGCTGGGCCGGCATCAGCCGGCTAGCGGCGATCGCTAAACGTCTCAATCTGCCGGGTCGCGCCGCATACTGGAACGCGGAAGCCGACAAGCTTCAATCCGCGCTGCTGGAGCAAACATGGAACGGCAAGCGCAAGGCGTTTACCGCGGCGCTTGGCACCGATGACACCGATGCCAGCGTCCTTCTGTTGCCCGAGCTTGGGTTGATCGACGCCAGCGATCCTCGCTTTATTTCGACCGTCGAGGCGGTGGAGCGCGACCTCATGCGCGAAAAGCATGTGATGCGCTACGCCAACTCGGACGACTTTGGACTGCCGGAGACGGCGTTTCTGATATGCCGCTTCTGGCTGATCGACGCCTGGTGGGCGATCGGCCGCAGGGACGAAGCCCGCGAGCTGTTTCTCGACGCGTTGCGCCATCGCAACCGTTACGGACTTTTGTCGGAAGACATTCACCCCCAGACCGACGACCTCTGGGGCAATTTCCCGCAGACCTATTCCATGGCAGGGTTGATACTGACAGCGATGCGCCTGTCTCGCAGCTGGGAGGATCGCTATTGGCGCGGATAGTGGTGGTGTCGAACCGCGTGGCGGTGCCGAGCGGTGAACGTGCTGCCAGAGCCGGCGGCCTCGAGGTCTCGCTACGCGGGTTTCTCAAGAGGCATCGCGGTCTTTGGTTCGGCTGGAGCGGCCGCGTAGCCGGCAAGGGCGAGGTCGCGACGCGCGAAGTTGAAAGCGGCGGGGTGACCTACATCACCACCGACCTGACGCGAGCGGATTATCAAGAATACTACAACGGTTTCGCCAACCGGATGCTGTGGCCGATCCTGCATTACCGGCTCGACCTTGCGGAGTATTCCAGCCTCGATCTCACCGGCTATATGCGGGTCAACGATCATTTCGCCGAGCGGCTGCACCGGGTGCTGCGGCCCGACGACGTAGTCTGGGTGCATGACTACCATCTGCTGCCACTCGCCAGGGCGCTGCGCGATCGTGGCCATGAAAACCGCATCGGCTTCTTCCTGCATGTGCCGTTTCCGCCGCCCGAACTCATCACCGCGCTGCCCAAACACGAGCGGCTGGTGCTTACGCTGTGTCACTACGATCTGGTCGGCTTTCAAACCGACAACGACGCCGACAATTTCGCGCGCTATCTCAAGGACGAATGCCGGATGCCGAGCCGCGACCGCCGCACGTTCATTGCTGGCAAGCGGATAGTGCGGCTGGGAACGTTCCCCGTCGGCGTGGAAACCGCGGAGTTCGAACGGCTGGCACGGCGCACGGTGCGCTCGGCATTCGTGCGCGAAGTGGTCGACAGCCTTGCCCGCCGCGCCATGATCATCGGAGTCGACCGGCTCGACTACTCCAAAGGCATTGCGCTGCGTATGAACGCGTTCCGGCGCTTCCTTGCCGACCATCCCTCGTCGCGCGGCGCTGTTACTTATCTGCAGATCACGCCCCGCAGCCGCTCAGAAATCGTGGAATATGCCGAGATGGAACGGCGCATCTCCGAGATGGTAGGCCAAGTCAATGGCGAATACGGCGAGCCATCGTGGACGCCGATCCGCTACGTCAACAAGGCGTACAGCCGCTCGGCGCTGGCGGGGCTTTACCGATCGTCGCGAGCAGCGCTGGTGACGCCGTTGCGCGACGGCATGAATCTGGTCGCTAAGGAATATGTGGCGGCGCAGGATCCCGAAGAGCCCGGCGTGCTCATCCTGTCACGCTTCGCCGGCGCTGCGGTTGAATGTGCCACCGCGCTGCAGGTCAATCCCTATGACGCCGAGGGGGTCGGCAACGCCATCGAACAGGCGCTCTCAATGCCGCTCGACGAACGCCGCGGCCGCCATGCCGAGATGATCAAGGTGCTGCTGGACAACGACATCAAGTGCTGGGGAGAGCGTTTCGTTGAAACACTGAAGGAGCCGGCGAAGCTGGCCGGCGAGGCGGCCTGACGGACACCTCATTTCAGATCGTGAAATCGACCACCACCTTGATGTCACCGGCGCGATGCTCCAGCGCCTCGTGCCAGCGCTCCAGCGGCACGCGTCGCGTGATCAGCCGGCTGAGCCAAGTCCGGTCGGCGCGCCCCAGCGCTTGCGCCGCCATCTCGTAGTGCACGCGGTTGGCGTTGACGGCGCCGAATACGACATCGTTATCGAGCACCATCGAACGATTGAACCGACCGACGTCGAAGGCGAGCTCGTGGTTGCTGCCGATGCCGGCGAGGCAGACAATGCCGCTTGCGGCTGAGCGGCCAAGCACGCCGGCGATCACGGCAGGCGCTCCGGTGCATTCAACAATGACGTCAGGTGCCAGCTCGCCAAGCCGATCAACGCCGCCGGCGTGATGCGCTGCGCCGAGATCGCGGATTAGCGCGACCTTGGCTTGATCGCGGCCACGGTCGAGCATGTGGGTCTCATAGCCACGCTGCACACCGAGCAGCGCCGCGAGCAGACCGATCGGCCCGGAGCCGGTCACCAGCAGCCGCCGCGCTTGCCATGAACTAAAGCGGTGTCCAATGCGTTCGATGTGATCCCATGCCTTGGCGACGATGCTGGTCGGCTCCATCAGAACGCCCAGTGCGCCAAGCGCTGGATCGACCTTGATGGCGAACTCGGGCTCGATGCGGAATCGCTCGGCGCCGAAGCCGTGCCGCGCCTTGATGCCGCGTTCGGTGTATTGGCCGTTGCGGCACATGTCCCATTCGCCCGATGCGCAGGCCGGGCAGGGCACCGGATCCGGTCGTCGCACGATGCCAACCACAAGATCGCCTGCCGCAAATCCGCTCGATGACGGCGCGGAGATCACTTCGCCGTATGATTCATGACCGAGCACCAGCCGCTCGTTAGCTGGCGGTGCTTCGCCGTATTCGCCGGCGACGATCTCACGATCGGTACCGCACACGCCGAGCGCGAGCGTGCGAACCAGAATCGCACCGTCGCTTGTCGGCGGCTCGTCAATGTCGTCGAGCCGCGCCGAGTTTGGGACGCCAGGAAGGAGGGTGACCGCGCGCAAAAGAGGACATCCCTTTGCAAATCGAAATACTTATGAGTTCTAAGGTCTTGGGCCCTCGCTGTTGACGCGGTGCCGGGCCAAAAGTTCCCGCCGTCCCGTCGGAGCAGAAGCGACGCAAGTGCCCTAGTCCGGCAAGTTGGCCTGGACTAGAATCGCCTCAACGCGGCGCGAGCCGCTGAAGGAAAGTTGATTCCAGGGAGCGCGAAATGGCACGCAAGGACTCGGGCCTCAAAGTCGATCGTCGCAAGTTTTTGGCAAGCGTGGCGGTGGCAGGCGCCGCGACTGCGACCGTGCCGGCCGCAAACGCGGCATCGGCTGTGGGCGTCAAGCCGGCGCGCGTACCGTCCGCACTTCCACCGACAGCAAGGGCAATCGCTGCGGAGACTGGAACGCCACAGGCACTGGCGCGCGCAACGCGGCCCGACGGTTCCGATTTCATGGTCGACGTCATCAAGACGCTCGACATCGAATATCTGCCGTCGAATGCGGCTTCGAGCTTCCGGGGCCTGCACGAGTCGCTGAACAATTACGGTGGCAACAAGAAGCCGGAGTTCCTCACGGTCAATCACGAGGAAATCGGCGTCGCCATGGGCCACGGCTACTTCAAGATCACCGGCAAGCCGCTGATGACGCTGGCGCACGGTTCGGTGGGTTTCCAGCACGCCGCCATGGCGGTCTACAACGCGTGGTGCGATCGCGTGCCGGTCATCATCGTCGGCGGCAACCACATGGAAGCGTCGATGCGCCCGCCGGGGGTGCCGACCTTCCACTCGGCGCAGGACATCAACGCACTGCTGCGCGATTTCACCAAGTGGGACGATACACCGCTGTCGCTCAATCACTTCGCGCAGTCGTTCGTGCGCGCTTACAAGATCGCGATGGCGCCGCCGCACGGGCCGGTCGTGCTGGCGCTTGATGCCGACCTGCAGCAGGAGCCGGTCAAAGGCAACGGCGAGCGCCTTGCCATCCCGCGCTACGTGCCGACCGCGCCGCCGCAGGGCGACAGCGGTGCCGTGAAGGAAGCGGCGCGGCTTCTGGCCAACGCCGAACGGCCGGTGATCGTGGCCGACCGCGCCGCACGCACGCCGAATGGCATTAGGTTGCTCATCGAGCTTGCCGAGGCGCTGCAGTGTCCGGTCGTCAACCAGGGCGCACGGATGAACTTCCCGAACACGCACCACTTGAGCCGGGCGCCGGGCGTGATCGGCCAGGCGGATGTCGTGCTGGGTCTGGAGCTCTCCGACTTCTGGAATACGGTCAATGCATGGGTGGACAACGGCGAGGGCGGCCACGGCATTCAAGAGTCCCGCATCAAGGAAGGCACCAAGCTGATCAGCATCAGCTCGGTCGATCTGCTCACCAAGTCGAACTACCAGGACTTCCAGCGCTTCCAGGTGACCGACGTGCATATGGCGGCGGACGCGGAAGCGACGCTGCCTGCGTTGATCGAGGCGGTGAAGGCTGCGATTCCAGCCAGCAAGAAGGCGGCCTTCGAGCGGCGCGGCGAAGCCTCGCGCAAGGCCAAGGCCGAGGCGCGAGAGCGCAATCTCGCCGCCATGGCGATTGGCTGGGACGCTAGTCCGATTTCGACCGCTCGCCTGACCATGGAGGTTTGGGCGCAGGTCAAAGACCTCGATTGGTCGATGGTCGGCTCCGATCGGCAGATGAGTTCATGGCCGTCACGCATCTGGCCGATGGAGAAGTACTACCATCATCTCGGACATTCCGGCGGGGCCGGCCTCGGCTACAACATCGGTGCGGCCGTCGGCGCGGCGCTCGCCAACAGGCCGCTGGGCCGCTTCTCGGTCAACTTCCAGCCCGACGGCGATTTCATGTACTCGCCCGGCGCGTTGTGGACCGCGGCGCATCACAACATCCCGTTCTTGACGGTAATGCACAACAACCGCGGTTATCACCAGGAGGTGATGCACCTGCAGCGCCTGTCGAACCGGCGCAACCGCGTCGCCGCGCTCGGCAAGACGATGGGGCCGATCGGCACCTCGATCGAGGCGCCCGACATCGACTATGGCAAGCTGGCGTCATCCATGGGCGTGGTTGGCTTCGGTCCGATCAAGGACCCGAGCGAGTTGGGACCGACGCTCAAGCGCGCCGTCGACGCGGTGAAGTCCGGCCAGCCGGCGCTGGTCGATGTGTGGACGCAGCCGCGGTAAGGGAGAGAGCCATGGTTCATTGCGTTCGCGTCGTGGCGGCTCTCGCCGCCGGCCTCTGGCTCGGCAGCGGCGCCGCGTTCGCGGCGTCGGCCGAGAACGGCAAGAAGGTGTATATGGCGGTCGGCTGTTGGGGCTGTCACGGCACGGTGGGGCAGGGCGGGGTGACGGGTCCCAAGCTGGCGCCGGATCCAATGCCGTTCGAGACGTTCTCGGCGTTCGTGCGCACCACCAATCGCGCCATGCCGCCCTATCGCGAGCCGGTGCTGTCAAACTCCGATCTCGCCGACATCCACACCTACATGCAATCGATTCCGCAGCCGGCGAACTACAAGACCATCCCGCTGCTCAATCAGTGAGCCGCGGCGTCAGCGCCCGGTCGCAGCTTCGAGTTGCTCGCGGTCAAAACCGGCGACGCGCTGATAGCGCTTAAGCAGACTGGCGAGTTCGGACTGGCTGATCACGTCGTCGATATGGCGAAACGGCTTGTCGCCGGTGCGCCGGTAGACCTCCTGGAGCACGGCGTCCGGCGGTTGCGAGCGGTTCGTCAGCACCACCTCGGCGGTCGCGGGACGGCGGTCCGCCTCATAGGCCCGCAGCGCCACAACCGGATCGGGCTGTTCCACCAGGCAGCGCGCCAGCGCCGTGCAATCCAAGATCGCCTGCGCGCCGCCGTTGGCACCACGTGGCTGCATCGGGTGCGCGGCGTCGCCGAGCAGCGTAACGCGGCCATGCGACCAGCGCGGCAGCGGGTCCTGGTCGACCATCGGATATTCCAGGATCTGGTCAGCGGCGCGGCACATCGCTGGCACATCCAGCCAGTCGAATTGCCAGTCTTTGATGGCGCCGATGAAATCCTCCAACTGACCCTGCCGGTTCCAGTCGCGTTGCGCGATCGGTATCTCCTGCTCGATGTCGCAGACCCAGTTGATCAGTTGCCGTCCCTCTTCGTCGATGTTGTCGCGGATCGGGTAGATCAGCACCTTTGCTGGCTTGTGCCAGCCGACCCGCACGAAAGTAGCGCCGTCGAGAAACGGCGTCCAACGCGTCACCCCGCGCCACATGTTGATACCGGAGTAGAGCGGCGGGCCTTCATCAGGGAAGAACTGCTTGCGAATGACGGAATGCATGCCGTCGCAAGCGATCGCAACCGAGCCGCGCTGGGAGGGCATTTTCTCCTTCGTCGTCGTGTGCTCGAAGTGGACAGTGGCGCCGTGGGCATCCTGCGCCACACCGGTGCAACGGTGATTGGTGACGATGCGGTCGGCGCCGGCGCGCTCGATGAATGCCGCGAGCAGCACCATCTGCAGATCGCCGCGGTGGATCGAAAACATCGGCCACGGGTAGCCGCCATTGCGGCCGCACGGGTCGTTGTAGATCAACTGCCCGAAGCGGTTGTAGTACGCGATCTTGGTGGTGGTGATCGCGACCTTGGTGAGCGCGCCTTGCAGCCCGAGCTCGGTCAGTTCCTTGCTGGCGTGCGGCAACAAATTGATGCCGACGCCGAGCGGCTTGATCTCCGGCGCCGCCTCGAAGATGCGGCACGGGATGCCGGCCTGGTGCAGACGCAGGCCGAGCGTGAGCCCGCCGATGCCGGCGCCGACGATCACGACGTCCATTTAGTCCTCCGTCCGTAGCGGCGGCGCGATAGGCCCGCCGTTCTTGTTGCAAGCAATTCCAAGGAGCAACCCTTTGTCATCGTGTAAAGGAGGACGCTGGCCATCGCAGCGGCACAATGTAACAATATAACAGTGCCTCCGGGACGAATGCGCCGGTACCGTTGGATCTGGAAAGTCGCATGAAACGCAAAAGGTTAGACAGAAGCGGCGTTTTGGAATGGCTTGCCTTGTTCCTGTGCGTAGCGGCTGCCGCAGTGCTTGGTGCGGGGATGGCTTTCGCACAAGCAACGGCCGAGCAGCCTTTGCCGCCCGCGCTACCCACCCTCGGCCACGCCACGCTGCCGCGTGATCTTTCGCCGTGGGGCATGTTCATCAACGCCGACATCGTCGTGAAGGTGATCATGATCGGGCTGTTGTTCGCCTCGCTGGTCACTTGGACGGTCTGGCTCGCAAAGAGCTTTGAACTGGCGACGGCCAAACGCAACGCGCGGGCCGGATTGCGCGTGCTGCAGGATGCACGCTCACTCGCCGAGGCAGAGCGGCGGTTCGGCGATGCAGCTGACACGGTCGCTAAATTGGTGCGCACCGCGAGCGCGGAGGTGGCGCTGTCGGAGCATGCCAGCGGCGAAGGCTTGAAGGAGCGCATCGCGTGGCTGCTTGAGCGGGTCGAGGTTGCGGCCGGCCGGCGCATCGGACGCGGCATGGGCGTTCTGGCCAGCATCGGCGCAACCGCCCCCTTTGTCGGTCTGCTCGGCACCGTATGGGGTATCATGAACAGCTTCATCGGCATCTCCAACGCGCACACCACCAATCTTGCGGTCGTGGCACCGGGCATTGCCGAGGCGTTGCTGGCGACCGCGCTCGGCCTGTTCGCAGCCATCCCGGCGGTGGTCATCTATAACGTGTTCGCGCGCTCGGCGGCCGGCTACCGCTTGCTGATCGCGGATGCCGGCGCGCTGGTGATGCGGCTGGTGAGCCGCGACAGCGAGCACGGCGCCATGCCGCTGTCGCGCGCCGCGGAGTAACGACCCATGTCCATCCGTCTTGCCCGCGAAGACGACGACTTCGCTGAAACCCACGAGATCAACGTCACGCCGTTCATCGACGTGATCCTGGTGCTGCTGATCATCTTCATGATCGCCGCGCCGCTGGCGACGGTGGACGTCGCGGTCGATCTGCCGTCCTCCACCGCGCAGCCGCAGCAGCGGCCGGACAAGCCGGTATTTCTTTCGATCAAGAGCGACCGGTCGCTTGCGCTCGGCGAGGAGACGGTGGCGCGCGATACGCTCGATGCGGCGCTCGCCGTCGCGACCAAGAACAACAAGGACGAGCGCATCTTCCTGCGCGCTGACCGCGCCGTCAGCTACGGCGACGTCATGGAGGTCATGAACCTGCTGCGCGCCTCCGGCTACCTCAAGGTCGCCTTGGTCGGGCTGGAGAACCGGGACGCCCCATGAGCGCACGCGCGATCGTCCTGCTGGATCGGGACGACCACGATGTGGTGCGCTGGGCCGTGGCCGCCGCCATCGTGATCGCAGCGCATCTCGGACTGGTGGCGACATACTATCTGTTCGTTTCGTATCAGCCGCCGGGCGTACCGGACACGCCGGCCATTATCATCGATATGGCGCCGACGCCGGTCGCGCCCGCCTCGCCAATGGACGTCGCACCTGGTCCTGAAATGGTCGAGGCGCAACCGCCGCCCGAGCCGCAAGTGGTCGAGCCGCAACCGCCCGAGCCAATCATCGAACCGCCGCCGCCGATGGTTGAGCCGGTGGTGGCGTTACCGGAGCCACCGAAGGAGCCGCCACAGCCGCCCGAGGTCAAAGTGGAGCCGAAGCCGAAGCCTCCGGAGGTGAAGCGCGTTGAGCGCAAGAAGCCTGCGCCGCGGACCAGCGCTTCGCCGCGCTCTGAGCGCAACACCGCGGACACGCCTGCCTCACCAAACGCCGGCGCCATTTCGCAGGCGGCTCAGGCATCGTGGCGGGATCAAGTCGTGTCGCAATTGCAACGTGCGAAGCGCTATCCGAGCGGTGCGGAGTTGCGGCGCGAGCAAGGCGTCGTGACGCTGAGTTTCACGCTGTCGCGTGGCGGCAGCGTGTTGGGCCGCAGCATTGCTCGCAGCTCCGGCAACTCCGAGTTCGATCAGGAGGTGCTGGCGATGGTCATGCGAGCGCAACCGTTTCCGCCGTTTCCTTCCGGCATGAACCAGTCGAGCATCGGCCTCAGCGTGCCTGTGCACTTCTCGTTGCGCTGACGCGTAACCTCTAGGTCGTCAAGCGTGCGGCCGTTAAGCTGCCAGCGTAGGCGTTTGTGCCATCCCACAGAGATAGCCTTATGGAAGCACCGTCTGATTTTGCCGTGACGGGTTTCCTTTTCATGGAGCGGTTCCTCGATTGGGCCACGGCTGCGATCGGGGCTGGCGTTGCAGTGCTGATCCGTTTGCGCTTGGTGAGCCTTTTGTTGGCGATAATCCTTGGCGCGCTGATGGGTATGGTCGGGCCGCGGCTCGAACTGCTCGACATCTATCTCACCCGCGCCGGATGGGCCTCGTTCGACGCACTCACCGTCATCACCATGACTCTCGCGGCGGCCGCTTGCCTGGCTTGGTGGATCATTGGTCGCATCGCCTTCGCTTTGGTGCGGCGTTTGCAGCCGTCATCGTAGCGGTGGGCTCCAAAACAGATCGCGGCCGCGCAAAGCGGCCGCGAAATTTTGTGTCAGTCGAGCCCGTATCAGCGCGCGGCAGTGGCTCCGCCGCCCTTGGTCAGATTGATGGTAACCAATGAGATCTGGCTGCCCGGTGACGAGAGCGAGATCGCCTGGGTGGTGCCCTTCGTGTTCATCGACAGCAGCGCAGAGAAATACGGCCCCGCAGCGCTGACCCGGATCACGCCACCGCTCACAGTCCCGGCGATAGTGCCGGCGGCGCCGTGCGCCGATTCGCTCCAGGATCCGGACACAGAGCCGTTGACGTAGTTGACGCCGCCCGCGAGGTCGAACTTGTAGCTGTCACTCGCGCAGCGAATGCTGAGGTCGAAGGTCGACCCCGCATTTTTGACGTCGTAGCTGGCGCGGCAGCGCAGCTTTTCCTTGTTTCCATTCACTGTGATGGTGCCAGGTCCAGACCAGGTTCCGGCCATCGCGGTAAACGGCCCCTCCGCAGCTGCATTCCGGCTTCCGGACATCGTAAGGAGCAGCGCAAGAGCCAAGGTAGTCGCCGCCGGAGCCACGCGGACGTACGCATTTTCAGAATGCAGGCGCATAAATTCTTACCCCCTGTGACACGTCGGACTTCGCCGGTGAATTTGCTGTGGCTCAGTCATCGATCGATCTTAACGTTCCCAACGCATCTGAGAAGCGGCCTCCTGCGGCCGTGTAGCGAACAGGCCTCGGACGCTCGACATCCGGACACCGCTCTGTGTTGGCCGCGACCTCGTAATTGCCAGCGTGCTGCCATATGCAAATCCGGTGCTGCGATGGTGATGCCATCAACAGGCATTGCAGGTCCGCGTCCAGCGTCTATTTGATAGGGCATGCCTGCCTGCTAAACCCTTGAAATTGCTGTGCGTGGTCTTTGACAAAGGTGCCGAAAAGGCCTTAAACAGCCCGGAATTGCTGGTCCCGACTTTCAAAGCGTCCGGCGATTGTCTATCGTGATGGCCGTGCTGCTGAGGTCTCAGCGGCGGGCCATTCGCGTCGTCAAACCAAGGACTTGCCCAGAATTCGCCCTTTGAATGCCACTCAGTAGGCCCATGCGCTGAGTTGCTTACACAGCAGACTGGATGTGAAATGCTTGATGCGATCAGAGAACCGAGTGACCTGCGTCGGTGCAATCCAGCGGACCTCAAGCAAATCGCCGACGAGTTGAGGCAGGAGACGATTAACGCTGTCTCGGTCACAGGCGGACATCTTGGCGCTGGTCTGGGTGTGGTCGAGCTCACGGTCGCCTTGCACTACGTCTTCGATACTCCCAAGGACAAGCTGATCTGGGATGTCGGTCATCAGGCCTATCCGCACAAGATTCTGACCGGACGCCGCGACCGGATTCGCACCCTGCGCACCGGCGGCGGGTTGTCCGGGTTCACCAAGCGTGCCGAAAGCGAGTACGACCCGTTCGGTGCCGCGCATGCCTCGACCTCGATCTCCGCTGCCCTCGGCATGGCGGTGGCCCGCGATCTGCGGGGCGAAAAGCACAATGTGATCGCGGTGATCGGCGACGGTTCGATGTCCGCCGGCATGGCTTACGAGGCAATGAACAACGCCGGTGCGATGAACTCGCGCCTAATTGTGATCCTCAACGACAACGACATGTCGATCGCACCGCCGGTCGGCGCCATGTCCGCCTACCTGTCGCGCCTTTTGTCCGGTGGCACGTATCTGAAGCTGCGCGACATCGGCAAACAACTCGCGAAGCATCTGCCGAAATCGTTGGAGACGAGGGCGCTGCGCGCCGAAGAGTACGCGCGCGGCTTCTTTACCGGCGGTACGATGTTCGAAGAGCTCGGCTTCTACTATGTCGGGCCGATCGACGGGCACAACCTCGATCACCTCTTGCCAGTGCTTAAGAACGTCCGTGACGTCAAGGAAGGACCGGTCCTGGTTCACGTCGTCACGCAAAAGGGCAAGGGCTATGCGCCCGCTGAAGCCTCGAGCGACAAGTACCATGGCGTGGTCAAGTTCGATGTCGCCACCGGCAAGCAAGCCAAGGCCAAGGCCAATGCCCCGTCCTACACCAAGGTATTTGGCGAAAGCCTTGTCAAGGAAGCGCAGAAGGATGATCGCATCGTTGCAGTGACGGCGGCCATGCCGTCGGGCACCGGCGTCGACATTTTCGAGAAGGCATTTCCGCACCGCGCCTTCGACGTAGGCATTGCTGAACAGCACGCGGTGACGTTCTCGGGCGGCCTCGCCGCTCAGGGCTACAAGCCGTTCTGCGCGATCTACTCGACCTTCCTGCAGCGCGGCTACGACCAGGTGGTGCACGACATCGCCATCCAGTCGCTGCCAGTCCGCTTCGCGATCGACCGCGCCGGCCTGGTTGGCGCTGACGGGCCGACCCATGCCGGCTCGTTCGACATCGCCTATCTCGGCTGTCTGCCCGGCTTCGTCGTCATGGCCGCCGCCGACGAGGCGGAGCTGGTTCACATGATCTCGACTGCGGCCGCGATCGACGACCGCCCCAGCGCATTTCGCTACCCTCGCGGCGACGGTGTCGGCGTCGACATGCCGGAGTTCGGCGTGCCGCTGGAGATCGGTAAGGGCCGCATCATCTCCGAAGGCTCCAAGGTGGCGCTGCTTTCGTTTGGCACCCGTCTTGCCGAATGCACCAAGGCGGCACGCGAGCTCGCGACGTTCGGCCTTTCAACCACGGTGGCGGATGCTCGATTCGCCAAGCCGCTCGATGTCGACCTGGTGCTCCGGCTCGCCCGCGAGCACGAGGTGCTGATCACGGTGGAAGAGGGGGCGATCGGCGGCTTCGGCTCGTATGTCTTCCAGACGTTGGCCGAGCATGGCGTGCTCGACAGCGGCCTGAAGATTCGCTCGATGGTCCTGCCCGATATTTTCCAGGATCAGGATAGCCCGGCGGCGATGTACGCCAAGGCAGGGCTCGATTCTGCCGGCATCGTGGCCAAGGTGTTCGACGCGCTCGGCCGGAACGTGCGCACGGAAGCGGCTAGGCTGGGCTGAGGATGAATAAGCGAGAGCTGGTCGACATCCCGATAGGCCAGCAGCGGCCTATGCAGATTGTTTTGGCACAGCCTCGCGGCTTCTGCGCCGGCGTGGTCCGCGCCATTGAGATCGTCGAGCGGGCACTGCAGAAATACGGCGCCCCGGTCTATGGGCGCCACGAAATCGTGCACAACCGGCACGTCGTCGACAGCCTCAAGGCCAAAGGCGCTCGCTTCGTCGAAGAGCTTTCCGAAATTCCGGATAACGCCGTCACCATCTTCAGTGCGCATGGTGTCGCCCGTCGCGTTGAGGAAGAGGCCGCCGAGCGCGATCTCCGCGTGCTCAACGCCACATGTCCTCTGGTCACCAAGGTGCACAATCAGGGCAAGCGTTACGTCGAGAAGGGGCGCACCTTGATCCTGATCGGCCATGCCGGTCATCCGGAGGTGGAAGGCACGATGGGCCAGATTTCCGCGCCGGTCGTCTTGGTGCAGACCGAGCGGGACGTCGATGCGCTCGACATCCCGACCGACGTGCCGGTCGCCTACGTGACGCAGACCACGCTCAGCGTTGACGACACCAGGGGTATCATCGCGGCGCTGCATCGCCGCTTCAGCAACATTGTCGGACCGGAAACCCGTGATATCTGCTATGCCACGCAGGATCGGCAGACGGCCGTCCGCGAACTTAGCGAACTGGTAGACGTTATCCTGGTGGTAGGTGCGAAGAACAGTTCGAACTCCAACCGGCTGCGCGAAACAGGGTCGGAAACTGGAGTTCCGAGCTATCTCATTGCGGATAGCGGCGAATTCAGTCCGGAATGGGTGCGCAATGCCCGCGTGGTCGGCATCACCGCAGGTGCTTCGGCGCCGGAGGTGCTGGTCGACGAAGTCATCGATGCGCTGGGCCGCCTTGGCCCTGTCGAAGTGTCCACACTGGCTGGTCGCCAGGAGACGATTGAATTCCGATTACCAACGGAGCTTGCGGCAGTCTGACAGTAACCGCGTATTGCATTCGTCGCGCGGGGCGACCAGTCGAGCGAGAGATCAGGAAGAGATGGCAATTCCATTTTTCAAGGAAATGAAGATCGGTGCCTATCTGCTCAAGCAGAGGCTGATGGGCCGCGAGCGTTACCCGCTGGTGCTCATGCTGGAGCCGCTGTTCCGCTGCAACTTGGCTTGCGCCGGCTGCGGCAAGATCGACTATCCCGACGAAATCCTCAATCAGCGCCTCTCGGTAAAGGACTGTCTTGACGCGGTCGACGAGTGCGGCGCGCCGATGGTCGCGATCCCGGGCGGCGAGCCGCTGATCCATCGCGAGATCGGCGAGATCGTCAAGGGCATCGTCGCGCGCGGCAAGTTCGTCTCGCTGTGCACCAACGCGCTGCTGCTCGAAAAGAAGCTGCATCTGTTTGAGCCGTCGCCGTATCTGTTCTTCTCGGTGCATCTCGACGGCATCAAGACGCACCACGACAAGTCGGTCTGCATGGAGGGCGGCTTCGAGAAGGCGATCGCGGGCATCAAGGCGGCCAAAGCCAAGGGCTTCACCGTCAACGTCAACGCTACGATTTTCGACGGCCACCCGGCCGAGGACATCGCGAAGTTTCTCGATCTGACGCAAGAGCTCGGCGTCGGCGTGTCGATCTCGCCGGGCTACGCTTATGAGCGCGCGCCCGACCAGGAGCACTTCCTTAACCGTCGCAAGACCAAGGAGCTGTTCCGCAAAGTCTTCGCCTACGGCAAGGACAAGAAGTGGAAGTTCATGCACTCCGGCCTGTTCCTCGACTTCCTGGCCGGCAACCAGACCTATCACTGCACGCCGTGGGGCATGCCGACCCGCAACGTGTTCGGCTGGCAGAAGCCCTGCTACCTGCTCGGCGAAGGCTACGTGAAGACCTTCAAGGAATTGATGGAGACGACCGACTGGGATTCGTACGGCACGGGCCGGTACGAGAAGTGCGCCAATTGCATGGCTCATTGCGGCTATGAGCCGACCGCGGCGCATGCGTCGCTCAGCAATCCGCTTCGCGCGCTGTGGACCGCGATCCGGGGCGTGCGCACCGAAGGTCCGATGGCGCCGGAAATCGCCCTGGAAAGGCAGCGTCCGGCCCAGTTCGTGTTCTCCCGTCACGTCCAGGAGATGATGGACGAGATTCACGCGGCCAAGCTCAACGCGCCACCTCCGGCGGCAAGGCCGCGGCAACCCAAGGCGACGGCTGCGGTCCGGTAGGCCGATTTCTTCGAGCTTGACGCTCGAAATCACCCCCGTCATGGAACGCTGCTAAGTTGCCGTTGTTTTCGTTTAGGTGCGTTCGCCGTTGGTGAGGCGCGCTCGCCCCGATTGCAGGACATTTTTTCGAGAATGCTAACCGCCACCATCGTTCGCATCATCGAATTCTGTACGCGCCATGCCTGGCAGGTCATTGTTGCCGGGCTGGTGCTGGCGGTCGTTTCCGGGGCCTACGCGGCGCGTAATTTCGCCATCACCTCGGACATTAATGCGCTGCTTTCGCCCAACCTGGAATGGCGCAAGCGCGAGCGGTCCTTCGAGCAGGCATTCGGCCGCTTTGAGCTGATCGTCGCCGTGGTCACGGCGCCGACTCCTGAATTGACCAGCAAGGCGACCTCCGCCCTGGCGGACAAGCTGTCGGCGAACAAGGATCGCTTCCGCGCGGTCACACAAGTCGGCGGCGGTGATTTCTTCACCCGCAGTGGGCTGCTCTATCAGTCGCCCGAGGAGCTCAAGACCAATCTCGACGGCCTCAAGAAGGCCGAGCCGATGATCCGCGATCTTGCGACCGACCAGAGCCTGCGCGGTCTCACCAGCGGGATCGACAACGCGCTGCTGGCGGTACGCTCCAAATACCTCACGCTCGACGATCTGGCCGCATCCTTCAACTCGGTGTCTGACGCGCTGGAAAGCATCATCGCCGGACGGCCGACGACGTTCTCCTGGCGTGTCCTGGCGCAGCGCAAGGCCGCTGAGCCAAGCGAACTGCGCGGCTTCATCGAGGTGCGGCCGGTGCTCGACTATCAGGCGCTGGAGCCTGGCCATGCCGCGATCAGCGCGATCCGCGCTGCCGCCGCCGAGATCGCGCCGGAGTACCAGGCCAAGGTCCGCCTCACCGGCCCGGTGCCGATGGCGGACGAGGAGTTTGCCACGCTCAAGGAGAACGCCGAGCTCAACGGCATCATCACGTTGGGCATCGTGCTGTTGATCTTGTGGCTTGCGCTGCGATCGAGCCGGCTAATCGTCGCGGTCGCCATCAATCTGTTCGTTGGCCTCGCACTGACCGCGGCGCTGGGCCTCCTGCTGGTCGGCGCGTTCAACCTGATTTCGGTGTCGTTCGCGGTGCTGTTCGTCGGCATCGGCGTCGATTTCGGAATCCAATACGCGGTGCGCTACCGCCATGAACGCCATGACCTCGACGATCTCACCGGCGCCATCCGCAACGCCGGCAACTATGTTGGAGCGCCGCTTACGCTCGCGGCTGGTGCGACTGCAGCTGGGTTTCTCTCGTTCCTGCCGACCGACTATCGCGGCATTTCCGAATTAGGAATGATCGCTGGCTTCGGCATGCTGATCGCGTTCGCCACCAGCATCACGCTGCTGCCGGCGCTGATCCGGGTGCTCAACCCGCCGGGCGAACCAGAGGAACTCGGCTACAGGGCGCTGGCACCGGTCGACACGTTCCTGGAGCGCAATCGCGTGCCGATCATCGCGGGCACGGCCGCGATAGTGATCCTGGCCTTGCCACTGCTGTATTGGCTGCGTTTCGACTTCAACCCGGTGAATCTGCGCAGTCCGAAGGTTGAATCGATTGCCACCTACCTCGAGCTGAGCAAGGATCCCGCATCGAACACCAACACGATCGGCGTGCTCTCGCCGTCGCTCAAGGACGCCGACGCCTCCGCCGCAAAGCTTGCGAAATTACCGGAAGTGTCGCGGGTGGTGACGCTGTCGAGTTTCATCCCGGACCGTCAGAACGAAAAGCTGCCGCTGATCCGCGACGCGCAAAAGGCGCTCGACGGCGCACTCAATCCGAAGGAGCCGGCGGACGCTCCAAGCGACGAGGAGAACGTCGAGGCGCTCAAAGACAGCGATGAGCAGCTCAACAAGTTCGCCGGCAATCTGACCGGCCCGGGTGCCGACGCTGCGCGGCGGCTTGCCAAGGCGCTGCAGACAATCTCGCAAGGCAACGAAGAATTGCGCAAAAAGACCGAGCAGGTCTTCCTGCCGCCGCTGAAGATTGCATTGGAAGGGCTGTCCACTTCGCTGAAGGCGCAAGCGGTCACGCTCCAGACATTGCCTCCTGAGTTGGTGCGCGAATGGGTCACGCCAGACGGCCGCGCGCGCGTTTCGGTCGCGCCCAAGGGCGACTCGAGCGACAACGAACAAATGCGCCATTTCGCCCGCGCCGTGCTCGCGGTCGAGCCTGCCGCGATCGAGGGGCCGATCTCGGTGCTCGAAGCCGGCGACACGGTGGTGCGCGCTTTCATCGAGGCCGGCTTCTGGGCGATGCTGTCGATCGGTCTCTTGCTGTGGATCGTGCTGCGGCGGATCGGCGACGTGCTGTTGACGCTGATCCCGCTCGCGTTGGCTGGCGTGGTGACGCTTCAGCTTTGCGTGCTGCTCGGCATGCCGCTCAATTTCGCCAATATCATTGCGCTGCCGCTGCTGCTTGGCGTCGGCGTCGCGTTCAAGATCTATTACATCATGGCGTGGCGCGATGGGCAGACCAACCTGCTGCAGACGAGCCTGACGCGCGCTGTGTTCTACAGCGCACTCACCACCGCGACCGCGTTCGGCAGCCTGTGGTTCTCCAGCCACCCGGGCACGTCGAGCATGGGCAAGCTGCTTGCGCTGTCTCTGATCTGCACGCTGGCCGCTGCGGTGCTGTTCCAGCCAGTACTGATGGGCAAGCCGCGAGAAGCCGCCCCGGCGGGCGGGGTTGACAACGACAGCCCTGACGCTAGCTCTTACCCGAGGAGCGAACCGGATGACTTGGTCCGGGAGGCTTTGCCACAGCGGTTGCATCCGGGGACCACGCGCCCGAGCGTCGTTGCTCCGGAGGCGCCACGCGCGAGCGCTGCCGTTGAGCCATCGCCGGCGGGTTCCGCCCCAGAGGCACCGCTGCCGAGTTCGCCGCCAGAGCCCGTTCAGACCAGCGTTGCTCCAGAGGCTCCAACTGCTCCCGTTGCCGAGGTGCCATCGAACAGTTCTCTACCGGCTTCCGACACGTCCGATGCGGAGAGCACATCCGAAAGCTCTTCTCCGGCGACAGCCCGGACCCCAAAGCGAAAGCCGGCAGCAAGACGGAGAAAGGCGCAATGAAGGTCCAAGCCGCATTGACGTTGGCTCTGCTGGCCGCGGCGTCAGCACCGACGGTCGCACAGGATCGCGCCTCGCAGGAGGCTGCGTGCCGCTCTGATACCCGCCGCTTCTGCCGGTCGGTCGACCCCGACACCGGAACTGGCGGCATCCTGACGTGTTTGAAACAGAATCGAGCTCAGGTTGAGCAAAGGTTGCCGCACCCTGCTCGAAAGCCACGGTCAATAGGATGAAGGTCGGGACGCACAAAATGCGCGCAAGCGTGCCGCCGGTTATGTTTCGCAAAAAGAACACATTCCTGCCCCGCGAAAAGAACGCATTGCGGAGTTGATTCAGAGGGTTGAAACTATGGCGCAGTGACGCCTCCGGAGCCGTGGATGACATTGCTGGCGAGCATCAGGACCAGGTTTCTTGCTGCGGCAGCTTGTGCCGGCGTCGCGCTGAGCCTCTTGACGGTCACCGAAGGCGCGTCGCAACAGCGCTCCGCTGCGCCATCCGTTATCGGGCTGTGGGAGCAGGTCGGTGAAAACGGCCGTGTCGATGGCTGGTTCCAATTCTATGAGCGCGATGGCTTGATCGAGGGCAAAATCGTCAGGATGTTCCCCCAGCCTGGCGACCGCCCCAATCCGATCTGCACGAAATGCCCGGGCGATCAGAAGAACCAGCCTACTCTCGGCTTGGTCCTCATTAAGGGCATGCAGCGCCAGGGTCGCAATTTCGATAATGGCACCATTCTCGACCCGCGCGACGGCTCAGTCTATCAGGCCCGGATGGAACTCAGTCCCGACGGCCAGCGTCTGATGGTACGTGGCTTCCTTGGCATCGACCTGTTCGGCCAGAGTCAGGTCTGGCGCCGCTTGCCGGACAGCGCTGCGGCCGAAATCACCAATGGTGCCACGTCTCCGGCGACTGGGTCCGCCACGCCCAGTACGTCAAGTTCCGGCACCGCCAAGCGCTAGTATCAGGCTGCGGCTGCGCTCTCCTGCGATCCACGCTCGTGGGTCGAGTAGAACGATGCGTTCTGCTCGCCGCGCAACGCCTCGCGGGTGAACCGGATCAGGTGATACGAGACGAAGCCCATGCCCATGATGGCATCGATCTGGCCGTGTTTGAAAGCGTGCTTGGCGGCGCGCCAGAAATACCGCCGGTAGTCCGAGCGGATGCCAACTTTCACCAGCAGCCGGAACGCGAGCACCGCGCCCATCCGAAGATTGGCAAACGTCAGCTTGCCGCGGCCCGACGGATTGGTGCGGTTGACGTAAGTCTGCTCCACCTGGTGCCAGAAGCGGTCGAATAGTCGCTCCGGATCGTAGGCATGGGCGATACAGCGCTGCCACGAATTCACCACATCGTCGTAGGGTCGCAGGAAGCGCACGTTGGATTCGAGTGAGGGATCGTCGGCGATGCGGCCGGCGCGGGCGAGCCGGTCCCACAGCGGCGTCTTCGGTAGCGCGTGCAGCAGGTTGATGGTGAGCACCGGGATCTTCGATTGCTCGATGAACTCGATAAGCTGATCGGCCGAATGCTCGGTGTCGGTGTCGAGGCCGAGAATGATGCCGGACGTGATCTCGATACCGTAGCTGTTGAGCGTCTTGATCGAGTCCAGCATCGGCAACGTCGCGTTCTGTTCCTTGCGCATGTGCTTGAGCGCGTCGATGTCCGGCGTTTCGATCCCCGCGAACAGGTTCACGAACGACGCCGCCTGCATCAGTCTGAGAATTTCGGGCTGCTTCGCGATGTTGAGTGTTGCCTCGCAGGCGAAGGCGAGCGGGTAGCCACGTCGCTTCTGCCATTCGACCAGATGCGGCAGCAGATCGCGGGCTGCCTTGCGGTTGCCGATGAAGTTGTCGTCGACAAAATAGATCGTCTGCGGGTGTGACGGCTGCGCCAGCATGCAGTCGAGCTCGGCGATGATCTGCTCCGCGGATTTGAGGCGCGGCACGCGGCCGTAGAGCCCCGGGATGTCGCAGAATTCGCATTGGTACGGGCAGCCGCTCGAGAACTGGATGCTGCCGATCAGGTATTGCCCGAGCGGGATCATGCCGTAAGCCGGAATCGGGAAATCGCTGAGCGGCAGCCGCTCCTTGGTCTTGAAGCAGACCTGCTGCGCCGGCAGCGAAACGTCGGCGGCGAGCCGCTCGATTATGGCGTCGGTCGCGTCGCCGAGTTCGCCGATGTGGAGGTATTCGATATCCGGATACATCTCGGGCGCGGCCGATACCGAGGGGCCGCCCAGCACCACCGGCTTGCCCGCGGCCTTGGCCCGTTTGTGGATGTCGCGGATCTGCGGAGCCTGCACGTGCATGCCACTGACCAGCACGGCATCGGCCCAGGAGAAATCCTCCGGTTTGGCGCGCGCGATGTTCTCATCGATGAAACGGATCGGCCAGCGTTCAGGCAGGTAGGCCGCCAGCACCAGCAGTCCTTGCGGCGGCATGAAGGCGCGTACGTTGTAGAGCAGGGGGAAGGCATGCGCGAAGGTGCCGAACGCCGGCGTATAGGCGGGGAAGACGCACAGGATGTTTCGGCTGTTTTGAACTTGGACGCGACTGCGCAAAGGACCACTCCTGCTTAAGCCCCCGCCGGCAGGCATCGTCACTATGCCACAACGAGGCCTGAACGACGACCGCACCGAGGCGATGCAATGTGCCGTCAGAGTGGAACGAATTTTGTGAAGATTCAATGACTTGCTGCGGCCAACCGCAGCTATAACAAGTTCTAATCGGCGCGGGCGACCGCTGCCTGCGGCGCAACCACCGGCGCGACAGCGTCGATGAGGCCAAAGCCGGGGCCCAGCAGCTGGCGCGCGCGCACCAGCGAGGCGCGTGCGGTGCGGGTGTCGAGCGCAACGCGGATCAATGCGTGGACCTGATGCGGGCGCGTTGCGACGGATCGCATCACCGCGGGGAGATCGGGCTTGCCGTTGGCCAGCAAACTCAGTTGCGCCGCCGGTGGCAGCGCGCGATGACACGGGTCTGCCACCACGCGCACGGCGGCGAACGGCAGGCCGTGGGCGACCGCAGCGTCGACGCAGAGCGAAGATTCAAGATCGACGGCGGCCGCACCGGTAGTGCGGCCGAGCGCAACCTTGTCGGCCGGCGCGGCGACCAGCGCGCGCGCTCCCGCGATATCGGCATGGATTGCGCCCGGAATGGTCTGCAGCAGGCGGCTCGCCCATTCCAGGTGGGAATCGAAGCGTTGCTGCGGCGTCACGACCGAGCGCGCGACGATGCAGGTGCCGGGCTTGACCTGTTCCGTCAGCCCACCGGCGATGCCGAACGAGACGATGCCGCGGCATCCCATTGCGATGGCGGCGGCAAGGTCGGCAGCCAGCACGTCGGGGCGGCTGCTGCAGAGTGTGATGACGCCCGGGCCGGCGGCGATACGCGCCTCGAAGGCCATTCCCGTTACGGCAACCACAGGGAGTTGTGTCGTGGGCAGCATCACATCCCGTATTTGGCGGCCCGGCCGAGCTTGAGGTTACTGTAGCGCGCCAGTGCCCAAAGCGGAAAGAATTTCGAATAGCCGTGGTAGCGAAGGTAAAACACCCGAGGAAAACCCGTCGCGGTGTAGTGTTCCTCGGCCCAGAAACCATCGGTGCCCTGGGTGCGGAGCAGGTACTCGGTCCCCCGTTCCACTGCCGGGTGATCGACCGCGCCGGCTGCCATCAGGCCGATCAGGGCCCACGCTGTCTGTGACGCGGTGCTCGGCGCCGCTTCATAGCCGTGATAATTGAGCTTGTAGCTGGTGCCGTCTTCGCCCCAGCCGCCGTCGGCATTTTGAATCGAAATGAGCCAATCGCGCGCTTTGCGCATAACCGGCGCATCGGTGGGCACACCCGCGGCATGTAGCGCGCAGAGCACGGACCAAGTGCCGTAGATGTAGTTCATGCCCCAGCGACCGTACCAGCTTCCCTCCGCAAGCTGAGTGCGGCGCAGATAGTCGAGGCCGGCGCGGACCGCCGCGCCGTCGCGTTCGCCGAGTTGCGACAGCATGGAGACACAGCGCCCGGTCACGTCCTCGGTCGGCGGATCAAGCAGCGCTCCGTGGTCGGCGAACGGAATGTTGTTGAGGTAGAGATACTCGTTGTCGGCGTCGAACGCGCCCCAGCCGCCGTTCTGGCTTTGCAGGCCACAGATCCATTCCCGGCCACGCTCGATCGGCATCTTGAAGTCGCTGTTGCCGCGAACCTTGTGGGCGCGATCCATCGCCATCACCACCACGGCGGTGTCGTCGAGGTCAGGGTAGTGCGGATTGGCATATTGGAATGCCCAGCCACCGGGACGCGCGTTGGGTCGGCGCGCGATCCAGTCGCCGCGTACGTCGAGCACTTGCAGCGGCTCGAGCCATTTCAAACCAGCGATCGAGGCGTCCACCGCACGCGTGGCGCCGACTTCGAACAGCGTGTGGCAGACCAGGCAGGTGTCCCAGACCGGCGACACGCACGGCTGGCAGTAGGCTTCGTCGTCCTTGACGACCAGGAGCTTGTCGACCGACGTGCGCGCAGCAACATAGTGTGGATGCTGGCTGGGATAGCCGAGCACCTGATACATCATCGCGGAATTGGCCATGGCCGGGAAAATCGCACCGAGCCCATCCTCGCCATTGAGGCGCTCGGTGACGAACTCCACCGCCTTGTCGATGGCGCGTTGCCGTGTGCGCTTGGGAAAGAGCGGCTCGACGACGCGCAGCACCGCATCGAGCGCCTGGAACACGACGAACCAGGTCCACTTCTGGTGCGGCGCCTTCGATTTCGGTCCGATCGACAGCGGCGGCTTGAGGAACAGCTCGTCGATGCCGACACCTTTCGGATTGCGCGCCTTGGGCTTTAGCGCCTGCAGCACCAGAAGCGGCACGATCACGGTGCGTGCCCAGTACGAAATCTTGTCGATGTGGAATGGGGACCACTTCGGCAGCAGCATGATCTCGACCGGCATCACCGGCACTGAACGCCAGGTCGTCACGCCGTAGAGCGACAGCAACGCGCGGGTGAACACGTTGCTGTGCTCGGCGCCACCGCGGCTGCGGATCGCCTCCCGCGCGCGCTTCATGTGCGACGCGTCGATGTCGTCGCCGATCATTTTCAGCGCGAAATAGGCCTTAACGCTCGCGCTCATGTCGAAATCGCCGGCGTGGAACAGCGGCCAGCCGCCATGCGCGCCCTGGATGCGGCGCAGATAGACGGCGATCTTGCGCTCCAGTTCGGCATCGACCGGCTCGCCGAAATAGTGCCGCAGCAGCACGTATTCAGCCGGGATCGTGCAGTCGGCTTCAAGCTCGAACACCCAATGGCCGTCGGGACGCTGCTGCGCCAGCAAGGCGTCGGTTGCGGTCACGATGGCGCGTTCAAGCGCGGAAGACTTGGAAATGGGTTCGGTCACAATGTTCAAGCGTCAGCCGTCTTATGTCTTGCCCGCGATGAGGTCCGCCGCACGGTGACCCGAGCGGATCGCCCCCTCGATGGTCGCCGGCAGCCCGGTGGCGGTCCAATCGCCGGCCAGCGCCAGATTGGCGAAGCGTGTCGCCGCTCCGGGCCGCTTGGCGTTTTCTTGCGGTGTGGCAGCGAAGGTCGCCCGCCGTTCGCGCACGATTTGCCATGCGGGCAGGGCGTCCGCAATGCCCGCGATTTTGGCGACATCGCGCCAGATATGGGCGGCCAGATCCTCTCGCGGGGTGTCGAGCAGCCGGTCGGCGCCGCTGATGGTAACCGACAACCGCCCTGGGAAGCCGAATAGCCATTCGACGGTGCCGCCGATCACGCCGGTAATCGGCGGTAGCCCGGCGGGCGGATCGATCTTGAAGTGGGCGTTGACGATGGCGCGAAACGCGGCCGGCGTGGTCAGTCCGGGAACCAAGGTAGCCGCCGCCCAGGGCGGCACCGCCAGCACGACGGCATCGTCTTGCTCGACTGGCGTTTGGACGTCGCCGAAGTCGAGCGCGGCGACACGGTTTCCCTCAAATTCCAACGCCCGCAATTGTCGTTCGAACGTGACGGTGCTGCTGCGCTGCTCAATGTACCTCACGCCCGGCTCGACAAATGCGGTCGATAGGCCCTCGCGTGCGATCAGCGGGTGATAGTTGTGGCCGCCGGCGAACAGCGTTTCCCGCATGACTGCAGCAGCCAGTTGTGCCGAGCCCTCAGGCGGATCGATGTTGAGTGCGGCCAGCAGGAAGGGACCGACCAGCCGGTCGTACAGCAATCCATTGCAGGCGATGACATCGTCCACCGTGGAATGGGGTCCGGCGCGAAGCAGCTTGAGAAGTGAAATGTAGTCCCACGCGCCGGTACCTGGCACGCGGCAGACATTGTCAAAGATCCACCAGGGGATCGGCCCGTCGTTGGCGCGCAGCGTCCAACGCCGGCCGGTGGCCAGATCGACAAACGGAACGCTTGCCTTGCCAGGCCCGATCAGGTGGTGGCGCGCGCCGATCGCCTCTAGATAGGACAGCGCGGCGCGGTTGCCCGACAGCAGCAAGTGGTTGCCGTTGTCGATCGTCATGCCGATGGTGAGGTCGTGATAGGAGCGGCAGCGCCCGCCAGCCTGGGCGGTCGCCTCGTACACGTGAACCGTCATGCCATGCCCGATCAGCCGCACGGCAGCGGAGAGGCCGGCAAGGCCGGCGCCGATGATGTGGACGGAGCGGGGCATCACACGATGGCGTAGCGCAGGATGATCCAGAGCAGATGCGCGCGGCTGTGGCCGACGCGTTCGCGCGGCGCCTGCCAGCCGCGCTTGACCAGTCGCGCCAGCATGGGGCGGTAGGCCGCCGCCATGATGCGCGGCGTCTTGACCACGCGGCGCGGGCAGGCCGCCATGATCTTTTCAGCCTCGATGAAATGGCGCTCGGCGCGTGTGATGACCGGCGCGCAGGCCTGCCCCAGCCCCGGGCTCGCCAGCACATCGATCGGATTGTTGCTGGTAATGCCGGCATCGCGCAACGCCTCGCGTGGCAGGTAGAGGCGGCCAATGCCGGCGTCTTCGTCGAGGTCGCGCAGGATGTTGGTGAGCTGCAGCGCGCGGCCGAGGTGATGCGCCAGCGCAAGACCCAGCTCCTTGTCCAGCCCGAACACGCGCACGCTCAGACGCCCGACCGCGCTCGCGACTCGGTCGCAGTAGAGGTCGAGCGTGGCAAAATCGGGTGCGCGGATGGTGGTCTTCACGTCCATTTCCATGCCGTCGATGACGGCGTGGAAGTCCTCGCGCTGGAGGTCGAACGTGTGCACCGCCTGCGCCAGGTTGCGCAGGCCCGGTGGCGGCGTGCCGGCGTAGAGCGCGTCGATGTTTTCCCGCCAACGCTGCAACTGTGTGAGCCGTTCGTTGCGCTCGCCGGCCTCGTCGGCGATGTCGTCGACCGCGCGGCAGAACGAATAGATTTCGAACATCGCCTCGCGCTGCTCGCGCGGCATGATCCGCATCGCGGCGTAGAACGAGCTGCCGGAGGCACGCTGGCCGGCGTCTGAGGCGGTATGCGCGCTCACGTCATTCACCGGGCTGCGCCGAGACCGCCGGGCGCGGCCCGAGACGGCGCAAGGTGCCCGAGAGCACCGCAAGAAGCGCAATGCCGGCGGCGCCGGCCTTGCCGACATGGACGCGTTCGCTCAGCGGGTCATGGGCGGTGAGCACGTTGACGATGTGGTCCGCCAGCGCGACGATCACCGAGATTTCCAGGCCGAGCCGCCAGTCCTCGACCAACACCGGCAGCGCTTCGCCCTCGTGCAGCAGCGCTTTGGTGCGTTGGGCGAGATCCGCGATGCAGCGCCGCAGCTCGGGCGTTGCCTTGTCGGCGCCGAGCGCTTCGACATTGGTCCCGGCTGCCGCCATCGCATCGAGCGGCACATAGACGCGATTGAGACTGCGGTAATCCTTGCCGCAGTCCTGCAGGTGATTGTTGATCTGCAGCGCGGCGCAGATCGCGTCGGATGCGGGCCAGGTCGAGCGGCTTTCACCGTGCACGTCGAGCACGAAGCGGCCGACCGGCATCGCCGAGTAGGTGCAATAGCCGATCAGGTCGTCCCAGTTGGCATAGCGCAGCTTGGTGGCGTCAAGCCGGAACGCCCTGAGCAGGTCCTGGGCGTGGCGGGGCGACAGGCCGCGGTCCGCAAGGGCACGGCGCAGCGACACGGCCACGGCATCGCCGTCTCCGGCGCCGATCAGGTCCGCCTCCAGCCGGTCAAGCATGTCGACTTTCTGTGGCGCGGTGAGCGTGGGATGATCGGCGATGTCGTCGGCGGTGCGCACGAACTCATAGAAGGCGAGGATGGGGGCCCGGTGGCGAGCAGCGATCAGCCGCGACGCGACGGGAAAGTTCTCGTCGCGGTGCGTCTTGCCTGATCGCAATTCGCCGGCATTCGTCATCGTACCTCGGTCGCGTTTGCCTGCACCCGACCCTTCCACAAGCCGCCCCGACCCCGGGCATTTTGATAGGCGGAGTCGAGCGTAAAGGCCATATAGGCGAGCCCGATCGCGGGCAGAATGGCCCCCCAAAGCGGCGATAGTCCATAGAATTTGAGGATTGGCTGAAACGCGATCGCCATCATGGTCCAGGCCAGCAGGCCGGCGACCTGGGCAAGACCGTCGCTGAACAGCGTGAGCAGGACGGGCGCCAGATAGACCGCGGCCATCCCGGCCACCGTTCCCGCCAGCAGCGCAGGCGAGTAGCGCAATTGCGCATAGGCGGAGCGCGCCACCATCCGCCTGACGTCATCGAATGCGGGGTAGGGGCGGGTGCTGCGTGCCCGCTCCGTCAGACTGAGCCAGATCGGGCCCTGCATCTTCATCAGAGTTGCAAGCGCGCAATCGTCGATCAAAGCGTCGCGGATGCTTTCGATGCCGCCGGCAGCGGCCAGCGCGTCGCGGCGCACCAGCATGCAGCCGCCTGCGGCCGCCGCGGTCGCATGATCCGGTCGGTTCACCCAGGTGAACGGGTAGAGCATCTCGAAGAAGAACACGAAGGCCGGGATCAGCGCGCGCTCCGCGAAAGTCTCGCAGCGCAGGCGGACCATCCATGAGGTGAGAACGAGATCATCGGCCATCGCCTTCGCGACCAGGCGTGACAGCGCATCGCGCTCATAGCTGATATCGGCGTCGGTCAGCAGAAGGTAGGTCGGGGTGTCGGCCTGCGCATAGTCGATGCCCTGCTTCATCGCCCACAGCTTGCCGGTCCATCCGGCCGGCAGCGTTGCGCCGGCAAGGACCGTAAGCCGGAGCGAGGCCGACGCTTCGGCGGCGGCGTGCTTGGCGGCTTCGGCGGTGCCGTCGGTGCTCTGGTCGTCAACCAGGACGATGGAGAGCGCGCCCCGGTAGTCCTGCCGCACCAGCGACGCGATGGTCTCGCCGACGCCCGCCGCCTCGTCGCGGGCCGGGATCACCACCGTGACCGACGGCCATGTTGCGGGCGCCGGCCCGCCGTCGTCGCGCACCGCCGCCATCCAGAAGCCGCCGCGGGCGGCGATCAGATAGATCCAGACCGCAAGCGCGGCGCAGGCAACAAGATCGACCAGCATGGGCGGAATAGGGGGCCTTGGGTGCGTGTTCGGTAAATCGGTGTGAGTGACAGTTCCGCCATCATATTGTATGCCGGGCCGGGGTGCGATGTTCCAAGGCCCGCGCAGCGACCAATCTGCCCGGAGCGATCAGGTGAGATGACCAGCGTCGGACAGGTGTTGGTGACGGGAGCCAGCGGCTTCGTCGGATCGGCCGTTGCCAAGGCGCTGACCGAGGCGGGCTTTCCGGTGCGCGCCCTGGTGCGCCCGACCAGCCCGCGGGCGCACCTCGACGGTGTGCCGGTAGAGTTCGCCGAGGGCGACTTGCGCGACGCCGATTCGGTGCGGCGTGCGATGGCTGGCGCGCGCTACCTGTTTCATGTCGCGGCCGACTATCGCCTGTGGGCGCGCGATCCGCGCGAGATCGCCGAGGTCAACGTCGCCGGCACTCGCACCGTCATGAGCGAAGCGATGCGTGCTGGCGTGGAGCGCATCGTCTATACCAGCAGCGTCGCCACGCTGGCGCTCAACTCCAGCGGCGAGCCGGTCGATGAGAAGCTGCCGCTTGCGGAGGCCGATGCGATCGGCGCCTACAAGCGCAGCAAGGTCGCTGCCGAGCGGCTGGTCGACAGCATGATCGCAAACGACAAGCTGCCGGCGATCATCGTCAACCCATCGACGCCGATCGGCCCACGTGACGTCAAGCCGACCCCGACCGGCCGCATCATCGTCGAGGCCGCGTCCGGCCGCGTCCCGGGATTCGTCGACACCGGCCTCAATCTCGTGCACGTGGACGACGTCGCCGCCGGCCACCTCGCGGCGCTGCGCAAGGGCAAGGTCGGCGAGCGCTACATCCTCGGCGGCGAGAACGTGCAGCTTTGTGACATGCTGGCGGACATTTCGGCGTTGGTCGGGCGCCGGCCGCCACGCTGGCGCTTTCCGCACGGCATGGTGATGCCATTTGCCTACCTTGCCGAGGGCATCGCCCGCGTCACCGGCCGCGAGCCATTCGTCACCCGGGATGGGTTGCGGATGGCGAAATACCGTATGTTCTTCAACGCGGCCAAGGCCGAGCGCGAACTCGGCTTCCGCGCCAGGCCCTATCGCGAAGGGCTCGCGGATGCGGTTGAATGGTTCGGCCAGTCCGGCTACCTCAAGTAAGCCTGCACGCCATCATGACGGATCGTTTCGAAACGCGAGGATGACTTTGTCCACTGGGAGTTTTCAATCTCAGCTCACTGCTGTTGCGACGGACATCGAGGGCCTGCTTGGCCGCTTGCTTGCGTCGGGCGCGATCGAGCAGGAACGCGCGCGGCCCGGACGGCTGCTCGACGCCATGCGCTATGCCACCCTGAACGGGGGCAAGCGCTTTCGCCCTTTTCTGGTGGCGGCGACCGCGGCGTTGTTCGATGTGCCACGTGACCGCGCGCTGATGGTCGGTGCGGCGCTGGAGTGCGTGCACTGCTATTCGCTGGTGCACGACGACCTGCCGGCGATGGACGACGACGACCTGCGGCGCGGCCAGCCGACGGCGCATAAGAAATATGACGAGGCCACCGCGATCCTCGCCGGCGACGGCCTGCTCACATTTGCGTTCGACATTCTGGCGCGGCCCGAGTTGCATCCCGATGCGAAAGTTCGCGTCGAGCTCCTGCTTGCGTTGGCGCGCTGCTCCGGGCTTGGCGGCATGGTCGGTGGACAGATGCTTGATCTGGCCGCTGAAGGCCGCTTCGACGGCGGCAAGCGGCAGTCGCTCGATGAGCCGGGCGTGGCGACATTGCAGGCGATGAAGACAGGCGCGTTGTTGCGGTTTGGCAGCATTGCCGGCGGCATCCTGGGGCAGGCGAGTGCCGACCAACGAGCGGCGCTCGACCGCTATGGCACCATCGTTGGGCAGGCGTTCCAGATCGCCGACGATCTGCTCGACGTCGAGGGCGACAGCGCGACGCTCGGCAAAGCCGCCGGCAAGGACGCCGACGCCGGCAAGGCGACGCTGGTCGCGGTGCTGGGCGTCGACAAGGCGAAAGCGCGGCTCAAGACACTGGTTACCGACGCCGAAGCCTCGCTCAAGCCGTTCGGCGCGCGCGCCGCAGTGCTGGCCGAGGCGGCGCGCTTCGTCGCCGAGCGCAAGGCGTAGCCCGGCTGCGAACGTCAACTTCGATTCGATTTTCAAACAGCCAACGCTCCGCTGCCCGGTTTTTTGTTTCGGCACGCAGGAGGGCGGGGATAATTTTTTTGCAATGATTTCAATGGCCGAAGATGAACGACAGCGGGGATAAGTTGGTCTTGGTCAGAACGGCCGCTCGCCTTTGACCGTGACGCGCGTTCCCGAGCGCGTATGCGGCCAGTAGTCCCACATGGCGCGATGCTGCGCGCAGCGATTGTCCCAGAACGCGATCGCGTTCTCGGTCCACCGGAACCGGCACTGGAACAGGGGGTTCTCGGCGTGCTGATAAAGATAGGCCAGGATCGCGTCGCTCTCATCGCGCGGGATGCCGACGATGTAGCGGGTGAAGCCGCGGTTCACGTAGAGCGCCTTCTTGCCCGTCACCGGATGGGTGCGCACCACCGGGTGCTCGGCGCTTGGATAGCTGGGCTTGTCGGCGACGCCGGTGTTTGCATAAAGGCCGCGATAAACCGGCTCGCCGTCATGCAGCGCCGTGAGCCCGTCGAGATAGGACTTCATCCGATCCGACAGCGCCTCGTAGGCGGCATACATGCTGGCAAACAATGTGTCGCCGCCGTGCGGCGGGCACTGCTTGATATAGAGGATCGAACCCATCGGCGGCTCGACGTCGCAGGACACGTCGGTGTGCCAGCCCTCGCCGTTGGCGCGCGGCAAATCCTTGTCGGCGTAGATCTTCATCAACGCCGGTTCGCCGGGCTCGTGCGGCGCGGCCGGATGGACATGCAGCTCGCCGAACAGCCGGCCGAACGCCAGATGCTGCTGCGGCGTGATGTGCTGGTTGCGAAAGAAGACGACCAGGTTCTCGGCAAGCGAGCGATGGATTTCATCGAGCTGCCGGTTGGACAGCGGGTTGGCGAGGTTGGCCCCGGTGATCTCGGCGCCGATGATCGGCGTGAGCTTGTCGACTGCGATGGTTTCGTACGGCGTCGATTCACCGCTGGTGTGGCGGTAGCGCGGTCCCTGTTTGCCGCTGAGTGAGCTCATTTGGATACTCCCTGGGGACGCCCGAAACGGCGAGACGGCCGGCGGCCCGCCTCGCTTCCCGATCCACTCTATCACTCACCACGATCGAAGGCGTACTATTGACCTGTCCATGATCCGTATTGCCTTGATCCTAGTTATTTTGATTGCGACTGCGAAGGCGGCGCCGGCAGCCTATTGCGCGATGTATAACGACGGCACCCGGAGCTGCGGAATTCCATCGCAGCAGATGTGTATGCAGTCGGTGAGTGGGGTCGGCGGCTACTGCCAGGAGGATTTCACGGATCGGATTCCGCCGAACCTCATCCAGCGGATGCGCGGCGCCGAGCCCGCTCCATCCTACATGCCGCCGCCCTCCGCGGCGTCCTCCGTGCAGCGGACCCGATCGCGGGGATCGGTTGCCCCGGTTCGCCCGGTCACGACGTCGCCCTGCATGTCGCTGTCGGGCGACACGTGTACGAACAATCTCTATTGAGCCTGCCTGCGCAATCCGGGCGGACTACTCGAACCTGCCGCACTTGCCTGTCGCGGTCTTGAAACAAAGAATTGCATGACGCGGCGCAGGCGGGCCGATCTCGCGTTGAGACTTGGGCGAGCTTGGGTTGAGCTCGACGAAGTGCCTCCGCGCCGGGGCGGGGGGCGTGGATGATGCCGCGTGCTTGTTTGCTTCATCCGGGGTCGAGCCCATGGTCGGGGCGGCGGTCTCGGTGGCCGCGGTTGACGCGTTGGCATCCAATGGCGCGCCCGCAGCCATTGGCGCGCTGGCTGCCATTGGCGTGCCGGCGGGAGCCGAGCCATTCGACGGTCGGATCGCGACGCCCGGCGTGACATGAAAGTGGGTTCTCGCCTGTGCGTCGTCCTTGCGAGTGGCGGCGGCGGGAGTCGGCTTCGCTGCGGATGTCGCGACCGGAGCCGGCTTCACGGCGAAAAACGAGGTGCCGCCGCGGCGCCGTGCGTGGCTCGGGTCGATGCTGAAGGACGTGACCGCAACAGTCAGGGCGATCAACACGAGGTACTTCTTCTTCATGGTGCCTCCCAATCAGATTGCCGCACGCGGCCCTTGGTGATCCGGCTGATGTGCTCACTCTCGCCGGGTCCAGGAGCGATTGAGCCTCTGACATCGCGACCGATGGAACCGCCGACAGCTGGCACTGCCTTGTATTCAGTCATGATTATCGGCGTGTTGACGATCGAAGGGTTGCATTGCGCAGCCCTAATGGAAGCTTGCGATGAACCGGAGAACTTTATTCAAGCGCGCCGGATATTTGCCTCGCGAGCATCAAGGCGCACGAGCTCCCAAACCGTCCCGCGATGGACTGAAAAGCCGGGCCTCGCGCCTCACAGTTTGTAAGGCGGCTGCCCCATCACGCGTAAGGGCGGCTACTCCGCCGCCTACTGTCCAGGCGCGCCGTAGCGCTTCTCGATGGTGCCGGCGCTGCCGGACGCATTCGAGGACGAGATTGCGACGGTCGCTTCGTTGCGATAGCGCGGCAGTTCGTCCGCGAAAGCGTAGCAGATGCACAGCGCGAGGCTGGCCCAGACCGCGACGCTGAAATAAAGCGTCATCCAGGCAATCTCGTCCTTCCACTCGGCAAGGTCGTGCGTGACGACCCAGCGGACGGTGACGTCCCAGAGGCCCTCGCGGTGGCTCAGAGGCTGGCCGCCGTCCGCAACTTCGGTTCGCCATCTCGCCAGGTACATCGGGACGTCGACGCTCGCCAGAAACGCCAGATATCCGGCAATGCCGACAATCGTGACAACAAGCACGACGCGAACCAGACCGTCGAACTCCGGCAGCAAGCGGCAAAGGCCAATCCCGACGATGAAGAAGGCCACGGCCCATATCGAGTTTTCGATTGCGTTGCCCAGGTAGTCCCTGGTCAGCACCGCATGCCATGAGAAGCCCTCCGCGATCAGGATCAGCGGCAGGATCAGCCACGCAGCGGTCAGCGTGGTGCCCGCTCCCGTCATGGTGCCCAGCTGATAGAGGATGATCGCCCACTGCGCCGCGAAGCAGACCTCGGCCACGGTCGCCACCGTTCGTCCGATCATGACGCTCGACAGCCACGTGTCGAACAGGCAGATCCGCTGCACGTCCGCGCGCGGCAGCAATGACCTGAATGCGCAGCCGAAAACATAGGCCGCGCAGAGCAGGAGCATCAGCTCGATGCCGGACGCGCTGGCGGGATCGGCAGTCGTCGGTGCCTGCAGGTATCGGTACAGCAAGAACCAGACGGCGATGTTGACGCCGCTCACCAGCGTCAACATACCCCACCACCGCGCCACGGGATTTGACCAGGCCAAGGACCTGGAGCGCGCCGGAAAATTCAAGCTCATCGATCACTCCACGTGTAACGGAGCTGACATCTTACCGTAGTATTTTTGTCATAATCAAAAGCCCGGGCAAAAAAAGCGCGCGGCGTTCGGCACAAGCCGGGCCTGTCGCAGTCGCGCCGTGGCACTGCTGTGGGACCTGATGAAAGAACGGCTGTCGCGGCGCACGGATGCGTCACCGCATGCGGGTTTTGGGATGGGATGATTGGCGTAGCTTCGTCGCGGCTCTATTTGGGAGAGCCGCCACCTACTCCGCCGCCTTTTGCCCTTGGCCGTAGCGCTTCTCGATATAGTCGATCACGATCTGCTTGAAGTCCTTCAAGACCGTCGGCCGCGCAGGCGTAACCGCCTTTCTTGCCCGTCGATGAAGACGGGGCAGCGCGATGCCCTGACGAGTAGTTTGCAGGAAGCGCTTGCGCGCGAAAAGGCATTGATCCAAGAGAAGCATGACCTGTCGCGGCGTCGGGCCATGCTGACCCGGGAATTCGAGCACCGGCTCGTCAACGGCCTGCAATGGATCATCAGCCTGCTTTCATTGCAAAACAGCGCCGCGACAACACCCGAAGCGGCGCGTCAATTGATCGTCGCGGCCCGCCGCGTGGAGGCGCTCGGCCGCGTGCATTGCAAGGGGCTTGGCATGAAGATCGTGCTCTCGCTGGTGAAGCAGATCGGCGGCGAGTTGCACATTCTGCCCGGCGAGAACGGCCGCAGCGCCCCGCTTTGCGATAACTTTCGGCGCTCACGCCGCGCCGACTTGAGCCGGCGCACCTGCGGTGCGCGCGTCTGATAAGTCCGGCCGAGCGCTTGCTTATGGCGCCGCGCACCCCAGATACAATGAGTATGCGGACACATGCTCGGGAGCTACTTGCAAGGAGCGAAGATGTTCAGTCCAAAACAATATCGTGACAAGGCATTGGAATTTGCCGAGCGCGGCAGGGTCGCGCAGGGATCGAATGAAGCCCAAGAGTTTAACAAGCTTGAAAAGAGTTTCACGACTCTCGCCGACAACGAACAATGGCTGCACGACAACCATCAGAAGACGGTGCACCGGTCCAGCGCCGACGCCCCCGCCGGAGAATCGCTGGCCGAACAGGAAGAACACCTGCTGCGCTGCCTGGGCGCGGCGCTGATCATGCAATGGAACACTCTGCCGAGGAAGCTGCAGCGTGAGCTTTTCGACCATGCGAGCGCCATGGGTGACGTGGAGATGACGGAAGAGCGTAGAAAGCGGATCGCGCGCTTCCTGCACAAGCACAAGGACGACCTTCCAGATGGCGGCCCTGCCGCTTCACAGTGACGCGCCATGCTGGCTGGGCCATATGGGCTGCGCCCCGCGGCTTATTTGTCCGCCGTGATGGAACACAAGGCGATAGACCCGCGTTGCCTTCGCAGCAGCTCTGCACCGATTTGAATCAAGAAATCAATTTGCGGCGGAGCGGCCTAACCCTGGAGATTTCAACATGAGAGTACTCTCGCTCGCCTTGCTTGCGGCGTCTGCGCTTGGCGCCGTTTCGATCGGAAGCGCCTCCGCCATGCCGTTTGCGAACCCGGCGGCGGCGCAAGAAAGTCTGGTTCAGGACGTTCGCGTCGTGTGCGACCGTTTTGGCCGATGCTACAACACCAACCGCAACGCCCGGCGTTACCACGCGCCGCGTGCGTACGGCCATCGCGGCTACCACGGCGGCTATCGTGGCGATCATTACGGCTATCACCGCGGCCCGAGCGTCGGCATCGGCGTCGGCCCGGTCGGGATTGGCGTCCGGACCTGGTAGGCTCTAGACATCCTCAATGACTCGACTCTCAAGTCCGTCGGGCATCAAGCCCGGCGGACTCATTTGTATCTGCGTGTGCAAAGTCCTCGCAGGCGAGCACGTGACGCTCTGGGAAAAGCCCTTCGTTGGACGGGAATGATGACTGGGTGTCCGGCAACCGAGGGGCCGATAGCCATTCGATTGAAGCAGCTCTCTATGCGCCTCGCCTTCTAATTGCCATAGCATTTCTGGCGCCTCGGCGTCACCGCCTTCTTGCCGTCGATGAAGGCGGGCCAACGCCTCACCGGTGCCGGGCAGCGAGATGCCGATGTCGGTGTGCTTGCTCTCGCCCGGGCCGTCGGGGCAGGCCGCGACCAGCGGCACGAAGGTGCGAAAGCCCATGGTCTGCGGGATTTACCGCCCCAGCCGCTGACGTTGTCGCGTGCACTGGCTTCAGGCGGGAGCCGGAACGCTTCGTCTGCGGCTCAACAGCAGGAATATGACGCCGCCGAAACTAAAAATGATTGGTCCGCTGATCAATCCGTAAATGAAGCTGATCCTCGACTCGGCCGCGGCGAAGGACGCAAAGGCGGCTTCGGCCGGTGGCGTTGTCGCGGCTTCCTGCCGCGGGCGTTCGGCCTCGCCTAGCGCCTTGGCCGCGTCAACGTTGGCACGTTCCGAATCCGGCTTCGCCGAATTCTGCTGCGAATTTGTCGGCAGGTGTCGTTTCAACCGCTGCTCTATGGGCCGTTGTGTCTGCTGCAATTTCATGCGCAAGGGCCTTGTCGATCGCGGCCCTTTCCGCCGCGGCCTTATCTGCCGCGGCCTTCTCCGCTGCGGCCTTCGCTACGGCTGCTCTTTCCGTCGCCGCCTTGTCCCCCGCCGCTTTCTCTGCTGCGGCCTTGTCCGCCGCGGCTTTATCGGCCGCCGCCTTGTCTGCTTTGGCCTTTTCCGCCGCTGCTTTGTCCGCTGCAGCCTTGTCCGCCGCAGCCTTGGTGGCGGCTTCGTTGGTTCTACTCTCGACAGCCGCCAGCGCCTGCGGGCCGCCCTCGGTGACCCGGGAAGGATTGGGCGCTCTCGCTTGGCCTCGACATGCCGCGCGCAGTTTCGCTCCTGCGGCGTCGGACGGACTAACCCCGCGCTGGATCACCAGCCAGAGACTCGACCTTTGTTCACGCAACGATCGATCGACGCAATCGACCTCGTTCTGCGAAAGCTTGCGCCATTCCGCATAGGCGGATTGAATCTTGGGGTTCTGAAGCGCTCTGGCGTCGTTGGCCGTCTGCGCCGAAGCGGAGCCGCAAAGGATGAGGCTCGCGGCTGCGGCCGCCTGCCAAAGCCGTGACGGTCCCGATCGTGCTATTGACGCCAGCGGTGACCACATGGGGTAGGCCAACCTTACGCGGTGTCGCGTTCTCTCGAGCCAAAGCAAGTTCTGACGGATTTCGTCGGTGACGACGTTAGGCGTCGGTCAACGCACCAGCAACGCCGCACTGCCGTTTACCTAAACCGGTAGGGATAATGCTGCGCGGAACAAAAAGACCGCCGCTCGGCGGTCTTTTCACATTATTCAATTGCATTGATTGCGCAGACAGCTTTCGCCGCCGCGCTACTCCGCCGCCTTCTGCCCGCTCGCGCCGTACCGCTTCTCGATGTAATCGATCACGATCTGCTTGAAGTCGGCCGAGACGGTCGGGCCGCGCAATGTCACCGCCTTCTTGCCGTCGATGAAAACCGGTGCGGCCGGCGCTTCGCCGGTACCGGGCAGCGAGATGCCGATGTCGGCGTGCTTTGACTCGCCCGGGCCGTTGACGATGCAGCCCATCACCGCGACGTTGAGACCCTCGACGCCGGGATAGCGCTTCTTCCACTCCGGCATCGACTCGATGATGAACTTCTGGATGCCGCCGGCGAGCTCCTGGAACGTCGTCGAAGTGGTGCGGCCGCAGCCGGGGCAGGCCGCGACCAGCGGCACGAAGGTGCGGAAACCCATGGTCTGCAGGATTTCCTGCGCGACCTTCACCTCGAGCGTGCGGTCGCCGCCGGGCTCGGGAGTGAGCGAAACGCGGATGGTGTCGCCGATGCCCTGCTGCAAGAGGATGCCGAGTGCTGACGATGATGCAACGATCCCTTTGCTGCCCATGCCGGCCTCGGTGAGGCCGAGGTGGATCGCGTAGTCCGAGCGCTTGGCGAGGTCGATATAGACCTGCACCAGGTCCTGCACCGCGGACACCTTCGCGGACAGGATGATCTTGTTGCGCGGCAGGCCGATCTCCTCGGCGCGCTGCGCGGAAAGCAGCGCCGACTGCACCATCGCCTCGCGGGTCACCGCGCGCGCGTCCTGCGGGTTCGGTGATTTGATGTTCTCGTCCATCAGGTGGGTGAGCAATTCCTGATCGAGCGAGCCCCAGTTGGCGCCGATCCGCACCGGCTTGTCGTGCTTGATCGCCATCTCGACGATCGCCGAGAACTGCTTGTCCTTCTTGTCCTTGAAGCCGACGTTGCCAGGGTTGATGCGGTACTTGTCGAGCGCCTCGGCGCAGCCAGGATGGTCGGCGAGCAGCTTGTGCCCGATGTAATGGAAGTCGCCGACGATCGGCACCTCGACGCCCATCTTGAGCAGCCGCTCCTTGATCTTGGGCACCGCCGCCGCCGCCTCGTCGCGGTCGACCGTGACACGCACGATTTCCGAGCCGGCGTGGTGCAGCGCGGCCACCTGGCGGACCGTCGAATCGACGTCCGCGGTGTCGGTATTGGTCATCGACTGCACCACAATCGGCGCGCCGCCGCCCACCGTCACGTTCCCGACCTGGACCGGGACGCAGGTGCGCCGTTCCTGAGGGGCAGCCATAGCCGACATCACGAATTCCTTCTCCAGCAGGGCAATCGCGGGGTTCCGAACCGAGCGCCAACAGCGCCGAATTGCGCCCGGAATATAGCGATGAGCGTCCCCGACACCAAGAACGATGGACGCCTATCGGCAATGTAGGCACCGCGACCCGTTCCGGCGCAATCCGCTCCAATCGGCCCCAAAAGATACGGTTTATCAATGCAAAACCGCGCCGTTCTGCTGTTGCAGCACCCAACGGAAATAGTTATGCGTTGACCGCCTCTGTCATGGGGCTTTTGGCGCCGGAGCGCCTGAATTTGCTCGATGGATGGCCGGTCCTGCCGGCGGCACAGTTCGGAGATTAGGCGTGTCCGGCGGACCTTCCGATCCTTCAGGGTCGCAGCCCTGGCATAAGCAGCTTGCGCTCGGCATAGAGCGGATCGGGCTCATTTCGCTGATCGCGCCGAAGATCTCCGCCATCATCCTTATCGCGCTGATGGTGCTGGCGGCATTTGGCATCGAGCGTCTCAAGGTCGACAACTCGCTCAGCCAGTTGTTCCGCTCCGACACGCCCGAGTTCAAACAGTTCGAGGAGGTCACGCGCCGCTTCCCGTCGAGCGAGTACGACGTGCTCATCGTGATCGAGGGCAAGAACCTGTTGTCGCGCGAAAACCTCGAAAAGCTGCGCAGCCTCGTCACTGACGTGCAATTGATCGACGGCACGCGCGGCATCATCTCGCTGTTCTCGGCGCGCCAGCCGCCCGAAGGCGGAAACCTCCCGGCGCCGCTGTTCCCCGCTGAGCTGCCGCAAGGCGCCGAATACGACGCCCTGGTCAAGCGCATCCTTTCCAACGAGATCATCCGCGGCAAGCTGCTGTCGGAAGACGGCGAGCTGGCGCTGGTCGTGCTGGCGCTCAACCCAGCGATCGTCCAGACCCGGGGGCTCAACGACACCATCGGCGAAATCCGCAAGACCATGGCGGAGAACCTGGAAGGGTCGGGGCTGCGCAATCAGCTGGCCGGCATTCCAGTCATGCAGCTCGAGATCCGCAATGCGGTCGAGCGCGACCGGCTGATCTACAACGCTTTCGGCTTCGCCGCCGGCTGCCTGATCGCGATCCTGTTCTTCCGCCGCGTCTCGTTCATGCTGATCGCGGCGGCGCCGCCGCTGGTCGCGATCCTGCTCTCGCTCGGCTTCCTCGGCTGGCTCGATTTCCGGCTCAACATGTTCCTCAACGTGATGACGCCGCTCATCATGGTGATCAGCTTTGCCGACAGCATGCAGTTAACGTTCGCGGCGCGCGACCGGCTGATCGAAGGGCAGAACAAGTACGACGCCTTCCGCAACGCTCTGTTGGTGGTCGGTCCGGCGTGCGTGCTGACCCATGGCACCGCAGCGATCTCGTTCATCGCGCTGATGTTCTCAAGCTCCGAGCTGATCCGCACATTCGGCGAAGCCGGTTTGGCCGCGACCGTCATTGCATTGCTCGGTGTGCTCATGCTGGTGCCGCTGCTCGGCGTCCTGCTGATCCGCAACGAAGAGAAGTTCACTGCCACGCTGCAGGTCAAGGATACCGGCGTGACCGTACTGCGGCGGTTCTGCAGCTGGATCGCAGTACGGATGGTCAGCCATCCCGGCCTCTACAGCCTGATCGCCGTTGCGGTGGTCGCCGGGCTTGCCGTGATCTATGCCACGCTCGAGCCGCGCTACCGGCTCGCCGACCAGGTACCGGACAAGCAGCAGGCGGTCGAAGCCAGCGGCCGGCTCGACGCCAAGCTCACCGGCGCCAATCCGATCGACATCCTGATCGAGTTTCCCAAGGGCAAGTCGCTTTACGACGACGAAACCTTGAAGACGATCGCCGACGTTCACGCCATCGTCGAAAAGCAGGCCGGTGTCGGCAACGTTTGGTCGGTGGAGTCGCTGCGCCGTTGGCTCGCCGAAAAGGCAGGCAAGAGCGATGTGGCGACGCTCAAGCAGTACGTCGACCTGCTGCCCGAATATTTGACCCGCCGCTTTGTCTCGGCCGAGCAGGATGCGGTTATCGTTGCAGGCCGTATCCCGGATTCCGATGCGAGCCAACTCTTGCCGGTGGTCGAGTCGCTCGACAAGACGCTGGGCGCGGTGCGCAGCGCGCACCCCGGCTACCGCATCTCCGTCACCGGGCTCTCTGCGATCGCGGCGCGCAACAGCGCCAGCATGATCGGCAAGCTCAACATGGCGCTGACGGTCGAGATCGTGTTCGTCGCCGCATTCATCGGGCTCGCCTTCCGCTCGATTACGGTGATGTTCGCCAGCATCCTGCCCGGCATCTTCCCGGTGGTGCTGGCCGGCACCGTGCTCTGGGCGATGGGTGAAGGCCTGCAGTTTGCCAGCGTGGTCGCGCTGGTGGTGTCGTTCGGGCTCGGCCTGAGCGCCACGATCCACTTCCTCAACCGCCTACGATTGGAGGACCGGCCCGACGCCGATCCGGGCGTCGGCGTCGAGCGGGCGACCATCCTGGTCGGTCCGGCCTTGATTCTGACCTCAGTGGTGCTGGCATGCGGCCTGGCGGTCACGGTGTTCTCCGACCTGCCGTCGCTGCGGCTGTTCGGCTGGTTGAGTGCGTTCGCCATGCTGGCGGCACTTACCGCGGACCTGTTGATTCTGCGGCCGACCGCCATGTTCCTTAACCAGATCGCTCGCCGCTGGCGTGGCCAAGCGAAAGCAACTGTGTAAAATTCAGTTCCAGTTTGGGGGTGCGACAATCTGGGGCGATGAGTTAGCATAGAGTCCGCCGTAATCCTTGGATTTGTCTAGGGCGACGAACGACGCGCATGAGGCAAGATATCGCCGGGCTGTTTGCCGAACGCGAACCTGACCGCTACGAGCTGCACAGCCGCCATCTGAACGAGCAGATGGTGCGGGTTCTGCGCACGATCGGCTACGACGTCGGTTTCTGCAAAGGCCAGGGCCAATATCTCTACGATCGGGCCGGCAGCCGCTACCTTGATCTGCTCAGCGGGTTCGGCGTGTTCGCGATCGGACGCAATCATCCCGCTGTCCGTGATGCGCTAAAGAGCGCGCTCGACGCCGACCTTCCGAATCTGGTGCAGCTCGACGTGCCGACCCTTGCGGGCGTGCTGGCCGAACGCCTGCTCGCCTATACGCCGCATCTCGACAAGGCATTCTTCGCCAATTCCGGTGCCGAGGCGGTCGAGGCCGCGATCAAGTTCGCCCGTAGCGCGACCGGCCGGCGCGGCATCGTCTATTGCGATCATGCCTTTCACGGCCTCACCTACGGCGCGCTGTCGCTCAACGGCGACGACATGTTCCGTGCCGGCTTCGATCCGCTGCTGCCGGATTGCGTCAGCGTGCCGCTCAACGATCTTGCCGCGCTCGAGCAGGCACTGGCGTCGCGCAGCGTCGCCGCCTTCATCGTGGAGCCGATCCAGGGCAAGGGCGTCAACCTGCCGTCCGACGATTATTTCAAGTCTGCTGCCGAGCTGTGCCGCCGTCACGGCACGTTGTTCGTCGCCGACGAGATCCAGACCGGGCTCGGCCGCACCGGCCGCTTCCTCGCCATCGAGCATTGGGGTGTCGAGCCGGACATGGTGCTGCTCGCGAAGGGGCTGTCCGGCGGCCAGGTTCCGATCGGCGCGGTGCTGACCCGCAGGCAGATCTTCGAAAAGGTCTTCAACCGGATGGATCGCGCCGTGGTTCACGGCTCGACATTCTCGAAGAACGATCTGGCCATGGTGGCGGGCATTGTCACGCTCGACGTCATCGAGGCGGAAAAGCTGGTGCAAGGCGCCGCGCAGAAGGGCGAGAAGCTAATGCGCGCGCTCAGCGCGATGATTCCGCGCTACGAGCTGCTGCACGACGTGCGCGGCAAAGGGCTGATGATCGGCGTCGAGTTCGGCCCGCCGAAGTCGCTCACGCTCAAGGCGTCGTGGAACATCGTCGAGACCGCCAGCAGCGGTCTGTTCTGCCAGTTGATCGCGATCCCGCTGTTCAAGGATCACAAGATCCTCACCCAGGTCGCCGGGCACGCCAGCCATACCATCAAGCTGTTGCCGCCGCTCACCATCACGGACGAGGACTGTGACTGGATCATCAATTCGTTCGACGAGGTGATCGCCGCCAGCCACCGCGTGCCCGGCGCGGTCTGGTCGCTCGGCAAGACGCTGGTCAGCCACGCGTTGCGCGCCCGCGCCTGATCGCGCAGCCAGTTCCGGAGAACGGATCGATGGCCGCCGTTGCAGGCTCCACTCCGCTCATCGCGCTGGACGCGGTCGCAATCGATACCGAGACAACCGGGCTTGATCCCCGCAAGGCGCGGATCGTCGAAATGGCGGCGGTGCGGCTGGCGGTCGGCCGCCTGACCGAAAACGGCCCTTTCCGCCGCCTGGTGCGGCCGGACGAGCCCATTCCTCCGATCGCCACGCGCATCCACGGCATCGATCAGGCGGCGGTCGCGGATGCGCCTTCATTTGCCGAGGTCTGGCCCGAGTTCGCCGCCTATGCCGGCGATAGCATTCTGATCGGGCACTCGATCGGTTTCGACGTCGCGGTGCTCGCGCGCGAGTGTGCGCGCATCGGCGTCGCATGGCAGCACCGCCTGTCGCTTGATGTCGGGTTGCTGGCGCAGGCGATCGAGCCGAATCTCGCCGACCATTCGCTGGACAGTCTTGCCAGCTGGCTCAATGTCGAGATCGTTGGCCGTCATTCGGCCTTGGGCGATGCGGCTGCTGCCGCACGAATCTTCCTGGCGCTGATCCCCCGATTGCGCGTGCGCGAGATCCGGACGCTTGCCGAGGCGACCCGCGCCTGCAATGCGTTGACGAACGCGCTCGACAGCCAGCACCGTGCCGGTTGGGCCGTACCCCCGGCGGTGCAGGATGCTCCGGCGCCGGAGCGCACGACATCGCGCCTCGACACCTATCCTTACCGTCATCGCGCCGGCGCAATCATGAGTGCGCCGGCGAAATCCATCGGCCCTGAAACGACGATTGGCACCGCGATCGAAATCATGGCGCGCGACCGAATCTCCTCGCTGTTCATCACTCGAGCCGCGGCCGGCCATGCGCCGCCGCGTCCGGAGCAGGTCGGCATCATCACCGAGCGCGACGTGCTCCGAGCGCTCGGCGAGCACGGCGCGGCGGCTCTTGCGCTGCCGGTCGAGCGAGTGATGAGCGCGCCGCTCGTCGCCGTGCCAGCCGACTCCTTTGCCTATCTTGCCATCGGCCGGATGAACCGGCTGAAAATCCGTCATCTCGGGGTCACCGGTGCGGCGGGCGAACTGGTCGGCGCGTTGTCGGCGCGCGACTTGTTGCGGCTGCGCAACGAGGGCGAGATTGAACTTGGTGATGAGATCCAGCAGGCGAGGGACGCGCACGATCTCGGCCTCGCCTGGTCGCGACTGCCGCAGGTCGCCGGCGAGCTTTGCCGCGAAGGCCTGTCGGCGCGCGAAGTCGCCGCGGTGATATCGCATCAGTTGGGCGAAGCCACCAACCGCGCTGCGGCGCTCGCCGAGCGCGCGATGAAGGACAGCGGGTTGGGCGATCCGCCGCGCCGATATGCCCTCATGGTGCTGGGGTCGGCTGGCCGTGGCGAGAGCCTGCTGGCGATGGATCAGGACAATGCCCTGCTCTACGACGGCGAAAGCTCGGATGAGGCCGATCGCTGGTTTGAAGCGCTGGGCATCCGCGTTGCCGACATTCTTCACCAGGTCGGGGTGCCATATTGCCCCGGCGGCGTCATGGCCAAGAACCCGCAGTGGCGCGGCTCGCTCGCGACTTGGCGGCAGCGGGTGGCGGATTGGATCCGTCGCTCCAGCCCGCGGGACCTGCTGGCGGTCGACATCTTCTTTGACCTGCGTGGCGTTCACGGTGACGTCGGCTTGGCCGATACGCTGTGGCGCGACGCATTCGGGGCCGCCGAGGGCGCGGCCGACTTTGCCAAGCTGCTGGTCGAGGCTGCCGGCCCGCTGCCGGCAGGGTTCAATTGGTTCGGCGGCTTCCGCACCGAGCAGGGCCGGATCGACCTGAAGAAGACCGGTCTGTTCGGCATTGTCAGCGCGGCCCGAGCGCTCGCGGTCTGCCACCATGTGACCGAGCATTCGACGCCCGCTCGACTCGCCGGCATCAAGGCGCTTGGCCTTGGCATGGAGGCCGATCTCGACGCCCTCGACGACGCTCATGCGCTGTTTCTCGAGCTGATCCTTGCGCAGCAGATCGAAGACATCGAACTCGGCCGGCCACCGAGCAACGCCGTCGAGCTCAAGCGGCTGACCCGTCGGCAGCGCGAGCGGCTCCGGGTTGCATTGCGCGCCGTTGAGCCGCTCGATGCGGTGGTGCGGGGCCTGCTGTTCAAGGGCTAGGTGCTCTATGAGGTGTACTGGATTGTGCTCGCGGCCTAGGTTCGTCCGTTACCGAGGAGACATCGTGTGAAAATTGCAATTCCCGACGACTATCAGCATGTCGTCGACAAGCTCGCCTGCTTCGCCTTGATCAAGCATCACGACGTGGTGCGCTATCGCGAGCCGGCGCGCGACCTCGATCAACTGGTCGAGCGGCTGCGCGACGCCGAGGTGGTGGTGTCGATCCGGGAGCGGGTCGAATTCTCGCGCGCGCTGCTCGAGCGGCTGCCCAAGCTCAAGCTGCTCGCGTTGGTCGGTCGAGGCGCCAGCACCATCGATTTTGCGGCCTGCACTGAACTCGGTATTCCAGTCTCAACGGGCAAGAGCAATTCGCCGGACGCACCGGCCGAGCTCACCGTCGCCTTGATCGTGGCGTCGCGTCGCAACATTGCGCTCGAGGCGGAGCGGATGAAGCGCGGCGACTGGCCGTGCACGCTGTCGCACCGGCTGAGTGGATCGACGCTCGGTATTTTCGGCCTTGGCTTCATCGGCCATCTGGTGGCGCGGTCGATGGCTGGGATGGGCATGAAGGTGCTGGTCTGGGGTCAGGAGAAGTCGTTGGAGCGCGCCCGCGCTGCCGGCTACGAGGCGGCGTCGGGCAAGGACGATCTGTTCGAGCGCTCGGACATTTTGTCGCTCCACGTCCGGCTGCGCCCCGAGACGCGGGGTATTGTCGGTCCTGCGGACCTTGCGCGGATGAAGCCGACCGCGTTGATCGTCAACACCGCCCGGGCCGAACTGATCGCGCCCGGTGCCTTGGTCGAGGCGCTGCGCAACGGTCGCCCAGGCCATGCCGCGGTCGACGTCTATGAGCAGGAGCCCATCATCGGCGGCAATCATCCGCTGCTCAAGATGCCGAATGCGCTGTGCGTGCCGCATCTCGGCTGGGCCGAATGGGATAATTTCGAACTCTATTTCCGCGAATGCTTCGAACAGATCGTCGCCTACGAGAGGGGCGAGCCGCTGCGTCTGGCCAACCCGGACGTGAAGCGACGCTGACCGCAGGCATTTCG
>CAWBFG010000016.1:7500-88183 GCA_963787955.1 uncultured Alphaproteobacteria bacterium | reverse complement strand
GATGTGGTGGTGCGCGACGTCGCCAAGCACGACCAGCTTCTGGCCCTGCGACGCAACCCCGTAGCTGGTGTGGCCGACGGTATGGCCGGGCGTCGAGATCGCCATGATGCCGGGCACGAGCTCCTGGCCGTCCTTGACGAACACCATGCGGTCGCGGTTCGGCACGAGGTTCTGGCGCGCGCCGCCGATCATCATTTTCATCATGTCGCTGGCCGACGCCTTGCCCTCGTCGGTCCAGAACTCGAAGTCGGCCTGCGCCATGTAGATCTTGGCGTTCGGGAAATTGCGCGCGCCCTTTTGGGTCATGATGCCGAAGCAGTGGTCGGGATGGGCGTGCGTCAGCGCGATGGCGTCGACCGCTCCCGGGTTGATACCGGCCGTCTTGAGATTGGCAAGCAGGCGTCCGGCGTAGGGGCCAAACATCTTCACGGTGGGACCGGTACCGGTGTCGAACACGACGATCTGGCTGCCGGTGTTGACCACGACGACGTTCTGCTCGAGTTCGACGCTCTCGACAGGCAGAAAATTTCGTGTGAGATCCTGCGTCATATCTTCTTTGGACAATCCTTTGAACACGTCGCCGGACGGTGCCCCGAGCACCAGCGGGCCATCCGAAATGACTGTCACCTCGTAGGCGCCCAGCTTGAAGCGATGAAAGCCCGGCGCCGGCTTGTTGACCATCGGCGCCTTGGCGAAGGCGGCACTGGCGGCACTGGCACCGCCGCCGGCCAGCAGCGCGCGCCGCGTCACATTAAAATGCGTCATGGCAGTAATCCTTAGTCCTTCGTTATCTTGCGATTCTAGCTCCAACACACGGATGATGGCGTAACAATGTCGTGGTCATGGGCATGACGACACCCGTTTTCCGTTTTGCGCCGAGCCCTAACGGTCTTTTGCATCTGGGCCACGCGTTGTCGGCGCTCGTCAACTTCGACATGGCGCGCGCCGCCGGTGGCTGCTTGCTGCTTCGTATCGAGGACATCGACCACACACGCTGCCGGCCGGAATACGAAGCGGCGATCTATGAGGACCTCACCTGGCTCGGCATCGAATGGGAGGAGCCGGTGCGCCGGCAGTCGGAGCATTTCGACGAATATCGTGCCGCGCTCGACAAGCTTTGCGTGATGCGTTTGACCTTCCCGAGCTTCGAGTCGCGCGCCGAACTTGCTCATCTGGTCGCTGACCGCGAGTCGCACGCGCGTGAGCCGCGCGATCCCGACGGGGCGCCGCTTTATCCGGGGACCGCACGCTTGATGTCCGACGACGAGCGCCAGGCGCGCATCGCTAGCGGCGCGCCTTACGCCATTCGTCTCGACATGACGACGGCACAGGAATGGGCCGGGTCCCTGCGATGGACCGAGACCGGTGCGGGCCCCGGTGGCGAGCACGGCAGTATCGCCGCGGCGCCGGAGGCATGGGGCGACGTCGTGCTTGGGCGCAAGGAAACGCCGACCAGCTATCACCTCTCGGTGGTAATCGACGACGCGCTGCAGGGCGTCACCCACGTGGTGCGCGGCCAGGATCTGTTCTGGTCGACCAGCGTGCATCGGTTGCTGCAGGCGTTGCTGAACCTTCCGATGCCGGTCTATCACCACCATCGGCTGATTCCGGATGCCGACGGCAAGAAGCTTTCCAAGTCGACCAACGCGACCGGCCTGCGCGAGCTGCGGGCCCAGGGAATGAGTCCCAACGATATTCGCAGGCTGGTCGGCCTCGGCGAGTAGCGCCGCAATCCGCACCGTGCCATCTTGACCGGGGGCGCAGGGCGGGGGTCCGGTGCCGAGCAGACGCAAGAAAAAGCCAGGACCGTTGCGCCGCACGAAGGCGCGCCCTCGCGCGACATCGCTTGGTTCCGGCCCGACCGAGCTCGCGCTCGCCAATCTGGCGCATGACATTCGCACTCCGTTGACCGGAATGCTGGCAATGTCGGAGCTGCTGGTCGCCTCCGATCTGCCGGAGCGCGAACGACGCTGGGCTGCCGCCATAAGGGACGCTGCCGGCCACTTGGCGCGACTGACCACGTTGGTGGTCGACGCCGCCAAGGCCGGAAGCTCCAAGCTAGTCCTTCAGACCGAGCCGTTCGCGTTGCGTGAGTTGGTGGAAGCGGTCGCGCAATCGCTCGCGGCCCGCGCCGACGGCAAGTCGCTCGAGACTGAAATCTCGATTGCGAAGACCCTTCCCGCCCGCGCGATCGGCGACGCTGTGCGGCTGCGCAGCGCACTGGAAAACCTGATCGACAACGCAGTGAAGTTTACCGAACGCGGCCGCGTGTCGCTCACCGTCACGACCGCGCGCGCGCCGCGCGACCGGCTGCGGCTGAGGTTCGCGGTCGCTGACACCGGCATCGGTATCGTCGCTGCCGACCTCAAGCGTTTGTTCCGTCCGTTCGTCCAGGCCAATGCGAGTATTGCGCGCCGCTTCGGCGGAGCTGGCCTCGGCCTTGCCTTCGTCAAGCGCATTGCGCAGTCAATGGGCGGCAGCCTCGAGGTGAAAAGCCGGCCGGGCCGCGGCAGTACGTTCGTCCTTACGGTGTTGATCGAGCAGGCGCCACCGATGGCCAAGGCGGGGGCGCCCAGGGATGCGCCGGCCGGACTTCATGTGCTCTGCGTCGAGGACAATCCTTACGGTCGCGTCGTGCTCAATACGGTGCTGACCGAGATCGGGCATCGCACCAGCTTTGTTGGCAGTGGCGAGGCGGCGCTCGCTGCGCTGGAGCGGGAGCGGCATGATGTGGTGCTGCTCGACGTGGCGCTGCCGGGTATCGATGGCTTTGAGACTGCGCGCCGCATCCGCGCGCTGCCCGGTCCGCCGGGACTGATCCCCATCATCGGCGTGTCTGGACGCACCGACACCAGCGATGAGGCGGCGGCGCGGGCCGCCGGCATGGACGGCTATCTGCACAAGCCGCTATCGCCCCAACAGCTCGATGCAGCACTGGCCGATGCGGTTGCCGCGCCGGTGCGATATCGGCAGGAGGCGGGATGATGCGCTCGCGATCGTTCAAGCCGAACATGGCAGCCGTTCTGCCGATGGCGTTTGCGGTGGCCGGCGTTTCGCCGGCTCTCGCGCAAACGCTGAGCTACATCACCGCCAAACCCGACGCCGCGGTCCGCGCGTTCGGCAATGACACGGCGCGGAAGATCTTTTCGAATGTCTACACGCCAGTGCGTCAGCAGGCGGTTCTGCGTTCCCAGAAAACGATCCCCGGCTTCGATTGCCCCAGTGACCCGCAGGTTGTACTCGCGGACGTCATTCCTTATCCGATCAAATCGAGTGTGGTGTCGTGGATCGAACGCTACGTCGTAGACTGCACGCCGCGCACCATGCGAAACTTCCTGCTGATCCTGGAGGGCGAGCAGCCTCACGTCGTCGACCTGCTACCGGGAACCACCAACGCGGACCCGCTGCTGCAGCGCGACGCGCTGCAGGGTGCGAGCGCGTTTGCTGGCGCGGTGACGCCGCAAGGCTGCGACAGGCGCGTGGTGACCGAGACGCGGTTGATCTCAAAAATCGAGCGCGGCGCGCCCTGGCAGGAGCGCTGGTTCTACGATCTGTGCGGCACCAAGGTGGAGGTCGAGATGACCTTCACGCCGTCCGAGCGCAGCGGAACCGCCTGGGGGGCCAAGCTGATCAAGTAGCTTGCCGCGCTGTCCAGCCGTCAGGCGCGTTTGATCAAGCCGATGATCACCAGCAAGATCACGGCACCGATGGTGGCGCTGATAATCAATCCAGGATCATGGCGCCGCAGATGGGAATGATTCGACTGGCAGCAGCCAACCGGCGATGAAGGCACCGACGATGCCGACCACGATGTTGCCGAGCAGGCCGAAGCCCACGCCTTTGACGATCAGCCCGGCGAGCCAGCCCGCAATCGCGCCGACAATCAGGATGATGATGATTGCTTCGAGAGCCATGGCATTCCTCCCTGGACGCTCGGGCGTCGCCCCGGTGCGCTGCCTCGAACGTGACGCTCGAAGCGTAGTCCGGGAAGGCTAGCGCCTGTCACCGCCCCTTTCGGGCGGTCAGATGTTGCTGGGGTTATTTGCCTGTTCGACGATCCGCACCAGGTCGGACATGATGCGGTTCAGTTCGAAGTCCTTCGGCGTATAGACTGCGGCGACGCCGGCCTGTTCCAGCGCCTACGCGTCTTCGGGGGGGATGATCCCGCCAACCACGACGGGAAGATCGTCGAGGCCGGCCTCCTTCATGCGGCTGACCACGTCCTTGACCAGCGGGATGTGCGAGCCCGACAGGATCGACAGTCCAACCACGTGCGCCTTCTGCTTCTGCGCTGCGGCGACGATTTCCTCGGGCGTGAGCCGGATGCCCTCATAGACCACCTGCATACCGGCGTCGCGCGCCCGCACCGCGATCTGCTCGGCGCCGTTGGAGTGGCCGTCGAGGCCCGGCTTGCCGACCAGGAAGGTGAGCCGCCGGCCGAGCTTGCGCGACACGCGGTCGACGTCGGCGCGGATGTCGTCGAGCCCGCCGACGTCGTTGCGCATGGCGCGGCCGACGCCGGTCGGCGCGCGGTATTCGCCCAGCGCCTCGCGCAGCGTCCATCCCCATTCGCCGGTGGTGACGCCGGCCTTGGCGCACTGGATCGACGCCGGCATGATGTTGCCTTGTCCGGCGGCGGCGCGCTTGAGTTCCTTCAGCGCGGCTTGCACGGCGGCGTTGTCGCGCTGCGCGCGCCACGCCTCGAGCCGCTCGATCTGGTCGGTCTCGGCCGCCTCCGGCACAGTGAGGATCGCCTCGACGCCGCCGGTGAGCGGCGAGGGCTCGCTTTCCAGGAATTTGTTGACGCCGACGACGATCTGCGCGCCGCGCTCGATCGCCTCCAGCCGCGCGGTGTTCGATTCGACCAGCTGCTGCTTCATATAGCCGGTCTCAACCGCGGCGACCGCACCGCCCATCTCTTCGATGCGCTTGAGCTCCTCCTTGGCCTCGGCTTTGAGCGCCTCAACCTTTTCGTCCATCACCTTGGAGCCGTCGAACAGGTCGCCGTATTCCAGAAGGTCGGTCTCGTACGCGAGGATCTGTTGCATGCGCAGCGACCATTGCTGATCCCACGGGCGCGGCAGGCCGAGCGCCTCGTTCCAGGCCGGCAACTGCACCGCGCGGGCTCGCGCCCGCTTCGACAATGTTACGGCCAGCATCTCGATCAGGATGCGCGCCACGTTGTTCTCGGGCTGCGGCTCGGTCAGGCCGAGCGAATTGACCTGCACGCCGTAGCGGAACAGCCGCTGTTTCGGATCGGTCACGCCGTAGCGCTCGCGGGTGATCTCGTCCCACAGGTCGACGAAGGCGCGCATCTTGCAGATTTCGGTAACGAAACGGAGACCCGCATTGACGAAGAACGAGATGCGTCCGACCACCTCGCCGAATTTTTCTTGGTCGACCTCGCCGGACTGCTTCACTGTGTCGAGCACCGCGATCGCGGTGGCGAGCGCAAACGCGAGCTCCTGCACCGGCGTCGCGCCAGCCTCCTGCAGGTGATACGAGCAGATGTTCATCGGATTCCACTTCGGCAGTTCGCTCGGTCGTGAAGATCGCGATGTCCTTGATCAGCCGCATCGACGGCGCCGGCGGAAACACATAGGTGCCGCGCGACAGGTACTCCTTGATGATGTCGTTCTGGATCGTGCCGGTCAGCGCGGCGCGCGGTGCGCCCTGCTCGTCGGCCACCGCAATGTAGAGCGCCATCAGCCACGCGGCGGTGGCGTTGATGGTCATCGAGGTGTTCATGGTGGCAAGCGGGATGCCGTCAAACAGCGAGCGCATGTCGCCGAGGTGGCTGATCGGCACGCCGACCTTGCCGACCTCGCCGCGCGCCAGTACGTGGTCACTGTCGTAGCCGGTCTGGGTCGGCAGATCGAACGCGACCGAGAGGCCGGTCTGGCCCTTGGCGAGGTTCTTGCGATAGAGCGCGTTCGACTCAACGGCGGTCGAGTGGCCCGCGTAGGTGCGGAAAATCCAAGGCTTGTCGCGCATCGTGAACCGACCGTTCCGCCGGTACGGGGCCGCCGGATGACCCGGCATTTTGCAATGCAAACAGCATGGTAGCTCGGAAAAGGCCGGCAGTCAGGCCGTATTTTGCATCGCTGACATAATTTTGTTGCTCTGCAACAAGGCCTGTCGCACACTGTTTGGGCTGGGAATTGACGTGATCCAACCGCTGACCGGGAGCGGAAGCCATGGCCACAGTCACGCAGCTCAAGCCTTCGAAATCTGCGCCCATCAAAGATCTCTACGGCATCGGCGAAATTCCGCCGCTCGGCCACGTCCCCGAGAAGATGCACGCTTGGGCGATCCGCAAGGAGCGTCACGGCCCGCCGGAAACCTCCATGCAGTTGGAGGTGGTGCCGACCTGGCCGATCGGCGAGGACGAGGTGCTGGTCTACGTCATGGCGGCGGGCGTCAACTACAATGGCGTCTGGGCCGGCCTCGGCACGCCGATCTCGCCGCTCGACGTGCACAAGAATCCCTTCCACATCGCCGGCTCCGACGCCGCCGGCGTGGTCTGGGCGATCGGCTCCAAGGTGCGGCGGTGGAAGGTCGGCGACGAGGTCATCGTCCACTGCAATCAGGATGACGGCGACGACGAGGACTGCAACGGCGGCGATCCGCTGCTGTCGCCGTCGCAGCGCATCTGGGGCTACGAGACGCCGGACGGCTCGTTCGCGCAATTCTGCCGCGTGCAGTCGCGGCAACTGATGCCCAAGCCTGCGCATCTGCCGTGGGAGGAGGCGGGCTGCTACACACTCACGCTCGCCACCGCCTATCGCATGCTGTTCGGCCATGCGCCGCATATCCTCAAGCCCGGCGATTACGTGCTGGTGTGGGGCGGCTCGGGCGGGCTCGGCGTGTTCGGCGTGCAGCTTGCGGCGGCGTCGGGCGCCAAGGCGATCGGCGTGATCTCCGACAATTCGAAGCGCGACTACGTGATGGACCTCGGCGCCTACGGCGTCATCAACCGCTCGGACTTCAAGTGCTGGGGCCAGATGCCTAAGGTCAATACACCCGAATACAACGAGTGGGTGAAGGAGGCGCGCAAGTTCGGCAAGGCGATCTGGGACATCACCGGCAAGCGCGACGTCGATATCGTGTTCGAGCATCCGGGCGAGGCGACGTTCCCGGTGTCGTGCCTGGTGGTAAAGCGCGGCGGCATGGTGGTGTTTTGCGCCGGCACCTCGGGCTACAACATCACGTTCGACGCGCGCTACGTCTGGATGCGGCAGAAGCGCATCCAGGGCTCGCACTTCGCGCACTTGAAGCAAGCCTCGGCCGCCAACCAGTTCGTGCTCGACCGGCGCATCTATCCCTGCATGAGCGAGGTGCTGCCCTGGGAGCAGATTCCGAAGGCGCACCAGATGATGTGGAAGAACGAGCACAAGCCCGGCAACATGGCGGTGCTGGTGAATGCGCCGAAGACTGGGTTGAAGACGCTGGAGGATGTGGTGGAGGCGGGGCGGTAGGGCGCGACGGCCTGGATCGCCGCTACCCCAGCGCCCTTGGCGTCGACCCCGCTGCTGCGAGCTGCATGTCCCGCCTAAGCATGTCTGATCGTGCCTTCAGGAAGGTGCGCACCCGGTTGATGGTCCGCGCCTTCAGCTCCGGCGGCTCCTTCCAGGTGATGACACCGTGATCTCGCGCGTTCGGGCAGAGCGAGGCGATGTCGATGGAGGTCTGTAGCGGATGCGCCGACGACATCGTCGAGGCAGTTCAGCCATCGTCATTCGGTTGTCTGGTCATGGACTTCGCGAAATCGCGCGACACGCTGTACACGAAGTCAGGCCGCACGCGGTAGAGTGTTGGGTTGCGCCGTGAGCGTGTAACTCAAATCGGCGCCATCTGTGGAATTGTACACGCTGTCCAGTCGGCTCTTGTCCGCCTTATAGATAAGTCTCGACGCGTCGCAATCGAGTCGTCGCGCCGCCGCTCGAGCAACTCCTCGCCCCAGACTTGCCGGCGTCATACATGAAGTCCGGTTTCTCCGGCCGGTGCCCGACCGGCTGGCTCAGCACGGCGGCGACCACGCGCTGCGGCGCGCGCTCCATCAGCTTCATCGCGAATGGGCCGCCGATGCAATTGCCGAAGAAGAAAAATATGGCGTGATGCCGAGATGGTCCATAAGTCCGAGCTGGTCGTCGGCGAACGCGCCCCACGGGTCGTCGTCCTGGACCGGACCGGCGCCTTCACCAGTTCTCGATCCGTTGCGTGGGCCGTTGGCGCTGGTCCATGGTGAATATGCAGCGGAAGTCGTCCTTGAACTCCTCCATCACGTCGATGACCGCGTTCGGCCAGTTGCTGATCCGCGAGTTCAAGCCCCCGCCCGGGGTGGCTAGGAGCGGAAAGCCGGTGCCCACCTCAGTGTAGCGGATGCGGACGTTGCCCCTTTCGTAGAACGAGAACCCCGGTTGCGCGGCCGGCTGTGCAAACACCTGCGGAGCCGTGGCCGTTGCGACCGCCGCGGCGCCCGTTGTCAGTATGGCTCGTCTGTTGGCATCCATGATCGGCGCTCCTCCGCAATAATTGTCATGGCGCATGTCCGCTTGGCGGCTCGCGCCACACCGTAGCACAGGCCTCTGCGTGGCTTTACCCCCGCGTCTTCATCGCTTCAAACCGTGCCAATGCCTCTTCCGTGCCGGCCCGCGCCAAGGCGCGATGGGCGTCCTGGCTCGGCGCGTTGCGATCGTAGCTCGCCTGCCGCAACAGATTGCTGCCGCGCAGTCTCGGCCGCACTTCCTCGGCGATCAGTTCGAGGCTTCGCTGCGTCGCCTGCCAATTGGCCCAGTCGTGTGAGAACACCAGGACGCCACCAAAGCCGCCGGTGACCTCAAAGATGTGCTCGATTTTCTTCACCGCGTCATCCGGCGTACCGATAATCGCGCGTTCGTTGTCCACCATCCAGCGCGCGGGATCGGCAAGCCCGCGCGGCGGGGGATTGGGCGCGGGCACGATATCGTTGGCATAGCCGATCCATTTTTCGAGGCCGTATTCGACATCCTTGCGCGCCTGCTCGCGGCTTTCCGCAAGGTGCATCTGGAACGTAAATTGCCAGCGCGAGCGGTCGGCGGTGTGGCCGTGACGGCCGCAGGTTTCTTCGTAGATGTTCCAGTTGGAAACATGATGCTTCAGCGAGGCGTCGTCGACACCTGACAGCACCAGCAACCCCGCCCCGTGCCGTCCCGCCGCCAGCGCGCCCGCCGGGGAGCGCACTGACGCAATCGCGATCTCCATTGTCGGCTGCGAATAGCAACCGACCGACAGACGCGCCTCGCACAGCTCGAACCAGCTTGTTTTCTTAGTGACTGTTTCACCGCGCAGCAACGGGACGATGCAATCGAGCGCCTCATCCATGCGCGGGCGCAGATCAACCGGCGCCAGACCGAACATCTTGGAGTTTGATGGCAGAGCGCCCGGCCCGGCACCGAACATCACGCGGCCGCGCGTCATGTGATCGAGCTGCGCCATCGTTTCGGCCACGACAAAGGGGTGATGATAGGGCAGCGATTTCACGCCCGTGCCCAGTCTGATGTGCTTCGTGCGCTCCGCCGCCGCGGCAATAAAGACCTCAGGAGCAGCGATGATCTCAAAGCCGCCGGAGTGGTGCTCGCCAATCCAAGCCTCGTCGAAGCCAAGCTGGTCTAGCTTCGTCACGAGTTGCAGGTCGCGTTCCAGGGCGTAGCTGGGATCGAGATCGGTGGCATGGAACGGCCCCATGAACATACCGAAACGCAGCGAATGGCGGGACAATCTGTTTCCTCCAGTGGCATTCATGTTTCTGTCCTTATTCACACGGGGATTGTTTCCTCACCCATAAACCTTCGCATCCATTCCGCCAGATCCTTCACCGCCTCCCTTAATCTGAACTGCGGCTCGTAGCCGAGATACCGCTTCGCGCGGCTCAGGTCGGCATGGTCGGAGCGGTTCGCGAGCGAAATTGCGGTGCCGGCCGGCGCCTCGAACTTCACCTTGGCGCCGGGCACCTCGGCCTCGATCGCCGCGGCCATCTCGCTCGGCGTCGTCAACCGGCCCATCGTCACATTGAAGATGCGGCTTCCTAAATCCTTGGCGTCGAGCGCCATCACGGTCGCGCGCGCCGCGTCCTTGGAATAGACCCACTCCATCGCGCCCGGCGGTACGACCGCCTCCTTGCCCGCGAGCGCGTTGCGCATCGCCTCGCGCATCACGTTCGACGGCCCGCCGCCGCCGGCGCCGCTCCACGGCCCGAACGCCGCCCCGTAGCGCAGGCCGGCGAACTCGATGCCGCACCACTTGGCGTAATTGAGGCCGAGGCTCTCGACCGCCTGCTTGGTCGCCGAATAGAACGTGGTCGGCCGCGGGAACGATTCCTCCTTGCCGTAGTGGCCGCCGTCCTCGCCGCCGGCGAGATAGTGGTTGAGCACGCTCGACGATGACACCACGATGCGCTTGAGGCTGGTGATGCGCGCCGCCTCCAGCACGTTCACCGTGCCCATGATGTTGAGGTTGATCGCGGCGTAAGGCTCCTTCTGCGCGCCGAGCGTGAGCAGCGGGTTGGCCGCGGTGTGCGCGATCTTGGTGATGCCGCGGCTCTTCAGCGCGTCGACGATCGAGAGCGGGCGCAGCACGTCGCCGGCGACCAGCGTCACTTTCGCGAGATCGACGATCTGGCCGATCGCCTCCTTCTGTGCCGCGACATCCATCAGCACCGGCTTCTCGCCACGCTCGACCAGGATGCGCGCAACCTGCGAGCCGATCAGCCCCGCTCCGATCACCAGTGTGGTCATGTTGTCCTCCCCGCATTCCGCATTTGCAGCCCTGGGTCCCCGCTTTCGCGGGGACGAGCGGGTGTGGCGATTGCTCGCCAGCGCCCTTATTTCGCACTATTCTCCCAGCAGAAACGCCTCAGGAGAAGCCCGATGGCCATGAGCGTCGGCGTGCTCGACCATTACAACGTGTCGACCCGCAAGCTGAAAGAGACGATCCAGTTCTACGAGGACGTGCTGGGGTTCGAGAACGGCCCGCGCCCGCCGTTCAATTTCCCCGGCGCATGGCTCTACAGCGCAGGCCATCCGGTGCTGCACATCAACGACATCTCGGACACCGACAAGGAACAGCGCCCGGACTTCGGCGTGATCGATCACGTGGCGTTCGGCAGCCGCGGTTTCGAGGCGATGAAGCAGCACCTCACCGGCAAGGGCGTGCCGCACCGCGTCAACCAGGTGCCCAACTCGACGCGCTGGCAGATTTTCCTCCGCGACCCAAACAACGTGGAGATCGAACTGAATTTCGAAACCAAGAACGAGCTTGCCGCCTGAGCACGCGGCGCGAACCGAACAACGAGGGACGTCATGGCGAAATATCTTCTGGTGAGCTTCAAGACCTGCCCGTGGGTGCAGCGCGCTGCGATCGTGCTGCGCGAGAAGGACGTCGACTTCGAATTCCGACATATCGATCGGGACAATCGTCCCGATTGGTTCCTCGCCATCTCACCGCACAAGAAGGTGCCGGTGTTGAGTATCGACGGCAAGGTGTCGCTGTTCGAATTGAACGCAATCAACGAGTACCTCGATGAGACGATCGAGCCGCGACTGCATCCCGAGGATCCGGTTCAGCGTGCGGTCAATCGTGCGTGGACCGACTATCTGCCGACCTTCGCCGAGATGGTGACGGGTCAGGCCTACGCGGACGATGAGGTCGAGTATAAGGAAGATATCGCGCAGATCCCGGTGGCGTTCGCGCGGCTTGAAGGCGCGCTCGAGAAGGCCGCGGGGCCGTTCTTCAACGGCGCGAAATATTCGCTGGTCGATGCCGCCTATGCGCCGTTCCTGCAGCGCTACGTGTTCCTCGATCGCATCAAGCCGCTCGGCGTGATCGAGAAATTTCCGCGGCTGAAGGCCTGGACCGACGTTCTGATGAAGCGGCCCTCGACGCATTCATTCCCCGAAGCCGAATTCGAGGCGCTCTATCGGACCAACGTGAAGGCCCGGAAAAAGTATCTGTCGCAGTTCATCGCCGACGTGGCGGTGGCGGCGGAATAGCGCGGCGTGGCCTCCTCCCTGGCTGCGTGATAGCCTCCGCGCGGGCCGCGCACAGAACATTGGCGCCTGTCCTTCTCGGCGAGCCGGTACCTGCTTCGCTGGGAAATGCGCTAGACGCGGCCATCGGGGAGGGGCGGCCATGGAATTTGCGCGACGTCGATTCCTGCATTTGGCCGCGGGCGCAGCTGCGTTGCCCGCGCTACCGCGCATCGTCGCCGCGCAAGCCTATCCGTCGCGGCCGGTGCGCATGATCGTTGGCTTTCCGGCCGGCAATGCGCCCGACATCATCGCGCGCCTTGTGGGGCAGTGGCTGTCGGAGCGGCTGGGGCAGCAATTCATCATCGACAACCGTCCGGGAGCCGCCAGCAATATCGCGACCGAGGTGGCCCTGGCTGCGCCCGCGGACGGCTACACGGTGCAGATGATCGTCCTGACCAATGTGATGAACGCGGCGCTGTACTCGAATCTCAAATTCAATTTCATGCGCGATATCGCGCCGATCGCAGGCATTGCGGACGCTCCCTACGTCATCCTGGTCAATCCGTCGGTCCCAGCGAAGACAATCCCCGAGTTCATCGCCTACGCCAAAGCCAATCCGGGCAAGATCAACTATGCGTCCGGCGGGCCCGGCAGCACGTCGCACATCTTCACCGAGCTGTTGCAGAAGTTGGCAGGCATCGAATTGGTCCACGTGCCGTATCGCTCCGCCTTCATGCCCGATCTGCTCTCCGGGCAGGTGCAGATCACGATCAATCCGATTCCGCAGGCAATGGCGTATGTGCGCAACGGCCAACTGCGCGGCCTTGCGGTGACCACCGCGAAGCGGTTGGAGCAGCTGCCGGATATGCCCACCGTGCGCGAAACCGGGCCGGATTACGTCGCGACCGGCTGGTACGGCCTCAGCGCGCCGCGAAACACGCCCGCGGAGATCGTCAACAAGCTCAACGAAGCGATGAACGCCGCCCTGGCGGACCCTTCGGCGAAGGCACGATTGTCCAGTTTGGGCGTTGAGGCGATGCCGATGAGCTCCGCCAGCTTCGCGAAATTCATCAACGATGAATCCGGCAAGTGGACGCCGGTGATCAGGTCCGCTGGCATTAAGGCGGACTGAACGGCGGACCGTCGCGGCCTACTGCGCCTTGATGCCGGCGGTTCGGATCACCTTGCCCCACTTCTCGATCTCGCCGGCGACATACTTTGCCATGTCGGCCGGCGAGCCCGCCGACACCAGGCACCCCAGTTCGGACAGGCGTTCTTTGGTCTTGGGGTCGGCCAGACCCGCGTTGATCTCCTTGTTGAGCTTCTCGACGATCTCTGCGGGCGTGTCCTTCGGCGCGGCGATGCCATACCAACCGCTCGCCTCATAGCCCGGCAGGAATTCGGCCATGGCCGGAACGTCCGGCAAGACCGCCAGGCGCTTCTCCGTGGAGACCGCCAATGCGCGCATCTGGCCGGACCTGATGTAGGGAAGCGATGACGGCACCACGCCGAACATGAGCTGGACCTTGCCGCTCAGCAGGTCGGGCCGCGCCGTCGGCTCGCCGCGATACGGAACGTGGACCAATTTTACGCCGGCCATCATCTGGAACAGCTCGCCGCCGACATGGAGCGGTGTCGCATTGCCGCTCGACGCCATGTTGATCGTGCCCGAATTGGCCTTGGCATAGGCGATGAACTCGGGGACCGTCTTCGCCGGAACCGATGGATGCACCTCCATGACCACTAAAAAATTTTTTTTTTTTTTTTTTTTTTTTTTTTATATAAAAAAAAAAATCCTTACCCCCGCGTCTTCATCGCCTCAAACCGCGCCAATGCCTCTTCCGTGCCGGCCCGCGCCAGTGCGCGATTGGTGTCTTGGATCGGCGCGTTGCGATCGTAGCTCGCTTGCCGCAGCACATTGCTGCCGCGCAGTCTTGGCCGCACTTCCTCGGCGATCAGTTCGAGGCTTCGCTGCGTGGCCTGCCAATTGGCCCAGTCATGTGAAAACACCAGGACGCCGCCAAAGCCGCCGGTGACTTCAAGCATGTGCTCGATTTTCGCCACCGCGTCGTCCGGCGTACCGATAATCGCGCGCTCGTTTTCCAGCATCCAGCTCACGGGATCAGCAAGCCCGCGCGGCGGGGGATTGGGCGCGGGCACGATATCGTTGGCATAGCCGATCCATTGTTCGAGGCCATATTCCACATCCTTGCGCGCCTGCTCGCGGCTTTCCGCAAGATGCATCTGCACCGTAAATTGCCAGCGCGAGCGGTCGGCGGTGTGGCCGTGACGGCTGCATGTTTCTTCGTAGATGTTCCAGTTGGAAACATGATGCTTCAGCGAGGCGTCGTCGACGCCTGACAGCACCAGGAACCCCGCCCCGTGCCGCCCCGCCGCCACCGCGCCCGCCGGAGAGCGGACTGACGCAATCGCAATCTCCATCGTCGGCTTCGAATAGCAGCCGACGGACAAGCGCGCCTCGCACAACTCAAACCAGCTCGTCTTCTTGGTGACTGTTTCACCGCGCAGCAAGGCGACGATGCAATCGAGCGCCTCGTCCATGCGCGGGCGCAGATCGACCGGCGCCAGACCGAACATCTTGGAGTCTGATGGTAGAGCGCCCGGCCCGGCACCGAACATCACGCGGCCGCGCGTCATGTGATCGAGCTGCGCCATCGTTTCGGCCACGACAAAGGGGTGATGATAGGGCAGCGATTTCACGCCCGTGCCCAGTCTGATGTGCTTCGTGCGCTCCGCCGCTGCGGCAATAAAGACCTCAGGAGCAGCGATGATCTCAAAGCCGCCGGAGTGATGCTCGCCAATCCACGCCTCGTCGAAGCCAAGCTGGTCTAGCTTCGTCACGAGTTGCAGGTCGCGTTCCAGGGCGTAGCTGGGATCGAGATCGGTGGCATGGAACGGCCCCATGAACATACCGAAACGCAGCGAATGGCGGGACAATCTGTTCGCTTCAGTGGCATTCATGTTTCTGTCCTTGTTCACTCGGGGATTGTTTCCTCACCCATAACCTTCGCATCCATTCCGCCAGATCCTTCACCGCCTCCCTTAATCTGAACTGCGGCTCGTAGCCGAGATGCCGCTTCGCGCGGCTCAGGTCGGCATGGTCGGAGCGGTTCGCGAGCGAAATCGCGGTGCCGGCCGGCGCCTCGAACTTCACCTTGGCGCCGGGCACCTCGGCCTCGATCGCCGCGGCCATCTCGCTCGGCGTCGTCAACCGGCCCATCGTTACGTTGAAGATGCGGCTTCCTAAATCCTTGGCGTCGAGCGCCATCACAGTCGCGCGCGCCGCATCTTTGGAATAGACCCACTCCATCGCGCCTGGCGGTACGGTCGCCTCCTTGCCCGCGAGCGCGTTGCGCATCGCCTCGCGCATCACGTTCGAGGGTCCGCCGCCGCCCGCGCCGCTCCACGGCCCGAACGCCGCGCCGTAGCGCAGGCCGGCGAACTCGATGCCGCACCACTTCGCGTAGTTGAGGCCGAGGCTTTCCACCGCCTGCTTGGTCGCCGAATAGAACGTGGTCGGCCGCGGGAACGATTCCTCCTTGCCGTAGTGGCCGCCGTCCTCGCCGCCGGCGAGATAGTGGTTGAGCACGCTCGACGACGACACCACGACGCGCTTGAGGCCGGTGATCCGCGCCGCCTCCAGTACGTTCACCGTGCCCATGATGTTGAGGTTGATCGCGGCGTAAGGCTCCTTCTGCGCGCCAAGCGTGAGCAGCGGGTTGGCCGCGGTGTGCGCGACCTTCGTGATGCCGTGGGCGCGCAGCACATCGATGATCGAGAGTGGGCGGAGCACGTCGCCGGCAACCAGCGTCACCTTGGCGAGGTCGACGATCTCCCCGATCGCCTCCTTCTGTGCCGCGACATCCATCAGCACCGGCTTCTCGCCACGCTCGACCAGGATGCGCGCAACCTGCGAGCCGATCAGCCCCGCTCCGATCACCAGTGTGGTCATGTTGTCCTCCCCGCATTCCGCATTTGCAGCCCTGGGTCCCCGCTTTCGCGGGGACGAGCGGGTATGGCGATTGCTCGCCAGCGCCCCCATTTCGCACTATTCTCCCAGCAGAAACGCCTCAGGAGAAGCCCGATGGCCATGAGCGTCGGCGTGCTCGACCATTACAACGTGTCGACCCGCAAGCTGAAAGAGACGATCCAGTTCTACGAGGACGTGCTGGGGTTCGAGAACGGCCCGCGCCCGCCGTTCAATTTCCCCGGCGCATGGCTCTACAGCGCAGGCCATCCGGTGCTGCACGTCAACGACATCTCGGACACCGACAAGGAACAGCGCCCGGACTCCGGCGTGATCGATCACGTGGCGTTCGGCAGCCGCGGTTTCGAGGCGATGAAGCAGCACCTCGCCGGCAAGGGTGTGCCGCACCGCGTCAACCAGGTGCCCAACTCGACGCGCTGGCAGATTTTCCTCCGCGACCCAAACAACGTGGAGATCGAGCTGAATTTCGAAACCAAGAACGAGCTTGCCGCCTGAGCACGCGGCGCGAACCGAACAACGAGGGACATCATGGCGAAATATCTTCTGGTGAGCTTCAAGACCTGCCCGTGGGTGCAGCGCGCTGCGATCGTGCTGCGCGAGAAGAACGTCGACTTCGAATTCCGACATATCGATCGGGACAATCGTCCCGATTGGTTCCTCGCCATCTCACCGCACAAGAAGGTGCCGGTGTTGAGTATCGACGGCAAGGTGTCGCTGTTTGAATCGAACGCAATCAACGAGTACCTCGATGAGACGATCGAGCCGCGACTGCATCCCGAGGATCCGGTTCAGCGTGCGGTCAATCGTGCCTGGACCGACTATCTGCCGACCTTCGCCGAGATGGTGACGGGTCAGGCCTACGCGGACGATGAAGTCGAGTATAAGGAAGATATCGCGCAGATCCCGGTGGCGTTCGCGCGGCTTGAAGGCGCGCTCGAGAAGGCCGAGGGGCCGTTCTTCAACGGCGCGAAATATTCGCTGGTCGATGCCGCCTATGCGCCGTTCCTGCAGCGCTACGTGTTCCTCGATCGCATCAAGCCGCTCGGCGTGATCGAGAAATTTCCGCGGCTGAAGGCCTGGGCCGACGTTCTGATGAAGCGGCCCTCGACGCATTCATTCCCCGAAGCCGAATTCGAGGCGCTCTATCGGACCAACGTGAAGGCCCGGAAAAAGTATCTGTCGCAGTTCATCGCCGACGTGGCGGTGGCGGCGGAATAGCGCGGCGTGGCCTCCTCCCTGGCTGCGTGATAGCCTCCGCGCCGGCCGCGCACAGAACATTGGCGCCAGTCCTTCTTGGCGAACCGGTACCTGCTTCGCCGGGACATGCGCTAGACGCGGCCATCGGGGAGGGGCGGCCATGGAATTTGCGCGACGTCGATTCCTGCATTTGGCCGCGGGCGCCGCTGCGTTGCCCGCGCTACCGCGCGTCGCCGCCGCGCAAGCCTATCCGTCGCGGCCGGTGCGCATGATCGTTGGCTTTCCGGCCGGCAATGCGCCTGACATCATCGCGCGCCTTGTGGGGCAGTGGCTGTCGGAGCGGCTGGGCCAGCAATTTATCATCGACAACCGGCCGGGCGCGGCCAGCAATATCGCGACCGAGGCGGCGCTGGCTGCGCCCGCGGACGGCTACACGGTGCAGATGATCGTCCTGACCAATGTGATGAACGCGGCGCTGTATTCGAATCTCAAATTCAATTTCATGCGCGATATCGCGCCGATCGCCGGCATTGCCGACGCTCCCTACGTCATCCTGGTTAATCCGTTGGTGCCAGCGAAGACAATCCCCGAGTTCATCGCCTACGCCAAAGCCAATCCGGGTAAGATCAACTATGCGTCGGGCGGCCCCGGCAGCACGTCCCATATCTTCACTGAGCTGCTGCAGCGGATGGCGGGCATCGATCTGGTTCACGTGCCGTATCGCTCAAGCTTCATGCCCGACCTGCTGTCCGGACAGGTGCAGATCACGATCAATCCGGTTCCGCAGGCAATGGCGTATGTGCGCAACGGCCAACTGCGCGGCCTTGCGGTGACCACCGCGAAGCGGTTGGAGCAGCTGCCGGACATGCCCACGGTCCGTGAAACCGGACCGGATTACGTCGCGACCGGCTGGTACGGCCTCAGCGCGCCGAGAAACACGCCCGTCGAGATCGTCAACAAGCTCAACGAAGCGATGAACGCCGCCCTGGCTGACCCGTCGGTCAAGGCGCGATTGTCCAGCTTGGGCGTTGAGGCGATGCCGATGAACTCCGCCAGCTTCGCGAAATTCATCAACGATGAATCCGGCAAGTGGACGCCGGTGATCAGGTCCGCCGGCATCAAGGCGGACTGAACGGCGGACCGTCGCGGCCTACTGCGCCTTGATGCCGGCGGTTCGGATCACCTTGCCCCACTTCTCGATCTCGCCGGCGACATACTTTGCCATGTCGGCCGGCGAGCCCGCCGACACCAGGCACCCCAGTTCGGACAGGCGTTCCTTGGTCTTGGGGTCGGCCAGACCGGCGTTGATCTCCTTGTTGAGCTTCTCGACGATCTCTGCGGGCGTGTCCTTCGGCGCGGCGATGCCATACCAGCCGCTCGCCTCATAGCCCGGCAGGAATTCGGCCATGGCCGGAACGTCCGGCAAGACCGCCAGGCGCTTCTCCGTGGAGACCGCCAATGCGCGCATCTGGCCGGACTTGATGTAGGGCAGCGACGACGGCACCACGCCGAACATGAGCTGGACCTTGCCGCTCAGCAGGTCGGGCCGCGCCGTCGGCTCGCCGCGATACGGAACGTGGACCAATTTGACGCCGGCCATCATCTGGAACAGCTCGCCGCCGACATGGAGCGGTGTCGCATTGCCGCTCGACGCCATGTTGATCGCACCGGGATTGGCCTTGGCGTAGGCGATGAACTCCGGGACCGTCTTCGCTGGAACCGACGGATGCACCTCCATCACCACATGGGCGTCGCCGGCGGACAGCCGGCCGCCGGCCAATCGCAGGAAATCGCCAGTGTTCAGAATGTCTTTGCCGGCGGCCGATCCCCTCTGAACAAGCTCACCTCGAATTCACTGTTCGCCGATCTCGCCCGGCGCCATCTGCTCGCGCTGACCGACGCCAATTCGACGTTGAGCGAAAATGAGATGGGCCTCCTGACAGAAAATCTCTGCAATCTTCTAGCGCTTGCAAGCGCCAAGGACGTCGCGCCCGATCGCGTGCAGCCGGAATTGCAAATCGAGGCGATCCTCGCCTTCTGCCGGCAGAACCTCCACGATCCCGACTTGTCTCCGCAACGGGTGGCGGATCGCTTCGGAATTTCGGTCCGGACCGTGCATCTGCGATTCACGCAGATCGGGCAAACCTTCGGCCGCTTCGTGCTCGACAGCCGGCTCGAAGCATGCGGCGCGGCGCTTCGCGACCAAAATCAACGTGCCTTGAACATTTCCGATATTGCCTATCGCTGGGGATTTAACGACCTGTCGTATTTCAACAAGGCCTTCCGCACGCGCTTCGACACGACACCGCGCGAATGGCGCATCCGCAACAAGTAGCTTTTTGCTGCTTGGGAAGGTGCTAGGCCGGCTGGACTTGAGCCTTCTCCTCCCGCAGCTTTTCGATCACCGTGTTGAGCTCGGCGCCGTAGATGAAGATCGACGCGGTCAGATACAAAAACACCAGCGCCATCATCACCGACGCGAGACCCGCGTAGTATGTCACGTAGGTATAGGCGAAGCCCGACAGATAGTCGCCGAACAATTCGCCCGCGACCAGCCAGAGCACAAGCGTGACGGCGATGCCCGGCGCGATCTGCGAAAGCCGCCGGCGGCCGGCCGGCAGCCATTTATGTACGATGAACAGCGCAACGACGAACACGATTGAAGCGGTTGCAAGCCGCAGGAAATTGAACATCGGCCACAGCGGATTGAGCCACTGCGCGTAGCGTACCGCAGTGGCGAAGATCAGTGGCGCCAGCACCACCAGGAAGGCCAGCACCAGCAGCGCTATGGCGGCGAGGATCACGTAACCGATCGATTCCAGCCGCATCAGCCAGAAGCTTCGCGTCTCGACCACGCCATAGGCGCGGTTGAGGCCGATGCGCAGGCTCTCGATGCCGCTTGATGCAAAAAAGATCGCCAGCATCACGCCGATGGTCAGCACGTCGCCGCGTGCGGTGCCGAGCACGTTCTGCACCTCCTTGGCGAGCGGCGTCGCCACCTGGGTCGGCCAGACCTCCAGCAGGATTTGCGCGACCTCGTTGGCGAGCCCGGCGGTGCCGAAGTATGGCGCCAGCGCGGCGACCAGGATCAGGAAGGGGAACAGAGACATCAGCGCCGACAGCGCGATATGGCTGGCGATCGCCCAGCCGTCATCGACGTTGAAGCGATAGAACGCATCCAGTGCGACTTGGTAGCAGAGGCGCAATGTCCGCACGGCGTCCTCGCAGCGGCCCGATAGGCTGAAATTGCGGATTATCGCGCGATTGGCAAGCGGAAGTTGCGGCGCTAGGTCTTGCCGGCGCCATCCCGCAGCTGCTTCACCTCGGCTTCCAGTGCTGCGATGCGCTTGTTCGCTTCAGCGATCAGCCGCTCGACATCGGCCGCCTCGAACCTTTGCGGGATGTGCTGCTTGCAATTGGCGTCCCAGGCAGAGACGGTGAACAGGATCACCTGCTCAGGACGCGCCTTGTAGTCCTCGGGCATCAGCTTGGCGATCAGTTCGGCGTCACCCTCGACGACGCGGGCCTCGCCCCAAATCTTTACGCGCTGCTTGCTCGTGTAGTCGATCAGGAACAAGTGCGCCTTGGGATTGTCCGAGAGATTGCCCTGCGTGATGTATTGCCGGTTGCCGGCAAAGTCGGCGAAGCCGATGGTGTGGTCGTCGAGCACGCGCAGAAACCCCGGCGGCCCGCCGCGATGCTGGATGTAAGGCTGGCCATCAGCGTTGGTGGTGGCGAGAAAGACGCTGACCTGTGCCTCGATGAAGCCGGCGAGGTCCGCCGTGATGCGAGTTTGCCAGCCGCCGCGTTCCTCCATGCGCCCATAGTTCTGTCGCGAGCCCTTGCGCTCCTGAATGAGCTTCACCGTTGGCGTGAACGCGATGTCGCTGGAATAGACGCTGCTGTCGCTCATGGTGGCCTCGCTACAGTCCGAGTTCGCTCAGCGATGGATGATCGTCAGGGCGCCGCCCCAACGGCCAGTGATACTTGCGATCACTTTCCTTGATCGGCAGATCGTTGATGCTGGCGATGCGCAGCCGCATCAGGCCCTGCTCGTCGAACTCCCAGTTCTCGTTGCCGTAGCTGCGGTACCAGCTGCCGCTGTCGTCGTGCCATTCGTAGGCGAACCGCACCGCGATGCGGCTGTCGCGGAACGCCCAGACTTCCTTGATCAGACGGTAGTCGAGCTCTCTGGCCCATTTGCGGGTCAGGAAGGCTTCGATCGCCTCGCGGCCCTGGAAAAATTCCGAGCGGTTTCGCCAGCGGCTATCGGCCGTGTAGGCGAGCGCGACGCGGGCAGGCTCGCGCGTGTTCCACGCGTCCTCGGCCATGCGGGCCTTCTGCGCGGCAGTTTCGGCGTCGAACGGCGGAAATGGCGGACGGCTCACGGCTGTCGCTCCCTGGCGTTGGCATATGATCCCCGGCGGCGCGGATACTAGCCTGCGCTCCATTCACGATCGATCACGATTGAGAAAGCCGAGTGCCTGTGGGCCCGCGAGTTGACTTACGCGGCCTGCACGTCAGCGAGGAAGCGCTGCACTTCGCTTTCGAGGTTCTCTGCCTCCGCGCTGAGCGCGTCGGCGAGCGCCTTGACGTCGCCTGCGGTGGTGCGGGCGTCGGTGCTGGTGCCGGCGACCCGATGCATCGCCTGGGCTCCGCCTTGCGCCTCCAGCGAGGCGCGGTTGACACCCTCCGCAATGGTCGAGATCGCGGCGTTCTGCTCTTCCACCGTGATCGACACCGTCGAAGCGATATCCGACATGTCGCGGATGATGGCGTTGACCTGCTCGATCGCCTGCGCCGAATTGGCTGCAGCCGATTGGATCGCGCCGATCTGCTCGGCGATCTCTTCGGTCGCCTTCGCTGTCTGTCCCGCCAGCGATTTCACCTCGGCGGCGACCACCGCGAAGCCGCGGCCGGCCTCGCCAGCGCGCGCGGCCTCGATGGTGGCGTTGAGCGCCAGCAGGTTGGTCTGTGCCGCGATCGCCTGGATGAGCCCGATCACCTCGCCGATGCGGGTCGCGGCGCTGCCCAGGTCGGTCATGGTCTTGGCGGTGCGCTGCGCCTCCGATACCGCGCGGCCTGCGACCTCGGTCGACTTCGAGGCCTGACTCGCGATCTCGCTGATCGAGGCGGCCAGCTCCTCGACCGAGCTCGCCGCTGCCGTGACGTTGTGGGAGGCGGCGTTGACGCTGGCTTCCGCGCTGCGCGCCTCGGACGAAACGTCGTCGGCGGCGCTGTTGAGCTTGGAGGCGGAGAGCTCGAGCTGCGCGGCTGCGGCACGCAGCTTGCCGAGCGCCTGCTGCACCGAGTGTCGGAACGAGCCGATGGTCGAAGCGATCGCATCGCCACGCTGAGCGCGCGTCTGGCTCGCCGCCATCTGCTCGGCGGTCAACCGTTCGCGTTCCAGCATCGTGTCGCGGAACACGATGACCGTGCGCGCCATGGTGCCGATCTCGTCCGTTGCACGGGTAGCGGGGATCTTCCCCGACGTATCGCCGGCCGCGAGCCGCTTCATCGCGTAGGCGAGGCCGTTGAGCGGTCGCGTGATGCTACGTCCGATCAGCCAGCTCAAGCCGAGCCCGATCAGCACGGCAGCGCAGCCCACCCAGATGATGATCCCCGAGGTACGCGCCTGCGACGCCGTGAGGGCCTGCGACGCCGCCATGGCGTTAAAGCGGGCCGACGCGATGATGTCGTCAGTGATCGGCAGCAGGCTGCGCAGCTCGATGTCGAGAGAATTGATGTCGGCGCTGACCGTGTTGGTGCTCTCGATCCATTCCGCGAAGGTGTCGGCGTACGTCTTCACCTGACGGCTCAGTCCTTCCTTCATGATTTCAGCAGCGATGATCGAATTCAGAGCCGCGTTGAACACCTTCAACTCGTCGAAGAATTCGGCAAACGCGAGCCGGGTGCGGGTCAGGCGGTAGTCGCTTTCATAGCGCCGCATGATGAGCAGCGAGACCAGCAGCTTGTGCGCGTCCGTCTTGGCCAGCCACCCCATGTCATCGTTGATGATGCGCTCGACGCCGGTGGCAGATGCGCGCATGCGCTTGCGAATCCCGTCGTTTTCCGTGAAGCCGAGCGCGGTCTGCTCGGCGACAAGGTGGCCGAAGCGCACTTTGACCTCCGCAATGCGCTTGCGGAGTTCCTTCGAGCTCCTGCCGCACGGCTCCCCGGGCATCGCCCTCGATGCGCTGCATGCTGTTCAACGACGCGCTATGGACGTCGTCTAAGGCTTGCATCAGTTCGGGTCCGGGATTCATCGCAAAGTCGCGAACCAGGATGCGCATGCTGCCCAGCGCGGTCTTGAGGTCCTGGCTGGTCTCGGCCAGGGCGGCGGCGCGCTTCACGCTGTCGAAGGCCTCTTCGACCTCCGCTTGTCCGGTGGTGAAGGCGGTGCCGTTGGCGAGGAAGCCAGCGAGCGGGATGGCCGCGAGCACGATGATGCGAGCGCGAACGGTCATTCCGGCAAACACGCGGATGATCGAAAATCTCATGATTTGAGTCGCCCCGCAGCGTGCCGCAATTGGCGGCAGACAACCCTGACCCTGCCTAAAGAGGGGTCAAAATGGTTAAATTGTTGAAAATTGTGACACTCCCCCTGTCCGGGAGAACCCTGCGACTCGTGCCGTTGTCGGAACCGTGACAAACGACCTCAACCGCATTGCCGCTTTCGATTGTGCGCCGCACAATGGGAGCACAACCGGTCCATCGGATTTCGCCAAATGCCGCAAGCCGCTCCCTCCCTCGCTGCAGGCCACGATCTGGTGACCATGGCCCGCGAAGCCACCGCCGCCGCCGAGGCGCTGCTGTCCGACGCAGCCGCCAAGGTACGCGAGCGCGTCACCATCGAAGGCCGCCTGGTCGGCCGCCTGTTCGACCGCGAGCAGCGCGCCACCCACGGGCTCGCCTGGCTCGCCACCTATGTTGAGGCGGTGCGGCAGCTCACGGCCTACGCCGAGCGCATGCAATCGACCCACCGACTGACCGAGATCGAAGAGCTGCTGGTCCGCATCGGCCTCGGCGAATACCTGGCGCAGATCACCGGCGGCATTCCGATCAGTCAGGGCGAGATCGTGCGTCCGGCCGATCTCGGCCTCAGCGCCGCCGCAGTCGCGGCCCGCGTCACGCCCGAGGTCGAAATGCTGATCGCATCCGGCAACACGGCGCTGCGCCGGGCGCGACTTGTCGAGTTGATGCGCGCCAACCGCGGCGCCACGGTCGGCGCCTGCGGCCTCGACGAGACGCTGGAATCGATCCGCGAGGAGATGCGCAAGTTCGCCGACAGCGAAGTGATCGAGCACGCGCAGAGCTGGCACCGCACCAACAGCTACATCCCGCTCGAGGTGATTGGCCAGATGGCCGACCTCGGTGTGTTCGGTCTCACCATTCCCGAAGAATTCGGCGGCATGGGGCTCGGCAAGGAATTGATGTGCGTCGTCTCGGAGGAGCTTTCGCGCGGCTACATTGGCGTCGGTTCGCTCGGCACCCGCACCGAGATTGCGGCCGAGTTGATCCTCGGCAGTGGCACCGAGGAGCAGAAGCGCCAGTGGTTGCCGAAGCTCGCCTCCGGTGAGGTGCTGCCGACTGCGGTGTTCACCGAGCCGAACACCGGATCCGATCTCGCGTCGTTGAAGACCCGCGCGGTGCGTGACGGCGACAAGTACAAGGTTCACGGCAACAAGACCTGGATCACCCATCCAGTGCGCGCCGATCTAATGACGCTCCTGGTGCGCACTAATCCCAAGGAGCCGGGCTACCGCGGCCTGTCCATGCTGCTTGCGGAAAAGCCGCGTGGCGACGATGCCAAACCGTTCCCGGTCGAAGGCATGACCGGCACCGAGATCGAGGTGCTCGGCTATCGCGGCATGAAGGAATACGAGATCGCGTTCGACGGCTTCCAGGTGAAGGCGGAGAATCTGCTCGGCGGCGTCGAGGGGCTGGGCTTCAAGCAGCTGATGCAGACTTTCGAGTCGGCGCGCATCCAGACCGCGGCGCGCGCCATCGGCGTAGCCCAAGCCGCCATGGAACAGGCGCTCGACTACGCGCAGAACCGCGTGCAGTTCGGAGAGCCGATCGTCGCGTTTCCGCGCGTGGCCGACAAGATCGCCATGATGGCGGTCGAAATCATGATCGCTCGCCAGCTCACCTACTATGCGGCGCGGGAGAAGGACTCTGGCCGCCGCTGCGACCTGGAGGCCGGCATGGCGAAGCTGCTGGCGGCTCGGATCGCCTGGGCCAACGCCGACAACGCCGTGCAGATTCACGGCGGCAACGGTTTCGCGATGGAATTCCCGATCTCGCGTATTCTCTGCGACGCGCGCATTCTATCGATCTTCGAGGGCGCCGCCGAAATTCAGGCCCAGGTGATCGGACGGCGGCTACTCGACGGCAGCAATTGAATCGCCAATCTAAGCCCGATACCCCAATTCGCGCAGCGACATCGCGACCGCCTTCCTGAACGGCGTGTGTGGCACGTCGCCGATCGCGGCCTTGAGTTTCTCGCCGTCGATGCGGTGCGGCACCTTCCACAGATATTCGAGCTCGGCGAGCTCGCGGCCGAGCGCCATGAGCTGGCCAATCGTCTTGAGCGTCCACCAGCTCATGTGGCGTACGTTCGTTCTGTTGCCGGTCGCCCCTTCGATTGCGTCGATCAGCTCGCGACCGGTCACGGCGTATCCCGGAAAGCCGAACGTCTCGAACGCGCCGAACGTGTCGCGCCGTTCCGCAAGCCGCACCGCCGTCTCGGTAAGATCCGGCACGTAGGCCCAAGGGTGTACGACGTTGTCCGGGCCTGGATAGGTGACGCGGTTCTTCTCCAGTTCCTTGACGATGACGAGATCGAACCACGAGCCGCGTCCCGATCCGAAGAAGTCGCCGGCGCGCAGCACGATGGCGCGCATGCCGCGGTCGCAGGCTTCTTGGATGCGTTGCTCGATCTCAACCCTTATGCGCCCCTTGCGCATGGTCGGACGCATCGGCGTGTTCTCGTCGAGCAGTTCCGGCATTTCGCGGCCGTAGTTCCACACGCTGCCCGGAAACATCAGCGTCGCGCCGCTGCCTTCCGCCGCCGCAATCCCCGCATAGGCGTGCGACAGCGCATCCCGCTGCCACATCGTGATGGCCGGATTGAGCGCGTTGAGCACGATGGCACAGCCCTGGGCAGCTTCGACCGCCGCGTCGCGGGTCAGCACCTCGACAACCTCGGTGCCCCGGGCCGCAAACGCGGCCTTGCCGGGCCGAACCAGGCTTTTCACGCGCCACCCGGCGCCGCGAAACGCTTCGGCAGCGGCGAAGCCGAATCGCCCGCCGGCGCCCATGACTAAAATTGCATCACCCATGCCGCAACTGTGGTTTGACCGGCGGATTTAACAAGGTTCGACAGCCGACGTACGGCTCGGGGCGGCATCGTGTAAAGGGCTGCGACAGAATTGCTTCGATCAAGACTGGAGCATGATGTTGACGTTGGACCACATCTCCAACGGCGGCCTCTGCAGCCGGAACCAAGGCGTCAACAACTGGGGCGCCAATGGAGCTGGCTGCTGCATCTTTTGGCTGCGTTGGCGGTTGCGGATTTTGTGATCCGGATCTTGCGCCGGCCTCGTCCGGTCAAGCCGCAATAGCTGGCGCTAGCCGGCTGGTACCCACAGCACGTTGCAATCTCGCCACGCAGTGCTATTTGCATCTGGATGGCTTCGTTCATGTCCCAGTACGCGGTCCCGATCGCGATCGGTGCAGTCGCGGTCGTCTTGTTGCTCGGCCTCATCAACATGATGCGCGGCGGCTCGCCCAACACGTCGCAGCGGCTGATGCGGCTGCGCGTGCTGCTGCAGTTCGTCGCCATCGTCATCATCATGGCGACAATCTGGCTGATGGGGCGCTAGCGAGACGAGCGCTCAGCGGTACGGCGCCGCTCGCATATATTCTTCCTTCTTGGCTTTCGGCTGCTTTGCCTTCTTGGCCTTCTTCTTCATGGCCATGGCCTCGCTGTGGGCGGCGGCATTGGAATGGTGCGCGAGCGCCGGCGGCGCGGTCGCCGGAATCATGAACAGCGCGGCGGCGAGCGCAATGGCTAGGAACGGCATGGCTTTCTCCCTCATTGGTTCCAGGTTCCGTTGGGATAGAATAGAGCCTACTCCAAAATCGGGCCGTTCGCGCATGAGGAAGCCATGGTCGTCCTGAATCGTATCTACACGCGCACCGGCGACGACGGCACCACGTCGCTCGGCTCCGGCGCGCGGCGCAAGAAGTATGACCTGCGGGTCGATGCTTACGGCACCCTGGACGAGGTCAACGCGTCGATCGGCATCGCTCGGCTACACACTGCGGGCAACGCGGCGCTCGATCCGGCGCTGGCCCGCATCCAGAACGACCTGTTCGACGTCGAGGCCGATCTCTGCCTGTCGGAGAAAGGCCCGGGCGGCGCGCGACTCACCGTCACTGATGCGCAGGTTGCGTGGATCGAGCAGGAGATCGACCGGCTCAACGCCGACCTCGCGCCGTTGCGCTCGTTCATTCTGCCCGGTGGCAGCGCAGCCGCGGCCTACCTGCACCTCGCGCGCACCCAGTGCAGGCGCGCCGAGCGCATCATGGTTGAACTGCGCGACCAGCCCGGCGAGACCGTCACCGACGCCTCGCTGAAATACGTCAACCGCCTGTCGGATTTCCTGTTCGTGGCGAGCCGCTACGCCAACGACAAGGGCGAGCGGGACGTACTCTGGGCACCGGGGCAGCACCGGTAGCGGTGGCGTGACATGCGCGTCGTGGTGTCACTGTTCGTGATCGCGCTGGCCTTTCCAGCGGCACTGGCTGATCCCATGAGCGATCTCACCAAGGACGGCACGGCCGCTTGTTTCCGCCGCCAGTACGACGCGGCGCATCTGAAGAAAAATCCCCGCCAGCAGGTCACCTCAATTACCGTTTGGATCGCGGGCAAAGATGAGATGTCGAGCGGCAACACTGGTTTTGCCCTGACCCGGCGCAGCGACCCAGAGCCGGTGTTCCTGTCGGGTGGCTGCGAGTGGCAACAATTGAAGGACGCCCAGCACTGGATGCCGTCGTTCACAAAGAAAGCGGGCGCAGGCTGCGTCACCTTGGCTGTGCCGGACGTGTTCCCGGAATCGAGCAGCGCGGAGGAGGGCGGCCCGGTAATCCTCGATCCCGCCCCGGACGGTAAGACCATGATCGTCCACCTCGACGCCAGCCCGTCCATGGTCAAGCGCGCCGAGCGGTGGAAGGTCGTCCCCCTCAAGCTGAGCCGTGACGATCGTGTGTTCCTGCTGCGGCGGACGGCTTTCAAGGACTGCGCATTCGTCAAGGAGGCGGTGACCACGATGGAGCCGCGGCAGCCGACGCAGCCGCAAGAGCGCCAACGTTGACCCCCGCGGGGGCCGCTATTAGGGTGCGCCGCACCAAAATTCCGGGCCAGAACCGGCCTTCGGGGCAGAACAGCAACATGAAAATCCTGGTGCCCGTTAAGCGGGTGGTCGACAAGGACATCAAAATTCGCGTCAAGGCGGACGGCTCGGGCGTCGAGCTTGCCAACGTCAAGATGTCGATGAATCCTTTCGACGAGATTGCGGTCGAAGAGGCGATCCGGCTCAAGGAAGGTGGCAAGGCGACCGAGATCGTTGCCGTCTCAATCGGGCCGCAGCAGGCCACCGAGACGATCCGCACCGCGCTCGCCATGGGCGCCGACCGCGGCATCCTGGTCAAGGTCGATGGCGCAGTCGAGCCGCTGGCCGTTGCGAAAATACTCAAGGCGGTGGTCGATGCCGAGCAGCCGGGCCTGGTCATCCTCGGCAAGCAGGCGATCGACGACGACTGCAACCAGACCGGCCAGATGCTGGCTGCGCTGACCGGCTGGCCGCAGGGTACGTTCGCATCGAAGGTCGCGATCGACGGCGACAGCATCCAGGTGACACGCGAGGTCGACGGCGGACTGCAGACCGTCAAGCTGAAGGGACCGGCAATCGTCACCACCGACCTGCGGCTCAACGAGCCGCGCTACGCATCGCTGCCCAACATCATGAAAGCGAAGAAGAAGCCGATCGACGAGAAGACCCCCGACGCGTACGGCGTCGACGCCAAGCCGCGGCTTGAGGTGATCAAGACGGTCGAGCCGGCTGGCCGCAAGTCCGGCGTCAAGGTGGGCTCGCCGGCCGAGCTGGTCGGCAAGCTCAAGGACGCTGGAGTGATCTGATGGCCACGCTGCTTCTCGCCGAGCACGACAACAAGGTGCTCAAGGATTCCACCAACAAGGCGCTGACCGCCGCGAAGGCGCTCGGCGGCGAGGTCCATGTGCTGGTCGCCGGGGCCGGATGCAAGGGCGTGGCCGACGCTGCGGCGAAGCTCGATGGAGTGGGCAAGGTTCTGCTAGCCGATGCGCCGGCCTATGAACATGCACTGGCCGAGCCGCTGGCCGCGTTGATCGTATCGCTTGCGGGTTCCTACGATGCAATCGTCGCGCCCGCCACCACCAACGGCAAGAACATCATGCCGCGCGTCGCGGCGCTGCTCGACGTGATGCAAGTGTCCGACGTCAGCAAAGTGGTCGCTCCCGACACGTTCGAGCGGCCGATCTATGCTGGCAATGCGATTCAGACCGTGAAGTCGAAGGACTCCAAGAAGGTTATCACAGTCCGCACCTCGACCTTCCAGGCGGCCGGCGAGGGCGGCTCTGCGCCGGTCGAAACGGTCGTAGCGGCGGCCGATCCGGCGATTTCGTCGTTCGTCGGCGAGGAGCTTTCGAAGTCGGAGCGGCCCGAACTGACCTCGGCCAAGGTCATCATCTCGGGCGGCCGGGCGATGCAGAGCCGCGACAATTTCGCGAAATATATCGAGCCGGTTGCCGACAAGCTCGGTGCCGCGGTCGGTGCTTCGCGCGCCGCGGTTGATGCCGGCTATGCGCCGAACGACTGGCAGGTCGGTCAGACCGGCAAGGTGGTGGCGCCGGATCTCTATATCGCGGTCGGAATTTCCGGCGCCATCCAGCACCTTGCCGGGATGAAAGACTCCAAGGTGATTGTTGCTATCAACAAGGACGAAGAGGCGCCGATCTTCCAGGTCGCCGACTACGGGCTGGTGGCCGACCTTTATCAGGCCTTGCCGGAACTGGGCGCCGAACTGGACAAGATCAAGCGCTGAAATTCGGGTATCCTGGAGCAGGATCAGAGCGGCACTGGGTTCCGGACAAGATCGTGCTCGAATAAGAAGACCAACATGGCGCAGACTATTCGCAAGATCGGCATCGTCGGCGCGGGCCAGATGGGCAACGGCATCGCCCAGGTCTGCTCGCTCGCAGGCATTCCGGTGGTGATCCACGACGCTTCCGCTGACCGGATGAAGTCGGCGCTCGCCACCATCAACGGCAACATGGCGCGCGAGGTGAGCCGGCAGCGGCTCAAGGACGAGGACCGTCAGGCCGCGCTCAAGCGCATCTCGACCGCCGAAAAATTGGACGGCCTGGCCGAATGTGACCTCGTCATCGAGGCCGCGACCGAGAAGGAAGAGGTCAAGCGTAAGATCTTCACGGATCTCTGCCCGGCGTTGAAGCCCGAGGCCATCGTCGCCACCAACACGTCGTCGATCTCGATCACTCGGCTAGCCGCCTCGACCGATCGGCCGGAAAAATTCATCGGCATTCACTTCATGAATCCGGTGCCGCGCATGGAGCTGGTCGAGTTGATCCGCGGCATTGCCACTGCCGACACGACGTTCGAGGCCTCCAAGGCGTTTGTCACCAAGCTCGGCAAGCAGATCGCCGTCTCCGAGGATTTCCCGGCGTTCATCGTCAACCGCATCCTGCTGCCGATGATCAACGAGGCGATCTACACGCTCTACGAGGGCGTCGGCAACGTCGAGGCGATCGACACGGCGATGCGGCTCGGCGCGCATCATCCGATGGGGCCGCTGGAGCTCGCCGACTTCATTGGCCTCGACACCTGTCTCTCCGTGATGCAGGTGCTGCACGAAGGGCTCGCCGACTCCAAGTACCGGCCGTGCCCGCTGCTGGTGAAATACGTCGAGGCCGGCTGGCTCGGCCGCAAGACGCAGCGCGGCTTCTACGACTATCGCGGCGAGAAGCCGGTGCCGACGAGGTGATGTCGTCATTCCGGACGCCGCCGCAAGCGCATTTACGTGCGTCTTCGACGCGCCATGGCGGCGATCCGGAACCCAATTGAACATTCCGAACATGGTCTGGATTCCGGGTTCGCGCCTGCAGCGCGTGCCGGAATGACAGAGGAGGGAAATTGCCGTGAACAGCACCATCAAGGATTGCCTGCCGCCCGACCGCAATCCGCGCAAGCCGAAGGTCGTGCTGCCGAAGGGCGCGATCGACACCCACGTCCACGTGTTCGTGGAATCGAAGTACAAGATGAACCCGGACCGTGGTTACAACCCGCCGGATTCGACGCTCGACGACCTCAAGCATCTGCACAAGACGCTCGGCGTCGACCGCGTGGTGTTCACCCAGCCGTCGACCTACGGCACCGACAACTCCGCGATCCTTGACGGCATGACGGCGCTCAACGCCGAGACGCCGAACCGTGCGCGCTGCGTGGTCGCGATCACGATGGACATCACCGACAAGGAGCTCGCTGCGCTCAACGACAAGGGCGCACGCGGCGTGCGTCTCAACACCGACAACAAGGGCGGGATGCCGATCGGTTTCGACCAGATCGGCGAGTTGGAGGCGCGCATTCGGCCGTTCAATTGGCACATCGAATGGCTGTTTCCCGGCAAGGACATTCTGGAGCTGATGCCGGTGTTCAAGAAGATCAAGGTGCCGATGTCGATCGGCCACTTCGCTTATCAGCCTGCGGTTGCAGGCGTGAAGGCGCCCGGCTTCCAGGCGCTGCTCGGCCTCATGCGCGAGGGCAACACCTGGATGAAGATTTCCGGCGCCAACCGGGTCAGCGAAACCGACCTGCCGCCGTATGATGACGTCACCCCGATGGCGCATGCGCTGATCGAGGCGGCGCCTGAGCGCATCATGTGGGGCACCGACTGGCCGCATCCCAATAAGTACATCGCTAACCCGAATGACGGCGACCTGGTCGACTGGTTCGGCGAATGGGTGCCGGATCAGGCGATGCAACAGAAGATCATGGTCGACACGCCGGCGAAGTTTTACCGGTTCTGACAGGTCGACGGGCTTTACAAAACTTTACACGGGAGAGAAGCGCCGGAAATCGGTGTGCCGCATGTTGCGGTCAGTGCATTACCGCTGAACCCAACCCGAGGAGCTCTCCATGTCCGATGTCGCAAACACACCGGCGCCCGAGCCGATTTAACCTTTGCCACAGCGCCGCGCTGGCCGCCGCATCACCTGGATCGTTGTGATCGCGCTCGCCGCCGGTCTGACCGCTGGCGCCGCCGTGACCAAGGCCTTCAGCCATGGCGGCTTCGGTCCACCCTGGCGTCACGGCTTCATGCACGGCCCGCTCAGCGCCGCTCAGATCGAGGATCGCGCCGACCGCATGGTGCGCCACCTCGCCATCGAGGTCGACGCTACCAGCGATCAGCAAGAGAAGCTCCGGGTGGTCGTAAGAGGGGCGGTCAGGGACATCGTGCCGATGCGCGACAAGGTGCACGCGGCTCGCGAACAGGGCCGCAAGCTGCTCACCGAGCCGACCGTCAACCGCCCCGAGATCGAGCGGCTGCGTGCCGAGCAGGTCGCGCTGGCCGATCAGTTCTCCAAGCGCGTCGCGCAGGCGCTCGGCGACGCCGGCGAGATCCTTACTCTTGAGCAACGCAAGAAGCTCGACGACTTCCTGCCGCCGCCGGGCGTCCCCGGTCCGGGCCGCGGCTGGATTCGGTGATAGAATGCAACTGTGAGTGATCGCATTCTGCTCATCGAAGACGACCATCGCCTCGCCGAGATGGTGAAAAACTATCTTGGCGAGGCGGGGTTTTCCGTCACGGTGGCGCCGAATGGCGCGACCGGCATCGCGCTTGAAGCGCGCGAGACGTTCGACGCGCTGGTGCTCGATCTCATGCTGCCGGACATGGACGGGCTCGAAGTCTGCCGCCGCGTCGTGGCCCGCGGCGCAACGCCGATCCTGATGCTGACGGCGCGCGGTGACGCCATGGACCGCGTAGTCGGCCTCGAATTGGGCGCCGACGACTATCTACCCAAGCCGTTCGAGCCGCGCGAGCTGCTGGCGCGATTGAAGGCGGTGCTGCGCCGCCGCCAGCGCGAGCAGCATGTCGAGGTGCTGCGGTTTGGACGGCTGGAGATCGACGTCAGCGCGCGGCAGGCGCGGCTCGACGGCGCGGTCTGCGAGCTCACCAGCCACCAGTTCTCGATGCTGCTGGTGCTGGCGCGGCATGCCGGCCGCGTACTGTCGCGCGAAACCATCATGGACATGATGAAGAACGAGAAGCTCGAAGCGTTCGATCGTTCGATCGACGTCCACATCTCGCGCATCCGCGCCGCGATCGAGGACGATCCCAAGACGCCGCGCCGCGTCATCACCGTGCGCGGCGCCGGCTATGTGTTCGCCAAGGCGCAAGACTGAATTCAGACATGCGCCGGCTCTATCAAAAAATATACCTCACGGTGATCGCCATCCTGGTGCTGGTGGTGCTGATCGCCGGCGGTGTGTGGCGGTTCGGCGCCGGTGGGCCGCCGGGCATGCATGCCTTCGAGATCGCCGGAGAGCTGGCGAGCGGCGCGTTGCCGCAGGCGAGTGCGCCGCAGGCGACGCAGCAGCAGGCGCTCTCCGACCTGGCGCAGACGGCTCAAGACCGACCTCGCGCTCTATACCGAATCCGGCGCGCCGATCGCACGCGCCGGCCGGCCGCTGCCGCCCCCGCCGCCCGACGGCGAAGGCGCGTGGCTCTATGGGCCCGGCGGGCCAGCCTGGAGCTTCCGTCTGCCGGACCGTCGCTGGGTTGTCGCCCGCGCACCGGTGCGGCACCGGCATCCTGCGATCGGCCTCATCCTGTTTCTCGGCGGTGTCGCGCTCGCGGTCGCGATCGGCGCCTATCCCATTGTGCGCGGGCTGACGCGGCGGCTGGAGCGGCTGCAGGCCGGCGTCGAGACGCTCGGCGCCGGCAATCTGTCGGCGCGCGTCAAAGTCGAGGGCAAGGACGAGGTGGCTCGGCTCGCCGAAAGCTTTAACCGTGCCGCCGGGCGGATCGAGGACCTGGTCGGCGCGCACCGCATGCTGCTCGCCAACGCATCGCACGAATTGCGTACGCCGCTGTCGCGCATCCGGCTTGGTCTCGAATTGCTCGAGGAGACCAAGGACCCGAAATACAAGGCGGCGATCGAACAGGACATCGCCGAGCTCGACGCCATGATCGACGAGATCCTGCTGGCGAGCCGGCTGGAAGCGACCCGGCGACCGCAGATTGAGGAGAACGTTGATCTCCTCGCGCTCGCGGCGGAAGAGGGCGCGCGCTACGCCAACTGCACGGTCGACGGCGAAGCGTTGACGGTGCGCGGCGACCGGCGGCTGCTGGGCCGCCTGGTGCGCAACCTGATCGAGAACGCGGAGCGGCACGGCGCGCCGCCGGTGCAGGTGCAGGTGCGGCGCGACTACAACACCGCCGTGCTCGAAGTGACGGACGCCGGCGCCGGCATTCCGGAGGCGGAGCGCGAGCGGGTGTTCTCGCCGTTCCATCGCCTCGCTCGCGATGCGCCAGGCGCCGGGCTTGGGCTTGCGCTGGTGCGGCAGATCGCGCGGTTGCATCGCGGCGACGCCGTGGTGGCGCCGCGGCCGAATCATCCAAGCTGCTTGCGTGTCACGATTCCGCTGCCGTAGCCCGGCGAGTTTTCATTGCCGCTCGACCCTGGCGATGTCGGCGAGGGTCGCCAGCCACTCGTGCCGCCGTGTCGTCCAATACAACGTGGCCGGCTTGTTGAACGCTTGATCGGCGAAATTGCCGACGGCAACGCCAATAATGCCGGGCCATGCTTCCAGACGGCAGTATACCGCCGTGCCGCAGGTCGGGCAGAAGTTCGATTCATGGAAGCGCCCGGCATCCGAGCCGCGGCGCCACCTCCGGGCTTCGCCCTTCACCGCTACGTTGGCTTCCGCGAAGAATGCCGTGTAGGTGAACACGCTGCCGGAACGCCGCTGGCACTCGAGGCAAGAGCAGGCGTGCGTGCTGTCCGGCGGCGCTGTCACTGATAGGGTCAACGCGCCGCAGGCGCAGGTCGCGGTCTTGGGATAGCCGGGGTGTTCGACACATTGCCTCCGCATCGACGGAAGCAGGGTGCAACGCATGGCGGGGAAAGGAAAGGAGCGGTTCTCTCACCGCTCGTCCCCGCGAGGCGGGGACCTAGGGACAGCCATTCGTGGATGCCGGCTTACGCGGGCATGAGCCGATGCAGCGACGCTGCCGCTACACCTCAACCACCGACTTGAAGCCGCCCCAGAACATGCGCTTGGCGTCGAATGGCATCTTCTTGGGATCCATCATGGCGGCGAGCCGCTTGTCCTTCATCACCTTCTTCATGATGCGGTTACGGTCGCCGCGCGATTTGTAGACGATGTAGGAGAACACCACGGTCTCGCCGCGCTTGAGCTTGACACTGCGCGGGAACGAGGTGCGCTTGCCGACCGAGACGTCGTCGGCGACGCACTCGACGTAGTCGATCGCGCCATGGTCCTTCCACACCTTGCCGGCGAGCTTGGCCATCTTCCAGTACGCGCCGAGCTTCTTCTTCGGCACCGGCACCACAAATCCATCGACGTAATGCATATCGCTCTCTCCTTGGGTTATTTCGAGTTTAATCGCTCTGGTTTGATGTCAATATGATGACGCGTTGCGTCACGCCTTGGGGAATAGTTCGAAGGTATGGCTGCGCCTCTTCGAGCGTGCGGGCGTAGGACGGCCGCTCCATCAGCCGCTTGAGATAGCGGTCCGCGTTCTTGTGCGTCTCGGCGAGCGGCGACACCTTGTCGGCGTAGAACAGCGCCGGCGCGGCGGCGCAGTCCGCCATGGTGAAAACGTCCCCCATCGCCCAGGTGTTGGTTGCCATGGCCTTGTCGACGATGCCGAGCGCGGTGTGCAGCAGCTTGCGAGCCTCCTCCACGCCATGCGGGTCTTGTTTGCCAGCGGGGCGCAGCCGGTCCGTGACGATTTTCTGCATCGGCTCCTGGACATAGAAGTCGTAGAACCGGTCGCGGAAGCGTGTTTGCCGGGCAAGCTCGGGATCGGCCGGCAGGAACCGCGTCTTCCCGGCATAGTGCTGATCGAGATATTCGATGATGGTGCTCGAACTCGGGGATGAACCGATCCCTCGCCTCGTCGCGCAGCACGGGAAACTTGCCGATCGGCCAGATCGCCTTGAATTCGGCGGCGGCAGCCGGATCAAGCAAATCGACGATACGCCCGTTGAACGGCGTCGCGTTCTCATAGAACGCGATGAACACCTTGTGGCAGAACGACGCCAGCGGATGGAAGTAGAGCGTCAACGACATGGCGCGTGAGGTCCGTGTTCAGGCGCTCTTGAGCGCTGCGATGTCAAACTTCTTCATCTTCAGGAACGCCTTGGTGACGCGCTGCGCCTTGACGGTATCGCTGCCGGACAAGATCTCGATCAGCGCCGTCGGCACGACCTGCCACGACAGTCCGAATTTGTCCTTCAGCCAGCCGCACGGCCCTTCCTGGCCGCCATCGGCCGTGAGCCTGTTCCAGTAGTAGTCGATCTCCGCCTGCGTCTCGCAGTGGATCTGGAATGAGATCGCCTCGCTGAACTTGAACTGCGGGCCGCCGTTGAGCGCGACGAACTTGGCGCCCTCCAGCTCGAAGTCGACGGTCATCACCTTGCCCTCGGGCTGGCCGTGAATCTCGAAGCCTTCCTTGCCGTAACGCGTCACCTTGCCCATCTTTGAATTCTTGAAGACCGAGCAATAGAGCTCCGCGGCGTCCTCGCCCTCCTTATCGAACCACAGGCACGAGGTAATCCCCTTGATCGCCATGATCTGTTCCTTCCGGCTTGGATGTCAGTGTAGAGAGGTGGTCACGCGCAGCACGACGCAGCCTTGCTGGGCTGTGCGTCGTATTCGTCGTGGCGCTTCACCCACTCCATGATCTGCTTTTCGTTGCGGCCCTTCGGCGTGAGGTCGAGGAAGTTGTAGGCGCCGAGCAGCAGGTCGCCGCCGCGTGCGTAGGACGAATAGGTGTGGAACACGTCGCCGTTCTCGTCCTTGTAGAAGATGCTGACGCCCGGCAATTCATCGAGACCGTACCTCTCGTCGATCATCTCGAAGTTGTAGTAGATCTTGCCCGAAGCGAGCTGCTCCTTCGTGAACGACACCTTGAAGTCGAAGTTGAAGTCGCTGCCGTAGGACGAGATCAGGTCGAACTGCCAGCCCAACCGCTTCTTGTAGGCCAAGAGATCGGCCAGCTTGCCGCGCGAGATGGCGACGAACGTCACGTCGTGATGCGCAAGATGAACGTTGGCGCCGTCGACGTGATCGACCAGGAACGAGCAGCTTTTGCAGCCCTGGCCCAGGTCCCATCGCCACATGAAGTGGTAGACGAACAGCTGGCTGTTGCCTTTGAACAGCTCGGCGAGCGCGCCTTCTTGCCTTCAGCCGTATCGAACACGTACTCCTTCTCGACCTTGACCCATGGCAACGCGCGCCGCTCGGCGCTCACCAGGTCGCGTATGCGGGTCAGCGCCTTCTCGTTCTTGAGATGCGCCTTGCGGGCTTCGAGCCATTCTTCGCGGGAGACGACTTTGTGGGGTTGCATGGCCACTCCATGTCATTCAACAACTGCGATCAGGACACCGGTGTCATCCAGCCGACGCCGGCGCCACCGGGCTCGCTGAGAATCGCGATGCGCCCGACATTGGGCACGTCGAACAGCGGCCGCATCAGCTTGGCGCCGGCCGCGGTCGCCTTGGCGGTGCGCTTGTCGACGTCGTCGACCGCGAGATAGGACATCCAGCATTCCGGCACGCCGTCGAACTTGGGCGAGGCCAGCGTGAACACGCCGGCCACCGGCTTGCCGTCCTGCATCGCCAGCCAATAGGTGCCGCCGTCCACGGCGTCCGTCGGATTGAAGCTCCAGCCGATGGTGTCGGCGTAGAATTTCTTGGCGCGCTCGACGTCGCGCGTCAGCAGTTCGTTCCAGCAGAAGGTTCCGTGCGAAAAGTTCATGGCGTCCTCCTCTTGGCAACGTCGGGCTTCGGGGTCAGGCGGCGCGCGCCTTCGCGCTCGGCCATGGATCGCGCCACGCCGGCAGTTCGTTGAGCCGTGCGTGCCAGCGTGAGATCTCGGGGAAGTCGCCCAGCGGCAGCTGCGCTTTCTCGGCGTAGGGCAGCGTGATGCCGACCGCGAAGTCGGCGACGCTGAGCCGGTCGTTGACCAGATATTTTCGGCCACCCAGATGATCGTTCAGCACGGCGCCGAATCGTTTGATGAACGGCACAGCTTCCTCGATCGCCGCCGCATCTGGCGGTCCCAGGCTGAACATCGGCTTGATGACGTGCTGGAAGTACAGCGATCCCGTGTGGCGGGTGAAATGGTTGGCGTTCCAGCTCAACCAGCGGACCACCTCGATCTGGTGGTCGGCGTTGCTGGGCCACAGGCCTGATCCCGCCGCGCGGGCGAGATAGCACATGATCGCGTCTGCCTCCCAGAGCTTGCTCGCGCCGTCCTCGAGGGCGGGCACCTTGCCGTTCGGATTGATCGCGAGGAACGCAGGATTCTTCTGCTCGCCCTTCGCGAGGTCGATCCGGATGAACTCCACGGGCGCGTTCAGGTGCTTCGCGACCGCGCAGGCCTTCTGCGGGTTCAACGTTTCCATGTAGAAAAGCTTCATCATGATCCGTACTCCGGTTCCTAGGTGAACATCCGTTCCAGCTTGGTGAGCGCGCCGGTCCAGCCCCACTCGTGACGGTCGCGTGCCGGCTCGTCGGCGAACTGCTCGTGGATCAGGGTTAGAATGCAGCCCGCGCCTTCGGATTTGATCAGCACGGTCACGAACGACTCGCGCTCCGGCATGGTCTGCCACGCCCAGGTGAACGCGAGTTTCTGGTTCGGCACCACCTCGCGGTACTCGCCGCCGACCGCGTGATGGTCGCCGTCCTCGGTGTTGAACTCGATCAGGTAACGGCCGCCGACCCGTGCGTCGATGTCCGCCTTGGTCACCTTGCCGGAGTCCGGCCCGAACCACCTCACGAGTTGCGTGGCGTCCGTCCACGCCGCGTAGACTTTTTCCGGAGGCGCATTGAGACGACGTTTGAGGGTGAGGCTTGGCTTGACGGTTTGGCTGGGGGCTGTGCTGGCGGGCATGGTTTCTCCTCCACAAGAGCGGCAAGGCGATCGAGTTGCTGGTTCCAGAAGCGCAGGTAGCGATTGAGCCAATCCATCGCTTCCTCCATCGGCGCGGACTTGAACTCGCAGGCAACAACGCGCCCGGTCTTGGTCCGTGCCAACAGCCCGGCGTCCGAGAGCACGTCGAGGTGCTTCATGATCGCGGGCAAGGACACCGGAAATGGCTTCGCCAATTCGCTGACCGAAAGGCTCTCGCCAGTGCTGAGCTGCGCAACGATGGCCCGCCGGGTTGGGTCCGACAGAGCGGCAAAGGTCCGGTCCAATGTGCGGTCTTGATACTTAACCATTTGGTTAAGTGTAGGTGGGTGACCTCACCCTGTCAACTTCGCGGCGAACGGCTTTGTTCACGAAGCCGTGTGGCGGAACTTTTGTGACAGATATTGCGCCGGACGGCCGTCGATTGCAGTGAGGCCCAGCGCGATGGCGACCATGCCGATGAATTGGCGCAGGTCGAGGCTTTCGTCGAACATGAATATGCCGAGCAGGATCGCGCTAACCGGAATAAGGAAGGTGACCAGCAGCGCGTTGGTCGCGCCGGCGCGGGCCAGAACGCGGAAGTACATCATGTACGCTAGCGCGGTCGAGAATACCGCAAGCGATACCATCGCCCAGATCGCGGCGCCGGACACCGGCGGCAAGGCCCAGGGCCGGTCGATCGCGAGCGCGAACGGGGCGAGAAGCGCGGCCGCCATCAGGAGCTGGCCGCCGGCGATCACGACCGGTGGATGGCCGCGCAGCTGACGCGCATAGACCGCGCCGAATGCATAGAAAAGCGACGCGACCAGCACCGCGAGCTGTGCCCAGACCTGGCTGCCAAGCTCGGTCAGCAGGTCGGGTCCGATCAGCACCACGACGCCGACAAATCCTGCGATCAAGCCGAAGGCGCGGCCGATGGAGAGCTTGTCGTCCTGCGTCGCCCAATGCGCGACGATCACGGTGAACAGTGGACTGGTCGCGTTGAGGATCGAAGCGAGCCCGATCGGGATGTAGATCTGTCCCCAAAAGATCAGCGCGAACGGGATCGCGTTGTTGAGCGCTGCCAGCGTCGCGAACATCCGCCAAGTCTTCAGCTCACGTGGGAACGTAACACCCCATGCGCGGGCCACGATCACGACCACCATGCCGGCGATGGCCACGCGGCCGAACGCCAGCGTTAGCGGCGGAATCTCCAGCACCGCAACCTTGGCGAAATAGAACGATCCGCCCCACAGCATTGACAGCGCGATCAGCAGCAGCCAATCGGTCGTGGACATGACAAGCGGGGTATCGCGGTTCATGCTGGTTCCATCGTCATACCCGCGTATGACGAACGACATTCGGCCTCAGGATGAGGGCGGGGCGGCTGTCTTACGTGGATTTTGCAACGGGCGGCCACCCGTTTCTGCGAAACCGCGGATTCCTGAGGCCGCTTGGAGGGTTAAGCTTCGTTAACGCTGACCGCCTAGACTGCGGGTGCGAGGGACTGGCCGTAGCGCGATGACCACCATTTTCGACACCGGCAGCTGGATTTCAACGGTTTGGGACGCCGGCAAGGCGGCGACCGAGAGCACCGGCATGATGGGCGCGCTGCAGGGCGCCAGCTCGAAAAAGCACAAGCCCGGCAGCATCGACAGCTTCATGGCGGGCCAGCAGAGCGCCGGCGTCGCGCTGGCGGCAATCGCGCAGACCGGCGTCACCAGCGTCACCGAACTGGCGATCAAGGCCGGTGACCTGGCGATGCAGAAGCGCATGCAGGACCGGATCGCTGAAGCCAACAAGCACAATATACCGATGATCCCGGCCGCGCCGCTGGGCGATCCCGTTATTTATTTCGAGAACGGCTCGGTACTCGACACCGCAAACAACATTCTCACGCTCTCGAACGGCAAGAAGATCGACGCCATCACGGGCGCGGATTGGGTCAATCCCAAATCGATCGTGCAGATGGCGAATGGCTCTTATCTCGACACGGCGAACAACATTCTCACCTTGGCGAACGGAACCAAGATCAACACCATCACCGGCCTGGTCGTCTGACCGGCGAGCCCTTGTAACGAGTCACCGATATGGACGTCGCCTCGATCGCAGCCGCGTTTATCGCCGCTCAGGCCAGCCAGGTGCAGACCGCCATGGCGGCGAAAATGCTGCGCTTGAACGCCGACCAGGCCGGCAACGCGGTGAAGCTGCTCGAAGCAGCCGAGCAGAACATGAAAAGCCTCGCCAATGTCGCGAGCGGCATCGGCGGCAACATCGATGTCTCGGTGTAATTAGGTCTTCAGCGCGGCGGCGATGAGCTTCAACGCATCCTCACTCGCCCATTCCGCCGGACCGGCCAGCGTCGCGATCTCGCAACCCGCTGCATCGATCAGCAGTGTGGTCGGCATGCCGAATGCCTTGCCGATTTCCTTGAGGTCCTGGAACACCTTCGCCGTGGGATCGGCGAAATAGCCGAGCCGGGCGATGCCGACCTCCTTGAACCATGCCTTCGGTTTCGCGGCGTCGCGGGTGTCGATGTTGACCGCGACCACCTCGAACGCCGGCCCGCCGAGCTTGCCCTGTAGCGCGTCGAGCGCCGGCATCTCCTTGCGGCAGGGCACGCACCAGGTGGCCCATAGGTTGAATAGCACGGTGCGGCCGCGCCAGTCGGCCAGTGTCCTGCGTGCGCCGGAATCGTCCTGGAAAGCCAACTCCGGCAGGCGCTTCGGCGCCTTCGCCACCGCTAGCGCCGCGACCTCGCCGCGTGCGAGCGGCGCGACGCGCGTCGCGGTGTCCTGTGCCGGGCGGCACTCCGGCGCGACGGCCACATTGCTTGTCAGGCGGCCGATCCCGTATACCCCGGCGAGCCCCACGACGACGCCGGCGAAACCGCCCGCCAGGATCATGGCGAGCCGCTTCCTGGCGTGTGTGAGTTGGGGTGAATCGGTCATGATCGGCGCACCGTGATGGCGAAGAAAACCCGCAAGAGCAACAACAACAACAGCAACAAGAGCAACACGATGTGGGGTGGGCGCTTCGCGTCCGGCCCGGCCGCCGTCATGGAGAAGATCAACGCCTCGATCGACTTCGACTGGCACCTCTACCGGCAGGACATCGCCGCCAGCAAGGCCCACGCCGCCATGCTGGCGAAACAGGGCATCATCTCGGCGGACGATGCCCGCAAGATCGCTCACGGTCTAGACACGATCCTGTCAGAGATCGGCTCCGGCAAGTTCACGTTCAGGCGCGAGCTCGAGGACATCCATATGAACGTCGAGAGCCGGCTCGCCGAGCTGATCGGCGCGCCGGCCGGGCGGCTGCACACCGCGCGTTCGCGCAACGACCAGGTCGCGACTGACTTCCGGCTGTGGATGCGCGACCGCATCGACGACCTCCATAACTTGCTCGGCGATTATCAGCAGGCGCTGGCCGAGAAAGCGCTCGAGCACGCCGCCACCGTGATGCCCGGCTTCACGCACCTGCAGAGCGCGCAGCCGGTGACGTTCGGCCATCATCTCCTGGCGTATGTCGAGATGGCGCAGCGCGACCGCAACCGCTTCTACGACGCGCAGGTCCGTCTCAACGATTCTCCGCTCGGCGCCGCGGCGCTCGCCGGCACCTCATTCCCGATCGATCGCGACATGACGGCGAAGGAGCTGGAGTTCGACGGCCCGATGCGCAATTCGCTCGACGCCGTGTCGGCGCGCGACTTCGTGATGGAGACATTGTCCGCTGCCGCGATCACCTCGGTGCATCTGTCGCGCTTTGCCGAGGAGATCGTGATCTGGACCTCGCCGCAGGTCGGCATGCTCAAGCTCTCCGACAAGTTCACCTCCGGCTCCTCGATCATGCCGCAAAAGCGCAACCCGGACGCCGCCGAGCTGGTCCGCGCCAAGACCGGCCGCGTGATCGGCGCGCTCAACTCGATCCTGGTGGTGATGAAGGGCCTGCCGCTCGCCTACCAGAAGGACATGCAGGAGGACAAAGAGCAGACCATCGATGCGCTGTCCGCGCTGGCGCTCTCGATCGACGCCATGACCGGCATGGTGCGCGACATGGCGCCCGACACGGAGCGCATGAAAGCCGCCGCCGGCATGGGCTACGCCACCGCGACCGATCTCGCCGACTGGCTGGTCCGCACCTTGAAGATGCCGTTCCGCGAGGCGCACCACGCTACCGGGCGAATTGTGGCAAAGGCTGCCGAGGCCGGCGTCGCGTTGGAACAGCTGCCGCTCGCCGACATGAAAAAGATCGAGTCGCGCATTACCAATGATGTGTTCGGCGTGTTGTCGGTCGAGAAGTCGGTCAGGAGCCGCACGAGCTTCGGCGGCACCGCGCCGAAGAACGTGCGGGCGCAGGCGAAGAAGTGGCTCAATCGGCTGAATAAGGAACGGTAGATGGCCTCAGAGAGGATGAATTCCACCGCCGTTCTGCTATGTTCGCCGCAATTCGGGAGCCCGCAGTGACCGCACCTTGGTTTTTCCGTCTGGCCGCGATCGGCGTGCTCGCGATGTCTTTCACGTTGTCCGCCTGCGGCCGCAAGAGCGGGCTCGATCTGCCGCCGCGGGCGACCGCGCAGCCCGAGCAGCAACAGCAGGCCCAGCAGCAGCCGGCGGTGTTCGGCGCACCTGAGGACGACCAGGGTCCGGTCGCGCCGCAGGGACAACGCAAAGGCTTTCCGCTGGACTGGCTGCTCAACTGAGCCCGCGATGCATCACTTCGCCTACCGGGACGGTGTGCTGCACGCCGAAGGGGTGAATCTCGCGAGCCTCGCCGAGGCGGTCGGGACGCCGTTCTATTGCTATTCCACCGCGACGCTGGAGCGGCACTACCGCGTGTTCGCGGAGGCGTTCGCCGACGTGCCGTCGATGGTGTGCTACTCCGTCAAGGCGAACTCCAACCAGGCGGTGATCGCCACCCTGGCGCAGCTCGGCGCCGGCGCCGACGTGGTGTCCGGCGGCGAGCTCAAGCGCGCCCGCCGGGCCGGCGTGCCGGCCGACAAGATCATGTTCTCCGGCATCGGCAAGACCGCGGCGGAGCTCACGTTCGCGCTCGACGAGAACGTCTTCTGCGTCAACGTCGAGTCCGAGGCCGAGCTTGAACTCCTCTCCACCATCGCGGTGTCGAAGGGAAAAGCCGCGCACGTCTCGGTGCGCGTCAATCCGGACGTCGACCCGAAGACCCACGCCAAGATCGCGACCGGCAAGGCCGAGAACAAGTTCGGTATCCCGATCAGCCGCGCCCGCGATGTGTACGCGCAGGCGGCGAAGCTTCCTGGCCTGCGCGTCGCCGGCGTCGACATGCACATCGGCAGCCAGATCGTCGAGCTCGATCCGTTCGACGATGCGTTCGCGCTGTTGTCCGACTTCGTGCGCATGCTGCGCGGCGACGGTCATGCCATCTCGCACGTCGATCTCGGCGGCGGGCTCGGCATTCCCTACCGCGAGGACAACGATCCGCCGCCCGATCCGCTCGCCTACGCGCAGGTGGTGAAGCGCGCCACCCGCGGCCTCGACTGCAGACTGATCTTCGAGCCCGGCCGCATGATCGTCGGCAACGCCGGCATCCTGGTGTCGCGCGTGATCTATCCGAAGCGCGGCGAGGCCAAGAACTTCGTCATCGTCGATGCCGGGATGAACGACCTGATCCGGCCGACGCTCTATGAGGCGCACCACGACATCCGCCCGGTCGCCGAGCCCAAACCCGGCGCATGGGTCAGGGCCGACGTGGTCGGCCCGGTCTGCGAATCCGGTGATTTCCTGGCGCTCGACCGCGACCTGCCGGAACTCGAGGCCGGCGATCTGATTGCCGTGATGACCGCCGGCGCCTATGGCGCGGTGCAGTCTGGGACCTACAACACCCGCGCCCTGGTGCCGGAAGTCCTGGTCCGCGGCAGCGAATGGGCCGTGGTCAGGCCCCGCCTTGATGCCGACCAATTGATCGGTCTCGATCGCCTGCCGCCTTGGCTGTGAGCTTGGCGTGCGTTTTGCTTGGATTGGCTTGTAGATACCCGGGGCCTGGCCCCATGTTAGACTGCTTGGACCGAGATTCTCCCGCCCCGGAGGGCTTGTGACGGTTTCGACCCCGGATAGCGACGGCAGCAGCCACGACGGCGGCCAGCACGGCCGCTCCACGTTGGCGCGCGCGCTCAAGCGCGCCCGCTGGTCGATCCTGTGGGAGCGGCTGTGGCCGGCGCTCGCCTCGATTGCGACCGCGGCCGGGCTGTTCCTCGTTGCGTCCTGGCTCGGGCTGTGGCTCGCACTGCCACCGCTCGGCCGCGCGATCGGCCTGTTCGTGTTCTTCGTGTTTGCGGTCGCGGCCGCGGTGCCGCTGTTCCTGGTCCGCTTGCCGCGCACTGACGACGGCCTGCGCCGGCTCGACCGCAACAGCGATCTGCCGCACCGGCCGGCCACCGCCATCGCCGACCGGATGGCGCCGGAGGGCAGCGACTCGTTCTCGACCGCGCTGTGGCGCGCCCACATGGAGCGGGTGCTCGCCGCCGCGCGCACGCTCAAGGCCGGCGTGCCGCTGCCCCGGCTCGCCGCGCGCGATCCTTATGCGCTGCGCGCGCTGGTGCTCGTGTTCGTGATCGCGACGTTCTTCGCGGCCGGCAGCGAGCGCTGGAAGCGCGTCGCCGCGGCGTTCGACTGGCAGGGCGTCGTTGCACCCGCCAACTTCCGCATCGACGCCTGGGTCACGCCGCCGAACTACACCGGGCGTCCGCCGATGATCCTGCCGGGCTTGCGGCCCGGCGAGCCGGTGCGTCAGACCGCGGCGGTGTCCGTTCCCGCCGGCTCGACCTTGGTGGTGCGCTCGACCGGCAAATCCGATTTCAGCATCGCGGTCACGGGCGGTATCGCGGAAGTCGCCGGCGACGCGCGCCCGCAGGCGCCGGCCGGCACCGAGGAGCGCCGCTTCACCATCACCGACGCTGGCAGCGCGACCGTGCGCGGCGGTGGCGATCTGACCTGGAACTTCACTGCGATCCCGGACCGCGTGCCGGTGATCGCGCTGACCAAGGAGCCGGAGGGCCAGACCCGCGGCTCGCTGCAGCTCGTCTACAAGATCGAGGACGACTATGGCGTGATCGATGCGCAGGCGACGTTCGAGCGCAAGCCGCCGGCCACGTCTCCGGCGGCCGGCGCCAAGCCGCCGCGGCCGCTCTACAGCGCGCCCGATTTCACGCTGGTGCTGCCGCAGTCGCGCACCAAGAACGGCGTCGGCCAGACCATCAAGGACGTCACCGAGCATCCCTGGGCCGGCGTCGACGTGGTGATGACGCTTATCGCCCGCGACGAGGCCAACAACGAGGGCCGCTCGTCGCCGCAGGAGCTGCGCCTGCCGGAGCGGCCGTTCCTCAAGCCGATGGCGCGCGCGCTGATCGAGCAACGCCGCGAACTTGCGCTCGACGGCAACGCCAGGCCGCGCGTGCTCACCGCGCTCGACGCGCTCACGATCGCGCCGGAGCGTTTCATTCCGGAGGCCAATATCTATCTCGGCCTGCGCTCGATCTACTGGCAGCTCGACCGCACCAAGGACAAGGACGACGACGGGCTGCGCGAGGTGGTCGCGCGGCTGTGGTCGATGGCGGTGACGATCGAGGACGGCAACGTCTCCGAGGCCGAGCAGGCGCTGCGCGCCGCGCAGGACGCGCTGCGCCAGGCGCTGGAGCGCGGCGCCACTGACGAGGAGATCAAGAAGCTGATGGATCAGCTTCGCGCCGCACTCGACAAGTTCCTCCAGGCGCTCGCCGAGGAGATGCGCAAGAATCCGCAGATGGCGCGGCCGCTCGATCCCAATTCGATGCGCAACCTGCGCTCGCAGGATCTGCGCTCGATGATCGACCGCATGGAGCGGCTCGCCCGCTCCGGCCAGAAGGACGCCGCGCGGCAATTGCTCGAGCAGCTTCAGCAGATGCTGGAGAACCTGCAGATGGCGCGGCCCGGCGGTGAGATGGGCGAGGACGGCGACGACATGCAGTCGGCGCTCGACGAGCTCAGCGACATGATCCGCCGCCAGCAGCAGCTGCGCGACCGCACCTTCCGCCAGGGCCAGGACCAGCGCCGTCAGCAGCGCGGCCAGCAACGTGGCCAGCGCGGCCAGCAGCCCGGCGACCAGAACCAGATGGGTGAGCTGCGCCAGGATCAGCAGGCGCTGCGCGACCAGCTCAACAAGCTGATGGAGGAGTTGCGCAAGCGCGGCTTCCCGCAGCCCGGCCAGCCCAACTCGCCCGGTCAGCAGGGTCAGCCTGGCCAGAGCGGCGAGATGGATCAGCTCGGCCGCGCCGGCGAGGCGATGGGCGACGCGCAGGGCTCGCTGGGCGACGGCGACGCCGACGGCGCGGTCGACTCGCAGGGCCGCGCGCTCGACGCGCTGCGCCGCGGCGCGCAGGGCCTCGCGCAATCGATGCAGCAGCAGATGGGGCAGGGGCCCGGCCCCGGCCAGCCCGGCCGCACCGGCCAGCCGCGCGCCAACAACGACACCGATCCGCTTGGCCGGCCGCTGCGCGGGCGCGACTACGGCGACGACACCACCGTCAAGGTGCCGGGTGAGATCGACGTGCAGCGCGCGCGCCGCATCCTCGAGGAATTGCGCCGCCGCTTCGGCGAAGGCTTCCGCCCGCAGCTCGAATTGGATTACATCGAGCGGCTGCTGAGAGGTTTTTGAACGATTCTACTTGGTTCGAGTCCGCTGCGCTTTGATGTCTTCCAGCGGCACGCCGCCTCCGCCCTGTAGGCTCTCTCGCGCACGTTCGATCCGGCGCAGAAAACGCGGATCGTTTTCCAGCCGGTACTCGAACCAATCGTCTTCTGACTCAAAGCCGATCAGCACGCCTGCCGGCTTGCCGTGGCGCGTGATGACGATGTCCTGCTTGGCGGCTTCGCGCAGCAGATGCGAAAAGTCGTCTTTCGCCTCGGACAGCGGCACCTCTTTCACGTGGGACTTCCGAATTGGGCCAGCCATGATTCTGCCTATTGCCTCCGGTTTGGCCACGATCGCCAGAACTTCAACGGTCGAGCCCGATACATCGTAGAAAACCCGAATGTCGCCGACACGAAGCCGATATTGCGGGCTGCCCAGACCCCGAAGCCGTTTGATGCGGCTGCGGCTTGTCTTCTCCGGTTCGTGAATTGCCCAGGGGTCAAATCTTGGTGGCCGCGAGTAGTGTCCTAATTTGTATCGAACGGTCTAACTTTCCCATTTCGTCTCGGATGGCCTTTGCGGCCAGTTCTCGAATGCCTTGTTATCTCGGTAGCCGCGATTAGTGTCCTATTTAAATCCGGAACGGGCAACTTGCCCATTTCGTCTCGGATGGCCTTTGCGGCCAGTTCAAGCCCCTCCTTACGCCCGAGGGCGATGCCTTCAGCAACGGCATCGGCGACGTTCTTTGGCAATTCTCCGTGTGCGCCTACCCATCGCTCGCGCTTAGCAACGATTTTGTGCGCCTTCTCTAAATCTGTGGACATGGTGTCACTCCTACTTTGATGTTCGATCCACCAATTCCTCTAGCGACCATAGCCGATCCGTCACGTTCGCCGCCATGGCAGGCGTGACGCGCAAGGTCTTATGAATGCGCACTAGATTGTAGTGCGCGAAATGCAGCGCGACCGCGGCCTGCAAGTTTTCAAGCTTCTTGCTGAAAGCGTTTGTCAGGCGGGTAAAACGCCTCATGCTCATCCGCATGGTCAAGTTTTGACGCTCAATCGTATGGCGGCGGGCCGGGCGGCAATCCGGGCGCGCTGCGGCTACGCGCGCGCGTTCGGTGCCGCGGAAAGCGCGCCGCTGCCCAAGGAGGCCGCCGACGCCTACGCCGCGATCATGCCGGTGAAGGCGCCCGCCGGTCGGCGCCGCTGTTCCGGCTCGCGCTGGAGCGTGTGGGGCCAGGGCTACGGCGGCTACAACAGGACCGACGGCAGCGTCACGGCCGGTACCGCTCGACACCACGGCGCGCAGCTACGGATTTGCCGCCGGCGCGGACTATCGCATCACCCAGAACACCATGATCGGCTTTGCGCTGGCCGGCGGCGAGTTGAACTGCGTCCTCGTCGCACGGGCTCGGCACGCGGCAAGAGCGACGTGTTCCAGGCCGGCGTCTATGGCTCGCATTCGTCTCGGCGCAGCGTCTGTGTCCGGCGTCGCTGGCCTACGCCTGGTACGACATGCTGCACCGACCGCACCGTGACGGTGCGCGGGCATCGACATACTGCGCGCGCAGCTTCGATGTCGCATAGCTTCACGTTCGCCGCCATAGGCAGGCGTTACGCGCGAGGTGTTATGGATTGCGCACTAGATTGTAGTGCGCGAAATGCAGCGCGACCGCGGCCTACAATTTTCAAGCTTCTTGCTGAAAGCGTTTTGTCAGGCCGGGTAAAACGCCTCATGCTCATCCGCATGGTCGAGAGTTTGAGCGCTCAACCCAAGCTGGTCGAGATATGCACTGGGTCGGGGGACCCGGCGATGACGGTGCGCTCCACATGTGTCACTTCAGGAGGGGCGTATCAGTGGTGAGGCTGGCGGGCTGACGCCGCCGAGTCCTCACGCCACAACAGGCGGCTGATCGCGATGGCCGCCAGCATTCCCAGCAGCTGCGCGGCGATGAACATCGGCACGCTGCCCGGCGCAATGCCGGCGAAGGTGTTCGACCACGCCCGCGCGATCGTGACCGCGGGATTGGCGAACGAGGTCGAGGCGGTGAACCAGTACGCCGCCGTTATGTAGAGCCCGACCGCGTAGGGCGTCGCAGTGGGTGTGCGCGCCACGCAGCCGAAGATCGTCAAGAGCAGCCCGAACGCCGCGACCGCCTCGGCGAGCCATTGGCCGAAGCCGCTTCGAACCGTGGTCGAGACTTGCAGGATCGGCAGCTCGAACATCGCATGGGCGATGAAGGTCCCGGCAATGCCGCCCACGATCTGGCAGGCGATATAGAGCGCCGCGATGCGCCAGCCGATGCCGCCTTCAATCGCGAACGCGATACTGACCGCCGGGTTGAGATGCGCGCCCGATACCGGACCAAAGATCAGGATCAGCACCGGCAGGATCGCGCCGGTGGCGAGCGCATTGCAGAGCAGGGCGAGCGCGATGTTTCCGCCTGACAGGCGTTCGGCCATGATGCCGGAGCCGACCACCGTGGCGAGCAGAAGGGCGGTGCCGAGTGTCTCGGCGAGCGCGCGCTGGCCGAGCGAGGTGGTCACGTCTCGGCGTTCGCCTTAGCGGTCGCGCCGGCCATGCGCCCAATCTCCGCGAGACGCTTTTTCAGCGTGAGCTGATCGAGGCTCCGCAACGGCAATGAAATGAAAATGCCGATGCGCTGGTTGAGCATTCGATAGGTATCCTTGAACGCCAGCGCGATTTCAGCCTCGGAGCCGGTGGCCTCGGCCGGATCGGGTACGCCCCAGTGTGCCGTCATCGGTTGACCTGGCCAAACCGGGCAAGCCTCCGCGGCGGCGCTGTCGCAGACCGTGAACACGAAATCGAGCGCCGGCGCGCCGGGCTGCGCGAACTCGCTCCACGACTTCGAGCGCAAGCCGGAGGTGTCGTGGTTGAGGCTCTGCAGGAGCTGGATGGTGCGCGGGTTGATCTGGCCCTTCGGCTGACTGCCGGCGCTATAGCCGCGGAATTTTCCTTGACCCACTCTGTTCAGGATGGCTTCGCCGATGACCGAGCGTGCCGAGTTGCCAGTGCAGAGGAACAGCACATTGTAGACACGATCCATGGCGGCAGCCTCACGTTGCGCAGCAGGCGTCTTTCGCCGGCGCTGCTTGCGGCGCGCAGCACGACGTTTGCTCCGCATGGGCGATGCGTGCGGCGCCGGGGCGCTCGCCGCTGCCGTCGCCATAGACCGTGCTTTCGCCGGTGGTCAGGAAGGTCTCCCACGAAATGCCGGCCGGGTCGTCGATCCAGGCTTTCTCCGAGCGGGCGTAGCAGCACGTGGTCTGTCCCTGCTCGCGCACTTCAGTCCCGGCGTTGTCGAGCCGCGCATACACCTCGCGAAGTTCTTCAGCATGCTCGACTTGAATTCCGAGATGATCGAGACCGGGCGCGCGTCCGCGCGTCGAGATGGCGAAGTTCACCCGCGGGTCATCCAGCATCCATTTGGCATAGTCGTCCTTCATCACCGACGGCTGCGCCGCGAACAACGCTGAATAGAACTTGGTGGCCGCCGGAATGGATTCGACCGAAACGTGGACATGCAGGCGCTTCATGGCGTCGTCTCCTTGGCGCGTTGAACGGATTCGGATGGCGTGCAGCTTGCCGGCGGACAGAGCTCGCGTGCGCCGCCGCAGCAATTCTCGGTCAGATAGGCGAGCAGCGCATTCATGGTGTCGTAGCGCGCCGCGTAGATCATCGAACGGCCATTGCGCCGCACGGTGACGAGGCCCGCCTGGCGCAGACGGTCGAAGTGGAACGTCAGCGTGTTCGGCGGCAGACCCAGGTTTGCCGCGACTTCACCAGCCGGCATGCCATCCCGCCCGGCCTGAACCAGCAGGCGGTAGGCATCGAGCCGGTTGTCCTGGGCGAGCGCAGCCAGCGCGGTTACGGCGTCTGTCTTTTCCATATTTCAACGAATATAGAAATAACAAGGAAACGTCAATAGCAATCGAGAAAACTCAATGCCTCCTGACTTTAATCCTATTGAATATATTCTTATCCGGCCTTGCTCAATCGAGGACCGCGACGGCAGCGTTGCTGCTGCCAATGCGCCTCAGCGGGCTGGTGTCAATGTCAGACCTTCAGCGCCGGCGGCCACGTTGATGCCGATCTGACCTTCGAGGCTGAGCGGCTGCAGCGCGACGGAGTTGCCCGAACCGCCGATCAGCGCATTGGCGCCGGCGCCGAGACCAAGCGCAATGGCGGCGCTGCCGCCAACGTAGGTGCCGGCCAGATCGCCAGGGCCGAGCCGGGCGGTCGGTGCGAACACCACCCACGCCAACTGCGAACCGGCGGTGACACCGATGTCGACGCCGATACGGCCGACCGAAGCCGAATAGGCGTAGCTTGGGCCAGGCGTCGATGGCCGGAACGCGCAGGTGAAGCGCCGGACCGAACCGAGGATCAGTCCGACCGAAGGACCCGAGCGGCAGGTCAGCACGCCGGCTCGCACCGCCGCGTCCGCGGGTGTGGCTGTCGCGGCGAGACCAGTGAAAACGAGTGCGGCGGCAAACATCTTGGCTTGTGCTTCGCGCATTGGGGGCAATCCTGCTTTGGTTTGAGATCTGGCGTTGCCGGCGTGACGCGGCAGCGGGCCGTTTATGGGAAACGCAATTTGTTACGGAGATCGAATCTACTTACCCCGCGCATCTGCCGGCGTAAAGGACCCGAAGCGCCAGGCCAACGTGGCAGTGGCGCCGGCGCCCGTGGTCGTGACACCATGGCACCGACCAAAAAATCGCAAGGATCAATCATGACCGCAGCCGATTTCGCCGCCGGTAACTACCGCTTCCTGCCGTTCGCGTTTCAATATTCGAGCGGCGTTGCCGCGCAGGTCGGCTTCGAGATCGAGCGCGTGCAACTCCGCGGACCGGTGCCGCTCGTGCGGGGCTTCGAGCGCATCGAGGCCATCATCAAGGAGCGCGGCCGGCCGCTCACCTCGTTCTGCGCCTGCGAGCTGCGCTCGCCGGCGCAGTTCAGCGAGCAGGGCTTCTTCGACTTCAACAAGCGCTACGTTGTCACGCTGGAGAGGTGGCGCGTATTCGACGGCACCACCAATCCGGTGGCGCGTAGCAATGTCTGTCCGGAGATCGGCGCGCCCGCCGAGCCGTCGTTCCACGCCTTCTCGTTCACGGTGCCGGCTGCCAGGGCGGTGCCGAGCTTCGTCATCGCCGGCAGCGCCGAGGCGCGCGGCGGCAGTGGTGGCTATCGCGAGCGCATCATCCGCTGGGGCGAAACCAGTCCCGATGCGCTGCGCGAGAAGGCATGCTTCGTGCTCGACGAGATGGCGCGCCGGCTTGCCGGTTTCGGTTTCAGCTGGGCCGACACCACCGCGACGCAGGTCTATACCGTGCACGACCTGCATCCGTTCTTGGCCGACGAGATCGTCAAACGCGGCGCGGCGCACGCGGGCCTGTCCTGGCATTACGCCAGGCCGCCGGTGCAGATGCTCGAATACGAGATGGATTGCCGCGCGGTCGGCCGCGAGTTCGTGGTCTAGAGCATGATCCCGAAAAGTGGCGTCCGGTTTTCGGAAAAGATCATGCTCAAACAAGAGCATGATCCCGAAAAGTGGCGTCCGGTTTTCGGAAAAGATCATGCTCAAACAAGAACGAGCGACGAATCTTATTCAGCGCAGCTGAACAGCTTCTAGCGCTTGCCTTTCAGAAGCGCGCTGGCGACCGCGAAGCGGATGTCCGCGACCGAGAACGGCTTGGCGATCACGCCGTGGACCAGATGCTCGAGGCCGGCGGCGCGTTCGCGCTGATCGGCATAGCCGGTCATCAGGAGGATGCCCAACCGCGGATCGTCGCGCGCCGCCGCCAATGCCAAGGCGATCCCGTCCATGATCGGCATCTTGATGTCGGCGATCAGCAAGTCGAACGCGCCGTCGGCGCGATGCAGCGCATCGAGCGCGGCGGCGCCGTCAGCCACGCCGGTCACCTTGTGGCCGTCCGTCTCCAGGGCGCGCACCACCAGCGCGCGGACCGAGTCTTCGTCTTCGGCGATCAGGATGCGCGCCACGGCGCCCTCAGCGCAGGCCGGCGACGGCGTCGAGCCGGGTGAAGAAGCGCACCGTCACGTCGCGGCCTTCGCCGGGCGGCGAGGCGAGGCGGCTGCGGAACGGTAACGTTTCGCCGGCCCCAGCACTTCCCGGGTCGGCATCGCAGTCCAGGCGTAGATCTCGGCGCCAGTTTCGTTGCGCATTGCAAAGCGCAGCCGCGGCACCTCGACGGGGGTCGAGGCGGCGCTGGCAATGGAGCCTTCGACCATCAGCACCGCTACGCCGTCGTGGGTGTCGCGGGATACCCGGACCTCGGTGAAGGCGAGGCCGCGCAAGTTCACCGGCAGCCCGATCCGGGCGTAGAGCGAGGCCATCTGTGGCGCGTGCCGCACGATGCTGCCGCGCCAGGCGATCAGCGCCGCGATCCCGCCGACCAGCACCAGGATGAGGGCCGGCATCCGGCCGGATCGCAGCGATGGAATGCGCCGGCGCGCCGCGCTGCGCTTGCGGCGGCGGGTGGCGATGCTCTCGACGTCGCCGCTGCCCGGCCGGTCGGGCCGGTTGGATGGAGTGGCGTCGGCCATCGCCGGCGCGATCGGCGGACCCTCGCCGGTGGGGATGGATATCTCGGAGAGCGGGGCGCCGGCCGGCTCACCGGCGTCGGCGGTGGGCTGCGGCTCCGCGGCTGGCGCTGCCGCGGCTTGGCCGGGCCCCATCAGGTCGTCGAGCGAGGGTCCGGGCGGGTCGCCGTTTTCAGTGACCGCCGGCGCGGGCGCTGCGGCCTCGGCGACCGGTGGGGGGGTGGCAGCCGCCGGGGGCTGGATCGGCTTGCCGAGCTCGGCCGAGAAGGCCGCAACCGCGGCCTCGCCCACCGCCGCTGCGGCAGGGGCCATCAGCGGGGGCACCTCCGCCAAGGGGTGCTGCGTCCAGATCTGACGACAACGCACGCAACGCACCGAGCGCCCCGCGACGCCGATCGCGGAGGCACTGACCTGGTACGAGGCCGCGCAGTTCGGACAGACGATTTGCATCAGCGCATCTTGGCGGAGACCGGGCTTCTCGCCGCGACCGTAGCAGCGGTCCGTTAACGCAATGGAAACCATGGAAATGCAGCCGCTATCTGATTTTTGCACGCTGGTGCCGGTTAACGCTTTGTAAACGCCGGCCTATGGTGGCAATTCCGCTATCCTGTACGGGGCGAGTCGCGGTCGCACCGCGACGGACTGGAGAGGGAAGGCTTGGTCCGCTTCGAGCATGTCGGCTTGCGCTACGGGCTCGGCCCGGAGGTCCTGCACGACCTCAGCTTTCATATCGAGCCGAACTCATTTCAGTTCCTGACCGGGCCCTCGGGTGCCGGCAAGACCTCGCTGCTGCGGCTCCTGTTCCTGTCGCTCAAGCCGACGCGCGGCCTGATCACGCTGTTCGGCAGTGACGTCGTCACCCTGTCCAAGGACGAGCTGTCGCTGCTGCGGCGGCGGATCGGCATCGTGTTCCAAGACTTCCGGCTGCTCGATCACATGACGACCTTTGAGAACGTTGCGCTGCCGTTCCGGGTGATGGGTAAGGACGAGTCGAGCTACCGCGGCGAGGTCATCGAGCTGCTGAACTGGGTCGGGCTCGGCGACCGCGTGAGCGCGCTGCCGCCGGTGCTGTCCGGCGGCGAGAAGCAGCGCGCTGCAATCGCGCGCGCGGTGATCGCGCGGCCGCAACTGTTGCTCGCCGACGAGCCGACCGGCAACGTCGACCCTAGTTTGGCGCAGCGCCTGCTGCGGCTGTTCATCGAGCTCAACAAGTCCGGCACGACGGTGTTGATCGCGACCCACGACATCGCGCTGATGGACCAGTACGACGCCCGCCGCCTGGTGCTGCATAACGGCCGGCTGCACGCCTACGATTGAGTATGCCCCGATGAGCGACCTGCAGATCAAAAGCGAGCTCTCGGTGACGCAGCGGATGGCCGGTCTGCTGCCGAAGCGCGACACGCCAATCGTACCAAAGAACTCGATCGCCGGACGTGCGCTGGTGGCGGTGGTCGCGATCATGACGTTCCTCGCCTCCCTCATGGTCGGTGCGGTCATGCTGGTCCGCGCCGCCGCGAACGACTGGCAGTCCGATCTGTCGCGCGAGATCACCATCCAGGTTCGCCCCGAAACCGGACAGAACTTCGAAGGCCAAATCGCGCGGGCTGTCGAGATCGCGCGTGAGTTCCCGGGCGTCAGGGAGGTGCGTGCCTATTCCAAGGAGGAGTCGGCGCGCCTCTTGGAGCCTTGGCTCGGTAGCGGCGCCGCGCTGCAGGACCTGCCGGTGCCGCGCATCATCGTGGTGCGGCTTGCGCCCAGCGCCACGCCCGACCTTGCGCAGCTGCGCAAGCTGCTCAACGAGCGGGTCGCCGGCGCCAGTCTCGACGATCATCGCGCCTGGATGGATCGGATGCGCTCCATGGCCAACACCACCGTTCTGGGCGGCATCGGGGTTCTGCTGCTGATGTTGGCGGCGACCATCCTGTCGGTCGCGTTCGCCACCCGAGGCGCCATGGCGGCCAACCGGCCGATCGTCGAGGTTCTGCATTTCATTGGCGCGACGGACGGCTTCATCGCCAGCCAATTCCAGCGCCACTTCCTCGTCCTTGGATTGGAGGGCGGGCTGATCGGCGGCGGCGCCGCGATCGTGGTGTTCATTCTCGCTGCGCTGGCTGGCAAATGGGGGATCGGCGTGACGGGCGGCGAGCAGCTCGCCACGTTGTTTGGCACGTTCGTGCTTGGCATCGAAGGTTATGTTGCGATTGCCGTGCAGGCCTTGGTGATCGCCGCGGTGACGGCGCTCACCTCGCGGCAAACTGTCAACCAGACGCTGCGGACCATCGAGTAGTTTGGCGGCCATGGGGACGCCAGATTCCATGCTAGTGTTTGCCGGCGGTTAGAACCGATGGCTGGCATCCGCAAAATCATTGCCGTGCTCTTCCTCGCTGCGTTGGCGCTCTCAATCGGTTTTGTCTGGTTCATCGAACGGCTGCCCGAGGCTGAGGTCCCGATGAGGACCAAGGCGGACGGCATTGTGGTGCTGACCGGCTCCGCGTTCCGGATCAGCGAGGCGCTCGAACTGCTTGCCGCTGGGCACGGCCGCCGCCTGCTGATCACCGGCGTCTATCCGGCGACGCGGCTTTCGGAAATCGCGGCGCTGACGCCAGAGTACTCACGCTGGTTTGCCTGCTGCGTCGACCTCGATCGTGTGGCGCTCGATACCATCGGCAATGCGGCTGAGACCAAGCGCTGGGCGCTGGAGCAGCGCGCCAAGTCGCTGATCATCGTCACGTCGGACTTCCACATGCCGCGGGCGCTGGCAGAGATCGCACATCAGCTCCCGGATGTGCGGCTGGTGCCATTTCCCGTGGTGTCTGATCGCGTCCGCGCCGACATGTGGTGGAAAAATCCGGCAACAGCGAGGCTCCTCTTTTTCGAATATCTGAAGTATATCGTCGCGTTGACCCGCATGCGGCTTGACGCGTTTGCCTGAGCCGCGGCGCGAGACGGAAAGCCGGGTTCGGAAAGCAGGAAGGTAGAGCGATAGGTTGCCCGTGGTGGTGTTGGTCCGGTCTATCCTTTTCAATCTGTTGTTTTATCTCAACCTCGCGGTGCTGCTGATCGCGGCCATTCCGACGTTGTTGATGCCGCGCGGCGCCATCATTGAGATGGCAAAGCTGTGGGGTCGCACCAGCCTGTGGCTGCTCCGCGTGGTCTGCGGCACCACGGTGGAGTTTCGCGGCTTGGAAAAAATTCCTTCAGGCCCGCTGATCGTTGCCGCCAAGCACCAGTCCACCTGGGAGACTTTTGCGCTGTTACCGCTGTTCGAGCAGCCGATCTTCATCGTCAAGCGCGAGCTGATGTGGATCCCGCTGTTCGGCTGGTTCATGTGGAAAGGCGAGATGATCTCGGTGGACCGCGGCTCCGGCTCGCAGGCATTGGTGGCGATGACGGTGCGCGCGCGCGAGACGATCCGAAGCGGCCGGCAGCTTTTCATTTTCCCGGAAGGCACGCGCCGGCCGGCAGGCGCCGAACCCGCCTACAAATACGGCGTGGCGCATCTCTATGACGTGGTCGGCGTGCCCTGCATGCCGGTCGCGCTCAACGCCGGCCTGTTCTGGCCCCGACGCTCGTTCCTCCGCATGCCCGGCACGATCGTGGTCGAATTCCTCGACCCGATCCTGCCGGGATTGGATAAGCAGGCATTTTTTTTGCGACTGCAGAACGATATCGAGACTGCGACGGCTCGGCTGATCGTCGAAGGCGAGAGCGAACTCAGGCGTAATGGAGTCGGCGCCGCGGCCAATGCGGTGAGGATCACGCACCAGCGTGGGTCTCGTGCACGCCCTTGAGCCGCTCGGCGAGCATGTGCAGCGGTGCATCCCGGCAACCCATCGCTTCGAGTGCGGCCACTGTTTCGATTACGTAATCCCGGTTGTTGCCGGAGCGTCCATGACCCTGGCGGACGTGATGCAATTGCTGCTCGAGGGTGAGCCGGCCGGCATATTGCGGATGACCACGATCGACGGCATAGCACACGGCATCGACGCGCCGTTGCGGCTTGCCCTCGAGCCAGGCGGTGCGCACGGTTTCCCGGTACACCGACGTCACCTGTTCGCGGGCGCGCAGATAGGCGAGGGTGGCGGCACGCTGCTGCGCGGCCACCCGGTAGGCGATGCCGCGGCAGGCGCCACCCTGATCAATGCCCAACACCAGGCCGGGCCGTTCCGGCGTGCCGCGATGCACGAAGGAATAGACGCAGAGCGAACGATGCAGGCCGACCAGGCGCGCCGACACGCGCTCGACGTAGTCGAAGCCGGGCCGCCAGATCAATGAGCCGTATCCGAACACCCAAAGATCCTTGGGTTCGTGATCGAAAGCCGAATCCATGTCTGGCAGCACCTCGCAAAGAGCGGCTCGCTATCAGGCTGTCGCGCCGCCCGCAACAGGCTGGACAAGGTGACCGAATGGGGGCAAACCGCATCCTTTGAAACGCCGTATTCCGCGGCTTCACAGGCCCGATGCAGCAAGAATTGACCTCGCGCCGCCGACGCTGGCCGCTGATCCTGATCGCTCTGGTTCCGGTCCTGGCCGGCCTCTGGAGCGCGGCGTGGTACTACGCCGCGGATCGCGCCGAAGCGATGATCGCCGGATGGCGGGAGCGGCAGGCCACTGCCGGCCGTGTCCATACTTGCGGCTCGCAGACCGTGGGCGGTTTCCCGTTCCGCTTTGAATTGCGCTGCACCGACTCCAGCTTGGAGATACAGCGGCACGACGCGCCACCGCTGCTGATCAAAGCCAAGGATGTTCTGATTACCGCTCGGGTCTGGCAGCCGACCCTTCTCATCAGCGAGATTGCCGGACCGCTGACCATTACGGGGACGGGCGAGGGCACCACCGTCACAATCAAGTGGCAACAGGCCCAGACCGAGCTCCGCGGGTCGCCGACGTCACCGGAGCAATTTGCTATCACGCTCGATCAGCCGGTGATCGAGCGTGCGGACGGCGCGCAGACGCAGCAGCTGTTCAACGCGCAGAGGTTTGAGCTCCGCGGCCGCATGATCGAAGGCTCCGCCGCCAGTAATCCGGTCATCGAGGTTGTGCTGAAACTGGCAAAGGCCTCCGCGCCGACGCTGCATCCCTTGACCGTACAGCCGCTCGATGCCGACATCACTTCGGTGCTGCGCGGCCTCAAGGATTTTGCAGCAAAGTCGTGGCCGGACCGCTTTCGCGAAATCCAAGCGGCCGGTGGCCGCCTTGAGATCACCAATGCCCGGGTGCAGCAGGGCGACACCATCGCCACGGCGAATGGCCCGCTCGGCCTGTCGCCGAGCGGGCGGCCGGACGGCCAGCTCCGCCTCACCGTCGCCAACCTGATCAATCTAATGCCGGCGCTCGGCCTCGATGGACGCTCCCCGCAGGGCACCCCCGGTCCGCTCGGTGGTGCCGCAAGCCGGCTCGACCAGCTCGCGCCAGGGCTGGGCGGCGTCGCGCGTCAGAATGCAGGCCCCGCCCTGGTCGCCGGCCTGAACTTCATCGGTAAGCCGGCCGAGATCGAAGGCAAGCGCGCCATCACGCTGCCGCTGCGTTTCAACGACGGCGCCGTCAGCCTGGGTCCGATCCCGCTCGGACGGGCAGCGGCGCTTTTTTGACTGTCCCGCCGCTGCCGGATTAACCTCTGGCCGGCGCAGTTGACAATTTGCCCCGCTCTTCCAACGCGTGCGGCGCCAAATTCCGAATGGACGAACAGATGTCGCTCGCGAGCAAGGGATCGGAACGCCTCTCGGCTGCTCGATCGCTACTGCTGAAACGGCCGTTGCTCATTGCGACGGTCGTGCTGCTGATCGTGCTCTGTGCGCAGGCGCTGTTGAAGCATCAATCGGAGTGGCTGGACGTTTATGTGCGCGCCGGCATGCAGCTTTGGCGCGGCGAGAATTTCTACGCTGAAGGCTCGCCCTATTTTTATCCGCCGTTTGCAGCGTTGCTCGCCTCGCCGTTCGGCGCGCTACCAGGTTGGCTGGCTCGCCTGGTTTTGTTCGCCATCAACGCCGTTGCGCTGGTCGTCGCATTCGCCGGAGCCTGGCGGATCGCCGGCGGGATGCCGCTGCGCGGGCTGCCGCTGACGGAGAAAGGCGAATGGCTCGCGTTCGGTGCGGGCGTGGCGTGCAGCCTGGCCTACACGCTCAATGCCTTGGCGCATCAGCAAACCGACGTTCTGATCGGTGCGCTTGTCATCGCCGGTGCGTTCTACCTTCGCACCGAGCGTCAGGCGCTAGCGGGCTCTCTGATCGGGCTGGCAGCGGCATTCAAGGCGACGCCGCTGCTGTTCGGGCCATATCTGCTGATGCGTCGGCAATGGCTTGCGGCGGTGTGCGTCGGAATTGTCGCGCTTGCCGTCAATCTGCTGCCCGACCTCGTCAGCCGGTCGCCGGTAGGCACAACGTGGGTCGAGCAATGGGTGACGCGCTACGTTCTGCCCACGCAAGGTCTTAACACCGAGCTCGGCCAGTGGGGCACTGAGCTCATCTACAACCAAGCGCTCGGCGGCACGATGCAACGGCTGATCAACACCAGGCTGGCGCTTGATGGGCGTCAACCTCAATCAGTGCCACGCCCCTTGCTCCGTCCAGCAACCATCAAGCCAATCGTCAATACGATCTTTGTTGTTCTGCTTGCCGCTTCGATTGTAGCTGCGTTGCGGGCGCGGCGGCGAGCCATACCGGACCGAGGCGGGCTGCCGGGGCAGGATGCGTTTGAATTCTCCATCATCATAACGCTGATGCTGCTGATGTCGCCGATGTCGGGGCGCGCGCATTTCGGCATCCTGGTTCTGCCGGCGTTCTGTCTGGCGCGCGCTGCGCTCGTCACACGAGACCGTGTCTTATGGGGCGTGGTCGGAAGCGCGGCTGTGATCACGGTGTTCAGCAACAAGGATCTGGTCGGCAGTTTCGCGCATGGCGTCATGCTTTGGGTCGGCTCGACCACATTGGTGGCCTTGCTGTTGTGGTTCGGTTGTGTGTACGCCCTCCACCGCGGGTTGGTCGGCGGGGATTCCCGTCAAGCACAGCCCATGCCAGCGTCGAGTCAAGCTTGATCTGGCCGATCGTGTCTCTCTCTCCCTCCCAAATTCCGCACTTTCCGAAGCCAGCAAAGACCAGCGACACGCTGGTGTTCATCTGTACGTACAACGAGCGCGGGTCGATCCATGCGATGCTCGATGGCCTGCTCGGGCTGCGGACCCGCTGCGACGTCTTGGTGGTCGACGACAACTCAAACGACGGCACGCTCGATGTGCTGGCCAAGCGGGTCGCGGCCGAGCCCCGCATCGGCGTCGTTGTCCGACCGCGCAAGCTCGGTATCGGCTCGGCGCACAAGCTCGGCTGGTTGCATGCGCGCCGCGCGGGATATGCCCGGTTTGCCACGCTCGACGCTGACCTCTCGCACGATCCAGCCGACGTGCAACGCTTGTTCGATGCACTCGACGCTGGCGCGGACGTCGCGCTCGGCTCACGCTTTATTCCAGGTGCGCGGCATGACTACAGCGGGTTTCGCCTCGCTGTGAGCCGCGGCGCCAATGCGCTCGCGGCCGCTTTGTTGCGCTTACCGGTCGCCGAGCACACCACTTCGCTGCGCGCCGCTAAGCTTGCCGGCGTGCCGGAAGGGTTGGTCGAGACCATCGGGAGCGACGGCTATGGCTTCTTCGTGACCTGTGTGGTGCGGCTTGCGCGCGCCGGTCTCAGCATCGCCGAATTGCCGATCCACTTCCGCGACCGGCATCATGGCGTGTCCAAGATTTCCAAACGACAGATCGTGTTTGGCGCCGCCAATCTGTTTCTGCTGGCGATCGACCGTCAGCCCTATTCTGCGCAGACGTGGCAGGCTGTCGAACCGAACTGCGCGATCTGCGGACGGCCCTACCAGATGCGCGAGCCGTCAGGAGCGGTCCGATGCCTGGCGTGCTTCGGGATCGACGATGGCGGGAGCTGAAATTCTATTCGTTGTCGGCCGCGTAGGGCCGCGGCAACGGCTCGGCGGGCAGCCCGCCATGGGCGCGGCCGAAGTCGGGCGCCGGCGAGTCCTGACCGATCTGGACGATGCCGCGGCGGATCGCGCGGGTGCGAGTGAAATGGTCGAACAGCGCTTGACCGTCGCCGCTGCGCATGGCGCGGGTGAGCGAAGACAGGTCCTCGCTGAATTGTCCGAGCATTTCCAGCACGGCGTCCTTGTTGGCCAGGAACACGTCGCGCCACATGGTCGGATCCGACGCCGCGATGCGGGTGAAATCGCGGAAGCCGCCGGCGGAAAACTTCAGCACCTCCGAGCGTGTGACCTCGCCCAGTTCGTCGGCGGTGCCGACGATGGTGTATGCGATCAAGTGTGGCAGATGGCTCGTTACCGCCAGCACCAGGTCGTGGTGGTCGGCCGGCATGCTCTCCACATTGGCGCCGAGCGCGGTCCAGAACTTGGTGAGCCGCTCGATCGCCGCCTTTTCGGTATTCTCTGGCGGCGTGAGGATGCACCAGCGGTTGACGAACAATTCGGCGAAGCCCGAGTCCGGACCGGAATCCTCGGTGCCGGCGACCGGGTGGGCTGGAATGAAATGCACGTCTGGCGGCAGATGAGGAGACATGTCGCGCAGCACCGTGCCCTTCACCGAGCCGACGTCGGACACGGTCGCACCCTTCATCAGATGCGGGCCGATCTCGTTCGCGACCGCGCCGCTCGCGCCAACCGGGATGCAAGCGATGACCAGATCGGCACCTTCCACCGCGGCGGCGTTGCTCTCGACCACCTGGTCGGCAAAGCCGAGTTCGGCGACACGCTTGCGCGTGGCGGCCGAACGCGCGGTCACCACGATGGAGCGCACCGCGCCCTGCGCCCGCGCGGCGCGTGCGATCGAGCCGCCGATCAGGCCGGCGCCGATCAACGCAAGCCGGTTGTAGATCGGCTTGTCGATCACTTCGGCTGCCCCAGGAAATCCGTGAGCGATTGCACGACCAGCCGATTCGCCTCTTCGCTGCCGACTGTCATGCGCAACGCGCTCGGCAGCTTGTAGGCGCCAACCTGGCGCAGCACCAGGCCGCGTTTCATCAGGAACGCATTCGCATTGGTAGCGGCCTTGGTGTCCTTGAAATGGATCAGCACGAAATTAGCGACGCTCGGCGTCACCTTCAGGCCGAGCTTGCCGATTTCGTCCGTAAGCCAGGCGAGCCACTTGGTGGTGTGCTCGCGGGCTCTCTCCTGATGCGCGGTGTCCTCGATCGCGGCGATGCCGGCGTAGATCGCCGGCGCGTTGACGTTGAACGGCCCACGGATGCGGTTGAGTGCATCGACGACATGCGCCGGCCCGTAAAGCCAGCCGAGCCGGAGCGCCGCAAGCCCGTAGATTTTCGAGAATGTTCGCAGCATCACCACGTTGTCGCTGGTGGCGACGAGCTCGATCCCTGCCTCGTAGTCGTTGCGGCGGACATATTCGGCATACGCCGCGTCGATCACGAACAGCACGTGCTTTGGCAACCCGCGGTGCAGCCGCTTCACTTCGTCGAACGGGATATAGGTGCCGGTCGGATTGTTCGGATTGGCGAGGAAGACGACCTTGGTCTTCGCCGTCACCCGCTCGAGGATGGCGTCGACATTGGCGGTGAACTCGGTCTCCGGCGCGACCACCGGCTTGGCGCCGGTGCCGAGCGTCGCGATCGGGTAGACCAGGAAGCCATGGGTGGTGTGGATCGCCTCGTCGCCATCGGCGAGATAGGCGCGCGCGATCAGGTTGAGGAGGTCATCTGAGCCGGCGCCGCAGACGATGCGGTCGGGGTCGAGCCCGAACACGCGGCCGATCGCTTCGCGCAACTCGGTGGCCGCGCCGTCCGGGTAGTCCTGCAGATGCGCGGCCACGGCGTTGTATGCGGCGATCGCCTTCGGGCTCGGACCGAGCGGCGTCTCGTTGGACGAAAGCTTGAACACCTTGGCGACGCCGGGCGCGGTGCTCTTGCCGGGCACATAGGCCTCGATATCGAGCACGCCAGGGCGTGGCTGCGGACGGTCGGAAGTCATTGGAATGCGCTACTTCGAGTTCATCTGGCAGTCCTGGCCGGCACCGTATAGCGCGCCGCGTGGCTGCCGACGAGGGCCGAGGAGTGCACTTTGGCACCGGCCTTAACCAGAGCGGCGCTGACCTCGCCGATGCTGCGGCCCGCCGGGACCGAGATCAGCAGCGCCGTGCCGTCGTCGAGCATCGGGTCCGGCACCGCGATCAGTGCTGCGAGCGCCGCGGCCGCGCGTCCCGCGTCAGGGCCCCAGGCGGTGACGTGGACACTCCAGACTTCCGTCTCAGTGACCATGGCATCGGCGGCGACGCGCGACACCACGAACACCGGCAGCGCAGCCGGATGATCGGCGCGCTCGATGAACGGCAGCCGCGCGATAATCCTCGGCGCGCTCTCGAACTCGAGCGCGCTCCACCACGCGCCCGCATGGGGCGCTGCAAAGGCCGGCACCAAGCCGAGGTCGCCCTTGGATTCCGAGACCGCAGCCACCACGCCGGAAGCGCCGGTGTGAGGAATGAACGGCACCGTGAATCCAAAATGAAAGCGGGCGCTGTCGCGCATCAAGGCGTCGCCCGCGGAAAGATCGGCATGCACTGAGAACGGCGCCTGCACGTTGGTAAACGTCGAGATGATGACGCGCCAGATGCTTTCCACGGTGTCGAGCGGAAGGATGCCGCGGTGACGCTCGACCAGACGCCGCATCATGTCGGCCTCGCGGGCCGGGCGAAACGCCGAGCCCACCTCCTGGGTGTTCTTGGCCGCAATCAGGCGGTCGATGATCTCGCCGCGCTCCATCAGCAGGCGGTGCATGGCCTCGTCGATGCGGTCGATCTCCTTGCGCAGGTCGGCAAGCGGCGGAACGCCGGTTTGTGGTGGCTTGGTCATGGTGGGCGACACTAGCGCATGTCCCGGCGAAGTGGACACCGTTCGCCGAAGAACATGCGCCACCTAAAGAGGGCCGCATTGTCAGGCCACGCCTGGGGTTGCGGGCAGTGGGCCGCCGGGCGCAAAGAAGGCGTTGACATGAGCGCCCGCCGATCCCTACGTAACCCCTGATATACTGGTCTTTTTTGGCCGCCGGGACATCCATGGCCGAGGTTGGCACCACGCTTGAGGCATCGGCTCGCGTCCGCGAGGCCGACGAGCCGCGCGATTGCCTGATCGCGCGGTTCGGTCCCGACAAACCGCTGACGCTTGATGCCGGCGTCACGCTCGCGCCCTTCCAGATCGCCTACAAGACCTACGGCTCGCTCAACGCCGAGCGCAGCAACGCGGTACTGATCTGCCACGCGCTGACCGGCGATCAGCATGTGGCGAGCACCAATCCCGTCACGCGCAAGCCTGGCTGGTGGGAGACCATGATCGGTCCGGGCAAGCCAATCGACACCGAACGGTTTTTCGTGATTTGCCCGAACGTGGTCGGCGCCTGTCTCGGCACCAGTGGCCCCGCGTCGACCAATCCGAAGACCGGCAAGCCGTGGGGCCTGGATTTTCCGGTCATCACCATTCGCGACATGGTGCGCGCGCAAGCCATGCTGCTCGACCAGCTTGGCATCGAGACGCTGTTCTCGGTGGCCGGCGGATCGATGGGTGGCATGCAGGTGCTGCAATGGGCGGCAAGCTACCCGCAGCGTGTGTTCTCGGCGTTGCCGATTGCGGCGTCGACGCGCCACTCGGCACAGAACATCGCGTTCCATGAAGTCGGCCGCCAGGCCGTGATGGCCGACCCGGAATGGCGCCAGGGCCGTTATCTGATCGAGAACACCAACCCGCGGCGCGGGCTCGCGGTGGCGCGCATGGGCGCTCATATCACCTACCTGTCCGACGCCGCGCTGCATCGCAAGTTCGGCCGCAAGTTCCAGGATCGCGACAATCCGACGTTCTCGTTCGACGCGGATTTCGAGGTGGAGTTTTACTTGCGTCATCAGGGCAGTTCGTTCGTCGAGCGGTTCGACGCCAATACGTATCTCTATCTCACGCGCGCGATGGATTATTTCGATCTCGCCGCCGACTACGGCGGGTCGGTCGCCAATTCGTTCAAGGGATCGCCAACACGGTTCTGCGTGATCTCGTTCACGTCGGACTGGCTGTTCCCGACCTCGGATTCTCGAGCCATCGTGCACGCGCTCAACGCCGGCGGCGCGCGGGTCTCGTTCGCCGAGATCGTCACCGACAAGGGCCACGATGCGTTCCTGCTCGACGAGCCGGAGCTGTTTGCCATCGTGCGCGGCTTCCTCGATGGCGCGTGCAAGGCGCGCGGCCTCCCGCAAGGCGGGGCGAGGTGACCATGCTGTTGCGGCTCAAACGCGATCTCACCATGGCCGAGGCTGCCCGCACGCCGGGTGGCTCGCGCGTCGACCTGTTGCTGATCGCCGACATGGTGGCGCCGGGCGCCCGTGTGCTCGACGTCGGCTGTGGCGACGGCGAGCTGCTGCGGCTGCTCGGCGAGCGGCGCGGCGTTGACGGCCGCGGCATCGAGCTGTCCCGCGAGGGCGTAAACGAATGCGTCGCCAAGGGCCTCGCGGTGATCCAGGGCGACGCCGACACTGACCTAGCCGACTATCCTGACGATGCGTTCGATTACGTCATCCTGTCGCAGACGCTGCAGGCGACGCGGCATCCGCGGACGGTGCTCGAACACATGCTGCGCATCGGTCGCCGCGCCGTCGTGTCATTCCCGAATTTCGGCCACTGGCGCATCCGCCGACAGGTCGCGTTCGGTGGCCACATGCCGCAGACCGACAATCTGCCCTACGCATGGTGGGATTTGCCGAACATCCACTTCTGCACCATCAAGGATTTTCGCCAGCTCTGCTTCGTCGCGGGCGCGAACATGGACAAGGCGCTCGCGCTCAACGCCTGGGGTTCGCCGCTGCGGCTCAATGCGCCATGGTGGTTCTGGAATCTGTTCGGCGAACAGGCGGTGTTCTTGCTGAGCCGGCGCTAGTTTTAAGCTTCGCGTCGAATCGAAATTCGCAGTTGCGATATTTGCAGTTGCGACGACCGCAGTTTCCTATTCCGTTAACCCGCCATGCATTTGCGCGCGCAGCTCATGCGCGCAGTGGGCTGCTGCAAAAAACGTTGCAGCGGGGCGATGTTGGCAACAGTCGCTGCGCGTGTTCATCATTTCGAGCCGTATGTTGTCCCTCGCCACATTGTCGCCACCTCAGCCGTCAATTCGGCGCGCGATGTTGCGTTGCAGCGTCGGGGGCGATTTTCAAGAAAAGGACAACCTGGTAATGATCTTGACCAGTACAAGAAACTTTCTGCTGTTGTGCGCGATTGGACTTGCTGCGACGCCTGCGTCCGCAAGGACGTTGAACAAGGCGGCGGAAATTTCAAATCCATCGATAAGCGAAGCGCAATTCACCGACATGAGCGCGCGGCGGCGCCATCACGTCGCGCGCCGCGCCGTACACCGGAAGGCTCGCATGGTGCGGCTGCTGCGTCTGCAGCCTGCCATGATCGACCGGCACGGCGTCGCCGCCAATTCCCGACGTTGCCGGCAATTCCTATGCTGCCGCGACGCCCTCCGGCGCGATCTCCGACGTGGGCGGCACCGGCGTCGTTTCCGAAGCACGGCGCTACATCGGCAGCAACCCGACCGGGCGTAGCGCACTGTGGTGCGGTCATTTCATGAACATGGTGCTGGAGCGCTCCGGCCATCGCGGCAGCGGTTCCAACATGGCGCGTTCGTTCGCGTCGTACGGCACGCGGGTGTCCGGCCCGCAGGTCGGTGCGATCGCCGTGATGTCGCGCGGCAAGCGCGGCGGCCACGTCGGCGTGGTCAGCGGCATCGATTCGAACGGCAACCCGATCATCATTTCGGGCAATCACGCCCGCCGCGTCGCCGAAACCGTCTATCCACGCGGGCGCATCTACGCCTACGTGATGCCGTAGTGCCATAGCCGCTTCGCTTCACGCTTTGTGGCTTTCGACCGGCGGCAGGGTGACTTGCCGCCGGTTTTGTCTGGAACGATCGGCCGGGCGCGGCGTTCGCAAGGCGTGGCGCAAACCATCGTCGAAACCGACATTCCGGCGCGGCTCGATCGACTGCCGTGGAGCCGCTTTCACACTCTGGTGGTGGTTGCACTCGGCATCACCTGGATCCTCGACGGCCTGGAAGTGACGCTGGCCGGCACCGTGGCCAGCGCGCTCAAGGCAAGCCCCGTGCTGCAGTTCAGCAATGCCGAGGTCGGTTTCGCCGCGGCCGCATACCTCGCCGGCGCGGTCTGCGGCGCGCTGTTCTTCGGCTGGCTGACCGACCGGCTCGGCCGCAAGAAGCTGTTCTTCATCACGCTGGTGGTCTACCTCGTCGCCACGGCGGCGACCGCGTTGTCCTGGAATCTCTGGAGTTTCGCGCTGTTCCGGTTTCTGACAGGCGCCGGGATCGGCGGCGAATACGCCGCCATCAATTCGACCATCCAGGAGCTCATTCCCGCACGGGTGCGCGGCTGGACAGATCTTGTCATCAACGGCAGCTTCTGGGTTGGCGCAGCGCTCGGCGCACTTGGCGCCATTGTGTTGCTCGATCCTGTGATCATCGATCCGGAATACGGCTGGCGATTGGCCTTCCTGATTGGCGCGCTGCTTGCCCTGGTGATCTTCTTCATGCGGCTGTGGCTGCCGGAAAGCCCGCGCTGGCTGATGACGCACGGCCGCGCCGAGGAGGCGGAGCGCGTGGTCGCCGAGATCGAGCGCGGCGTGTTTGGCGCCGCGCCGCCTCCCGCAGCAGACTTGCCCCGCATCCGGCTGCGGACCCGGACCCACACACCGCTCGCCGAAGTGATGCGCACGCTGCTGCGCAGCCATCGCCGGCGCGCGCTGGTCGGATTAAGCCTGATGGGCGCACAGGCGTTCTTCTATAACGCGATCTTCTTCACCTATGCGCTGGTGTTGACCGACTTCTACGGCATCCCGGGCGATCATATCGGCTGGTACATTCTGCCGTTCGCAGCGGGAAACTTTCTCGGCCCGCTCATGCTCGGACGGCTGTTCGACGTGCTGGGCCGTCGGATCATGATCGCCTTCACCTACATCGTGTCGGGCATTCTGCTCGCCGCGAGCGGCTACTTGTTCGCGCAGGAGCTGCTCACTGCGGCACAGCAGACGCTGGCCTGGACCGTCGTGTTCTTCTTCGCCTCGGCGGCCGCGAGCTCCGCCTACCTCACGGTGAGCGAAACGTTTCCGCTCGAGATCCGTGCGCTCGCCATCGCGGTGTTCTATGCGATCGGCACTGGCATCGGCGGTGTCGCGGGGCCCTGGCTGTTCGGCGTCTTGATCGACACCGGCTCGCGCTACAGTGTGTTCGGCGGCTATCTGCTCGGTGCCGGACTGATGGTGGCGGCCGGTTTGATAGCAGCGCTGTTCTGCGTGCCGGCGGAACGCAAGCCGTTGGAAGCCGTCGCCCGCCCGCTGGCATTTGTCGAGTAGGTAGAAGTCTTACTCCTCGAACATCGCGTTGACCCAGTAGCAAGTGCCCTTGCGGTGCAGAAACGAGTTGCCCCAGCCATCGTCGCGACCGCGGCCGTTTGGCCGGTACTGCAGCTTGAACAGCGTCACGTCGCTGGCGTCCGCGATGGAGAACCACTTCACCCCGGTGGCAGCGTCCCAGGCGCGGACATTGCCGGTCTTGTCGTCGCGGATGCTGAAGACGTAAGGCTGGGATGCGATCGACAGCGTCTTGCGGCGCAAGCCGGTCAGCATTTCATCGCCCGGCAGCACCAGCGCGTTGCCGATGCGGTTGAGCGCGTTGGGCCGCCATTGCTCGATAGTGTTCGGATCGTCGGCGAGCGGCACGATCAAAAAATGCAGGGCGTTCTGCTCGGCCTCTGCCTTCTCGTCGCAGGCCTTCATCGCCAGCGCCAGCCAATCGAAATTGTCGCCCGGTGCGCTGGCCGCTTGGGTCGGCAGCGGTTGATCTGCCAAGCGGTCGCCGGCAATCAGCGGCTGCTCCCAGCGAGTAGCGGCATAGATCGCAATGGCGATCGCTGGTCCCAGCACCGCGACGACCGCAGCGGCAACCAGCACGGCGCGCCGGGCAGGGTTGGCTGTGCCGCACTCTGGACACCAGCGCGCGAGGAGCGACAGCTCCGCACCACACGTTGCGCATCGCCATTTCAACTTCATGAGCCCTCGATCGTATCTCCCGCCGCGATGACGCCACCCTCGATCACCTCGGCATAGATGCCGCAATCGCCGTGTCCGTAAGTGTCCATCAACACACGGGGGATCGGCAGATCGCGAATGGCCGTATCGGGATCGACCTCGGTTGCGGCGCAGCGCACGATGCGCTTGACGACCTTGAGCCGCGCAGGGCCGATCTCGATGGTCCGGCCGAGTAGGCTGAATTCACGCCACGCCGGCCAGCCCGCAATATGGAGATTGCCGCGGAAGCGTAATGGGTTCACCGGAGCTCCGGTCACGGTCTCCAGTTCCGCGACCGAGCCGAGGTTGATGATCGATACGACCTTCTTCGCCACGTCGGAAAAGCTGTGCCCGGGCGCTTGCAGCACCCTGGGCGGACCACGCAGTTCGTCAGCACAATGCTCGGCAAAGAACCGCTCGATCGCGGCACGGCCTTCGGCTGTTCGCAGGTCACCTCGCGCCGCCTCGCGGTTTTCGTAGCGGACCGTCAGGACATGGCTGGTGTCGTCGAACGAGGTCCGCAGCTCCGCCAGGCGTGAGTTCCGCATCAGCATCAGAAAGCGGATCTTTGGAAGATATTGCGGCGCCGCCGAGTCGAAGCCGGACGGACCGTTCTCGATGGCGTAGGCGCGGTCGAACGGCAGGGTGTTGCCCGGCGACAGGCCCACCCGCGCGAGGGGTTCGGGCGTTAGCCCCTTCACCGGATACCTGTAAATCGCGCGAACTGTCGCTACGTCTAAATTCATCGGCAAAATTCACCCCGCGGAGGATTGGCCATGGATGACGACCTGCTGACCATCAATCGCGAGCAGCTTATCGTCGAGGTGAAGCGGCTGCGAGCGGGCATCCGGGACCACCGCGACAGCAGCGGACACGCGTTGTGCTGGCACCACCCCAAACTTTGGGGGTTGCTGCCCGAACGCGTCGACCCCGCCATCGCTGTGCCGCCCTGGCCGAAATTCCTGCGGGGTTGCCTGAAATACCGCGAGGCGCTGGAGCGCGAGGCACCCAACGCCGCCGTGCTCGATGTGGAGTACGAATAGGCCAACGCAAGGCTGTCGCCCCTTCCGAAGTTGGCTCCTTGTTCCTACATCAGGTGCGGCGGATGCTCCAGTTGGGGTCCGCCAGCGGGCGCCTCTAGAGGGCCCGGAGGGAGCGATTGATGAATATCGAAAAATACACAGACCGCGCTCGCGGTTTTGTCCAGTCCGCCCAATCTCTCGCACTGCGGGAGGGGCACCAGCAGTTCACACCCGAACATATCCTCAAGGTCCTGCTCGACGATCCGGAAGGGTTGGCGGCCGGCCTGATTGACCGTTCCGCCGGCAATTCGCGCCAAGCCCTAAGCGCGGTTGAAGAGGCCCTCGGCAAGATGCCGAAGGTGTCGGGTGCCGGCGCCGGCCAGGTCTACCTTGCGGCCGCGACCGCGCGGCTGTTCGACAACGCCGAGAAGATCGCCGAGAAGGCGGGCGATAGCTTCGTCACGGTCGAGCGGCTGCTGCTTGCAATCGCGCTTGAGAAGGACAGCGACGCGGGAAAGATACTCGCTCGCGCCGGCGTCACGCCGCAGAACCTCAATGCCGCGATCGAAAGCCTGCGCAAGGGCCGCACGGCCGACTCGCAGTCGGCCGAGAACGCCTATGACGCATTGAAGAAATATGCCCGCGATCTCACCCAGGCGGCGCGCGACGGCAAGCTCGATCCGGTGATCGGGCGCGATGAGGAAATCCGCCGCACCATTCAGGTCCTCTCCCGCCGCACCAAGAACAATCCGGTGCTGATCGGCGAGCCCGGCGTCGGCAAGACCGCCATCGTCGAAGGCCTGGCGCTGCGCATCGTCAACGGCGACGTGCCGGACAGCCTGGAAGACAAGAAGCTGCTCGCGCTCGACATGGGCGCGCTGATCGCCGGCGCGAAATACCGCGGCGAGTTCGAGGAGCGGCTGAAGGCCGTGTTGAACGAGGTCACATCCTCGAACGGCGGCATCATCCTGTTCATCGACGAGATGCATACCCTGATCGGCGCCGGAAAGGCTGACGGCGCCATGGACGCCTCGAACCTGCTCAAGCCGGCGCTGGCGCGTGGCGAGCTGCACTGCATCGGCGCGACCACGCTCGACGAATACAAGAAGCACGTCGAGAAGGACGCGGCGCTGGCCCGGCGCTTCCAGCCGGTGTTCGTCGATGAGCCGAGCGTCGAGGACACGATCTCGATCCTGCGCGGCCTCAAGGACAAGTACGAGCAGCACCACGGCGTGCGCATCACCGACGGCGCCCTGGTCTCGGCCGCGACGCTGTCGCATCGCTACATCTCGGATCGGTTTCTGCCCGACAAGGCGATCGACCTGATGGACGAGGCCGGGGCGCGGCTAAAGATGCAGGTCGATTCCAAGCCGGAAGAGCTCGACTCGATCGACCGCGAGATCGTGCGGCTGAAGATCGAGCAGGAGGCGCTCAAGAAGGAGAGCGACCCGGGCTCCAAGGAGCGGCTGAAGCGGCTCGAAACCGAGTTGAAGTCGTTGGAGAAGCAATCCGCCGACCTCACGACGCGCTGGAAGTCCGAGAAGGACAAGCTCTCGGAAGCACAGAAGCTCAAGACCGAGCTCGACCAGTTGCGGGCCGAACTCGCCAATGCGCAGCGCCGCGGCGAGTACCAGAGGGCCGGGGAGCTGGCCTACGGCCGCATTCCGGAGCTGGAGAAGAAGCTCAAGGCGATCGAAAGCAAGGGCGCCAGCGGCGCCGTGGTCGAGGAGGCAGTGACCTCCGACCACATCGCGCAGGTGGTGTCGCGCTGGACCGGTGTTCCGGTCGACAGGATGCTGGAGGGCGAGAAGGAGAAATTGCTCCGCATGGAGCAAGAGCTGGCGCAGCGCGTGGTCGGCCAGGCCGAAGCGGTAAAAGCCGTCTCCACCGCTGTGCGGCGCGCCCGCGCCGGCCTGCAGGACCCACATCGGCCGATCGGCTCGTTCATGTTCCTCGGGCCGACTGGCGTCGGCAAGACCGAGCTGACCAAGGCGCTCGCCGCCTATCTGTTCGACGACGAGCAGGCGCTGATCCGCATCGATATGTCGGAGTACATGGAGAAGCATTCGGTGGCGCGCTTGATCGGCGCTCCTCCGGGCTATGTCGGCTACGATGAAGGCGGTGCACTGACCGAAGCGGTGCGTCGTCGGCCCTATCAGGTGATCCTGTTCGACGAGATCGAGAAGGCCCATCCAGACGTGTTCAACGTGCTGCTGCAGGTGCTCGACGATGGCCGGCTGACCGACGGGCAGGGCCATACGGTCGACTTCCGCAACACGCTGATCGTGATGACCTCGAACCTCGGCGCCGACTTCCTGGTCAACCAGCCGGAGGGTCAGGACACCGACGCGGTCAAGGATCACGTGATGGCGGTGGTGCGCGCGAGCTTCCGCCCCGAATTCCTCAACCGCGTGGACGAGATCATCCTGTTCCACCGGCTGCGGCGCGAGCACATGGGCCACATCGTCGACATCCAGATGGCGCGGCTCGGCAAGCTGCTCGAGGATCGCAAGATGACGATCGCGCTCGATGCCAAAGCGCGCGAGTGGCTGGCCGACAAGGGCTACGATCCTGCCTATGGCGCGCGTCCGCTCAAGCGCGTGATCCAGAAGTCGGTGCAGGACCCGCTCGCCGAGTTGATCCTGTCCGGCAAGATCAAGGACGGCGAGAAGGTGACGATCTCGGCCGGCAAGCAACGGCTGACGTTCAACGGTCAGCAGGTCGCAGAGGCGGCGTAACGCCGTTACAGTGGACGCTGGCGCGCGATTCGCGCGCGCCGCTTACCGAACAAGCAGCCACGATTGACCGATGGGTTACGCTCGATCCGTTCTGCAGCCGGGCGAATCCATACCGGCGACCGGCCGGCTGCATTGGATCATCTACCGCTGGGCGATCCTGTCTTTCGTGCTGGGGATTGGATTGGTGTGGCTCGGCCACGCCGCTTGGCCGAACAGCGACGGCCTCATTAAGCTAACGGCCTGGACGTTCAGCCTGCTATTTGTCCTCACCTTTGCCTATGCGTGGTTCATCCGCTGGATCACTGAGTTCGCCGTGACAAATCGACGGGTGATGCTGTCGCGGGTTTTCATCGCGCGAAGCACCGAGGAAATGAACCTCGATAAGGTCGAGACGGTGGACGTGCAGCAGTCCATCCTCGGCCGCATCCTCGGCTACGGCACCATGTGGATTACCGGCACCGGCGGCACCAACAACATCGAGGTGACGCGCATGGCGGTACCGTTCGCGCTGCGCAACGCGATCATCGCCAAATAGCTGTTTGAATTAGCGTGCAGGCTGCCCGGTCGAGGCAACGCGCGAGTTGCGGGCGATCATGCTGTCGAACCGGTCGCGCTCCTGCTCGAAGCTGGTCAGCATCCCGCCATCAAGCACGCGCCCGCGCGGCAGCTTCAGGCGCAGCGGATCGACGAAGCGGCCGTTGACCATGATCTCGTAGTGCAGGTGTGGGCCGGTCGAGAGCCCGGTCGAACCGACGTAGCCGATCACCTGGCCCTGGCGCACGCGGGCGCCCGGCTGGGTCGAGCGCGCGAACGCCGTCATGTGCCCGTAGGCGGTTTCGTAGCCGTTCGAGTGGCGGATGCGGACGTACTTGCCGTAGCCGGATTCCCAGCCGACCTTGTCGATCACACCGTTGCCCGAGGCGTAGATCGGCGTGCCGAGCGGCGCAGCCCAGTCAACGCCGGTGTGCATCTTGGTGTAGTGCAGCAGCGGGTGGCGTCGCGAGCCGAAGCCCGAGCGCATGATGCCTTGGCCGAGCGGCTTGCGGACCAGGAACTTCTTCGCGCTTTTCCCGGTCTCGTCGTAGTAGTCGACGATGCCGTCGTCGGTGGTCTGGAACCGGTAGAACCGCTTGACCTCGCCGCCGATCGTGAGGCTCGCGAACATCACGTCGGTCTTGGCATCAGGCCCGGTCTCGTCTTCGCCGGCGTAAAGCACGTCGAAGCTGTCGCCCGGCTGCGTCTTGACCTGGAAATCGATGTCGTAGGAGTAGATGCGGATCAAGCTCTCGATTACCGGCCGCGGAATCTGATTGCGCAGCGCCGTCTCGTAGAGGCTGTGGTAGAGACGCATCCCTTTGCCATCATCCTCCTCGTCGTCGCCCGCGTCGGCAACCTCGGTGTTCATGCTGGCGACATCGACCGACACGTAACGGCCACGGTCGGACAGCGCCACCACCGCTTCGATCGCGCTTTCGCCGGTAACGATCACGCGCACCGGCTGCTGACGCGACCCGTCGACAGAAGAAACGAGAATGCGCAGCCGCTGACCTTCCTTGAGGCCACCGTCGCGGCCGCGCGTTCCGAGCGCCGCAGCAATCGCCTTGATCTCGTCCGGAGTGGCGCCGATCTCGCGCAAGATGGTGGCGATGGTGTCGCCTTTTTTGACGGTGACGGCGCGCTCGCTCCAGGTGTTGCCGCCGGTCGTCTGGTTGGCTGTCTTGGGCAGCAGGGTGATGTTCTCGGGAACGATGCGTGCTTCGAACCCAGCATAGGGATCGGCTTCGCGGTCGGCGGGCGCGTAGGACATCGTGTTCGTGCTCAGCGGCTGCTGCACGCCCGCGATCTGATAGCGGGACTGCTGGGCGCCACCAGTCCAGTTCGCGGTGTCACGCACGCGTGTGATGATGTCGTCAGTCGACAGCGTCGCCGCGATCTTGGCGCGCACCAGCAAGCCGGCGAGCTCGCGGGTGACGAAGGTAACTTCGGCGTCGGGTTCCGCGCCGGGCTCTTCCACCGGCACGCCATCGGCGCCGGCGGCGGCCAACAGCTTCTGTGCATTGAACGGCGGGATGCTGGCGGTGAGTTCCGATTGCGTCATCGTCAGGTTGGCGGACACGCGCACAAACGGACGCACCCGCACCACCTCGCGATCGCCGACTCGATTCATGGTGGTGACGCGGATCACCTGGCGCGCGCCGTTGGCTTCGCCCGCGGGCGGCAGCCGGTCGCTCTTGCGCGTGCCGCCCGGCCGCTCGTTGCCGCTGATCGAGCCGCGCATGATGTTCTCGATGCGGTCGGGCAGGGTGGCGAAATGCGTCTCGCCGTCGAGTGAAGCGAACACGGCGCCGCCCATCAGTGCGGCGCCGCTCAGGCCGGTGAGGATCGTGCCGGAAAACCATTGCGCCGAGACGCGGCGGCGATCGATCGGATCACCGCTGCCGCCGTCGACCGAAAGTGGCGGCTCGTTGCCGAGATCGACGGTCTCGTCGAGCCTCGATCGGTGTTGAGCGCGCCCCCTAGCGTGGTCCAAATCGCCGTCCCCTGCACTCGCGGTTACACGCCGAGCGATCGCGATGCCCAATGACATTCCGTCGTTCATGACGGAGGGTCATGATTCGAGCATTGGCACGATGCCGTTGGGGCGCTTCGTCCGTCAATGACAGGGAAGGCCAACGGCTCGAACCGGACGACGCTTTGACGGGCTCCCCTGCCACTTCCCAGAACTTGAAAGAACGGCGGAGGAATGTGGCTCAAGTGCGGCATGGCGTTGGAGGGCTGTGCGTGAAAAATCGTTTAAGCGCCGGAACGGCTCGCTCAAGCTCGTCCAAAATTCTGCGGCTTTTTGGTTGACACCGACGGGCCCTAGCCCATATAAAACCGTCATACGGCGCGCCGTCCGCTTACGGGCCGATTGCGCGTCTCTGAAGCTCCTCACTGACAGCGAGGAAAGGCCTCCGATAAGGCTCGGAGGTCCACGTTTTGTCGGCCTTTCGGCGTGCCGGAAGGTCGGGATTTCGGTCCCGGGCTGTTTGACAAGTGAATCGGAAGAAAGAGAAACGTGGACGGCGGAGTCCTTGCGGACCGCTTCCTCGGCCGGAGAAGGCGTCGAAAGGCGGCTTCCCCGGAAGAAGAGCGGTCGGACGAGACTTCGGCGGTACACGTTTCAGGTCAACACCAATGACCGCAGGCGCAATGCAAATTGTGTCGGCGGTGAAAGGTGGGACCTCGTCAAATGAAACGTTGTGATCCGCCGGGATAAAGTTCTCATCCAACTTGAGAGTTTGATCCTGGCTCAGAGCGAACGCTGGCGGCAGGCCTAACACATGCAAGTCGAGCGCCCCGCAAGGGGAGCGGCAGACGGGAGAGTAACACGTGGGAACGTACCCTTCAGTTCGGAACAACCCAGGGAAACTTGGGCTAATACCGAATACGTCCGTAAGGAGAAAGATTTATCGCTGAAGGATCGGCCCGCGTCTGATTAGCTAGTTGGTGAGGTAACGGCTCACCAAGGCGACGATCAGTAGCTGGTCTGAGAGGATGATCAGCCTCACTGGGACTGAGACACGGCCCAGACTCCTACGGGAGGCAGCAGTGGGGAATATTGGACAATGGGCGCAAGCCTGATCCAGCCATGCCGCGTGGGTGATGAAGGCCCTAGGGTTGTAAAGCCCTTTCGGCGGGGAAGATAATGACGGTACCCGCAGAAGAAGCCCCGGCTAACTTCGTGCCAGCAGCCGCGGTAATACGAAGGGGGCTAGCGTTGCTCGGAATCACTGGGCGTAAAGCGCACGTAGGCGGCTCTTTAAGTCAGGGGTGAAATCCTGGAGCTCAACTCCAGAACTGCCTTTGATACTGAGGAGCTTGAGTCCGGGAGAGGTGAGTGGAACTGCGAGTGTAGAGGTGAAATTCGTAGATATTCGCAAGAACACCAGTGGCGAAGGCGGCTCACTGGCCCGGTACTGACGCTGAGGTGCGAAAGCGTGGGGAGCAAACAGGATTAGATACCCTGGTAGTCCACGCCGTAAACGATGGATGCTAGCCGTTGGCAGGCTTGCCTGTCAGTGGCGCAGCTAACGCATTAAGCATCCCGCCTGGGGAGTACGGTCGCAAGATTAAAACTCAAAGGAATTGACGGGGGCCCGCACAAGCGGTGGAGCATGTGGTTCAATTCGAAGCAACGCGCAGAACCTTACCAGCCTTTGACATCCCGGTCGCGGACACCAGAGATGGAGTCCTTCAGTTCGGCTGGACCGGTGACAGGTGCTGCATGGCTGTCGTCAGCTCGTGTCGTGAGATGTTGGGTTAAGTCCCGCAACGAGCGCAACCCTCGCCCTTAGTTGCCATCATTCAGTTGGGCACTCTAAGGGGACTGCCGGTGATAAGCCGCGAGGAAGGTGGGGATGACGTCAAGTCCTCATGGCCCTTACAGGCTGGGCTACACACGTGCTACAATGGCGGTGACAGTGGGATGCAATGGAGCAATCCTGCGCAAATCTCAAAAAGCCGTCTCAGTTCGGATTGTGCTCTGCAACTCGAGCACATGAAGTTGGAATCGCTAGTAATCGCAGATCAGCACGCTGCGGTGAATACGTTCCCGGGCCTTGTACACACCGCCCGTCACACCATGGGAGTTGGCTTTACCTGAAGACGGTGCGCTAACCGCAAGGAGGCAGCCGGCCACGGTAGGGTCAGCGACTGGGGTGAAGTCGTAACAAGGTAGCCGTAGGGGAACCTGCGGCTGGATCACCTCCTTTCTAAGGATGATCCTTCAGAGCGCCTCACGCGTCTCTATCGGATCTCTTGGAAACATCAGGGCCGACCGATTCAAACCGGTCAGGTCCATTGGCGGGACACCGCCGTCTTCATTTCTCTTTCTCCATGGACGAGCTCGGGCCGCTCGCACGCCGCTGTGGCAGATGTCGCTGCGACGGACGAGGCGGCCACCCGGGGGCTTGTAGCTCAGTTGGTTAGAGCGCGCGCTTGATAAGCGTGAGGTCGGAAGTTCAAATCTTCCCAGGCCCACCAACCTTCGCTGCTGTCGCAGCCTTGATTGGCAAGCCGCGCTGACTGATGGGGCCATAGCTCAGTTGGGAGAGCGCCTGCTTTGCAAGCAGGAGGTCGTCGGTTCGATCCCGTCTGGCTCCACCAGCCGGATCGCCTGAGAAGAACTCGTCCAAGGAAACCGTCTTGCTGGCTTCGATCTGCGATCGGACGCCGGCAGGTTCTTTGACATCGTGAAGAGGAGATCGATCCGAAAAGTCGCGCGTGGTGATGAGCCGCGTCGTGACCCACATCCAAAGGCGCGCTTGACCGCACGCCTCTCGGACCGATCTCGAAGCAAGCAAAAATGGTCTTTCTGTCAGTGCTCACCCGGGCGTATTTCGTTCGTCGCAAGACGGGCGGGGTTCGCGCGGCGCCACGCCGAGTGGCGATGGGCATTGATGATGAGAGCGATCAAGTGACCTAAGGGCATTTGGTGAATGCCTTGGCGCTGAGAGGCTATGAAGGACGTGCTACGCTGCGATAAGCCACGGGGAGCTGCGAAGAAGCTTTGATCCGTGGATTTCCGAATGGGGAAACCCACTTCCGATAACGGAATTCCGAGACCATGCGTCTTGAGGTGCACAGCCTTGAGACCGTCGCGATCGGATTTGCCCGATGACTTTGCGCCGCTCACGCGGCGCCTGGTTTCGGACTTCCGTTATCAAAAGGAAGGATGAGATCTCTGAATCAAATAGGAGGTTTCAAGCTAACCCGGAGAACTGAAACATCTCAGTACCCGGAGGAAAGGACATCAACCGAGACTCCGCTAGTAGTGGCGAGCGAAAGCGGACCAGGCCAGTGATAATCCAGAGACAACCGGAAGCGTTTGGAACGACGCGCCTTAGCGGGTGATAGCCCCGTACGGGTAATGCGAAGGATTATCCTCGAGTAAGGCGGGACACGTGCAATCCTGTCTGAACGTGGGGGGACCACCCTCCAAGCCTAAGTACTCCTCAGCGACCGATAGCGAACCAGTACCGTGAGGGAAAGGTGAAAAGCACCCCGACGAGGGGAGTGAAAGAGACCTGAAACCG
>CAWBFG010000016.1:0-2500 GCA_963787955.1 uncultured Alphaproteobacteria bacterium | reverse complement strand
GCGGCGCACTTGTGAAGGCGGCCAACATCCAACCGCAGTGACGCTGATGTCGACACTTCGCATCTACGGCATCGCCCGCACCCGTGCCTTCCGTCCGCTCTGGATGGCGAAGGAGCTGGGGATAGACTACGAGCACATGCCGATCGAGATTACCGACGCCGGCGCGAAGAGCCCGGAGTTTCTCGCCATCAACCCGAATGGGCGCCTGCCGGCCATCGTTGACGACGGCTTTGTGCTGCTCGAGTCGCTCGCCATTACACTCTATCTCGCCAAGAAGCATTCGTTCGGACGGCTCTACCCGTCTCGCATCGAGGATGAGGCGAGGGCCTGGCAATGGACTATGTGGGCGCTCACGGAGGTCGACCGCGGCGTCAACATCTGGTCGCTGCACGCGGTCCGCCTGCCGCCTGCCGAGCGTGACGCGGCGAAACGGGATGAGGCTTTGGCGGTGCTCAAGGGGCCGTTCCGGGTGCTCGATGAAGCGGTATCGAAGCAGCCGTATCTGCTTGGCAGCGATTTTACCGTTGCGGACCTCAACGTAGCGGCCGTCATCAGCCGGGCCGTCGACATGGACCTGAGCGCAAGCCCGAACCTGAAAGCGTGGCTGACGCGTTGTCTGGATCGGCCTGCCGCGCGCGAGGCCCTGGCCCTCAAGTCGCAGGCCGACGCCGCAACCCCGGCCGAAGTGACACGCCGGATCGCCCGCATCAACCGCCTCTGAGCGATGGCTGCCCCGTCGTCCTTCAATCCGCAGCAGGCGCTCGGCGAGGCCGTCGCGCTGCACCGGCAAGGCCGCCTCGACGAGGCCGAGAAGGTCTACAACCGCGTGCTGAAGGTGCGGCGCGATCATTTCGACGCGCTGCACCTGCTCGGCATGCTCAACCACCAGCGCGGCAAGGCTGGCGAGGCGTACCGGCTCATCACTGCGGCCCTCAAGGTCAATCCGCGCTCGCCCGACGCGCTGTCGAACCTGGCGCTGGTGCTGCATGCGCTCAAGCGCGATGGTGAGGCGCTTGCCAACATCGATAAGGCACTGGCACTGGCGCCCGATCACGTCGATGCGCACAACAACCACGGCAACCTCCTGCTCGAGCTCAAGCGTCCGGCCGAGGCGATGGCGGCGTTCGATCGGGTGCTGGCACTGGCGCCACAGCACATCCAGGCCCGCATCAACCGCGGCAACGCGTTGGCCGAGCTGGGCCGGGCCGCGGAGGCGATCGCCGAATACGATGCGGCGCTTGCCGCGGCGCCAGGTCATCCGCAGGCGCTTTACAACCGGGGCAACGCGCTGCGCATGCTTGGGCGCGAGCTTGACGCGGTTGCGGCCTACGATCAGGCGCTGTCGGCAATGCCGGGCCACGTCAGCAGCTGGATGAACCGCGGCCTCGCGTTTGCGGCGCTCAACCGCCACCAGGACGCACTGTCGAGCTACGGCAGAGCGCTGGCGCTGCAGCCGGACCACGCCGATACACATTTCAACGAGGCGCTCTCGCTGCTCACCGTCGGCGACTACGTCCGCGGCTTTCAGAAGTACGAATGGCGCTGGAAGCGCACCGGCGCGAATGCGCGGCCGCGATTTCGCCAGCCGCCGTGGCTGGGCGAATATTCGCTGGCGAACAAGACCATCCTGATCCATGCCGAGCAGGGCCTGGGAGACACGATCCAGTTCGCGCGCTATGCGCCGCGGTTGGCGCGCGCCGGCGCCAAAGTGATGCTCGAGGTTCAGCCCGAGCTCAAGACGCTGCTGTCGAGCATCGAAGGCGTATCGTCCGTCATTGCACGGGGCGAGGCACTTTCGCCGTTCGATGCACACTGTCCGGTGGCGAGCATGCCGCTGGCCTGCAGGACCAGCCTCGCGAACGTGCCCGACGACATTCCTTATCTGCGGGCCGGCGACGAGCGCGTTGCGAAATGGCGTCCACGCCTGGAGCCGGTCGCGCAGCCGCGCGTCGCGCTCGTTTGGGCCGGCCGCGCCGCCCACGTCAACGACCGCAATCGATCGATCGCGCTTGCCGAGTTCGAGCCGCTGCTGGCGTCGGGCGGCGTGCGCTTCGTCAGCGTCCAGCGCGAGCTGCGGCCGGCCGATGCCGAGCGGCTCGCCGGCGATTCCCGCATCCTGCATGTCGGGGACGACCTGTCCGACTTTGCCGAGACCGCGGCGGTGCTGACGCTCTGCGATCTCGTGATCTGCGTCGATACCTCGGTCGCCCACCTCGCGGGCGCACTGGGACGGCCGACCTTTGTGCTCGTTCCGTTTCAGCCGGACTGGCGCTGGACCGCCAATCGGGCGACAAGCCCTTGGTATCCGCAAATTCGGCTGTTTAGGCAGCCAGTTCCGGGTGATTGGAAGAGCGCAATTCGGCACGTCAGCGAAGCGCTTGCTTCGCTCGGCCCCCCTGCTACATAAGCGTCACGAATTGGCGCGGGGTGGAGCAGCCCGGTAGCTCGTCAGGCTCATAACCTGAAGGTCGTAGGTTCAAATCCTACCCCCGCAACCAAC
>CAWBFG010000015.1:0-130644 GCA_963787955.1 uncultured Alphaproteobacteria bacterium | reverse complement strand
ACCGGGAACAGAACATTCGCGACGACCTGCTGACCAGAGACGAAATGCGGGAGTACGCCGAACACGGGGAAGACCCTGCGAATGGCCAGAACTGACGACGACAGCTGGGATATCGCCAAGAGCGTGGCGCCACCGCGCTGGGCGTGGCGATGGTGCCACTACGCTCAGCGTTTTCGTCGAGGGACGGTGGTCGCCTACTACGTAGGTGCACTACTCCGACAGTTGGAACTCGACCATCGCTCCGACCGTCTCGATGGCGTCGCTCAATGCCTCCAGCCGTGCGTGCTGAGTCGGCGCCGATAGCACCGAATAGCGGTCGGCCTGGCCCATCGGCACCCGGGCAGACAAGGCGTACAGCCGATCACCGGCGTCATCACCCGGCTCCAGCTCGCCCAGCAGGTCAGCGCGCGATGGCAACTCGATCTTCCGCGCCGTGGCGATCCGTTCGAACAACGCCATGATGCGGTCCTCGACGTCGCCGAGCGCATCGATCGTCACCGCCTGGCCCGGGTCATCGGGCCACGGCTCGATTGTGGCGCGCGGGTACGGGTCGTCGTCGAGCCACTGCAGCACCCGGATGCGTTCGCCCATAACACATCTCAGCCGGTAGCGGCCATCGCCGTAATCGGCGCATTCCGCGATTCGGGCCAAGGCCCCGACATCGGAGCGCTCGTCCCCGCCGCCGACCTCGCGGCCGGCCACAATCAGCACCACCCCAAACCCCGGATCGTCGGCAGACAGGCAGTCGGAAACCAGCGCGGCGTAGCGCGGCTCGAAGATCCGCAGCGGCAGTTCCTCGCCGGGCAGCATCGCCACCTCCAGCGGGAACATCGGGGTCGCCGTCATGGCCTAGATGTCCAACTCGGCGACCAGCGCGTCGACCACCGCGCGCAGGTCGCCGTCGTTCTCTTCGGCCACCCGGCGCTGGCGCTGGTAGGACGCGCCCGAGCGGTAGATATCGGACACCCTGGCCAGTTGTCGGCGCAGCGCAACGACTTGGCCACCGGCTCAAGCCGGTTCAGCAGGCCGTCGAGGTCCTCGGTCACCAGCCGCTCATTGCTGTCGGCGTCCAGGATGATCACCGCGTCAAGGCCGTAACGGGCTGCGCGCCACTTGTTTTCCTGCACATGCCACGGCGGCATGGTGGGCAGTTGTTCCCCGGCGTCCAGGCGGCGGTCGAGGTCCACGATCAGGCAGTGGGTCAATGCGACCAGCGCACCGAGTTCGGCTATGTTGGAGACACCGTCGAAGATGCGCACTTCGACCGTGCCCAGATGCGGTGAAGGCCTGATATCCCAACGGATTTCGTTTATATGGTCGATGATGCCAGTCTTCTTCTGGTCGTGCACGAAGCCCTCGAACTCGGCCCACGTCTGAAACTGGAACGGCAGGCCGGCCGTCGGCAGCTGCTGAAACATCATCGCCCGGTTGCTGGCGTAGCCGTGTCCTCACCGTCCCAGAACGGCGACGATGCCGACAGCGCCAGCAGGTGCGGGTAATGGTTGAGCAGCGACGAGATGATCGCCATCACCTTGTGCGCCGACGAGATGCCGACGTGCACGTGCACACCCCAGATCAGCATCTGCCGGCCCCACCACTGGGTGCGCTTGATCAGTTCGGCGTAACGCGGCGCGTCGGTCAGCTTCTGCGCCGACCACTTCGCGAACGGATGCGTGCCGGCGCAGAAAGTTTCATCCCGCGGTCCCGCACGATCTTGCGCGCGTGCGCCAACGTCGACCGCAGATCCTCCATCGCCTGACCGGTGTTGTCACAGATGCCGGTGACGATCTCGACCGTGTTACGCAGTAATTCCTTGTGCACGTGCGGGTTCTCGCCGATCTCGGCGATCACCGCGGCGGCCTCGTTGCTCAGGTCGCGGGTGTCGGCGTCGACGAGAGCGAACTCCCACTCGACACCGACGGTCGACCGGCGTGAGCCGGCGAAGTCGATGCGACTGCTAACCGGTGCCGATAACGCCGCACGCGACCCGCCTTCCGGCGTCGCCGGTGGCCAACGTGGTCTCGTCCGGAGGAGGGGTGCCGTTGATCTGCTGGTAGCGCTCCGGCGGGATGTTGGCGAAGTTGTCCGACCTCTCGTGGATGATGATCGCCGTCTTGGCGCCGGCCTGCAGCTCCTCGGCGGTGAACGCGTCGGTCGTCGTCACCAACATCGCCGACCCGTCCTCGCGCACCTGCAGCGAGGTCAGGTCACCGCTCGCGGGATGTCCGCTGTGGCCGGGAATCTGGAAATGCCCGCCGGCGGAATTGAAATCGGCGGGCGCACAGCCGGTCGGGGCCACCGAATTGGCCTCGCACTTGCCCATCGAGTGGACATGCAGGCCGTGGAATCCCGGCGTCAGTTCACCAGGTGCGGTCGTCTGAACGGTCACGGTGGCGTAGCCATTGGCGAATTCGAAGTCTCGGTCGCCACCGCGGTCCCGTCCGCCAGTTTGAGCTGCGCGGTCAGCTTCTCACCGCTGGCCGCGGCCGCACCGTGTCCGCCTTCGTCCTCGCCCGGCGGCGCCGCCGGCGACGGCGAGCCGGTCCAGACCGGCGGCGTGGTGCCCGGCGTGGTGGCGACCGGCTCATTGGGACTGCACGCACTCACTGCGACGACGGGAATGGCGAACATGGCGGCGACGGTGGCGGGCTTGAGCATGCGCACGAGCCTATCCGTGACCGCCACGATCACGCCCGGTGGTTGCTCGGCGAGCCCCGGGTGTCGCGGCTCCACCGGCGCCTCGAGCAGCCGGCCGACTTCGTCGGCGGCCTCACGCTCGCCCGGGGCGTCGCTGAAGTACACCGTCGTGACAGTCACGCCTTCGAGGCTGAGGTCGCCGGTTTCGGTCACGTTCCAGCCGGCGTCCCGCAGTCGAGTGGCGGCGCCTTCGGCCACACCTTCGGTTTCCGAGATGTTGTACACCCGCACGTCGGCCCTCGCCGGTGCCGGAGACGGCGGCGCCTCGGATGTGGCCGTGGTGGTGGTGATCGTGGTGGCCATCGACGACTCGTCGCCGTCGGAGTCCCCGGAACCCAACGCCTGGAACCCGACCAGCAGAAAGACGACGCCCAAGAACAGCAGCACCATGACCATGGCGCGCAGGGGCAGCCCGGAGGAGTCGGGAAGACGCTCGTTCATTGCGCCCACTGTATCGAGCCGGTCCTGGCTGGCGAAGAGCTCAGGTGACGTCGAAGCCGAGCCGGCGCGCCGCCCGCGCCTTCTGCCGGCTGGCCCGCAGCCTGCGCAGCCTCTTGACCAGCATCGGATCGGCGGCCAGCGCCTCCGGCCGGTCGACCAGCGCGTTGAGCACCTGGTAGTAGCGGGTCGCCGACATCGAGAACAGTTCCTTGATCGCGTCCTCCTTGGCGCCGGCGTACTTCCACCACTGACGCTCGAACGCCAAGATGTCGTGCTGGCGGCGGGTCAGCCCGTCGGTGAGGTCAGAGTCGTCCCCGGATTGCTCAGTCCGCGCCATGGCGCCGTCCATATTGCCCCTGGACCCTTCCGACACCGAAAAATGACATGCCTGTGTTTCGGCAAACATTCAATCACGGGTTGAGGAGTTGAGCCGTGAGCCTTACCCGCGAGTCGGCTCATTTAGGCTTGCCCACCATGGCCGTCGTACCCATCCGAATTGTGGGAGATCCCGTCTTGCACACCGCGACCAGTCCGGTGCCCGTAGGTGATGACGGTTCGCTGCCGGACGATGTCGTCGAGTTGATCAAGGATCTCTACGACACCATGGCCGCCGCTAAGGGGTGGGGTTGGCCGCCAACCAGATCGGGGTTTCCAAGCGTGTCTTCGTCTACGACTGCGCCGACGAGCGCGGCCGGGTCACCCGCCGGCGCGGCGTCGTCGTCAACCCGGTGCTGGAAACCTCCGAGGTACCCGAGACCATGCCGGACCCCGAGGACGACGACGAAGGCTGCCTGTCGGTGCCCGGCGAGTCGTTTCCGACCGGCCGGGCCAGCTGGGCCCGGGTGACCGGGATGGACGCCGACGGCAATCCCGTCACCCTGGAGGGCAGCGGGCTGTTCGCGCGGATGCTGCAACACGAGACCGGCCACCTCGACGGTGCGTTGTACCTGGACCGATTGATCGGCCGGCACGCCCGAGCCGCCAAGCGGGCGGTGAAATCGCACGGCTGGGGCGTGCCGGGGCTGACGTGGATGCCCGGCGAGGACCCCGACCCGTTCGGCCACTAATGCATTTGCCTCCGGTCGGGACGCGCGTGAGCCTGCGGTACCGGCTGCCGGCCGGTTCGTCGCCGCCGCTCACCGACGTGATCGGCCATCTGCTTGAGACCGGGCCCCTGATTCGGGTGCGCACCAAAACCGGTGCGGTGGTCCAGATCTCGCCCGCCGATGTGGTGGCCGTGAAGGAGCTGACGACCACGCCGGTGCGCACGTCGCAGATCCGGGCCACCGAGCACGCCGCCGCGCTGGCCTGGCCTGGTCTCGAGCAGCACTGGCTGCACGGCTGGCTGCTGCGCGCAGCTCGCGGCCACACCCATCGGGCCAATTCGGCTGTGCCACTTGGTGTCGAGGCCGACTGGGCTGCGCTGACCGCAATCGTGGAGTGGTATACGGAGCGAGGGCTGATGCCGTGGCTTTGGATCCCGGACCGACTGCTGCGGTTGCCCGAAGCTGAGGCGGCCGAACTCGAGACGTGCGTGATGGTGCGCGACCTGCCGGCCGGTGAGCCCGACGCGGCGGTCACGCTGACCCCGCGGCCCGACGAGCGGTGGCTGCGGCTGTACCGGCGAGACATCCCCGTTGACGTACTTACCGCGGTCGTCGACGGCGACGCGGTATTCGCCACCTACGCCGACGCCGGGGTCGGACGCGCAGCGGTCACCGGCGGACCCGACGGCACCCGATGGGTGGGACTCTCCGCCGTGCGGGTGAGCGATCGGCAGCGTCGTCGCGGCCACGCTCGCAGGCTCTGCTCCGCACTGCTGGCGTGCGGCGCCGAGCGCGGCGCGACCCGTGCTTACGTGCAGGTATTACGGCCAACGAATTTCTCAAATCCGAGCAAGTCCATGACACATCGTGCGTCATCACCGACCTGCATATGCCGGGATTGAGCGGCATTGACTTGCAAGACCGGCTGATCGCCAGAGGTCATCGCATCCCCGTCATTTTCATCACCGGTCATCCCGAGGATAGCGCTCGGGCAAGAGCCATGAAGGCTGGGGCGGTTGGCTTCATGAGCAAGCCGTACAATGACGAGCACCTGATCGCCTATCTCGACAAAGCTTTGAACGGTTCCTGACAGCCCCGAGCCAGCCGCCGTCACCTGCTGCAATAGCTCGCTGCAATAGCTCGCTGCAATAGCTCGCCTCCGCGCGCCACCGCGCGCAACCAAGCGCTCGCCGTTGCGCGCGGTGGCCTAATTCAGAATTTGATCGCCGACGATTTTTAAATTGCCGCCGCGTGACGGGGTTTGATTGCCGTTGCCCATCGGTCGTTGCCCTCGGCGAGCGGGCCGCGGCCATCCTCCCAGAGCTTGAGATTGGCGGCATGTTGCAAGCTTGTTGCCATTCTTTTTCATCGTCGGGCAATAGCGTAACGACATGCTCGGCGACTTGCCGGATTCCTTTTTGTCCGCATTTAATCACCTCCAACGCGACGGAACCAAGGATCGATGTAGCGGCGCGGTGTTTCCGCCGTGGCAACGAGGCTCCGCTCCTCAAGAGCCGAGGCCCCTGTCACGGGCACCGCGGTCGGGTGGCAGGCTAGCCGTTGGTGCCCGCATCGACAGATCAACGCCGTTACCTGCGCTGAGTTTCCTCTCAAGCAATTGGCAACTCGCGCCGCTCATAGGAAGGCCCCGGTAGCGTGCGAACCAGGGCCCCCGTCGGATGCGCTCATGTCATCTTCACTGAGGCCCGTGACGTGCACAGCGTCGCGGGCTTTCCTATGCCTTTAAGGCCTTGAGCGCGAGCTTGCAAAGCTCGTGTGGGTCACGCTGACCGTCTTTGGCTGCTTCAATAATTCGCGCAGCGATCACTCTGTCACGATAGGTGGTGCGCCTGGTTTGACACGCAGCACACTGGTTGCCTCCTGGAAGGCGCTGCCCATGGCCTCGATATGCTGATCATCGAAACGTACGCCGTTCAGAAAAGGACGGATGGACATTGAACTCCCCATTTTTGGAGTGGCCACTTCCAAACTGGTCGGGTCGCTAGCCGACGCAGAGGACCCCAGCCCTTTGGTCGGTTGGGTACCCGACATACACGAAACCCCAGCCCATATGCATGAACCGGGGCTTCACTTATTGAGCGGAAAGGTCGGGTAACGGACATACATAACCTCCCACCAGAACCGCCGAGGTCGTGTCGAGCGGTTCCGGAGTCCGCAACGCCACAAAGATGGTTGGGGTTCCATCGTCTGTGGGCGCTGTTGTGCGCCAGGAGCCGCAAGCGGGTCGCAACAGCGCAGCGGCGGCCTTCTCTTCCGCTGCTTGATCCAAATGGACCCACGGCGGCGCGCGAGCAAGGTCAACGCACACCATGCCAGCCATGGCGCGGTGGTCCAGATCGAAGCTTTTTCCGCCGTGGAAAACTTGAAACACGGCGAACGGTTCCATGGCGGCCTCTGAACCCAGGCGGGGCGCACATGCAAACGGGGATTAGGCGGCACGCTTCCAGTCGATCACGGTGACCACCCACGCGGCCTGCCCCGGGATCGAACTGTACCGGGTATGGCTCGAAATCCCGCTCACGGACCTGCATCGCCACATCGACCTGAGTGGCTGTGGGGGGCACTGTGAACCTCGCAGGCATGCGCCCCTGGGCCGTCTCGATAAGCACAATGTACCGCCGTTGCGGCATGGGAACTCCAATGCGCGAGCAATGCCGTGCGCGTTGATCGACGCGTACGTTGGGATGTTGTTGTCCGAGCGCACAGGCTGCGCGGACGGCGTAGATGTAGTTCGCGGACCAGGCTTCAAGTGAGACAGATCGGGTGTGGGCCAGCGATTGGCCGAACAAACGCAATCCGGTGAAGGGGTGGCCCGGCTTAAGCGCCCGTCGGGTTTTGCTGACTAGGCCATCGGTACCTGCATTCGGTAAAAGCAGGCGTCCCGATTTGTACAAAACGCAGGGCCGCATCTTCCATCAGGCGGGTGCGCCTTTTGTGTTAGATTATTCGCGTGGCCGTAGCCCGCGCCGGACGTGGGCGCGATGGCTGTGCCAATAGGAGGGGGGTAGGCCCACCCCGTAAACCTTTGCCGCGAAAGAAATTACCAGCCGATTTGCGGTCGCTGGCGCGGGGGCACACCGCTATGCATCAAGGTGCTCGCCGGGATCGTCAGCCAAGAGGCCGTGCCACCTGCCGCGCGCGTGTCGGCGGCAGGCATCCTACTGGATCGCGGCTGGGGCCGCGCGCCGCAGCCCCACACCGGCGAGGACGACAAGGAAATCCGCATCACAGTGCGTAACGTAATCGCTGAGAAGCAGGCGCAGCTGCAAAAATCGCCGCGCCAAGAGCCGGAAGAATAGCGTCAATAACGGGCGTTAGGCCGCTGCCTTTAGGCGGCGCCGGGAACATGCCACCGTGCGGATTAGCCGAAAGAATAGCTCGAGCAGGTCGCCCTCGCAGCCGACCACCGGCCAGACCCCATCGAATCCGTCCGGCCCGAGCGGTTCGTCGCAACCGGCGAAGTAATTGGCAGCGTCGGATGCAACCAGGCCATCGGCAATGCCGGTGGCCTTGTTCGTTGCGCGGCTGCTATTCCGCGGCCTGCTTGAACGTCGTGGCGTGAGCCTTCGGCTTGGCCTTGAGCTTGAGTTCGGTCAGACTCGGTGCGCTCGCGCGCGCTGTTTCGGAACAGTTGGTCGCGGCCGGCTTCGTATTGTGGCGGGCAGGCGACCGCCGCGCCGTACCAGGCCGCAGCCTTCATCGTGAATGAAGGATCGGTGAGGTGCGGGCGCGCCAGCGCTACCAGATCGGCGCGGCCTGCAACGATGATGGTGTTGATCTGGTCAGCGCTCGTGATGTTGCCGACGCACATGGTGGCGAGGCCGGCCTCGTTGCGGATCTGGTCGGAGAATGGCGTCTGATACATGCGGCCGTAGACAGGCTGGGCGTCCGGCGTGGTCTGTCCGGTGGAGACGTCGATCAGATCACAGCCGGCTTCCGCGAACAGTCGCGCCACCTCGACCGCATCGTTGTTCGATAAGCCGCCATCCTGCCAGTCGGTCGCCGAGATGCGCACCGACATCGGCCTGTCGTCGGGCCAGACCGCGCGCATTGCGCGGAACACCTCGAGAGGGAAGCGCATGCGATTTTGAACTGCGCCGCCGTATTCATCCGTGCGGGTGTTGGTCAGCGGCGAAATGAAGCTCGCCAGCAGGTAGCCGTGCGCGGCGTGCAGTTCGACCATGTCGAAGCCGGCGCGTTCGGCGCGCTTTACCGCCTGCACATAGTCCGCTACGACCTCATGCATGTCGGCACGGGTCATCTCGCGCGGCACCTGGCTGTTCGGATAGTAGGGCAGCGGCGACGCCGAAACGATCGGCCAAGGTTCCTGTCCGGGTACGCCTGGCGGAAGCGGCTGGTCGATGCCTTCCCACATCAGCTTGGTCGCGCCCTTGCGTCCGGCATGACCGAGCTGCAGGCAAAACTTCGCCGCCGAATTGGCGTGGACGAAATCGACGATGCGCTTCCAGGCTGCCTCCTGGGCATCATTGTACATTCCCGTGCAGCCGTAGGTGATGCGCGCCCTTTCTGAGACGTCGGTCATCTCGGTGAACATCAATCCTGCGCCGCCAATCGCGCGCGAGCCATAATGCACTATGTGCCAGTCACCCGGCAGGCCGCCTTGCGCCGAGTACTGACACATCGGCGATACCACCACGCGATTGTTCAGCGTCATGCCGCGCAGCTGGAATGGCTGGAACATCGGCGCGATCGGTTGCGCGACGTCAGTCGGCAAGCCCAGCGCCTGGACATCGCGCGCCACCATCCTGTCGGCTTCGCTGACAAACTCCGGCGCGCGTAGCGCCAGATTGTCATAGGTAATGGCGCGCGAGCGCGTCATCAGACCGAACGCAAAGCGGGTCGGGTTCATGTCCCAGAACCGCCTGACGTGCTCGAACCAGACCAGCGACACGTCGGCGGAATGCTGGGTTCTCTCCACCTCGTCGCGGCGCTGCGATTCGAAGCGGCTGAGGGCGGCCTTGACGTCACGTCCACCCGTTGCGCGGAACGCCTCATAGAGCGCGATTGCGTCTTCCATCGCGAGCTTGGTGCCCGAGCCGATCGAGAAGTGCGCTGTGGCCTTGGCGTCGCCGATCAGCACGATGTTGTCGGCGGTCCAGCGCTCGCAGCGGATGGTCGGGAAGTTGCGCCAGATCGAGCGATTGGTGATCAGCTTGTGGCCGTCGAGCTCTTCGGCGAACACGCTCTCCATGAATTTGGCAGAGCCCGCTTCGTCGAGCGAGGCGAGGCCGGCGCGCTGGAATGTCTCGGGGTCGGTCTCCATGACCCAGGTCGAGCGGCCGGGCTGGTACTGGTAGCAATGCGCGATGAAGATGCCGTGTTCGGTCTCCCGGAAGAAAAAGTTGAAGGCGTCCATCGGACGCTTGGAGCCCATCCAGGCGAAATAGTTCGGGCGCAGCTCGATGCTCGGACCGAATTGATCCTTGAATGCCTCGCGGGTGCGTGAGTTGATTCCATCGGCCGCCACCACCAGATCAGCACCGCGAATCGTCGCCTTGGTCGGATCGGCTTCGGATTGATACTTGATCTCGATGCCAAGCGAATGCGCGCGCCGGCCGAGAATTTTCAGCAGCATGGTCCGCGACGTACCGCAGAAACCATTGCCGCCGATCCGATGCTTTGTGCCGCGAAAGTGGATCTCGATGTCGTCCCAATAGGCGAAATGGCCGACGATCTGCCGGTAAGTTTCGCGATCGTAGGATTCGAACGCCTCCAGCGTCTGGTCGGAGAACACCACCCCGAACCCGAACGTGTCGTCAGGTTTGTTGCGCTCGAACACCGTGATGCGGATGTGCGGCCATGCCTTCTTCATCAGGATGGCGAAGTAGAGCCCCGCCGGGCCGCCGCCAACGATGTGCACCTTCATGCTCGCGCCTCCGCGGAAACGCCGCGTTCCGGGTACTTGAAGTCTATAAATTTTAGGCTTAAAATAGTTTTCATACAAGAGGCAATTGATGGCCGATTTGCAGGGCAGGCACGCACTCGTCACCGGCGGTGGACGTGGCATTGGCCGCGCCATTGCGGCTGCGCTGACCGCGGCTGGCGCGAACGTCACCGTGGTCGGCCGCACCGAGCAGAGCTTGCAGGATGCCGCCGCGGCGGGCGACGCCAAGGGCTGGATCGTCGGCGACGTCACCCAGCCGGAGGCCATGGTCGACAGCCTGCGCGTGATCGAGACGGTGCGGGGACCGGTAGACATCCTGGTCGCCAATGCCGGCGCAGCCGATTCGGCGCCATTCGCGGAGACCACGGCCGCACAGTTTCGCGGCATGTTCGAGCTCAACGTCATGGGTGTGGTGAACGCCACCCAGGCGGTGCTGGGCGGCATGATCGAGCGCAAGTTCGGCCGGGTCATTGCCGTCGCATCGACGGCCGGCGTAAAGGGCTACGGCTATGTGTCAGCCTATTGCGCGGCCAAGCACGCGGTCGTCGGTCTGGTGCGATCGCTCGCTATCGAGACAGCGAAGACCGGTGTGACTGTCAACGCGGTGTGTCCGGGCTACACCGACACCGAAATGATGCGCGAGAGCGTGACGCGGATCGTCGAAAAGACCGGCCGCACGCCCGCCGAAGCACAGGCCGCAATTCTCAAGAACAATCCACTCGGGAGGTTTGTCAAACCGCAGGAGGTCGCCGCCGCCGTGCTCTATTTGTGCTCGCCGGACGCGGCGTCCGTGACCGGGACCACTTTGGTGGTCGCCGGAGGAGAGATTTGATGGACGACCGGACGAATATCCCACTCGATGCGGAAACCAAGGTCGCGGAGCGGCCGGATGATCACAAGACCGAGCTGCGGCTGTGGCTGCGGCTGCTGACCTGCACCACGCTGATCGAGAACGAGGTGCGCCGTCGGCTGCGCGACAATTTCGACATCACGCTGCCGCGCTTCGATCTGCTGGCGCAGCTTGACCGCACGCCGGATGGCATGACGCTCGGTGAGCTTTCACAGCGCATGATGGTGTCGAACGGCAATATCACCGGCCTGGTCGACCGGCTGGTCGGGCAGGGCCTGATCCGGCGGCGGCCGGCGCCGAACGATCGTCGGGTCCAGATCGTCAGTCTGACGCCGGAAGGCCGCCGGTTCTTCCGCGCCATGGCACGCGACAACGCCGACTGGATCGGCGAGATCTTCGGCGATCTGTCACCAAGCGACATTTCCACGCTGATGGCGGCGCTCGCCAAGACCAAGACCTCGGCGCGGCGGGCGGTTGGCAATGGAGCGAAAAAATGAGCGCGCCTGTCACCTTGCCGCTGTCGGCCTATCAGGCCCGCCATGTGCGCTTCGTCGTGGATAGCAAGGTCGCAACGCTGACGCTGGACCGGCCCGATCGCAAAAACCCGCTGACCTTCGACAGCTATGCCGAGATCGTCGATCTGTTCCGCGCGGCTGCGAAGGACAAGCAGGTCAAGGCGATCGTCGTGACCGGGTCGGGCGGCAATTTCTGTTCGGGCGGCGACGTGTTCGAGATCATCGAGCCGCTCACCAAGATGAGCACGTCGGAGTTGCTCGACTTCACCAAGATGACCGGCGAGGTGGTGAAGGCAATGCGCGCCTGTCCGCAGCCCGTCGTTGCGGCAATCGATGGCGTTTGCGCCGGCGCCGGCGCGATCCTCGCCATGGCGTCGGACCTGCGGATCGGCACCCCAAGCGCCAAGGTCGCATTTCTCTTCAACCGGGTCGGGCTGGCCGGCTGCGACATGGGCGCCTGCGCGATCCTGCCGCGCATCATCGGTCAGGGCCGCGCCTCGGAGTTGCTCTTCACCGGCCGTGTCATGAGCGGTGAGGAGGCCGAGCGCTGGGGCTTCTTCAACCGGCTGGTTTCGCCCGACCACGTGCTGGGCGAGGCAATGAAGCTCGCGAGCGACCTCGCGTCGGGGCCGACCTTCGCCAACGCCATGACCAAGCGCATGCTCGATATGGAGTGGGCGATGTCGATCGAGGCGGCGGTCGAGGCCGAGGCGGTGGCGCAGGCGCTCTGCATGAAGACCGAGGATTTCAGCCGCGCGTTCCGCGCGTTCGCGGCCAAGCAGAAACCGGTGTTCGAGGGCAATTGAGATGGCGCTGGACGACACGCTGCGTCTGCCATTTTTCAACGACGATCATCGCCGGTTCGCCGACGCGCTGGCGCGGTGGGCGGATGCGAAGCTGCCCGGCCTCCCGCACGATGATGTCGATGCCGCTTGCCGCGCGCGGGTTGCGGCGCTGGGCGAGGCGGGACTGCTCAAGGCAGTGGTGCCGGCCGAATACGGCGGGCTTCACCCGCAACTCGACGTGCGCACGCTCTGTATCGCGCGGGAGATCCTGGCGTTCCGCGATGGTCTTGCCGACTTCGCCTTCGCGATGCAGGGGCTCGGCACCGGCTCGATCACGCTCTACGGCACGAGTGACTTGAAGCGCCGCTATCTGCCGCCGGTCCGTGACGGCAGGGCGATCGCCGCCTTCGCGCTGTCCGAGCCGGAAGCCGGCTCCGACGTCGCCGCGCTGGCGATGACCGCGAAACCGGACGGCAATCAGTTCCGGCTTGACGGTGAGAAGACCTGGATCTCGAATGGCGGCATCGCCGACCATTACGTCGTGTTTGCTCGCACTGGCGAGGCGCCGGGCGCGCGTGGGTTATCGGCGTTCGTTGTCGATGCGGACACGCCGGGTTTTTCAGTCGCCGAGCGTATCGACGTGATCGCGCCGCATCCGTTGGCGCGGCTGACCTTCGACGGAGTCCGCGTACCGGCAACCAATCGCCTTGGCGCGGCTGGCGAAGGCTTCAAGGTGGCGATGGCGACGCTCGATATTTTCCGTTCCACGGTCGGCGCCGCCGCGTTGGGCTTTGCCCGCCGTGCGCTGCACGAGACCGTCGAGCACGCCGCGACCCGCAAGCTGTTCGGCGCGCCGCTTGGCGATCTGCAGATGACGCAGGCGACAATCGCCGACAGCGCGACCGAGGTCGATGCCGCCGCGCTGCTGGTGTATCGTGCCGCCTGGACCAAGGACCAGGGGGCCGCGCGCGTCACCAGCGAGGCGGCGATGGCCAAGATGTTCGCGACCGAGGCGGCGCAGCGCGTGATCGACCGCGCGGTGCAACTGCATGGCGGGCTCGGCGTCACCAAGGGCGTCAAGGTCGAAGAACTCTATCGGGAAATCCGGGCATTGCGGATCTACGAGGGCGCGACCGAGGTGCAGAAGATCGTTATTGCGCGTGAGGTACTGAAGAACCGCCCGGCGGGCCCGGCGCTGGCGGCGGAATAGCTCTCTCCTTTTCCTCGCCCGCTTGGGGAGGGTTAAGATGGGGTAATGCAAGGGGACTGAATGGCTACCAGCGGCCACATCGACACTTTCTCGCGGGACAATCTGCCGCCCCGCGCGCAATGGCCGGAGTTCCGCTTCGACCTGCCGGAGTTGCGCTATCCAGAGCGGCTCAATTGCGTCACCAAATTCCTGGACCGCTGGGTGGCGGCGGGCGAGGGCGGCCGGTCCTGCCTGATCTCGCCCAGTGAAACGCTGACCTATGCGCAGCTTTCCGAGCGGGTGAACCGCATCGCCAACGTGCTAACCGGCGATCTCGGCTTGGTGCCGGGTAATCGCGTGCTGCTGCGCTCCGCCAACAATCCGATGATGGTTGCGGTTTATCTCGCCGCGCTGAAGGCGGGAGCGGTGGTGGTCGCGACCATGCCGCTGCTGCGCGCCAAGGAACTTTCCTACCCGATCGCCAAGGGCAAGATCGCGCTCGCGTTGTGCGACGCGCGGCTCGCCGACGAAATGGAGAAGACCAAGGCGGTGGCGCCCGACCTTAAGCGCATCGTCTATTGGGGCGCCGGCCTCAACGACGGCCTTGAATTGATGATGCAGCAGCCCGGCTACGAGCATTTCAGTGCCTGTGACACCGCGGCCGACGACGTCTGTCTGATTGGGTTCACCTCGGGCACCACTGGCGAGCCCAAGGGCACCATGCACTTCCACCGCGATATGCTGGCGATCTGCGACTCTTACGCCAAGCATGTGCTGCGCGCGCAGCCGTCGGACCGTTTCATCGGCTCGCCGCCACTCGCCTTCACGTTCGGGCTTGGCGGCCTGGTGCTGTTCCCACTGCGAATCGGCGCGTCCACCGTGCTGCTGGAACGGACCACGCCGGACGATCTGCTCGGCGCGATCCAGAAATTCGGCGCGACGGTTTGCTTCACCGCGCCGACCGCCTATCGGGCGATGATCCCGAAGCTTTCCGAATACGACATCAAGTCGCTGCGCAAGTGCGTGTCAGCCGGTGAGGCGTTACCAAAAGCGACGTTCGAAGCCTGGCACAAGGCGACCGGCATCAACATCCTGGACGGTATCGGCGCGACCGAGATGCTGCACATCTTCATCGGCTCGCCCGAGGAGGAGGTGCGCGCCGGCTCCACCGGCCGTGTCGTGCCTGGCTACGAGGCGATCGTGATCGACGACGAAGGCAAGGAGATGCCGCCGGGCATTGCCGGCCGGCTTGCGGTGCGTGGCCCGACCGGGTGCCGCTATCTCGCCGACAGCCGCCAGTTCAATTACGTGCAGAGTGGATTGAACGTCACCGGCGATACCTACGTGATGGACCGCGATCGGTACTTCTGGTACCAGGCGCGCTCCGACGACATGATCATCTCGTCGGGCTATAATATCGCGGGACCCGAGGTGGAATCGGCGCTGCTGACGCACGCCGCGGTCGCCGAATGTGGTGTGGTCGGCGCGCCCGACGAAGAGCGCGGCCAGATCGTCAAGGCGTACGTCATCCTGCGTCCCGGCCTGACCGGCGACGACACGATGACCAAAGAATTGCAGGATCACGTCAAGGCGACGGTTGCGCCCTACAAGTATCCGCGCGCGATCGAATACGTCGCCGAATTGCCGAAGACGCAGACCGGCAAGTTGCAGCGCTTCGAGCTACGCAAGAATGCGGCTGCAGCGGCTTCCAGAAAAATGGCCTCGTAGGGACAAATGTCAGTGAATCAATATTTGCAGCCGCCCGGCTGGCGCAAGCCGAAGGGCTATTCCAACGGCATCAAGGCGCGCGGCGAATTCGTGTTCGTCGGCGGCATGGTGGGGTGGGACGAGAACGAGAAATTTCCCGAAAGCTTCGTTGCGCAGGCGCATCAAGCGCTGAAAAACATCGCGGCGGTGCTGGCGGAGGGCGGGGCGAAGCCTGAGCACGTGACGCGCATGACCTGGTACGTCTGCGACATGGACGAATATCTCGCCGCGCGGAAGGATTTGGCGGCGTCCTATCGCGAGGTGATGGGCTCGCACTTTCCAGCCATGGCGTTGGTCGAAGTACGCCGTCTGGTCGAGCCGCAGGCCCGGCTGGAGATCGAGGCGACCGCGGTGGTGCCTTAGGCGCTCAGCGCCCGGTAAGCCAGCCAGCTGAACAGCACGCAGAGCGCGGTCCAGATCGCGATGATGGCGATCGCGCCTGACATGCTGCGTGGCTGTTCCCGGACTGCAACCGCGGCGGCGCGATGCTCCGCCATGACGGCGGGTGGGATCAGCGCGACCACCGCGAGAATGCCGAGCGGCACGATGACGAGGTCGTCGAGATAGCCAAGCACCGGAATGAAGTCCGGAATCAGGTCGATCGGCGAGAGCGCATAGGCCGCGACCGCGCCGGCGAGGAGCTTGGCGTACCAGGGCACCCGCGGATCGCGTGCCGCGAGATAAAGCGCGTGGACATCGCGCGTGATCGTGCCGGCCCATTCCCGCAACCGGGCGAGCACGCTTTACTCCGCCGCCTGCGCCAGCAGGCGGATGTCCTTGATGGCCGCGTTGAGCGCTGCGCCGGTGTCGTCGGCGAGCGCCGCCTTGCGCAGCCTGGCCAGCGTTTCCGCCGCGTCGGGCAATTCCATAATGCGCGGCAGGAGCTGCATCAGCGTGTCGTAGCGCTCGCGGCCACGCTCATGGGTGTCGCTGTAGCCCTTCACCAGGGTGCGGGTCAGCGCGATTTCGGTGGCGAGCGCGATGTTGGCTGGCGCCACGTCGAGGATTTTCTTGAGCCAGCCATCGAGGAAGGCCTGCTCATTCTGGAATCGGAGTGAGCGCCGCCGCGTCGACTTGATTGCGGCCAGTACATACAACATCAAGAAGCCGCGGATGGTGGTGGTCCTGAGCACCATGCCTTTCCGCGTGAAACGCTCCAGCAGGCGACGTGGCCATCCGCTGCGGAGCAGCCAGCGGCCGAGGCCGGCCGGCAGTGTATCTGCGATCTCCTGCACGCGCGGATGGAGGAATTCCGCGATTTCCAGGATCTGCCCGTCGGCGAGCTGCACCTCCTGACGCACGCGCTCGAAGCGCCCCGGCCGGATCTTGAGCTCGGCGACGCGCACCGTGTCCTCATAAGACATGCCGAGCGCCAGCTCGCGCGCGGTCTCGGCAAGCAGCGGCCCCGTGCCCTTGCCGTGCTTGCGCTCTGCGTCAGCAATGGGCTTCAGCCGATCCAGATACTCGCGCGCATAGGGCGCGTCCTGGTAGTCGGCGGTGCGCTCGATCCCTGCGCGAATGAAAGTGCGCGCAGGCTCAGGATAGGCGCTTGCTTCGGCTATCAGCGGCGCGAGGATGGTGGACACGTGTGCCAGCACTGGCTCGGCGGCCTTCGGAGCCACGCCCTCGGCCGCGGCCGCGAAGCCGGCATTGAACGCCGCGACGCTCTCCTTGACGCCGACGCCGCCGCGCCGGATCGCCGCCTCGAACGCCATGCGTTGCATCGGCAACGCATTGGCGCCGGCCAGTGCGCCGAACAGCACCGACGAGATCATGCTGCCGGTCGATTCCGCAAGCTGCGCCATATCGCCGGCAATCAGCCGCTTCGCCGCCGTGCGGCAGCCGTCGAGCAGCGCGCCGGAATCGACGCGGCCATCGGCCATCGCGATCTTCTCGGTCATCGCATAGACACGGTTGGTCGAGACGATGAACGTGGTGCGGTCTGGCGTCACCAGCCCGCGCTGCACGGCGCGGCCGGCTTCCATGAGTTCGGACGCGATGACGATGTCGACGTCGCCCGGCACCGGGGTGAGGCCGAGCACCGGCGGGCCCGTGTTGGAGGTCGTCGCGGATTTCGGAAAGAGCTCGACGTAGTAGTTGGTGGCGCCGGTGCGCTGCGCCACGCCCGGCACGGAGGTCATCTGTGCGATGTAGCCACCATGCTCTGCGAGATCGACGATCCACTCCGCGAGCACGCCGCCGCCTTCGCCGCCCATGGCGAGGATGGCGATGGTGATGGGGCGCGGCGCGGCGGCAGTCATTGTCTTAAGCCGCTGCGAGCTTGCGCGCGATGCGCCGCTGGAAGAAATCGATGACCGCGCCGCGCAGACGCGCCTTGAGCTTGTCCCAACCGGTCGGATTGGTGATCAGCGAGGCGCGGTAGAACGAGGGGCAGAGCACCGCGGCATGGCTTACCTCGCCGCATAGCCCGCAGCCGACGCAGGAGTTGATCACCTTGGTCATCGGCTCGCGGCGCAACGGATCGGGATTGGGGGCGATCGTCAACGACGGGCAGCCGGACAGCCGGATGCAGGAATGGTCGCCGGTGCAGGTGTCGTGATCGACGCCGAAGCGCTCGCGCACCACGCGCTCGCCCCGCTGCTCGGCCTTGCGGAACAGCGGCCGGATGCGGCGCTGCTTGTTCAGCATGCATTCCGACTGCGCGACGATGACCTTCGGCCCCTTCTCCTTGGTGGTCAGCGCCTCACGCAACGTGTCGCGCATCTTGGCGACGTCATAGGTGCGGGTGATGGTCTTCACCCAGTTGACGCCAACGCCGCGCACCGCTTTTTCGATCGAGTTCTGAGTTTGCCGGTTGGGCTGGGTATGAAACGATGAGGGAATGTCCTGGCCGCCGGTCGCGGCCGAATAGCCGTTGTCGACGATGATCAGGACGTTGTCGCTCTTGTTGAACACGGCGTTGCCGACGCCGCTGGTCAGGCCGTTATGCCAGAAGCCGCCGTCGCCCATCATCGAGATCGCGCGTTTGCCGGCCTTGACGTTGAGCGCCGAAGCGCCGGCGGCGCCGAGGCCGTAGCCCATCGTGGTGGCGCCGACGTTGAACGGCGGGAAGATCGAGAACAGGTGGCAGCCGATGTCGGCACTCACGTGGTGTTGCCCCAACTCGCGCTCCACCAGCTTCATCGCGGCGAAGATCGGCCGCTCCGGGCAGCCGGTGCAGAAAGATGGCGGACGGCCGTGCACCTTGTCGTTGACGGCGGCCTGCGCGCTGGCAACCTGCTGCGATACCGGCATGATGTTCGAAGGCGTAGCCGCTTCGGGGATGAGATCAGGTCGCGTCTTCTGGATGAACTTGCGGATGCCTTCGCGCACCACGCCGCCGGTGTATTCACCGGCCATCGGCAACATGTCCTTGCCGTATACGCGGGTCTGCACATCGGCGCGGCGCAAAATGGTGTTGACGGCCTGCTCGATGTAATCGGGCTGGCCTTCCTCGACCAAGAGGATCGCCTTCTTACCGGCGCAGAAGCGCACGAACTCGGTATCGACCAACGGATAGGTCACATTCAGGCAATAAATCGGGACCTTGCTGTCGCCGAATGAGTTGGCGAGGCCGAGCAGCTCCAGCCCGCGCAGCGTGGTGTTGTAGAGACCGCCCTGCACGACGATGCCGATGTCGTTCGCCTCGCCGTCGAAGAACTCGTTGAGCCGGTTGTCCTGGATGTACTTGATCGCGGCCGGCAGGCGGCGCTCCCATTTGTCCTTCTCGTGGACGTAGACCATCGGCGGCATGGCGATGCGGGAGAGATCGCGCCGCGGATTTTCCAGCGCGTCGGTAAGGCCGAAATCGGGCCGCTTGTTCGCCTTGGTCTTGAACCGGCCGTAGACGTGGCAGGCGCGGATGCGCAGCTCCAGCATCACCGGCGTGTTGGAGATTTCCGACAGCTCGAACGCGGTCTCGACCGCACGCACGATCGACGGCAGGTTTGGCCGCGGATCGATCAGCCACATCATGGATTTCATGGCGAAGGCGTGGACGCGCTCCTGCATGATCGAGGAGCCTTCGCCGTAGTCCTCGCCGATGATGATCAGCGCGCCGCCGGTTACGCCGCCGGAGGCGAGGTTGGCGAGCGCATCGGAGGCGACGTTGGTGCCGACCGTGGACTTGAAGGTGACCGCGCCGCGCAGCGGATAGTTCACCGAGGCGGCGAGGGTGGCGGCGGCGGTCGCTTCGCTGGCGCTGTTCTCGAAATGCACGCCGAGCTCTTCCAGGATGTCGTTGGCGTCGGCCAAGACGTCCATCAGGTGCGAGATTGGCGCGCCCTGGTAGCCGGCGACATAGGACACGCCGGACTGCAGCAGCGCCTTGGTGACAGCCAGGATGCCTTCGCCATGGAATTCGGCGCCTTCGCCGAGCTTCAGCTTTTGGACCTCTTCCTTGAAGGAGCGTTCCGCCATGAACCTGTCTTTCTTGCTCTCGTATCGACGTTTGCTGACGTCATGCGCGGGCTTGACCCGCGCATCCATCCCCATTCGAAAAAAGGATGGATTGCCGGGTCAAGCCCGGCATTGACGAACGGCGAGTTCAGCGCCCAATCACGGTGCGATTGGTTTGACTCGCCCACTGCCTGCGACGATTATATTCGATCGAAAGTCCTAGGAAAAGCACAGCCATTCCAGCGGTTTGCGGACCACAGAGGGGAAATTCCATGCGTACTCCATTGCTTGCCGCGTTGGCCGCCGGCCTGTTCGCCACCTCGGCCGGCGCCCAAGAGGTGACACTGCGTGCGGTCACCTCGTTCGCCGAGAAGACCCAGTTCTCGAAGAATTTCGAGCGGTTCATCGAGCGCGTCAACACGAACACCAACGGCCAGATCAGGGTCAACTACATCGGCGGGCCGCGCGCCATGCCGCCGTTCGAGGTCGGCAATGCAGTGCGCACCAAGGTGGTCGACGTCGCCAACGTGACCGGCGCGTTCTACACCAACCTGATGCCCGAGGCCGACGGCTTCAAGCTGATCGGCAAGCCGATGACCGAGCAGCGCAAGAACGGCACCTGGGATTACATCAACCAGCTGCACAACCAGAAACTCAATTCGTACTATCTGGCGCGGCAGTTCCACAACGTGCCGTTCCACATCTATCTCAACAAGAAGATCGACAAGCTGGACCTGACCGGGCTCAAGATCCGAGTTACGCCGGTCTACAAGGACATCGTCGAGGCACTGGGCGGCACGGCGATCACCACGCCGCCGGGCGAGGTCTATACCGCGCTCGAGCGCGGCGTGGTCGATGGTTACGGCTGGCCGGTCACCGGCATCTTCGATCTCGGCTGGGAGAAGGTGACCAAATTCCGGCTAGAGCCGGCGTTCTACAGCGTCGAGGTCAACGTTCTGGTCAATCTTGACGTCTGGAAGGGCCTGACCGAAGCGCAGCGCAAGTCGCTCAACGACGCCGCGCACTGGCTCGAGTCGCTCGATACCGAGAACAACGCGGTGATCAAAGCCGAGCGCGACCGCCAGGCCGCGGCGGGCATCCAGCCGCTCGACTTCGGCCCGGCGGAAGGCAAGAAGTTTCTCGACAAGGCCAACGACGTGGCCTGGCAGTCGGTGATCAAGCGCGCGCCGGAGACCGGGCCGAAGCTGCGGCAACTGGCAGGGAATTGACGTGCTCTCGTGCACCGGGCGAGCGAAGCGGGACCTGGGGACCCAGCTTCTTAACCTGGGATTCCGGGGCTGCGATGCATCACTTCGTGCTGCATCGCGCCCGGAATAAGCATCCGCCGAAGTCGGATTCTCATTTGTCGTAGATTGGTTCCGCCGCAGTGATCACGTCGGTGTTGGGATGGTCCTTGCAATATCCGGCAAGCCGCTGGCCCTGCGCGGTCAATTTCTCGAAGTCGATGATCGGATCGGCATCCTGGTCCGAATAGTAGCCATAGAGCCAGGACCAGATGATCATGATCCCTTCCTTGCCGCTTTCCAGGAATTCCTTGCAGGTGACCTTCGAGAGGTCGAGCCTTTGCGCGTGAGCGGCGGGAGTACAGACGAGCAATGCGATCGTGATGGCCAGGGCCTGAATAGCTTTCATGGAAAACACGCCTTTGCGATGGTGAAGTCCGTTACCTTCTACTACTCCCCGGAATGCAACGGTTCAATGTCAGCGGTCGATCGTGCGTAAATTATCTGCAGGCTTTGGACGGCTGTTTAACGCGCTCGCGATTGTCGCCGCGCTCACGCTGCTGGTCATGGTGGTGCTGGTCACGGCCGACATCGTGTTGCGCAACCTGACGCGTTCGGGCTTCCCCTGGGCCAACGAGGTGTCCGAATATGCGCTCTATGGAATGACGCTGCTGACCGCGCCCTGGCTGTTGCGCCGCGGCCAGCATGTGCGCATCGACCTGCTGCTGTCGATCGTGCCGTCGCGCGTCGCTTGGCTGATGGAAGCGGCGGGAGACGTGATCGGTTTCCTGGTCTGTGTCGTGATGGTGCGCTATGGCTTCCACATGGCGGCCGACAGCTTCCGGCTGGGCTCGCTGACCATCAAGAATCTGGTGTTCGCGGAGTGGTGGCTGCTGGCGCCGCTGCCGCTGTTCTTTGCGCTATTGGCCGCCGAGTTCGCGTTCCGTCTGCACAGCCTGCTCAATTCCGAGCCGGGGCGGCGCATCGAAGCCACGTCTACGAGTTAGCGCATGATCCGAAAAAGTGGAAACCGGTTTTTCGATCAACCCAGGCGAAACGGGCGCTAGCGTATGGACTGGGTCACCGCGAGCTTGATCCTGTTCGGCGGGCTGAGTGTCGCCATGGGCCTCGGCGTGCCGGTCGCGTTCGCCTTCCTGATGCTGGACGTGATCGGTGCGTTCCTGTTCCTCGGCGGCGAGGTCGGCCTCTCGCAGCTCGCGCGCAACTCGGTTGCCTCGGTGACAAGCTTCTCGCTGACGCCCATTCCGTTCTTCGTGCTGATGGGGGAGGTGCTGTTCCGCACTGGTCTCGCCATCAAGGCGATCGACGCGATCGCCAGCCTGATTCATCGCGTGCCCGGTCGGCTCGCGGTCATCACCATCGTCGCCGGCACGGTGTTCTCTGCGATCTCCGGCTCGACCATCGCCACCACCGCCATGCTGGGCAGCCTGATGCTGCCGACCATGCTCAGCCGCGGCTACGATCCGCGCATGGCGATGGGCCCGATCATGGCGATCGGCAGCGTCGATGTGCTGATCCCGCCGTCGGCGCTCGCCGTGCTGCTCGGCAGCCTAGCCGGCATCTCGATCTCCGGCCTGCTGATCGGCGGCATCGTGCCGGGGCTGATCCTCAGCGTGATCTTTGTCGGCTACATCGTCGTGCGCGCACACCGCAATCCGGCGCTGGCGCCTGAGCCCGCCATGGTGGATTTGCCTGGCGGCGCGGCGCGTTGGCGGCCGTTCGTCGTGCACGTCCTGCCGCTCATTTTGATCTTCGCCGTGGTGGTCGGCGCGATGACGCGCGGCTGGGCGACGCCGACTGAAGCGGCGGCGCTCGGCGCGGCGGCGACCATCGTGACAGCAACGCTCTACCGCAGCCTCACGTTCGACAATCTGATGACTGCGCTCAAGGGCACCGTGGCGGTGTCCGGCACCATCCTGTTCATCATCGTGGGCGCCACCACATTCGCGCAGGTGCTGAGCTTCTCCGGCGCCACCAACGGCATCATCAGCCTGGTCGGCGAACAGGGCCTGCCGCCGTGGCTTCTCATCCTAGGCATGATGGGATTGCTGATCTTCCTCGGCTTCTTCGTCGACGAGGTCAGCATGATGATGATCACGCTGCCGTTCTTCATGCCACTGGTGACGCAGATGGGCGTCGACCCGATCTGGTTCGGCGTGTTGTTCCTGATCAACATGCAGATCGGGCTGCTGAGCCCGCCGTTCGGGCTCTTGCTGTTCGCCATGAAGGGCGTGGCGCCGCCGCACATCACCATGGCGCAGATCGTGCAGTCGGTGATGCCGTACCTCTATTTCGGCATGGGTGTGATGCTGCTGGTGTTCCTGTGGCCGCCGCTCGCGACTTGGCTGCCGCGATTGTTGGGCGGCTGACCAAGGAGGCGCACATGATCGAGACCATGGCCGAAATCGAAACCGCCGACGGACGGATGGATGCATTCGTGGTTCATCCCGAGGAGGGCGGGCCATTCCCTGCGGTCGTCATCTTCATGGATATCTGGGGCTTGCGCGAGGAGCTGTTCGACGTGGCGCGCAGGGTTGCAACGGTCGGCTATCACTGCACCGTGCCCAATTTCTGGTACCGGCGCGGCAAGGTGCGGTTCGAGTTTCGCAACGACAAGGGCCAGATGCGTTCGCTACTCGATCTGCCACGGGAGATTCAGGACGAACTGCACGCCAACATGAATCTCGTGACCGACACGATGGCGATGGCGGACACCAAATCAATTCTGAACTTTCTCGACAAAGAACCGGTGCGCGGGCCGAAAGGCTCGATCGGCTATTGCCTCGGCGGCCGGCTTGGGCTGTGCGCGGCGGGACTGTACCCGAGCGCGTTCCGCGCCACAGCGAGCCTGCACGGCACGCGGCTCGTCAGCGACAACCCGGATTCTCCGCACCGCCTCGCCGACAAGTTCCGCGGCGAGATCTACTGCGGCTTTGCCCAACACGATCCATGGGCGCCGCCGGAAACGATCGAGATGCTCGGCGCGGTGATGAAGGGGCGCGACGCCGTACGCTATCGAGGCATCGTCCATCCCGGCACCCAGCACGGTTACGCTTTGCCGGACCGCGATATCTTCCACAAGGCCAGCACCAATCGCGATTGGGAGCATATCTTCGCGATGTTCAAGCGCGAGTTGCACTGAAGGTGCTTGTCGCGCAACCTGAAGGAGTCTCCATCCCGCTGCCTCAGATTGGCCATGACCAATATGAATATGACATAGCCCTCCGTACTGATTTCGGATCTACAGTGTTGGGAGTTCCAATTAATTTCGAAATCGAGCGGAAATTCTTGGTGAGTGGTGATGACTGGCGGGCGCTGACGAGGCGTCAGCGGCGCATTCGCCAAGCGTATCTGAGTTGTAATGGGCGAGCGTCGATCAGGGTCCGAACTGTAAACGGCGAGACCGCGACCCTGACATTCAAGTCCCGCGGCGCCGACCTCCGGCGGCTGGAATTGGAGTACCCCGTCCCGATGCCGGATGCCGAGGCTATGATTTCGCTGCGCGAAGGCGCCGTGATTGAGAAGGTTCGTCACGACGTTCCAATCGGCGAGGTGGTATGGGAGGTCGACGTTTTTTCCGGCGAGAACAATGGCCTGTTGTTGGCCGAGATCGAGCTCAAGCACGAACATCAGAAGGTCGACTTGCCCGCCTGGGTCGGGACCGAGGTGACGGGCCAGGCGCCGTACTACAACAGCGCGCTGGCGCTGCGGCCGTTTGGTTCCTGGGCAAACCCCAACACGTCGATCGGAAAGTTGGCGTAGCCCTCCACCCGCGCTCGCCTCAAAATCCGCCGAGCACGCGCTTCGGCAGATAGTGCAGCACGCGCATCTCGATCAGGATCACCGCGAGATAGGCGACGCCGCCGACCAGCGTGAGCATCAGGATGGTCACGAACACCATCGGCGTGTTGGCCTGGCCTTCGCCGAACGCCAGGAGGTAACCGAGCCCCATGTTGCCGCCGACCAGTTCGCCGACCACGACGCCGACCACGGCGAGCGTCGAGCCGATCCGAAGTCCTGCAAACAGCGGCGGCATCGAGGCCGGGAATTCGATCTTCCAGAAGATCTGCGCGCGCGTCGCCTTGAAGGCGCGGGCGAGGTTGACCAGGTCCGGGTCGACGGTGCGCACCGCGGTCAGCACGTTGACCATCACCGGGAAGAACACGATCAGGATCGCGACCAGGATTTTCGGATAGATCGTGAAGCCCATCCACATGATGAACAGCGGTGCAAACGCCACCTTGGGTGCGATCTGCAAGGCGAGGATATAGGGCGACAGTGCGAACTCGGCGGTCGGTGACATGCCGAGCATGTAGCCGAAGAACGCGCCGAGCAGCGAGCCGAGGATGAAGCCGACGATCACCTCGGCCGCCGTGACGCTGGTGTGGAACATCAGCGCATTGCGCGACAGCATGCGCACGAATTCATTCGCCACCGTGGACAACGGCGGGACGATGAAGGTCGGGATGCGCAGCAAGCCCGGTCCCCACTCCCAGGCCGCGAGAAACACGATGAGCACGGCGAGGCTTACCGCCGTTCCGCGCTTGACGCTGGCGTTCATGCCGGCGCTCCCGCAGTCTCGGCCGGCATGTGGCCGATGTCGAGCCGGTCCATCAGCCGCGCCACGTATTGGTTGACGCGCGGGTCCTGCCGGCGCGCGATCGGGTCGTCGCGTTGCGGCAGTTCGATGGCGATCTCGTCGATGATGCGGCCGGGGCGACGGCTCATCACCAGCACGCGGTCGGACAGCGTGACCGCCTCAAGCAGATCGTGGGTGATCAGCAGCGCGGTCTTGCCGGCCCGCTTAAGCGTCTGCGCCAATTCTCGCTGCAGCACGATGCGGGTCTGTGCGTCGACCGCGGAGAACGGCTCGTCGAGCAGCAGCACGGTCGGGTCGACCGCCAGCGTGCGGGCGAGCGCGACGCGCTGGCGCATGCCGCCCGACAATTGGTGCGGATAGTGATTAGCGAACTCGCCGAGGTTGAGCAGTATCGAGCAATGCCTTGGCACGCTTCTGGCGCTCGGCGAGCGGCACACCCTGAATCTCGACGCCGAACTGCACATTCTCGGCGACGGTGCGCCAGGGCAGCAGCAGGTCCTTCTGCAGCATGAAGGCGACATGCGCGTTCGGCCCTTCGACGCGCTCGCCATCGACGAACGCTTCTCCTTCGCTCGGCGCGTACAGGCCCGATCCGATGTTGAGCAGGGTGGATTTGCCGCAGCCGCTTGGCCCGATCAGCGAGACGACTTCGCCGTCCGCGACCTTCAGGCTCACCTGCTGCACAGCGGTGAGGCTTTTGCCCGTTCCTTCGACAAACCGCATGGTCACGTTGCGGTATTCGAGCCGTACCACGTTCGACATTTGGCTGAACTCGACAGGGCGGGCGCGACCTCGCGCGGCACGCATTTTGCGGCGCGTGGGCAAGGAGTATAGTGGCAATCGATATGCCAGCCGATAGCCTATCGGTCCGCGGTTCTGCGGCGTTTTGCTTGAGGGGAGAGCGACAGATGTTCGCAACTGAAAGTAATAAGTGGTCTTGCCGCCTGCTGCTGGCGGGCGCGGCGATCGGCTTTGCATTCGTGAACGCGCCTGCGCCGGCGCAAACCCTCGAAAAGGTCACCTATCTCTTCCCGGCGCCGCCGGTGCTGCCTGCGTTCGCCCCGATCCGGCTCGCCCAGGGCAAGGGCTACTTCAAGGATGCCGGGCTCGAGGTCGCCTTCGCGGTCGGCCGCGGCGGCGTTGACGTAGCGAAGCAGGTCGGCGCCGGCAACGCGCCGATCGGCGGTATCGTCGGCGACGGCCCGATCATGGTGCGCGGCAATGACGTGCCGGTGAAGATCGTCGCGGTGTTCGGCGGCAAGGGCTTCATGCAATTGGTGGTGCGCGAGGACTCCGGGATCACTAAGCCCGCCGACCTTAAAGGCAAGACGCTCACCGTGATGTCCTACCAGGACACCACGTTCTATGCGCTGCTCGGTCTGATGGCGAGCGTCGGCCTCAAGCAAGACGATGCCAATATCCAGCAGGCCGGTCCGGTCGGCGTCTGGCAGTCGGTCGCGACCGGCAAGTCGGTCGGCATGGCCGGCGTGCCGGACTGGATCGCCTCGGTGCAGGCCGCCGGCGCCAAGGTCAACGTGCTCCCGACCGACGAGTTCTTCCCGCACATGGCGCAGGGCATCGCGGTGTCCGACGACATGATCAAGAAAAATCCGACCATGATCCGCAAGTTCGTCGGCGCTGCGCTGAAGGGTATGAAGGACGTGATGGACAATCCGGATCAAGCCGCCGTCGACTTCGTGAAGTACGTGCCCGAGTGGCAGGGCAAGGAGAACGAGGTGAAGGTGGCGCTCAACTACTATGCCAAGCTGGTTTATCCGGGGCAGAAGCAGCTGGGCGAAGTCAATGTCGAGCGGCTGACCAAGTTGCAGGACTTCTATCTGGAGAAGGGCTTCATCCAGAAGAAGAGCCCGGTGGCGGAGCTCTACAGCAACGAGTTTATCAAGTAGTCGTGCCTGCATTGCGCCATATCGCGTCAGTCGTCGTTCTGTTCGCAGCACTATGCGCCGCCGCGCCTGCCGCGGCGCAGGATTATCCCTCGCGCCCGATCACGCTCATCGTGCCGTATCCTGCCGGCGGCGGCGTCGACACCGTCGGCCGTGTCATCGCGCAGAAGCTGTCGGGAGCGCTCGGCCAGCAGGTCATCGTCGAGAACCGTGCTGGCGCCGGCTCGGTGATCGGCACGCGTCAGGCGGCGAAGGCTGCGCCTGACGGCTACACGATCCTGATGGGATCGACCGGTGCGAGCCTGCCGGCCAATCCGGGCTATGACATCGTCAAGGATTTCGCTCCGATCGGGTTGATCGCCTCGATCCCGATTACGGTGCAGGCGCATCCGGCGACGCCCGTCACGTCGCTCGCCGACATCGTCGCGCTGGCGAAGCAGCAGCCCGGCAAGGTCACGATCGGTACGCCACCGCCGCCGACGCTCAACTATTTCGGCATCGAGCTGTTCAAGTCGCTGAGCAACGCGGACGTCACCATCGTGACGTACAAAGGCACTGGCCCGCTCACCAACGACTTGGTCGCCGGTCACGTCATGCTGGGGTTCAACACCGTTCCGCCGGCGATCGGCAATATCAAAGCAGGCAAGATCAAGGCTATCGCGGTGTGCGCGCCGATGCGGATCGCGGCATTACCGGACGTGCCCACGGCCGCTGAAGCGGGGCTGCCTGGTCTCGACGTGGTCCTCTATTATGGGCTCTCCGCGCCGGCCGGGACACCACGCGCTGTCATCGAGCGGCTGAACAAGGAGCTGCGGGAGATCGTCCTGTCCGATGATTTCAAGCAGCGCATGATCTCCGACGGCGGCAGCCCAGCCGCCAGCACACCGGAAGAGCACGCCGCCAACATCGCGCGCGAAGAAGGCAAGTGGAGCGCGCTGATCAACAAGCTCGGCCTCAAGGTCGAGTAGCACGTCGTAACAACATTGCCTGGGAGAATACCGTGACCATCACTCGCCGTGAAACCTTGACACTCGCCGGTGCCGGGCTGGCGTCGTTGTCCTTGCCTCGTGCCGCATTCGCGCAAGCCTGGCCGACGCGCACCATTCGCGCCATGGTTCCGTTTGCGCCGGGCAGTTCGATCGACATCGTCGGACGCATCGTGCTCGATCCGCTGTCGACGCAGCTCGGCCAGTCGATCGTGGTGGAAAACCGCGGCGGCGCCGGCGGCTCGATCGGCACCGCCCAGGCCGCCAAGGCCGAGCCCGACGGCTACACGCTCTTGATCCAGGCATCGGCGCATTCAGCGGCGCCGGCGGCCTATCCGAACATCACCTACGATCCGGCGCGCGACTTCGCGGCGGTGATTCCGTTCGGTACGGTGGCGAACGTGACGCTGGTGTCGCCCGCGAGCGGCATCAAGACGCTGCGGGAGCTTGTCGCCAGGGCCAAGGCCAACAGCCTGACCTATGCGTCGGCCGGCGTCGGCAGCGCCACGCACTGGGCGGCTGAGCGCATCAGGATGGCCGGCGGCTTCCAGGGCACGCACGTGCCGTTCCGCGGTGGGCCCGAGGCGCTCACCGAAGTGATGGTCGGGCGGGTCGACTGGACCAGCATGGGCATGTCGGCGGCACTGCCGCTGATCCGCGACGGCAAGCTCGTTGCGCTCGCGGTCAGCTCGACCAAGCGCTCCAGCGCGCTGCCGGATGTGCCGACCACGGTCGAGGCGGGCTTGCCCGATTCCGACTACGTCTATTGGATGGGGATGTTCGTGCCGGCCAAGACACCGGCTGCGATCATCGAGAAGCTGCGCGCCGAGACCGCGAAGGCGCTGCAGCATCCCAATGTGGTGGAGAAGTTCAAGGGGCAAGGTATCGAGCCGATGCCGCTCACGCCCACCGAGTTCGACGCGCTGGTGAAACGGGAGATCGCGGCCAATATCGCGCTGGTGAAGGCGGCGGGGCTGAAGTTTAATTAAGGCAGCTCGCTCCGCCAAAGTCCGCTGCCGTCCGCGAAAGCGGGGACCCAGTAGCCGCAGGTCTACTGGGTCTCGCTTCGCTCGCCCGGGACGACACCAGGGGGTGCCGCGCAGCTGGTGCCTGGCCGCACCTACTTCTTATACCCGTCCGTCCCCTGCCAGCCGTGCTTCGAGATGTCGAAGATCACGCCGTCAGGGTCCTTGAACTTGCGCTCGAAGTTGCCGTGACGTTCGTCGCCCAGGTCGAAGAAGAACTTGCCGCCGGCTGCCTCGATCTTCTTCTGCGTCTCGACGAGGTCCTCGACCTGGATGCCGAAGTGGTGCGCGCCGACGAAGGCCTGGCCCTCCTTGAGGTCGGAGGCGGCCTCGCCGCCTTTGCCCTTGAAGTTGAGCAGCGCCATGTTGATGACGCCGTCGCTCATGTAGATCGCCGAGCCGATATCGAGGTCCTCGCGGCCGATCTTCTTGAATTCGAACACCTTAGCGTAGAACTCGGCGGCCTTGTCGAGGTCGTTGACGCAGACGGCGATATGGCGAAGTCGGGCCATGGGACGCTCCTGAAAGAATTTCTGGCATCATAACGCTGCTTGTGCCGCAAGGGCTACCCTTGCAAACATGTCGGCATGACCAAACGGCACGCCGAGATTGTCGGCGCCGGATTTGCGGGCTTGACCGCCGCCTGTGCCCTGGCGCAGCGCGGTTGGAGCGTGCGCGTGCATGAACGCGCCGACGCGCTGCGCACCACCGGCGCCGGCATCTACATCTACGAGAATGGCCTGCGGGTGCTCGAGGCAATCGGCGCCTATGACGCGGCAGTGAAAGGCGCGCCGTTCGCGCACACCCGCGAGGTGCGCGACGACCGCAACAACGTGATCTCGGTGCATCGTTGGGGCGGCAGCCGGGTGTTCTCGATTGTGCGCCAGACCGTGATCAACGCGATCGCTAAACAGGCGAGGCGAGCGGGCGTCGAGATCGTAGTCAACTCGGTGGGGATCGAGGCCAGTCCAAGCGGCGCGCTGATGCTGGCGGGCGGCCGCACCGTCAACGCCGATCTCATCGTTGCCGCCGACGGCACCAATTCACGCCTGCGCGACGCGCTTGGTCTCGTGGCGAAGCGCAAGGTTCTGCCCGACGGTGCGACCCGGCTGCTGATCGATAAGATCCCCGAAGAGCGCGGCCAGGACGGCGCCACCACGGTCGAATACTGGTCCGGCAGCCGCCGCGTGCTCTACACCCCGTGCAGCGAAACCCAGGTCTATATCGCGCTCACCATGCTCAATCGCGACGAGGAGGCGATCGCAACGCCCGTGCGCCGGGACGCGTGGAAGGGCTGGTTCCCACATCTCGAAGCGCTGCTTGACCGCTGCGGTGGCGAGGCGCGCTACGATCCGTTCGAACTGATCACGCTCAAGCGCTGGTCGGCCGGCAGGGTTGCAGTAATCGGCGATGCTGCGCACTCGCTGCCGCCGAACATCGGGCAGGGCGGCGGCTGCGCCATGATGAATGCGCTGGCGCTCGCGGTGCATCTCGATGGCGCAAAGGACGTGCCCGCCGCGCTCGCGCAATGGGAGCACACTGAGCGGCCGATCACGGATCACACCCAGCGGTTATCGGTCGCGCTCGGCTGGCCGACCACCTGGCCGCCGCGCTTGCGCGCGATCGCACTGTCACTCGCGGGCAGATCGAAATGGGTGGTGAAGCAGCGGACCAAAACGGCGCTACACCGGCCGACGGGAACGTGACGCACCGAATGTCCGCTCTGGGTCAACAGGCGAGATTCGGTCCATTCAAATCTTGATCGGCAGTATCGTCACTCACTTGGCGTCATAATGTCGTTCATCCCCTGTCCCAGTTTCAGGCCCGACTTTTCGGCCAGCCGCAGGATATCGATCAGCAATTCATGCCGTGCGGCGCTTTCGGCGCTTTTGGTGCTGACGTTCAAATAGCTGGTCAGTTCCACTTCGACTCCCGCAGCCGTGATGTCCGAAACACCGATATCCGTGCGGGTCGCCTCGAATGCCGCGTCGGCCTTGATGCGTTGGCGCAGGGCCGCGATCAAGTCGAGCAGCTTTTCTGGGGCAGCGCCCCCCGTCACGAGCAGCTGAACCTTGACCAACCGAAGCCCGCGGATTCCCAGATTGTCGATGGTGGAATCGGCGAGCTTGCCATTGGGCACCACCACGACGCTGTCCTGCGCGGTGCGAAGGCGTGTCGAGCGTATTCCTACTTCTTCGACGGATCCTTCGACCTCGGCAGTCTTGATCCAATCACCACGGCGGAACGGCCGGTCGGACACGAGGATGCCGGCGCCAAACACGTTGGAGAGCGTCTCACGCGAGGCAAAGGCGAAGGCCAGCCCACCGATACCGAGGCCTGCCAAAATGCTGGCCGTCGGGATCGATAGAAAATGGGCAACGCCAAGCGACGCAGCGAGGACGACGCCAAGTCGGGCGGCGGCGAGAGCGAGCGTCACGACGATGTCGTCCGTTGTCTTGGCTGTGCGTCCGGCTTGGGCAGTGAGGAAGTCGCCAAATACGCGAAGGAGATGCCAAGCCGCGACGCCGGCCGTAATGCACGCCACGATGCCGAAAAATGGCAGAGCGTACTCACGGCTTTGACCGGGCAAGCCAAGTATTTCGGGGACGCGATGCATGGATACCCACATCAGCATCAGGGTTAGCGCCCAAAAGAAAGCGCGCGACTGCACTTGCGGGGCTCCCGGTATGAGACCGATGCCGCGGCAGATCAGCGATGTCACCGCGAGAGCCACAATCAAAGATAGTGCAAGAGCGACTAGCACCGCGATGATCTGCCAATATTCCCATAGTCCGACACGCTCAACCAGAAACGGCGCGTGCTCCCTGACGAAGTTGTGCAGCGTGAAGAACGTGTCTGTGGGAATGAGTTCAGGCGGTGTGGCCAATGGTGGCGGAAGGTTCTGAATGACCGTGTAGAGATTCTGGATGTCTGCGACGGTTTTGGCGGTGAACTGCCACTTCGCATCAGATCCGGTTCCGGTAGGCGCGATAACAATGCGTCCCATCCGGTGGACGAAATGGACATAGGCCTCGCGGTTGTTGCCGTCGTTGGGAATGGATTGCAGCCCGACCAAGCCGATATGGTCCAGGCTGTGTCGCAGATACTGCGCCACCAGCGCGCCTTGCGAATCATGCAGGAGGGTTGGAATGCCGCTCAGATCAAGGGCGGAGAGTGCCAACGCGCGCCCGTCCCCCTCCCAATCCGCCATGCCCTCCAAGAACGCCCGCATCGTGTCGCGTGGGTTCTGCAGACGCCGGAATGCGTCGGCGGCGGGCGGCTTACCGCCATGAATGGCAAGCAGCGCCTTACGCGCGGCTGCCATCTCAAGCTTGGTGGGAAGTCGGACTCGCCAGTTGCCCTCGTCATCCCGCCGCATTGTCAGTGTCAAGTTGGCGTCGGATTGTGACTGTTCGAGCAGCACGTCGACGGAGGTGGTGGCCGGATTGTCGGGTACGGACCAAAGGCGAAAAGTCGTCAGATCGATCAAGCCAAATAGGCTCCGAACGGAATCAAGCTGCTCGATGCGCGTCATTTGCCCGGCAGTTGCGCCGAAATCGACCGATGTGGCGGCCACACCCCAGGCGTCATCGATACCGTTGCGTGCCACGTTTCCTGCAACGACGAAGTTCGTGAACGCATTGCGCGGAGACTTAAGGTCGATAATTCTCGAAATTCTGGGCCGACGCGTGAGCTCCCCGCTCCACCACTCTCCGTTATCGTAGCGACCCGCAAAGCTGCGTCCGTCGCGACTGAGAACGAAGATGAAGGAGCCTGACTGCTCGCCCTCGATCCATCGTCCTTCTAGCTGGCGGCCCTGCGCCTTGGCTTCGATCCGGCCGTTGTAGAGCGGATATTGGCCGGTGACGCGGTCACCAGCCTGTTCCAGGCTCAGTTGCACGCGACCACCGCGCAAATGCGCATCCCAGGTACCGGCCCATTCGCCTGCAGCGAGGCACACGCCAGTGGTGACGACAAGTGACGTCAGGAGGAATAGCAGTATCCGGTACATGAAAATCTTCCAGCGGCGGTACTTCAGAAGTTAGCATATTGGGGCCGCAGCATTGGTGGGCCTTGATGAGTCCGCGGCCGTCGATCAGAACGGCTGCGTCAACCCGTCCATCGGCGCATCGCAATTGACCAGGTCGACGCGCTTCCAGGCGATGCGGATCGCGCCGTCGAGCTGCACCAATCGATGCAGTGCCGTGCCGGCGAACAGCCGCTGCTGCTGGCGCCGGTACTCGATCATCAGGAATTTCGAGCGCACCGTCGCGGCGCGGCCCTCGACATCCTCCAGCGTGACATTGCCGACCATGCGGGAACAGCGCGAGCGCGGCTCCTGCGAATACATGCGCGGGCTCGCCAGCCGCCGGATGCGCGTCTCCAATAGCCGCCGATCGTCGTACATCAGGGACACCGTGTCGTGCGGATTGTCCTGGTTTGGCTCGCTCGGCACCCAGTACCAGGCGTCATTGGTGAACAAGGCGAGCCAGTCGTCGAACTTCGCCTCGTCGAGCAGCCGTGCCTCGTGCACCAGGAACTGCTCGCAGCGCGCGTGATCAAGCATGTCTGCCGGTTTCGCCGGCATACGGCTGCGCGGCGCCGCGACGCGGCGGCGGCTCGGCGTTGCGATCCGGGTTTTCGGCTTCTGGCGCTTCGCCATTGTCGGTTCAGCGTCAGCTTGCGGCGCGCGCTTCGTGGCGACGCGGCGCCTGGTTCATGTAGCCGAGCCAGGCGTCGAGCATGTTGCGGATGTAGACTTCGCTGGTCGAGTTGACGCCGCGGCGACCGCCGTGCGCATCCGGCACGTCCGATTGATAGCCACGGCCGACCTGGAGCCATTCGGTGCCTTCGCTGGACAGTCCAAGCTCGATGCGGTTGTAGATTTCGAGGTCGTCGGTGAGCACTAGCGAGCCGGTGCCGTTGACGATGTTGGCGAAGCTGATGGTGTTCCGGAACATCTGCTCGGGTGCGCCCTTGAGGCGGAAGTTGAAGGTCTGCACCACGGTGCGGTTGACCGCGATTGGATGCACCACGCGCAGCTGCTGGAATTGGCTCATCAGCGACATATTCGGATAGATGTTTGAATTCCAGCGCCGCACTTCGAGGATGCGCTTGGTCTCGGCCTTGCCCTTCTTCTTCTCCAGCGCAGCGATGTATTCACGGAACACCGGGTCCTTCAGCGCGGCGACGAGCTTGGAATTGTCGTGGTAGTCGCCGAGATAGCTGTGACCGTTCGGATAGGTCCAGATGCCGACCTGCGTTTCCCAGAAGCTGTACGGCGCCGCGTTCTGCCGCATTTGACGGATCGCGATCTCGCCGGAGCCGTCGGAGTGCGCGGCGTCGGACTGCGCCTGTGCCGCTTCGATCGAGGAGCGGTGCGTGAACAAGGGATGCGCGGCGTCACACAGGTTCTCGAAATAGATTTTCCAGTTGGCGTCGTAGGCGTGCTTGAAGGTGCCGCCCGCAACCTCGATCTCGCCGTCAGGCGCGCGGTCCACCAGATCGTCGAGCGAGGTGATCATGTGGCCGAGCGATTCCTCGAGGCTCGGACCGTCCTCCGCCATGCTGGCGAACACGAAGCCGCGGTAGCTCTTCACGCGCGACACCGCGCGCATCGAGGTCTTTGGGTTGCTCGGATCGAAATCGCGCGGATAGCCGTGGTTGAGCGGTACCGCCTTGAGCTTGCCGTCCAGATGATACGTCCAGCCGTGATAGCAGCAGGTGAACTCCGGCGCGTTGCCTTTTTCGGTCGCGACCACCATCGCACCACGGTGGGCGCACTGGTTGTGCACGACATGCAGTGCGCCGTCGCTGTCGCGCACCATCACCACCGGCTTGCGGCCGATGTTGGTGGCGAAATAGTCGCCAGGATTTTTGACCTGGCTCTCGTGGCCGACGTAGATCCACGCGGCGCCGAACACGCGCTCCATTTCCAGCTCGAAGATCGCTGGATCGGTGTAGATCTGCCGGTGCACGCGGCCCGGCGCAAAGAACCTGGAGAAATCGGTCATGTGGTGATTTTAGGCGTGGGCGCGATTTTGGACAAGCAGCGGCACGATCCGGCTTCAGCGCCTAGGAATCGACACGCGTTCCGGGCACCAGGCCGGCGCGCCAAAGCTCGGCATTCAAATGATTGGGCGACTCCGTTTCGCAAGCCAGACGGGACGCTCGGATTCGTTCCGCCCCGCGCAGCAAGCAGGATTTTGCGCCGATGCATCTCCTTCGAAGCAAGGGGCTGCTCGCACAGCCACGCCAGCCCAGGCGATAGCCCGCTAAAGCAGGTTGAGAAGCTGTGCGCACGTTCCAATTGTTCCGTGACTGATGTCGCAAACCAGAGCGCCGCGTTGCTGCCGGCTGCGATATCGTCAAACCTGGGTCGGCGGGCCAGCACGGTTCGTTGGGTGCAAACGGCGTGTGTCGGATGTGGGCGGCCATTTGACCCAGCGCCACGGTCGCGCCACCGCGCCATCCCCCTTCCCAGGCCAATCGCGCAAAGCTCGAAAAGCGGGCGGTGGTCGGCGCGCGATTGCACAACGCGGCCAGCGTCCGATACGCATAAAACAGTGCGGCACATCGCGTGCGGGCGGGCAAATCAGCGTTGCGCCATGTCGCGAAGGCGGCCAGCGATTTGGCGTAGTCAGGCTCGATGCGGCTGCGCTCGATCGCTTGATCGATCATCGGGCCGAACGACTGCTGCCGGAGTTGCGAGAGACCGCTCGAAATGTCCTCGCTGTTGGGCTCCCAGGCAGCAATTTCGTCGGCCAGAAAGCCTTCATCGCGCAACGAGCTGACCCGATCGGGCTTGGCGGCGAACAAATTCAATTCATAGGGATCAAGTGGCGCGCCGGGGTCGATCGGAACCAGCACTGGCGCGCCGACCAGCAGGCGGAAAAGCTGATAGCCGAGGCGCGGAAACGCCGTCAGCAAATTCTGGTTTGTCGCGTTGCCAGCCTTGATCTCGAACATGACCAGTGGGGAATGCTGGGCAAAGAAATTCCGACCGCCGGCAAGGATACGTTCCTCTTGGCCCTCGGCGTCGATCTTGATGAAGTCGGGCGCGCTCCAGCCCTGCTTTGCATCTTCCGCGTCCAGAGTTGTGATGTGGACCGGCTCGCCGTCGCCTGTTTCGCCGAGTGCATTCAATTCGCTGGATTTGCCCAGGATAAGCCGGCCGTCGCGCTCGGTGTCGGACAGCGCGAAGTCGAGAACCTGCAGGCCCGAGGCGGCATTGAGCTTGCCGCTTTGTTCCAGAAGCTGGCGCGCTTCGCTGCCCGGCTCGTAAGCGAACACACGGCCCTCCGGCCCGACCAGCCGCGCCATCGGCAAGGAATAGACGCCGAGGTTGGCGCCGACGTCGATCGCAGTCATGCCAGGCTTGAGCCATCGGGCCAGGAAGCCAAGTTCCTTCTCGAACCACGTTTCCTGCTCAAGCAGAACGTAGGTGGTGATCGAGTTCAGGCGCGCCGGAACAACGAGAGTAACCTGCTCACGCAGTCGGATATGGAGTGGGTCCACTGTCGATCGCCTCTGCCGCCGGGTCGTGCGGGGAATATGCAAGTATAGAGAAAGGACGCCGGTGCAATAGCGCCATGGCTAGCCTAGCTCCTCCGCGCGGCGCAGCGTGGCGATCATCGCAACCCGCAGCAAATATTCGTAAGTCCGTTTCGGGTCGGCCTTGATCGCTCCAGCGACTGCCGGAATGGCTCCGGGTTCTCCAGGTTCTTCTTGTTCTGGATGGTCTGGGTCTGGATCGTTTCCAGCGTGACCAGCCGGCGCTGTGTGTCGTAACGGTCAAGCTCGGCGTCGGTGGCGCGGCCATGCCACACGGCGGCGAGCCGTTCCGTCAGATTGATGGCGTCGTGGATGCCGCCGTTCATGCCCATGCCGCCGAGCGGATTGTTGATGTGGGCGGCGTCGCCGGCGAGCAACGCACGGCTGAGCCGGAACGTCTTCGCCACGCGCTGGTGCACCTTGTAGAGCGTGGTGTGCGAGATTTCGTAATGGGCGATGCCCGGGATGACCGTGGCCATCAGCGATTGTGCAAACGCGCGGGTCTGGATCTGCTCGTCCGACACGTCCTCCTTGATCAGGAACATCACCCGCCATAGCCCGGGGATTTGCAGCAGGAAATGCCAGCGCTCCGGATCGGCCACGTAATTGACCGCCGTGAGCCCGGGAATTGCGGCGTGGAAATCGAACGGCGTGCTCACGACCAGTAGGCGGTCCGGCCAAGTGAAGCCCTCGAATTCGATGCCGAGAGCGCGCCGCACGCTGCTGCTGGCACCATCGGCTCCGATCAGCCAGCGACCAGTGTGCGATTGTGTGGCGCCGCCGCGCGCGATCATCAGTGTGACTGATGAAGCATCCTGCAACACGCTCTCAACCCGGCTATTGAATACAATTTCGAAGCCAGGCTGGCCCTGTAACTGGTCGAGCAGGATGCGGGTCAGCTTGGATTGCTCGGCCTGCACGCGGTAGGGGTGGGTGGTCGCATCGGCGATGGTGCTGAAGTCGAACTGCGCCAGCAGTCCGTCCTTCTTGGTGCGGTACTGAAACGCAGGTGCGATCAGGCCCTGCGCGATCAGCGGCTGCGCCGCGCCGAGCGCGTGCAGCATGTCGAGCGTGGGCGGATGAAACGTCGAGGCGCGCGACTCGGTGCTCAGGTCCGCGCCCACCTCGAATACGGTGACCGGCACGCCGGCGCGCACCAGATTGGCGGCGGCGACGAGGCCAACTGGCCCTGCGCCCGCGATAAGAACGCGATCCTGAATGCTCACACGATTCCGGCGCTCACGCGTCCGCTATTCGATCTTGGCAATGCCCGCCTTGGTGATGATGTCGCGGTATTTCACGATCTCATCGGCGTGGAATTTCTTGGCTTGCTCCAGGCCCAATCCGATCGGCACCGCGCCGGACTTCTCGAATCCGGATTTCACCGCGGGGTCCTTGAGCGCGTCGTTGAGCTCCTTGTTGAGCCGCTGCATGATTGGCGCCGGCACGCCGGCGGGGGCTGCCAGCGCGAACCAGCCGTCGACCTTGTATTGCGGCAAGCCGGCCTGCGTCGTGGTCGGCGTGTCGGGCAATGCGCCGAGCCGCACGTCGCCGGCAACAGCGAGGGCGGTTGCACCGTTCGCGTTGATCGGGCCGGCGACGTTCGGATACCACTGGAAGCCGAGCTGCACCTGCCCGGAGATCAGGTCGGGGCCGAACTGGCCGATGTTGCGATAGGGCACGTGGGTCAGCTTCACGCCGGTCACCTGTGCAAAGTACTCACCTGCGAGATGCTGCGACGAGCCGATTCCGACCGAGCCGTAGTTCAGCGCGCCAGGCTCCTTCTTGGCGCGCTCGATCAGCTCCTTCACGGTCTTGATGCCGAGCTTGTTGCTTGCCGTCACCACGATGGTGAAGCTGGCGAAGGGCGAGATGATGTTCAGCTCCTTCAGCGGATCGTAGCCGAGGCTCTTGTAGAGCTCGAGGTTGGCTGCGATCGGGCCGGAGCCGGCGCCGACCAACGTGTAGCCGTCGGGCGTCGCCTTGGCGGCAAGCGCGGTGCCCGAGTTGCCTCCGGCGCCCGGCTTGTTCTCCACCACGATCGGCTGGCCCAGCGACTGCGACATCTTGTTGAACATGATGCGGCTCACCACGTCGCTGGCGCTGCCGCCGGCAAACGGAATGATCACGCTGATCGGCCGCGTCGGATAGGTCTGGGCGTGCGCCGCGCCGCCAATGATCATCGCGGCCGCGACGGTCGCCCCCATCATAAGCCGCTTATGAATTGTCATCTCTTTTATTCCTCGCTTGTCTCAGCTGCCTTTGAATTTGGCCGGACGTTTAGCATGAAACGCCTCGACGCCTTCGCGGAAGTCGTCGGATTGCCGCAGCCGGCTGTAGCAGTGGCCTTCCAGTTCGATCGCGGTCGAAAGCATAGCATCCTCGGTGTCGTTGAGGAGCTTCTTTGCTGTGCGCTGCGCGAGCGGAGAAAAGGCACGCAGCTCGTCGACCAGTGCATCGGTCGCGGCTTCCAATTTGTTGTCAGGCACGCACTCGGTGGCGATGCCCCATTCGTAGGCTTGCTTCGCCGGGATGCGCCGCGAGCGCATCACGATGTCCTTGGTGCGGGCGATGCCGACGATCTTCTGCAATCGCGCCGAGCCGCCTGAGCCGGGGATCTGGCCGAGCCGCTGTTCGGGCAGCGCATATTGCGCCGTCTCCGACACGATGCGGAAATCGCAGGCGAGCGAAATCTCGAAGCCGACGCCGAAGCAATAGCCGCGGTTCGCCGCGATGACCGGCTTGGAGCAGCGCGCCGGCGCGGCGATGTTCCAGGCAAGCCTGGAGACGGTCTCCGGCGCAGCTTCGAGAAAGCCCGCGATGTTACCGCCCGACGAGAAGTGTTCGCCCACCGCGCGCAGCACGATAATGCGCACCCGCGCGTCCTCGTCGAGCGCCTCGAATACGAGACGAAGCTGGTCGCGTTGCGGCATCGAAATGACGTTGAGCGGCGGCCGCTCAAGGATGAGGTCGGCGCGCTCGCGCGCGGCATCGACCTCGACGCGGAAGCCGTCGAGCTTGGCGATGCGCGGATCGGTGAAGGTCATGGGAGTCATGATGGCGATCTCAATTTTGGCCACGTCATGGCCGGGCTGGTCCCGGCCATCCACGTCTTGGCTGCAATAAAGCAACGTGTGGATGCCCGGCACAAGACCGGGCATGACGGGGATAGAGTGCGTTACGCTTGAGGCGCCGCCTTCTCGACCTCATACTCCCCCGCCACCAGCATGCGGCGTAGGAGCTTGCCGACCGGCGACTTCGGGATCGCCTCGACGAACACATAGCGGCGCGGCCGCTTGAAGTTGGCGAGGCCCGAAGCGCGGCAGTACTGATCGAGTTCCTCTTCGCCGACGCTGGAACGTCGCTTGACGAATGCGGCGACGATTTTGCCCCAGCGCTCGTCAGGCAGGCCGACCACCGCCACCTCCGACACCGCCTCGTGCAGGGATAGACAGCTTTCGATCTCGACCGGTGACACGTTCTCGCCGCCGGTGATGATCATGTCGTCGACCCGGCCGGTGACGAACAGATCGCCATCTTGGTCGAAGAAGCCAGTATCGCCGGTGAAATACCAGCCCTCGCGCAGCGCCTTGGCGTCGGCGTCCGAACGCCGCCAATAACCTTCGAATGACTCGTCACCCTTGAGCAGTGCGACGATCTCCCCTTCTTCGTTTGGCTTGGCCGTCTCGCCGGGAGAGGTAGCGCCGAGCTTCATTACGCGCATCATCTGGTTGATGCCGGCGCGGCCGGCGGAGCCGGGCTTGGCCGGTGCGTTCTGGTTGATGGTGAAGGTGTAGATCTCGGATGAGCCATAGTGGTTGACGAACAGCTCCGGCTTGAACGCTGCTGCAAGCGTCTTGAGCAGGCCGTCGGTCATTGAGGCGCCGGCAAATCCGAGCTTGCGCACCGACGACACGTCCGTCACCTTGAAGCGCGGGTGGTGCACCAGATCGTGATAGAGCGTGGGCACCAGATAGAGATTGCTGATCTTCTCAGCCTCGATCAGCTCCAGCGCCTTTGCGGCATCAAACCGCGGCAGGCATACGAAGGTGCCGCCGATCATCGACATGGCGATCAGCGAGCGCACCCCCATCGTGTGATAGAGTGGCATCACGCCGAGCGTGCGCTCGCCATTGCGGTAGAGGTTCTGCGCGACATGCGCGAGCGCCGCGGCGCGCTCGGCGCGCTGGCGGCGCGGCACCCCCTTCGGCTTCGCGGTGGTGCCGGACGTATAGAGCATCACCGACCAGGCCTCGGCGTCGGCCCGCGGTTCGGTGTCGTCGACCGCTTCGTCGACCAGCGCGGCGAACGAGAGGTCGTCCGGCACGCCGACCGCGATGCGCGGATGCTTCTGTGCCTCCTTGGAGGACGCAACGGCGACTGCTGAAAGCTGCTCGTAGATCACCGCCTTGGCCTCGGCATCGGCCAGCACGTAGTCGACCTCGTCCGCGGTGGCGCGCCAATTCAGAGGCGTGACGATGATGCCGGCGAACTGGCAGGCCCAATGTACCGTCGCGGCCTGCCAGCGGTTCTGCAGCAGCGTGACCAGATGGTCGCCGGCCTCGAGCTCCAACTCGTCGAAGCCTTCCACCAGCGCCGAGATCCGCTGATACCACTGCCGGTAGGTGAGGCGGATGTCGCCATCGACGATCGCCAGCGCGTCGGGGTCACGCGCCACGCTCGCCAGGAAGCTGGTACCGAGATCAAGCATGGCGATCCCGCAGCTTCTGCGCGGCGTCGAGCGCCGCGGCGACGATCGGCACGTAGCCGGTGCAGCGGCAGAGGTGACCACCGAGGAACTCGCGCACTTCGGTTTCGGTCGGCGATGGTTTGTCGCGCAGATAGATGTCGAGCGACATCAGGATGCCGGGAGTGCAGAAGCCGCATTGCAGCGCGTGGTGACGGCGGAACGCCTCCTGCAGAACCGAGAGACGGCCCGGTTCAAGGGCGAGGCCCTCGACGGTGCGCAAGGTCGCGCCGTCAGCCTGTACCGCCAGCATGAGGCAGGCGCGGCCAGGGGCGTCGTCGATCTCGATGGTGCAGGCACCGCACACGCCGTGCTCGCAGCCGACATGGGTGCCGGTGGCGCCGAGCACATGGCGCAGGAAGTCGGTGAGCAGCATGCGCGGCTCGGCGTCGCCCTCGACGGCGTGGCCGTTGAGGGTGAGGCGCACGCGGTGGCGTTGCTCGGCGCTCAGGCGCGGCATGCCCGCGCCTCTTCGATGGTAATGCGGCCCAGCTTGCAGACCAGATCGCGGCGCTGCTCGGCGCTGGCGTGCAGATCCTCGCGCGCTTCAAGGTCGGTGGCCAATGCGCCAAGCGCCTCGTCGAGCGATGCGCCTTCCAGATTGCCGAAATCCCGTCCGGTCGGCCGGTCGGCGACGCCGCCGACCGCCAGCCGCGTGCCTTGTGCAGCTGCCACCGCCGCGCAGGCGACGATGGCGAAATCGCCATGCCGCCGCGCGAATTCGCGGAACGCATGGCCTTCACCGGACCTGGCGCAGGGAAAGTGCACTGCTTCGATCAGTTCGTCGTCCTCCCGTGCGGTGGACATCAAGCCGTTGAAAAAAACGTCCGCAGCAACGCGCCGCTTACCTTTGGCGGACGACAACTCGATCTCGCCGCGCAGCGCTACGAGCGCGAGCGGAATTTCAGCGCTGGGATCGGCCAGCGCAACCGAGCCGCACACCGTTCCTCTCGTGCGGGTCTGCGCGTGCCCGACCCAGGGCAGGGCAAGCGCCAGCAGTGGCTGGCGCTTCGCGAGCTGAGGCCAGTTAAGCAGGGATGCCTGCCGCACGACCGCGCCGACGCTGATCGAATTGTCGACCACACTCAATCGTGTCCAGCTCCCTGACGTGCATGATATCAACCAGCAGCTTCGGCCTTGCCATCCGCATCGAGAGCAACGGCACCAGCGTCTGCCCGCCGGCGATAACGCTGGCGTCGCCGCACTCGGCGGCAAGCGCCTCATGCGCTTCCGCAAGTGAGCCGGCGCGCCAGTAGTCGAACCGGGCCGGCTTCACGGCGCCCGCTCCGCGATCAGAGGCAGCAGCCGCTTCGGCGTCAGCGGCAGGTCGATCGCCTCGACACCGAGCGCATCGGCGACCGCGTTGGCGATGCAGACCGGGGTCGACATGCAATTGCCTTCGCCGACGCCCTTGGCGCCGAGCGGCGTGAACGGCGACGGTGTCTCGATGTGGAGGATTACCGGCTCCGGCACCTCGGTGGTGGTCGGCACGAGATAATCGGCGAAGGTGCCCGACAGGAATGCGCCATCCGGCGAATAGGCAAACTCCTCGTACACCGCTGCGCCGAGCGCGTGGGCGAAGCCGCCGGTGATCTGCCCCGCCACCATGCCGGGATGCAGGATGGTGCCGCAATCGTGCATCGTCACGTATTTGTCGATCCGCACCGCGCCGGTCATGCGATCGACCTCGACGCCACAGAAATCGAAGATGAAGCCGTGGCAAAGCGACGAATTGGTCTCGTCGCGCTCGTCGGGCGCTTCGAGCTGCGGCGGCGTCCAGAACGCTGTCTCGCGCAGCGCCTGCGCGCCCTCGGGTACGGTGCCGGGCGCCCAATGGCTCGCGGCGGCGAGGCGGCCGAACGGCAGCGCGTTGTCCGGATTGCCCTTGGCGCCGATTTTTCCGTTAGCGAATTCAATCTCCTCCGCCGCCACGTTGAGCTGCGCCGCGGCGCTGCGCGCAAGCTTGGCACGCAATTGCATGGCGGCGAGATGTACCGCGCCGCACACCGCCGCCGCGAAGCGGCTCGAATAGTTCCCCGATGCGATCGACCAGGCGTCACGCGCGGTGTCGAGTTCGCCGATCACGCGGATGTCCTTGGGCGCGAGGCCCAGCGCATCGGCGGCAACCTGCGCGGCGACAGTGCGATGGCCCTGACCCTGCGGCACCGAAGCGATGTGCACCGACACGGCGCCAGATGGATCGACCGAAACAGTCGCGGTCGCTTGCGCGCCGTTCTTCGGTCCCGCCTTACGGCGCTCCTCGGGCGTCAGCACGGCGGTGACGTAACCCATGTTGGACACGCTGGGTTCGACAACGGCGGTGAGCCCGATGCCGTAGAGCCGGCCATCGGCGCGCGCCTCGTCGCGGCGCGCCTGCAGTTCGGCCAAGCCGCCGTCGCGCACCGCGATCTCGACGGCGCGCGGGTAGTCGCCGGAATCGAGCAGGCCCTCCGCTGGCGGTGCGGTACGGGAAGCTCCCGGAAGGCACCAGATTGCGGCGGATTACATCGAGCGGGTCGAGCTTCAGCGTGACCGCGATGCGCTGCATCAATCGCTCCAGCGCGTAGTAGACCTGCGGTCCGCCAAAGCCGCGGTTCAATCCGGTCGGCGTCTTGTTGGTCAGCACGACACGGTTGCGCACCGCGACGTTGCGGATTGCGTAGGCGCCGGTGAGATTGCCCTGCATGCGGTAGAGCGTCGCCGGCTCCGGGGCGCGGATGTGCGCGCCGACGTCCTCGACCTGATCGTAGCGCAAGGCGGTGACGCGGCCGTCCTTCTCCACGGCCGCTTCAAGTAAGGTGACGCGGTTGGTGGCGCAGACCGAAGCGGCGAGGTGCTCGAGCCGGTCCTCGATCCATTTCACTGGTCGCCCGGCCAAGCGCGCCGCGAGTGCCATCAGCACCACATAGGGGAACACGCCCTGCTTGACGCCGAAGCTGCCGCCGGAATCGGGCGGGGTGCGGTGGCGAAAGCGGTTGCCGGAGACCTTCAGCGCGCGCGCCATCACCGCATGCAAGGTGAACGGCCCCATGAAGCTTGATGTCACGTCATAGGCGTCGGCTTCCGGATCGTATTCGGCGATCACGCCATAGGTTTCGATCGGGGTGCAGGAATTGCGAGGATACTTGATCTCGACGGCGACGCGATACGCTGTTCTTGCAAATGCGTTGTCCGGGTCGCCGTATTGGAACGAGCGGTCGCTGGCCACGTTGGACTTCAGCGCGTCATGCAGCAGCGTCGTCGAGGTCAGGGCACCGAGAGGATCGACCAGGGCCGGCAGCGGCTCATAGTCGACTTCGATCAACTCCAGCGCGTCCTCGGCGAGATAGCGGTCGGCCGCGACCACTACGGCGACTGGCTCGCCGACGTAGCGCACGCGGTCGGTGGCGATCGGCCAGCATTGGATCGGCGCCCGTACCCCGACCGCGAGCGGCGACGACAATTTCATCACGTCGGCCCCGGTCAGCACCGCTGCGACGCCCGGCGCGCGCAACGCGGCGGCGGTAGCGAGCGAACGAACGAACGCATGCGCGTGCGGCGAGCGCAGGATCGCGGCATGCAGCGTGTCCGCCCGCACGCCCAGATCGTCGATATAACGCCCGCGGCCGGTGAGCAGCGCGGCATCCTCGACCCGCTCGATCGATTGGCCGCACCAAGGCACGCCTTTCGCACTCATGTCGTTGGTGTTCCTCCGCCGGCAACAATGCTACATCTGTCCGCGATGACCAAGCATGAGATGCCGACAGGAACCGCGCACGGCAGCAATGCGCCGCAGCCGATCCGCAGCCTGCGCGAGTGGCTCGACCACCTCGCGGCGCGCGACCGGCTTGCGGTGATCAAGCCCAACGCGAACCTGCGCTTCGAGGTCGCGGCCTACGCCAAGCGGCTCGACGGCTTGCGCGCCACCGTGTTCCCGAAGCCGGGCGGGCATCCGATGCCCGTGGTGTCCGGGCTTGTTTCGGATCGTTCTTGGATCGCCGATGCGATGGGGGTCGAACCCGCCGAGGTGCTGGCGCGCTTCCAGGATGCTGCGCTCAATCCGCTGCCCTGGCGGGAAACGAAATCCGCACCGGTGCAGGAGGTCGTGCATCGCCAGGTCGACCTGGTGAAGCAGCTGCCGCTGCCGACTCACAACGAGCACGACGGCGGGCCTTACATCAGCGCCGGGCTGATGGTCGTGCGCAATCCCAAGACCGGAAAGCAGAACGTCTCGATCCACCGCTGCCAGGTCACCGGACCGAACCGGCTCGGCGTGCTGCTGCTGCCGCGGCATACCAATGCGTTCTTCGACATGGCGGAGCACGGCGGCAAGCCGCTCGACGCTGCGATCGTCATCGGCGTCGATCCGCTGACGCTGCTCAGCTCACAAGCGATCGCGCCGCTCGACTTCGACGAACTGGAGATCGCCGGCGCGCTGCATGGCAGGCCGCTGCCAGTCGTGAAATGCGTCACCAGCGAGATCCGCGTGCCGGCCGAGGCGGAGGTCGTGGTCGAGGGACGTTTCCTGCCGCACGTGCGCGAGATGGAAGGCCCATTTGGCGAGTTTCCGCAGTACTACAGCGACCCAGCCAAGCGGCATGTCATGGAAATAACGGCAATCACCCATCGCAAGGATGCGATCTTCCACACCATTGTTGGCGGCGGGCTTGAGCATCAATTGCTCGGCGCGATCCCGAAAGAGGCGACGCTGATCAACAACCTGCGGCACAATTTCCCGAACGTGCTCGACGTGCATCTCTCGCCCGGCGGCGTGATGCGCTTCCATCTCTACGTGAAGATCAAGAAGCGCCATGAAGGCGAAGCGAAGAACGTCATGATGGGTGCGTTCGCTGCCTCGTTCGACCTCAAGCACATCATCGTGGTTGACGATGACGTCGACATCCACAATCCGACCGAGGTGGAGTGGGCGGTGGCGACGCGTTTTCAGGCCGACCGCGATTTGTTGGTGGTGCCGGACAGTCAGAACTCCAAGCTCGACCCCACCACCCGCGACGGCGTCGGCGCCAAGATGGGGATCGACGCCACCAAGCCGCTCGACGCGCCGGAGATGACCTTCAAACGCATCCGCGTGCCGGGCGAAGAGACGATCGATGTCGCCGATACGATCAAGCGTGCCCCCCCGGCAACTGGCGCGACGCGCTGAAATCATAAGACGGAAGCAATCATGGAAATCGATATCCCCGAGGTGGTGGCGGAGGTGCGCGCGGCATTCGACCGTTACGAGAAGGCCCTCACCACCAACGACGTCACGGTGCTGGACGAGACCTTCCGCGTCGATCCGCGCACCATCCGCTACGGCATGGCGGAAATCCTTTACGGCCACCACGAGGTCGCGGCATTCCGCGCCGCGCGCTCGCCGGTTGGGCTCGCCCGCAGCATTTCGCGTACTGTGATCACCACCTATGGCCGGGATTTCGCGGTGGCGTCCACGCTGTTTCACCGCGCCACCTTGCCGGGCAAGGTCGGGCGCCAGATGCAGACCTGGGTGCGCTTTCCCGAGGGTTGGCGGGTGGTGGCGGCCCACGTGAGTCTGATCGACGAGCCGAAGCCGGCGTGATCTTTTTTCTTGCTACCTCCCCCTTTTAAGGGGAGGGAGCGAGAGACGACGCTACTGTTCTCGGCACGCCGCGCCCAAAATAACGGCAGCAGCCGGCATCCGCCGTCCCCCTTCCCAGGCGGCTCGATTGGCGCGAGGCTTGCAGGAACCGGGAACAGGCCCACGTCCGTGGCGTTGCCTGCGGATGGGGCAGGGAGTGAGCCGGGTGCGTATCGCTTTCGACGAGATGACGGGGACGGATGGGCAGGTGCGCCCGGCTTATGCGTCGCTCGCGGCCTGGCTCAGTGAAGTGCGGCCCGACGTGCTCGACTACCGCAAGCGCGAGGCCGAACTGTTGTTTCGCCGCATGGGCATTACTTTCGCCGTCTACGGCGAGGCGGAGGCGCAGGAGCGGCTGATCCCGTTCGACGTCATCCCGCGCATCATCTCGGCCGCGGAGTGGGACCGGCTGAGCCGCGGTCTCACCCAGCGCGTCAAGGCGCTTAACCTCTATCTCAAGGACATCTACGGCAAGCGTGAGATCCTGCGTGCCGGCGTGGTGCCGGACGATCTGGTGTTTCAGAACCCGGTGTTCCGTCCGGAGATGAACGGCCAGAAGGTGCCGCACGATATCTATCTGCACATCGCGGGGATCGACATCGTGCGCGACGATGCCGACACCTTCTATGTGCTGGAGGACAATGCGCGCACGCCCTCGGGCGTCTCGTACATGCTGGAGAACCGCGAGGTGATGATGCGGCTCTTTCCCGAGCTGCTGCAGCAGCACCGCGTCGCGCCGGTCGAAAACTATCCCGACGAATTGCTCGCGACGCTCAAGTCGGTCGCGCCGGACACCGCGCCCGGCGACCCCACCGTTGTCCTGCACACACCCGGCGTCTACAATTCCGCCTACTACGAGCATTCGTTCCTGGCCGACAAGCTCGGCGTCGAGCTGGTCGAGGGCAGCGACCTGTTCGTGAAGAACAGCGTGGTCTACATGCGCACCACGCAGGGGCCGCAGCGCGTCGACGTCATCTACCGCCGCATCGACGACGACTTCATCGACCCGCTCACCTTCCGCCCGGATTCGGCGCTGGGCGTCGCCGGCCTGATGTCGGCCTACCAGGCCGGCAACGTCACGCTCTCCAACGCGGTCGGCACCGGCATCGCCGACGACAAGGCGATCTACAGCTACATGCCCGAGGTGGTGAAGTTCTTCCTCGGCGAAGAGCCGATCCTGAAGAACGTGCCGACCTGGCGTTGCCGCGAGGAGGAGCATCTCAAATACGTGCTCGACAACCTCGACGACCTGGTGGTCAAGGAGGTGCACGGCTCGGGCGGCTACGGCATGCTGATCGGCCCGACCGCGGACAAGGCGGCGATCGCGGCGTTCCGCACCCGACTCAAGCTCAATCCCAAGGGCTTCATCGCGCAGCCGACGCTCGCTCTCTCCACCTGTCCGACCTATGTCGAATTGGGCATCGCGCCGCGCCACGTCGACCTGCGGCCGTTCGTGCTGACCGGACGCGACCGCGTCCGCATCGTGCCGGGCGGGCTCACCCGTGTCGCGCTCAAGCAGGGTTCGCTGGTGGTCAATTCCAGCCAGGGTGGCGGCACCAAGGATACGTGGGTGTTGGACAGGTAGATGCTCGCCCGCACCGCCGATAGCCTGTACTGGCTGGCGCGCTACGTCGAGCGCGCCGAATATCTCGCGCGCATCCTCGAAGCGACGCAACGGCTGACCGCGATGCCGCTTGCCTACGTAGGCGAGACCAACGAATGGGTCACCGCGGTCGCGACGGCAGGCTGCTCCAACGCGTTCTTCGCCGTCCACGAAGAGGCCAACGAGGAAACCGTCACCGACTTCCTCGCCTTCTCGCCGGCCAACCCGTCCTCGATCCGAAACTGCTTCGAGGTCGCGCGCCACAATGCGCGCGGCGTGCGCACCGCGCTCACCATGGAAATGTGGGACGCCATCAACAGCACCTGGTTGGAGCTCAAGCGCTTCGGCAACAAGCCGAACTCGCGTGAGGAGGTCACGCGCTTCCTGCAGTGGGTGCAGGCTTCGTCCTTGCGCTACGACGGATCGGCCTACCGGACCATGCTGCGCAACGACGCCTACTGGTTCTCGCGGCTGGGCGTCTACATGGAGAGGGCCGACAACACCGCGCGCATCCTTGACGTAAAATATCACCTGCTGCTGCCGGCCGACGAGCACGTCGGCGGCCCGCTCGATTACTTCCAGTGGTCGGCGATCCTGCGCTCGGTGTCGGCGCTCACCGCCTACCACTGGGTCTATCGCGAGAGCCTCAAGCCGTGGCTGATCGCCGACCTGTTGATCCTCAACGATCAGATGCCGCGCTCGCTGGCGAGCTGTTACGAGAATTTGGAGCACAATCTCGACCGCATCGCCCACGTCTACGGCCGCCAAGGGCCAGCGCAGCGCCAGGCCCGCACCATCCGCACCCGGCTGCAGAACAGCCGGATGGACGACATCTTCCAGACCGGGCTGCACGAGTTCATCAGCGCTTTTATTGCGGACAACAACAGCCTTGGTGTTGCGATTAGCAAGCAATATCTGATGTAGGTCCCGCGCGATCGGGCTTGCTCCGACAGACGTCGTGTTTAGTGTTGATCCGCTGCCTGGAATCACCGGCAGCATCATGGCCGGTCATGCGAATCCGCATCCTGCACACCACCAGCTATCATTACGATCGCCCGGCGTCCGGCGTGATCCAGACGTTGCGGCTGACCCCGCGCAATCATGACGGCCAGTACATCGTCTCTTGGCATATCGACGTGTCGGAGAACTGCGACCTCGCCCAGAACGAGGACGCATTCGGCAACATCTCCCATGTCTTCACCGCGGACGGCCCGTTCTCCGAGCTGCGGCTGACGGTGGAGGGCGAGGTGCGCACCCACGACACCGATGGCGTGGTGAACGGCACGATCGAGCGGTTTCCGCCAAGTCTTTATCTGCGCGAAACGCCGCTGACCCGGATCGACCCGGCGATTGCCGATTTCGCCCGCGCGGCGCGGGGCGACGCCGGTGGCGATACATTGAAAGTGCTGCACAACCTGATCGGGCAACTGCACGGCGAGGTGACGTTCGACACCAATCCGACCGGAACCGCGACCACGGCCGCCGAGGCGTTCGCGCTCAAGCGCGGGGTCTGCCAGGACCTGAGCCACATTTTCATCGCCGCCGCGCGCAGCCTCGGCATCCCGGCGCGCTACATCGGCGGACACTTTCATCGCGGCGACGGCGTCATCGAGCAGGAGGCCGGACACGCCTGGGCCGAGGCATTCGTTTCCGACCTTGGCTGGGTCGCATTCGATCCGGCGAACGGCATCAGTGCGACCGACGCACATGTGCGCGTCGCGGTGGGGCTCGATTATCTGGGCGCCGCGCCGGTGCGCGGCAGCCGCAAGGGCGGCGGCACCGAATCGATGCAAGTCGCGGTGAAGGTCCACCAAAGTGCGCGGCAGTCGCAGAGCTAGCTATTCGATCACCTGATCGGCGCGGGTCAGCAACGTCGGCGGCAGCGTGAGGCCGAGCACGTTCGCGGTCTTGAGATTGATGATCAAGCTGAAACTTGGTCGCAAGCTGGACCGGAAGATCGACCGGCTTGCGGCCCTTGAGGATCTTGTCGACGAAGCTTGCGGACTCTCGATAGACCGCCAGTTGATCGGCGGAGTAGGACATCAGACCACCGGCCGCGGAAAAATCCGAATGAGGCGCAAATGCCGGTACGCGGTGCTTGAGTGCTGCATCGGCGAAGGGCTTGTGCGGAAGACTGGGCTGGACGACGACGGCCTCAGCCCGCCATCGCTCCATCTCGGAGAAAACCGGCGTCGAACTCGTCCGCTCCCCGCAACAGGATCGGCTTGATTTCGAGGCCAAGCGCCCGGCCGGACGCCAGCATGTTTTCGAGGAAGGGCTTGTGGAATGGATCGGGCACATTTGCCAGCACTGCGACGCGACGTGCTGACGGCAATGCCTCTCTGATGAGTTCGAATTCTTTCCCCCGAGTTCCGCTGTCGCGCCTGACATCCCGGTGAGGTTGCTGCCTGGCCGCGCCAGACTGGCGACGAAGCCCGTGCCGACCGGATCGCCAACTCCCGCCATCACGATCGGGATTTCAGCGGTCGCCTGCTTGGCCGCGGCCACCGCCGGTGTCTGAAACGCGGCGATGATGTCGACCTTGAGCGCGACCAGTTCCGCAGCGAGGAGAGCGAGCTTCTTGGGATCGCCTGCCGCGGAGCGAAACTCGAACGCAATCGACTGTCCCTCGACGTAGCCAAGGTCGCGCAGCCCTTCGCGGAATTCCTTGAAGAACAATTCGGGATCGAGATTGCCAAGCGCCAGGACGCCGATGCGCGGCAGCTTGCCCGGCTGCGCCCAGCCGACGACCGGCCCGGTCATCGCCGCACCACCGAGCAACACGACGAATTCGCGCCGGCGCATAAACCATCCCCCCAAAGCTCGTCGGCCGTGACGTTAACATAGCGCGAACGTGAGAGGCAGTCAGGCGGCTGTGACCGCCTGCGGCCTGACCGATGTTGCCGGGCTTGCTATTATCGGGCGGCTTAACTCTGTCGGGCGACATGACCACCTGGGATATGCAGACCGTAAGAGCCAGGCTGCGGCTGGGCAGCGGGCTGATCCTGTTTGCTTTTGTCGCCATGCACATGCTGGCGCACGTGGTGCTGCTGATTTCGTTCGAAGCGGCCGACACGGCGCTTGCCTTCTTGATGGCGCCGTGGCGCACCATGCCCGGCACGGTGCTGCTCGCCGCCGCTTTCGTGGTGCATTACGCCAACGCGCTGTGGTCGATCTATTCGCGGCGCAGCCTGCGCATGCCGCGATGGGAGCTGTGGCAGGTGCTGCTCGGCCTTGCCATTCCGTTTCTGCTGGCGCTCCACGTGATGGGGACCCGCGTGGCGGAGCTCACCCACGACGTCAGTACGTCCTATGCCTCGATCCTTTTGACGTTCTGGTATTCGGCGCCGTGGATCGGCGTCCTGCAGACGGCGGCGCTGATCGTCGTCTGGGCGCACGGCTGCATCGGCATTCATTTCTGGCTGCGCAACAAGCGCTGGTATCGCGATTGGGTCGTGGCGTTCCGCGCCTTTGCGATCCTGTTGCCGACGCTGGCGCTCGCCGGCTTCGTCGCCGCCGGCAACGAAACGTTGCGCGAGGCTGCGATGGAAGCCGACTATGTCCAGACCGTGCGGCAAAGCACCAACGCGACGCCGGAGGCCGTGGCGCTGGTGTACGGCGGCGCCAAGATCGCGCTTTACGTCCACATTGGCCTGGTTGGCCTGGCATTCGGCGCGCGCGCGCTGCGCGGCTGGCTGTACCGCCGCCGTGAGCCGCCGATCCTCACTCACGCGAACGGACGGCGCATGACCATCCTGCCGGGGGCGACCGTGCTGGAGACTTTGCGCGACAACGGCGTGCCGCATGCCGCGGTGTGCGGCGGCCGCGCCCGCTGCACCACCTGCCGCGCGATGGTCACCTCGGGGCTCGACACGCTGCCGGAGCCGGGGCCGCAGGAGGCTGCGGCGCTCGCGCGCATCAAAGCGAGCCCCGGCACGCGGCTCGCCTGCCAGATCCGCCCGGCCGAAAGCATTTCGATCATGCCGCTGTTCGCCGCCGACGCGGCCGCGGCCGACGGCACGGTGCGTGGCGGGCTTGAAGGCAGCGAGCGGCTGATCACCGTGGTGTTTGTCGATCTACGCGGTTCGACCCCGATCGGCGAGGCCCGGCTGCCGTATGACGTGCTCTATCTCCTCAATCAGTTTTTCCACGAGATGACGCGCGCGCTCACCTCGACCAACGGCCACTATTCACAGTTCACCGGCGACGGGCTGATGGCGCTGTACGGCCTCCACGAATCCGATCCGGCGCGCGGCGCCGTCGACGCGCTGCGCGGCGCACACGCGATGCTGAGCGGGCTCGACCGGCTCAACCGGCAGCTTCGCAACGAGATGTCGCATCCGCTCAAGATCGGTATCGGCATCCATCACAGCGAGGCGATCGTTGGCGCGATGGGCCCGCCAAAGTCGCAGATCATCACCGCGATCGGCGACACCGTGAACACCTGCGCGCGGCTCGAAAGCCTCACCAAGGAATTCAATGTTCCGGTCGTCGTGTCGCGCCAGGCCGCCGAGGCGGCCGGCCTCGACGTCGGCGGCCGCCAACTTAACGAAGTGCCGGTCAAGGGCAGGGTGGCCAAGGTCGAGTTCTACGCCCTGGAGGCGGTTCCCGAGTTGCCGCGCTGAGCGGAACGCAGGCACAGTCTGCATTGGGCGAAAATGTGGCGGGCGTTAACCTTGTCTGCCGTGAAAGTTCCACGGCCAGCAATTTTCCACCGCCCGGAAACTCGTTTTTGCTAAATTTGGCACGCTGCAGAGCCGCAAAGGCCCGATGGGCGCAAGCTGTTGCCGATATCGCACAGCGCGACCTGTCCGCAGCCTGCTATAACGCTTGGGGGCGTCGTTCGCGTGCAGGACATGGTTCGGGGTCAGGTCGTAGCGCCTGGTGACGGGGCGGCGGTCGTGCTTCCGCAACGGAAGCGGCGCGCGCGCGTTTGCGCGTCTGCGATTCTTGCGCTGCTGCTCGGCAGTTGCGGTTCGGTCAACAACAACCCGATCAACAAGCCGCTCGAAGCGTTGGCCCTGCAGAGTGGAACCGGCGGCAGCCGCGAATCCGAGGTGCATTTCGACGATACCGTGATCGCGCTTTCGTTCTCGGGCGGTGGCATGCGCGCGTCGGCGTTCTCGCACGGCGTTTTGACGGCGCTCGCCGACAGCTCGGTTCGCACGCGCGGCGGGTCTGTGTCGCTGATCGACCGCATCGATATCATTTCCGGCGTGTCGGGCGGCGCGGTGCCGGCGGCGTACTACGGGCTCAAGAAGCGCGCCGCGCTTGCCGATTTCCGCGAGAGGTTCCTGCTGCGCAACGCCGAGGAGTCGCTATCGACCGACGTCAGCATCACCAACATCTCGCGCGGCTTCGCCGGCGGCATCAACGACTCGACCAAATTCCCGGCCTGGCTCGACGCCAACCTGTTTAACGGAGCGACTTTCGCCGACATGAACGCGGCGGTGCGGCCGCGCGTCTCGATCAACGCCTCCGATATCTACAACCGCACGCCGTTCCTGTTCGGCCGCGGCTCGTTCGGCGCGCTGTGCAGCGATTTCTCGTCCTATCCGGTGTCGCTCGCGGTGGCCGCGTCCGCCGCCGTGCCGGTGTTCTTCGCGCCGGTGGTGATCGAGAACTTCTACGACAAGTGTCCGCTGCCGTTGCCCGAGTGGGTCGAGCGCGTGCGGCGCGACACCGAGGCGCCGCCGATGCTGCGGCAATACGCCGACGCGATCGTGCGCTACCGCAAGGGCGATGTGAAATACGTCAAGCTGCTCGACGGCGGGCTGGTCGATAACTACGGGCTCGCCGGCTTCACCATCTCGCGGCTCCTGTCCAACACGCCGCACGGGCCGCTGTCGGCGCGCGAGGGCGTCAAGCTGCGCCGCGTCATGTTCCTGGTGGTGGATGCGGGTCGCCAGCCGTCCGGTGACTGGAGCAAAACCGTTGCCGGCCCCTCCGGTGTCGACCTGATCATGGCAACCGCCGACACCGCGACCGGCTCCAGCGCAGCGCAGAGCTATACCGCGTTCGCCGAGATGATGAATGACTGGCAGGTCAAGCTGGTGAACTGGCGCTGCCGGCTGTCGGCGACCGAACGGGCACGGCTTGGCGCCGGCCCGAACTGGAATTGCCGCGACGTGAAGTTCTTCGTCAGTCGCGTCGGCTTCGAGCACCTCGGGCCGGAGCGCGCCGCCCAGCTCGACGCGGTCGAGACGCGCTTCAAGCTGCCGGAGGCGCAGGTCGACATGGTGATCGAGGCCGGCCGCGACGCCGTGCTCAACAACACCAAGTTCAGAGCCTTCGTGCAAAGCATCGGCGGCACCGCTGCGCCGCGTTCGCCGCGCCGGGCGCCGCAACAGGGCGTGCCGGTCGCGGACGACATGACGGACACGTTCCCGCGGGAAGCGACCGCGCTCGCGCCGCGAGAATAATTCTCTTCGTCATTCAGGGCACGCGCAAACGCGTGAACCCGATCCAGACACAGAAACGCGGTTCTGGATACCGGGTTTACGCCCATAGCACGTCGAAGACGCGCGTGAACGCGCTGCTGGGCGCGCCCGGAATGACGGCTACATAATCGCGAATTCCGAGTTCTTGCGATCCGTCACCAGCATGCAGCCGGGATAATGCGTGATGCAGAACTCCGGCTTCACCGTCATCACCACCGATTGCGGCGTCACCCCGCAAGCCCAGAACACCGGCATCTCGTCTTTGTTCATTTGCGGCGGGTCACCCCAGTCCGGCTTCATCACGTCCTTGATGCCGATCTGCTCTGGCATGCCGAGGTGCACCGGCGCGCCGTGCACGGCGGGAAACCGCGTCGTGATCTGCACCGCGCGGATCGCGTCGGCGGGCTTGAGCGGCCGCATCGACACCACCAGCGGGCCGTGGAACGGGCCGGCGGGCGTGGTCTCGATCGAGGTGCGATACATCGGCACGGTGGTGCCGTTGGTGATGTGGCGCAGCTCGATGCCGTCCTGAACCAGCGCGTCCTCGAACGAGAACGAGCAGCCGAGCGCGAAGATCACAAGGTCGTCGCGCCAGTGCTTGGTGATGTCGGTCGGCTCGTCGACCAGCTCGCCGTTGCGGAACACCTTGTAACGGCACGAGATCGGTGCGGATGTCGAGGTCCTCGCCAAGCGAAGGCAGCCGCGGGTCGCCGGGCGCGCCGGCCGCGAGCACCGGGCAGGGCTTGGGATTGAGCTGGCAGAACCGCATGAAATCGGAGGCCAGCGCTGCCGGCAGGATGGCGAGATTGCCCTGCACATAGCCCGGCGCCATGCCCGACGTCGGGCCGGACCAATCGCCGCGGCGGATCGCCAGGCGGGCTTCGAGCCCGGTCCGGGCATGCACGGCCGGCTCACGTTGAATGCTGGCAACGGACATTGCTTTTCCTCGCGAATTGGCGGTCGGGCGGCGGCGCCTCGACGCGCCGATCCTATCATCCGGCGGCGGCTGCTGCCTATTCTTGCGCCGCGCATGCGAGTGGTCGGGTTGTTGGCAGTGAAACCCCAAAGTGTATGATGTTGGGCAGAGGGGAATGCCGATCCGCTACGCCGGATCGATTGATGCGGTTTCGCCCACCCGCTCGCGGCGATGACCAGACAGTTCACGGGAGCGGGACGAGGGGAGGCTTTGCAATGACCGATCACGACAATTCTGACGAAGGCTTCTGGTGCCGCGGCAAGGTGAAGCGCCGCACCGTGCTCGGCTACGGCGTGAGCGCCGGCGCGCTCGGCGCCACCATGCTGGTGCCGGCGCCATGGCAGGCCGCGTTCGGGCAGGCCAAGGCCTACAAGATCGGCTCCGAACAGCCGCTGTCGGGCGCCGGCGCGGCCGGCGGCAGGACCGCGCTGATCGGCCTGGAGATGGCGGTCGACCGCATCAACAAGATGGGCGGCATCAACGGCCGGCCGGTTGAATTGATCCCGGTAGACGATGAGTTCGAAGCCCGACGTGGCGCGCCGCAAGGTCGAGAAGCTCCTGGTCGAGGACAAGGTCGACGCCCACGTCGGCGGCTTCCTCTCCAACATCTGCCTCGCCTGCATGCCGGTGTTCGAGGAGCACAAGGTACTCAACATGATCAGCGTCTGCCTCGACACCACGCTGACCACCACCCGGTGTAACAAGTACAGCTTCCGGCCGTTCGACTACGCGCCGTCGCAGGCGGTGGCGTTCGCTCCCTGGCTCGTCAAGCAGGGCAAGCGCTGGCACATCGCCTTCGCCGACTACTCGTGGGGCCAGTCGACCCGCGACGCTTACGTCGAGCAGATCAAGAAGGCGGGCGGCGAGATCGCCGGCACCACCGGCATCCCGCTCGGCACCGCCGACATGACGCCGTTCCTGTCCAAGATCACCGGCAACTTCGACGGCCTGTTCGGCATCTTCTTCGGCAAGGACGGCGTGACGATCGGCAACCAGGCGTTCGATCTCGGCATGACCAAGAAGTACAAGTGGGCCGGTGACGGCGCGATCGCGGAGTCGACCAACCTGCCGGCGCTCGGCAACAAGATCGAAGGCTTCGTCGGCATCAACCGCTACGTCCCGCTGCTGGAAGCCCCGCTCAATACGCCGCATCACAAGCGGTTCTTCGACGAAGCCAAGGTCCGGCTCAAGAAGATCGATCCCTCGGGTCCCGATCCCGACCGCTACGTGCAGTCGAACTACGAGGCCATGAACGCCTTGAAGATCGGCATGGAGAGGTCGAAGTTCCGTGGCCGCGAGGACACCGACAAGCTGATCGCGGCGCTCGAAGGCCTGGAGATGAAGGAAGGCGACGACTTCCCGCAGGGCGACAAGACGCTCCGTAAGGAAGATCACCAGGCGTTCCTGCGGCAGTTCATCACCGAGATCAAAGGCGGCAAGCCGCGGATCATCGAGGTGGTGGACAAGGACAAGACCGTCTTCCCGCCGGCCTGTAAGTTCACCTAAGTGCAGGCTGCAACCGCAACTGCGACTGCCTCCCCGACCGAGACCGGCCGGGGAGGCGAAGCGGCCCCTGTGCTTCGCACGGAAGGGCTGACGATGCGCTTTGGCGGTCTCGCCGCCCTCAACAACGTCAATTTCGAGGTGAAGCGCGGCGAAATCCGCGCCATCATCGGTCCGAACGGCGCCGGCAAGAGCACTTTCTTCAATTGCCTGACCGGCGTGCTGCACCCGACCTCCGGGCGCATCCTGTTCAACGGTGACGACATCACCCAGCTGGCGCCTGACGGCATTTCCCAGAAGGGTATCGCTCGCTCGTACCAGATCACCAACATCCTGCCGAACGCCACCACGCTGGAAAACGTCCGCATTGCGGCGCAATCGCGCCGCCACAGCTGGAGCATGTTCCGCCACTACACGCACTTCCGGGACATCATCGACAAGGCGGAGGCGGTGCTGGACTCGGTCGGCCTGCGCGCCAAGGCGGACGAGCTTGCCGCCAACCTCTCGCACGGCGAGCAGCGCAATCTGGAGATCGGCATTGCGCTTGCCACCGAGCCGCAGCTTCTCTGCCTCGACGAGCCGACCGCGGGCATGAGCACGGCGGAGACCCAGGACACCGTGGCGCTGGTGCGCCGCATCGCCAAGGATTTGACCATCTTGATCGTCGAGCACGATATGCAGGTGGTGATGGGCCTCGCCGACAGGATCACGGTGCTCAACTACGGCGAGATCCTGGCCGAGGGAAAACCGGCGGAAATCCAGGAAAACCCTCGCGTGCTGGAGGTCTATCTCAAGACATGAGCGCGCCAGCGACCTCCACCGACCCTCTCATCTCGGTCGAAAATTTGCACACCTATTACGGCAAGAGCCATATCTTGCACGGCGTATCGCTCGTGGTCGGCAAAGGCGAGGTGGTCGGCCTGCTCGGCCGCAACGGCGTCGGCAAGAGCACAACGCTCAAGACCATTATGGGCCTGGTGCATCCAAGCGAGGGCCGCATCCTGCTCGGCAACGAGCCGATCACCCGCCTGCCGGCGCACAAGCTCGCCAAGCTTGGGATCGGCTACGTGCCGGAGGACCGTCGCATCTTCCGGCTGCTCACCGTGATGGAAAATCTGCGCACCGGCCTCGACCGGCCCGGCGTCACCGAGGCGCGCAAGCAGGAACTGCTCGACAAGGCGTTCTCCTATTTCCCGGTGCTGGCCGAACGGCGCGGCCAGGCGGGCGGCACGCTGTCTGGTGGCGAACAGCAGATGCTCGCGATCGCCCGCGCCATGATGCTCGAGCCGAAAATCATCCTGCTCGATGAGCCGACCGAAGGGTTGATGCCGCGCATGGTGTCGCAGATCCACAACATCATCGATGTGCTGCACCGCGAGGGCGTCGCGATCCTCCTGGTCGAGCAGAACGTGCCGCTCACGCTCGAGGCGAGCCAGCGCGTGTACATCATGGAGAAGGGGATGGTCCGCCACCACGCCGCGGCGTCCGAGCTCAAGGTCGGCGACGCGGTGATCCAGCAGTATTTGGGGGTCTGAGATGGGCGAATTCTTTGCCGCCATTCCCTGGGAGCTGATCATCATCCAGACGGTGAACGGCATCGTTACCGGGATGATCCTCGCTTTGATCGCCTCCGGCCTCACGCTCATCTTCGGGATCATGGACGTGGTGAACTTCGCGCACGGCGAACTGTTCATGCTCGGCGCCTACATGGGCGTGGTGGTGCTCGCGACCAGCGGCAGCTTCTGGCTGGCGCTCGTGCTCGCCACGCTGATCGTCGGATTGCTCGGCGCCGCGATGCAGATCGCGACCCTGCGACCGCTGATCGGCCGCGATCCGCTGACCACCATCCTCGCCACCTTCGGCATGTCGCTCATCCTGCAGAACTACGCGCTGTGGCAGTTCGGCCCGGTGGCGCGCAAGATTCAGGAGCCGTTCACCGGCCAGTTCACGATGTTCCATCTGCAATATCCCTGGTACCGGCTGCTGATCGCGGGCCTCTCGGGCGCGATCATCGGCGCTTTCTGGCTGTTTCTGAAATACGGCAAGTACGGCATCTGGATCCGAGCCACCACGCAGGATCGCGTGATGGCGCAGGCGATGGGCATTCCGGTACCCTGGGTTCACACCGCGGCGTTCGCGATCGGTGCCGCCATGGCGGCGGCGTCGGGCGTGCTGTTCGGCCCGCTGGTCGGCGTCAACCACGTCATGGGGCTCGACTGGGTGCTCAAGGCCTTCATCGTCGTGGTGGTCGGCGGCATGGGCAACCTCGGCGGCTCGATCGCCGCGGCGATCTTCATCAGCCTGCTCGAAGCCTATGCCTCGATCTGGGTGAGCCCGGCGCAGGCGGTGATCGTCTCCTTCGTCGTCCTCATCCTCACGCTCCTGTTCCGGCCAACCGGCCTCTTCGTCCCGACGCCCAAATGAGCAAGCGCGACGCCATCATCTACTGGACCGGGTTCGGCGTCGTCGTCGGGCTCCTGATCATCTCGCCCCTGGTGCTGCCGCCGTTCTGGAGCCGGTTCGTCACCGAGATCCTGATCTGGGGACTTCTTGCCATGTCCTCAGACATCTTGATCGGCTACACCGGCATGGTCTCGTTCGGCCATTCGGCGTTCTTCGGGCTCGGCATGTACGGCGCCGCCGCGGCGTTGCTGATGGTGTCGCCGCCGAACCTGATCCTGGCGCTGGTGCTCGGCCTGATCGCCGCCGCGCTGGTGTCGGCGTTTGTCGCGTATTTCTCGACCCGGCTGCGCGACATCTACTTCGCCATCACCACGCTGATCTTCTCGCAGATCTTCTACGTCATCATCTTCACCTGGACCGAGGTGACCGGCGGCGAGAACGGCCTGTCGTTCCGCCGCCCGGCGTTCGGCATCCCCGGCCTCTGGACCACGCCGTTTACCGCCGAGAAGCTGCACTGGTTCGTGCTTGCGGTGGTCGTCGCGTCCTACCTGATCCTGCGGCGCATCACCCAGTCGCCGTTCGGCATGGTGCTGCAGTCGATCCGCGAGAACGAGCCGCGCACCCGCGCGATCGGCTATCCGGTCGAGCGCTACAAAATCATGGCGGTGATGCTGTCCGGACTGTTCGCCGGCCTTGCCGGCGTGCTCTATGCCATCCAGAACCGCTTCGCCGCGCCGGACTTCGTCTATTTTCTGATCTCCGGCGAGGCGGTGATCTTCAACGTGATGGGCGGCATCGGCACGCTGGTCGGGCCGATCGTCGGCGCCGGCGTGTTCCTGTTGCTGCGCGAATTCCTCGGCCGGCTGTTCGGCGAGCAGTTTCCCTATCTGATCCCGCTCGGCTTCATCTTCATCGCCATCATCATCTTCATGCCGCAGGGGCTGCTGGGCTTCGCCCGAAGGTGGCTGAACCGCTAGTTATTGCGCCCTCTCCCGCAGGGGGCTTTGCACAAGTATGAGTGACTGCACAAAAACCAAACCCGCTGCACAAAAACCCATTTTGAAACGGGGTGCGACAAAAAATACTTCTTAGCATCGGTGATGGCCTGCTGAGAGTTACACCTCCTAGCCAACCCATTGAAATTTCTCACCGCGCGTATCCCGTATACGCTCCAGTCACTCCCGTATTGTTTGCCACGTGATTCCGCGCCTCGAATTGGTGCGCGCACCTTGCGCGTTGGTTCGTTTTTCCCTAATTCGCCGCGGCAGACGCCCTGAAAATGGCGTCGTGTCATGTCCGCTATTCCCCCGAAAACGGTCATCAGGAGGTTGGGCCGCGATGTCCGCCAAGTGCCAAGAACAGACATCGCATTTAGGAGGGACCACAAGCAAAGGTCTCCTATGGGGCCCGCTTTTGCGCCAATCTATCCCATCGGCAGGGCAACCGTTTGGGAGGGCGGCACATGAGCGATCTCAAGGGCAAGGCTGCGCTGGTCACAGGCGGCTCGTCGGGCATCGGGCTCGCGACGGTAGAGCTGTTCGCGCACCGCGGCGCGAAGGTCGCGCTCAACCATCTGCCCGACGACAAGCGTGGCGCCGACGCCACGGCGAAGCTGCGCGCCGAGGGCCTCGATGTGATCGCCGCGCAGCGATGTATCTAAGGCCGGCGCGGCCGAGCGCATGGTCGGTGACGCCATCCAAAAGCTCGGCCGGCTGGATTATCTCGCCAACAACGCCGGTACGCCGAACACCAAGGAGCCAATCCCTCCACACGACATGGACAAGCTCACCGAAGAGTTCTGGACGGCGATCCTCAACACCAACCTGATCGGACCATTCCGCTGCACCCATGCGGCGGCGAGCGCACTGCGCGCCTCGCGCGGCGCGGTCTGCAACACTGCCTCTGTCGCGGGCCTCAACATGGCGGGATCGAGCATGGCCTATGGCGCGAGCAAGGCAGGCCTGATCAGCCTGACCAAGAACTTCGCCCGCGCGCTCGCGCCCGAGGCGCGCGCCAACGCAGTCGCACCGGGCTTTGTCGCCACCGAATGGACGAGCCAGTGGCCTGACGAGCGCAAGCGCGCCTCGGTCGAGCGCACACTGATGAAGAGGCCGTGCACCGCAGCCGACATCGCCGGTGCCATCGTATTCCTCTGCGCCGACAACAACATGATCACGGCGCAGACACTGGTGGTGGATGGCGGCTATTCGCTGTGATTCGGACCGACTAGCAGGCCGGGGTGACCGCACACATCATTTTTGTTGGCTTGACACCAAGTGCAGGCATTCAATTTCCAGACTGCCATGTCCGCTAAGTGCCAATCGCGACCAGAACGCGCTGCAGCAATGACGCCTATTCGATCACGTCGGCGGCGCGCAGCAGGATCGAAGTCGATGTAGTGATGCCGAGCAACTTGGCGGCCTCTCTACTGCACCACTACGGTTGTACCGACCGATACCCGCTTATAGAGATCTGCCACGTCCTGGTTCCTCATCCGGAAACAGCCGGATGATTCCGCCTCACCGACCGAGTCCGGATCGCTCGAGCCGTGGATCCGGTAGAGCGTACTGCCGAGATACATCGCGTGTGTGCCGAGCGGATTGTCCGGATCGCCGCCCTTCATGTGCGCCGGCAGACCCTTTTGCCGCGCGCGCATCTCCGGCGGAGGCGTCCAATCTGGAAATTCTTTTTTCGCGGTGATCTTGTGCGTGCCCTTCCACTGAAAGCCGACCTTGCCGACACCGATGCCATAGCGTAGCGCCGAGCCGCTGCCTTGAATGAGATAAAGCCACCGCTCTGCCGTGTTGATGACGATGGTGCCTGGCGCATACTTACTTGTCATAACGCACGGTGGTGCGGCCGAGGCCGGTGCCGTCGAAGCCAAAGATGTTGTAGATGCCCTTCTTAGTCGCGCCGCCGCGCAGCATCTCCTGCCGCTCGTTGTCGGACTGGGCTTGCACGAGACTGGCAGGACCAAGCAGGGCGGCGATCACAGCCACGGTCGCAACATGACGTATCAACACGAGTTCTATCCATCCAGATGGAAATGGTACGGCGCTGTAGGGATTGAGCCTACGGTCTCTCCCGTGCGAGGGCAATTGCCCTAATCACGACACCGTCGAGCCCGGCGCGTGGTTTCGATCAGTGGGCCATGTCCGCTGCACCTCAATAACACGACCGAAAGCGGACCTTCACTGACATCGCTTGAGTGCCACGAGCGACCAAATCAGGTTCGCACGCACCTGCAACCGGAAATGCCCACCGATGTCCGCTTCGGGTCGATGTCGTTGAAAAAGTCGGAGATGAGAGTGGCGGGGCTCTCGATTGGAGCCTCTGTTGGCCAGTTTTAGTCTAGCCTCGATCGCCGGCGGTAACTGCACGCGTGCCGGCGACTTGAAGGTTCGATGACCGCCGAGTCCTATGCCTACGCTGGAGAATGAACCAAGTGGTTGGGCGGGGGCCGCCAGAGATAGCTCGCAATCGTCTTTAGGTTCTGGACCGTAGCCGCGAGTTGGAACTCATCACGGGCGCCAGTGAGCCCTCGCAATCGCATCCGCTCGAAGTGATGATGGACCTTGAGGTGTGCGAACCGCATCTCGACCTTCTTGCGAGCATCGCGTGACTTCTCAAATTCCGGAGTCCCCACGAGCGCTCGCGCATGATCGCGGGCATTCTCGTTGACGTCGCGGGGGACTATGCGTTGTGGAGTGTTCGGGCAGCACTTCGGCTTGAGCGGGCAAGGGCCGCAGTCGTAGGTGCTCGCCGTATAGCGCAGCACACAGCCCGAGAGAATGCGGCCCGTTGTCTTCAGAAGCTTGCCCGCCGGACAAACGTATCTGTTGCGATCTTTGACGAACGTAAAGTCGCTGCGGGAGAACGTACCGTCATCGCGTTGGCTGAAGTCCCGAACCGGAATATGCGGCGTAATACCCTTCTCCCAAAGCAAGGCCAGCAGCCTGCCGACCCCATAGGCCGTGTCACCGGCAAGCCAGTTGGGCTTTACACCAAATGTCGTTTCGGTCCGCTCAAGCATCGGCTTGGTTGCCGCAACTTCGTCGTAGGTGCGAGCGGGGGTCGCCTCAACGTCGAGGATGACGGCAGCCGGGCCGGTATCAATCAGGTAGTTGAGGCCATAGCCGAACTGCACGCGCTTATTGGCTTTCGCCGTCCAGGCCGAGCATGGGTCTACCGGCGAGATCACCTTCGGTAGTTTGCGATCGGCGTTTGGAACGTCGTCATCAATTGCGCCGAGGAACTCGACGACGGCACGTGTTTGGCGTTCTGGTGCCGACCAATCGATCTCGTCAGGCGTCTTGCCATGATAGCGGCTGGCATTGGCCTCGATCACACTGGCATCAATGGCGAAGCCTTCACCTTGGACCAGGCCAGCATCCATGCAGGCCCTCACCACAGCCTCGAATAGTTGCCGGAAGATATTGCTGCTGCGGAAACGACCATGGCGATTGACCGAGAACGTCGAGTGGTCAGGCACCCCGTCATCAAGATCGAGCCGGCAGAACCACCGATATGCGAGGTGCATCTCGACCTCCTCGCATAGCCGCCGCTCGGAGCGGATGCCGTAGCAATAGCCAACAATCAGCATCCGGATCATCAACTCGGGATCGATCGAAGGGCGCCCCAACTCGCTATAGAAAGGCTCCAGCTTCTCGCGCAGGCCAGCCAGAACATGCGTCACGACTGGATTGATCCGACGAAGCAGATGGCTCGCCGGAATGCGTTCTTCGAGGTTGAACAGGTAGAAAAGTTGGCTCTGATTGCCCGTCTGCCGGCCCATCATGACCCGCCTCCGTCGCCGCAAGAATCAAACGAACGGAATCACGAGGCCCCGATGAGCGCGACACCTTTTTCAACAGTATCGGTCACTAGTGGACATTGTGCCCTGTCCGCTGCATGTCCGCATTACCCCCAATAGCAGACATCAGGCGGTTAGGCTGCGATGTCCGCTTAGTGCGGTGGTCTCAACCGGTCGACGCAACACCTTCTAATCTTAGCCGATGAGGAGGTGGCTCATGGAGGGGAATGCACGGACCTGGTTCACGCCGCAGCAGAAGGCCGAGCTCTGGGAGCGCTGGAGGAGCGGTCAATGTGTGGCGGACATCGCCCGAGCGCTTGAGAGGCGGAACAAGAGCGGCGTCTATCGGATATTGGCTCTCAATGGAGGCATCGCTCCGACGGCACGCCGCAGAGCTCGGGTCGCGCTGAGGGGCGAAGAGCGCGAAGAGATATCGCGTGGCATCGCCGCCGGTCGGTCGATGCGGCTCATCGCACAGGACCTCGGGCGATCGGCCTCGACCGTCAGCCGAGAGATAAGGCGTAACGGCGGCTGCGGCGCCTACCGCGCAAGCGAGGCTGAGACGCGGGCTTGGGAGCGCGCGTTGCGGCCGAAGTCTTGTCGCCTGGCGCGCCATGCGGAGTTACGATGGCGGGTGGCGCAGAAGCTCGCGCTGCAGTGGTCGCCGGAGCAGGTCTCCGGCTGGCTGAAGCGGCAATTCCCTGTCGACCAAGGCATGCAGATATCTCACGAAACGATCTACCGAAGTCTCTTTATTCAGACCCGCGGCGTGCTGAAGAAGCAGCTGATGGTGCACCTGCGTACAGCACGGCAGATGCGCCAAGCCAAGGGCGGTACGACGAAGAGCGGGCTGGGACAAATTGTCGACACCGTCTCGATCCGCGAGCGGCCGGCCGATGCCGATGACCGTGCCGTGCCAGGTCACTGGGAAGGTGACCTTCTCTGTGGAGCGAACAACACGCACATCGTGACGCTGGTCGAGCGCCATACTCGCTTTGCGATGCTTCTCAAAGTGCCTAGCAAGGACACCGCGACCGTCGTAGCCGCGCTCGGTCGACAGGTGAGCAAACTGCCTCAGCAGCTACGCCGCTCCTTGACCTGGGATCGAGGCAAGGAGATGGCTGACCACAAGAACTTCACCATCGCCACAAACGTCCAGGTTTACTTCTGTGATCCACGCAGTCCTTGGCAGCGCGGCAGCAACGAGAACACCAACGGCTTGCTGCGACAGTATTTCCCGAGGGGAACAGACCTCTCGCACTTCTCTCAGGCTCACCTGAACAAGGTTGCCCGGCGGCTCAATCAGCGTCCGCGGAAGACCTTGGGCTTTGAAACACCCGCCGATAGACTACGAGCCGTGTTGCATTGATCGTTTGAACTCACCGCCAATAGGCGACATCGGGCCGATCGTTACTCGATCACCTCGTCGGCGTGGGATTTGCACTCGCTTTGGTCCTGAACGAATGCGACGATGTGTGACGCGCACCGCGTCGCTCCGGGGGCATCCATGAAACCGAACCGCCGCAAATTTCTGAAAATGGCTGCATGCGCTGCCGCGTTTCCCGCTGCCGCGCCAACCGCTCGGGCGCAGTCCTATCCGGCGCGGCCGGTACGCGTCGTCGTACCCGTTGCCGCGGGTGGCGCAAACGACGTCACCGGACGCATCATCGCGCAGTGGTTGTCGGAGCGGCTCGGCCAGCAGTTCGTCATCGAGAACCGGCCGGGCGCCGGGACCAATGTCGGCACCGAGGCGGTCATCCGCTCGCCGGCCGACGGCTACACGCTTCTCATTTCCGGCAGCAATGCCGCGATCAACCCGAGCCTGTTCAAGGCGCTCAACTTCAATTTCATCCGCGACACCGCGCCGATCGGCAGCATCGTGCGCGTGCCGCAGCTCATGCAGGTCAATCCTTCGGTTCCCGCCAAAACCGTTCCCGAGTTCATCGCTCACGCCAAGGCCAATCCCGGCAAGATCGCGATGGGCTCCGGCGGCAACGGCTCGCCGGCCCATGTGATCGGCGAATATTTCAAGCTGATGACCGGCACCGATCTCACCCATGTTCCGTATCGCGGTGCGGCGCCTGCGGTCACCGACCTGATTGGCGGGCAGATCCAGGTGGCCTTCACCGAAATGGCGACGTCGCTCGGGCACGTGAAAGCCGGCAAGCTGCGCGCCCTGGCGGTGACGACCACGGCACGCACCGAGGCGCTGCCGGATGTTCCGACGCTGAGCGATTTCATTCCGGGCTTCGAGGCAAGCCAGTGGGTCGGGCTTGTGGCGCCAAAGGACACGCCGCCCGCGATTATCGAGCGGCTCAACGCCGAGATCAACGCGGCGCTTCGCGATTCCGCGATCAAGGCGCGCTTCGCCGATCTCGGCGGCATGGTGCTGCCGGGCTCACCAGCCGATTTCGGCAAGCTGATCCGCGACGAAACCGAAAAGTGGGCGAAGGTGATTCAGTCCGCGAAGATCACGGTGGAATGATGTGGCCGGCAACGTCCTGTCAGGCAGGCCGGAGCGAGAGCGTGCAGCAGCGTATCGGCGCAATCATCGGCGCCTACGCTGAGCAAGGATTCCACCGCACCGGTACCGCGGTCGATCTTAAGTCCGGCGAGTGGCTCGCCGACGAGGTACGCGGGATCGGCCTCGAACCGGCGCTTGAGGGTTTCACGCTGAGCCGCGTCGATCCGGTCGACGCATCTCTCACCGTGAACGGCCGAAGGATCGAGGGCTTGCCGCTGTTCGACGGCGGCTTTACCGCTGCGGCCGGCATCGAAGGCCAACTCGGCGGCCCCGGCAGCGATGCGGCGATCGCGTTCACCGAGATGGCGCCGAACGGTGCGGAGGCCGGAGCTCTCGGCGAAGCGCGCCGCAGCGGCCGGCACAAGGCGATCGTCGCGATAACGCGCGGCGGGCGGCCCGGCTTCTGCCCGAGCAATGCCGACCGTTTTATGCGCCCCTTCGGGCCGCCGGTGCTGCAGGTTACCGCCGAGGAAGCAGCGTTTTTGGCCGATGGCGCGCGGCAGGGCTCGAACGTGCTGCTGACGGCGCATGTTGAGCGCACGCCGGTGCAAGCGTTCAACGTGGTGGCGTCAGTTGCGGGAACGGACCAAAGTGCCGCACCCCTCGTCGTGATGACGCCGCGCAGCGGCTGGTGGTGGTGCGCGAGCGAGCGCGGCGGTGGCTTGGCCTGCTGGCTCGAAATCATGCGAGCCGTCCGCGCCGCCGCGCCTGCGAGGGACGTGCTGTTCGTCGCTTCGAGCGGTCACGAGCTCGGCCATCTTGGACTCGATACCTTCATCGGGCGCCGGCCAGGAATCGTGACGGTCGCGAAGGCATGGATTCATCTTGGCGCCAACATCGGCGCAGCTCAGGGGCCTGGCAACAATTTGCAGGCATCCGACGACGAGATGGAAACGATGCTGGCCGAAGCGTTGACCGGCTCAGGGCTGCGGATCGATCGCCGTCACCCGCGCGGCGCCGTGCCGCGCGGCGAGGCGGAAAACGTCCACCGCGGCGGCGGTCGCTATATCTCCATCATCGGAAACAATGACCTCTTTCACAACACGAGCGATCGCGGGGCCGACACGGTTGATCTGAAAGTCATCGAGCGTTTCGCCTGCGCGTTTGCGGCGATTGCGGCTTCACTCGCCAGCCCCTGACGACGCTCGCAATAGGGGTGCGTCCAGCCTTCGGTCCCGACGACGCGCTGTCAGCGGCCGCTAAGTGCCAAAAGCAGAAATCGCATGCAGTGAGTGCTCACGCCTTGATGAGGGCGGGTGACGCCGACCCAAAATAATATCGCCCCAGTGCTGCGGCGGACGCCGATAGGGCGATAACACCCGCCGAGGTGCCAACTAACAGTTCGCGATGTCAGCGGAACGTTCGCGGCCGGCACGACAACTAAGAATCCTGCGCGTCATAACGATGCGCTTTCAGCATTGCTGAAATGGATTGCGCAAACTTACGAGCGAACTGAACTTGTAGCGGCTGGCAGCCGGGTCGGCAGTGGCGGGAGAAGGACGAACCGCGCACGAGTGGCAACTTAGGTGAGAACTTATAGCAAACGCCGCGCGATTGCCCCCTTATCGGCCCGCCGATATTGTCGCGGTAGTTGAAAGACGGTTTGAATTTGCTTTTCCATCAAGACGACGGAGGTCGCTCATGCGAATCCGAATCGGGATCGGCATCATCTCACTTCTTGCAGTTCAAACTGTTTACGCCGCCGACGTGCCGATCACGAGTAACCCAATTCCCGAACCCATTGTGAAGCGCGGAATTGCGTTCGAGGTCAAAGATCTGGCGCGACTGCCTGATACCCGCGGGTTGCGGCCCGCCGATCAGGACGTGAAACCGGCCGGCTGGGCGCGGGTGAACTACGTACGGGACCTGCCCGACGGCCGTCGTTTCGCCAACAACTCGCGCGGTTTCCTGTACCAGATCAATTCAAGCAACCAGCCGCACGTGTACGCGAATCTGGCGGACACGTTTCCGCTTGGCGTCTACAACCGGCTGAGCGCCGGATTCGTCTCGTTTGTCTTTCATCCGGAGTTCGCGCGAAACGGCCTGTTCTACACCACGCATAACGAGCATGCGCCCGGCAATCCGGGTACGCCCAACTTCATCCCGCCCGGGTACGGCTTGAAGGACGTGACCTACCACAACGTCCTCACGGAGTGGCGCGCAACGAATCCGGCCGCCAGCGTGTTTGCAGGCACCAGACGTGAGCTCCTGCGCACTGCCCACGTGGTCGCCAACCTGATTCATCCCCTGGGAGCGCTCGAATTCAACCCGACGGCAAAGCCCGGGAGCGAGGACTATGGCCTGCTCTACACCAGCGGCAGCGATCACGGCTTCAGCAATGGCGCCGGCCCGAACGCGAGCAATCCGGCCCAGACGCAGCGTCTGGATTCGATCATAACGGCAATCCTGCGCATCGATCCGCGCAGCCCATCGGTGACGAACGGTCGGAAGGGGTTGGGCGATTATACGATCCCGATGGCGAACAAGCTTGCCGCGCTGGGCCCGCCCGTGCTGGGCGAAATCTACGCCTGCGGATTCCGCAATGCCCACCGGCTGTCGTGGGACACCGACGGGACCATGTTCGCCAACGACATCGGCATGAACCACATCGAGGAGATCAATATCGTCCGCAATGGTGAGAATTACGGCTGGATGAGCCGCGAAGGTTACTTCGCGAACGGCAGGTTTCGTGGCGGCGCGATGAACGAACTCTACCCGCTGCCCGAGGAAATCCTGGACGGGCGCGTAAAGGACGGCTTCACCTATCCGGTCGCGATCTACGACCACGACGAAGGGCGGGCGATAACTGCCGGGTTCGCGTATCACGGCCGGATCGCCGCGCTGCGCGGCAAGTATGTCTTTGGCGACATTCATGGCGGCCGCATCTTTGTGGCGGATCTTGCCGCGATGAAGAAGGCCGACGACGGGATTCCCCGCACCGTGGCGCCGATCGAGGAAGTGCAGCTCTACGAGCGGGACGCCGACGGCAACCGGGTGAATGTTTCGCTGCAGGAGCTAATCGATCGGAAAATGGGCTCCAAGATCGCCCGCGCCGATCTCTTCATCAGCCAGACCCGCGACGGCGAGCTGCTCGTCACGTCGAGACAGGATGGCACCATTCGAATGCTCGTTCCTGACAGCCGTGGCGAAAACTGAATTTGCGCCGGTTGGCGCGGCCTGTTCGCGCCAACAGCGACGCCAAAGGCAAATCCAGGGCGGCTTCGATATGCCAACCTCAACCGGCAAGCTCCGCGGAAGCTTGCCCGGGACTAGTGAAGCGATGTCCGCTTCTCTAATCGGCCGTTTGAGGTCAAGCGCTTTCAGACTATCCACCACTGCAGTGTCGATGTCGCTCACGGGCTCGTGCTTCTCTTCGGAATCGGCGCCAAGGCCCTTCCATCATGGGATCCGAGGACGAGGTGGAACAATCTTTGGGTCGGCCTTGCCGTTAGACAAACGGCAGGTCCAAGCGGACATGCGAACTCACCTCATCCATCGTCCCGCGAGGGACATCTTTCCACCGCAGGGTGGAGCTCGAGTGTCCTCCTATCGGATTTGATCTTTCCCAGTCGTCATGCTGCGGCCGCGGCTTGTTCCCGGCTCCAGCGGAACTCGGTGCCATCAACCCACATACGGTGCAGGATCACGGCCAGCCGGCGGGCCAACGCCACGATCGCCTTTTTCATGCCGCGGCGCCTGGCGATCTGCATCGCCCAGGCCTTGAGCCAGGACCATTTCTTGGAACGCATCATGCTCTGAGCTGCTTCGTAGAGCATGACCCGCATCATCTCGTCTCCACAGCGCGATATTCTGCCGCTCCAATCCACCTCGCCCGATTGATACTTGGCGCATGTCAGTCCAAACACCGCCCCGACGGACTTAGATTTATGGAAGCGAGCGGGCACGTCGACCGTGGCGCGATAGGTCAGCGACACCACGGGGCCGACACCGGGGGTCGTCATCAAGCGCCGGCATACCTCGTCATCCCGGACGATGGCCAGCAGGCGGCGATGCAGGATGCAGAACTGTTCGCGAAGCATCTCGGCGGACAATGAGCAGCGGTTCGACCAGCGCCGCCAAGTCGGGAAGGTTCTCGACAAGCTCCCTGATTCGGGCCTCGAACCTCACCGTCCCAACCATGCCAACCTTGAGGCCGAAGTTGCGCAAGGTGCCGCGCAGGTCGTTCTCGATGGCGATCGCCTTCGACTGCAGCAGCTTGCGATGGGTCAGCAGCATCCGCAGTTTCTGACTGCGCAGCGTCTTTACATGCACCGGACGATAAAGCCCCACACGCATCATCTGGGCGATGCCGCGCGCATCGTTGCGATCTGTCTTGTTGATCTGAGCCTTCAGCACCGCCTGCATGTGCCGCGTTTCGACACAGATCACTGGAAAACCTGCTTCAGCGAGAGCACTGAATAGCCATTGCGACAGCGGTCCCGCTTCCAATCCGATCCGCTTGAAGTGGTAGGCGGGGTTCTTCAGCACCGCCAGCAAAGCTTCAGGTTCGCTCGCCACCTTCACTTCACGAACGATCTTGCCCGTGTCATCCACAATGCAGACGCTGGTCTCCTTGACCGAAACGTCCAGTCCCGCAAAATGCTCCATGCTGCGCTTCTCCTTCTGATGCTTGAGGCCGCTCAACGCGGACCTCGTTTCACCATCAGCCTGAAGCGCAGCACCCAAAATCTTCAGCTATCCACAAGCTGCCGGCCGATTACCCCATCTTTGGGTGGTGGGTTCAAGCGGACATGGCGGCAGGTTTTGGCGATGTCCGCTATTCCCCCGAAAGCGGACATTGCCTGAGCGTTTATGACGCCCTAGGCGTTTTTATGCAGGGACTCACGCCTGCACAAAAAAGCCGGTTAGATTTCAGGGTTGTTGTGCAAGCCCGCAGGGCGGGAGAGGGCACAAATGCGCGCACCTCTTCCGCAGCACCCAAACATCCTGCACAATCACCCAGTCAATAAGCGGGAGAGAACGGTCATGGCCAAGTTCGGGATCGGGCAAGCGGTGCGGCGAGTCGAGGACCAGCGCTTCCTGCTGGGCAAGGGCCGCTACGTCGACGACATCGTGCTGCCCGGCATGGTCCATGGTGTCAACGTGCTGTCGCCGCACGCCCACGCCCGCATCAAGAAGGTCGATGTGTCCAAAGCGAAGGCCGCGCCCGGCGTGCTCCTGGCGCTGACCGGCGCCGACGTTGCCGCCGCCAAGCTCGGCGCGCTCACCGCGCATCTGATGCCGGAGGATTTCGGCGCACCGAAGGGCCACCGCACCTTCCAGCCGCTGCTCGTGTCCGACAAGGTGCGCTATGTCGGCGACCGCGTCGCCTTCATCGTTGCCGAGACGCTCGAGCAGGCGCGCGACGCCGCCGAGCTGGTCGAGGTCGAGTACGAACCGCTCAAGGCCGTGGTCAACATCGAGGAGGCGGCGAAGGAGGGCACGCCCAAGGTCCACGACGACAACAACATGGGCAACACCGCGTTCCGCCTGATGTTCGGCAACGCCGAGGCGACCGAGGCCGCTTTTGCCAAGGCCAAGCACGTGGTGAAGCTGCGCGTCGAGAACAACCGGCTGTCGCCGGTGTCGATGGAGCCGCGCGTCGCGATCGGCGACTACGAGGCGGCGACCGACCAGTACACGCTCTACTCCGCTTCGCAGAACCCGCACGGCGCGCGCATGGAGATCAGCCACATCTTCCATGTGCCGGAGAACCAGATCCGCGTCGTCTCGCCGGACGTCGGCGGCGGCTTCGGCCTCAAGGGCGGCACCTATCCGGACGACATGCTGGTGATGTGGGCCTCGAAGCTGCTCAAGCGCCCGGTGAAGTGGGTCGCGTCGCGCTCCGAAAGCATGATGAATGACGCCCACGGCCGCGAGATGGTCTACTACGGCGAGCTCGCGCTCGACGAGAACGGCAAGATCCTCGCGCTGAAATCAAAGTCGCTGTTCCAGATGGGCGCCTGGTTCGTCAACGCCGCGCTCGCCGCCGGCGCGTTCTCGATCCGCTTCGTGCCGGCCGCCTACGACATCCAGACCATGCACCTGATGTCGCAGGGCGTGTTCACCAACACCTCGATCTCAGGCCCGTACCGCGGCGCCGGCCGGCCAGAGGCCGCGTACTTCATGGAACGGCTGATTGAGCATGCCGCGCGGCAGATCGGCATGGACCCGGCGGAAATCCGCCGCCGCAACCTGATCCCGCCGTCGAAATTGCCCTACACCACGCCGACCCACTGGGTTTACAACTCCGGCGAGTTCGTCAAGCTGATGGACACCTGCATCGCATCGAGCGATCCCAAGGGCTATGCCGCGCGCCTGCGCGAGTCGAAGAAGCACGGCAAGCTGCGCGGCCGCGCGGTCAGCTACTACATCGAGTTCGGCGGCATCTTCAACGACCGCATGGAGATGCGGTTCGATCCCTCCGGCGCGCTGACCGTCTACGGCGGCACCCATTCGCACGGCCAGGGCCACGCCACCGTGTTCGCGCAGATCGCGCACGACATCCTCGGCGTCCCGTTCGAGCAGATCAAATACGTGCAGGGCGACACCGCGCAGGTCCCGATCGGCCGCGGCACCTATGGCGCGCGCTCGGCCGTGGTCGGCGGCAGCGCGCTCAAGCGCGCCGCCGACAACATGATCGAGAAGGGCAAGGAGCGCGCCGCCGCCATGATGGAGGCGGACGCCGGCGACATCGAGTTCAAGGACGGCAAATACGTCGTCACCGGCACCGACAAGACGGTCGCGCTGGTCGACGTCGCCAAGGCGTCGTTCGCGCCGATGGGGCCGCTCACCAACAAGTTCGGCGTCGGCCTGGAGGCCGAGGGCAGCTTCAGCCCGGAGCCGCCGAGCCATCCGAACGGCTGCCACGTCTGCGAGGTCGAGATCGATCCGGATACCGGCGAAGTGAAGCTCGACCGCTACTACGTGGTGGACGATCTCGGCCGCATTCTCAATCCGATGATCGTGCTCGGCCAGATCCAGGGCGGCGCGGTGCAGGGCATCGGCCAGGCGCTGCTCGAGCACCAGGTCTACGACAAGAGCTCGGGCCAGCTCCTGACCGGCAGCTTCATGGACTACGCGATGCCGCGCGCTTCCGTGCTGCCGAACGTCGACGCCAAGATGGAGGAGATCGCCTGCAAGACCAATCCGCTCGGCGTGAAGGGGATCGGCGAGTGGGGCACCATCGGCGCGCCGCCGACCATCATCAACGCGGTGATCGATGCGCTCAAGCCGCTGGGTGTCGATCAGATCGATATGCCGGCAACGCCGCTGCGGGTCTGGGAGGCGATCAAGCGGGCGGAGCAGGGCAAGGCGGCGTAGGTTCGCCGCCTTCGCTTCGTCCGCTGGGGCTCACGGCCGTGCTTCGAGCACCATGTTGAATGGCGTCTCCGTCACGCGGCGGAACCGCGTGTAGCCGCCGCGTTTGACGACGTCGGCGAGCCGCTTCTCGCCGGCCTGCGCGCCGAGTGCCTCGCCGGCGCCGATCCGCCTCCTGGCTCATTGCGGTCGGCACGCAGACGCTGGCCGAGAACGCGTAGTAGATGCGCCCGACGGGATTGAGGTTGTCGGCGAGGCTGTTGCCGGCCATCGGCTCGACCAGCATCAGCGTGCCGTCCTTCTTCAGCGTGGTGCGGATGTGCTTGAGCGCGCCGACCGGGTCGCCCATGTCGTGCAGTGCGTCGAACACGGTAGCGAGATCGTAACCCGAACCCGTGTAGTCCTGCGCCCGCGCCGTCTCAAAGCGCACGTTCGGCAGTTTCTTCGCGTGCTCTCGCGCATGCACGATCGAGGCGTCGTGGAAGTCGATGCCGGTGAACTGCGAGTTCGGGAACGCCTGCGCCATGATCAGGGTCGAGGCGCCGTGCCCGCAGCCGATGTCGACCACGCTGGCGCCACGCTCGAGCTTCTCGGTCACGCCGTCGAGCGCCGGCAGCCAGTCGGCGATGAGATGCGCCTTATAACCCGGCCGGAAGAACCGCTCCACGCCGCAGAACAGGCAGTTGTGGTGGTCGCCCCAGCCTAGCCCCTGGCCGGTCCTGAATGCGGCGGTGAGCTTCGGCTCGTCGTTAAACACCGCGCCGAGCGAATAGTAACCGCCGGTCATGCAGAACGGGCTGTCCTCGTCGGCGAACACCGCCGCCTGCTCGGGCGTCAGCGTGAACGTGCCCTTCGTCGCGTCGTAGGTCACGAAGCCGGAGGCCGCCTGTGCGGACAGCCATTCGCGCACGTAGCGCTCGCGCGTGCCGGTTTTCGCCGCCAGCGCGGCAGGGGTGAGATGATCGCCGGCCAGCGCGCGGAAGAGCCCGAGCTTTTCGCCGGTCAGCACCAGTGCCGCGTTCGCCGCCGCGCCGATCTCGTTCACCATCGTGCCGAGCAGCGGCTCGAGCTTGTTCATGTCCAAAGTCATGGAAATCCCTTTCAACTTTGTGTGGAGCGTGCGGTGTGCACGATTGCCGCGGACATAAAGGATGGCGCGATGTGGGCGCGAGAGGCAAAATGGCCGCCATGAAGGCAATCGAGCCAAAGCGCGAAAACGGGCGGGGCGGCGCAGGCGCCCCAAAACCCGTCCACGTCAGCATCGTGGTGTTTCCCGAATGCGACCCGTCGATCATCTATGGCGTGTTCGACACGCTGTGGGCGGCGGGGCGCTTCCTCGGCCGGGGCAAGCCGGACGCCCCGCTGTTCGAGCCTCGCATCGTCTGCGCCGCGCCGGGGCCACTCGACGCTCATCACCGGCGTGCGCATCCTGCCGCAGGACACCATTTCCCAGATCAAGCGCACCGACGTAGTGTTCGTGCCCAACGTGATGCTGGAAAACGCCAAGTCGCTGCGCGCGCTCGACCGCCGGCTATTGAACTGGATCAAGCGCATGCACTGCGCCGGCGCGCGGCTGCTCGCCGCCTGCGGCGGCTCGCTGGTGCTGGCGGAGGCGGGGCTGCTGCAAGGCTGCGCGGCGACCACGCACTGGAGCTACGTGCCGCTGTTCGAGCGGGAGTTTCCGGATGTCGAACTGCACAAGGACCGCATTCTGGTGCAGAGCGGCGCGGGCCACAGCGTGATGTGCTCGGGCGGCGCGTCGTCGTGGCAGGATCTTGCGCTCCTCCTGATCGCCAAGCATGGCGGCAGCGAGGAGGCGATCCGGATGTCCAAGTTCTTCCTCTATCAGTGGCACCGCGACGGCCAGCTGCCCTACGCCTCGATGATCGCCAATGTCGATCACGGCGACGCGGTGATCCTGCGCTGCCAGCAGCTGGCTCGCGGATAACTACGAGCGTCCCGGCATCGTCGCCGCGCTGGTTCGCGCAGTCGGGCCTGCCCAAGCGCACCTTCGACCGCCGCTTCCGCGACGCCACCGGCTATTCGCCGCTGTCCTACATCCAGGCGCTGCGCATCGAGGAGGCGAAGCAGCTTCTCGAGACGACGTCGAGCCCGATCGAGACGGTCAGCCGCGAGGTCGGCTACGGCGACCTCGCGTCGTTCCGCCGCCTGTTCAGACGGCTTTCCGGCATGACGCCGGGCGATTACCGCAAGAAGTTCCAGTTGCCGAATTTCGTGGGGAAGGCAGCGAGGACAGGGAACGGCCGCGCGGCGCGGCCGGCGCGCCCTAGACCTTGACGTCGAGCAGCGCCTTGAACTCCGCGCCGTAGATGCGGTCGATCACGTTGCCGACCTGGTCCGCGTATCGGGCGAACAGGCCCGGCGCTCCTTCGAGCGCGATGTCCTTGGTGGGATCGACCGCCATGCCGAAGGCGTCGGCATAGGGGTTGGCCCGCTGGATGTTCTTGATGTCCAGCGCCTCCGGGATCGCGGGCGTGTGATCGGCCCGGTCGGCGCGTGGGGTCGTGAAGGCTACGGGAATGCGCAGCTCCGCATCGGCGCGCGCCGGCTCTCCGTCGGCGCGCTCTCGGCGTTGCGAACAAAAGCGTCGCACCGCGCCGTGAAGGCGGCCAGACTGGCGACTGCGATGGATTGCACGCTGCTCATCAAACCCGATTAGAATGGGTTCCGGTTCCGATTGGCTTGCGGGAACCGTCGCAATTTATGTCGCATTTTTCGGACCGTCCCTTCGATGCTTAATGAACCGCAATGAAAATCGATCGAACTCTCATTTTCGACGACGGGCACATCAACGCGAGCCACAGCATCGAGGCCGCAAACGGTGCGGCGTGCAACCCTGGACCGCTGATCCGGGACCCCGGTTTGTCTCAAGGCAGAAGAAACCAAGCGAACCCGCAAAGATAAGGAACTCGCTCGTGCAGACCGACCAACCCCGCTCCACCACCACCTTCGACTACGTCGTGGTCGGCACCGGCGCGGCCGGCTCGATCGTCGCCGCGCGTCTCTCGGAGGATCCCGGCGTCACGATCTGCGCGCTGGAGTTCGGTGCCGCCGGACCGCCATCCGTACATTCACATTCCGGCCGGCTTCATCAAGATCATGTTCAACGACCGCCTACACCTGGCAGTTCAAGACCGAGCCGGCGCCGGGCGTCAACGGCCGCTCGGTGATCATCCCGGTCGGCCGCACCGTCGGCGGCTCGAGCTCGATCAACGGCATGATCATCAACCGCGGCCAGGCGGACGATTTCAACAGCTGGGCGCAGCGCGGCAACCTCGGCTGGGGCTATGCCGACCTGCTGCCCTACTTCAAGCGGTTCGAGCGCCGCATCGGCGACGGCGACGACACCTACCGCGGCCGCGACGGCAAGATTCCGGTGACGGACCTCGATTGGGGTCACGAGATCTGCGACGCGTTCGTCGAAGGCGCTGTCAGGGCTCGGCATTCCGAAGAACCGCGACTACAACGGCGCGTCGCAGCCCGGCGTCGGCTACATGCAGCGCTGCATCGAGAACGGCCTGCGGCGCAGCGCCGGGCGCGTGTACCTGCTGCCGGCGGTGAAACAGACGAAGCGTATTGATCTTCGCACCCATGCGCGCGCCTTCAAGATCGTGTTCGAGGGCAAGACGGCGGTCGGCGTGCGCTACGTCGACGAGAAGAACCGCACCGTGCACGAGGTGAGGGCGCGCCGCGAGGTGATCGTCTGCGGCGGCACCGTCAACTCGCCGCGGCTGTTGCAGCTCTCCGGCGTCGGCAGCGCCAGCCTGCTCAAGAGCCTCGGTGTCGAGGTCGTGCACGATCTGCCGGCGGTCGGCGAGAACTTCCGCGACCATTGTTCGGTCCGCGTGGTGGCGCGCGCCAAGAATGCGCGGACCATCAACGAGATCACCCGCGGGCCCTCGCTCGCCGGCCAGGTGCTGCGCTGGCTGACCGGCCGGCCAAGCGTGCTCGGCGTCAGCCCGTCGCTCTGCTACTGCTTCTGGAAGTCCGACCCGAACATCAGCGGCGCCGACCTGCAGGTCGTGTTCGCGCCTGCGAGCTACAAGGACGGCTTCGTCGGCATGCTCGACGACTATCCGGGCATGAGCTGCGGCGTCTGGCAGCACCGCCCCGAGAGCACCGGCTACGTGCGCGCGAAGTCGACCGACATCTTCGTCGATCCGGCGATCCAGCCGAACTATCTCTCGCACGAGACCGATCAGCGCGCGCTGGTCGGCGGCGTCAAGCTCGCCCGCAAGCTGCTGGAGACGCCGGAGCTGGCGCGGTTTCGCGACCGCGAGACGCTGCCGGGCGAGGGCGTGCGCTCGGACGACGAGATCCTGCACTGGGCGCGGCAATACGGCGCGACGGTGTGGCACCTGATCGGCACCTGCCGCATGGGCCCGGCGCGCGACAAGTCCACCGTCGTCAGCGATCAGCTCAAGGTGCACGGCCTGGCGAACCTGCGCGTGATCGACGCCTCGGTGATGCCGACCATGCCGTCGGCGAACACCTATTCGTCCACCATGGTGATTGCCGAGAAGGGCTCCGACCTGATCCGCGGCCGCGACGCGCCGGCGCCGGTCGCGCTGGCGAGCTAGCGAACGCTGTGTTGGGCGGGTTAGCCGAAGGCGTAACCCGCCGTTTCGCGAAAGCGCACGGCGGATTATGCTTCGCTAATCCGCCCTACGGCGCTCGATATAGAATATGCTGCGTGAACACTGTGGAGGCGGGCGATGCTCTCCTGGATCGCTCAAACAATAACAGAGCTGATCTCCTGGATACCCTCCTGGCTCTATGTCGAGGGTAGTGCTCGATATCTTGTCGTGCGGGGCATGCTTGGCCTCGGATTGATCGTGCTGGTGTTCTTGGTATTGGCATTGCGGCCGGATCGATTTGCGATCGATTGCTATCGTCGATATCGCAACTCGAAAAATGCCGGACCCGGTTCGTAGCGGCGCACTTTGCACTGCGCATTGTAAGACGACAGTCCGTAGGGCGGGTTAGCCGCGCCGTCCGCCGCGGCTTTAGCGAAGCGGAAGGCGTCACCCGCCGTCTCGCGAAAGAATAGGGCGGATTACGCTTCGCTAATCCGCCCTACGCAACTGTCGTCCTCGAAGCCGCTACTGCATCGTCACTTCGACCCCGCCGACGCCAAGCGTGGCCTCGAAGCCGACCTCCCGGCCGCGCAGCCGCATGACGACGCCCTTGCCGTTCCGCAAGGTGACCGACTTCACGCCGCCGGCCACCGCGACGCCGGCGCCCGCGGCCGAGTACGTGCCGACGATATCCTGCGGGACGCGCAGGTTGGACGCCGTGCCGACGAATTCCGCCGAGGCGACGCCGATGGTTCCCGGCGCTGAGGCCGCTGACGCGCAGCGGATAGCTCCTGCCCTTGAAGGTCAGCGTGCCGGTGCCGCCGCCGATGCCGACGATGAAGCCCGCCTGGGCGACCTTGAAGCGGACCGCGCCGGTCGACTGTGCATCCGCGATGGTCGGCAGGCCGAGCAGCAGCGCGGCGGTGGCAGCGGCAAGCATTCCGCTTCTGATGGCTCGAACGGACGTGAACATAGCTTCCTCCTTGATGTGGGCGCTCGAGACGGCGACGTCACCGCCATGGCGCAGCCAGCAGAGTGTACGCGGGATGGAGCGACCCGCCTACGCTCCCTCCGTGGGCTGTGGAGGGCACGAGTCCGCGGGGCGGGTTAGCCGAAGGCGTAACCTGCCGCTCTCGTGACGCAGCCGTGGCGGATTACGCTTCGCTAATCCGCCGCTACGCTGGCTTCGCGCAACTCGATCAAGCACCGCCTGCTGATCGTGTTCAACTCGCGCTTTGACGTGGTCAACGGCGGGCTCGCATCTTACGGGCCCGACTTCGTCGACCTGTTCCGCCGCGCCGCCGGCTACGTCGACCCATCCAGGGCGGAAGCCGGCCGACCTGCCGGTGCAGACATGGTCAAATACGAGCTCGCGATCAATCTGCGGACCGCGAACGCGATGGGGCTGACGCTGTCGCGGAAGCTGCTGACGCGGGCGGATGAGGTAATTGAGTAGGGAGTTCGCACGGGGCGCAACCAGCCCCATCGAACTTTCTTCCACGCCGCGACCTGTAGAGACTCATACACGTGGCTGTTATGCGGGTCGTGCCGCGCTCGTTTGACTTATCTCAATTCAGCCCGCTCGAAAAAGTGCTGGGCTGCAATGAGCGCTCCCGAGCGGAGCGACGCAGCCTGGTTCACTCCCCAGTCGATCAGGTTCGCGCGCGGCTGACTCTCACCCCGGAGTCGAGCCGCCCCCTTTCCCAATGGCTGTCATAACGGGCAATCCCGGCCCCGATGTCGGGTCCGCGCATCATTGTTTCCGAAGTACCAAGGCGACGCTTTTGATCTAGATCAGCTAGAGTGGCAGGATGCGTGCCTAACTATAGGTGCAGCACCAATTGCGTAAGCGACTTGATACTCGCCAGGTTAGCCTTGCGGTGCATTGAGGGAGCGACCCGCCATGATTGTTGGTTCTCTGTTGGCAATCGTCCTGAGTTCCAATTTCGTTGTTGCGATCACGGACGCCGTTCCACGCTACGACGTGAACGCCAGCTGCAGCGGGCTTGCCAAGAGTGTACAGGAGAGGCAGGGGGCGGTCAGTCAGACGACGCAGGAGAGGACGGCGCGCTGCGTGAAGACCGAGGAAGATGCGCGAGCCAAACTGACGGCGGAATGGCCGCGATTTGATGCTGCGGAGCGGGCCAGTTGTATTGGAGCGTCGTCGGCCGGTGGTACACCGAGCTACGTCGAATTGCTTGTTTGTCTTGGAATGAAGTTGGAAGTCAGGAAGTTGCGTTCCAAACCCTGACGGGACAATTCTCAGCTTTGAGATGGCGCGCAGGGCGGGTTGGCCGAAGGCGTAACCCGCCGTTCTCGTGACACAGCCGTGGCGGATTACGCTTCGCTAATCCGCATTACGCGCTCGTTCAGGAAGCAGCGCCATCGCTCGAGCTACTCAATAAACTCGACCCCGATGTGGCTTTCCTTGCGCCATACGATCCGCGCCCGGTGCGGGGCACCGCTGATGAGGATTTCCACGATTGCCGGCAGTTCCGCGTTGTCCGACAGTCTCAGCTGGGCTCCAGTGACCGAGATGTCCCAGACGAGGCAGGCGATCCGTTCGCGCCCGTCCCCCGCGTCAAGCCACAGAAGATGGTTGGCGCCGTCAACTCGCGGCGCTCTCCGGCGGTCTACGTTTGACTGTTGTGTGGCCTTACTCATGTCACCGACAGTAGCGCCCAGCACTTAAAACGAGATTACCCGCAGCAACACTTTCTTTACCTCTTTCCGGGGTCTCGATGTCCCCGCTACTGCCACTCATCCACCCCGTCCGCTTTTGATTCAAAGCAAGAGAGTTGCCGAACCGCCGGTTGCGACTGCAACTCCTGAATGCAAAAAAAGACATACACGGAAAAATAAAGGTTTTTTTTGCAACCCTGGGGATATGTGGGGTTGCCGGGATGTGACCGGAATCAACCGCGTTGGGGGTCGCACAGCTCGATGCCGCGCCGATGAATCGCCTCTCCGTCTACCGCGACAGAACCAACTGGGGCGATGAGATTCGTCGCTCGCTTGCCAGTCGCTGCGAAGTCCGTTTCCTCGGACTTGAACGCATGGTCGATCTGGAGCCGGAAGAATTCACCCTGTTCTGCGTCAGCATGAAGCAAGGGCTCCATCTCCTGGACATCAAGGAGTGGCTCAAACGCAAGCCCAAAGACGGCCAAGTCATTATGGCCGTCGACAAGGCCTCTCGCATTGATGTCGCGCAAGCGCATGCGATCGGTGCAACGGATATCATAGGTCTGCCGGTCGACTGCCTTGAGTTGCGGAGGACGTTGAGACTGTCCCGCAGTTCCGGCGCGCCAGTCAGCGACTTTGCCGCGCTGGCCGGCGATGCTTCAGCTTTTGCCGCGCACAATGCCCCAGGCGTCGCGGCGGCCGTCGATACGCTGCAGGCTCTGTTCTCTTCGGCGTGCCTCGCCGAGACCGTCGATGCGGCTGCTGTCGACAGGGCTGGTGAAGCGGTGGTCGACCAGATGGACGCGCAAGGTCTGGCGTCTTGGATCGAAACCGTCCGCAAGCATCACAGCCAGACCTATCAACATTGCATGCTGGTCACAGGCGTGGCGGCGGCATTCGGTCAGCACATTGGCCTCTCGAAAAAAGATCGGCAGCGGCTGTCCATCGCCGGAATGCTCCACGACATCGGGAAAGCGCGCATCCCGCTCGCCATTTTGGAGAAGCCGGGTCCCCTCGATAAGGATGAAATGGCGATTATCCGCCAGCACCCGCAGCTCGGTGTCGATGCGCTCGGCCCCCATTCGGGACTTGCCCCCGAAATGATCGACATGGTGCTGCATCACCACGAATATCTGGACGGGTCAGGATATCCGCACGGTCTGCAGGCGGGGGAAATCGCAGACCTGGTCCGCATCATGACCATTTCCGACGTGTTTGGCGCCTTGATCGAACGGCGCTCTTACAAGCCGCCGCATTCGAGCACAGCGGCGTATCAGATCCTGCTCGATATGGGCCCGAAGCTCGACAAGGATCTGCTGCGCGAATTTGGCTTCGTCGCCCAGCTTGATGAGTATCGACAGGCGGGGTGACGGGACGGCCGGCCAGATCGGTCGCAGTCTCGCCGCCGCGAAACGCGGGCCGACCTCGGTGCGGCTACGCGCCTTCAGCCGAAGTCGGCCGCAACTCCACCTTTGCCGCAGCCAGGCGGCGATATAGATCGCGGCGCCTGGCCAGCGGCCACCAGTCGTAAAGGAAGATCTGGATCGGTTTCCAATTCGCCACCCACCCGAGGATGATCAATCCTTCCTCGACAAAACGGCTGACGTTGCCGGCTCCCAGCGCCGCGGTGATGGCGCGTACGGCCAGAACGCAGGCCGCCAGCGCGGCAAGGCCGATGATCAGGGACAATCGGCCGATCCGGAACAGCTCGTTGAGCTCGCGGCCCAGCACGTCGGCGCGGTAGCCGAAATAGTGTTGCAGCGCCGGCTCCACCTGCCTGGCGCGTTCGCTCGCCAGCTCGCTTTCCGGAACGTGAACGACGATCTTCAGCGCCGAGTGGCGCGGAAATTCCTGCGCCCAGCCAATGATGTACTCTTCCGCGTCCTTGTCGAGATCGCGCTCCCGGAACGGGAAGGGATCGCGCGTGTCGAACAGCTGGACGATTTCGTCGACCTGGATCTCGATTGTGTTTGCGGTTTTAGGCTCGGTCGGCATGAGATCGCTGGGCTGAACGCAGACATTAGTGGACGGGCCGACCCCTGTCGCCGCCCACCCCAGACGGAGCCTGGATTGTAAAAGATGATATCTTTACTAACTTACAAATTCGGCCTACCATGAGGCGCATGGTCGCCGAGCGCTCGCCCATTGCCGCCACGCTGCCGGGCCGCATCTTCTTTCCCGGCCGCTCCGGCTCGCTGTCGTCGCAGATCGTCTCCGACGTGCGCGACGCGCTGTTCGGCAACAAGCTCAAGCCCGGCGATTTCCTCGGCACCGAGAACGATCTCGCCGCGCGCTACGACGTCTCACGCATCGTCGCGCGCGACGCGCTGCGCACGCTCGAGGCGCTGGGCATCGTCGAGATCAAGATGGGCAAGGGCGGCGGCGCGCGGATCGCGCGCGGCAATCCGCGGCTGTTCGCCGAGGCGCTGGCGGTGCAGCTCGACCTCACCGGCGTCACCGCTGCCGAGATCATGGACGCGCAGCGCGCGATCGAGTGCCTGGCCGCGGAATTGGCCGCCGAGAACGCGACCGAAGCCGACGTGGCAAAGCTCAGGCATTGATCGAGGAGGCCGAGGGCGCGCTCGACGACGCCGAGCGCTTCACCCAGCTCGGCGCGGCGTTCCACCTCGCGGTGGCGGAGGCCTCGCACAACCGCGTGCTGGTGGTGCAGCTCATCTCGCTGCAGCACGTGTCGTGGCCGCGCAGGAACCCGACGCTCAACCCGAAGGTGGCGCGCCGCATCAACGAGGTGCACCGCGAGCTGCTGAATTTGATCGAGATCCGCGACCCGACCGGCGCGCGGAAATTGATGGACGACCACGTCAAGATGATCCGCGCGCGCAGGGTGGCGGAGAGCAAGTCCTTGCCGTCATTCGGAGGCGCGCCGAAGGCGCGAACCCGGAATCCAGAGGAGGGCTCGGGATGCTGCTAGCGCCGCGCAACCGCTCTCTCCGATACCTCCCCCTGAAAGGGGGAGGTATTGGAGAGACCGCATACGCCGACCACGAGATCAAACGCTAAGAACGGAGAACAACACATGGCCAAGGACACATTCATCATCGAGCCGCACTTCCGCCTGCACGAGTGGGTGGCGGAGGAGAAGGGCTACTTCAAGCAGGAAGGCCTCGACTACGTGTTCCGCGAGACCGTGCAGTCGTCGGACGGCGCGGCGCACCAGCTCGGCGACAAGGTCGGCGCCTTCCAGACCTTCGAACAGGGCAGGAAGTCGGACATCTCCTGCGCCTGCCACTGGACCGTGAACGTCGCCGCTACCAAGGGCCACGGCAAGCTCTACGGCGACGCCTATTCGGTGTCGCCGTGCGGCGTGTTCGTGCCGGCGGATTCCAAGGTGAAGACGCCCGCCGACCTCGCCGGCGTCCCGATCTCGGTCGGCTTCCAGTCCGGCAGCCACTACGCCACCATCCAGGCGCTGGAGCAGTACATGCCGCAGGACCAGATCAACCTGTCGTTCAAGGACGGGCTCTTGTTCGGCCGCATGGAGAAGCTGATCAACGGCGAGGTGCCGGCCTGCACGCTGTTCTCCGGGCCGTACTACTTCGCCGAGCAGCTCGGCTTCCGCAAGGTGATCGACTGCACCTTCATGATGGCGAGCATGATCACCGGCACGCCGGACATGCAGGACGTGCAGAAATACTTCCGCGGCCTGAAGAAGGCGCAGCGCGACATCGACCTGCGGCCCGAGCTCTACACCCACTACTACAGCAAGGAATTCCCGAAGCGCTTCCACGATCGGATGGATACGCGCCGCTGGGGGCCGGGCGAGCGCATCGTGTTCGAGCCGTATTCCCGCGAGGTGTTCGACGACTTGCGCGAATGGATCAAGGAGCACGGCATTTTCGACGGCGGCGATCTCGGCGCGAAGGCATACGACAGCGCTGTGGTGAGGATGTAGGGCCGCCACGGAGAATCCTGATCGCGACGTCAATCTTTCTCGGCCTCATGCTGAGGAGCGCAGCAAAGCTGCGCGTCTCGAAGCATGGGGCCGCCCGATCCTTCGAGACGCCGCCTGCGGCGGCTCCTCAGGATGAGGGCGAAGCAAAACCGAGGTTAGTGCGCGCAACTCAGTGCTTCTCGCCGTCCACGCGCAAGCCGATATATCGATCCAGCGTCGCGTGATCGCGCAACAGCTCCCGCGACTTCGCGCGGTGCACGATCGCGCCGCGCTCCAGCAGCACCGCGTGCTCGGTGAGCGACAGCGCGATCTCGGCGTGCTGCTCGACCAGGATGACCGCGGTGCCTTCGTCCTTGATCATGCGCTGCAGCGCGCCGGTCAATTCCTCGACGATGATCGGCGCAAGGCCCTCGAGCGGCTCGTCGAGCAGGAGCAGCGCCGGGTTGGTCATCAGCGCGCGGGCGGTGGCCAGCATCTGTTGCTCGCCGCCGGAGAGCTGGTTGCCGTTCGCCTCGCGGCGCTCCCGAATGCGGGGGAAGAGGTCATACACCGCATCGAGCGTCCAGCGGCCGGGCCGCGACGCCACGGTGAGGTTCTCCTCGACGGTCAGGTTGGGGAAGATCTCGCGCTCCTGCGCGACCCAGCCGATGCCGGCGCGGGCGCGGTGATGCGGCGCCATCCGGGTGATGTCGATGCCGCGCCACAAGATCGCGCCGCGCGCGACCTGGGTGAAGCCCATCAGGGTGAGCAGCAGCGTCGACTTGCCGACGCCGTTCCTGCCGAGCACCGCGAGGCTGCCGCGCTCGGCGATCTCGAACGACACGTCGTCGAGCACCACGGCCTCGCCGTAGCCGGCGCGCACGTCGCGGAACGCGAGCAGCGAGTCAGCCATGATGCGCCCCGCCGAGATAGACCTCGCGCACCCGCGGGTCGGCGGAGATTTGCTCCGGCGTGCCCTCGACCAGAATGCGGCCGCCGACCATGACGATGATGCGGCTCGCCAGGCGGAACACCAGCTCCATGTCGTGCTCGATGAAGAGGACGGTGATGTCCTGCGACAGGCTGGTTATGACGGCGAACAGCTCGGCGCTCTCCTCGCGCGGCACGCCGGCCGCCGGCTCGTCGAGCAGCAGCACCTTGGGCCTGGTGGCGAGCGCCAGCGCGATTTCGAGGAGGCGCTGCTGGCCGTAGGCGAGCTCGCGGGTGTCGCGATAGCAGACCGCGCCGAGCATCAGCGACTTGAGGATGCCGTAGGCCTCGTCGACCTGCGCGCTGTAGGCCGAGACCGGCTTCCACCAGGTGCGGGAAATGCCGTCGCGCTCGCACACCGCCAAGGTTACCGCCTCGAGCGGGTTGAGATGCGGGAACAGGCTGTTGATCTGGAAGGTGCGGACCAGGCCGCGCCGCACCCGCGCCTCCGGGCCGAGCGCGGTGATCTCCTCCTCGCCGAGCAGGATCTGGCCGCCGTCCGGCCGCAGCATGCCGGTCATCAGGTTGATCAGCGTGGTCTTGCCGGCGCCGTTCGGCCCGATCAGCGCGTAGCGCGCGCCGCGCGGCAGCGTGATCGCGATGTCCTTGGCGACCACCAGCGAGCCGAAGCTCTTGTCGAGGCCGCGGGTCGAGAGGGCGGGGGCGCTCATTTCGATGCGCCCCAATGCAACATCTGCCGCATGCGCTGCATGCGCTCCGATGTGCCGAGCTGCGCCAGCCCGCCCAGGATGCCGTTCGGCAGGAACAGCACCACCGCGATCAGCAGCACACCGATCGGGAAGTACCAGTATTGCGGGTTGATGCCGGAGAACTGGTCGCGCGCCACCATGAAGATGATGGCGCCGATCAGCCCGCCGTACAGCCGCCCGGCGCCGCCCAGGATCAGGATCACCAGGATGTCCGCCGAGCGCTGGAAGTCGAGCACGCCGAGCGAGACGGTCTCGGTGGTCTGCGTCAGCAGGCCGCCGGCAACGCCCGCGACGGCGGCCGAGATGGTGTAGATCTTCTGCAGATGCGCGCGGCTCTCGGCCCCGATAGCCCGCATGCGGACGACGTTCTCGCGGATGCCGCGCAGCGACAGGCCGAACGGCGAATTGATCAGCCGGCGACACAGCAGAAACAACAGAAACAGCACGATCAGCGAGTACCAGTAGGAGGTCACCCCCCACAGGTCGAACTTGAACAGGCCGAACAGCGGCCACATCCGCACGCCCTGCAGGCCGTCGGCACCCCCGGTGAGCCAGCCCATGCTGTTGGCCAGTTCCAGCAGCAGGAAGCCGAAGCCGAGCGTGATCATGATCAGCGCGAGATGGCGGAAGCGGGCGATGATGAAGCTCATCAGATAGCCGAGCAGGCCGGCGGCGAAGCCGGCGAGCAGCAGGCCGGTGAGCGGCTCGCCCCAGCCGTACTTCGAGACAATGCCCGCGGTGTACGCCCCGAATCCGAAGAACGCCGCGTGGCCGAGCGAAACGATGCCGGCGTAACCCAGGATCAGATCAAGCGACAGCGCGAACAGCGCGGTGATGGCGATCTGGCTCGCCAGCACCAGATAGTTCGGCGTGAGCACGAACGGCAACAGCGTCGCGAGCCAGAACACGATCTCGATCCGCCGCCAGCGGACTTGCGTTTCGAGATATTGCTGCGGACTGGCGACCGTCGGCATCGACATCGCTAGCGCCTTCCGAATATGCCGGCCGGGCGCCACATCAGCAGGCCGAGCATGACGAAATAGATCAGGAACGAGCCCAGCTCTGGGAAATAGTACTTGCCCGCCATGTCGCTGATGCCAAGCAAGGTCGCGGCGACAAAAGAGCCGGCGATCGAGCCGAGCCCGCCGACCGACACGACGATCAGCACGTAGACCAGATAAGCCAGCGCGAACGCGGGATCGAGGCCGACGATGTCGATGGCGAGCGCGCCGCCGAGGCCGGCGAGCCCGCTGCCGAGCGCGAAGGTGACGGCGAAGGCGCCGTCGACGTTGATGCCGAGCCCGCGCGCCATGCGCTGGTTGTCGACCGCGGCGCGCACCTGCGCGCCGAACCGGGTGTATTCCAGCGCCAGCACCAGGACGAGCGTGATGACCAGCGCGGTGCCGATCAGGAACAGCCGGTAGACGCCGAGCGTCACGCCCATGACCTGGAACGAGCCGCGCAGATAGTTCGGCAGGTTCACCGGCTGCTGGATCGTGCCGTAGAGCCAGGCGGCGCAGGCAATCGAGACAAACACCAGCCCGATGGTGAGCAGGCACTGGTCGAGATCGCTCGACCGGTAGAGCCGCCTGAACATCGTGCGCTCGAACACGACGCTGATCACGGCCGCGGCGATGAATGCGACGGGCAGGGTGGCAAGGAACGGCCACCCCATGCTGTTCATCAGCGTGACGGTGGCGTAGCCGCCGATCATCGCGAAGGTGCAGTGCGCCAGGTTGACGAAATTCATCATCCCGAGCGTCACCGACAGCCCGACCGACAGCAGGAACAGCAGCATGCCGTAGGCAAAGCCGTCGAACAGCACGCCGAACACAGACGTCATGATGTCCGACGCCTCCGTCGTCCGCTGCCCTGCGTCATCAATCCGCTACTTCGGCTGCCGCGCCTTCCACGGGTCCTTGACGTTCTCGATCTTGTCGAACTCGACGTTGACGAGGTGCCCGCCGACCTTCTCGACGCGGCGGATGTACACAGTCTGGATTACGTCGCGGGTTTCCGGATCGATCGACATCGGGCCGCGCGGGCTTTCCCATTGCATGCCCTTGGCGGCGGCGATCAGCGCCTCGGAGTCGGTCTTGCCGCCGGTCTTCTTGAGCGTTTCGTAGATCAGATGCATGCCGTCGTAGCCGCCGACCGAGAACATGTCGGGGTTGCGCTTGAACTCGGTGTTGTAGGCCGCGACGAACGCCTTGTTCTTCGGCGACTGGTGATTGTAGTCGTAGTGGAACGCGGTGATCAGGCCGAGACCGGCGTCGCCCATGCTCTTGAGCGCTTCCTCGTAGGTCAGTTCGCCCTGGCCCATCACCTTGACCTTGTTCTTGTCGATGCCGCGCTCGGCGATCGCCTTGCCGATCGCCGCCGGCTGCGGGCCGCCGGGCACCCAGATGTAGATGCCATCGGGGTTGGCGTCCTTGGCGCGCTGCACGAACGCGGTGAAGTCGAGATTGGCGACCGGATAGCGGGCGGAGCCGATGATCTCGCCGCCGGCGTCCTTGAAGCCTTTCTGGAATGCGGCCTCGCCGTCCCAGCCGGGGCCGAAATCCGAAACCAGCGTGTAGGCGCGCCGCACGCCGTTCTTGTAGGCCCAGGCGCCGAGCGCTTCGTTCAGCTGATACACAGTGAACGAGGTGCGCGCCATGTAGGGCGACTTGGTGGTGATCACCGAGGTCGCGGCGTTCATGTTGACCATGAAGGTCTTGGCTTGCGCCGACACGTCGGCAGCGGCCAGCGCGTTGGGCGTGAGATCGTAGCCGGCCAGGATCTGCGCGCCGTCGCGTACGATCACCTCCTGCGACAGCCGCTTGGCGACGTCCGGCGCGATGCCGCCGGAGTCCTTGCGGATGATCTCGATCTTGCGGCCGGCGACGGTGTCGCCGTTCTGCTTCATGTAGAGCTTGATACCGTTGTCGATCTGCGCGCCGGGGTCCGCAAACTGCCCGGAGTAAGACATGACCACGCCGATCTTGACGGATTGCTGCGCGTTCGCCGCGCCTGCCGCCAGCATGGCCGCGAGTACAGTGCCTGCACCGATGATCATTTGACGCATCGCTTTCCCCCTGAAAATCTTGTCATGGGCCGTGAGCCTGCCGGCCTCGCGGCAAAGCTTATGTCAGCGGGATGGGGCGCACTAGACGTGCGCCCCACGGTTCCAGCCACAACCGCCACTGTGCGGCGGGCGCTACTTGGGCATCCGCGCCTTGACCGGGTCCTTCACCTTCTCGATCTTGTCGAACGGCACGTTCTCCAGCTCGTTGCCGACCTTCTCGACCTTGCTGATGTAGATGGTCTGCACCACGTCGCGGGTCTCCGGGTCGATCGACATCGGGCCACGGATGCTCTCCCATGTGAGGCCCTTGGCGGCGGCGATCAGCGCGTCGCCATCGGTCTTGCCGCCGGTCTTCTTGAGCGCTTCGTAGATCGACGTGCATGCCGTCATAACCGCCGGACGAGAAGAAGTCCGGGTTGCGCTTGTGCATCTCGTTGTAGAGCTTCGAGAACGCGACGTTTTTCGGACTCTTGTTGGTGTAGATGTAGTGCCACGCGGTGATGATGCCGAGCGCATTGTCGCCCATGCTTTTGAGTGCTTGTTCGGCTGTGGTCTCGCCGGAGCCGAGCACCTTGGTCTTCTGCAGGTCGATGCCACGTTCCGCGAACGCCTTGCCGAGTGCCGCCGGCTGCGCGCCGCCCGGGATGAACACCATGATCGATTCCGGATTGATGTCCTTGGCGCGCTGCACGAACGCCGAGAAGTCCGGGTTGGCGACCGGGAAGCGCACCTGGCCGATCACCTCGCCACCGGCCTCCTTGAAGGCGCGCTGGAAGCCGCCCTCGAAGTCGTGGCCGGGGCCGTAGTCGGTCACCATCGTATAGGTCTTCTTGACGCCCGCCTTTTTCGCGGCCCAGGTGCCGAACGTCTCGGCCACCTGCGGCAGCGTTACCGAGGTGCGGACCGAGTAGGGTGACTTGGTCGTGATGATCGAGGTCGCCGCGTTCATGATCACCATGAACTTCTTCGCTTCGGCCGATACGTCGGAAGCGGCAAGCGCATTCGGCGTCAGCAGGAAGCCGGCGAGGATGTCCACCTTGTCGCGCACGATCAGCTCCTGCGCGAGCCGCTTGGCGACGTCGGGCGCGACGCCGCCGACGTCCTTGCGGATGATCTCGATCTTCCGGCCGGCGACGGTGTCGCCGTGCTGCTGGATGTAGGTCTTGGCGCCGTTGTCCATCTGGATGCCGGCGTCGGCGAACTGTCCGGAATAGACATTGATCATGCCGATCTTGATCGTGCCCTGCGCGCCGGCCGACGTGGAGCCGAGCAGCAGGCCGGCAAAGGCAATCAGCCCCCAATGAGTGTTTCGCATTGCATCCTCCCAGAGCGTTGTGCGTGCAGACGTTTTGCGAATTGTAGTGACAAAGCTTCAGGCCGTCGATCCGAATCGCGCCGGATCGGCTGCCGCCGCGACACAGGTGGGCGGTGCCCCACTGGAATTGGAAGGCTCGGGATCAATCCAGCTTGATGTTGAGCTTCTTGATCAGCGGCGCCAATCGCTCGCCGGTCTGCCGCATCGCCGCCGCGACCTCCTCCGACGTCATCGGCGTCGCGTCAAAGCCGATGTCGGCGAAGCGCTGCTTCAGCGCCGGGTCGGCGATCACTTTGTGCAGCGCGGCGGAAAGCTGCGCGACCACCGGCTTGGGCGTCGCGGTCGGCGCGAACATCATGAAGTGCGTGCCGGCGGCGTCCATGCCGGGCAGGCCCTGCTCGGTGGTGGTGGAGATGCTCGGCGTTAGCGGCGAGCGCTGCTCGGCGACGATCGCCAGCGCCTTAAGCTTGCCGTCGGCGAGCAGCGCCTTGGTGGTGCCGGCCAGGAACGCGCCGAAGTCGAGCCGCGCCGCAATCAGGTCGGTCATCGCGGTGCCGCCGCCGCGATAGGCGACGTGGGTGAATTTTGCGCCGGTGCGTTGCGCGATCTCCTCGATCGCGAGGTGCTGTTGCAAGCCGTAGCCAGCCGTCGAGTAGTTCAGCCCCTCGGGCTTGCTCTTGCTCCACTCGACCAGGCCTTTGACATCGTTTGCGGGAATCGACGGCGCGGCGATCACCAGGACCGGTGTTATGCCGACGCCACCGACCGGGGCGAGATCCTTGTGCGGGTCGTAGGCGAGCTTCGAGAAACTGTAGGGAAAGGTGGCGATGACGGTGGCATTGACCAGCAGCGTGCAGCCGTCGGGCGGCGCGTTGACTACGGCGACGGTGCCGATGTTACCGGTCGCGCCACCGCGGTTCTCCACCACCACGGGTTTTTTCAGTGCGGTGTCGAGGCGCTCCGCCACCACGCGGGTGGCGACGTCGGTCGCGCCGCCGGCCGGGTAGGGCACGATCAGCCGCAGCTGCGGGCAGGGCAGATCCTGCGCCGCCGCGCCGCTGATGCCCAAAGCGAGCGCCAGCGCCGCCAACACCGTCCGCATGTGATCCTCCACGATGTGTCGTCCAGACTAGCTCAGTTCTTGAGATGCGGTATCACCTCGGACGCGAACAGCTCCATGTTCCGCCGCGTCAATTCGTCCGGCAGCACGCCGAACTGCAGCATGGTGACGAGATTGGCCGCGCGGGTGGCGTCTCGCAGCCGCGACAGCTCGTCGCGCACCGTCTTGGGCGAGCCGACCACCACGGTGCCGGAGTCCATCAGCTCCTCCAGCGAGTGGCGCTTCTGTGCGCCGAGCTGCTTGCGCATCCGCATGGTGTTCTTCATCGACGACAGCGAGGTGTAGCCGGGGGGCAGCAGCATCTGAAACGGCACCGCCAGGAAGTCATTGAACAGCGTCTCCATGCCGGCGCGCGCCTCTTCCTTTGCGCGCTCGTCGGTGTCGGCGACATAAACCGGCGAAGCCCAGCCGAGCTGGCTCGGCGCCGCCTCGTAGCCGAATTGTCGCGCCTGCTCGCGGTAGAGGTTGAGGTAGCGCGCCACCAGTTCGCGGCCGCTGAACGTGACCAGAAACGGATATTTGCGCGCTGGGTCGGCCGCCCACTTGATCGTCTCCGAGGAGCCCATCGACGGAATCCAGATCGGCGGGTGCGGCGTCTGATAGGGCCGCGGCCAGAGGTTCACGTAGCGATTGTTGTAATGCTCGCCTTCGAACGCGAACGGTCCGGGCTTGGTCCAGGCCTGCACGATCAGGTCGTGCGCTTCCTGGAAGCGCTCGTGCGACCAGTATGGGTTAATCCCGGTGGAATGGTACTCGTTGCCGATGCCGCGCACGAAGCCGGTGATGATGCGGCCCTTCGACATGTTGTCCAGCATCGCGAACTCCTCCGCGATGTTGACCGGATTGTTGACCAGCGGCAGCGCGCGCCCAACGATCGCGATCTTGGCTTTGCTGGTGCGCGCAATCAGATTGGCGGCGATCAGGTTCGGCGCCGGCATCAGGCCGTAGGCGGTCTGGTGGTGTTCGTTGACCGCGATGACGTCGAAGCCGAGCTTTTCGGCATAGACCAGCTGGTCGATGTAGGACTGGTACTCGTCGGCGCCTCTTTTCGGGTCGTAGAGCTCGTTCGGCAGCACGACCCAGGCGGCGCGATGCTTGTGCCGCTCCACCATGTCGAGCGGGCGGTACGGCATCAGGTGAAAGAATGTGAACTGCATCAGCGTGTCCCCGCGTACTGGCGGATGATCTCTTTCGCGGTGAGGTCCGGCTTCTCGACCGCGGGCACGTGGCCGCACTCCGGCACGATCTCGACCCGGCTGCCGGGGATGCGCTCGCCCCAGCGCTTGGCGTATTCGACCGGGAACAGCTTGTCGTTCTTGCCCCACATGATCAGGGTCGGCACGTTGATGCGGTGCAGCCAGCGCTCCAGCGAGGGACTGTACCAGCGCGGCTCCCAGCCGAACTTGGTGGCGGCGAAGCGGTTGGTCAGCGCGAGGTCGGCGTCTTCTTCGGACAGCGGCATGGCCAGCATCCGGTCCGGGATCGACTGGTCATGATAGAGGTTTCGGATCGCTTCCTCCGGATCCCAGATGAAGTTGTCGCCGGCCGGCATGCCCTTGATCCGCAGCCCGGCCGGCGCCAGCAATGTCAGGGTCTTGAGCCGCGTGCAGTTGCGCACCGCAAGCTCCGCCGCGGCCCAGCCGCCGAGCGATTGCCCGACCAGATGCACGGGCCGGTGACCAAGCCCGTCGATGAAATCAAGGTAGAACATCGCAAGATCGCCGATGTTGCGCATCCACGATGGATTGTCGGACGCGCCAAAACCGGGGTGCTCCGGAACGATCACTTCGAAATGCTTGGAGAGCTGCTCGAACACCGGGAGCCAGATCGGCAGGCCGTTGGCGCCGTGCAGGAACAGCAGCGGGTCGCCCGAGCCCGCCCGCCGCATCCGCACCGTCACGTCGCGGACCTTGTGGCTCGACACTTCGCCGGCCATACGCTTGCCCTCCCTGTTTTGGACGCGCAATCTAGTGTCCCGAACCCGAAGTTCGCACAATTTTGCGGCAAACGCCTATGCGAACTTCGGGTTCAAAGGGACACTAGAATCATTGAGTTGCTAGTGTCGCTTTGGTTCGGAAGTTCGCTTCGGAGCAAGCTGAGAACTCAAGCGAACTTCCGAACCGCGACACTAGCCTGCCGTTGCAAGCGTTGACCAGGGAAGGGCCTGCATGACTGCCATCGACACCGATCGTTTCCGGCTGCGACGTTTCGTCGACCGGCTGGTGCAGCGCGGGGAGTGCGACATCCACGACAAGCCGATCGATCTGGTCGACGTTGCGGCGGTGCTGGAAGGCAACCCGCGCGCCGTATGGTTCAAGGCAGTGGGTCCGGAAAAGGCGGAACTGATCGGCAACGTGATGGCCTCGCGCAAGCGGCTCGCTTTGGCGCTTGACACCGACGAGCCCGGCCTGATGCCGGAGCTGGCGAAGCGGCTCGCCCACCCGGTCAAGCCGGTGAAGGTCGAGGCCAAGGACGCGCCGGTCCAGCAGGTGGTGAAGAAGGGCGAGGACGCCGACCTCTGCGCGCTGCCGGTGCATCTGCAGCACGGCGAGGATGGCGCGCCGTACATTTCCGCCGGCCTCGATTTCGCGATTTTCCGCGACAGCGGCCACACCAACGTCGGCTGTCGCCGCATCATGCTGCGCGGCCCGCACACGGCGGGCGTCGATATGATCGCGCCGAGCGACATGCGCGCCATCTTCCTCGATGCGGTGTCGCGCGGCGAGAAGCTGCCGGTCGCCTATGCGGTCGGCTCGCACCCTTGCGATTTCATGGCGGCGGTATCCGGCACGCCCCCGATGGACGAGCTCGATGTGCTCGGCGCGTTGCGCGGCGCCCCGGTGCCGGTGGTGAAGTGCGTCACCAACGACATCTACGTGCCGGCCGACGCCGAATATGTGCTGGAAGGTTATCTCGACCCCAAGGGCCACACCGAGCCGGAGGGGCCCTATGGCGAGTACGTCGGCTACTACGGCGTGGTGAAGCGCAATCCGGTGTTTCACCTCACCGCCATCACGCACCGCAAGGACGCGCTGTTCCAGACCGTGACGATCGGCGGCAAGTCGCTGGCGCGCACCGACACCGCGCAGCTCACCACGGTGAAGACGGAAACGGCCGCCTGGGCCGGCCTGGTCACTGCGGTGCGCGAGCCGGTTGCGGTGTTCGCCACGCCCTCATCCGGCGGCATGTACAACGTGCGCGTCTCGCTGCGTCAGCGCGTGCCCGGCGAGGCGAGGAACGCCATCGCCGCGGTGTTCGGCTCGATGGCGGAGGCCAAGCAGGTGTTCGTGTTCGACGACGACATCGACGTGTTCAACGATGAGCAGTGCGACTGGGCGCTGGCGACCCGCTTCCAGGGCAACCGCGACTTGATCGTCGCGGACGGCTTCCGCGTCGTGCCGCTCGATCCCTCGCTCGGCGGCCAGCGCGTCGGCGCCAAGGTCGGCTTCGATTGCACCATTCCATTTGGCAAGAAGGCGTCGCTGGAGTGGGGCATCCCCACGCCGCCCGTGCTCGGCAAGAGCAACGGCCAGCGCGCGGTGGCCGACGTGCTCGCCGAGAAGCCAGCAAGCTTCCTCGAGCTGATGACGGCGGCCGGCAGCCGCGACGGCCGCGAAATCGTGCGCGAGCTGGACACGCTCTACGCCGCGGACAAGCTTTCGCGCAACGAAGGCGGCAAGTACGTGCTGAAGGGGAAATAAGCGTAGGCACGATCAGCCACCCGCGAGGCCCCTGCAACTACGCAAGCGTGGTGACATAAAACGCGTCCCAGTCGCTCCAATCGATGCCGTCGAAACCGCGCACCCACATCAGTTCATAATTGTTGCTGTAGCCATTGAGCCAAGCCGCGTTCCCCGCATGCACCCACATCGAATTGATGTCGGCTGCATCGACATTAAGGTACGTGTCGGCCGCAAAGTGGGGGTTACCGGGCGTGTAGAGGTGGCTGCTGTCTGGTGAACTGCCTGCATCGTAGAATTGATAAAGCTGGATGGCGTTACCGTCGGCGTCCGAAGCCGAGAGATAATTCCACAGCGGTGCCCACCCGTTCGCCCCGATACTGATGTCAGCAATCGACACGACGGGCCGCGTGTTCGGCAATGTGTTCAGCGTGAAGGCATCCCATTCGCTCCAATGGTAGCCGTCGAAGGCACGCACCCACATGGTCTCGAGGCCGCCCCCTGTTCCGCCGCGAACCCACACGCTGGCGAGATCGGCAGCCTCCACTTGTATGGTGCTGTTGGCGTCGTGATGGGCGTTGGCTGATGTCCAGAAATAACCACTGGTGCCACCAGTGCCAGCGTCAAAGAACTGATACCTGATCGGCGCATTGCCGTCGGGGTCAGAGTAGGACAGCCAATCGGACAGTCTCGCCCACTGATTGGCCGCCACGGTGTGGTCTTCGATGGTAGCAACGGGCTTTTGGTTGGCGTCCGCTTCATAATAAGCCTGCCCGAACAACAGCAGGCCCTCGCTGCCAAGTCGGACATAGTCAAAGGCATTGAGCGGGTGAGTGCCAACGCTCACCCCAAGCAAATAGTTATAAGGGACTTCGGTGATGCCTGTTTCTGCGTCGTAATATTGGTTGATGCCCACCGACCCAGCGAAATCGTCCGGCACGAAAAAGGAGCCGCTAGCCTGGCCATCGCGCAGGAACACCCACTGCCCACCGTCTTCTGCAGGCACGCGCCAGTTCTCTCCTAGGGACAGGAGGTTCGCAGTACCTATCGCAGTCCACGAGCCCGCATAGTAGTCGCCATAAACGCCTTGAGCGCTGATGTACTGCGCGCGGAAAGGTTGGCTAATGCCTGAAGCCATGTCTCGTCAGTTCACAACTTCCCCACGGCGCGCCTCGCCGCTCCGTATCGATACCTAACGCAACTATCGCGTGCGCGCAATTGAATGCGGCGTGAGACGACAAGGGCGCTAAAGGTACGCAGCCACGGCGCAATTTTGTACTGCCTTTCGATGAGCTCAAGTCGCGCCGCCAGCTCCGCGATCTGTTTTTGCAGCGCCTCAATGAGCGCGTCGGCACGCTCGCTTTGGCACGCTGCCGGATAACGAGTTGGAGCGGATCGCGGCGCAGGCGCGCGATGAGGTCGCGAAGCGAGGTGGCGACCGCAAGTCAATCAAAGTTCGGGGTTACGCCTCGATCCACCCCGACGCGCGCGTCTCGGCAAGCACGCGCTCGACGATCTCCGGCGCCAGGCCGATGTAGGTGGTCGGATCGAGCAGCAGCTTGAGTTCGTCGCCGCCGAGCGCCTGCTTGACGCGTGGGTCGGCCATCAGCGCTTGCTCGAACGTCACGTTGCCCGTCATGCCGTGCATCGCGGCCTCGTAGACCATCTCGTGCGCCGATTGCTTGCCGACCTTGTCGGCGAGCGCGAACATCACCCGCTCGGACAACAGGAACCCACCCAGCAGATCGAGGTTGGCGCGCATCTTGTCAGTGCGGACCTCGAGATCCTTCAGGATGTATTTCATCTGACTGAGGATCGCGCCGGTCATCAGGCAGATTTCCGGCAGCGCCTTCCACTCCAGCCGCCACACGCTGGCATCGCGCTCGTGCTCCAGCACCAGCGCCTCGTGCATCATGCCCACGGTCCAGCGCAGCGCGCGGCCGACCGCAACCACGCCCTCGGCGATCACCGGGTTGCGCTTGTGCGGCATGGTCGAGGAGCCGACCTTGCCCTCGTTGAAGGGCTCGGCGAGCTCGTCGACCTCGTTGTGGGCGAGGTTGATAATCTCGTTGGCGATCTTGCAAAGGCTGCCGCCGATCAGACCGAGCAGGTTGGTGTAGTCGACGAACCGGTCGCGCGCCGGTTGCCAGGAGATGTCGGCGACGCCGAGCCCGAGCCGCGCCATCACCTTCTGATCGAGCTCAAAGGCGCGCGCGCCGAACGACGCCTGGGTGCCGACCGCGCCGACCAGGCTGCCGACGAAGGTGCGTCCTTCCAATTGCTTCAGCCGTTCGTAGTTGCGGCTGGTCTCGGCGAGCCAGATCGCCGCCTTGTGGCCGAACGTGATCGGCAGCGCCTGCACCGCATGAGTGCGCCCCGCCATCGGGGTGTTCTTGTGCTGCTCGGCGAGGCGGTAAAGCTCGCGGCCGATTTCGCGCAAATCGCGCAAGAACGCGATGTGCGCGCGCTTGAGCTGCAGCATCGTGCCGGTGTCGAGCACGTCCTGCGTGGTCGGGCCGTAATGCAGGTATTCGCCGTGGTCGCCGTCGCACACCGCCTGCAGGGCGCGTAGCGCCGGCACCAGCGGATGTTTGACGCGGCGAACTTCTTCCGCGATCGCTTCCAGGTCGACGTTGCCGACCTTCGCCTTGCGCGCGATCTCGTCGGCAGCGCGCTGGGGAACGATGCCGAGTTCGGCCTGCGACAGCGCGAGAGCCGCTTCGTAGTCGTACCAGGTCTGCACCCGCGCCTCGTCGTTGAAGATCGCGCGCAGCTTGTCGGTGCCCCAGATGTGCTTGAGCAGGGTGGAGTCAAACACGCCTGACGGCATCGCGATCTCCTGCTGTTCAGCTTCGTGATTTGCGCGCCTTGGCTTCGTCGGCCAGAACGCGGCGCAGCCGCTCACGAACCGCTTCAGCCGACTGCGGCGTCCATTTCCGCAAACCCTCGCCAGTGCGCATGCCGAGCTTGCCGGACGCGACCAGATCTTTGAGGAACTGGGTCGGCTCGGTGTCGCGGTTCAAGTCCGACAGCAGCACGTTCTGGATATCGAGCGTAAGATCGGTGCCGACCAGGTCCGACTGCTCCATCGGACCGAGCACCGCCATGCGGGCGCCGAAGCCGGACTTCACCACCTCGTCGATGGTGTCGGCGTCGCAGACGCCGGCGGCAATCAGCGCGATCGCCTCGCGTTTCAAGGCATGCTGCAGCCGGTTGCCGACGAAGCCAGGAATGTCGCGCTTGATATGGACCGGATTGCGTCCGGCATCGCGCAGCAATTCCATGGTCTTGCCCACCGTCTCCGCGCTGGTGAACTCGTTCTGGGTGACTTCGACCAGGGGCACCAGATGCGGCGGAATTCCAGAAGTGCGTGCCGATCACGCGGTCGCGGTGCTTGAGCTTCTCGCCGATCCGCGTTGAGGGGATTGCTGAAGAATTGCTGGCGAGGATCGTGGTTGGCGCGGTGAGGGCCTCCAGCTCTGCGAAAAGCTGCTGCTTGAGCGGCAGCTTCTCCGGCGCCGCCTCGAACACGAAGCTCGCGTCCTTCATCGCCGGCGCAATGGTGTCGTGGGCAGAAATGCGAGCGAGTAGAGCGGCGTCGCCGCCGAGCAGGTCGCGCGCGGCGTTGAGCCGGGCGGTGAGCGAATTGCGCCATTCGGCGGATGGGTCGTAGATGCCGACGTTATGTCCGGCGGCCGCCAGCAGGTACGCGATGCCATGGCCCATCAGGCCCGCGCCGATCACGCCGATTTTCTGTGGGGTCATTGTATTGCCTTTGCCCCCTGGATCGCCGACCAGATGCGGTGCGGCGTCGCCGGCATGTCGATGTGCTCGACACCGTGGTCCTTCAGCGCGTCCATGATCGCGTTCATCACCGCCGCCAGCGCCGGCGTAATGCCGGCCTCGCCGCCGCCCTTGACGCGCAGCGGATTGCCCTTGGTCGGATCTTCCGCAAGCGCAATATCGAACGACGGCACGTGGTGGGCGCGCGGAATGCCGTAGTCCATGAAGCTGCCGGTCAGCACTTGGCCGCTGCCGTCGTAGATCACGTCTTCAAGCAGCGCCTGGCCGATGCCCTGGACGATGCCGCCGTGCACCTGGCCGTGCAGGATCAGCGGGTTGATGGGCTGGCCGGCGTCGTCGATCGAGCCGTAGCGCACGATCGCGACCGCGCCGGTATCGGGATCGATCTCCACCTCGCAGATCGCGCAGCCGGTGGGATAAGCGGGGATGCGGCCGGTGAAGGTCGCCTTGGCGTGCAACTGGCTCGCCGGAGCGAGCGCAGGGTTGTCGGCGAGCGCCTGCGCTACGTCGTAGATCGTCAGCCGCCGGTTGCTCTTGGGCGTGACGAACAGGCCGTCGCTGAAATCGATATCGACCTCAGTGACGTCGAGCAGCTTCGCCGCCACGCCTTTGGCTTGGCCGATCACGTCGCTGGACGCCTCGACCATCAACGTGCCGGCGAGCCGCATCGAGCGGTCGGAATGGGTGCCGCTGCCGGATGCGACCGCGGCGGTGTCGCCGCCGATGAACTTGATATCCTCCGGATGCACGCCCAGCAGATCCGCCATCACCTGCGCGAACGATGTCTCGTGGCCTTGGCCGGTCGATTGCGTGCCGACCGCAAGCTCGACCTTGCCGGCCGGCAGCACCGTGACCTCGACGCGCTCGTGCGGGATGCCGACCGGCGTCTCGACGTAGTTGGAAATGCCGATGCCGCGCAGCTTGCCGCAACGTTTCGATTCGCGCTTGCGCGCCGCGAAGCCCTTCCAGTCGGCAGCCTCGACCATCTTTCGCATGTTGCCGGTGAAATCGCCGCTGTCGTAGAGGAGACCGCTGGCGGTGCGATAGGGCAGTTTCTTGCGGGCGATCACATTCATCTGCCGGATTTTCACGCGGTCGATGCCGAGCCGCGCCGCGGCGAGATCGATCAACCGCTCCAGCACCAGCGTCGCCTCCGGCCGGCCGGCGCCGCGAAACGGCGCGGTCGGTACCGTGTTGGTCACCATCGCGCGGCAGCGCATGTGCATCAGCGGGATGTCGTAGACGGTGGTGGCGACGCGATAGGCGTTGGAGAGCGGCACGTACGTGACGGTCTGTCCGCCGGTGGTGCCGGTGTGATCGACCTGATAGGCGGTGATGCGGCCATCCGCCGTCAGCGCCAGTCGCGCGGTCGTCACCAGGTCGCGTCCGGCGTAGTCGGTCAGAAAAGATTCCGAGCGGTCGTTGGTCCATTTGACCGGACGCCCGACACGCTGCGCCGCCCACAGGATCGCGGCCTGCTCGGGGTAGAGGTTGTTGCGCAGCCCGAAGCCGCCACCGACGTCCGGGCAGATGAACCTGATTTTCTCTTCGGGCACGCCCATGCATTCCGCCAGCACGCGGCGCGGCACGTGGACACCCTGGTTGCCGGAGATCAGCGTGAAGGAGCCGGTTGCCCTATCGTAGGACGCCACGCCGGAGCGGGGCTCCATCTGACAATTGGCGATGCGCTGGTTGCGGAATGTGTGTTCGACGACGAGGTCCGCTGCCGCAAACGCGGCCTTCACCGCTGTGGCATCGCCGAACTCCTGGTCGAGTGCGATGTTGTCTGTTGTCGACGACGGCCAGATCGGCTCCGCGGCATTCGCCTCGCGGATGTCGGTCACCGCCGGCAGCGTCTCGTATTCAACCTCGATCGCCGCGACGGCGTCGCGTGCAACGAGCAATCGCTCCGCAATCACCATCGCCACGGCTTCGCCAGGATAGCGCACGCGATCATGCACCAGCGGGAACTGCCGCTCGTCGAGGATCGGCCGCTTCTCCGGCGCGAACGCCGGAATCTTGATGTCGATCGCGCCGGCAGGGTTGGGCCGCTGCAGGAACCCCTTGTGGCCGTCGGCAATGTAGTCGGCACAGGTCAGCACCGCGAGCACGCCTTTCATGGCGCGCGCCTTCGCGGTGTCGACGCGCTTAAGCCTGGCGTGGGCGTGCGGCGAGCGCAGGAAAAAGGCGTAGGCCTGGCTGTCGAGCGAAACGTCGTCCGAGTAGCGGCCGGCGCCACGCACCAGCCGCAGGTCCTCGAAACGGGGCAGCGGTCGGCCGATGTATGGACCGCGGTCGGTCGATCTGCTGCGGTCCATTGCGTCCCCGTGGCGTGCTTTGGGCGCAACATTATCCAAGCCGGCCCGGGCTTGCCAACGGCTGCGATCGGCGTTGGACCGGCCCCGGAACCCTCTATAATCCGAGCCGAGAGGGCAGCCATGAACGTCATCGACAAGCAAGGCCGGGCAGCACAGGCACTGGATTTGGATCGTTTCCGGCTGCGCCGCTTCATTGATGAGATCGCCGCGCCGGGTGAGCTCGAGACCCACACCAGCCCAATCGATCTTGCCGACGTCGCGGACAAGCTCGAAGGCAACGCCAAGGCGGTGCTCTACCGTGCTGCCGGACCGGAGCGGCAGGAGTTGGTCGGCAGCGTGATGGGCAGCCGTACGCGGCTCGCCCGCGCGTTCGGCAAGACGCCCGACACGCTGCTCGCCGAAATTCAGCGGCGATTGCGGACCAAACCTGAAATTGTCGAGGTGTCGCACGCTGAAGCGCCCTGCCAGCAGGTGGTGCTGACCGGCGACGACGCCGATCTCACCAAATTGCCGGTGCATCTCCAGCATGGCGCCGACGGCGCGCCATATATCTCGTCGTCGATCGACTACGTGATCGATCCCAAGACCGGCTGGACCAACGTCGGCTTGCGCCGGATGATGCTGCGCGGCCGCAGGGAGGCCGGCATCGATCTGGTCGCGCCGAGCGATCTGCGCGCCATCTATGAGGCGAGCGCGGCGCAGGACAAAAAACTTCCCGTCAGCTTCGTGGTCGGCGCCCATCCGATCGATCACGTCGCTGCGACCATGCGCCTGCCGATCGATGAGCTTGGACTTGTTGCGTCGCTGCGCGATGCGCCGCTCCCCGTGGTCAAATGCGTCACCAATGACATTCGCGTGCCGGCCGACGCCGAATACGTGCTGGAGGGTTATCTCGACGAGCGCGGCCACGTCGAGGCCGAAGGCCCGTATGGCGAATTCCTCGGCTATTACGGCGCCGTCAAGCGCAACCCGGTGTTCCATCTCACCGCGATCACGCGCCGCAAGGATGCGCTGTTCCAGACCTCGACTATCGGTGGCAAGACGCTCGGCCGCACCGACACCGCTCAGCTTTCGTCGTTGCGCACCGAGGTGATGATTTGGCGCACGCTGGAGAGCGCGGTGCGCGAGCCGGTCAACGTTTACGCAACCACGTCGAGCGGCGGCGCCTTCAATGTGCGCGTCGCGTTGCGCCAGCGCGTGCCGGGCGAGGCGCGCAACGCCATAACCGCCTGCATGGGCGCGCTCGCCAACTGCAAGAACGTGTTCGTGGTCGATCCCGACGTCGACATCTTCTCCGACGAACAGATGGACTGGGCGATGGCGACGCGCTTCCAGCCCGACCGCGACCTGGTCGTGATGTCGGGGATGCGCACCCTGCCGCTCGACCCGTCGTTGCCGGCCGGCAGCCGGGTCGGTTCAAAAGCGGGATACGACCTGACCTGGCCGTTCGGGCAAGCCGACCGGATCGAGAACTCGCGTGCCCGCGGCGCCAACCTTCAAGGGCAGGCGCTTCGCCTCGGTCGAGGCCGCGATCGCCGACGGGCCGAAGTTCTTCGAAGAACTGATGGCCGCGGTCGGCAGCCGCGACGGCCGCGAGGTGGTGCGCGATATCGAGGCGCTGCGCGGAGCGCGCGGGATCGAGCGCGATGGGGAGGGGCGGTACCTTTTCAAGAAGTAGCTACACTGAGGCACTTCCTGGCGGTCGGCATTGGATTCCAGAACGAGCGGGCGCTTCGATCCAGTATTTGCGGTAGAGTTTGTCGTATTGCGGCGATTATCTGTCTAGCAGTCACGCTGTGCACTGCCGTCCTGCTCGTCATACTGCAGTCCTCCAAGTGCCCGGGATGGATGATTACCAGCAGTGCCGGAGCGCTACTTCCCATTTGGGTACTCTGGTTGATGACAGGATTTGGCGCACTTGTTGTGAGCTATTACGCCCTCACCTGGAGGCGATTTGCACAACGGGTAATGGACGTAATGCATCACGGCGATGCAACGTTTGTAAGGGGTCACAACCTACCTGGTATGGTGATTGGTCTCAATTCAACGCGATGTGTGCAGCTCTAATCGACTTCAATAGCTTATGGGTTGCGGTGATGGTCGTATGGGTATTGTTCACGGCCGCGCCGCTGATAGTGATGGCTATCAATTGCTACTGACGTGGGTGGTTTGCAGTTGTTAGCGGCGGCATCCTCTCCCGGCCTCATCCTGAGGAGCATTGCGCAGCAATGCGTCTCGAAGGATCGAGGCCGCCCCATCCTTCGAGACGCCGCCTTCGGCGGCTCCTCAGGATGAGGCGGAGTTGGCGTTGAAACCTACCCCGGTTTCCAATCCTTCTTCCACGCCGGCGGATCCTGCGAGTCGATCAGCACAAAGCAGATCCGGCATGGCTTGCCCGAGGTGTTGACCCAGGCGTGGTTGGTGCCCTGCTGCACCATGACGTCGCCGGCCTGGAAGTGCACCTGCGTGTCGTCGAGCAGCATGTCGATCTCGCCTTCCAGGCAGATCGCGTAGTCGATCGAGCGGGTGCGGTGGGTGAAGGTGTGGCACTGATAGCCCTGCGTCGCCGGATCGATGCCCATCTGCTTGAGGATCTCGTGATGGTCGACGCCTTTCACCTCGGCGCTCGACTGCGGCGCGAAATCGACCACCCGGCAGATCGAGCCGCTCTTGGGCGGCGGCACGCCAGTCTTCTGCGCGGCCTGGTCGCGGGTGTGCGAGAGATCGACCGGTAACTCGTTGGTGATCCAAAGCAGCTGGACGACGTTGCCTTCACCGCGCTGCGCGACGTAAGGCGTCGGGGCGTCGAGCAGCACGACGGCCTTGCCCTGTTCGTCGTGGCCGGTGACGATGCGTCTGACTGGTCGTTTTTCCATTGCACTCCCCGTATGGCGTTGGTTTGTCGCATCCTTCGGGGGGCCCGCGCGCTTGTCAATGCAGGCGTGGCGCGCTGCAATTCGATAGGGTCGGCCCGACCGGGGAAGATCATGCGTCGGACGCTGCTCGCCATCGTTATCCTCTGTGCCGCGGTCTCGGCCGCGGCCGCGCAGCAGTCCTGGCCGCAGCGCACGGTGCGGTTGGTGCTGCCGCTCGGGCCGGGCAGCGGGGCCGACATCGCGGCGCGGCTGGTCGCCGACAAGCTCGCCAAGCGCTGGGATCAGGCGGTGGTGGTCGAGAACCGTCCCGGCGGCGACGCGATCGTCGCGATCAGCGCGTTCGTCAACGCGCGCGACGACCACTTCCTGCTGTTCTCGCCAAGCTCGTCGTTCACCGCGCACCCCTACATGCACGACAACCTGCCGTATCAGCCGGGCGATCTCGCTCCGATCGCCAAGGTGTCGAACACCGTCATCGCCGTCACGGTGAACACCGCGCTGCCGGCCAATTCGTTCAATGAACTGATCGCCCTGATCCGGGCCCAGCCCGGCAAGTTCAACTGGGCGGGCATCACCGGCGCGTTCGACTTCGTGTTCGAAAGCTTTCTCAAGACCACCGGCCTCGAAATGCAGAAGGTGCCCTACCGCAACCCGGTCGAGGCGGCGAACGACCTCGCCGAGGGCCGCGTGCACCTCTATCGTTCGGCGCTCGCCATCGCGCAGCCCCAGCTCAATGCCGGCCGGATCAAGCTGCTGGCGGTCGCCAACACCATGCGCGCCCCGGCGGTGCCGCACATCGAGACCGTCGGCGAGGCCGGTCACCCAACGATGGCGATGGACGGGTTGATCGGCCTGTTCGGCCCGCCCGGCATGCCGCCCGAACTGCGCGAACGCATCGCCGCCGACATCAAGGCGGTGATGGACACCGATCCGGCCATTGCCGAGCGGCTGACCCGCACCGGGCAGATCGTCAATCCGGGCGGGCCGGCCGAGTTCGCCAAGGCGATCGACGACCAGCGGGCGCGGATCGCGGAGGCAGCGAAGGTGCTCGGCCTCAAGGCGAAGCAGTAAGCCGATTTCACGGCTTGAGCAGCACCTTGCCGATCACCTGGCGCGCTTCCAGCATCTCGTGGGCGCGCCGCGCATTCTTGAGCGGCAGCTTGGCGTGGATCAGCGGCTTGATCTCGCCGGCGGCAAGACGGTCGATCAGGTAGCGCATCGACTCGGTGCGGAACTCCGGCTTGTCGTCGAACGTGTGCATGGTGAAGAACCGGATCGCCGGGCTCTGGTTGTAGGCCGGCCCGTAGTCCAGCACGCCGAGCAGGTTGTCCTTGATCGGCGCCTGCATCTTGCCGTACGACACCACGATGCCGAACGGCGCCAGCATGGTGGCCTGCTGGTTCAGGCTCTCCCCGCCGGCGGCGTTGAGCACGAGATCGACGCCGCGTCCACCGGTCGCCTCCGCGACGCGCGCCGCGACATCCTCGGTGTTGGTGTTGATGACATGATCGGCGCCGAACGCCTTCAGCGCGCGCGCCTTCTCGTCGGTGCTGACCAGGCCGATCGCCAACATGCCGGCGATCTTGGCGAGCTGCACCGCGGCGCTGCCGAGCCCGCCGGACGCCACGTCGATCAGCGCCGACTTGCCGGGCGCGTTGCGCGTCGCGGTGTGGATCAGATGGTAGGCGACCTGGTAGTTGGAGAGGCACGCGGCCGACTCCAGGTCGACGTGCGACGGCAGTTTGCGCAGCGCGCGCGCCGGCACCGCGATGTATTCGGCATAGCAGCCGGCGCGCTGCGGCAGCTCGCGCGCGCTGACGTAGACTTTTTCGCCGAGCTTGAAATCGCCGACGCCAGCGCCGAGCTCGGCCACCGTGCCCGCCATCTCGATGCCGGGGATCGCCGGCAGCGGCGGCATCCATTTGTAGGTGCCGGCCCGCACCAGCAGCTCGGGCCGGCTGACGCCGATGGTGTCGGCCTTGACCAGGACCTCGCCGGGCTTCGGCTGCGGTGTCGGCACGTCGACATAGTCGAGCACGGACGGATCGCCGGTGCGGGTGAGCAGGATGGCTTTCATGGGGAGGACGCCTCGCTACTTTGCAAGCTCGGTGACCACCGTTGCCACCTGCTCGCCGAATGCCTTGGTGCCGAGCGGACCGCCGAGGTCGGCGGTGCGCCATTCCGGCTTCTCGATCGTTTTCTCAAGCGCGCGCTCGATCAGGCTCGCGGCCTTGGTGAGATTGGCGGCGCCGCGGCGCTCGCCGAGCCAGGCCAGCAGCATTGCCACCGAGCCGATCAGCGAGGCGGGATTGGCCTTGTCCTGGCCTTCGATGTCGGGCGCCGAGCCGTGCTGCGCCTGCGCGACACCGTGCTCGTCGCCGTGGTTGAGCGATGCGGCGAGCCCGAGGCTGCCAGCGATCTCGGAGGCTTCGTCGGACAGGATGTCGCCGAACGCGTTGGTGGTGACGATCACGTCGAACCGGCTGGCGTCGCGCACCAGCAGCGCCGCCATCGCGTCCATGATCTGCTCCTCGCACTCGACCTGCGGATAGCGCGCCGCGACCGCGCGCGTGCACTCCAGGAACAGCCCGTCGGAGACGCGCAGCACGTTCGCCTTGTGCACCACCGTCACTTTCTTGCGCGGCCGCCGCATCGCTAGCTTGAAGCCGGCCTCGGCGATCCGCGTCGAGCCGACGCGGGTGATCTTGCGCACCGCCAGCGCCAGGTCCGGCGTCGGCATGAACTCGCCCGAGCCCTGGAACATGTTACGGTCGGCGTAGAAGCCCTCGGTGTTCTCGCGCATCACGACGAGATCGACCGGCTTGCCGGGGATGCGCGGCTGCATGCCGGGTGGTGTCTTGGCGGGGCGGACATTCGCATAGAGATCGAGCCGCTTGCGCAGCGCGCCCGACGGATTGATGCCGCCCTGGTCGGCCGGCGGATAGACGTTGTGCGACACCGGCCCGAGGATCACGCCGTCGGCGCGCTTGGCGGCTTCGAACGAGACATCGGGGAGGGTGGTGCCGTGCGCTTTGAGCGCCGCGAGCCCGATCGTTACGTCCTCGAAAGAGAGGTTGAGCGAGAGCAACCGATCGACCTCGCGCAGCACCTGCAGCGTTGCGGCGGTGATCTCCGGACCGATGCCGTCGCCCTGCATGACGACAACATGCGTGCGGTCGGATTGCGCGGAAGGGCCCATGCGGGCACGGCAACATTGTCCGCGCCGGGAGTCAATTCGGCGCTACTGCGCCCGCTTCGGACTGACTGCCCGCGCGCCCACCAGAATTCCGCACGCGGTCAGCGCCGTCACGATCGCGGCCGGCCAGTGACCCGCGGCGGCAAGGCCTGCGGTCGCCGCCCAGGCGATCGAGGAAAATGCTTCGGCGAAGGTCGCAAGCCGGGACGAGGTCTGCCGCCGGCGGAAGTGCTTGCGCCGCGCCTGGATGCGGAACCAGAGCTGGATCAGGGTCGAGGAAAACATCGCGGCGGCGATGCCCAGCGCGGCCGCCACGCCGTCGCGCGGCGAGGCGATCGCCATCGCGATGACGAACGGCGCGAACACCACGGCGACGCCGCCCGCGACCGCCTCCACCTTGGCGCGCACGATCCAATGTGCCGGAATCGGCGCGGTGGTGACGAGGTCGGGCGCGTCCTCGCCGGAGATCGCAAGCCAGGCGAGGCCGCCAGCAAGCTGGCCCGCCGCCATCACCAGCACCGGCACCAGCAGCACCAGGTCGTCGACGCCTCGGCCGAACGCCTGCCACAGCATCAGTGCGGGCGGCAGCAGGTAGAGGAGTTGCATCAAGGTCTGCGACGCCAGCCACGGATCGCGGATGAGTAAGGTCCATTCCTTGCGGCGCAGCCGCTGCCTCGGCGAGGCGGTGCGGAAGCCCCGCAACCAGCGGCGCTGCCGCACGCCGGCGCCGGATACGCCGGCCGCCGCGACGGCGTGCTCGCCGAACCTCGCCGAAAAGCCGACGACCGCTGCCACCAGCAGCGCAAAGGCAATGACGACGATGGCCGCAAGCGCGACGGTGTCGCCGAGGATGGCGCGCGCCGGCCACCACACCAGGCTTTCGACCGGCGGCACGATCGCCACCAGCGCCTCCGACTTCAAGAACGTGATCTGCGAGATCGTGCCGTAGGACACGATCGCCGCCATCTGCAGGCCGATCACGAAAATCGCGCCGATCACCGCCGCCACGATCTGCGCGGCGAGCCGGGTGCGTTTCGGACCGATGGTGCGAAACAGCGCGACGGTGAGCGCAACCGAGAGCGCCGCGGCGAACGCGCCAACCGCCAGCACAACGCCGTAGCCGGCGAGCCAGCGTGCGCCGCCGCGCCACACCAGGATATTGATGAACGGCGCCGCCAGCAGCACCGCCATGAACATGGTCGACACCGCGATCGCGCCAATGCGCACCGCGAACACGCGCTGCGCGACCACCGGCGAGGACAGGATCAGGTCGAGATCGGAGCGCGCGTAGAACGCGCGTGTCACCGATTCCATCGCCTGCGACATCATCAGCGACCAAGCGAGCAGCGCGCAGCCGGTGATGACCACCAGCGTGCCGCGATCGGCATCGACCTGGATTTCCGCAAACTGCGCGACCACCGAAAAGGCGATGAAATGCATGAACAGCGCGAACGCCGCGAGCGCGATCGCGACAACGCGGGCGCGATGCGGCTTGCCGGCGGTGAGCATGGCGAGCCAGTCCCGCCAGGCCAGGCGGAATTCGTGATGGGCGAGGGCGGTGAGGGACGCTGTGGTCACGCGACCTGCGCTTCCTCGGCGACCAGCGTCAGGAACGTGTCCTCCAGGCTGGTGTCGCCCTTGCCGGCGCGGCGGCGCAATTCGTCGAGCGTGCCCTCGGCGATCAGCCGGCCGCCGGCGATGACGCCGATGCGGTCCGCCATGCGCTCCGCCACTTCAAGGATGTGCGTAGTCATGATGACGGTGCCGCCGGCGGCGACGCGCTCGCGCAGCACGTTCTTGATCTGGCGCGCCGAGCCGGCGTCCAAGCCGGTGAGCGGCTCGTCCAGGATAATCAGCGTCGGGTCGTGCACCAGCGCGCCGGCGAGCGCCACCTTCTGCCGCATGCCCTTGGAGAAACCTTCGCAGCGCTCGTGCGCGTGCGGACCGAGTCCGAGCCAGTCGATCAGCTCGGTGGCGCGCCGCTCGGCAAGGCGCGAGTCGACGCCCCATAGGCCGGCGACGAACTCGAGATACTCGTAGGGCGTGAGCTTGTCGTAGATCATCGGCTCGTCGGAGACCCACGCCATGATCTGCTTGGCCGACACCGGATCGTTGAGCGCGTCGATGCCGTTGACCTCGATCGTTCCCGCGTCGGGACGCAACAGGCCGGCCACCATGCGCAGCGTCGTGGTCTTACCGGCGCCGTTCGGGCCGAGCAGCGAATAGAACTCACCGGCGCGCACCACGAGATCGAGACCGTCGACGGCGGGCCGGTCGAAGATTTTCTTCAAGCCGCGGATTTCGAGCGCGGCGAGCGGCTTGAACTGGTTCATGGAGGGCGTGTCCCGATGGCGGGTCGGCAGCCTAGTTGAGAGAGGTTTCAGGCCGGTGAATCAAAAAAAGGCGAAATTGATTTATGTTTTAACGGCTTAGCAGCCGTCACTTCGGCCGCGCCGCGGCGATGTCGGCCTGCGTGGTGAACGTGTCGATGAAGAACTCCCTCACCGGCAGACCGGCGGCGCGGAAGTCCTTGCGCGCCGCGCGGCAGAGCGCGGTGACGCCACAGACATAGGCCTGAAAACTGGCGAGCGAGGGGTGGTCCTCCAGCACGGCCTGGTGCACCAGGCCGTGCCGCATGCCAGGCTCGACCGCATCGGAGATCACCGGGATGTAACGAAAGCGAGGGTGTTCGGCCGCCCACTTCTCCGGCAGGCTGGAGAGATAAAGGCCGGACTTCTGTCGTGCACCCCAGTAGAGGGTCATGTCGCGGTCGACGCCCCGGGTGAAGGCGTCCTCGATCATGGACTTGATCGGCGCAAAGCCGGTCGAGCCGGCGACGAACAGGATCGGCTTGTCGCTGTCGCGCAGCGTGAAGCCGCCGAACGGCACCTCGACCTTCATCTGATCGCCCGGCTTGAGCTGTTCGAACACATAGCTGGTGAACGCGCCGCCCTGCACCAGCCGGACATGGAGCTGGATGCCGTCGCTCTCCTGCGGCGGGTTGGCCATCGAGAAGTCGCGCTTCTCGCCGTTCTCCGTCAGGATGCTGACGTACTGCCCGGCCTTGAACTTGACGCGCTCGCCGGCGGGATAGCGCAGGTGCACCAGCATCACGTCGTCGGCCAGCTTGGCCATGCGGAACACGCGGGCGGTCAGTGTCTTGTATGCGTACGGGTCCATTTTCTCGATTGATTTTGGCGCGATCTCCAGATCGGAGCGCGGTCGTGTCTGGCAGTACAGCACCTGGCGTTCGGCCTGTTCCTCTTTGCTCAACGTATCGCCTGCATAGGCCCGCACCTCTCCGGATACGATCTGGCCCTTGCAGCTGCCGCACACGCCCTTGCGGCAGGAATAGGGAAGCACATAGCCGGCGCGCTGCGCCGCGTCGAGCAGCGTCTCGTTCGGCTCGCAGGGGAATTTGATGTCCTTGGCTTGGACAGAAATGGTGAAGGTCATGGACCTAAAGCGGAATCGCCATCAGCGTGTCGATGCGTGAGGAATCGCACACCACCAGCCTTGACGCGAATTTGAGTTGATTGCCTTGCAGGCGAAGCGTGTCGAGATAGACGCCGGTCGCGAACACGCTGGTCTCGCCGTCGTGCATGATGCGCACCACCAGGAACGGCGTCTCGCATTCGGCCTCGCGGCCGCCGTTCGACACGATGGTCGGCAACCCGAGGATGTGCCGGTAGCTTTGTTTCTCGTAGATGTTGGCCTGCCGCAGCGCCAGGATGCGGTCGGTCAGCATGTTCTTGGAGTTGGCGTAGATGATGCCGGCCTCGAAGCCGTGTCGGCGGTTCTCGGCGGTCGTCACCTTGTAGAGACAATCGTCGGTGAAGAAATCCGGCCAGCTTTCGAGCGCATTGCTGTCGATGCACCGGATATAGGCCGCCTGCACCGCTAGGATGCGGTCGAGCGTGATCTCAGCCATATCTCACAGGCCCATATGGCTGCGGTAACACTTCCAGAAGCCGCGCACCGACGCTTCGGTCGCGCGCGTGCCCTCGTTCACGGTACTGCTGCCGCCCATCTCGAGCACGGCACGCTCGTCGCCGGCGGTTGCGACGCCGCGTTGCACGAAGCCGCCGACCGCTCCATCTTCCATCGACACGTAGCCGGCTGGCCCCGCGAGGTTGTTCTGCTTGAACCGCAGCGTTTTCATCTCCGGCGTGTCGTCGGCAAAGCCGATGGTGGTCCAGTTCAGCGCGGTCTGGAACTGTCCCTTCGGCAGCACCTGGCGGATCGCCAGCGCGTTCTGGATCTGCTGCACGACGACGCCCGGAAACACCGTGAGGATCTGCATGTTGCAGCCGTCACCGAACTCGTCGACGACGTTCAACAGGCTGGTGTCCTTGAGCGCGAAATCTTCGTTGTCCGAGCGCAGCCCCATCGCCGCGTAGTTACGGTCGCTTGATGTCGTGTCGGTGTAGGAGAAGCTGGCGTGGTGGCCGCCATCGGGGCTGACGATCATGCCGCCCTTCTGCGACAGCCGGTTGATGCGGAAGGTGGTGAAGAACGTGTGCAGGAGGGAGGCGTGATAGGTGTCCTTCACGTTCTCGAAATAGAGCTTCCAGTTGTTCGGCAATGACTGCGTGAAACGCCCGGTCACCACCACCGGCTTGCGCAGCACGCGCTTGATCTTCGCCGCGATCTCCTCGCCGAGATACTCCTCGATCGGCGGCACGTCCTCGTGCAACGAGCCGAACACCATGCCGGCGAAGATCGCGATGCGCAGCTTGCGCGGGCCGTGGTCGGAGCGGCAGAACGTCTTCGGCATGCCGCCGCGTCCGGCGACGCCGTCCTCGAACGCCACCGCTTTGAGGTTGCCTTTCAGGTCGTAATTCCAGGCGTGATAGACGCAGGTGAAGTCGCGCGCCTTGCCGCCGCTATCGAGCGCGATCAGCGCCCCGCGGTGCGCGCAGCGGTTCTCGAATGCATAGATTTCCTCGTCGTAGTCGCGCGCCACCACGACCGGCATCGAGCCGACGAAGGTGGTGCGGTAGTCGCCGGGCTGCGCCACCTCGGCCTCGAGGCAGAGATAGTTCCACACCGGCCCTTCATAGACGCGCTTCTGCTCGAGCGCGTAGATTTCCGGCGCCTGGTAGATCCAGAATGGAACGCGCGTGAGCTCGCCGTCAGGCCACTCCATCGGCTGCGCCGCGTTGGTGAGCGCGCTGCCGTTGGGAACGTTGACGTTCATCGTGTTCAGCCGGTCTTGCGCGCCGGTGCGGTCGCGTCCCACCACGGGCAGACGTCGCGGGCTTTCTGGTAGTTGCCTTCCATCACGTTGAGCGGGATGCGCAGTCCCGCTTCGGCGTTGTCGATGCGGAGCTTGCGCGCCACCTCGCGCTGCTCCGGCGTCGTCCAATAGCGCTCGTGACCCCACAGGCTCGGACCTTCCACGACCACGCGCGGCGTCCAGTTCTCCAGCTCCAGCGAGCGGCCGCCCCAGCCGTACTCGAACATGAACTCCGACGGCGACCAGGAGTAAAACGATGTGACCTGATCGTTGAAGTGCCGCCCGAACGTGGTCGCGATCATCTCCGGCTTGCATTGCGCAAGGTCATAGGCCTGGCCGACGTCGTCGAGATAGCAGCATTCCACCATCAGGTGATGGATGCCCTTCTTGCCGGTCTCGATGAAGGCGACGCTGTGATGGCGCGGATTGAGATGGAAGAAGTAGGCGGCGAACGGCTGCAGGAAGTAGTCGCTCAGCCGGAAGCCGAGGATGTCCTGGTAGAACGGCAGGACGTCGTCGATCTTCTCGCAGTGAAGCACGGCGTGTCCCATGCCAAGCGGACCGGTGCGGAAGCCGGAGATCGCGCGGCCGGGCTTGAACGGGTCGGTGGTGATCTCGGCGCCGTGCGCCACTTCGAGTCGGTTGCCGACCGGGTCGTTGAACACGATCAGGTCCTTGACCTTGCGCTCCTCGGCGAGCGCGCGCGAGCCGCGCGCGAACGACACTCTGTGCTTCTCAAGATTGGCCGCGAACGCATCGAGCGCGGTGGAGTCCGCGACGTCGAAGCCGAAGAAGCCAGGCGTATCCAGTGTGTCCTCCTGGACCACCAGGCGCTGCTTGCGATCGTCCATCCGGAAGGTGGCGGTGCCGCGGCTCTTGTCGACCAGTTGCATGCCGAGGAACCGGCTGGCGTAGGCCGTCCAGTCCTCCAGGTTTTTGGTGCGAAGGCCGATATAGCCGAGGGTCTGCAAGCTCATCGCGGCTCTCCTGCAGGGACAACGTTCGATTTACGCGGATTGTACCACGCGGCAGCCGCGCCACGGAACGATTCGATATGCCACATGGGCATGGCTTGCTGCCGCGCCAGGGGGCGCTCCCGTGCACGCCGCGAGAGCAGCACAGGCGCGCGCACCCAAAGAAAATCGGAGCCTCTTGACTTTAATCCTACTGAATATATTCTTATTCCGCCTTGCTCAATCGAGGGCGCTGTCATGAGGCGTCATGCCGGTGGAGCGAGGTGCGGCGCCCGCGCTTTTGCCTCGCAAGCACATATCCGGCCGTTAAACCCAATAAAACCAGCATAAGAAACAGTTCAAAAACCCATTGGATATTAGCCTATTATTAGCCGGATTTATCCGGCTTTATGTTATGCTGGTATTAGCCCCTCATTAGCCCGGAGCTAAAAACGATGCCCCGCAGTAGCCTTTCCGACAAGGGCGTTGCCGCCCTCAAGCCGCGCCCCAAGCGCTACACAAAATCAGATCCCGAGCTTCGCGGTCACTACGTCCGCGTGATGCCGTCAGGGGCTAAGAGCTTTGTAACGGTCGCCTATACGCCTTCCGGCAAGCAAGTCTGGACCACCATCGGCGCTGCCGATCTGGGGATCGAGCAAGCCCGAGAGCAGGCGCGCGAGGCCATCAAACGGGTCCGCTCCGGGCTTCCGGCAATCGAAGCGAAAGCCGCCACGTACGGTGAGGTCGCGGCGGATTGGCAGAAGCGCCACGTCCAGGCCAAGGGGATACGCACGGCCTACAACATCGGGCGACTGCTCGACCGCCACGTTCTGCCTGCTTGGCAGGATCGCGAGTTCACTTCGATCCGGCGCAGCGATATCACCGCGTTGCTGGACAAGGTCGAGGACAAGCACGGCACGCGGCAGGCCGACATCGTTCTCACCATCATTCGGTCGATCTGCAATTGGTACGCCGCTCGGCATGACGACTACGCGGTGCCGATTGTGCGCGGAATGCAGCGCGAAAGCTCGCAGGCCCAAGCGCGCAGCCGGGTTCTCGATGACGATGAGCTTCGCGTTATTTGGCAGGTTTCCGAAACCAACGGGCAGTTCGGCGCGGTCGTCCGGCTTGCTCTGCTGACCGCACAGCGGCGCGCCAAGGTCATCGGAATGCGCTGGGCCGAGATTTCCGAGCACGGCGAGTGGAGCGTTCCCCACGAACATCGCGAGAAAGGCAACGCGGGCGCGCTGGTACTGCCAAAACAGGCGGTCGATATCATCAACGCACAGACCCGCCTCGGCGCGAACCCGTATGTGTTCGCCGCAAGCCGGGGCGATAGCCATTTCGGTGGCCTCTCGAAACTCAAACTCGCGCTCGACGCCAAGCTACCGCAGGGCACCGCGCCGTGGACGCTTCACGATCTGCGCCGCACAGCGCGCTCGCTCATGAGCCGCGCTGGCATTCCGAGCGAACACGCCGAGCGCGTCATGGGTCACAGCATCCCCGGTGTCGAGGGCATCTACGACCGATACAGTTATCGCGACGAGAAGGCCAACGCGCTGGCGCGGCTGGCAGCGTTGATCGACGGCATCGTGCACCCGCGCGACAACGTCACTCCATTGCGAGCGAAGGGCTGACGACTGCCGCCGTCCTGATAGACTTGCGACAAGCGCGGCTAGGCTGATCCCCGAAAACCCGCCCGCAAACGGGCTGCCGCGCCACCCTTTTGCTTTTGCGGACAGCACCGTTTGCGGGGTGCCCAATGGCCGACGATGATCGCGAAGCACGTGCCCGTGAAGCCGTGCGCCGCGCGCTGCGCAATAGGCCGTGGCTGTTTTCAAAGGAAGGAAACCGCCAAATTTTTCACCAGTGGCTTGAGAGGAAAGAACCTGCGTTTGTGGTTCAAGCCGCCAAAGAAGGCCATGCGGACGCGATTGATATTTTGCGGGATTACGCACGCGTGCCCGCCGTGCCGGTATGACCGTCCCTCCCGAATTGCTGGAATTTGCCTTGGAATATTTCATCGACGGGAAACCAAAGGCCCCGTCGGGCAGCAGCCCAAAGGACACTGTGACACGGGACTTGGCCATCGCCGCGCTGGTGAAAATTGTTCATCAGGATTTTGGTTTTCCTGAATATCGCAATCCTGAGTGGCGCGGCGAAAAGGCTGGCCCGATGACAGCGTGCAGGTTGGTCGCAGAAGAATTCGGTCTTGCCGAGCGCACCGTGGAGGACATTCGGAGCGCCCACAAAGCTTAGGTTTTGCGTTCCGTAAAATTCGACCGGCGAACTTTACGGTATGACAAGCCCATAAAAGTGAGCAAATAGTTTGCCCGGTTCATTTCAACCGGGAGCGTCCCCAATGTTGCGTAAGCGCCTGCGCTACCGCGACTTGCTCGCGCTCGGCGTCGTCAAGAATTGAGTCACTCTGCAAACTGGATTTGCGACCGCGGTTTTCCGGTCGGCCAGCTGACCGGGCCGAATTCGAGAACCTGGAGCGAAGACGAAGTCCAGGCCTGGCTCGACAGCCGCCCCGTTGCGCCGAAACTGGCGCTCCCCGCTAAGAAGCCGCGAGGCCGCCCGCGCAAGGTTAAGGCCGAGCAATCGGCCACCGCTACCTAGAACAAGCAAACGCCGCGACCTTCACGGGCCGCGGCGCTTTCATTCGGGGCTTAGCAGATCGCTGGACAGCGCTGCTTTTGCCTCAAAACGAAGGCGAGAGCAATGCCGCCGGATTTCCCGCGCCTGTTTAATGAGGTCGTCGAGACCCTCATCGACGCCGCCCTCGATTATGCGAGCGCCGGGTGCCAGGTGTTTCCGTGCCGTCCGAGGGACAAGCAACCGGCCATTCCGGGCGGCTTCCATGCCGCGACCACCAATCCGGAGACTGTTCGGCGCTACTGGCGGATTCCGGATCGCAATATCGGCATTGCCACCGGAGCGAGGTCCGGTTTTTGGATTCTCGATGTTGATGGCGATGCTGGCGAAGCGACGCTCGCCGCGCTTGAACACGAGCACGGTCCGCTGCCGCAGACGCGGGAGGTCGCCACCGCTCGCGGTCGCCATCTGTGGTTCGACTACGCGGAGCCCATCCCATCAACCGCAGGACGGATCGGCACCGGGCTCGATACTCGCGGTGATCGCGCCTACTGCGTCGCACCGCCGAGCGTGCATCCCAGCGGGCGGGTCTATTGCTGGCGCGTTCAAGCCGACCGGCTCCCCGCTGCACCGGATTGGCTGGTGCGACTTGCCCGCGCCAAGCCGGTGCCGAGCATCAGCGAGCGGGCGGTGGCCACCATCAGGCCGGGATCGCCGATCCGGCGGCCCGGTGCCTACGGCCTCGCCGCACTTGACGCCGAGGTGGCGGCGCTCGCGGCGGTGTTGCCCGGCTCGCGCAATGCGCGCGCTCAACCTCGCGGCGTTCCGGCTCTTCCAGCTTGTCGCGGGCGGTGAACTTCTACATGAGCAAGTAGTTGATCGGCTCGTCGATGCCTGCCAGTGCAACGGGCTGGTCGCCGACGATGGTTTGCCATCGGTCCAAGCCACCATCCGCAGCGGCGGCAGGGCCGGGTTGCAGCATCCGCGCTCGCGACGGGGCGCGGCATGATCGAACTGCGCCCGTATCAGCGCGACGTGATCCCAAGCGTTCGATGCCAAGATCGCAACCGGCACGCGGCGCGTGATCCTGGTCGCGCCCACCGCCAGCGGCAAAACCGTGATCTTTGCCGATATCGTCCGCACCCTGGCGCGCTCGCTCAAGCGCGTGATGGTGCTAGCGCATCGCCGCGAAATCATCACCCAGACCAGCGCCAAGCTGCTCGCCGCCGAGGTCGCGCACGGCATCATCCAGGCCGGATTTCGTCCGCGCCCGCTCGAGCTCGTGCAGCTCGCGACAATCCAGACGCTTTGGACGCGCGCCAAGCATTCCTTGACGAGGAGCCTTCCGCCCGCCGATCTGCTGGTGATTGACGAGGCGCACCACTGTCCAGCGAGCACCTATCGCCAGATCATCGCGGCATATCCCAACGCCATCGTGCTGGGTTTGACCGCGACGCCGTGCCGAGGCGACGGGCGCGGCCTGGGCGGCATCTTCGACACCATGATCGAGTGTCCGCAGGTGCCCGACCTGATCGAGCAAGGCTGGCTGGTCCGCACTCGCGTCTATGCGCCGGTCGATCCTGACCTGCGCGGCGTCCGCACCCGGCTGGGCGACTACGTGGAGAACCAACTTGCCGACCGCATGGACCGCCCCAAGCTGGTCGGCGATATCGTCAGCCATTGGCACAAGTTCGGCGAGCGCCGCAAAACCGTTTGCTTCGCGATCAGCGTCCAGCATTCGATCCACATCCGTGACGAATTTGTGAAATCCGGCGTTCGCTGCGAGCACATCGACGGCCCCACACCGAAGCCCGAGCGTGATGCGTCGCTGGCACGGTTGGCATCCGGCGAGATCGAGGTTGTCAGCAACTGCATGGTTTTGTCGTGAAGGCTGGGATCTGCCCGCCGTCGGCTGCTGCATCCTGGCGCGGCCGACCAAAAAAATGGGCTTGTACCGGCAAATGATCGGCCGCGTGCTGCGACCAGCCGAAGGCAAGCCCGACGCCATCGTACTCGATCATAGCGGCGCGGTGTTCCGTCACGGCTTTGTCGAGGATCGCGTGAACTGGACGCTCGATCCTGACCGCCACGCCGAGAACCGACAGCATCAGAATCCGAGCAACCCCGAACACGGCTCGAGGTTGATTGAATGCTCGCAATGCAGCGCGCTGCGCCTCGCAGGCGAAGCCTGTCCGCATTGCGGGTTCCTGCCACAGCGCCGACCGACTCCGGTTGCGTTCCGCGATGGCGACCTGGGGCTGGTCGATGCCTCGCGCCGCGTCAGCGGCAACGTCTATGGCGCAGTGGATCGCACGCGCTGGCACGCGATGCTGATCCAGATCGCCAACGAGCGCGATTACAAGCCCGGATGGGTCGCACACAAATACAAAGAAAAATTCGGCACTTTTCCGGCGTGGGGCGCGTCGCCGAAACCGATTGAGCCGACGCCCGAGGTTCGATCCTGGGTCCGCTCGCGGCAGATCGCCTTCGCCAAGGGGCGCGTCGCATGAGCAGGCGCGCCAGCCAGATCAATGGGCCATTCGCGCCGCGAACAATTGAAATGCTGCGCTCGCCAGCCATGGGGGCGCTGAGCCTGACCGCCCGCCGCATTCTCGACCGCCTTGAGATCGAACACGCCGCTCATGCTGGCCGCGACAATGGCAGGTTGCCGATCACGTTTGGCGACTTTGCGGAATACGTAACAAGCAACCGGCACACCATCGCGGCTGGCATTAGAGAGGTCGTCACGCTCGGCTTCGCTGAAGTGACAAGACGCGGGCGCTCCGGCAATGGCACCTATCGCAGCGCCAACCTGTTCCGCATCACGTATCTGCCGAGCAACGGCAAGGCGCCGACCAACGAATGGCGTGCGATCGAAACCGTCGAGCGGGCCGAGCGGATCGCCCATAAGGCCAGATTGCCAGTGACGGAAAACGTCACTGGGAAAAACATTTCGCCAGTGACGGAAAACGTCACTGGGCCAGTGACGGAAACCGTACCACTCACCAGTGACGGAAACCGTACCACTCGGCAAAAACTCAACAAATCGCCAGTGACGGAAACCGTACCACTATCTAGATATCTATCCATCTACGGGGACGCAGCCCCGAGCGCGGGACCGAGCGCGAAGCGCTGGACCAAGCCCGCGCTCCCACCGAAATCGAAATTGAGAACCCCGACGCGAGCAGCGGCGGCGGCGTCGCGCGTTCGCAAATCGAAATGACCGCGCCTGGCCGGACGCCCGGCAACAAGAGAGGAGACCGACCATGTTTCCACCGTTTGACCCAGATCCTGAATGTCCCTTTTGCAGCGGCGAAGGTTTCACGCGCATCGTCGGCGACGGCTTCGACCAAGTCGGTCGGTGCGAGTGCACGAATTGGAGCACCTACGCCGAGCTTCGGCGCGCTAAGGGCCTGACAATGAAACAGGCATTGGAAGCTTCGAGGGAAGAATGAGTGCCAGCCGGACGCCTGGCAACAAGGAGGATTCGACGATGAAACTGACACCAGAGGAGATCGCCCGGCTCGAGGCCATGACGCCGGAGGAGATCGACGCAGAGGTTGCCCGGCTGCGGGCCGAGGCCGCCCGGAAAGACCAGCACGCGAATAGGCTCGAGGACTGGTGGAATCAGGAGCACCCGGAGCGGGCCGATCTGCGCGTCGTCAAGTGAACCGCGCCAGCCGGACGCTGGCAACATCAAGGAGGACTGAACGATGGCAACCCCGGAGAAGATCAGAGCGCTCGCCAACGCGATCGAACAAATGCACGAAGTGACCCACTCTAACCCTGTCGCGCTACCGGACCACGAATGGAAAAACGTGCACGATCGATTGTACACGGTTTTGCAAATAGCCCGCGATCGCCTAGTGACGTACCTCGCCTATACCGACGATATGCTCGTGGGTGCCGAGTTATGTAACGAATGCGGCGAGGTCGTTGGTACAGTCGTCAGGATCGAATATGAGCCTGACCTGATGATCGTTACCAACAGGAGCTGCGTCTATCCTTCAGATGTGGCCTGTTGGGAGTATTTCCGTCTGCCCGGAAGCGATGCCTATGGCGAACATGCCCTTGCCGAACTCGCAAGAGCGCGCGCCGATCAGGCGGAGAAGCAACGGCCCGTGCCGGCATGAAGACCGCGCGCAGCGGCATGAAGCGAGAAGCAGGACGGCATGTGCTACCCTAGGGCATGCGCCGTCTTACTTCGTTCCATAGCACCCGTGCGTGGAAGACCGCCCGCCAGCTTGCCAAGCGAGCGGCCGGCTACCGCTGCCAGCGCTGCGGCCACTTCCTGCCCGGCAAGGGTGAGTTGCATTGCCACCACAAGATGCCTGTCACCGATCATCCTGCGGTGGTGCTGGAGCCGCTTAACTTCATGGTGCTCTGTCCTGCATGCCACAACATCGAGGAGCCCCGCACTGGTACGCCGCGCCCCGTGCCTGGCTGTGATGTGACCGGGCAACCACTCGATCCCGCCCACCCATGGAACACGCGGTCATGACGTTCGAACAGATCGAGCAGCGTGTCGTCGCCTTCGTCGCAAGCGAGGTCAAATCCGGAGCATGCCCCCTGTGTCTCAGCAAGCTCATGGTCGCTGTCGCTATCGACAATGCCTTTGACCATGACGCGGTCGCCGAGCTGCATGACATGCTGCGACGCTGCGCCGATGGTCTCGAATAATGCAGGTGCGATCAGTCGCAGGACACAGCGCCGTTGAATTGACGGGGGGTAGGTCTGAAAATTCCTACGTTTCAGCCGTCCAACGGCCCCCGCAGTCGAAACCTCGGTTAGTTTTGCATTTTGTCCTAGGTGGATAGAATGGGTCTACGTGGTCCAGGGGCGGTTCGAGCAATTGACGCGCAGCATCGAAATTTACCTTGGATGAAGCCACGATTATCGCGTGTCGAGAGAGTGATCGCGTTTCTGGAATTTTTACCGATCACGAAAGGCAAGTTGACCGGGCGCAAACTGAAGCTGTTGCCGTCGCAACGGGCTTTCATCGAAGATCTGTACGGGCGTGCGGAAAATGACCGGGTGCGGCTTGGAATTTTTTCGGAACCGCGCGGGAACGGCAAAACCGGGTTGATTGCCGGGCTGGAGCTTTGCCATTTGCTCGGGCCGGAAGCGGAGATGCGCGGCGAGTGTTATTCGGCGGGCATCGATCGGCAGCAGGCGGGGCTGATCTTCAACGAGATGGAGGCATCATCCTGGCGGTGCCGGACTTCGCGACGCGCGCAACGTCCAGCGTTGGCACAAGGAGATCGAGGTGCTCGCGGCCACGGCATCGGCTCGAAATATGAGGCGCTGTCGGCGGATGCGCGGCGGGCGCATGGGCTGTCGCCGACGTTCTGGGCGTATGACGAGCTGGCGCAGGCGAAGGATCGCGTGCTGCTCGACAACCTGCAGACTGCGATGGGCAAGCGCAAGCGTTCGCTCGGCGTGGTGATCTCGACGCAGGCGGCGGACGACGATCATCCGCTGTCGCAGACTGATCGACGATGCGCTGACGGCGGCGATCGCCTCGATCGTGGTGCATTTGTTGTCGGCGCCGGCGGATGCCGATCCGTTCGAACCGGAAACGATCCGCGCGGTCAACCCGGCGTTCGGCAAATTTCTTGATGAGGCCGATGTGTTGGCCGAGGCCGAGCGGGCGCGGCGGATGCCGTCGTTCGAGAGCGCGTTCCGCAATCTGCGGCTCAACCAGCGGATTGCGCCGCATGCGCGCGATCAGCTGCTGACGCCGGAGGTATGGGCGCTGGGCGATGCGCCGATCGACGAGGCGATGTTTGCCGACGGGCGGCCGGTGTTCGGCGGGCTGGATCTGTCGGCGCGATCGATCTGACGGCGCTGGTGCTGGCGGCCGAGGACGACGGCGGCAACGTGCATTTGCTGCCGCGGGCGTGGACGCCGGCCGACACGCTGGCGGAGCGGGTGATGCGCGACCGCGCGCCGTATGATGCCTGGGCGCGGCAACGGCCAGCTGACGGCGGTGCCGGGCAAGGCGATCGACTATGATTGGGTCGCCGTACGCGCTGGGCGAGGCCGCCGCGCGGATGAACTTCGCGCGGCTCAACTACGACCGCTGGCGGATCGAGATTTTGCGCCAGGCGCTGGCCCGGCTCGGGGTGGCGGTGCCGCTCGAGCCGATGGGCCAGGGCTTCAAGGACATGTCGCCGGCGGTCAAGGCGTTCGAGGTGCTGGCGGTGGACGGGCGCATCCGGCACGGCAACCATCCGCTGCTGCGCTGGTGCTTCTCCAATGCGGTGGTGGTGCGCGATGCTGCGGACAACCGCAAGCTCGACAAGTCGAAGGCTTATGGCCGGATCGACGTTGCGGTTGCGGCGGTGATGGCGGTGGGTGCGATGAAGACTTCCGCCGCGCCGCCGGTCGAGGTGGCGGCGCTGATCGCGTGATGGAGGACTGACTTCGCGATGTCGAGACGGATAGTCGTGACCGTCTGCATGGATATGGATAGCTCCTCTAAATCGTGGGAGCCGTGCCCGCGGATAAATCCCCTCGTAATACCTGGGAAATCAAGCGTTTTTGGAGCTTCGGGCTCCGGATAACGCCGGGATAACATTATTTGCGTCCCCGCAAACCGCGCAGGAAGCCGAAGAGCGCAATCGCGACACGCAGCACCCAAAATCTTCAGCTATCAACAAGCTGCCGGCCGATTACCCCATCTTTGGGTCGATACTGTTGAAAAAGTATCCAAAATGGATCTGTGGAATTGGATTGTGAAACAATCGAATCCAAGCAAATGGATTTTTGAATTGATGTTGCTGGTTCGGCGCTCGCCTTAAAGCCGGATTTCCCTATGACCCCCTGCCTGACGTGAGTATTCGCACCGGCATGGGGCTCCTCGCAAGGCCGATGCGAGGCTCGGGCGGCTGCCAACCTTCGGGCCAGCCGGAGCGGTGATCGATGGGCTGATCAGGCCGTTTTCCCTGGCATTTGGGCGCACTCCTCCTGTCGGTAGCCCTTGAACACATGATTATCGAACGTCTCACGCTGGCGTTGGTGGCGGCTGCGGCCGTAGTTCTGTGATGAGCCGCAAAATCTCCTCGAACATTTGCCGGGGGATAGCGACCTCGGCCATCTGGAATGCGACGTAGCGGCCGTGGTTGACGACCTTCGCGCCGATCTTGATCAGCTTATCCTTCAGGCTCGTCAGCGACCAGTCCTTGATCGGCTCGGGTGTCGCCAGCGTGCGCAGGAAGTTGCCGAGATTGTAGGCGAGCGCATGAAGCTGGAGCCGGACCGCGTTGGCGGCGAACGTCCGGCATGACAGCCGCGTCCACTTGATCGCACCTTTGCCTTCCTTGATCCATTGCTCGCACGTGCCGCGCTTGTTGTAGAAGGCGACCACCCGCTCGGCCGGTCGGCTCATGTTCGTCACGATGAAGCCGACGCGCGGATAAAGCTCGCCCGGGTGCCACTCTACCTTGGCAATCACCCGGCGCGGCTTGGTCCAGCTTGCCGCCTGGTAGGTGAAATTGGCGTAGTACCGCCGGACCTCGTTCGGCGGCCGACCGACCGGGCGCTTGAGCAGATAGCCGATCCTGTTCTGCAGGACCTGATTGGCGGGCAGGCGGATCGCGTATTTGATCCGTTCAGCTTCCAGGCACTCGTACACCCCCGGCATGGCGAAGGCTGCATCGGCTCGGAAGTAGATGCGCAGGACTTTGCCCTGATACCGCACGATAACCGGCTTGAGCACACTCACCCAGCCGTCGGCGCTATGCACATTGCCGGGGCGTAGCGTGCAGCGTTCCAAATCGCCGAATTGGTTGAACACGAACAGTGGATGATAGCAGGTGCAGGCGTAATGGCCGTTCCACACGCTATCCTCCTGCTCGCCGTGCGTTGGGCTCACGCTCGAATCCATATCAAGCACGATGCCCTTCGGTGGACGACGACCATGGACGATATCGATCCACTGGCCGGACAAGTCGGAAAGAGCAGAGAGGTTTGCAGGTGCCGCGAGCCATTGCGTCTCGAAGCGCCCCATCTGGCTTGGTGAAGCTGCACGGCCCTGAGCCGCCCTGCCGCCGACGATCCATCGCATGGCTGGATCGTGACGCAGGCGCTCGGCGTCGTTCACGTCCTCATATCCAGCGAGGCGACCAAACACCGACTGACGCAGCAAACCGACCAATGCATGGCGGCCGTTCTTGCCCGTGCGCGCGTCGGCGAGTGTCTCGCCTGCCACCGCGCTCAGCCCAAGCGCGTCGTCGAGTTCGCGGTACGCCAACAATCCCGCATCGGACGTGACCACGGAGCCGCGAAATTGCACCATCAAGCGGCGGTCGAAATCGAGCTTGAGAGCCCCATCTTTTGATTTACCCGTCGGGTGCGCCATCACCGCCTCGCTCGATCCAGGATAAGGTGCTGACGCCTATATCTGAATTGATGCGAGCGTTGGGGAAATCAGTCCGTCATCCGGGGAATGCGGGTTAAATCAATGTTGCTGAGGTCGCCCCCTCAAAATCCTTTTTCAACAGTATCGGTCAGAAGCGGACATTGCAGCCCCGCCGACGTCAGCCCGCGCCGCTCGCGAAGTTCGCGCAGCCGCAGCCCGGCCTGGAACATCAAGGGGCCTACGGCAGCCTGACGCCGAGTGCCTTCATCGTACGGTCGTAAATCTTTTCCGGATCATGAATGTCGTTGTTGGAGGCCCGGTTTTTGGGTCCCGAGCCTCCTCCTCGCTGCGCCGTTTATGAGGTGGGCGCGTCGGCACTGGTGGGTGCCGCCGCCGGTTCTGCGGGAGACTCTGCGGCTTGCTCGACGGGCGGCTGTTCGGCCACCGGCTCGGCGGGCTGCAGCGGTGCCGCCTGCTGTTCGGCCACCGGCTCGGCGGGCTGAAGCGGTGCCGCCTGCTGTTCGGTCGCGGCGGGTGCTTCCAGCTCGGCAGCGGGTTGCTCGGTGCCGCCGTTGCCTTCATTTGCAGTCATCGTTACCTCCCTTTACTGGCGGCGAGGGTTTCGCCGCTTCTTCTCCAGCACGAGTGCTGTGAGAACCTTGGATGGGAATGTCGCGTTCGGGCCGGAACAGGTCGACCAGCAGACCTGCCGAGTGCGGAAAGCAGCGATTCGGCTTTGCGATAGCCCCGATTCATGCACGACACGCTGCTGCTGGTCGCGCAGACGAGCGCGGACATGATCGCAATCAATAGTGCTTTGGCGGCGTGCGCCATCAACCCCCAGCCCCTGCGCAGCAGTGAGACAAGTAAACGCGGCGTTGTCAATCAGTCGTATGGCCTGCGCGGGGCGCTAGGCGCTGGGGTCGTCAGCCACGTTTGTTGGCTGCGGCTTGGGCAGCCCGGCCTTCGCGCGCATCCGTCCATAGCTCGTCAGCATCGCGGCGGTCGAGCGTCGCTGCCCAGCCGCTGATCGGCACGCCCGGCACCTCCGGAGCGTGGTCGTTGACGTTGATCGACCAGACGAAGCGGTCGCCGTCGGGCAGCTTCGCCAGATAGATGCGCCGGATGTCGAGGCCCTCGCACTTGATCACGAAGTCCTGGCGGCACGGCTGTCCGGCCATGTCGGACGGCGGGTGTAGGGCATGGCGGCCTAGGGCGCACGGTGCAGCTTGAGCGGCCCGCCGGGGGATCGAGCAAAGTATCGCTGATCGGGGAGTTCCATCTCGCCCTGATCGCGCCCGTCAGCAGGGCGATCCAATTGTCATGAACCAAAGGGAGTAAAAAAGGGATGCGGAGGCGGGGGTGCGGCATTTGGACTTGATTGCATAGTCTGTTTTTGTTTGTTCGCCTGGTTCCAAAGAAAAATTTTGCCAGTTAATGAGAGATGCTCATCGGAAGATGCTGGCGCAGCCTGGGCCATGTTAAATTTCAGGGGGACGGCTGCTCCCCCGGTCCCCCACTGTACAATTTGAATGCCCACCTTCTGACTGTTCTTAGTTCGCTCGTACGCAAGTATTCCCGGGCTCCCATAGCCGACTACATCTGCGGGAAAATCAGCGTTGGCTATCAAAAATGAAGGAAAGCTTTTCGCTCCACTTGCAATCAACGTGGACTTACCGGATTGCATTATGTGACCTTTGGTGAATCCGATACACCCTCTGGCTCAGTCTGCCATTTGAAATAGGCAACCCAATATTTACTCCACGGCAGGCGCAACGAAATCGAAAACGTACACAAATGAGTCATGCCGAACTGGGCCGTGCGTGTATAGAACTTGAGGCCCCTGACTTCAAAGGTATTCTTTGCCATCGCTGCCTCCACGAGCATCCTCAGTCGCGATGGTCGGCGTTTTGATCAAGACCTTTATGGCCAGAGCGCCGACCGCTACGCCGGCGGTAAAATGCATGAGCTTGTGCATCGAGAGCTCCATTCGTTGTGGTGATCCAACCTTGCGGTAGCGATTTGATTGTTGTGGCGGCACGTCGGCGTCGTCGGCGCACTGGATCAGCCGCTCGAGATGAGGCAGTACGGCTTGGCCAAGTTCGGACAGCGTCGCGCCAGTCAAGTTGCGGTGGAACAATGGGCCCCCCAGCTCTCGCTCGAACCGCTTGATCGCGTTGGTCAGCGAGGGTTGCGAGATGCCCAACGTTTGGCCGCCAGCGTGAAATTCTTATCGCGGCAAAGAGCCAGGAAATATCGGACGTGGTTCATTTGCACGAGTGCGCTCCTTGGGTGCGACGCTTTGACTTTCAAACGGCCGATTATAAGAAGCGGAAAAAAAAAAAAAAAAAAAAAAAAAAAAAAAAAAAAAAAAAAAAAAAAAAACATCCGTCCAGAGCATCACGCGTCCAGCGTCAGAGCTGATCGCCGATTAAAGAATAAAAAAATGCGGACATCCAAAAGTCCGAGCATCACGCGTTCCAGCGTCAGAGCTGATAGGATAAAAAAAAACAGATCATCCGCCAACCATGATGCGATTGGCTTCCTCGAAGCGGCGCGCAGCTCGTTCCGCCTCCCACCGCTGTTCGACGAGCGTTTCCGGGTCCCATTCGCTGCGTTCCGCGCCGAAGAAGTCGCCTCCATACACGTGGATGGCCCCCGTCAGCCTTGGAATTGGATTCGTCACCGAATGAATGAGGTCGCGCCCCATCGGATCGGTATCACCTTCACCCAAGGCCTTTGCGCCGGCCGCTTCCAGGCGACCATTCCCGCTGAGCACGCGTCGCCAGTAGATGTTGTCTTCGCGTCCTGTGTAGATGCCGATCACGCCCCACATATTGTGATTGTGCGGCTGCAGCGTCATGTAAGGAGCCCAAATGATATTCAGGATCGTCAGGTCCTCGGAGCGGTAGAGCGGCTTGAGCATGCCGCGCGTCGGCTCGCCCAGGCCTTTGAGAACTGCTCTCGGATCGGATACCGCCCGCGCGACGACCTCACGCACAAGCTTGTGGGACTTATCGGCGGCGAGCGCGCTGCGGCAATCGTCGATGAATTGATCGAGGTCGAACATAAGCTTGCTCCTGGTGGTCATATCCTCTTCGATTTGTACGACCGCTTCCTTTGTCAGCGCTCGCCGACGCCGAACGCGGAACGTCCGGCGCCGTCGCGTGGCCTAATTAATCGCAGGCTTCGGGAACTCGCGCATCACCACGGCTCCGATCTTACGTCCAACTTCGCTGCCGTCGATATCCGCGCTGCGGAAATGAATGCCGCCCCACACCCGCGCGTTATCCACCTCCTCGGTGATCGCCGAGAAAGACGTATAGGTCCGTGTAATGCCGAAAGGTCCCGGGAAGGTGACGCTGACATTGACGGTGTCGCTGCCGAAGAAACTCCTCAGCACCATCTCCGCGGCACCGGAGAAGACCGCATGCGCGGAGGGTAATCGGGATGCGGCGGCGTGACGAGCAGCGTCTCCCAAAGCGGATTGCCGGTTAGGCCCGGGATATTGCCAGCAGTGGCGCGGATCGCGGTTAACGGCCGCCAGTGAGGACGGCTGTACTTTTCCTTCATGGCGACGATTTGCGAGTCCGCGGTCGCGAGCGCGAGCAATGCAAACAACCGTACATTCTCCGAAACAGAGATCTTTGCCGCCGATGCTGCGCGCGCCGCCGCATGCCACGGTACGCCGGTTTGAACGACCCAGAAGATTGCAGCTGCGGTCTGATCGGCGGTCCGCGTCGTGCTGTTGCGCGCGCCAAGGAGCCTGACCTCATCGAAGTCGCGCGCGAACTCGGCACTTGTGATCTCCGGCGCGCCTTTGAATTCGAGTCCCTCCATGCTACGAAGAACGAACGGCTTCACGTTCCCCCACTGCGCTAGGATGGCCGGCCCTGACGTGAGCTGATAGCGGCCCGGGCCCGTTGAGGGCGTGAATGCGACCTTGGATCCGATCCGTCGCTGCTGCGCGGCACCACCATCCTTTCGGCGACCTGGGCGCCGATCGTGACGCCATCAGCTTTTCCGGACCCCTGGGGAATCTTGGCGAGCGTCGCATTGAGCGCGGTATCGAGCGCCGGGCGCTGTGTCGGAACGAGCCGCACCAGTGCGCCGTGAGCCGCAGCCGCTACGGCGGCATCCAGCGATGTTCCAGGCGCCGCTTTCAGGTCGACTGCGTAGGCGCCGCCCTTGCGCGCAACCGCGTTCGCGGCGTCGTAAATGGCTGCGTGGACAATCGCGATTGTGCGTGATTGCAGGACGGAATTGGGCGGGATGGTCGTGGCATTCAGGGCGATGACATTCCATTCGGTGACGACGTCTGCTGGCGCCGCGCTTCCGCCCAGCGAAATACCGAACGCGAGGACTGTAGTT
>CAWBFG010000014.1:0-37145 GCA_963787955.1 uncultured Alphaproteobacteria bacterium | reverse complement strand
GATCCCGCCCTCTTTGTGATTCTGCACCCGGTTCATTGCCTCGCGACCGAACCCGAGCGCCGCGATGGTGGTGCCGTGGGTGCGCCGCAGATCGTGCGGGGTGGCCTTCTCATTGACACCAAGCTTGACGCAGATCGCTCGCATGGCCTCGTCCAGCTTGCCAATTCGCGGAAGCACCGGACCCGTGGTGGCCGTCGCTCAGCTCCGCCAGCAATGTCTGCACCGCCTCCCGGTAGCCACACGCGATGCGTCTCGCCGTTCTTGGTGCCCGGCCGGCCAGCGCCGGCACCGGCGCACCTGGCATCTGCCACCAGCCGTCCACGATATGCGCGCGCCGCATCTGGGTCGACTTCGCCCGGTCTTTGGCCACTGAGCAGGACCATCTTCAACGCCGTGCCTTGCAACCGACCGGCGTCGTCGAACGCCGTCCAGAACTTGGGCACCTCGCAGTCCGACAGGACGCGCTCACGCGACTCTTGGTCTCGTTGCCGGTCCACGCCGCGGCAGGGATTGCCCCTATGAGCATCTCTTCGTGGTGGCCCAGGAAAAGATCGCCCGAGGCTGAGGCCAGGACCTGGTTGGCGAGCACCGGGGCCTCGATCGGGCATCATGGTGCTTGACGTCGCTGCGCGCAATGTCCGGCAGCCTGCACTTGCCCCATCGCGGGATCAGATATCTGCGGACCAGGTCGTCGGCTTGTGCCAGGACTTGTTGCGGCGTTTGGCGTATTCTCGACGTAGCGCTCGGCCAGGTCCGCGAATCTACCTGTGCCGCGTTCCGCCTGCGTTCCGCGGCCGGGATCCTTGCCCCGGGCGACTCGAAACGTGGACTCGGTGGCCAGCTTGCGGCATCGGCCAGACCGATCACGTCGCCGAACCGAGGTGCACCAGCGCGGGCGGCCGTGGAAGGAATAGATTGCCTTCCAGGCGCAGGGGCCGGTGGGCTGGACCCGGACCGCCAGGCCGCGTTGCTGGCTGTCCCAGACCAGAGAAAAGGCATCGGTGCTGCTTCAGCCGCTTGACCGCCAAGTTATTCAGCCTGCATTTGTTGCTCAGACAGCGGCGGGCATCTCCGTTGAGAGTGGTCGCGGCATTTGAACTAACCCCCCACTAACGGTTTCCGGCCTAAAGCGGGCCTAAGGCTCAGAGCTAAATTAGTCTTAAAACGCAAATATTAATAGAATATATGGGATTATAAGCCCGTTAGTTTATGGTCCCTAACGGCCTTAAGCCCTGATTGGTAAGGCGGCATTAACCGCGCCATAGCAGGGTTAACCCACGGTTAACACCACATGTGATTCGGGCGTCGCCTTGGCCGGGCGCATCGGCGCTGGGGGAGATGATTGATGACCAAATTCGCTTCGCTGCTCGGCCGCAAGCCCTCCTTGGTGGCCGCGACGCCGGAGAGTCCGGCTGCAGCGGCCGCGCCGGACAAGAACGTGCTGGAGCTCGACCAGGAGCTGTTCTTTCCGATCGCCTCGCAGCTCGGCGAAGAAAACGAGGTGGTGCGCAACCTGCTGATCGACGCCGAGCACAAGATCACCGAGCTCGACAGCATCAAGACCTCGCTCGGCCGGCTGGTCGACCCGATCACCAGGACGCTGCGCGCCTTCGAGGAGGCGAAGAACGAGAAGCTCAGCCTGCAGAGCGTGCTCAACAACACGCGGATCGCCTACAGCAAGCTGCGCGAGGACTTGACCAACGCCGAGAGGAAAGCGGCGACGCTCGACAGCGAGTGCATCCGGCTGCGTGAGGTCCTCACTGTCGCGCAGCAGACCGTCACCGCGCTCGAAGCCGCCAAGTCGGAACAGTCCGCCGAGCTGACCGCGCGGCGCGGCCAGATCACCGAGCTGCAGCGCATCGTGCAGCAACAGTCGACCGATCTGCAGTCGACCCGCGAGGAGAGCCAGCGCAACACGGAACGTGCGGCCACCGCCGACCGGAAGGTGGCGCAGCTCGAGGCCGCCGTGGCCGCCGCGTCGCAGAAGTTCCAGCTGGCCGAGCAGGAGCGCGCCGCGGTGCAGGACCTGCTCGACAAGGCGCTCAACGATTCGGCGCAGCTGTCGCGCCGCCTGCTCGACAGCGACAAGGCGCTGGCGGCGACGCAGATCCGGCTCCAGAAGGTCGAGACCGCGCTCGCCGAGACGCAGTCCGAGCGGATCCGGCTCACCACCGCGCTCGAAGAGGCCAGCGAGACGCTGCGCAAGGAAACCATCGCGCACAGCGCGCGCTTCGAGGCGCTGCAGGCCCGCGCGCAGCTGAGCGACAAGCTGCTCGAAGAATCCCGTCAGACGCTGGCCGCCCGCGCCGGCGAGATCAGCGCGTTCGACCGGCGGCTCTCCGAAGCGACGCTGACCCGCGGCGCGATCGAGACCAAGTTCGGCCAGGTCGAGACTGCGCTCGCCGAGCGCGACGCGCAGATCAAGGAGCTTGAAGAGGCCCGCGCCACCCTGGCAGAACGCAATGCCGAGCTGATCCGCGCGGTCGGCACCCGCGAGAGCGCCTACAATCGCGCGCAGGAGAAGATCCAGGCGCAGGACGACCTGATCCAGCTGATGGACGGCCAGATCCGCGCGGCGCGCGAAACCACCGAGCTGCAGATCGAGGAGCTCAAGGCGCAGCTGCAGCGCGAGCAGCTCGACCGCTCGATGGCGGAAGGCGCACTCGAGGCCGGCCGCAAGGACATCGCGCGGCTGCTGCGCGAGCTCTCCAGCATGCAATACCGGCCCAGCGCACCGCAGGAGACGGCGGCGCAGACGCCGGCGCTGCGGGTGCAGAACGCAGCCTAGCTGTTGCTGCAATAAACATGACGCCGCCGGGGCGACCCGGCGGCGTTTTTCTTTGCTGGCTTAACGTTCAGCGCCCCGCGCCATTTTTGCCGTTGCGCTGCTGCAGCACGATGCGGCCGCGCCTGGTCAGCAGCACCTGCGACTGCCGCATCGATCCGCCCTTCTCAACTTTAACCAGGCCGTCGCGAATGGCGTCGTCCCAGATCGACAGCCGCGGGCACGACGTGCGCCAAGCGTCCATCGCATCGCCGTAGGTGCGTGGCGCTTCGTCGACCCAGCTGAGGAACTGCACCGTCAAATAGCCGGCGGGATTGTCCAATGATGCCGTCATAGCCGGATTATGCACTCGAATCGCAGGCTCTGCCAATTGCGGACCGCGATCAATTTTTCTTACCAAATCCGGCGCGCTTCAGCCTGACCACCGCGAGATCAAGCGCCGACAGGAACTGTGAGCGATCTCGCGGCGAGAACGATTTCGGACCGCCGATGATTTCACCGGCGCTGCGCAGCTCGTGCAGCAGATTGCGGGTGGCCAACGCCATGCCGATCGAGTCCTGGTCGAACACCTTGCCATTCGGGGCGATCACCGCCGCGCCGGCCTTGACGCCGCGGCTGGCGAGCGGGACGTCGGCGGTGATGACGATATCGCCCGGCCCGGCACGCGCCGCGATCCAGTCGTCAGCCGCGTCCATGGCGTCGTCGACCACCACGCGCTCGACCAGCGGGTCGCGCGGCACCGCGATCGGGCTGTTGCTGACGACCAGAACCTTGAGGCCATGCCGCTCGGCGACGCGATACACCTCGCTCTTCACCGGGCAAGCATCGGCGTCGACATAGATTTCGATCGGCTTCGCCATGGGAGTTTTCAAGCACACGCCGCGCGGCAACAGAAGGGATAGCAGGACGCCGAGACACGTGAGGATTGGACGGAGAGCAACCGGAAAAGGAAGAAGGGCCGCCCTCGCGGACGGCCCTTCCATTGTCAAGCCGCGATCCGGCGGAAACCCGCGCCGGGCGCGGGTTTGGCCGCATCGTGACGAGTCACGTCACGCGGCGCGAACCCCACTCAAGGCGAGGATCCAGCTCATGGATGCCGGAGACCGCGGCGACAGACAATGAGACACTGGATCACCTCCTTTCGGTTGTTGCAGACGGCCCCACGTTACGGGGGATTCGCGCGATGTCAAAGCAGGACGTCGGTCGCGATGGTGAACACCGCGCGCATGAGTTTCAGTGCGACACAACTGCGATTTAAGTCCTAGCTGTGGATCGAGAACGCCTTGCCAAACTACCCGTTGCCCGCATTGCAACGGGGTTGCTATACCTCGTCACCGTTCTCAATCGACATTCCCGCAAATCATCAAGATGTTGTCTGTAGTCATTCCTGCCTACAATGAAAGGCACACGCTTGCCAAAGTCCTGGAGAGGGTCGGTCGCGCGCTTCCGGGCGTGAAAAAGGAAATTATTGTCGTCGACGATGGCTCGACTGACGGTACGCGCGAATGGCTGAAAGCCAATGTACCCGGCGACACCTGGCACGGCACTTCGATTGACGTCGATCCCGATGGCAAGCTTATCGCATCGCAATCATCTGCGAGCGCACCGATTGTTCTCCGCGCAATCTACCACGAGAAAAACAGCGGCAAGGGCGCTGGCCTCAGAACCGGGTTTGCCGCAGCGACCGGCAACATCGTGGTGATTTAAGATGCCGATCTCGAATACGACCCCGTCGACTGGTTGCCGATGTACGACCTGATCGCGGTTCGAAAAGTCGCCGACGTGGTCTTTGGATCGCGGTTCTATGGCAAGCCGCACCGATCGCTCTATTTTCATCACTATCTCGCCAACCGTCTCATCTCGACATTTTTCAACCTGATCTACAATCAGACGCTGACCGACTTGGAGACTTGCTACAAGATGATGACGATGGAAGTCGTGCGCTCGATGCGACTGACCGCGCATGATTTCAGCATCGAAATCGAAATTAGCGCCCAGATTACCCGGCAGCGAAACTTGCGAATCTACGAAGTAGGAATAATGTACTTCGGTCGCACCTACGCCGAAGGCAAGAAGATCAACTGGAAAGACGGCGTCAAAGCGCTTTGGTGCGTTTTGAAATTCCGCTTCGGTTGAAATGCCATGAACCTCGCGCGCAAAAGTGGTCGCCGCTCTTTGTTCTTCGCGTCGGAAAAACGAATCTGTTGATCGCGCGAGCGAAACGCTCGATGCCGTTCCGTTGGAAAGCAGCGTCAAGGTGTGCCCATCAGGCGCGTTGTTCAACGTGTCGCGCGCCGCCGCAAGGCCAAAGCCGCCCGCCTTGTTCTCGACGACCACGGGTTGCCGAGCCGCTTCGTCAGCCCGTCGGCGAGCAGGCGTGCGTGAATATCGGCGATCCCGCCTGGCCCGAACGGGATGACGTAACGGATCGGACGATCGGGGAAGCTCGACTGTGCGTATGCCGCTGGAAACGGCGCGATGGCCAGGGCCGCGCAGAACAGCGCGGCCGCCGCTCGGGCAGCGATCATTTCGTCCTCTCAAGGATCGTGAGGCCGCGATAGCGGTCGATCAGATAGATCAAACCTCGATCGTCGAACGTCACGTCGTTGGCCTGCACCTTGGGGGCGCCGGCAGGCAGATCCGGTACGTAGTGCGCGACCTCCCGCAGCGCGCGCGGCTTCGAGACATCGACCACCCGGACCCCGTGGGCGAAGTACGCAACCGGGATCTCCGTGCCGTTAATTCGCTCGCTCGGCTGATGACACGCGGTGAATGGAGGGACGGAAGGCCGCTCCAGCTCCGGCATCTGGAACGATCCGATGACAAACGGATACTTGTCGTTGGTGATATCGACCATCCACAGGCCGCCTGGCCGTTCGTCGGGCGTGCGCCAGACGTCCTCTTCCGCGACCATGAGGAGTTTCCGGCCGTCGATCTCGTAGGGCAGCGGCAGCGCGGTGTGCACCGGGCAGGCATAGGGCGGCCGCCAACGCATGTGCGAGACCATCTTGGGCTTGGACATGTCGTCGATATCGAGAATGAACATCCCGCCTAGCCAGTAGCTCACGTAGAGCCGGTTGCCCAACCGCAGCGGATGATGGCAACGGTGGAAGTCGTTCTCCCAGGTCGGTTTCTCGCCGCCGGCGATCCATTGGCCTGGCTCCCACCAGCGCCCAACCTCCTCAGGGCGTTCTGGATTCTTGAAATCGACGATCATCACGATGTTGCCGATATAACCGTCGACCGTCGGCGACATGAAGGCGTAACGCCCGTCGAAATCGAACCGGTGGACGCCTTTGCCGTTTTCCTTCGAACGGTAGAGCTGACGCGGCTTGCTCGGCGTGGAGACGTCGTAGACCGTGTAGCCGCCCTGGAAATCCGGCTCCGGCTTGGTCTTGCCTCGCGGATAGAATTCGTTGTTGACGATCATGATGCCGTTGCCGACGCGAACCTTGTGCGAATGCGTACCGGGTGGCACCTGAACCTGTGCGAGCTGCTTGGGATTGGACGGATCGGACACGTCCACGATGGTCGTGCCCTCGGGGCTTTCCATGTGCGCGACGTACGCGACGGTTCCATCCACGACGACTTGGCCGCCGCCGGCGCAATCGAAATAGCCCACCTTTTTCAATCCGGCTGCCGATGCCATTCGATATTCACTCCTTTGTCATTGCGGCCGCGCGCCCAGCCGCTTGCACGTTGGTCGGGACTTGATCCGATCGGGATCGTCGGCCGAGGTCAATCGCGGGCACCATGCATCGTGGCGCCAGCGCCATGCACGGGCGGATGGCCTGCGGACGCTTGGACGATTGCACCACGGATGCCGCTACAGCGGCGACGGCGCTGATTGCGGTCCTGCCCGTCACATTGCGGCACTCGTGCGATGCGCAGTATGCCGAAATCAAATCGCCGCCGGCTGGCTCGCCGCACCGATCTGCGCATCGCGCAATTGGGTCCCTCAGCGTGAGCCGCCAATGCCTGCGGCGCGTCAGGGACTGCTCAGATAGTCAATCAACCGCTTGCCCGGCAGGAAGAAGTAGCCGCCCCCCTTGGTCGTGACAAAAGCGGGCATCGGCGAGAGCCCAATCGGGCCGTCGCGGCTCGGGATCGTGAAGCCGCATGCCCCGGTTTCGCCATCGCCGAGCACCGGATCCTTTTCACACGATAGGCCGTGGAAGGACGGGCTCATCAGCCAGGTCTGTTGCACAAACTCGAACTGCCGCTCGATGTCGCCGTTGAGGCAGATAAATAGCAGGCCGGGATTCTCGCCGGCCTTTTCCTGATAGATGCGGCCCACCCGCATAATGCGGTGGCGATTGGTGATCGTGATCTGATCGTTCGAGCCGGGATCAAAGCTGTCGCGCGGATTGGCGCGGCGGATATGGGCGCCGAATGGACACCGCAATGCTTCGGGATCTTCCGTTCCGAACAGGAAATCGTTGTCGCTTGTCTTTCGACTCGGCTCCGCGGTGACGCCATCGCCCGCCCGGGTGGGTGCCGCACGTACAGGTGTTTCGATGGCGGCTTGTGCGCTGGTGCGCGCCCGCACCGTTTCATTTACCTGCACCAAGCCTCGCCGCGCTGCCTCGATCCTGCTTTCGTATTGGTAGCGCGTCAGCGACGAACCATCTCTCCAACGACCGATCAACTTGGCCGCGATGAATTCATCCGTGATCTCGTAGGGGGGAGGTAAACGGCCGGCGAGGCGCTTTGCCTCCTGCGTGCAGTAGTCGTTGAATGCCCTAACGTTCTGCTCAAGCTGACGGATCACTAGGAAGGTTCCATTGAAGCCGAGGTCGCGGTCGTTTTCCACGACGGCGTTGTCGAATCCCCCCAAGGCTCCCACGAGCGGAAGCTGATTGTCCGGATCGGCAAGAGCCGGCAGCGTTGGTCCCGGGGGCGTGTTTCCGCGATTGTCCGGATAGCCGAGGATGAATTCACCCGGTTCCACCAAGTGAATTGGATCGGCGTTACGCAATCCCTTGTAGGTACCGCGTATCACCGGCTGCGAAATTCCGTCGACGAAGCCGAACGGTTCTTCCTTGCTGTCCGAAACCATCTTGAGAGGGATTTCGTACGGTTTTGCCATCCCGGAAGCCGCCGCATCTCCTGTGAGGCGTTGGGCCAGTTCGTCGACGAAAGTCTGCTCGTCGCCATAGACCAGCAGCGCAACGTCGGGCTGGGTCCGGCCCCATGCCCAGTGCTCCGACGAATTCCTGTCAACATCGCCGAGGATGCGGGCGCGCGCCGGTGTCGTCATTCCGTCAAGGAACGCGAACGGGAACGTCGCAAGCCCCTGCTCCGGTAATCCCAGCCGCTGCAACCCGCGCGCACCCAGCGCCAGCGTCACGACCGCCTTCCTGTCCACCAGCCGGCGCCCGTCGTTGAAGGCGATATGCGGCGTCACGACCGCAAGCCATTTCCGCGCTGCTTTGATGTCTTCCGGCAGCTGGAACAAAAGACACGTGCCGAACTTCAAAAATCCCAGGCCGCCGAACACAAGACTTTGGATCTCACTACTGACCAGCTTCAACGCAGGACGAGCCGCCGACCCGAACAATGCAAGCCAGCGGTTCGCTTCGTCCTCGGTCATCGAGCCTGACAAGCCGCGCCGGATCTCCGCATTGGTGCGGATGATCGTCGTGGTGAGGGCTGGATACGCGCTGTACCAGAACCGGGTCGGAACCATGCTCTGGCGCGCGTACCGCTTGAACCGCTCGCCGTCGGTCGCGCCGCCTTGGAAGAGATTCCGGGATCGCGGGAAGCCGACAGAGTTCGACCAGATCGCGGTCAGGCCGTCATGCGCGCGCGTGATGAAGTCTTCCAGATAGCTTTCCCAACTGGCGTCGTAGTTCGAAAAGAACAGCAGATCGGGATTGCCTGGCACGGTGACCCATCGCGCGAAATGGATGGTGCCAATGCTCCTGAGGAATCCGGGGCGGTAGTAGTGTCCCGCGAACTGACCGATGGCCCAGAATGCAAGACGCGCAGTGAACCAGCGGATGACGCCCGGCTTGCGTTGCGTGACCGATATCATGTGGTTCTGCGCGTAGCCGCGCTGGTTCTCTCGCAAGAACATCGCGGCATTGGTGGCGTGTGGCGGCGCACGCTCCTCAAGCGAGTCGTTCTCCTCCGCTCTTCGCAGCAACAGGTAACCCACGCCTGCAATGAGCGCGAGAATGACGAGCGCGATCCAGAGGCCGGTCCACAACGCACAAACAAAGGCCACGAGGCCTTCCTGGACCATCTCCCAAAAGCCGTTCGCGTCGTGGGCGGCGATCACGCCTGCGACAAGCGCACCGGCCAGCAACAGCACGCCGACCGGCCACAGGTAGGTCTTCATAAAAGAAACGACCAACCGTATGACGAAGTGCAGCCACTTGGGCTGTTCGTACAGCGGCGCCGACGTGCCGAGCTGCAAGGCAAACTTGAATTCTCTGTGTTCCGCGACACGCTTTCGTACGTCTTCGACGCGCGCCAACGCATCCCAATCGGCCGGCTGCCTGGAGAGCAGCCCCGTCACAAACGCGGCGAGCTCGGCTTCGCGCGAGATGCGGCCGACCGTCAGGCCGGGCGTGCCGGCGAAGACGAGTCCGGGACTTCCGAACCAGCCATTGCCCGGCGTGACGCGATGGCGACGAAGGTAGGCGAGCAATTCGCCGCCATTCCAGTTGTTCGCGAGCATGAACACGGGCCTCAGATGCTCGCCGATCTGGCGGTCGATCCGCGCCAGCGCGTCGTCTTCCGTACCGTCAGCAGAGAACTCGAACGCCAGGTACGCGCGCTTGCCGTCTTGCGACCGGAACGCATGCAGGCTGGCAAAATGCGTGCCGTGCTCGGCGTCTTCGTGTTTGTCGAGCGCCGCGCGGATATCGTGCCGGGCGGGGTTCCCCATAACATCGATCGCGGCTTCCGCGTCCGCGATGCGCTCGAGGTCCAGCGGAGCGATGATGGTGGTGAGAGCGTTGTCGCCCATGACAGTCACCGTTGAAAGCGAAGCGGAAGATGGGCGGGGAATGGCCCGGCCCATTGCATGGTGCCGGTCGACTTGATTCCGCGTCTCACCAGGGCGCCGACAAGCGCCGGGATCTGAAAGGCATTGACGGCCCGGCCGGCGCACGGATGAAGCCCGCCGCCGAAATGCAGGTAGACGGCAGGCGGACGATCGGGGCGCAGGTACTGCGGGTCCGGGAACACTTCTGCGTCGAGCATCGCCGCCTGGGTCCAGGCAAAAATCCGGTCGCCTGGCTTGATTTCCTTATCGGCGAGGCTGGTCTTGGCCCCAGCCTGGCGCAGAACGATCGGATTGTGCGGCCAGCGCCGCAGCGCCTCGCGGCACCAGCCGGCGAGCCGCGCGTCGTCGTCAACATCGGCGGCAACGCGCTTCGCCAGCGAGTTGTCGGCAGCGATCATCGCGACGATTTTTGTGACCGAGCTCGCGGTGGTGTCGATGCTCCCGACCAGCATGCCGCCTAAGGTACGGCGCACGCCTTCATCGTCGACCGTCCCGGCCGCCATCAAGGCGCCCATCATATCGTTGCCGAGATCGCCGGACTTGCGCCGCCCCCTGATCTCGTCGTCGAACCACGCCTTCATCAGCGCGGCTGCCCGCAGCGCGCGTTGCCGGATGTCTTCATCGTCGGTCACATTCAGGAAGACGTGCCCGAAGATCGCGCGCGCGACATCCATGAACGTGCGTTCGTCCGAGCCGCGAATGCCGAACAGCGCGGTGGCGGTGTGAGCCGCGATCGGCCGGGCGTAGGCGTCGACGACGTCGATCTCGTCGCCCGCACCAGCGACCCGCCTTGCCGCTTCGTCTTCGATCGCATGGCGGATCGGCGCCAGATCAACCGCCGCCAGCGCCTCGTAGAGCGCGCGGCGTTCGAGCACGAGAGTGGCGCTGCGATCCATTCCCAGGACGAAGGGACCGTTGACCTCGACGATCCGCTTCTCGTTGACCGGCGCGATCAGGAAATCGAGGTCGCGGTGCAACACCTCCATCACGTTGGCGTGGCGTGCCACGATGACGATGTCGCCGAAACGGATGGGATCGCACCACCACGCGGCAATCTTCGCTCCAAGCCGCGCGGCGAGCGCGGGCACCGTCGGCCCAGCCAGAAGCGATGCGAGAAGCCCGTTTGAGCCGGGAGGGGTGGCGATATCGTCCGACGCGCCGGTGTTGGCATTCATACGCCACCCCCCATACGCCGCGGAGCCGCTGCACGGCTCCCACCGGTCGTATGTTAGAACTATGGAAGAACGAGTCCAGCGGATCACAAGGCCGGAATGGACGAGACGCCTACCTCACCAGCTCCCGCATCGCGCGGTCGAGCCCGTCCAGCGTCAGCGGATACATCCGATCGCCCATGATCTGCCGCATCATGCGGATCGAGGCGGTGTACTCCCACTGGTTCTCCGGCACCGGGTTGAGCCACACCGCGGCCGGATAGGTTCGCGTGACGCGCTCCATCCACACCGCGCCGGCCTCGTCGTTGTAGTGCTCGACCGAGCCGCCGGGCGCCGCAATCTCGTAGGGTGACATCGCGGCGTCGCCGACGAAGATCGCTTTGTAGTCGTGCGGATAGGTGTGCAGCACGTCCCAGGTCGGCGTCGTGTGGTCGTAGCGCCGGCGGTTCTCCTTCCACACCCGCTCGTACAGGCAATTGTGGAAGTAGAAATGCTCCATGTGCTTGAACTCGGTGCGCGTCGCCGAGAACAGTTCCTCGGTCGCCTTGATGTGCCAGTCCATCGAGCCGCCGATGTCGAAGAACAGCAGCACCTTCACCGCGTTGTGGCGCTCCGGCCGCATCAGTATGTCGAGATAGCCCTTGTGCGCAGTACCCTTGATGGTGCCGTCGAGGTCGAGTTCCTCGGGCGCGCCGGTGCGCGCGAACTTGCGCAGCCGGCGCAGCGCGATCTTGATGTTGCGGGTGCCGAGTTCGACGTCGCCGTCGAGGTCCTTGAACTCGCGCTTGTCCCAGACCTTTACGGCGCGGAAGTTCTTGTTCTCGTCCTGGCCGATCCGGATCCCCTCCGGATTGTAGCCGTGCGCGCCGAACGGCGAGGTGCCGCCGGTGCCGATCCACTTGCTGCCGCCCTGATGGCGGCCCTTCTGCTCGGCGAGCCGCTTCTTCAGCGTCTCGATCAGCTTGTCGAGCCCGCCCATCGCTTCGATCTGCTTCTTCTCCTCCTCGGTGAAGAAGCGGTCGGTGAGCTTCTTGAGCCATTCGACCGGGATTTCCGCCTCGATGGCGTCGCTGAGCAGATCAAGCCCCTTGAAGACATGGCCGAACACGCGATCGAACTTGTCGAGGTTGCGCTCATCCTTCACCAGCGCCGCACGCGACAGGTAATAGAAGTCCTCGACCCGCCGGCCGGCGAGGTCAGCCTGCATCGCCTCCATCAACGTGAGGTATTCGCGCAGCGTCACCGGCACGCCGGCGGATTTGAGCTCGTGAAAGAAACTGACCAGCATGCGGGCAGAATAGCCTTTGTCCCGGCCGCAGCACCACCCACCCGCTTCGGTGGACGCTTCTCATATTTTTGCCGCACACGCCGTGCTAGACAGCGCTGCCTGTTTTTTGGATCACGATGCGCGTCTTTGTCCGCACGGCCGCTGCCGTCCTATTCGCCTCCACGCTTCCCGCCCTGCCCGCTGCGGCCCAGCCGGCAGAGCAGTCCGCTGCGAGCAGCGCGCTGCACATCGTCTGGGAGGTGAAGAACCGGTTTCGCCTGTTCCGCAACGAAAAGGACTTCCAGCGCCATGTCGCCGCCCACCGGGGCGACGGCGTGCTGGCCGCCGAGCAGCGGCTGGCACTCGCCAGCGACGGTCGCGGCTGGGCCAAGGACGTGCTCGGTCATCTGTGCGTCGACGGCACGGGCAAAATCGTCGAATCCTGCCAGCGCGACGGCGAAAAGGAGAACTACCTCAGTCCCGAGGATCACCGGATTGGCGTGCGCCTCGCTGGGCCGGCGCCGGCAGGTGCGACCTGCGCCTGGAACTTCGACGACAGCACGCCGCCGCCGCAGCAGGTGACGGTGCCCTGCACCGAGGAGGTGCGGCTGAGGGTGCGATACGGCCGCACTACGGTGGCCACAGTCGGCATCACCCGCCCCGACAACAGCGTCGACAGCGCGGCGGCGGACATCATTGTGCAGGATCTGCTGATCGCGGGGCTTGGCGATTCGGTCGCCGCCGGCGAAGGCAACCCGGACCGGCCGGTGGCGCTGGCCGACGACGGCTTCTGCTTCCGGCGTTTCCTGGGATCCGGCGAATACTTCCGGCCGAGCCGCGCGGGCTACAAAGGCAACAAGGCATGCGACGATGCTGCGGGCGGCCCGGAAGCCGCGGAGGCCAGCCGCGATTGGGAGCGCCACGCCGCGCGCTGGGTGTCCGCCGCTTGCCACCATTCGCTTTACGGATATCAGGCGCGCACCGCGCTGGCGTTGGCGGTCGAGAACCCGCACGTCGCGGTGACGTTCCTTCCCCTCGCCTGCAGCGGCGCCACCATGGACGCCGGCATTTTCAAGGCACAGCTCGCCCGCGAGTGCCCAGCGACCGGCAATTGCGCCGGCTCGGTGCCCGGCCAGATCACGCAGCTTCGTGACGCGCTGGCACGCGCCCAGAAAAGCCAACCCGAACGCAGCCTCGACCTGGTTTTGCTCACGGTCGGCGCCAACGACATCAAGTTTTCCGGCATGGTCGCCGACGTCATCATCACCTCGGGTGTCGAGCGCGTGCTGTTCCAACAAAGTGGCTTGATTTCGTCCACCGCCGAGGCGCAGCGCAGCCTTGATCGCGACGTGCCGGCGGGATTTGCACAATTGCGCGCCGCGTTGAAACCGATGGTCGGCGGCGGCATGTCGCGTGTGGTGTTCGTAAGCTACAGCAATTTCGCCTCGCAGGACGATACGCCCTGCCCCGGCGGGCGCGATGGTTTCGATGTGCACCCTGCCTTTACCGTCGACAGCGAACGGCTGCGCCGCGTGTCGGAGTTCGTCGCCGGCAAGTTCCTGCCGAGATTGAAGGCGCTGGCGCGCTGCGAAGACGGCGTTATCTGCAAGCAGCCGGAAACCGACCGGATGAGCTTTGTCGATGCGCACCAGGCTGCGTTCGCCAAGCACGGCGTCTGCGCGCGAGCCGAGACCGACCCGGAATTTGACCGGGAATGCTTTTCGCCGGCTGGCGAGAGTTTCAATCCCGACCTGGCATCAGCCGCAACAGCGCCATTGATGTGCAACCGGCGGCCGAACGAATTTCGTCCCTACGCATCCCGCGAGCGCTGGGTCAGGACCGCAAACGACAGCTACTTCACCGCCATGACGTTTCCGCGCGGCCTGCCGACGCAGCCCAACAGCATCCATGACGCCGCCTGGGGCGCGATGAGCGCGGTCTATGGCGGCGCGGTGCATCCGACCGCCGAAGGCCACGCCGCCATGGCCGACGCCGCGCTGCAGGCGGCACGCGCCGTGCTCGGACTGAAAGCGCCGCCGGAAATTACCAGCCAGCCGCTGCCGCCGGTGCAATAGCGCAGCCTACTGGCGGGCGTGAGTGGACCGTCATATTATCGCCTGCATCCAGACGACGATCAGACGAAGTGAAACCTGCGCATCCCACCTTTGCGAGGAGCGCGATGTGGTCCGCTAAAATTCGAACCGCTGTTCTGCTGCTAGCCCTGAGCCCGGCGGCCAGCACGAGCGCCGCGGAATCGCTGCAGGTGATTGGTCAGGCCGGTGTGCTCGGCGAGTGGGAACTCACTGCGAACCTGACCGCCACCAGCGCGCAACGGAAGCATTTCACCGGTCCCCTGCTCCTGAAGCATACGGGCTATTGCACGCAGGACGGCCCGGAAGAGCGCAAGGGCGAACTGCAACTTCAGATGACTGGCGCATCGCGCGTCCAAGCGACGTTGCGGCTCGAGCATGTCACCTGCACCTATCAGGGGCGCAAGTCCAATTCGTTCCAGGGCATGATGCGCTGTCCCGATCAGCGCGACGTCCCGCTGCATCTGTGGTTGAGGTAATCAGCGATAGATAGAAACGGCCGGTGTTCGCCGGCCGTTTCTGATCTCGCCCTGGTCTAGTTGGCGCGCATTGCCGTTCGGCGAGCGCGCAGCTCCACGACTTCGGGCCGCTCGGTATCGGCATTCTTGGTCAGCGATAGGACCTTGGCGGTATACTGCCTGGCCTTTCCGGGTTCGCCCGCCTTGGTGGCCGCCTTCGCAGCCCCGACATAGGTGGCGAGCCGGTTCGGCTCCTTTTTCAGAACCGCTTCGTAGGCCGCAAGCGCCTCCTTGGCCATGCCGCGGTCGAGCAGCATCGCGCCGTAGAGTTCACGCGCGGGCGCGAGCGGACCGGGCGTGACCGGATGCTTCTCGGTCTTGTCTTCGGCATCCGCGGCGGCGCTCATCGTCTTGAGCGCGTCGTCGTGCTTGCCTTCGGCATATAGGACCCAAGCCGTCGCGACCTGCTGCTGAATGCCGACGATCTCCGACCAATAGGCGTCCTTGGCCTGCCGCAGCTTGTCACTCAACTCTGCGAGCTTGGCGACGTCCGGCTTGGCGGCACCGGGATTGCCGCTTCGCGCGGCGCCGAGCGCGCGGGCAAAGTGCGTGATCGCGTCGGCATAGAGGTACTTGCTGGACTTCACCACAAGATCGGCGGCGGCCTTCCAATCGCTGCGCTCGACCGCATATCGTGCCGGACTTGCCGCGACGGCATAGGGACCTACGAACCGGTCGATCTTGAACTCGATCTTGTTCATCTCGTCGATCACAGCCTGCGCCTTCTTGTCCTGCCCGAGTTGCAGGTGTGCATACACCAGATAGTCCATGCCGTGCGCCTGATCGTGCGTCTCGCCGTCGAGCTTGGCGATACGTGCCGATTCGGCGTTGGACTTGATGGATTCCCTCCAAAAGCCGACCCGCGTGAAGATGTGCGACGGCATGTGCTGTGCATGTGGCGCCGCCGCGGCGATCTTCGCGTAACGCTTGGCGGCCTCGAGGCCTTTTTCGGCGATCGCCGGATAGTCGTAGAGATGAATCAGGTAGTGCGCGACGCCCGGATGCAGCGGCTGCCGCTTGAAGATCGGCTCCAGCAGCGCCGCCCCCTTGAGCTGGTTGGCGTAGGTCTTGTCGGTTGGCGAGGCCGCGACATTCAGGGTGATCGCATAGGCGATCTGCGCCTCGTCGTCCTTGGGATAGCGCTGCGCCACCTGTTCCATCGCTTTGAGATAGTTCTGCACCCGGGTGCGATGATCGACCTTGTCGTGGTCGACATACATCACGCCGATCGCATCGATGTACTCACGCTCGCGCTCCGTTTTCACGCCGAGCGCCTTGCCCTTCTGGACCGCATCGAGACCAATCGGAAGATTGGCCGGCGGCGGTGGCGCATGCGGGTTGTACAAAAGGCTCAGGGCGATGCCCCAGTAGGCCATCGCGCAGTTCGGATCTGTCTTGAGCACCTCCTCGAAGGTGCGCTGCGACGCGCGATACCAGAACGAGTGCTGGTACAGCATGGCGCGGTCGAACAACTTCTGTGCGGCCGGTGTGCAGGATGTCTCGAAGTGAACCTTACCGAGCTGGGCGTCCCTGGGTGCGGCGAGTGCCGGCTGTGCAAGGCACGCCAAGATCGTGGCGGTTGTCGTAATCACCACTTGTCTGCCCATCGTGTCCTCCGTTTGGGTTCGGATAGATGCGAGCATTCACATTGATGACGAACTCGTCACGGACCGCGCCTCGGCGCCAGTCCGTGACCGAAGCGGGCTGCGCCCCTATTCGGCAGCCATCAATATGACGGCCGACTCGTGTCCGAATTGCGTCAAGGCGTCAAAGACGCTTGCGGGAGGCCAGCTTGCGGCCCAGGCAACGTCAACACTCTGGCCCACCACGGCATTCTTTGCAGGCTGAAAAATCAGCCCGCCTGGTTCACACCCAGCTTCTTCTGCAGGCTGGTCGACGACGTGGTGTACTGGAAGGTCAGCTTCTTGTCCGGATAGACGTAGCGGTGCGCCTTCTGTGACATCAGCGCCGCCTCGTGGAAGCCGGACAGGATCAGCTTGAGCTTGCCCGGATAGGTGTTGATGTCGCCAATCGCGAAGATGCCCGGCTCGCTGGTCTCGAACGTGCCGGTGTCGACCGGGATCAGGTCTTCGTGCAGGCGCAGGCCCCAGTTCGCCACCGGGCCGAGCTTCATGGTCAGGCCGAAAAACGGCAGCAGCGCATCGCAGGCGATGTGGAACGCCGAGCCGTCGTTGCGCTTGACGTTGATGGCGCTGAGCTGGCCGCCTGTGCCTTCGAGCGAGGTCACCTGCCCGAGCACCAGGTCAACCTTTCCCTCGCCGACCAGCGCCATCATCTTGTTGACGCTGTCGGGCGCGGCACGGAATTCGGAGCGTCGGTGCAGCAGCGTGAGGTGGCTCGCGAGTGGCGCGAGGTTGAGCGTCCAGTCGAGCGCGCTGTCGCCGCCGCCGGCGATCAGCAGACGCTTGCCGCGGAACTGCTCCATCTTGCGGACCGAATAGTGCACCGACTTCGCCTCGTAGGCTTCAATGCCCGCAATCGGCGGACGCTTGGGCTGGAACGAGCCGCCACCAGCCGCGATCACGATCACCTTCGTCTCGAACACCTTGCCGTTGTCGGTCTTGACGCGGAACAGCGGTTCGCCGATGCGCTCGATCGACTCGACCATCTCGTTGAGATGGAATTGCGCGCCGAACGGTTTGATCTGCTCCATCAGCTTGTCGACCAGCTCCTGCGCCGAACATTTCGGGATCGCGGGAATGTCGTAGATCGGCTTCTCCGGATAGAGCTCGGCGCACTGGCCACCAACCTTGTCGAGGATGTCGACCAGATGGGCCTTCATGTCGAGCAGACCGAGCTCGAACACCGCAAACAGCCCGATCGGGCCGGCGCCAATAATGAGTACCTCAGTCTTGAAGGGATCGCTCATAAGCTTCTTGTTTTTTGAGGGGGATGGCGCCGCTTTCTAACGGGACAAAGCGGCCGCGAAAAGAGAAAACCTCAATACCAAGCCATGCGCCCGGCGCCCCTTGCCCGGCGCGAATTCATCTCGCTATTGGAGGGACTTGGAGGAATTCCAGTGAACGATCAGCCGTCCCAGCGCCCGCCCAAGGCCATCCCCCTGCTTGCCAACTACCCGCACCGGACCACCGACATCTGCCGGTTCGGCGATCTCGACCCGCAGGGCCACGTCAACCAGGCGGTTTTCATGACCTATTTCGAGAGCGGCCGGGTGGCGATGTTCCGCAACAAGGATTTGGGCATCGGCGTGCCCGGCGCGACTTTCGTGCTGGTGCGCATGGAGGTGAACTACATGAAGGAACTGCACTGGCCGGGCACCGTCGAGATCGGCACCGGGATCGCCGAGTTCGGCCGCACCTCGTTCAAGGCTGCGCAGGCGATCTTCCGTGACGGCGTCTGTGCCGCAACCGGACTTGCGACGCTCGTTTGCATCGATCTGCAAACGCGAAAGCCGCGCCCGATCCCTGAGGACGCGGTCGCGCGGCTCAGCCAATGGAAAATCAAGACAAGCTAGGAGCAAACCTTGTGGCGACGCCTAGCAGTCGTTGGTTGTCCGGTGCCGCCGCAGTCCTGATCGCCGGGACTGTTTCGACGGGCGCGTCCTGGGCGCAGGAGCAATCTTGCGTCACCTCGGAGCAATGCGCCCAACGTTGCAAGCGCACGTGGAAAAACTCGAAATGGAAAAGCGCGCAGGACTGCATCGAGAATCTGCCTTGCTCGCAATATCCAAAGCGATGCATTGTCCAGCCGATGCCGAAGATGCACGGCGATCCACCGTCCAACAACTGATCGCGCTTTGAGCGGGACTTGCCCGACCTGTCCGCTACGCCTGCTGCTCGGGCACGCGCACCACCAAGCCGTCGAGCTCAGCCGTCACTTTGATCTGGCAGGACAGCCGGGAGTTCGGCCGCACGTCGTAGCCGAAGTCGAGCATGTCCTCCTCCATCGGGGAAGGTTCGCCGGTCTTCTCCCGCCATGCTTCGTCGACATAGACATGGCAGGTGGCACACGCACAGGCGCCGCCACATTCCGCTTCGATGCCAGGGACGTCGTTCTTGATCGCCGTTTCCATCACGGTCGCGCCGGGTTCGGCCTCTATGGTGCGAGCGTTATCGGAGGAATCGATAAAGGTGATCTTGACCATGAAATAGAGCCGCTGGAAGCGCAAAAGCCCGGCAACCGAATGGCTGGGCGGCCTCTATCTATCGGCTCTCGGCAACGCGCGCTAGGGCGAAGCACCAACTAAAATGCGGCGAATTCGCTTAGCGCATCTCCCGGCGAAGTGGATAGCGGTTCGCCGCAAAGGACGTGCGCCAATCTAGTGTGTGCGCAACAGGCCTGCAATTGTCGCCGTCGCCTCGGCCACCGCAGCGTTGAGCGCTGCAATCGCATCCGCCAGCATGACCGACCCGGCGTGCTCGACCGCCTCCGCGGCATGCGCAACGCGCCACGCGCCGATCCCGACCGCTGAGCCCTTGAGGGTGTGCGCGGCTGCCGCCGTATGGCCCGGATTGGCCTGGTCCATCCGATGCAGCAGGATTTCCGCCTGGCGGACGAACAGCGCCAGCACCTCGCGCTCCAGGCTGCGCTCGCCCAATGTCATGCGCGACAGATGATCGAGATCGATCACCTCGTCGCCTGGAGCAAGCTGCGGGGACGGAATTTCGTTGAGTGCGAGCGCGGACATGACGATCTCCCCCTGGGGCTTTCGACCCTCTGCTGTGATTCTGGCCGCGAAGGGGCAAAATCCCGGTAAACGGAAGGCAGGCGTCACGCCAGCGCGGCGGTGATGTTCGTCACACTGGTTAACGAAGGCCTGCCGAGGCCGCAGAAACCGGCTATCCGGCGGCGGTTCGCGGCGCCGCGACGTTGAAATACTCGGTCCAGTCGCTGTCTTGCGCGGGCTGCAGCGTCGAAATGTCGAACGCAAACTCGTCCTCGGACAGCACCAAGCCGACCCCCGCGACATCCGCGAGCTCGGGATTCTTATCGTGCGCAGCAGCGAGAATGATCTGCGCGGCGCAGGCGCGGCCCTCCGAAAGGCCCGACCGCTGGCCATACTCCACTCCCGCTTTCGACCAGTCGGCGCCGACCGCAGCATCCTGCGCGCGTGCAATCGCGGCCACGAACGCGCGTTGATCGAACGGTTCGGCAAGCACGGCGCCGGCGCCCGCCGCGCTGATGTGACTGGCGTAGCCGCACACCGCGGTCGCAATCACCGGCAGGCCGTTGACCACGGCCTCCAAAATCACTGTTCCAGTGGTGTCGTAACGCGAGGGATGCAGCAACAGGTCGGCGGCCGACATGAGCTGCGCCATGTCTTCGCGATGGCCGAGCCATTTAATCCGCGTTGCCACACCAAGTTTGCCGGCAAGTTCGACGCAATGCTGCGAAGCCTTGTCGGTCTCATGCGGCCCAGCCATCAGGAGCAGCGCATTGGGGAACTCGGCCAGCGCCTGGACAACCCGGTCCGTGCCCTTGGTCTTGAGCTGGGTGCCGACCGCGAGCCAAACCCAGGTCCCGTCAGCAATGCCGAGCTCACGGCGTACCGCCTGGCGCGTTGCGCCGCTGCGATACTCCGGCTTGCGGCGCGAAGCGGACAGGGTCGGCGGCAGCAGGTACATGCGCTGCGACTCGGTGCGCCATGCGCTCCAGTACTTCAGCAACTGGCTCTGGCTCAGCAGGATGGTCTTGGTCTTTTGGCTCGGGCCGAACGAATCCTTCTCGATATCATCCAAGGTCCGGTAGCGGGGCAGCAGCCTGAGATACGGCCGCCGGCCCAGCCGGTCGCGCATCGAAGGGTCCGCACAATAGAGCACGTCGAGCCCGAGAAGCTTGTTGAAGCCCACGGTCAGATCGCAATGCTCGGCGGCCTGCTTCAGAAAGTCGACCGCGAACTCGTATTGCCTTTGATGATTGGTGCCGGCCTTGTTCGGTAGTGTCACAACGGAGACACCGTCGGCATTCACGTCGCCGGAGACACGCTCGGCATAGATCGTGACGTCATGACCGCGCCGGCCCACCAGCTTCGCGATTTCGAGGCAATCGCGCTGCAGGCCGCCGCTGGGAAAAAGATCAACAATGCCGAATCCGATACGCATCTACCCGACTCGACCTGTTCCACCCGACAATCCGCGGAAACACTAGGCAAGGTATGGTTATTTTAGCTCAAACGCCGATTCCCACCAGGATTTGCGGAGGTTTTCCCTCACTCTGTGGATGGCGCCGCGAGTTCAGAACATACCCGGGATCACGCGATCGGTCCGCTCCACGCACTGACGATATTCGTCGCCGATTGTTTCTGCCATGAGACGCTCTTCGCGGCCGATCCGCAGAAAGAAAAAGTTCCGAACCCGACGAGCCGGCAGGCCCGGCGATCCAGTTGGGCAACAGCAACGCCGGCGCCAACGCCCACAGCCAGAATGCGGAGTACATCGGATGACGCAGCCGGCTGTAGATGCCGCCGGTCACCAAGGCATGCTGCTCGCGGATTTCCAGCGACACCGACCAATTGCGCCCGAGATCACGATGCGCGCAAATAAAACAGCCAGAGTGCGAACGCAAACGTCGCGGCGCGCACGGGCCACCACGTTCACCGCCAACGTGGCGCCGAGACTGTGCCCGACGACCACGATCTCGTCGCAGGAGCGATCACGCGCGGCGTCGACCAGCTCCTGCGCGAACTGATTGAGCCTCGCTTCGACGTCGAAACGGCGCCCGTGCAAGTAGTCCCAGGAGAAGATCCAGTCATCCAGCGCTCAAGCAAGGCGGCGGCCGCGCGCCCGAGCAGCGCGCCGGTGAGCGCAAATGCGATCAAATAGGCCAGCGGATAAAAGAAGAACGAGCCGTGCTTCCAGCTTGCGCCGAAATACCGCAACACCGTTCCCGTCCATAGGAAGTCGCACAGCGCCATGCCGTACCGGACGAGCCGGAGCAGCATTGGTTTGGCTTCGTCGGCGCGCACGATGTTGTCCCAGACGACGGCCGGTAGCGCTGCAGCGCGGCGCCGATATCGGACGCCGCCTGCACGCTGGAGCACCGCGATCTAACCCGATTCGGGCGGCCGGCTGGAATGTTTGAGCGGGCAAAATCCATATGTTAAACGCGCCTGCGGCGCCACGGAGCCGACTGCCGCCAAGCAACAGAGATGGCCGAGCCGACCCATTCCTACCGTCCGCATGCGCTGGCTGCCCTGCGTCAGTACCGGCTCGAGCCCGACGCGCTCGCGTGGTCGACCAAGCGCCATCAAGGCCGCGTCGCCTATCGCGATATCGAGCAGATCGACGTGTTCCAGAACTCGATTCCTGGGCTCGTCCTCCAACTATTGGACCTGCGTGCTGCACGCGCGCTCCGGCGGCCGGATCAAGCTCGGCGCTGGCCACTGGCAGACCTTCCGCAATGTCGAAGACAAGTCGGACAGCTATTTTGCCTTCATCGGCGAATTGCGAACGCGGCTGGCAGCGGCCAATCCCAATCTTCGCGTCGTCGCCGTCCGCTCGTGGCTGAGCAGTGCGGAGGCCGCCGGCGCGACGCTCATGGTCTGGCTGACGCGCCGCCTGCGGCGTTTTGATCTCGACCGGACCGCTGATCGAGCCGCGTGGTTGATGCGCAAGATCGGGCCGAGGCTGCGCGGCCATCGCAGGGCGCGCGAGCAGATCGCCAAGGCGTTTCCCGATAAGTCCGCCGCCGAGGTCGAGAAAATTCTGGCCGGCATGTGGGACAATCTTGGCCGGGTCAGCGCCGAGTTCGTGCATCTCGATCGCATCTGGGACTTCGACATCGGGCGCCCCAACCAAGGCCGGATCGTCCTCGACGACGCGACGATCGCGCAATATCGGCAGCTCCTGGCGCGTCGCGGGCCGGCGATGATGTTCGGCGCTCACATCGGAAATTGGGAGGTGTCGGCGCTCGCGGCGCGGCTGTTCACTCCGAAGGTCAGCGTTGTGTTCAAGGCGCCCCGCATCGAGGCGATTGCGAACGAGGTCGAGCAGCTTCGACAATCTTCGGGTGCCGAGCTGCTGTCCGCCGACCCAACCACCACGCTGAAGATCAGAGATGCGCTCAAGCGTGGCAACATGGTTGGGATGCTGGTCGATCAACATTACGCAGACGGCATCGAGGTGATGATGTTCAACCGTCCGTTCAAAGTGAATCCGCTGTTTGCGCGCTTTGTGCGCATCTTCGACTGCCCGTTCCATGGCTTCCGGATTATTCGGCTGGCGGACGGGCGCTTGCGTCTCGACATCACGCCCGCGATCGAGCCGATGCGCGACTCCAAAGGCCTGGTCGACGTTGCCGGCACCATGCAGGTGATCGTCTCGACGATCGAAGGCTGGGTTCGCGAGCAGCCCGGACAATGGTTGTGGCTGCTGCGCCTCTGGCGTTGACGCGCGGCAGTGTTGGAGCGGATCGTGCCTAGCGCAGCAGCGCCGCCGGCAGCAAGCGCCATGCTGTTTTCGGCACCATGCCGGGCCGCCGCCACAGCAAACGAAGAAATCGCCGGCGCGTGTCCCGCGCGCTACCAGGATCGGCCCGCGTCATGTGATTGATCATGGCGTGAGCGGCCAGCGCGCGCTCGTCATGACTGAACTCGTCAAAGCGCGTTTCCAGCACGGCGAAATCAACATCGCCACGCCCCTCTCGGAACGAATTCGGATCGGCCAGTTCGAGCATGCGGTAGAGCGCCGCGTCACTCGCGTAAAACGATGCATCGGCGGCGGGCGAGCGCCAATCCGGAGCATCGACGAGACGTTCAGCGGGATCGACTCCGGTTTGCCGCGCGCGCGCCGCGCGCTGCGCGAGCCTGACTGAGAATGCCAGGCGGATTGCATCACGGTTGGTCACGTTGTCGCCGTGCCAGCGGTATTGGATCAGGACCTCCGGCAGGTTGGCGATTGTCGCGTTTTCGGCAAGCCGCAGCCACAAGTCGTAATCTTCCGCAGCACGAAATGCCGGCCGATATCCATCGAGCCGTCGCGCCAGCTCGGTACGAAACATCACCGAAGAATGCACAAACGGATTGGCGCGCATCAGCGTGCGGCCAAGCCGTGCGGGCTCGGTTTCGGGCTTCAGCAATCCTTTCGGACGGCCGGCGTCATCGATCCGCTCCGCCCATGATCCGAGCAAGCCGGCCTCGGGGTGCCTGCTGAAGTGACTGACTTGCTGCTCCAGCCGTTGCGGCCGTGCGACGTCGTCGGCATCGAGCCGCGCCAGCAAGGCACCGCGGGCTTCGGCCAGACCGCGGTTGAGGGCCACGACCAGTCCCAGCGGCTCCTGCCGGATGACCCGGATCCGGCTGTCGCGTTGCGCGAAATCAGCGAGGATGCGCGGCGTATCGTCGGTCGAGCCGTCATCGACGACGACCAGCTCCCAGTCACCAAAGGTCTGGGCGAGAACGCTTTGCAAGGCCTCGCCAAGCCATCGCGCCCCGTCACGAACCGGCAGAAGGACAGTGACTTGCGGCGTCATGCGATCTGAGCGGCCATGCCAGATTTTGCAGCGCGGAATGCGGGCGTCGAGTGTGCCCCACGGGCGGCGAGCGCGACAGACCCGTGACGTTCGCCAAACTGCCACAATGCGCTGGCGTGATGCGGAAACGAGAGCGGCAACGGGGACGCCGCATGTTCCAGCGACCGGTCGGCGTTAAGGATGTTGCGGCAAACGGGCACCCGGGAGGCCCGGGAACGGCGCTGCATCCTTTCGAAGCCACGGAAAGGTCTAAAGAAATTTCCGATCGGCACATTAACGATGATTAAAAAAGCCTTACACGTCAGGTTTCTTTCGACCCCCCGGACCGATAGGATGCGCGCTCGGCGGGAGCGTATGCTGTGGATAAGTCTGGGCAGGACGGGCCTCGCCGGAGGCAACGGATCCCTTTGGGGGACCACGACGATCACGCGAGCGGTGTGCGGCTGAGGGGGCTTTCCATTCAGTTCGCGGCCAAGAGTCTTGAATAGCAACGCGAGGCGACGGCGGACATGGCGAATTATCCGAAAAAGATCCAGGATCCTGCGGAATCGGCGCTGTCGGCGATCCAAGAGGCCTTGGGGAACCTCGACAAGGCGCCGGCCAGCCGCCCCGCGGCTTCCCCCGAGCCTGCCCTACCCCAGCTCGACCGCGGCGCCAGCCAACCGACGTCGTCTCCTTCTTCTTCTACCGCAAACGACCTGTTTGAAGGCGTCGGCCCCTCGGGCAGCGCCGATGACCACCCCGCCCCGCGCCGCGCTGCCAACGACGATCGCCAGTCGATCGGCATGATCCTGCAGACCCTGCAGCGGCACTCGCCACGCACCTCTTATGTGGTGGCCTCGATTTTTGCGTTGGCCTGGGTGCTGGGCGGCCTGATCCTGGCCTTCCTCTATCTGCCTGACCTGCGGACAGTGGCTTCGCAGGGCGCGGCCGGTATTCCGGCGATGTTCGGACTTGCCGCTTTCGTGCTGGCGCCGGTGCTGTTCTTCTATGCGCTGGCTCACATGGTGTGGCGCTCGCAGGAGCTGCGCCTGATCGCGCAATCGATGGCGGGCGTCGCGATGCGGCTCGCCGAGCCGGAAGAGGTCGCGCGCGAGTTGATCGTTACGGTCGGCCAGGCAATCCGCCGCGAGGTCGCGGCGATGGGTGACGGCGTCGAGCGCGCGCTGGCGCGCGCCGCCGAGCTCGAAGCGCTGGTCGCCAACGAAGTGTCGGCGCTGGAGCGCGCCTATCACGAGAACGAAGTGCGCATCCGCGGCCTGCTGGAAGGCCTCGCCCACCAGCGCGATACGCTGGTCGCGCAGGGCGAGCATGTCCGCAATGCGATCACCAGCGTTCATCTCGACCTGACCAACGACATCGCGACGGTCAGCGATCACGTCTCCGGTCGCGTCAGCGACAGCGCCCAGAAGATCGTGCACGCTCTCACCGAGAAGGGCGAGCACATCACGCTCGCGCTCGGCCGCGCCGGCGACTTCATGATCGGCGCGCTCGGCGAGCGCGGCGGTGATCTGCTCGAGCGGCTGGAGCGCACCAGCCAGGAAACCACCGACGCGATCGCCACGGCCAGCGACCGGCTGACCTCGAGCCTCAACTTCAAGACCGATCACATCACCGAGGAATTCTCCGAGCTCACCAACAACCTCTCCATCATGATGGAGCAGCGGCTCGACGATGTGACGCAAGGCTTCGCGCAGAAATCGTCCGCCATCGTACAGATGATGGACGAGCGTTCGCAGCAGATCACCGACACCATCGTCGACACCTCCAGCCGGCTCGCCGAGACCATCGTCACGCGCGGCGACGAGGTGAACAACACGCTCAAGTCGACCGGCGACTCGCTGGTGCTCGATCTCAGCCTGCGCGGCGGCGACGTCGTGTCCAAGTTGGAGCAGACTGGCACCTCCATCACCGACACGCTGGTCGAGCGCGGCGGCGACGTCGTGTCCAAGTTGGAGCAGACTGGCACCTCCATCACCGACACGCTGGTCGAGCGCGGCAACAACGTCAGCGAAACGTTCCGCCAGAGCGCGGAAGGCCTTGCCTCGAGCGTGGCCCAGCATGACGAGGGCGTTAAGAACATGCTCGCCACGCGCTTGCAGGCGTTCGAGCAGATGTTCGCGACCGGCGGCTCCGAGCTTGCCGAGAAGATTTCTCGCGACAGCACCACGCTCGGCAACCTGATCACGCGTCACATCGCCGAATTCGACCGCACGGTGAAGACCTATGGCGGCGAGCTGGTCGAACGGCTCGGCCAGCGCACCCAGGAAGTCGGCGAGTCGATGCGGGTCTACATCGATGGTTTCGACACCAAGGTCGGCATCAAGTCCAGCGAGGTCACCGCAACGCTCGATCAGCGTCTGTCACGCTTCCAGGAGGCGCTCGACAGTCGCACCCAGACGCTCAACGAGGCCCTCTCCTCGCGCGTCATGGACATCGCCAAGACACTGGCCGAAGGCGGCAAGGAGGTCGTCGCCGCGCTCGACAAGCGCATCGGCGACGTCACCACCACGATCAATACCCGCGGCGAGACCCTCACCGAGACGATCAGCAGCAAGATCGACGACATCGACCGTGCGCTCGGCACCCGCGCCATGGAGGTCGCCAACACGCTCGAAACCCGGATCGGCCGCTTCGAGCAGCTGCTGGTCGGCCGCGCCGAGCATGTCACCGAGCAGATCGAGGTGCGCACCAAGGCCGCCGCGGACGCGCTCGGCACCCGCACCATGGAGGTCGCCAACACGCTCGACATCCGGATCGGCCGCTTCGAGCAGCTGCTGGTCGGCCGCGCCGAGCATGTCACCGAGCAGATCGAGGTGCGCACCAAGGCCGCCGCGGACGCGCTCAACGCGCGCCTGGAGCAGCTTACGACCGCGATCCACACCAATTCGACCGAGGCCGAGCGCGTGTTCAGCCAGGTCACCGGCAACGCCGAACAGGTGTTCGCACAGGCCGCTGGCAGGGCCGAGGAGGTGTTCACTCAAGCCGCCGGCAACGCCGAGCATGTGCTCGCCAAGGCCACCAGCAATGCCGAGCAGGTGCTCGCTCAAACCACCGGCAAGGCCGAGCAAGTGTTGGCCAAAGCTACGGGCAATGCCGAGCAGGTGTTCAACCAGGTCAGCGGCAAGGCCGAGAAGGTGTTCGGCCAGATCGCCGGCGAGGCCGAGCAACTGTTGGCCACGGCTACGGGCAATGCCGAGCAGGTGTTCAACCAGGTCAGCGGCAAGGCCGAGAAGGTGTTCGGCCAGATCGCCGGCGAGGCCGAGCAACTGTTGGCCAAAGCTACGGGCAATGCCGAGCAGGTGTTCAACCAGGTCAGCGGCAAGGCCGAGAAGGTGTTCGGCCAGATCGCCGGCAACACCCAGCGCGTGGTCGGTCAACTCACCACCGAGGTTGAGAAGACTCTCACCGCGGTGTCGACCGGTATTAGCACCGTGCTCAAGCAGAATGCGACCGACGTCGAGCGCACCTTGCTCGGTGTCAGTGCCGAAGTGGCGCGCAGCTTCGTCGGCAAGGCCGAGGAGATCAGCGCCCAGGTCAGCGCGCGTGCAGCCGAGATGACGCGCATCCTCGATAGCAACTCCGGCACGCTGTTGACCGCACTCGGCGGCAAGAGCCGGGAGTTCACTGCAGAAATCAACAAGGCCACCGAGCAGGCGGTCAACGCGATCGAGAGCCAAGGCTTCAACTTCACCAGGACCATGCTGGACAACAGCCAGCAGATCGCCCGCCAGGTCAACGACGCCAGCGAGAAGGCGACCAGCGCCGTCAACCTGACGCTCAAGAACCTGCAGGACAACACGCACGCGGCGATCGAGCGCTCGACCACGACCGCGAAAGCCACAGTCTCCGAGATGCTCGAAACGCACAGCATGCTGCGTTCCGACACCACCGCGCTGTTCGAGCGGCTGCGCGAGGCCAACATCCTGCTGCAGGAGGTGCTCTCGGGCGCGCACCAGAACATGAGCGCACTGGAAAACACCCTCGTCACCCGCGTGTCCGAGTTCGTGGCCACCATGAACGAGGTTGCCGAACGCAGTGGTGTCGCCAGCAACCAGGTCGACCATCACATCGGCGCCTTCCACGTCGCCACCAGCAAGGTGCTGACCGACCTGTCGCAGCTCGCCGGCCAGTTCGACCAGCACGGCCGCTCGCTCGCCGAGGCGGTCGCCCTGATCGAACAGAGCAACCGCCGCACCAACGAGACCTTTGGCGAACGTCGCACCGAGATCGAGACGGTTGTCGCCACGCTCGACAGTCGGAGCGGCGACATCGAACAGCGCCTGCAACGCTTCTCCACCTTGCTCGACGAGACGCTGGAAGGCGCCTCGGGCCGTGCGCGCGACATCGCCCTCATCATTGCGGAATCGAGCGCGCAGGGCTTGCAGGCCATGGATCAAGAGCGCACGCGCACCAGCGAGACGCTGCGCGGGATCCACGACGAAACCAATGAAACGCTACGCAGCATCAACGCCGAGACCAGCAACAAGCTGCAGAGCATTCATGTCGAAAACACCGACAAACTGCGCAGCATTTACGGCGAGCACAGCAACGAGGCGCAGGAGATGCTTGCGTCCACCACGCAGCGCTTCTCTGATTTGCTGCAAGGCATGAAGCAGATGGCATCAGAGATGCAGCGGGAGCTCGAAGCGACCCGCACCGAGCTGCGCCGCGGCGTGCTCGAGTTGCCACAGGAGACCGCAGAAAGCGCGGCGCAGATGCGCCGTGTCATCGTCGATCAGATCGAGGCGCTGGCCGAGCTCAATCGCATCGTTGCGCGGCATGGCCGCGGCATGGATTCCGCCGAGCCCGCCAGGCGAGGTGGCCGAGAAGATATGGCTGCAGCCAGCGTCAACGCGCGTCTGGAAGCGCCGCGGTTTGCAGAGCCACCTCGTCCGGAGCCGCGAATGGAGCCGACACGCATCGATCCGCGCGCCGACGCGCGGCCGGCGCCTGCAGCGCGGATGGAGATCACGGGCGCCAACCCACCTCTGCCCGCACGCCGCGCTGAATCGCCATCGCTGAGTCCGGCAGTGCCAAACCAACCGGGCGGTAATGGCCGCAGCGGCTGGCTGTCCGAGATTTTGCACCGAGCCTCGCGCCCGGAGGAACCGGCGCCCGCAGGAACGCGCTCCCCCGCCGCGCAGCGACGCGCGCGCGGCGCATCACACCATCGAATCCCTCGATTCGCTTTCTGTCGACATCGCCCGCATGATCGATCATGACGCGGCGACTGAGCTGTGGGATCGCTATCGACGGGGCGAGCGCAACGTGTTCACCCGCCGGCTCTACACCATGCAGGGCCAGAAGACCTTCGAGGAGATCCGCCGCAAGTACCGTGGCGACCGCGACTTCAAGCAGACGGTCGATCGCTATATCGGCGAGTTCGAGCGGCTGCTCGAAGAGGTCGCGCGCGACGACCGCGGCCAAGTGGTGGCGCGGACCTATCTCACCTCGGAGACCGGCAAGGTTTATACGATGCTGGCCCACGCCGCCGGACGGTTCGGCGAGTAACGTCGCAATTGAAACAATATGGGGGGCCGCAAGATGCGCCCATTGCATTTTCGGCCGGACGCGCTGCCCCGAAGGCCCAAATCGGTCTCCACAGCTCACGCATTATTACCGACTCTTACAGCCGGAAGTTTGCTAGGCTGGCTTAGGCAACGGGGGCGCGCGTCATGAGCATCGAGCGCAGTACGGCCGTCGTGTGGGATGGCGAGCAGCTGTCGGGCTGGTTGATGATCGAAGGCGTGCCGGTCAAGTGCACGGCAGACCTCGCCACGATTCACAGTCTGACGCAATTCAATGACGTCGTGAGCTGGGAGATCGACCGCTTCCGCGTTGAGATTTTCGAGAAGCTGTCGCCCCTGCTGGTCGAGCGAGCCATCGAAGCAGCTTGACCCATACGGTGATCGGCGGCTGAGCCTTCGGCGCTCCTCGATCGGCTCGGTTGCGCGGACAACACTGGCAAACTCCGCGCTTGAGCCGCCTCCTGCGGCCCCGTCATACTGACGCGATGATGCCCCTCTCCCTCGCGGTCCACGTCGAGCGGTGGCCGATCGCCGGCGCGTTCACCATCAGCCGCGGGGCCAAGACCGAAGCCGTCGTGGTGGTCGCCGAACTAAACGATGGGAAACACCGCGGCCGCGGCGAGTGCGTGCCCTACGCGCGCTACGACGAAACCGTTGCCAGCGTGACCGCGGCGCTTGGGGCAATGACCGGTCCGCTGGCGCAGGGCCTCGATCGCGCCGCGCTGCAACACGCGATGCCGCCGGGCGCTGCGCGCAACGCACTCGACTGCGCGTTCTGGGACCTCGAAGCCAAGCGCGCCGGCAAACCGGTGCACCAGTTGGCGGGCGTTGATCCACCGAAGCCGCTCACCACCGCCTACACGGTTTCGATCGGCGATCCCGCCGCCATGGCGGAGGCCGCAAAGGCAGTGGCGTGGCGCGAGCTCCTCAAGATCAAGCTCGGCGGGCGTGGCGACGTCGAGCGCATCCGCGCGGTGCGTGCGGCTGCGCCGCGATCGGAGTTGATCGTCGACGCCAACGAGGGCTGGACCGTAGACAATCTCGCCGAGAATCTTGCGGCCTGTGCGGCGGCCGGCGTCACTCTGATCGAACAGCCCTTGCCCGCCGACAACGATGCCGCGCTTGCCGAAATTCAGCGTCCGGTGCCAATCTGCGCTGACGAGAGCGTGCACGACCGTGCGTCGCTGCACCGCCTTGCCGGGCGCTACGACGCGGTCAACATCAAGCTCGACAAGACCGGCGGCCTCACCGAGGCGCTCGCCATGGCGGAGGAAGCGAGCCGCCTTGGATTTGGCATCATGATCGGCTGCATGGTGGCAACCTCGCTCGCCATGGCGCCGGCGATGCTGGTCGCGCAGCGCGCCCGCGTGGTCGATCTCGACGGCCCGCTGCTGTTGGCGAAGGACCGGCCCGACGGCCTGCGCTATGATGGCAGCCTGGTTTATCCGCCGCTCGCGGCACTGTGGGGATAGAGCATGATCCGCCGAGAGATACGCAGCACCTGCGCATTGCGATGCGTGCAATTGACTCGCTTCTAATTCCGCCCTCATCCTGAGGAGCGGTCCGCAGGACCGCGTCTCGAAGAATGGGGCGGCCCGTGACCGGCGCGTATCTTTATGTCTTGCGATCAGGTCAGCATGCTGGCCCGACGGGGGCGCCCCCATCCTTCGAGACGCGCGGCTGCGCCGCGCTCCTCAGGATGAGGGCGATCAAACGTATTCCCCGTCAACTCCTTCTGGCTGCGGTCCTGGTTCTCGTGGCCCTGCCCTCGCACGCGCAAGATTATCCCGCCCGGCCAATCAAGATGATCGCGCCATTCACCCCCGGCTCGCCGGTCGACGTGGTGGCGCGGCTCACGGCGCAGCATCTCGGCCTGAAGCTCAACCAGAGCGTCGTGGTCGACAACCGCCCCGGCGCCGGCACCACGATCGGCATGAAAGCCGCCGCAACGACGGAGGCGGACGGCTACACGCTGCTGTTCCAGAGCTCGAGCTTCGTCGTCTCGCAATTCATGTACAAGAATCTCGACTTCGACCCGGCCAAGAGCTTCACGCCGGTCGCCAACGTGGCGTGGGGCTCGTGGGTGACGATCGTGCCGCCGTCGCTGCCGGTGAAGACGCCGCGCGAGCTGATCGCCTACGCCAGGGCCAATCCCGGCAAGCTCAACTTCGGCTACGGCCAGGGCACTGCGCCGCAGCTGGTCGGCGAGTGGTTCCACAAAAGCAACGGCGCCGAGATCGCGAGCGTGCCCTACAAGGGCGGCATGCAGGCGGTGACCGACATGCTCGGCGGCTCGATCCACGTCAACATCGGCACCACCACGACGCTCTTGCCGCTGATACGCGAGGGCAAGGTGCGCGCCATCGCGGTGTGGGCGAAGGAGCGCGAGCCCGATCTGCCGGACGTGCCGACCATGATCGAGGGCGGCTACCAGGGCCTGCCGCTGGCGTTCTGGGTCGGCCTGTGGGCGCCCGCCGGCACGCCGGCCGCGATCGTGCAGAAGCTCAACCAGGCCACCAACGCAGCGCTGGCCTCCCCCGAGATGGCGGAGAGCATGAAACGGATCGGCGTCGCGCCGAGCATCGGAACGGTCAAGGACTTCGCCGCCTTCATCGCCGAAGAGACGCCGCGGTGGCAGGAAATCGTGGCGTCGAGCGGCGTGCAGATCAATTGAGCGCCGAGGTGGTGCGACATGCCGGCATCGCCGCGAACTGAGATCGCGCTACTGCGGCACGAACCGCCCGGGTAAGATAGCCGCAGCGGCCGTAGAGCCGGCACGGAGGGAAGCCATGTTCAGCAGGCGAATGTTGCTGTGCGCCGTCGCGGCGCTGGTCGTCGGGACCGCCGCAGCGACCACGGCACAGGCGCAGTCCTACCCCGACAAGCCGATCAAGCTGGTGGTGCCGTTCCCGCCGGGCGGACCGATCGACACCATGGCGCGCCTGGTCGCGGCGGGGATGTCGACCAATCTCGGCCAGCAGGTGATCGTCGAAAACCGGCCGGGCGCCGGCTCCACCATCGGCTCCAAGTCCGTCGCCAGTGCCGAGCCCGACGGCTACACGCTGCTGTTCGGCTCGTCCGGCTCGCTCGGTGTCGCGCCCGCGCTCTACACCGACCTCGGCCTCGACCCGCTGAAATCGTTCGCGCCGATCGCCAGCGTGTCGCTCTTGCCGCATGTCATGGTGGTGCCGGCCTCGGTACCGGCGAAAACGGTGCAGGAGTTCGTCGCCTACGCCAAAGCCAATCCCGGCAAGCTCAACTACGGCGCCGGCCTGGGCACGCCGCCGCACCTCTTGTCGACGCTGTTCAAGACCAAGGCCGGCCTCGACATCACCTACATTCCCTACAAGGGCGCCGCACAGTCGGTGGCGGACATGCTGGGCGGGCAGACCCACTTCACCATCGACGGCACGGTGATCCTGATGCCGCTGATCCGCGACGGCAAGTTCAGGGCGCTCGGCATCGCGCGCGCCGAGCGCTGGCCGGAGTTGCCCGACGTGCCGACGCTGGTGGAAAGCGGCTTCCCCGATTTCACCATCGATGCCTGGACCGGCGTGGTCGCGCCGGCCGGCACGTCGCCGCAGATCATCGCCAAGCTTAACGCCGCGGTGAACGCCGGCCTCAAGACGCCCGAGGCCACCGCCACCATGGCGCGCTTTAGCTCCATCACCAAAACCGGAACGCCGCACGACTTTGCCGCTTTCATCGCCTCGGAGGCGCCGCGCTGGGCCGGTCTGGTGAAGGCGGCGGGTGCCAAAATTCAGCAGTAGGCGCGCGCCAAGGGGTGCGTCGGCCGGCTGCTGAAGGGCTCGCGGACAGGTCCGGGAAAGGCGCCGGGCATGCAGTAATTGAGCGCGTTTTCGCACCGCAAAATCCGGCTGTGGAGTGCTCGTTTGCGGCCCAGGCACCGGGGCCAATTTTCACAATTGAAACAGCTAAAATATCCTTGAAAAACAATGGCTTATTAAATATCCTGTGCGCAATAGCCACGACCAAATCGATCCCTCGCTGCGACCGTACGAAGCACTTCCAAATCGGCGTCGGATCATTTACAAAGGTTAATAGCGCGGCGCTTGAGGATGGGGTTCGGGGGTATGCGACTTCGAGCGGCCTTGGTCGGCGCTGCGGTCGTGGCGCTTTCAGCAACAAGTTCATCGGCAGTGGTTCGGATCACCGACGACGTCGGCGGCCGGATCGGCACCTATGTCGAAGCCTATTCCGCCGTGCGTAGCTCTGGCGACCGGGTGATGATCGACGGCGCCTGCCTGTCGGCCTGCACCCTGGTGCTGGGCATCGTGCCCCGGGAGCGCATCTGCGTCACCCAGCGGGCCATGCTGGGCTTCCATGCCGCCTGGATGCCCGGGCCGGCCGGACGCCCGGTCCCGAGCGCGGTCGGCACCCAGGCGCTGTGGGAGGTCTATCCCGCGCACCTGCGGCGCTGGATCAACTCGCGCGGCGGCCTGTCGTCGAAGATGATCTTCCTGCGTGGTCGCGAGCTCGCGTCCATGTATCCGGCCTGCCGCTAGGGCGTGATCCCGAAAGTGGGAACCGGTTTTCGGAAAAGATCGCGCACAAGGCAATAAGTCCCGCTAACCCCGCCGCCAAAGCCGCTGCGCGATGAGCGCACAGGCGAGCCCGCTGATGCCCATCGCCGCCATCGCCAGATAGGCGAGGCTGCCCGACGCCGCGTAGATCAGGCCCGACAGGCCGGTCGCCGCCGCCATCACGATCCCCGACACGGTCGCGAGGAGGCCCTGCGCGGTTGCCGCGAGATCCTTCGGCACCGCGCGGGCCAGGAACCCCATGGCGCCGAGATGCGCCGCGCCGAACGACGCCGCATGCAGAATTTGCAGCGCCGGCAGCGCGGCAAGCGGCGGATCGAACGCCATCGCGGCCCAGCGCACGATCGCACCGGCGGCGCCGATCGCCATCAGCGCTGGCGGGTTGAGCACCGCAGACAGCCGTGGCGAAAGCGCAAACAGCACGATCTCGGCCACCACGCCGAGACCCCAGAGCACGCCAATGGTGACGCCGTCGAGGCCGGCGGCGCGCCATTCCAGCGTCGAGAAGCCGTAGAACAGCGCGTGGCTGCCCTGCGTGAGGCTTGCCGCCGCGGCGACCGCGATCAGCGCCGGCTGCCGCCACAACAGCCGTGGCGACACAACCGCCGCGCTCGCAGGCGACAGCGGCGCGTCGAGAGGATCGAGCAGGGTCGCGACAATGACGGTCACGGCCAACGCGGCGACGATCAGCCAGATCAGATGACCCGGCGCGACGACGGCGAGCAGCGCGCCAGCGACGATATTGGCGGCGATGAACGCGACCGAGCCCCACAGGCGCACCGGCCCATAGGCGCGCCCCCGCGCGCCGAGGCCGTTGAGCGCATAGGCGTCGGTCAGCGACAGCAGCGGCGAGAACGCGATCGCGGCGATCGCGTAGGCGATCAGGATCGCGACCGTGCCCTCAACCAACCCGACCACTGCCATCGCCAGCGCGCTCGCGATGCTGGCGATCACCAGGCTCGTTTTCAGCGCGCGGTGGCGGTCGGCGACGCGGGTGATGAGGGGAACCGCGATGATGCGAACGATCATCGCCGCGGCGATGGTGAGCCCGATCATGCCGGCGTCGAGGCCGCGCGCCTCGAGCCAAAGCGGGAAAAACGGCAGTTGAATGCCGCCGAACAGGAAATAGGCCGCGTAGAACAGCCCTAGCTTGAAAGCAAATCGATCGGTGGATAGCTGGGGCTGGTGGGCCATCGAACGGATTGCGGTCCCGGGGTGATCGTGCAGATTGGTGGAGACTTCTCACAGCGGTTCGCGCATGTCCAACGAGCCCCCATCCAAGAGGCTTTTGGCGCGTCCCTCACCGGCGTCGGAGCCGGCGGCCGCAGCGGGCAGCGATGCCGACCGTGTGCTGGCCGCGTTCGAACGAATCGAAGCCGCCGCGCGGGATGGCCGCAAAGCAGACCCACGCCTGCAGCACGATCTCGGCGAGTTGGCGACCGCGGTCGGTCACCTCCGTTCGGGTTTGGACGCCAAGGGCGTGCTGGACGACGAGCTGGTCGTGCTGCTGCGCGACCTGGAAATCCGGATTGAGCTGATCACGGTGCTCGCCAGCCGGGATACCGCGGCGCCGGCTTGCGTTGCGGCCGCTGCTGTGCCCGCGCGTCCATCCTCCGAACCGGAGCAACGAACCGCCGAAGAACAGGCGTTGCTTGACGCGCTGCGTGGTCACGATGACGCAGCGGCACCAACGTCGGCGCCGGAGGAATCCGATCACGTCCCGACCGTGTCCGAGGTGGTTTCGCAGCTCGGTCGTGCCAACGATCCGGACGCAGCGGCAACAAGTGAAGCCGTTGCGCCCGCAAGCACGGGTCCGGCTACCACAGTCGCCATGCTCGAAGCCATGGTGGAAGAGCTCGCAGCGTCCATGCCGATCACGGCGGCATCGGAATCGCCGATTGCCGAACCGCAGGACACCGAGCCATCGCCCCCACGGGCCGCGTTGTCCGAGCCGGACGTGTTCCCCCTGCCGAGCGTTGCCGCAGCGACCGGGCCCAGCATGCCGGAGATCGAACTGCTGTCGAGCTACGCGCGCATGGAGGCGGTGCCGTATCTGCCGCCCGAGGTCGGCAGGGCCGTCATCTTCGAGCCCAGGGAGTTCAAGTCCACGGCGGAGCCGCCCGCCATCGACGCTCAGGCGGATCTCACGCCCATCGAAGCCCTGGCATCACCGGTCCCGGCGCCGCCTGACGAAGCACGCGCCGATCCGTCACCCGCCGAAGCGGCAGCGCCGTCCGCCCGCGTGGCGCCGATCGTCATCATGCCGCCGGCCGATCCGTCCGAGCCTGATGATGGTGCCGCGACCGCGGCCGTGGGCCCCGACGCGCCGCAGCCCTTCGTGCCGCACGCGATCGAGGCGCCGGCGAACGATCTCGATCGGGATGCATTGCTGTTCGGTCCGGTGCCGGATGCGGAGCCCGACCCGGCCGCGGCCTTCCTGCTCGACCACAACCCGTTGATCGTTGCGGCGGAGCCCGCCGAACCGGTCGAGTCCGATGAACCGGTCGCGCAGACCGAAGCTGTTTCGCCCGAGCCGGTGATCTGGGAGCAGCCTGCCATGCAGGTGTCGTCGCCGATCGAACCGCCCGCTCCCGCGCCGGCTGAACAACCCGACCCCGCGCCGGCAGAAATTCCAGCGGCCGTGGCGCCCGCGCCGGAACCTCCAGCACCCCGCCCTGTGCTTCTCGCCCGCAACGCCGCCGCCCGTCGATCCGCTCGCGCCGCTGAAGGCGATGAGCGATGAGGTAAAGATCGC